>NZ_JBHTVD010000009.1:0-331181 GCF_042793215.1 Paenibacillus sp. NPDC056579
CCTGAGCCAGGATCAAACTCTCCATTAAAGTGTCGCCGAAGCGACCGTATAACAGAGCTTGTCTTAAGCTCAAAATTCAATGCTAGCGAGAATTTTCATTCTCTATTTAACACTCACTCATTGTTCAGTTTTCAAAGGACAATTTCGTTCATTTCCTCGTTGCCCAATCAGCAGCAAGGAATTTCAATATATCATATTCTCTCAAGCAATGCAAGCTTTTTTTAAATTTCTTTATTTAAGCTTCCCTTTGCTTGCCAGCCGTCATTTGGCCGGAAGACCAATATAGCATGATCCAAAATTATTTGCAACCCTAAATTTCAACTTTTATAGTATATCCGCCTTCAATAAAAAATAACAGCCTGATAACAAAACTGCAAATGCAGTATCGTCACCAGACTGTTTCTCATAATATGACTATTCCTTCGCCTCAAAGCCGGTCGCTTGGGCAAGCGCGAGCTCCTGTTGAAACTCCGGATGAATATGGCCGTTGGAGGCTAGAACATGGCGAACTCCCAACGTATATGGATTGCCTGCAGTATCGGTTACACGACCGCCCGATTCGGTTATCAGCAGCGAGCCTGCAGCAACATCCCACGAATTCAGCCCGATCTCCCAGAACCCGCTCAGCCTTCCCGCGGCCACATAGGCCATATGCAAAGCAGCGGAGCCCGCTACGCGAATGTTGCGAACTTTGGGCGTCAACGCCTGTACGCCTTGCATATTAATAGGCAAAGCATAATTTCTGTCGGCCGGGAAGCCTGTCGCTACCAAGCACTCGGAGAGCTTGATTTCTGTAGATACACGCATGCGTCTTCCGTGCAGGTAGGCGCCTTTTCCTTTTTCCGCAACGAAAAGCTCGTCCTGGATAGGGTTGTACACTACACCTACAATGACTTCCCCTTTATGAGCAAGCGCAATGGATACGCTGAAAAACGGGAATCCGTGCACAAAATTGGTCGTTCCGTCCAGCGGATCTACAATCCATAAATACTCGGCCTCGCTGGCCTCCTCCAATGCTTTGCTGGAAGCTTCCGGTCCCGGCTCCACTCCCTCCTCACCCAGTATGGAATGATGAGGAAAGTGCGTTTGTATCAAATTGCGGATCATCGTCTCCGCACCCTTGTCCACTTCGGTAACTAGATCATGAGGGGAATACTTCATATGTAAGCTGTTGAAGTCCCCTAGCTTGCTTTGGATCCACTCTCCAGCTTTGGATGCGGTATTGATGGCCACTGCGGTAAAATTTTTGCTTCCCACAACAAAAGATGAATTGCTTTCGTTAGCCATTTCAATCAGTCCTTTTCTTCCCATAAAAAATAGTTTGGTTTCGATTACAACCAGTATAGTTAATTTACGACCCAAAAGCTACAGCGTTTCACCCAATTAATACTAGAGTTTATGACAAATCAACAAACATCAGAACGGGTCAAATCGAGCTCCGCACCCTCTATCCCGGGGATGAAAACACCCTCGTTCTCCTGAGCTGCCTATCCAGCAAAAGCACTGCCGCCTCCATATGAAAAAAGACCCTTCTGCCGTCGCAACGAAGGATCTTCTTCAAGCAAATAATATAGGGTAAGTTGAATTACACGCCTACAATATGATAGCCGTTATCAACATAAATGACTTCTCCAGTAATACCACGGGACAAATGACTCATAAGGAACATGGCGGTGTCGCCAACCTCGGCTGTTTCCGTCGTGCGTCGGAGAGGCGCTTTTTCTTCTACGGTTTTCAAGATGGAGTTGAAGTCCTTGATGCCTTTTGCCGCCAGCGTGCGGATCGGACCTGCCGAAATCGCATTGACACGAACATTGTATTGACCCAAATCGTTGGCCAAATAACGGACGCTCGCTTCCAAAGCCGCTTTGGCTACGCCCATTACGTTGTAGTTCTTCATGGCGCGTTCCGCACCGAGGTACGTCATCGTCATGATGCTGCCGCCTTCGGTCATCAACGGATACAGGCGTTGGGCAACCGCAACGAGAGAGTAAGCGCTAATATCGTGAGCCAATGCGAAACCGTCGCGCGAAGTGCCTACGAACAACCCTTCCAGCTCCTCCGTCTTAGCGAACGCAATGCTATGTACAAGCCCGTGAAGAACGCCGAAATGCTCACGAACAGCCGCAGCAAGAGTATCAATCTCCGCATCCACCGTTACGTTGCAAGGCAGTACGATAGAATTGGGAATCGTATCGGCCAG
Organism: Paenibacillus sp. NPDC056579; assembly: GCF_042793215.1. NCBI lineage: Bacteria > Bacillati > Bacillota > Bacilli > Caryophanales > Paenibacillaceae > Paenibacillus > Paenibacillus sp. NPDC056579. Next base: position 2,204 of record NZ_JBHTVD010000009.1, read on the forward strand.
CTTGCGTACCCGTTCCTCTACGCGCTCGCTCTCATAAGTAAAGGCAAGGCGCGCACCTTGAGCGGCCAAAGATTGAGCAATCGCCCAAGCGATACTGCGATCGTTCGCAACACCCATAATTAGTATATTTTTACCGTTCAGCAGTTGAGTCATGAAATAGAAGTCCCCTCTCCGAATTAAAATGAGGCGGCTTGGCCAACCTTACTTCTTTCTCAAGTTACCCCATTTTTACCAATAATTCAAGAGAGAATATAGTAGGTTTAAAGCTCGAACGAAGCTTGATCCAGCAAGGTTACGCCCGCTTCCTCACGCACATCCTCCACCAGCTTGAATAATGCTTCATCCTTCTTTTTGGCTTCAATCATGACATCCAGCCTGGGTGTGAGAGCGGAGATCGAACGAAGAAATGGCATGAGTACACGAGCATCTATAAAGTCCGCGTGACCTCTCGGATCCTTCTCGCTTTTGGGGCTGGACACATGGATTTTGGGCGGCAGCGGTCGATCCGAGCCTTGCTCACGCTCCCCTTCCCACGTACGCAAAATGCGGGGCCACAGCTCAGGAGCACTGTCCCGGCCCTCCTCGTGATTGACCTGGTGGTGATGAATATCGAGCACCATGGGAGTGTTCACCTTTTCACAAATGTCCAGCGTCTCGAGAGCGGTGAACGTTTTATCGTCGTTTTCCAAAGTCATTCTCCGTTTGATTCGCTCCGGCAGCTGTTCGAATCGGGAGACGAACCGGTCGGCCGCCGTCTTTTTGTTGCCATAGGTGCCCCCGACATGAATATTGCATTTGGCCGATTCATCAAGGCCCATCGCCTCTAACATCGTCACATGCCGGTCCAGATCGTCCAGCGAGTTGCGCAGCACCTCGTCTCTCGGAGTACTTAACACCGTAAAATGATCAGGATGAAAGCTGAGACGCATCGCATGTTCACGGGCATAGGAACCTAACTCGGCAAAAGCCTCCGATAACACAGGCATCGGGTTCCAGCCACGAAGAGCTTCGTGACCGATCAGCGGAATCAATTTGGACGAGCACCGGTACATGATGATATCGTGTGCCCGGTTATGCTTCAGAAGCCGAAGCGTATTATGGATATTTTCCGCAGCTATACGCTCCAGCTTTCGAATTGCCGCCTCCCGGTCTTCCAGCTTCAAGAATTGGGTTGCCGTCATCGTTTTGGAGGGAGAAGCATTGGACACACTCATCGACATTGCCACATAACCGAGACGAACAATCACAGGCTTGCACACTCCTTCCTCTCATCTACCGGCTAGGTTGTCCATTTGCGCCAAGAGCTATCAGAGCGGAAATAAAAAACACCTCTTCGCCCTGCGACGAAAAGATGCTTTTGCTTCGTTAACGTTATTTATGATTTAGGCCAAAAAACATTTCATGAGCCAGCGACGTTTGCACGCGCGCTTCTTCATCCGTAAGCCTGCGGACCAGCTCCATTTCCACTTGAGTCACTTCCTCGCCCTGAAAATTGATTTCCGCGATGGATGCGACAATTTTGACTATGGCGATCGCTTTATTTTCCGGAGTATAGGCAATGACCATCTGCCCCGTCGGGAAAACCCGGAAGCCGCTTTTGACCATTTTGCCCCGGCCATATTCCAACAGCTCGTAAAGCTCCTGCTCGGATTTGAATTTGCATACAGAATTGAATTCGGTTTGAAATCCCATACGTGGTCCTCCTTCCCAAGGCTTTATCAACCTGTTTATGCTAAGCATACGTGAAGCCGCTTCACGAATCAAGTCAATGGAACGATAACGGCGTCACATACGGAATATTCGATTGGATACAACCTCGTTCTAGTCCCTTACTCTACATCAAACGTATATTGAAGCCGCTGTTTATCGGCATGGCGTTGTAAAGCTAGAGTAATCAGATCGTCAAGAAGCTCCTGATACGGCTTGCCCGTCTCTTTCCATAGCAGCGGATACATGCTGAAAGGTGTGAAGCCTGGCATCGTATTAATCTCATTAATAAAAATGCGATTGTCTTCCTTGCGCAAAAAGAAATCGACACGCGATAAGCCGGATCCGTCAACCGCTTGAAATGCACGAACCGCCAGCTCGCGAATTTGATCGGACAGCTCCTCGGAAATTTCGGCCGGAATAATCATGGAAGATTTGCCATCGATATATTTCGCTTTATAATCATAAAATTCATTGGACGATACGATTTCACCGACAACGGATGCACGTGGCTCATCATTGCCTAGCACGGCTACTTCAACCTCACGCGCGTTGATGTTCTCCTCGACTATGACTTTACGGTCATACTGGAATGCGATTTGAATGGCGGCGATGAGCTCGTCACGGTTACTTGCTTTGCTGATGCCGACGCTGGAGCCGAGGTTAGCCGGTTTGACAAAACAAGGATAGCCAATGGAAATTTCGATTTCCATCAGGAAGTAGGCTTGGTCCTTTTCCCACTGCGTCTTGGTAAAATGACGGAACACGCATTGCGGTAAGCCTTCCTGCGCGAACACCTTTTTCATCATGACCTTATCCATGCCCACGGAGGAAGCAAGTACGCCTGCGCCTACATAGGCGATGTTGGCCATCTCCAGAAGACCCTGGATCGTTCCGTCTTCGCCGAAAGTACCGTGCAGCAGAGGGAATACGACGTCCAGCGGCTTGTCTTGGGCCGAACCTGTCTTTTGAGCCGGTGCCGTTTGGGACGAGCTGATTACGGCCTTATCCCCTGCAAGCTGGGAAGCAAAAAACGGCTGAAGCGCAAACGATGATGCCGGAGCGGATAGCGCCTCATCCTGGAACGTCAGCTCGGCAACGGTTTGCGCCGGAGCCGTCAGCTGAGGGCCCGTGCGCCATTCCCCCTGCTTCGTTATGTAAAATGGCTGAATTTCGTATTTGTTCATATCGAATGCTTTAATTACGGCGAGTGCCGTCTGCAGAGAGACCTCGTGCTCTCCCGACTTCCCTCCGTAGATTAAGCCGACGCGAATTTTGTCATTCATAATAACCTCCGAATGGATATGTCATTCAATGCATAGTACTATCGCTATTCTCGTAACCTAAGAACATTCTGAGAAGAATGTTCAACTTCGTAAGCATGCGCCGCTAAGAACATTCCGTAAAGGAATGTTCAACTTCGAATGCGTGCGCTAAGAACATTCCGCGAAATGATCGATTGGAAGTATCTGCTTAGATCATTCGAGGAATGTTAAGCTTCGGATCATATGATAAGAACATTCGAAGAATGCCGAAGCTTTCAGGCTACAGCAGATCCGCAATATGCAGGAACTTGTATTTAGTGTGTTCCGTCCAGGCTACAGAGTCCCTGTAGCTCCAGTATCTGTGATAGCTGTTGGTAGTATGGGCGTTCACCAGCGGCATTCCGTTCCCATCCTTGGCCGTTACGATAGTGCTGTGCTGGTATCGTCCGTTGCCGTCCCAGTCATAGCTTATTACGTCACCCAGCTCAAGCATTTCCGCCCGTGGCACCTCCTCGGCGCGAAATCCGCCGCGGTTCGCCAGCAAGTAGTGCTGCAAGCTATGAGCCACAGCCCAGCTGAAGCTCCACTGCTCTTGGCCGTTAAAGCGGCCTTTGTACCACCAGCCGGAATCCCTTTTCCCAGTATAGTGCATTGGCGCCCCGCCTGCAAAGAGGCACTGGGATATAAAATTGCTGCAGTCCACTTCAAATTCAATGTAAGCGGGATTCGCCTTATCCCACCAGGTATCGGCGTACTGAACGGCTTTCATCCGGTCATAAGACCCTTTTCGGCCGCTTGACTCCAAGTAGGGGAGCACGCTGTAATTCAAATAAGGCACAGAGAGCGAAGGGGCGGAAGAACTGACGGTATATTCGTCCATTTCAGACAGGTCGTCGTCCGCAGCCGCTTGCTCGGATGGATACGACCGCTCGGTGGCCATGGAATCGATCTTTGCGATATACCATTTCCCATCATATTCCATGAGTTGGATACGCTCGGATTCCAGTCTCTTTTCCTCCTGCTCCCGATAACCGATGGTTCCTACGGACGTTCGCCGCAGCAGGACATCGGCGGTTACGTTCCCGGGCTGTTCGTCCGCTTGCAGGATCGTTAAGCGGGTCTCGCTTTTCACAGGATAAAACCTGCGGTCCTGATCGGAATGAGCCGTTCTCGACAGCCGCTGAATTTGGGATTGCAAATAACCATTATCGGTAACAAAAGGCAGCAGAGGCTGGACGGAATAATCCATGTCCATTTGATTTTTGTGATGAACGTAATCATAGAGCGTCGTTTTCCAAGACATGCGGGCTACCTCCATTATTATGAAATGGCTGTTAAGGGCTGCCTAGCTGAACGGGATGCAAGTTATATGAAAAAACGTAAACCAGACAGGCTTTTTCACGCATAGCAATTACTCCAATATATGAAGAAATCCAAGTAAAAATGATTGAATTTAACCTTTACGCGGGGCCTTTCAGCATGTATACTTAGTGTATGGCAATTATGAAATCCTGTTTCAATAGATGAAACATAGATGGTTTCAGCTTACAACTTCTTAAGGAGGAATGACACTCATGGCTAAAAAAGACCATTACTCGGTCCGTAAAGCGCTTGACGTAAAAGGTAAAACATACCAGTACTACAGCCTGCCAGGACTCGAGGAGCAAGGCCTCGGCAACATTTCCGCACTTCCTTTTTCCATTAAAGTGCTGCTGGAAGCAGCGGTTCGTCAATTCGACGGCAGAGCGATTACTCCAGATCATGTAAAGCAAATCGCAAACTGGGCGAAAGAGCGCGAAGAGAAAGAAATTCCTTTTATTCCTGCTCGTATCGTTCTTCAGGACTTCACCGGCGTACCGGTTGTCGTTGACTTGGCGGCAATGAGAGACACGATGAAGAAATCCGGCGGAGACCCTAAACGGATCAACCCGCTCGTTCCGGTTGACCTGGTTATCGACCACTCTGTCATGGTTGATGCTTTTGGTACCAAAGACGCTTTGGACACCAACATCAACATTGAATTCGAGCGTAACGAAGAGCGCTACCGTTTCCTTCGTTGGGCACAAACGGCATTCGACAACTTCCGTGCTGTTCCTCCTTCAACAGGTATCGTTCACCAAGTTAACTTGGAGTACCTGGCTAGCGTAGCAGCTACGAAAGTCGTTGACGGCGAAACGGAAGTATATCCTGATTCCCTCGTAGGTACTGACTCCCACACTACAATGATCAATGGTCTTGGTATCGTAGGCTGGGGCGTAGGCGGTATCGAGGCGGAAGCAGGAATGCTTGGACAACCTCTGTACTTCGTTACACCTGAAGTTATCGGCTTCAAATTGACAGGCACATTGCCTGAGGGCGCTACGGCTACCGACTTGGCTCTTACCGTTACCCAAATGCTTCGTAAAAAAGGCGTTGTAGGTAAATTCGTCGAGTTCTACGGCCCAGGTCTTAGCAACATCAGCTTGGCAGACCGTGCAACAGTTGCGAACATGGCACCTGAATACGGCGCGACGATCGGCTTCTTCCCTGTTGACTCCGAGTCCCTCAACTACTTGAGAGGCACTGGCCGTGAAGAAGATCAAATCGCTTTGGTTGAAGCTTACTATAAAGCACAAGGCATGTTCCGTACGGACGATACTCCGGACCCTGTATTTACGGACAAAATCGAGCTTGACCTTTCCTCCGTTGTACCAAGCTTGGCAGGTCCTAAGCGTCCTCAAGACCGCGTAGAGCTGACAGCTATGAAGGAATCGTTCAACTCGATCGTTCGCACGCCGATTGAAAAAGGCGGATACGGCTTGAGCGACGAAAAAATCGCTGAAACCGTTGAAGTAAAACACGCTAGCGGCGAAGTTACCAAAATGGGCACAGGCGCAGTCGTTATCGCGGCTATTACAAGCTGTACTAACACTTCCAACCCAAGCGTTATGCTCGGTGCAGGTCTCGTTGCGAAAAAAGCGGTAGCACGCGGTTTGAAAAAACCGGCTTACGTGAAAAGCAGCTTGACTCCAGGCTCCCTGGTTGTTACCGAGTACCTGAAAAACGCAAACGTGCTTGAGTCCCTCGAAGCATTGGGCTTCCACGTAGCTGGCTACGGCTGTGCAACCTGTATCGGTAACTCCGGTCCTTTGCCTGACGAAGTAAGCAAAGCGATCGCAGACAACGACATGACGGTAGCCGCTGTATTGTCCGGTAACCGTAACTTTGAAGGCCGCGTTCACGCACAAGTCAAAGCGAACTACCTGGCTTCCCCGCCGTTGGTTGTTGCCTATGCTCTTGCAGGAACAGTGAACATCGACCTGGCGAACGATCCTATCGGCTACGACCAAGCGAACCAGCCGGTTTACTTGAAAGACATCTGGCCTACTAAAGACGAGATCCAAGAAGCTATCAATACGGCTATGGGTCCTGAAATTTACCGTGAGAAATATGCGAATGTATTCCGCGCCAACGAGCGTTGGAACGCTATCGATGTTCCAGAAGGCGAGCTGTATGAGTGGGACGAGAAATCCACTTATATCGCGAACCCTCCGTTCTTCGAGAACCTGGGCGCTGGCATTTCCGATATCGCCGACATCCGCAGCGCAAGAACTTTGGCTTTGATGGGCGATTCCGTAACAACGGACCATATCTCTCCTGCAGGTAACATCAAAGTCGACAGCCCGGCAGGTAAATTCCTGATCGAGCATGGCGTGAAGAAGGAAGACTTCAACTCCTACGGTTCCCGCCGTGGTAACCATGACGTTATGATGCGCGGTACGTTCGCGAACATCCGTATTCGTAACCAAGTGGCACCTGGCACCGAGGGCGGCGTAACGACTTACCTGCCGACCGGCGAAGTCGAGTCCATCTACGATGCTTCCATGAAGTATCAAGCTCAAGGAACGAACCTTGTCGTTATCGCAGGCAAAGAATACGGTACAGGAAGCTCCCGTGACTGGGCAGCGAAAGGTACATTCTTGCTTGGCGTCAAAGCGGTTATCGCTGAGAGCTTCGAGCGTATTCACCGCTCCAACCTCGTGGGCATGGGCGTATTGCCTCTGCAATTCCACGAAGGCCAAAGCTGGAAAACGCTTGGTATCACAGGTACTGAAACGTTCGACATCTCCGGCTTGAGCAACGACGTTCAACCGGGTCAAAACGTAACGGTAACGGCTACCCGTGAAGACGGAACCAGCTTCTCCTTCGAAGTATCCGTACGTCTCGACAGCATGGTGGATGTAGACTACTACAGAAACGGCGGTATTCTGCAAACCGTATTGCGTCAAATCATGGCTTAATCTAAGCCTTGAACCAATAGATACAAAGATTCATGCAATACAAGCGAAAAGCCCCGCAAGGGGCTTTTTTGCTTGTCGAAGCAGCGCGGTTGGAGGCTGCTTCCGCAAGAAGCGCGGTGAAATGAAAAACAGGAGCTTCCGGGTCATGAGTATGACCCGACGAAGCTCCTGTTTGTTTATTTCACCATCTTGCCCATGCGGCTGGCCGCTTCCATCAGGACCGGCGCATGCTCCTTCATCTTCTCCAACGTGAGCCGGTTGGAGGGTCCGCTCACCGCAAGCGCGGCTACAAGCCGCTGCGCCCGGGTTAAGACGGGCACCGCCACCGCCGCGGCGCCGGGCTCCCGCTCCTCGACGCTCGTCGCGTAGCCGAGCGCCTTCGCCTCCGCCAGCTGCTGCAGGAAGGCGCCTTGATCGAGCCCCGCCGGCCAAGCCGGGCTCGAGAGCAGCGCCTCCTGCAGCTCCTGCTCCGCGAAGGCGACGAGGATCTTGCTCGAAGCGCCGACGTAGAGCGGCATTCTCGCTCCGATCGGAGCAACGCGGCGAATCGCCTGGTTGCTCTGCACCGCCTGCACGCGCACGCGCTCGAACCGATCGCTTACATATAAGCTGATCGTCTCGTCGAGCTGGTCGCGCAGCCGTTCCATTTCCGGCAGAAAGATCAGCGCCGGGTCATCGCTATGTGTCATATTGGCCGACAGCTCCCATATGCGGAAGCCAAGCCGGTATTTATCCGAAGCGGCGTCACGGATTACGAAGCCCTTCCCTTCCAAGGATGCAAGAAGCCGATGCACCGTGCTCTTGTGCAGCGATACACGGAACGCGATTTCCGTCAGGCTCAAATCGGACGAATCCGTAAAGCAAAGCAATATATCCAGTGCGCGTTCTACGGCGCGCACGGTTAGTTTACCATCTTCCATCGTAGGTTCCTCCGTCATATAGTTTCACCAAATGAAACTCTGTTACGTATAGTATAACTCGGTCCGGCAAAAACGTAAAGGTATTATTTCACCAAAATCTGACTGGGATACCGTCTAAAAGACCTAGCTCCGTCCTAATATTACGGACAGATTACAACAAGCTAACATTTCTCGCGAACGATTGACGCGGATGCCCGCTGCATTTTACTATAGTTATAAGAAGACCAAGCAAGTGTTACCCATCGATTTCTCCGCCTATGGAATTCGCTGTTCACCGCTTAAGTCATCTTAGTCAACAAGGAGGGATCCCGATGGAAACGAACCCCGTCACCCCAACCACTATAAGCACAACAAGTGTTGAAACCGCTGTCAAAACGCGTTCCGTAGCCAGACGCAGAATCAAAACGATCCTAATCGCTCTGCTTTCCGTCGTGCTGCTCTTTGTCAGTCTGGTTATGGCTTTCCATGCATATATCGCCTGGACGTTAGCCAGGCCTCATATCGATCCTTTACGTTCGAACCCGTCGATCGCATTCGGCGCGGCTTATCAAGATATCGAGTTCCCCAGCCTGAACGGAAGCTCTGTCTTAAGCGGCTGGTATATCCCGGCCCAACAGGCTGCTCCGGCCAAGAAAACCGTCGTCTTCTCGCACGGCTACGGCGGAAACCGCGAAGAAATCTGGGTTCCGATCTACGATTTGGCTCGCGAGCTCCACAAGCAAAACTATAATGTCCTCATGTTCGATTATGGCTTCGTACAGCCGAAGGAAAGCGTGACCGGAGGAATCCGCGAATCGCAGGAGCTGCTCGGCGCAATTAAATATGCTAAGGATCAAGGCGCGGAGCACGTATATGTATGGGGCTTCTCCATGGGAGCCGGCACCGCTTTGCAGGCCGCGCTGTTAACCGACGATATCGAGGGCATGATCCTGGACAGCACCTTCATTCTGGAGCCCGAAACGCTGTATCATAACATGAAGCAGGTCGCCAATTTGCCGAAATATCCGACGCAGCCGCTGGTCGATTTCTTCTTCCCGTTCATTAACGGCGTAAACCTGAGCCAGATTCCTTACGACAAGGTCAAGGAGACGAAGTACTCCATCCCGATCTTCTTCATTCACGGAAAGCAGGACTTGAAGGCCCCCTATGAAATGGCGCAAACCATTTACAACAACCAGCCGGCCAATTCCGGTTCCGAGCTGTGGCTGCTCCCTAATGACAGTCATGAGCTGATCTACAGAGCGCATCCGAAAACCTACTTATCTTTAACGACCGGCTTCCTGAAAAACGTCGCTGCTTCGCAGGCCTTTTTGCAAAAGGAGCCCGGAGCTGTCGTAAATTAAAAAATCCCCCTTGCCTGTTGGTCTTCAACAAGAAAGGGGGATTTTTTTGAGTTCGTTTATTGCTTCAGCAGCGACAAAAATTCGGCACGCGATGCCGGTTCCTTGCGGAAAATACCGCGAACGGCCGACGTCACCGTCTTGCTGCCCGGCTTCTTCACGCCGCGGGCGCACATGCACAAGTGCTCGCCTTCCACAACGACCATACAGCCGTGAGGCGTAAGCTCCGTTTCGATAATATCGGCGATTTCGGATGTGATCCGCTCTTGCACCTGCAGTTTGCGCGTAACGGCTTCGACCAGTCTGGCAAACTTGCTGAGACCGGCGATTTTGCCGCTCGGCACGTAGCCGATATGAATTTTGCCGAAAAACGGCGCCATATGATGCTCGCATTGGCTGTAATACACAATATCCCGCACGATGACGAGCTCCTCGTGCTTCTCGTCGAAGGCTACGCCGAGAATCTCTTTGTAGTCCGCTTCGTAGCCTGCGAATATCTCTTCGTACATCCGGGTTACCCGGGCAGGGGTATCGAGCAAACCTTCACGATCTACGTCTTCTCCGATTAATCTTAAAATCTCTTTTATGTGACCTTCGATTAATTCGCGGTTTTCGCTGACCCGGGTATTTTTGTATTCTTTGGCCGGCATGTTTTGCACCTCCTGTGAGCTTCACCAGGGGTGAAGCTTACCTTCGTAAGGATTTGCTGAACTTCACCTTGGGTGAAGTTTGCATCGTAAGGATAAACTGGGCTTTGTGAAGCAAAGCCTGCTTCGTAGGCTTCTTCATTAGCTTCACCGGAGGTGAAGCTTACTTTATTTTCTTCCCGGCTTGCGGCCGCCGAAGTTTTGGTTTTTCATCATTTGCTGAGCTTTTTGCAGCTGCTGCTTGTTCATGTTGTACCCCATCTTCTTGGCCATTTCCTGAAGCATAGCCGGGTCGCTCTGCATATTTTCAAGCTGCTTGCGCAAATAGTAGACACCTGCGAAAAATCCGCCTACCGCGCCGACAAGTAGAGTAACAATAGGGATAATATAGCTCCACATTACTACGAATTCACCTCATTAGGAAGTTATCATTGTACCATAATAGCAAATACTGCGCTTGCACACAAATACGTTTTTTCTATTTGCCTCTCCGCCCGTCTATAAAAGCACGCTGTCGATAAACACCGTCGTATGCTTGGCCAGATCGACTTCCTTTACGTTCAGCTCGCGGTCGGAGAAGTCGGATTTGACGACCCGGACGACCGGGCGACCCGGAAGTCCTCTGTGCTGCCCTACAACGACCCCCGTTTCCTTGGTCGACAGCTTTACCGAAGCACCCGTCGGATATACGGATACCGTCCGCAGGAAGTGAATCACAATCTCGCGGTCGAGCTGTGTTCCGGCAAGCGCCGTCATTTGTTCGCAAGCTTCGTGCGGCAGCATGCGCCGGCCTAATGAAAGGTCGGACAGCAGGTTGTCATACGTGTCGGCGACGGCCGTAATTTTTGCATACAGATGAATCTGATCGCCGGGTATTCTTCTCGGGATGCCTTCGCCGTCCATCCGCTCATGATGCTGGAACGCTACATGCGCTATGAGCAGGCTCAGCTCGCGTTTGTTTTTAAGCAGTTCGAAGCCCCGCCAAGTATGATGCTTGCGCAAATCGGCAGATTCGTCGTCCGTAATGGACTCGATTTTACCCACATCGTGCAGCATGGCCCCAATCGACAGCTCACGCAGCTGAGCCATCGGAAGCCCCATATGAATGCCTATCAACACGGACATCATGCATACGTTAAGCGCATGGACATACATTTGGTTATCCTGGGTGCGTATGTCGGAGAGCTGTATAAGCACCTCTTTGTTCTTCATAATCTCTTCCAGCAGGTTGTCGATACTGCCGTTAATGCTGCGGGTGTTGAAGTCTTTGCCCGAGCGGATCGATTCGAACGTTTCCCCCATGCGCTGCATGACGGCGCGCTTCGTTTCCTCCGACACGACTTCGGCTATTTCCACGTCCTCAAACTGAGGGTCTTTAATGTAGATCATCGTGACGCCGATCCGCTTCAGCGTCGTTATCATGTAAACCGTCAGCTGCACCCCTTCGGAGAGCAGCACCGCCCCGTTGCCGGAGAAAATCGTCCTTCCCAGAAACTGGCCGGGCTCGACATTATCAATGTGTACGTATCTCATAGGCTCTCTCCTAAAAGCTTCCGCCAGGACGCCATATCGCCGTAAGCCTGTAGCTTGCGATACATTCAACGCTTCCCTCGGCAAAGCTTCTCTTCTATTGCATCATTCGGCAGTTCCTGTTCCCCGGACTGCGACGAACGTCCTACTACTTATATCGGATAACCTTCGAGCCTTAATAAGCGGGTTTTCACATCCAGCCCGCCGCCATAGCCGACCATGGATCCGTCCGCTCCAATAACGCGGTGACACGGAACAATAATCGGGACGGGATTCTTATTGTTGGCTCCGCCTACGGCGCGGACCGCCTTTTCCGACTGAATGGCCCGTCCGATGTCTTTGTAGGAGCATACTTGACCGTATGGAACCTGCGTCAACGCCCGCCATACTTTGACTTGAAACGGCGTTCCCCGCAAATCAAGCGGCACATCGAAAGTCGTACGGCTTCCGTCGAAATATTGCTCCAGCTGGTTTTGTGCCTCCGTGAGCTTTGAGCCGCTCTCCTCCCATTCGGTCGTTCCGAACCATCGATCGGACCACTTTTGGAGATCAGCTTCGTTATCCGAGAACCGGCCGAATTCGATATGGCACAGTCCGCTGTCGGAAGCTGCGACAATCAACGGCCCGATAGGAGACGATACCTCAGTGTAATGGATGCTCGTGCTTGGCATAGGCTTTGTCCAGCTCCTTCCTTACGATTGCATCCTGCTCCCGTTCCTTGGCTTCGAGGATGGCCTCCAGTGCCTGCTCTCCGCCTATTCTTCCTAATGCCCAGGCAGCAGCCCCGCGAATTTCCGGCCGGTCGTCGGTCTTCAGCAACTTACGCAAGGCAGGTATGGCTTCCTTGTCTTTAAAATGCCCCAGCGCCAATATCGCATTGCGCTGAATCGGCTTTCTGCCTCTCCACGCTGCGGCGCTGGAGCCGAACTTCTCTTTGAACTCCCGGTTGCTGATATCAAGCAGCGGCATTAGCAGCGGCTTGGCCTGCTCAGGGTCTGGCCGAAGCTCCGGTTGGTGGGTCCAGTTTTTCCCTTTATTCTTGGGACAGACGATCTGGCACGTATCGCAGCCATACAGACGATTGCCGATTTTCTCCTTTATCGCATCGTCCTCGATATGGCCTTTGGTCTGCGTTATGAACGAAATACACAGCTGCGAGTTCAGCTGGCCAGGCCCTACAAGCGCTCCCGTCGGGCAAGCGTCAATACATATCGTGCAGTCGCCGCAGCTTTCCGTGACAGGCGAATCCGGGGGCAGGGGCAAATTCGTAATCATGTCCCCAAGGTACACCCAGGAGCCGAATTCCGGCGTAATAATGGAGCAGTTTTTGCCGCTCCAGCCGATCCCCGCTCTCTCCGCTACGGCACGGTCCACGAGCGCTCCCGTATCCACCATGCTCTCCAGTCTCGCATCGGGAACGCGCTCCCGTATCCATGCTTCCAGCCGCTGCAGCCGATTGCGCAGCACGCGGTGGTAGTCTTCGCCCCATGCGGACCGGGACAGCATTCCGCGGTAAGCTCCCGGCTCGGAGCGCGGCACATAAGGAAGCTTCGACGGATAAGCTATCGCAATAGAGATAATGGAGCGCGGCGCCTCCAGACTAAGCGCAGGATCCGTCCGCTTGTCCAAATCCGGATCCTCAAAGCCCGATTCAAAGCCCTGCTCGCGGTGACGCAGCAAAATATCCTTCAGCTCGGTGAAAGGATCGGCGCTCGCAATTCCTATTTTATCGATACCGAGCTCTGCGGCTGCCGCCTTCATGTCCGCTTTCAGCTGGTGCCAGTTCATGTTGCTCCCGTCTTTCGCTTCTGTCGGCATTTGTTCTCACCTCACGATCCATCGGGACCGTTTAAACTATCGTCCCTTTTCTTACAATGATCCCCATTTGGCTACCGGCCATACGATGCATTCCGCGAGTCCTTCTACGGAACTCAGCGAAACGGCGCCAAAGCTGCGGCTATCGTAGCTTGCATTCCGGTGACGGTTGTCCCCCATCACAAAGATATGACCCGGTTCCACAATATACGGATCGAACCGGCCGTCCTCAATGAGGGAATCCGTATAGCTCTCTTCATTCGAGCTGCCGTTCACGTACAGCTTGCCCTGCCGTATAAACACTTCGTCCCCAGCAATGGCGACGACGCGTTTGACCAAATATAAGTGCTCTGAGCCTTCACCCTCCGGCTCCTTGATCACGACGATATCCCCCCGCTCGGGCTCCCTCGTCCAAAAAGCCGCTTTATTAATAAACAGCCATTCGCCTTCTTCAATAGTTGGTCGCATTGATGCACCCTTTACAGGGGACAGATGAAATCCGTATTGATGGATCAACAGAATAAGGAATAATGCAACGACGATAGATTTCATCCAATCCCATAGTTCCGCCATAAAATCCGTCGCCTGATCCACCGGAGCCCCTTGCCCCGCCAAGTCGCGATCCGGTTTTTTCTGAGGGAAAAAAACCATGCTTATGCCTCCGCCCCTTCACCTTTCCACTTCTGCCACTGCCGGTAATATTCATGCACCCATTCGTCATGGAACGGTGCCTGGCCCTGCTGGATGCGAAGAAGCAAGTCCTGAAGGCCTTGTTTGACCTTGCCGTCAACGATGGATGAGTAATGGTAGCAGATTTTATGCCTCTCATACTCTTCCTGATCGACAATATGAACGGCGCCTCCCGGCATTCGGATCACATCCAGGTCATAATCGATATACGTTATGACGTTTCCGTTCACATAAGGCGGAGATGCCACGTTGCAATAATACCGCACTCCGGAGTCCTCGAGCAGCGCCACTACATTAAACCATTGCTTCGGAATAAAAAACGAAATGCCCGGGATGCGGCTGACCCATTCCTTCCCGTCCGCTTCGATAATCTTGGTCTGGCTGTTGATTAGAACCATCATCGATTCGGCTTTGTGCGATTCATGCAGAAGCGATTCGGGCACCATCCCGTTTTCCTGCCAGGTACGGTGTAAATGTCCGTCATGCTTGAAGCTTTTTATAATGTAGGAAGAAAACGTCGCCATGAGGTCCAAACCCTTCTATATTAACGTACGTTCGCCGATGCCTTCATAAGAAAATCACCGGATTATCGCCTTAAATCGTCTTTTGTCTAGCATAAACTTATGTCCGGCCGCTTTCAAGAGGATTCCCGTCATACAGCGAATAAATCCACGAAAATACACCGAATCCGGCGGCAGAAAAAACAAAAAAGCACAGCCTGTGCAGCGCATGCGGGCTATGCCTTGGTAATGCTATTCAATGCTTGTTAGCAGCGGATGCTTATCCGTTGACAATGCTCAGGCGGTGCGTCGTCCGCGAGAAATCCGTTGCTTGATACCCTGCCGATTCATATACCGGAATGACCGTCTCATTGTGTACATCTACCGTTACCATAATCTTGCGAACTTTCCGTTGAACGAAACGTTGTCTCATCCCTTCGATCAATGCCTTGCCAATGCCCCTGCGCTGAAACTCCTGACCTACTGCGATACGGTAATAATAGCCGTTGTGGTTATCGATTGTGCCTACGATAATACCCACCAGCTGGTCTTCCTCGATGGCGACAAGCACCAATTCGCTGTCCCACGAAAGCTGTCTTGCGAAGGCTTCCATGGTTTCGTCATAACAGGCCTCTGTCAAAACCTGCTTGAACAAGTTGGTAACGGAAACGTAATCGGACAATTGAAAGGAACGAACAAGCATCTCTGAACTCTCCCCGCCGCTTGGTATAGTTAATATATAAAATACGACAAATCTCGCAATATTCCTTCTAAATTTCGAAAAAAACACAAAAAAACTTCATAATATTTTAAAATTCTACTGAAAGCGCTATTTTTTAAGCGTTTTCACGAACGTTCGTTCACTCTAGGTCAGGCACGAGCTTCAGCTCCGCCCAGCGGTCGGTGTCATAAGCTCCGGACATTTCGTGATCTTTTTTCCCCTATTGACAGAATAGGAAGAAATGAGTAAAATTCACTGAGAATGATTTTCATTATTAGATATATAAGGGGAGATATCTCAGATGTTTGTCAAACGGATTCGTTGGACCAAACCATCCATTCTTTTAAGTGCTGTTCTTAGTATTGGCTTGATTGTATCCGGTTGCGGCCAGGCACCGGCTAAAGATAATGCGGGCAGCAACGGCGGTTCCCAGCCGACGTCCCAGCCAGAGAAAGCGGCAGCCTCCGCTTCTTATTCGGTGCAGCACGCTATGGGAGAAACCAAGCTTCCCGGCAAGCCGTCCAAGGTTGTTGTACTGACGAACGAGGGTACGGAAGTGCTGCTGTCACTCGGCATCAAGCCTGTCGGAGCGGTTAAATCGTGGTCCGGGACTACTTTTTACGATCATATTAAAAAGGACCTTGAAGGAGTCGAAGTAGTAGGCGACGAGAATCAGCCGAATCTGGAGGCTATCGCCAAGCTGAAGCCGGATCTGATCATCGGTAACAAGCTGCGCCAAGAAAAAGTATACGCTCAGCTGTCCGCTATCGCTCCAACCGTTTTTTCCGAGAAAATCAATGCCGACTGGCAAAAGAACTTCAAGCTGTATGCCGAAGCATTGGGCAAGAAGACCGAAGGCGATCAGCTGCTCGCCAAGCTTGACCAACGCATCGCCGAGTTCAAAACCAAAGCAGGCGACAAGCTGAACATGAAAGTATCCCTCGTTCGCTTCATTCCGGGCAAAACGCGTATCTACTATAATGATACGTTCGCCGGATTCATGCTCAAAAAGATCGGCTTCCAGCGTCCGCAAGCGCAAAACAAAGAGACGTTCGCCGATGAAGTAAACAAAGAGCGCATTCCGGATATGGAAGGCGACATCCTGTTCTACTACACTTGGGACAACGACAAGAAGGAAGCGAGCAGCGTCGAGAAGGAATGGACCAACGATCCGCTCTGGAAAAACCTTAATGTCGTGAAGCAGAGCAATGTTCATAAAGTAAGCGACGATACATGGAATTCATCCGGAAGCATTATTTCCGCAAATCTTATGATGGACGATTTGGAAAAAATCGTTTTGAAAAAATAAGTTTTTGAGAGAGGGCCTTGCGCCCTCTTTTTTATTTGTCGGCACGACGCGAGCTGTCTCTTTACGCACCTTCGGCGAACATGATGTATAATAAAGAACATATCTACTAGCGTGAAGCAAGGAGAAACGGACACATGAGCACTTTGACTTTACAAATTACGGAACCGAAAAATAAAGATTTGCTCGATCTGATCGCCAAGCTGGACGACTACCTGTATTCGATCTATCCGGCTGAAGAGGTGTTCGTCGTCGATTTGGACGAGCCTAAGGTGCAAGACATCGTCTTTGTCGTCGCCTATCTGGACGGAAAGGCTGCCGGATGCGGCGCTTATCGTCCTCTGGACTCTCACTCCGCAGAGCTGAAACGCATTTTCGTCGATCCGGCGTACCGGAACCGAAGGATTGCGTCCAGGGTAATGACGTTCCTTGAGCAGGATGCGAAGCAGGCGGGCTTCACTGCTATGCTCCTCGAAACCGGGCCGATGCAGCAGGAATCGATAGAGCTGTACAAAAAATTCGGTTACGAGCTTATTGACCGGTTCGGAGAATATATAGATTGTCCGAGCAGCATTTGTATGCGAAAACATCTCGTCTAATTTCAGCATAATCACCACGAGGAGAATTATGACAACTAATTTGCCATTTGACGGAGCCGATGGAATGACTGATGCGCTTGGAACTGGTGAACCGTGTGGAGCAGGTGAAGTCGATGGAGTCGGCGGGCAGTGTGGAACTGGTGGAGCCGAGGGAATCGGTGAAGCACTTGGAACTGGTGGAACCGAGGGCGTCGGTGGAGCGCCAGGTGGAGCCGATGACCAGGCTGCTGCATCCTTTGAAAGGATGCCATACGAAGGCATGACCATACGCTCCATGGGCCACGACGACGTAGCGGCCGTGCACGAGCTGATGACGGATGTCGTCTCCCGCCTCCCTTCCAGCTCGCTGTTCGCTACGGATGATGTAGCGTACTTGCATAGCCTGCTGAATCGCGGAGGCGAGATCTACGGAGCCTTTGACAACGGGCGGCTGGTCGCCTACACCGTGCTTGCCATCCCTGGAACGGCTGCAGGCAATTTGGGCCGCGAATTCGGAGTTCCGGATTCGGAGCTCGACCGGGTCGGAGTGCTCGATGCGACGATCGTTCATGAATCGGTGCGGGGCCGGGGGCTGCAGCGATTCTTCCACGAGCTGCGCGAGCAGCGGGCCCGAACGCGCGGACTGGTGTGTTTGTACTCCACCGTCCATCCCGACAACCTCGCCAGCCGCCGAAATTTGGAGGCTGCCGGCTTTGCTCTTCAGTTCACCCGCCCTATGTACGGCGGGCACCCGAGGCATTGCTACGCCAAGAGGCTGGAATAGCCGCGTCCGGCGCTCACGGCTTCTTGACGGGCAGCAGGCACTACCGCTCTGTTGCAGCTTGGAGCAGTATCCTTAGGGTCAAGCGGACGGTATAGGTGTGCGTAGACGCAGTAGACATAAGGCGGAGTCGTAAGAGCAGGAGCGCCAATTAAAGGAGCAACCTGACGGAGCAGGATCCTTGCCCGTCAGGTTCTTTGCGTTCAGTCAACCAGCTCCTGTGCAGAATCGTGTGCTGGGGGAGCCTACACCCATCTATACTGCAGTTGCTGCCGCCGCTGCCGCTTAGGATTGTGCGAAGCCGGGGAGGCTTCGGACCGTACGTCCGCTATTTCCTCATTTTGATGCCAAAATGAGGGGCGATCGGACACCAGATCCGTTATTCACCCTATTTTCAGCGAAAATCGGCTGAATTTGGGCGAATAACGGATTTCCTGTCCGATAGGTCGCCAAAAAAGCGCGTTTAGAGCAAATAGCGGATCCTGTGTCCGATCGGTGCTTGGATGCGGATTTGCTATGCTATTGCAGAGCCTTTCAATGCTTTGGCGACGCAGTCTTGCATTTGCGATCGTGCAGAGTCTTACAGCACTCTGGCGGTGCCTCTTGCTGCGCAGTTGTGACGCTTTTGCCACGCTCTTACAACACGCTTGTTGCTACACGCTTCCACAGCTTCTACTATGATCGTTCACCGCTACTACAACGCTCTTCCACTGCTTCTGCAATAACTCTTGCTACTACGCTCCTCCACCGTCTCTACAACGACTCATTCACAGCTACTACAACGCTCTTCCACTGCGTTTGCAACAACTCTTGCTACTACGTTTTCCCGCCGTCTCTACTACAACTCATTCACCGCTACAACGCTCTTCCACTGCCTTCTGCAACAACTCTTGCTACTACATTCCTCCACCGCTTCTACTACGACTCAGCCACTGCTTCTGCAACGCTCTTCCACCGCTTCTGCAACACTCTTGCTACTACGCTTCTCCTCCGTCTCTACTACAACTCATTCACCGCTACCCAACGCTCTTCCACTACTTCTGCAACAACTCTTGCTATTACGCTTCTCCGCCGCTTCTACTACGACTCGTTCGCCGCTACTACAACGCTCTTCCACTGCTTCTGCAATAACTCTTGCTACTACGCTCCTCCACCGTCTCTACTACAACTCATTCACCGCTATACAACGCTCTTCCACTGCTTCTGCAACTACTCTTGCTACTACGCTTCTCCACCGTCTCTACTACGACTCATTCACCGCTTCTACAACGCTCTTCCACTGCTTCTGCAACAACTCTTGCTACTACGCTTCTCCACCGTCTCTACTACGACTCATTCACCGCTTCTGCAACGCTCTTCCACTGCTTCTGCAACAACTCTTGCTACTACGCTCCTCCACCGTCTCTACTTCAACTCATTCACCGCAGCTCTTCCACTGCTTCTGCAACACTCTTGCTACTACGCTCCTCCACCGTCTCTACTACGACTCGTTCACCGCTACTACAACGCTCTTCCACTGCCTTCTGCAACAACTCTTGCTACTACGCTCCTCCACCGCTTCTGCTACGACTCATTCACTACTTCTGCAACGTACTTCCAATACTTCTGCAACATCTCTTGCTACTACGCTCCTCCACCGCTTCTGCTACGACTCATCCACTGCTTCTGCAACGTACTTCCACTGCTTCTGCAATAACTCTTGCTACTACGTCCTCCCCTGCTTCTGCTACGTCCTTGAATAATGTTACAACCCTCCTGCCATGCTCCTGCAACGCAAGACCTGCCTTGACCCAAACCACAGCCCGCCTGCAACAAAAAACACCGGAAAAGCACGAAGCTTTTCCGGTGTCATAATGTTTAGCGCACGCCGAGCAGAACTTCCATCGTCAGCTGATCCAGCTTCTCGTAGTTCACGCCTTCCGCGCCGATGGTAGCACGATCCACTTCATAGCCGCGAAGCGCCTTCAGGCTCTCTGCGGAGAACTTGATGTCGAAGCCAGGCAGATCAAGCTTCTTGCCGTTGATTTCCTGAAGCAGCGCTTGAATCTCTTTGTCTTCGTTAAACTGCCGTACTTTCTCTTTCAGGATCAAGTACGTTCTCATGTTGCCTTTGGCAAACTCGATGACCCCGTTGCGGTCTTCCGTACGCAGCGCGTGAGCATCGAAATGCAGCATGCCTTGGTACTTATAGTCTTCAAGCAGCTTGACGAGGAAGAACGCTTCTTTGACTCCGTCGGAGCCAAAGCGCAAATCCTGGTCGAAGCGGCCCATCTTCTGGTCGTTCAGGTCGATATGGAACAGCTTGCCGGCATCCAGCGCTTGTGCTACCGCATGGTAGAAGTTCAAGCCCGCCATCCGCTCATGGGCAACCTCAGGGTTAACGCCTACCAGCTCCGGATGATCCAGCGTGGAAATCAGACCGAGCATCGCTCCTGTCGTAGGCATATAGATGTCAGCGCGCGGCTCGTTAGGCTTTGCTTCGAGTGCGAACTTGTAGCCTAAATTTTGCGAGATGCTGTACTCGCACAAGTAGTTGATCGCTTCGCGGTACCGCTTGGTAGCTTCCACCGCATCCTTGCCTGCATCCACCTCGGAGCCTTCACGGCCGCCCCAGAGGACGAATGTTTGCGCTCCGAGCTCGGCTCCCAGATCCATCGCCTGGATCGTCTTCTGGATCGCGTAGGCGCGTACACGCGGATCGTTCGATGTGAAGCCGCCGTCCTTGAAGATCGGATCCGTGAACAAGCTAACGGTGGCCATAGGCACCTTCAAACCGGTCTCATCCAGCGCACGCCGGAATTCGCTTACGATACGGTCTCTTTCCGCAGTCGTCGCATCGATCGGCACCAGATCGTTATCGTGGAAGTTGACGCCGTAGGCTCCGGCTTCCGCAAGCATATGCACCGCTTCAACAGGGCTGAACCCTTCACGCACAGGCAGGCCGAACGGGTCGCGGCCAGAGTTGCCGACGGTCCATAAGCCGAATGTAAAACGGTCTTCTTTAGTAGGAATAAATTTACTCATAAGTGCACCTCCGAGTATACTTTGTTTATTCAGTAAACTATGTATCTGGAAATAGTGTACCACTGATCGGACGAAATGAAAAGACGGTTCGGGTCATTTTATAAAAAGAAAAAAGCCGACCGGATGAAAACCGGTCAGCCATGCCAAACAAGCCGAACATACACTAGCTTAATTCAATAATGGAATGAATGTGCACCTTCGGCACAACGAAAGAGATTCCGCGGTCTGTCGAGCTTACGGATAAAGGAATATTACCGGGCTGCAGGATAGCGCTGGACACTGCTTTATCATTAATTTTCACTTCGATATCATGCACCGGCGTAATTTGCTCAATCGGGTTGTAATAGGCGGTGCTCTTCTCCCCGGCATGGATGCTTTGGAAATTGATCAGGTGCAAATATTTGCGTCCTTCCTTCTCCATCATGTTCGCTTCTACATGCGTAGGCGCAGCTACTTCGTAAAGTTTGTACGCGTCATACTGATCGAGCAAATTGTTTACGATACGGCGTACCCAGAAGTGATTGGAATGCCAGTACGAACGGAATACCGGCGCGGCGATATAGAGCGCAATGCCTTTGCCGTATTCATTGACGCTGATCCCCGGGAAGTCGCTAATGTTGCCTGCCGGAGGCATCGGATGGCGGAACGCACGGTTCACCGCAGGCACGGTCAACGGCCATTGAACATAGCTCAACGTCTTTGCCGTTGTCGCCATTGCCTTGACGAACTCCGCTTCGACCAGCTGCGGAATCCGCGCTATCCCTTCCCACAGCGCTTCGTTCTCGGTCAAGTACGCGAACGAATACGGTGTCCGCTCCAGATACTTCACGCCGAGCACGTCGGCTAGCAGGAAGTTTTTCTTCTGCTTGTCGTAAGTAGCCGCGCCTTCCGCCAGCAGCAGGCCGCCGTTGCGGACGAACTGCTTCAGCCGCTCCGCCGATTGCTCCGACAGCTTGACCGTATCAGGCAGAACGACGGCACGGTAGCCGCTTAAATCGGGAAAGTTATCATTGTAATAAATATCGAATTGATGATGGCCTTCGATTAACATTTTGGCGGCGCCGAATGTAGCGGCATCATCCTTGTCGTAATACCAGTTGCTCGTATTGTCCGCGATCAAAGCGATATGCTTCACGCTGTTAGCACGAGTGCAGAAGGGCTCCCGCTCCTCGACGAATCCGAACGCCTCGCCGATAATGTCGTATACGCCGCTTTGCAGCGTCCCGTCCGGCAGCATTTGATCGCCGATGTTAATGATGCCGCCGTTCGCCATAATCGTCGCGAACTCATATTTGAGCTGCTCCGCCGTTTTGCAGGACATGAGCCCCCAGCCTTCCGTAAAACGGACGGTCATGACCTGTACCGGAACGTCCAGCGTCCGTACATGGCGCGCGCGGATCGAGTGATTGTGGAACGACCCGGTCGCTGACGGCTGGGATTCCCACAGCCCGTAATCGCTGGTCGCATTGATCGAATCCGGCTCGCCCATACGCCAAGCGCCGTTGCAGTTCATCAGCACGTGCGGGCGGATGCTTTTCACGGTATCATGAATTTCCTGCATGCAGCGGGCGGCCGAGTCGATACCGAACTGAATCACCAGCTCGCGGTTCGTCTCGAGCAGCTCCGGCGTCAGAGCCAGCCCGTGCTCCTCGGCGAACTTCTTTTTGCAGTACGTGCAGAAGCAGTAATGATTATGCAAATACGGAATGTCGAGCAGATAACCGTCCATATCGTATTTCTCGGTTATTTCCTTAATTTGCGGAATGACCAGCTCTTCCCGGTAAGGGCTGTTAATGCACGGCAGCTCCCATACGGTCCCTTCGGCTCCGCGAACCTTCCCGTGTTCATCCACCTGGTACCAGTCCGGATTGTTGACTACGGCGTGCGCATCGGTGCCGAGCGAATAATAGGCAATGACCTTGATCCCGTTCTTGTGCGCCTCTTCCAGCACTTCGCCGAAGAAATCCACCTTCAGCCCGCTATGCTTGTGTCCGACCGTATTATCGTAAAAGGCGTTGCCGAAATGGCACTTCGTAAACACGCCGATAACGTTCGCTTTCGCTTTGACGAACTGGGCGACGAACGACTTGGCATCGAAGTTTTTAACGGCATCGCGCGGAAATTCCGGCATGTGAAAATCAACATGGACCTGACGGGTGTAATCCCAAAACCAGCTGTCCCTTTTCATGAATCATCTCTCCCATTCCTTGAACGTTCTCCAAATCAAAGAACCCGGCAGCATGCGGTTGCAGCCAAACCGGGAACCTTTAGTACCATATTATGATTGCTTGTACGAAATTAGGACAATCCCAAACGGACGGCCTGCTCCTCCGGCGCCTTCAGCTCTTCCAGCTTCCGCCGCAGCGCCTGCTGCATTTCCTCCAGCTTCTCCGGCATGTCGCCGGCCAGGTTGATCCGTTCGCCGGGGTCCGCTTTCTTGAAGCTGAGCCACGTCGGCTCCGGCCACGATTCGCAGTCCGTTTCCCGCTTGCCGTCCCGGTATGGACCCAGATCGTAAGGAATGAAACGGGCCGTGCTGTGGCCGTACCAATTCAACGGCTTGTTCGAATCTACAGGCGATTGATGCAGAATCCAGTCGCCGTCCGTAATGGTGACGCTTTTGCCGAACATGCCGCACACCGCATATTCGCGGGTCTTCGCTTCGGCATCCTGCAGCACCGGGAGCAGATCGACGCCGTGCCGATCCGGCGGACATGGGCGGCCTACCGCACTCAGCACCGTCGGATAAATATCGACGAGCTGTACGAGCTGGCTGCGCCGCTCCCCATGCCCGTATTGCGGATGGGCGATGATGAACGGGATATGACCGCAAGCATCGTGCTGATGCGTCTGCAGCTTGCCGATCCGGCCATGATCTCCGTTGTAGGTGCCGTGGTCGCTCGTGAAAATAATCATGGTGTCATCCCACAGCCGAAGCTCGTCCATTTTGTCTAGCAGCTTGCCGAGCCACTTGTCCGTAAGCACGACCTGCGCCGCATAGCGGGCTTGAACGTGCAGCAGCTCCTCCGGTGTATAATGCCGGTCCCACTTGTCATAAGGGACCATCGAACTCCATTTCCCCACGTCGTAGCCCCGCGGGTCGAACAGCTTGACCAGCTCCTCCGGCGGGTCCCACGGCTCATGCGGGTCGAAGCAGTCGATGTGGAGGTAAAAGTTGCTGTGATTCTTGTTCGCTTCGAGCCACTCCGCCGCCTTGGTGAACACCTGCGCGCAAAATTGGTCGCTCTCCGACCGGCGCGTTAAATGCACGTTGCGGAAGTGGCGCTCCGCTTTGTGATGGATATCGTCCGGACACGGGAACGGAACCGGGTCCGTCTTCCACGCATCGGCCTCATGGCCGCGGACAAACTCGAAGCCGCTGTAGCCCATATGATAGTTGCCGGCCCCCTGCTCCCACAGATGGAAGTGGTCGGTAACAAGGTAGCTGACCGGGCGGCCCTGCGACAGCTGCCACGTTAGCGACACGTTCGGTGCCCCCGATATTTGCCGCGGCAGATCGAGATCGTCGTCCTCGAGCGGTCCCCAGCCCCGTTCGAGAAATTCGTGGCGGCCGATATAAATGTCGCGGCGTGCCGGCATACATGGCGTAGAGCCGCACCATGCCTGATCGAACACCGTCCCCCTTGACGCTAGCCTGTCCATATTGGGGGTAGGAACAACCCAGTCGGGCTGCTCCTTGCTGACTACCTGGTTGAGCGGGCGTCCGTGATGGTAAGGACCGCAATGGTCATAGCGCAGCGTATCGCAGACGATGACAATGCAATTCATCGGATGATTCTCCTCCAAGCTTTGCGCAGTTTTCTATCAAATTGCGCATTATTTTTTACTGCCGTAATCGTTATCCTTAGACCAGTTGTTCGTCTTCATGACTTCGTTGATGCCGTTTTTGAGCGTCTTTTGCAATTCCTTCGTGTACATGTCGAGCGTTACCGAATTTTCCAAATACAGCTGCCCGATGCGAGCCAAATCTTCATTCAGCTTCTTATTAATGTGGGCGGCGTAAAAGTTGACGAGAATCCGTTCGCCGACGAACTGGAACCCTTTCAGATTATCCGGCAGCTGGATGTCGGCAAGCGTCGTGGCGGTATACATTTTGTTGCCCATAATGGTCGCTACCTCAGGAGACGACAAATATTTCAGGAAGTCGAGGGATGCGTCCAGCTTCTCTCCCGTCACCTTCTTCGGAATCGTGAACACCATGTCCGGATAGCCGCCCAGCTCGACGTTTTTCTCGGATGCATTCGGATTGTCCTGCTTGGTCAAATAAGGAAGCGCGAACGTTCCGTATTCGAATTTTCTCGCCTTGGAGTCCTGGATCGTCTTCAGCTCGAAGTTGCCGGCCATCACCATCGCCACATCGCCGCGCAGGAACATTTCCTTGGCCGTATCGCCATTGGTGCCGTTAAAGCCTTTGGCCCAATATTGCGACCAATCCTTCACAATCGGCAGCACCGCATTCCAATCCGGAGACTCCAGGTTGATAACGCCTTGATCTACGGCCGCAGCGATTTCGTTAAGCTCCAGCTGACGGTTCTTGTTCACGTCGAAGTTTTTAACCTTCTCCGCCGCTATCTGGTTCGTCATCATGTTGACGACCCACAGCAAATGGTTGTCGCCCGGCTTCGAGTTAGCGAAGGCGAATGGCGTCACGCCGCCCGCTTTCAGCTTCTTCTGAACGTCAATGAATTCCGTCCATGTTTTCGGAACCTGCAGGCCGAATTTTTTGAACACATCCTGGTTGTAAAAGACGCGGATCGAGAGCGTTTGCAAAGCAACGCCGGACAGCTTGCCGGAAATCGGATTTTTCATCTCGTTCAAAATGGTCGGAGTGAATGTATCCTTCCATACTTTGTTATCGGTATATGGATTCGGCTTGTCGTACTCAGGTGTCATATCTACGAGCAGGTCCTTATTCAGGTCCTCGTGGGTCCATGTGTAACGGCTGGGCACGATTTCCGGAGCGGTCCCTCCGATCAATCCGGTGGTAAGCCATGTGCGGAACGCATCGCCGTCGTTAGGCGCGTAATCGAGCTTGATTTTGACATCAGGCCTTTTCTTCGAATAGCCGTCGACGATTTCCTGCCATACCGCTTTCGTCTCCTCCTGCTTCGGCGTCTCTACGGCGAACGTCAGATTGACCGTCTTGCCGCCGGCTCCTCCCGCTTCCTTCTTGTCGTCTTTAGCGGAGCTGCAGCCCGCCAGCACGACGGACAAAGCCATCATGGCGGACAAGCTTGTGTAAGCCCATCTTTTTTTGCTGTTAACCATCATTGATAACACCCCTTTTATAAAATAAAGCTATATATTACTAGCCCTTTACCGCGCCGGACGTAATTCCGGAAATAAACGGCTTGGTGGCTACAAGAAACAAAGCAAGCAAGGGCAAAGATGAAATAATATAGCCCGCCAGCTTGACGCTGACCCCTTGATCCATATTGCCCGTAACGGTGCTGAGCGCGAGAATGACCGGTTTGACGTCGTCGCCCGTCGTTGCAACAAGCGGCCAAATATAGTTGTTCCAGCCTGCGAGAAAATTAATAATAGAAACCGTCGAAATGACAGGCAGCGACAACGGAAGCACGATGCGGGTAAAAATTTGCATTTCGCCAGCGCCTTCCGTATCGGCGGCTTCCAGCAGGCTTTTCGGAATCCCTTCGAAAAACGTCTTCATCAAATAGGTCGCCATAGCCGCGCCGAACGCGATGGGCGGGAAAATTTGCCCCTGGTACGTATTCAGCATGCCCAGCTTTTGCACAAGCAGAAACTGCGGAATGAGAATCAAAAAGCCCGGAACCATCATAAGCGACAGAATGAGCATGAACAGAATGCTTTTGCCCGGATAAGAAAATCTCGTGAACGAATATCCCGCCATCGATGAAATCACAATAACTCCGATGACGATGCAGACCGAAATGAACACGGTGTTGCCGATAAAAGGGCCGATCTGCTTAAAAGCCGTAACATAGTTGTCCAGATGCAGCGGGTACGCCATCCCCCAGAAATTGTTGATCATTTGCTCTGTGTATTTAAGGGAGCTGACGATCAGCATATAAAACGGAAACAGCGTCAATCCCAGCAGCACAGCCAGTGTGCCGAAATGCGGCACGGCCGCCAGCTTGTTTTTCATGCGTATCCCCCCCCTTTAGTCAATCGTCTCCGTGTTTTTAATAAAGCGGTTGTTGGCCCATGTAAGCAGCAGCAAAAAGAAGAACAACACAAGACCGATGGCCGAAGCATAGCCCATTTTGCTGTAAGAGAAGCCTTGCAGGTACAAATACAGCGCTGGAGTCATGGTCGATTGCCCCGGTCCGCCGTTCGTCAGCACGAGAATGTTCTCGAAGCTCTGAATTTGCTGAATGATCGTCAGTACCATCACCAGCTTCAATTGGCTGCGCACCAGCGGGAATTCCAAGTGAATGAACCGCTGCCATACCGTCATGCCGTCCAGCTTGGCCACCTCGAACAGCTCGTTCGATATCGCCATCAGCCCCGCCAAGTAGATCAGGAAGGTGATCCCGCCGATCCAAGGGAAATTGACGAAAATCACGGACCATAAAGCGGTTTTGCTCTCCCCGAGCCAGGCATGCGTCCACGATTCGAGGCCGACGAGCTCAAGAAATTCGTTCAACACCCCGTAGTCTCCGGCAAAAATCCACTGCCAAGTCAAGTAGATGACGATGCTCGGAATGACGAGCGGAATGACGAACCAAAGCTTGAACGCGTTTTGCAGCTTTTGGTGCTTGACGTGAAAGACGAGCACGGCCGCGAGCAGCGGCACCGTCAGCTGGATGATCACGCCGGTGACCGTGAAGGTCAGCATGTTTTTCAAGGAAACGTAGAAGGCCGGGTCCTGAAACAAATCGATAAAGTTGCGTAAGCCGATAAACTGCTTGACGTTGGCTCCGTTCCAATCGTAAAACGACATGATCAATGCGTCAAAGAATGGAACGTATTTGAACGTGGCCAGAACGGCGAACACAGGAAGCAGGAAAGCGTAGCCTTTCCAATGCTTGCGACAAAAACGTGATGCGGCTGCAGCCATCTGTCTACCTCCCGTAGTATGATTGGTGAGTTGCGTTTGCGATACGTTTACTTTACGTGAAACCGTTTTACATTCACAGGAGACATTTTTTTTACTTCAGGGGGGTCATTTTTTGATGGTGTCTCGGGAGGGTCTTTCGCAGGCTCGCATCCGGGAAACATATGCTATACTAAAATTCCGGTGAACTACAATCCCGATGCGGATGAAATAATGCTAGGCCTCACGTCATCGAAAATAGCGAAAACGCTCTCTTGATGCTTTTGAGCCCGCTCGTATGGATTTCACCAAGACATCTCAATATCGTTCGAAGCCATCTTCCGGGACCGCGGCGTTTGGGGCAGCAGCTGCCGGATACACCGTTTCCGGACGAAGGTATGGAGGACCTACAATATGAACGTACTTATCGTCGACGACCAGAGACTTTCCCGTGCAGGCATTATCGGAATGATCGACTGGGACCGGCTCGGACTGAAGCTGGCCGGGGAATGTGCGAACGGCCGTGAAGCGCTGGAGCTGATCGGGGACGCTGAAGCCGATATCGTCATAACGGACGTCAGAATGCCTGTAATGAACGGGCTGGAGCTGATTGAAAGGGCAAAGGAGCTGTACACGGGTGTCGCTTTCGTCGTCATTAGCGGCTACGACGATTATGTGTATGTGCGCAAATCCATCCAGCTTACCGTAGCGGACTATTTGCTCAAACCGGTCGACGCGCAGGAGCTTAATGAGCTGCTGGAGCGGCTGATCGGCCAGTGTGCCGAGGCGAAGCGCAAAGAGGCGGAGGAGCTGCAAAAACGGCGCGAGCAGTTTTTTTATTTCCTGCTGGAAGGCGCCTACGACAACGACAGCGAGCATATGGCGGCGGAATTTTCCGATATCCGGTTCTCCGATGCCTGTGACCGCTATGCCGTCGTTGTGTTTGAAAGCGATCTCGATAAAAACAGCGTATACCGTCACATCGATCCCTTATCCAACCGATATGCCGTATGCATCGTACGAACCCGCGGCGTGTACATGCTGGTTGCGGCCGGGGCGGTATTGACGGCGGAAGAGCTCTCCTCTTCGCTGCAAAGCCTGATGGGCGGCGACTCCTTGTTCCGGCTCGCCAGTGTCGGTAAGGTCGTCGAGGGGATCGGCGCGCTGCGCGAATCGATCGGCCAGGCGTTCGACACGTACTCGATGCAGGCGAGCCTGCGCTTGCCGGAGCATCCGGCGGACAAGCCGGTCACGTACGAGCGGTACGAGCCGATAGCCGCGCCGCTGACCGCCTCCTGGGAGCAGGACTGGGTGTTCCAGCTTCGCCAGGGCAACCGCAGCGCCGCGCTGCGCAAGCTGGCCGAGCTGCTGCAAGCAAACGAGGGCTCTTCTGCTCACCCCGACGTGCAGGAAAGCTCGTACCAGTACGTGCTGCTGCGGGGCGCACGTGAGCTGTACGAGCAAGGAATGATCAGCGAGCCCGATTACGTGGAGGCATGCCGTCTCGCCAAGACGCTGCCTCACATTATGGGGCTCGACGGGAAGCGGGCCGCGGTGACCGATTTCTTCCGCCGGCGGCTGCAGGCTCCCGAGGCCGTGCCGTCACAGGAGACTAGGCACGCGGTCGAAAAGGCGAAGGCCTATATCGACGCGCATTATTGCGAGACGATCAACTTATCGGATTTGGCTCAAAGCAGCTATATGAGCCCAGGCTATTTCAGCTCCTTGTTTCGGCAGTATACGGGCCGCAACTTTCTGGAGTACATCACCCATTTGCGGATCGAGCACGCCAAATCGATGATCGAAGCGGATCCGGAGCAAAAAATCAGCGACATCGCGATGCAGTGCGGCTATCAGGACCTGAAATATTTTCGCAAGCTGTTCAAGCGCCATACCGGGGCTACCCCTTTGAAATATAAGGAGGATGCCGTCGTTGCTCAAAAAGATCGTCCATGATGTCCGAAGCAGCATCCGGATCAAGCTGCTGCTCTCCTACATCGCCATCATCCTCATCCCGCTGCTGTTGATCGGCAGCATTTTGTACGTCTCGATGCTCGCTATTACGGAACGACAGACGCTAGACAACCGGGCGCTCGAAATGAAGCTGGTCACGCAAAACCTGCAAGCGTATTCGGATCAGCTCGAGCTGTACTCGCGGGTCATTTATACGGGAGAGGTTCAGCAGCTGCTGAATGCCGGGCCTCCCTCCGATCCGATCGCCTTCACCCGCTGGAGGAGCGCCCTCTTCCAGGAATTCGAGGAATGGTACGGCTACATGAACATTAAGGCGTATATTCAAAACGTCACCATCGTTCATGCCGACGGCAGCCAAATATCCAAGGAGCCTTTGTACCGTCCCGAGCTTTCCTTTGCTCAAGAGAGCTGGTACCGGGAGGCGATCGAGCGCAAAGGAGAAGTCGTCATCGCCGGACCGTTCATTCGTCCCGACGTGCTTCCCGGCTCCTCACCCTCTCCTTACACGTTCTCCCTGGTGCGGAAAATTAACAACAGCACCGGCAGCGCCGATCTGGGAGGCATTGTCGTCGATATTAACGTGATGGACGTCGCGCGTCTGCTGAACAGCCTGAATCTGACGCAAATTACGATTCTCAACGGCTCCGACCAAATCATTTACAGCAAGGACACGGGGCGGATCGGCCAAGTCTGGAGCTACGGCAAGCAAATTCGCCCCGATCAGCCTGGATGGCTCGATATCGACGGCGAGCGGATGTTCGTGAATTCCGCCTATTCTCCCGCTACCGGCTGGAGATTCGTCAGCCTCGACCCGCTCCGCAGCCTGACCGCCAATTCCGTCGCGTTCCGCAATATGACCGTCGGCGTCGGTCTGGTCGCCATGCTGATCGCCTCCGTCATCTCCTCGTTTATTGCCGGACGGATAACGAGACCGCTGCGGACGCTGCAAAAAAACATGAAGCAGGTGCAGGGAGGCAACTTCGGCATCCGGCTCGATGTGACCAGCTTCGACGAGGTCGGGCAGCTGACCAAAAGCTTCAATCAGATGACCGATCAGATCGAATCGCTGGTCAATGACGTCTACAAGTCGGAGATCATCCGCAAGGAAGCGCAGCTTAAAGCGCTCCATTCGCAGATCAATCCGCATTTTCTGTACAACACGCTCGACTCCATGAACGCTATCGCGGTGCTGGAGAAGGTGCCGCTGTTATCCCGCATGTCCAAAATGCTCGCGGACATGTTCCGCTACAGCATTTCGCAGGGCGAGCAGGTCGTCGCCCTGCGCGACGAGCTGAACCAGGTGAAGCGCTATGTCGAGATTCAGCGCATCCGGTACGACAACAAGTTCAGCCTCCGGCTGGAAATTCCTGAGCACCTGCTCGCCTACCGCATTCCGAAGCTGACGCTTCAGCCCATCGTCGAAAATGCGATCTATCACGGTCTGGAGATGATCCCGGACGAAGGCGTCATCTCGATCACGATGTACGAGACGGCCGGCAGTACGATCATCGAGGTGTTCGACAACGGAAGCGGAATACCGCCGGACCGGCTGGGCCTGATCCGCAGCGGACTGCAGGCGAAGATCGACTATGCCGATCATCTTGGGCTAGCGAACGTGCAGGAGCGTATTCAGCTGCACTTCGGCAGCGAATACGGCATCTCGATCGAGAGCGCGCCGGGGTACGGCACGACGATCGTCTACCGGCTGCCGCCGGGTGCTTCCGGCACGAAGCGGGCGGCCGCCGCGGAGCCTGATGCGCCGTCGAGTCCTTCGTGACGCGGGAAGCCGTGGCGCACCGAAAGCCACAGCCGCCTGCTAGCTCGGTTTACTGGGCACTGGCGGCGCAGCAGAACCCCCAAAGCCGTCTTCCGAAATCAAGCTTCTGCTTGGTTTAGTGGGGACGGCTTTTTTATAACCGCACATTAATCAGCTTCAGTTGGAATCGATCGCAGAGCCTCTGACCTCAATCCTACACTTCATCAATAATTTACAAGGTTAACCGTTGTTGGTGACGGCAATCCCCCATGCATGCAGACATCTTCCGCTGTATAACACGCTTTGTCCCTTATTTGCCCCTTGGATGAGAACGCATTCTACCTTTTACCAAAAAACTCAGAATAGTAGAGAAATCAGGAGAAATAGCAAGATGGTCATTTTCTGAAAACGGATTTAATTCCATATTTTACAAATCAACTCCGTCTTCTCCCTTTCCGGAAAAACGTCTTAAATCGCCTTTGACACCCGATCATATGTTCGATATTCTCTATGAGCAAACCCATTTTATGAGTATAGGGAGTGTAGATTCCATGCCATTTCCGATTTGCTTGAACGATGCTTTTACCCCTGTGATTTCCTATCTGGATCAAATCCGCAGCCAGTCCGATGCGTCCGCTGCCGCACTGGCCGTCATACACAATGACACTATCGTTTGCGAATGGTATAAAGGAGCCCATCACAAAAAAGCCGGCGCCAGACTTCTCGACGCCGATTCGATGTTCAACATTTATTCGATACGGAAAAGCTATGTCGGCCTTGCGCTGGCGATGGCCATATATGAAAGCGGCATTGCCGATATGGAGACGCGTCTGTCCGATATCATTCAAGACGTCCCGCGGGAGGATTTGGGAGAATTGACCGTCCGGCATTTGGCCACAAAACGAGGACCGAAATTCGTCGGCGAGCAGCGATTGGAGCGGGAAGAGCTAATCAACAAAGTCACGCAGGCAGCGACAGGTCTCACTATCGCACAGCTGCTCACCGGTAAGGTATTCGAGCCGTTGGAGCTGACGGGCACGGAATGGGCGACCTCGCCGAAGGAGACGATGGTATGCGACTTTACCGCAAGAGACGGCTACGCCTCGGTCCGGATCGAGTCCAATGAAGGGCATGAGCGGAATTTGTACGCTACTGTACGGGACTTGGCCTGCTGGGGTCAGTTGCATCTCCGCAAAGGAAACGTCCGTGGCAAGCAGGTGCTGCCGCCGGAGCTATTCGATATCGCTCCCGAAATTGCCGCAACATCCGGAACAAGCAAGCCTGTGCTGGGATGGACTTTCGAAAACGGTTATTACCACGTAACCGGCTATACAGGCTGTCACATCGTCGTTTTACCGGAGTATGACGCCGTCGGCATAAGGATGCTCAACGATTGGAACCTTCCGGGCACATATCATAAAGATACATACACGAGCGAAATATACAGCTTCCACGAAACGCTTATCGCCTCTCTCGAGAAAGCACGTCAGTATTCGGTACCTTCGGTCTGACCTGCACGGAGCTTCGACCGAGGGGACAACCCGCTTCACACGCTATCTTCTCTTCCTCTGGCAGGCGAGACGGACCCGATATAGCCAACGGCGAGCATAAAGAAAAATAGGACGAAAAAACGCTCATACACCACATAATCGAGCGCAATTCTCACATACCGGTCGAAAGGGACGACTTCCGGCTGCAGCACCTGCACGATCCAGATCATATTCAGCACCACAATCCCAAGCAGAGCCAGTCCTTGCAAATATTCCATCAGGTTCAGCCTTTTCATGTTTCAGCCCCTCTTCCATAAGTGTAATCAGAAAATAGACGGCGCTTTAACCGCTGCCCCCTCGCATAAATTACCGGTTGGCGAGAAATGCTAATGCGGGAAAATAACCACAATGCGAAAGGAGGAGCGGAATGCAAAGCGATAATGTCCGCCGGATTCACGAGCTCAACGACTTGAAGACCTCCGCCTGGACGGAAGAAGAGCTTCATTATCATCAACGTGTAATGAGTGATTTGTCCCCGTGGCTTAATGCTCAAGGCAGCGCTATGTTAAGCCAAATTATCCAGGAAATTCAAAAACGGGACTAGCCAACACTTTTTATACATACATGTTGATTTTATATCGAAAATAGAGGATAATAAAACATGGAATACGAAACTACATACTATTAGGAGGTATTTACGAATGGCACATCAATTACCAGCACTGCCTTATGCCAACAATGCTTTGGAACCTCACATCGACGAAACAACTATGATGATCCACCACGATCGTCACCACAACACATACGTAACGAACCTGAATGGCGCTTTGGAAGGTCACCCAGAGCTTCAAGCGAAAAGCATTGAAGAGCTGATCGCTGACCTGAACAGCGTACCGGAAGCTATCCGTACAGCGGTTCGCAACAACGGCGGCGGCCACGCTAACCACTCCCTGTTCTGGGAAGTTATCGGACCTAACGGCGGCGGCGCTCCAACAGGTAAATTGGCTGATGCCATCAACAACGAGCTTGGCGGCTTCGACAAATTCAAAGAAGACTTCGCTAAAGCAGGTACTACCCGTTTCGGTAGCGGCTGGGCTTGGCTGTCCGTAACTCCTCAAGGCAAATTGGTTGTAAGCAGCACGCCTAACCAAGACAGCCCAATCATGGAAGGCAACACGCCAATCCTTGGTATGGACGTTTGGGAGCACGCTTACTACTTGAAATATCAAAACAAACGCCCTGACTACATCTCCGCTTTCTGGAACGTTGTTAACTGGGCTGAAGTTGGCAAACGTTACGAAGCAGCAGCAAAATAATGTCACCAACTTCGGAGAGGAGCCTTTGATGAGGCTCCTCTCTTTTTTTATTAGCGATGTTAATATTTCATAGCAATTTTCAAATGAATGTGAAATAATGTATAAGAATACCATTCCTTAGGGCCGCACGAGGCTGTACTACTGCGCCTTGCCCCCAAGGTACTACAACCAGCTGAATACAAAAGGTGGAATCAAGGTCGATGAGATTACTCCCAATCTCAATGGTGCAGCCCGGTATGAGACTCGGTAAGCCCATTGTGTCCGAAGAAGGACATACGATGTTGAGCTATTACTCGGAGCTTTCCCTGCCTGATATTCGCAAACTAAAGCTAATGGGACACCATCAGCTCTATATTGAAGACTACCGTACAGAGGACATCGCTGTAGCCGATGCATTAAGGGAAGAAACCTCCGACGCCGTCCGAGTTCTATTAACCCCCGCCTTTCAGCGGCTTCAGCAGTCCGGCGACTGGAACAGCGGAGATATGCGCTCCTTGTCCGATGCCGCACTCCGGTGCATGGAGCTGATTCTGGACGATTTGCAGGAACAGCGCACGCAGTCGCCGGGCGACGATTCGATCATGCTCATGCATCTGAACAAGAGCAGCTTCTCCCTTGTGGAGCAGCTGTGCCAAAATGCTTTGAACGTTTGCACGTATGCAACAAGGGTCGGTATTATTGAGGGGTACTCTCTTGAGGATCTGTACGGGTTAGGCCTAGGAGCCATGCTGCACGATATCGGCAACACGCAAGTCTCTCCCAAGCTGCTTCTGAAGACAGGCCCTCTCACACCGCTCGAATATGAACAAATTCAAAAGCATACGGAATACGGCTACAAAATCGTCAAGGACGCGCCCGGTATTCCGCCTATTGCCGCCCACTGCGTTTTGCAGCATCACGAGAAAATCAACGGCAGCGGCTATCCCGCAGGCTTGACGGAAGCCGGTATACACCCTTTTGCCCAGTGGGTAGGCTTGCTGGACGCTTATGACGCGATGACGCATCCCAGGCCTTACCGTCCCGCTTTTCGTCCCGATCACGCTTTGGAAAACTTGTTCACCCGGGCTGGCACGCTGTATGACCGGAACAAAGTGGAATCGTTCTGCGGCCGAGTCGTGATTTATCCGGTTGGTCTGGCCGTCCGTCTTGGGACCGGGCAAATCGGCATTGTTTCCCGGCATAACCCCGCTGTTAAACACAGGCCGGTCGTCCGCGTGCTGACCAATGAACTGGGACAAGATCTGAAGCACCCGGTGGATATCGATTTATCCCTCGAGCCTCACATCAAGATTTACCGCATCGGTGAAGATGCTTTGGTACATTAAGTTTTCGGAAGTGAGATGAATGATGACATGCAAAGTATTATCGGACTGTTGCAGGAAGTCCCATTATTTCAGGACTTATCCATAAGCGAGCTCGAATCGATTGCGCCTCTTTTCGTGGAGCGGAAGTTCAAGAAGAACACCGTGCTGTTCCATGAGGGAGACTCAGGCAACGAATTTTTCATTATTGAATCCGGCCTGGTCAAAATCTATCGCATCGATTATACGAAGGAAGTTATTTTATCCCTATTCCGTGAAGGGGATTATTTCGGGGAAATGTCCTTGATTCAAAACGGTATGACCCGTTCCGCTACCGTAGAAACGTTGGCCCCTACAACGATGTATACATTATCCCGGTCCGATTTCATTGAATTTATGGTCAAATCGCCGAGACTCAGTCTGAAGCTGCTGGAAGTAACTATGGAGCGGCTGCGTAAAGCGAACGAGCAAATTTACGACTTGACCTTCCTGGATGTGCGCACCCGTACGATCAAGGTGATTTCGCGCTTGGCGGAGGAGCATGGGGTTACGAAGCATGGAGGGCTCATGATCGATATGAAGCTGACCCACCAGCAGCTCGCCAACATGGCCGGAACCGTAAGGGAATCCGTAACCAAGGTGCTTCAGGAGCTTCAGGAGGATCAGGTCATATCCATCGACAAGAAAATGATATTCATTAAGAATATGGAAGAGCTGAAGAAGCGTATCATTTAACCGTACCGCATCGTGCAGATGCGGTCTTTTTTATGAGACCGGCTGCTGCGCAAAGTAGCGGTTTAGTAATTTCAAGAACACATTAGGAAACGCATACTGCCCCATCGAGTCCCGATCGACCCACTGATAATGCGACGGCAGCAGCAAGCCGGCTCCGAGAGGCAGAACCGACGGCTCCAGCCTGCATGCGATCACCTGCATGTCCCAATGGATGTGACTGAACGTATGCTCGGCGTGCGCAAACCAGCTTCGGACACTAACGCCGATCGTTTCCTCAGCCAAATGCTCGGTTAATACCGATACGGTATCGGGTACGGCACCCTCCTGCGGATAAGCAAACGGCGCTTCCGTATGCGGCAGCTCCCACATTCTGGCGAGCAGCCCTTCCTGAGGGCGCTGCCGGATGAGCACCTTCCCTGCGTTCGGACCTTCTCCTTCTATTAAAGCGGCGAGCCGGTATTCCGGACGCGGGGGCTTGGCCTTCTTTTTGACAGGCAGCTGCTCTTCCATTCCCGCTTCCCTGGCGGAGCAATGCTCCATGACCGGACAGGTTAAGCAATGAGGGGAACGGGGCGTACACACCATCGCGCCAAGCTCCATCAAGCCTTGATTAAAATCCCCGGCCGCTCCCTCTGGAATGAGCTCCTTGGCGAGCTTCTCCATTTTCACTCTCGTACCGGCCTTCATAATGTCATCTTCAATCAGAAAATATCGTGACAGCACCCGCATCACATTGCCGTCTACCGCCGGCTCCGGCTTGTTGTAGGCGATGCTCAGCACCGCACCCGCCGTATAGGGGCCGACTCCTTTTAACGTCGATATTTCCTCCAGCGTATCGGGCACGACGCCCGCATACCGCTCCTGTACTTCCCGAACCGCTCCCTGCAGATTGCGGGCTCTCGAATAATAGCCAAGCCCCTCCCACAGCTTCAGCACGTCTTCCTCGGGCGCATTCGCCAGCGCCTCCATCGTAGGAAACCGCTCCGTAAACCGGTGAAAATACGGAATGACGGTCTCGACCCGCGTTTGCTGCAGCATCACTTCCGAAATCCATATATGATAAGGGTCCCGGCTTCGGCGCCAAGGCAGGTCACGCCGGTGCTT
The DNA here is from genome assembly GCF_042793215.1 of Paenibacillus sp. NPDC056579. NCBI lineage: Bacteria > Bacillati > Bacillota > Bacilli > Caryophanales > Paenibacillaceae > Paenibacillus > Paenibacillus sp. NPDC056579. The sequence continues at coordinate 40,023 of NZ_JBHTVD010000009.1, forward strand.
GCGGTACCATGACAACAATTCCGCGGAAAAATATTGTTTTCTTTCTTTTGTTTCCATAAGGTCTCCTTTTGTTGCTAAACGGTATGGTATAATGATGGCACTTGAATCCATCGGAGGAGTGAGGCGCATGTTGACCCCCGGTGAACTGGCGGCACGACTGAACAAACTGGTCATTTCGATCTTGCTCGTAGGCCATCAAAAATGCAGCCCCCAGTGGCACCAGCTGCCCAGAACGATACGTCACAACTCGATCTGGCTCATTATTAAAGGCAAAGGCACGTTTACGATCAACGGGACGCACTATCCGGCGGAGCCGGGCAAATTTTTTTGCTTCAGCCCCGGCATGGTCGTAGAACGGCAAACCGATCCCGAGCAGCCGCTCGAATACTACTTCCTCCGTTTTCATTATACGGAAACTTACGAGGAGAAGGAACAGTGGATTTATCACAGCTCTTCCGAGACCGCATTTCCGCTGGAAGGCATGTACACGGTAAACAATACGCCGCAGCTTATTTATTTGTTCGAGCAGCTGGACATCTTGTGGAAGCGCAGAGGCCATATGACCGCCATGAGGCGGAAAATATTGCTTCTCGAGTTTTTCCTCACGCTGATCCAGGATTTTCGCGCGCAAAAAATAGCCGGCGATACGACAGCCGCCATCGAGCTGACGCAGGATCATATGATCGGCCATTATCAGGAGCCGTTGACATTGGAAGGTCTGGCGCAAATGGCGGGGTTGAGCGTGAGCCATTATTCTCGGTTGTTCAAAAAATATATCGGATACAGCCCCATCGATTATTTGACGCATCTTAGGGTAGACCGGGCGAAGGAGCTGCTCGTGCTGTCCGACTACCGGCTGAAGCTGATCGCCAACAGTGTCGGGTATACGGACGAGTTTTATTTCAGCCGCATTTTCAAGAAAGTGACCGGCGTTTCTCCGCGGGATTACGCCAAAAAACACCGTTTCGCTCCTTTTATGGATCACTAGAGCGACTCGTCCGCCGGCAGCCTTTGCTCGCTTGGGGCAAGTTTGACTTCCCTTGGCGAAAGGTGTACGCTACCCATAAAAAGGATGCTGCGGTTAGGGGGAACCACGGATGAGTTTACTATCAAAAGGGGTCGGGCTGGCTGCTGCCAGCCTGTTAATCGTTGGAGCACTCGCTGGATGCGGAGCGCCCAAGCAGGGGTCGGAGCCTTTCGGCGGAGGGAAAACGGCCACCGGACAGGCCGAGGCGATGGCCGGCGCATCGGAGCAGGTCCAATCGGTGTATAAGCAAAGCTGTATGTCCTGTCACGGCAATAGCCTGGAAGGCAAAGTAGGTCCATCGACGAACCTTCAGAAGGTCGGCGGAAGAATGACCAAGGAGCAGATCGCCAAGCAAATTACGAACGGCGGCAACGGTATGCCCGGCTTTGGCGGCAAGCTGAAGCAGGAGGATGTCGATGCGCTGGCTTCCTGGCTGGCAGAGAAGAAATAGCCGTTATTTAACGGGACTAATCATAAGAGCAGGTTAAGCATCCGCATGGCGATACTTCATCGTCAGGACGGGTGTTTTTTCGTGTGCCGGCGTAATGTTTCTTCTCGTTTTAAGCCATATAAATTTTTTTGTTAAAAATATCATTCTATCGAGTAACCCTGCAACATTTGTTCAAACGGCTGCGTTTCTAACAATGAACCAACAATTTGGTAACAGGGGGAATTTCATGAAATCGACTGTAGCTAACAAATTGATTATCGGTGTCGCCGCCGTTGCTCTGTTAACGGGTCTGACTTACTTCACGTCCGTCAAGCCAGGGGTAACTCCGGTCTATGCGGAGCAGGCCGCGCCGGCGTACAAGAATTCGATTTCCGTCAGTGGTCAAGGGGAAATCAAAGTGACTCCCGATGTGGCTTACATCAATCTCGGCGTCATGACCAAAGCCGCTACAGCTAACGAGGCTCAGACGAAGAATGCGGAAAGCTTCGCGAGCCTGACCTCCATGCTGTACGATACGTACAAGCTGGACAAAGCAGATGTGAAAACATCAGGCTTCCAGGTGCAGCCCGTCTACAACTATTCGGAGAAGGAAGCGAAAATTACCGGCTATACCGCTACGCAAATGGTGCAAGTTACGTACCGCGACATTGAAAAAGTAGGCTCCTTCCTGGATGCGGCATCCACAGCCGGCGCGAATCAAATCAACGGCGTTCAGTTCGATACGGAAAAGCGACAGGACTATGAAATTCAAGCGATTGATTCCGCTATGAAGAATGCCGAAGCCAAAGCCAAAGCCATTGCCAAAACGGCAGGCAAAGAGCTGAAAGGCATCATGAATGTGGCTCAAGGCGGCACATCGGCCATTCCGGTGCAGAGGGAGTACAGCCCTATGATGATGAAAGCGGACGCTGCAGGAGCTTCCACCAGCATTGCCCCAGGCGAGCTGACTATCACCACCAGCTTGACGGTACAATACGAGTTTTAATGCGGCACTAAAAGAAAAGGAATCTTCTGCGTCCGTCCGATTTTGGACTTATGGGCCAGAGATTCCTTTTTTTACTATGTGCATTCTTTATTTCAATCCGTATCGCTCTTGTAGCACTTTGAGATGATGAAGCTCATGGCCGGAAATCACGCAAGCCAAGGCTCGTGCTGTAAATGGACTGCTGCTCGCCACCCCTTGTCTCCTCCACGCTTCCTCGGATAGCCCCTTCACCAGCGTTAACGTTGCGCGGCGAACGACGGTCAAATCTTCAAGAAGAAACGGCAGGGAGCATTGGTCGAACGAGGCTCCGCTAATATAAATATCCTGATCGAAGCCGGGCAATTCCGTCGTGTCCCCCCGCGCTATCCGCAGCAATCGGTATGCCATGATACGCTCGGTATCGGTGATATGGCCGATGACCTCTTTGATGCTCCATTTACCGGGCGCGTAACGATAGGCGGCCTCCTCCTCGGACAAACCGCTGAGCAATGCCAACGCCGCATCCAGTTGATCATCAAGAAGCTGAATCAAATTCCCTTCGGGAACTAGCTGAATATAAGTCCCGTAATATGGGGCGTACTCATGTTGTTCCGGTCTTTGCAGCATGGATAAACCCACCTTTCGCTTCCGCTGTAGTTTGCTTTTGGCCAACACATCAATCAGACCTATCCTAGTAGCCTGTCGCTCTTTTCGTTATTCCCAAGGGAAGGTGACCGTCAAATGGTCCGAGAACTCCTTGCTCTCTTCTCTGCGGCGTCGCCGCATTTCCGCTCTTTTGTTACCGGTCTCGTTCAATCGGCGCTCTTCCTCGGTTTCCGGGATTACCATAGGAACGCGAACAGGCTTTTTATTATCGTCCAGCGCTACAAAAGTCAGGAACGAGGTAGCCGCGATCGTGCGCTCGGCTGTCTTGAGATCCTCGGTGATGACTTTCACGAACACCTCCATGGAGCTTTTGCCCGTCCACGTTACGAACGATTCCAGACAAACGGAATCCGTCGGGCGGATCGGCGACAAAAAGTCGACGGAGTCGGTAGATGCCGTAACGACGGAGCGGCGGCAATGCTTGGACGCGGAGATCGAGGCGATGTCGTCGATATAGGCCATCAGCTTGCCCCCGAACAAGGTGTTGTGATTGTTGACATCCGTAGGAAAAATCCGGGATGTCTTGTATACTCTGGATTCCTTTACAAAACGTTGTTCCACAACGGTTCCTCCCTAATAAGCTCGTATGTATGTATTAGCCGTTCCGATTCTCCACGATGACATAGGCCATGGCCGACGTTTCGGAATGCGTGATGCTCAAGTGAATGACCGTTTGCTCCGGATTCAGGCCGAGGCGCGAAAAGGCTTCCTTCGCCACACGGCAGACCGGTTTGCCGCAATCGTCGGGAATGACCTCGATATCCTGCAGCGATAGCTGCTTGCCGATCCCGCAACCGAGCGCCTTGCTCACCGCCTCTTTGGCGGCGAAACGGCCTGCTGTGTATTCGGCCAGCCTGCCCCGCCGCTTCTCGGCGAGCTCCCGCTCCGCCGGCGTAAGCACGCGCTGCAAAAACCGCTCTCCCGCAGCGCCCTCCAGTATCCCTTTCACTCTGGCAATCTCGAGCAAATCCGTTCCAATACCTATAATCATCTTGTACACGCCTTCCCGGTCTTAATGCAACTCTCAGCTCATCGTACCGAATCGCCGGAACGAAAGCAAGAAGCTGCTGACCGCTGCAGGCCGGCGCCTCCTCTGCTGCGAGAGATTCAAAACAGACCGGGCCTCCGCCCGGTCTGATCCTTTTAACTTGCACAACGTCCTATCCGACGGGTTTAAATTCCCGGAATCGGAGCGCGCTTATGCTCGGTCTTCATATACTGCTTCTCCAGCTTTTCCTTGGCTACAGGATCGATATCCTTGCCTTCCAAATAAGAGCTGTTATCTCCATAAGTGATGCCCAGCTCGTTCTCGTCCGTCTGGCCTTCCCACAAGCCGGCGGTCGGAGCTTTATCGAGCACGCTTTGCGGTACTCCCAGCGTAGCGGCAAGCGAACGTACTTGACGCTTGTTCAACGAGCTAAGCGGAGTGATGTCTACCGCACCGTCGCCATATTTGGTGAAGAAGCCTGTGATCGCTTCGGAAGCGTGATCGGTTCCGACGACAAGCAAATTGAGTTCGAACGCCAAAGCGTATTGCATAACCATGCGCGTTCTCGCCTTTACGTTGCCTTTGCCGCCGCGGCTCAAATGGCGGTGCTCGCCGATCGACTTCAAGCCGTGCTCCGCTTCGAGGGCGATTTCATTCACTGCTTCCTCGATGTTGGTCTCTATTCTGTATTTAAGCTGAAACGCTTCCGCCACGGCATAGCTGTCCGAAATGTCGACTTGCTCGCCATACGGCTGAAACACGCCCAGCGTTTTGTATTCTTTACCTTGCTCCTCCGTCAATTCATCGGTCGCCTTCTTGCACAGACCTGTGACAACAGCGCTGTCGATGCCGCCGCTGATAGCAATCAGTAGGCCGCTAACTCCGGATTTGAGCACATAGTCCTTAAGAAAATCGACACGCTTGCGGATTTCTTCATCTACGTTGATTTCCGGCTTCACGCCGAGCTTCGCGATAATTTCCTGCTGCAGGCTCATGGTTCAACACCTCTCCTACTCTTTATTTCCTCTAGTATAGTCCACTGATGTCAGAATGCAAGACAAAATGCTCCAGTTTACACCAGTTTCCTTCGCTTTAGACTCATTGCCCTTACCATGGTTATACAAAAAAAGCGGCCGGCTATCCTTGGATAGTCCAGCCGCTTAAAGCTATGCTTCATGCTGAAGCATAAACCTTATTTGCAATATTGCTCGAACGCGCCGATCAAATCGCCGGCGATCATTTCCGCCGAACGGTCTTCGATCTGGTGACGCTGAATGAAATGAACCAGCTCGCCGTCCTTGAACAGAGCAATCGAAGGAGAAGATGGAGGATACGGCGCCAAATACTCGCGAGCTTTGGCGGTAGCTTCTTTGTCTTGTCCCGCGAATACGGTGAACAGGTTATCCGGCTTCACTTCGTTTTGCAGCGCTCTGGCAACGCCTGGCCGGCATTGGCCCGCAGCACAGCCGCAAACGGAGTTGATGACCAGCAAAGTTGTACCTTTAGCTGTTGGAAGGCTCGCCTCCACTTCCTCCGGCGTGCGAAGCTCGGATATACCGATACGAGTCAAATCGTCTCGCATAGGTTGAACCATATCTTTCATGTATGACTCAAATGACATGGACATGTACTTTCACTCCTTTTACCTACATAAGGGTTTACAAACTATCATATGTTTTATTATACATCGGTAAGGAATGAAAGCAAAGTACCTGTTTTCCCTTTTATGCAACTGCTTGAATGTGGCTTCAGGACGGATTTCCTTCTTCCGGACGGTCGTCTTCCTGATCGCTTAGCTGGCCGTTGTAAGCCTGATAGGCCACATTTTTGTCCGCATGCATGAAATTGCCAGTTTGCGGTGCGATGCCCTTTTCGAAATAATCCTTGTTTTCGGGTGAGTGGAACCCGACGTCCTTGAACGGATGGACCCATTCGTCGCCAGACATGACGGCCGGATCCGTGTTTTTCGACCAGTTTTCCAAAGGAGAGTTGGCAGACTCATAGTCGTGATCGCCGATCACAACTCCCTGCGAATTAACAAACGGATCTCTAGGGCCTCTGCCTTCCAAAAACTGCGGCAAAAAGTTGATTTCAAACGGATCCAGCTCACTGTTGTCTTTGGACAGGGCGGCAGCCGGGCCGGCTTTGTCTCCGTTGTCTTTATCAGCCATTTATGATCGCTCCTTCCTTGCAATGTTGTATCCTATACCGACGGACGGTTAGGGCCGTCCAATTTTTTGTCGTATCCGGCAGCATCCGAATTGTTGTCGGCTTGCCGTTTATTTTGCGTGGATTGCATCTCCTGTTCCTTCGAGCCTGTTGTTTTCTTCGTTTTCATCGTTATCGCTCCCTTCCCCGTTATTATGCGTACCCGCATGAAATTAACTCAAAGCTTCAAAAATTGGAACTTGAACGACTCCTTATGAAGCCTATCGAAACGGTATCCCTGATCCTTCAAGTACTCTATAACTTCCGGAAGCGCTTCAACCGTCGTTGTTTTCCGGTCCATATCATGCATCAGGACGATAATCTTGTCCTTTCCCTCGCTGTTGCTCTTTACCGCCTGGACAATATCTTCTTTGGGCTGTACAGCCGCGGCGGCGTCTGTCGAGCTCACATTCCAGTCAAAGTATGAATATCCATTATTCGACATTTCCCGGGCAATAGCTTTCATCACGCTTCGACCGCCTGTCTTCCAGCTTAACCGATTATTCGACCCTCCGGGAAACCGGATGATATCCGGACTTACTCCCACCTCCGCCTTCAGAAAACGGTTCAGCTTCTCCATATCGGCTTTAAACGCCTGCACGGAAGCATAAATTCGCGAGTAATCGTGGGAAAAGGTATGGTTGCCGATCGCATGGCCTTTTTCTGCAATAAGCTTTAGCTGCTTGATATTCTCCTCCGATGTTTTGCCTGTAACGAAAAAAGTCGCGGGCACCGCGTATTTACTTAAAATATGTAAAATGGACTCCGTGCTTCGCGAAGGGCCGTCGTCAAATGTCAAATACGCTACTTTGCCCTGCCGGATTGTGTACTGCCGCGTGATCCGTTTTGAATCGAAGCTTGGCTGGCTGTAGCCGAAGCGGTGATTCAAAGAAAACTGGGACGTAACCCGCTCTTCCTCCGCTTCTGCCTCTTTCTCGACACTGGCACCCCGATTCTTCATGGCTGCTGCCTGGTGCCCCCCTACGCCTGCTGCGTTCAAAGCCGCCGAACGTTCAAGCTTCCACTGATCTGACGCGGCACTAAAGCAAATAATGCCTACTGCAGATACAATCACCGCACCGCCGGCAATAAGCGGCCAGCGCTTGGTTCTCCCCTCCTTGCCCATGCTCTCGCCCCCAACGCCATAGTAAAAATTATTATGGCTTTCATCTGGATAGAGAACCCCATGGTAATACTGGGTAAAGTGGGGTATCTATGCAATTCGACATCCGGCAACACAAGCAGCTGTCGAGCCGATCGTTCCGCTTATTGCAGCAGTATAAGTATTCGACCGAAAAAACGAGCAGACCTTGCCGTCTTTGCTTTGTCAGGGAAAAAGCGTACAATAAATGTTAATTCCACTACTCATTCAAGGAGCTTTGAACGACTATGTCTTATGATGTTATCGTCATCGGGGGAGGACCGTCCGGCCTTATGTCTTGTATTGCCGCGGCTTCCCACGGTGGCAAAGTGCTTCTCATAGATAAAGGAGATAAGCTGGGGCGCAAGCTCGGCATCTCAGGAGGCGGCCGCTGCAACGTAACGAATGCCAAAGAGCTGGACGAGCTGATCCGGCATATTCCCGGCAACGGGAGGTTTCTGTACAGTGCCTTCGCGAATTTCAGCAACAAGGACATCATCGCTTTCTTTGAAGGACTGGGTATCCGGCTTAAGGAGGAAGACCGCGGCCGCATGTTTCCCGTCTCCGACAAAGCGAAGACCGTGGTCGATGCGCTTGTCGGCAAAGTCCGCAGCCTTGGCGTCGACATTCGCGTCAACAGCCCGGTAGCCCGAGTACTGTACCGGGATGACCGCGTTGCTGGCGTCGAGCTAAGGGATGGCCGCCGCATCGATGCGGCTGCGGTCATTATCGCTACGGGAGGCAAGTCCGTGCCGCATACCGGCTCCACCGGCGACGGTTACGCATGGGCGGAAAGCGCGGGTCATACGATAACGGAGCTGTATCCGACCGAAGTGCCTATTACGTCGAAGGAGCCGTTTATCCGCAGCAAGGAGCTGCAAGGGCTGTCACTGCGCGATATTACGCTATCGGTCTGGAACCCGAAGGGGAAAAAGCTGATCGAGCATGAAGGCGATATGATCTTCACTCATTTCGGCATATCGGGTCCGGCTGTCCTGCGATGCAGCCAATTCGTAGTCAAAGCACTGAAGCAATCCGGCGCTCCGACCATCCGCATGACGATCGATCTGTTCCCGGAGCAAAGCGCCGATGAGGTGTATCAATATACGTTATCCTTGGGGAAGGCCGATCCCAAAAAGCAGGTGAAAAACGTCCTAAAGACCGCCGTTTCCGAACGGCTCCTCCCGATCGTTCTCGATAAAGCGGGGGTGTCGGGCGATATTACGTACGACAACATTCCTAAGCAGCCTTGGATGGAGCTCGCCAAGCTGCTCAAGGCTTTTCCGATCGAGGTTAACGGCACGCTGTCCATTGAGGAAGCTTTCGTTACCGGAGGCGGTGTGAACCTGAAGGAAATCGATCCGAAAACGATGCAGTCCAAGCTGATGCCCGGCTTGTTCTTTTGCGGGGAAATCCTTGATGTTCACGGATACACCGGGGGCTATAACATCACAGCGGCGTTCACCTCCGGCTATACGGCAGGGATGAACGCAGCGGAGATGTAGCCGGTTCGCTAAGCTCCGGCGGAGGCTTGAGTTTTCGACAAGCAAAACGCGCGAAAAAAGGCGCATCCCCATTGAATGCGGGATTGCGACGCGGCGGTAGCGGGGCGGCAGGTGCGTTGCGGCAGCGGCTGCGACGGCGACTGCGACGGCGACTGCGATTGCGGCTGCGACTGCGGTAGCGGTAGCGGCAGCGGTAGCGACAGCGGTAGCGACTGCGGCTGCGACAGCAGCAGCGACAGCAGCAGCGAAGCGGCAGCGGCAGCAGCAGTGCGACAGCGACAGCAGCTGCAACTGCGGCTGCGACAGCAGCAGCGACAGCGCGACTGCGGCTGCGACTGCGGGACAGCGGCAGCGCGACGGCGGGGCGGGAGGCTTGGACGAGCCGCCTCTCGCCCACCCTAACGGACCGTGGTTCCGTTATTGTTTCAAAATTGCTGCTTTTCCGATAGCTATCGGACCGTGGTTCCGTTATTTGGCCCAATCAGGCCCTCCAACGTGCCAAAAAATACAAATAACGGATCCTGAGTCCGATCCATGCCCGAAAAAGCACAAATTGAGGGCAATAACGGATCTCCTGTCCGATCCGTTCGTTTACCAACATCATCACACGCCGCCACTCTCCTCTTCCCAATACTCGCCAATCCTCATTTGTTACTCCACCACCAGTGTCACTCTAGCCCGCAATCACAACTCCTACCACCAATGTCACTCCACTCACTTGCTACTCCTACACAACTATCACTCCAGCTCTCATTTGTTACTCCTACCGCCGATGTCACTTTTATCCCTCACTTGTTACTCTTACCTGCACTATCATTCCAGCTCACTCATCTGTTGCCCCTACCGCCCAACGTTACTCCAGCTCTCAATTTGCTACTCCTACCGCCGCCACTATCACCCTGACTCTCACTCGTTACTCCAACTTGTTTTCATATCGGATCAACAATCCTGGCCTGCCTACAGTACACTTGTCGCAGCAAACCCGAACGAAACTCCTGTAGATAACGAAGCTTATCATCAAGTCACCCCGACAAAAAAAACACACCCCATCACAACCTATGGGGTGTGCCCTGCTATAACCTGCTGCGCCCGGCTTTAGCTTCTTTTACAACTACAACTACTTCGGCATCCGGTTCGCCGCCGAATAAAACTCGGGGCTCGTCCCGTCGGCGAATCGAACCGCCGTCTTCGCCTTGGAAAAATCGTTGCCGACCACGAACATCCCGTCGGCATCAACACGCTCCAGCGCCAGGAAAGCATCCGTTCCTTCCTCAGCCTTGCAGCCTTGCACGGCAAGGCCTTGCACGTCCTTCAGCTCCACTGCGCTGACTCCAGCCGGGGCTGCCTTGCCTCGGAGTCCTTTTATCGCCAGCTGCTCGATATGCTCGCCATATAGGGCGTTCGACCAATGATCGTTAGGCTCGCCGTCCCAGACGACCTCGACGCCGTCGAGCGACACGTTCTTCGCATGGCGGCAAAATACCGCCGGGATATGGTGGGCAAACACGCCGCGCGCCGACGGCTGCGTATCGAACAGGCCGCCCGGATACCCGCTCTTGCGCCGCATCGTATGACGAAGCCCGCGGATCGAAATATTTTCGACGACGCTCTCTTCCGAGCCTTCGATATAAACGCCGCCCTCGGCTTCCGTCAATATATGCTCGTAGCGGATATTGCGGATTTTGCCCGGAGGCTGCTCCGAGCCGTTACGCCGCTCGGCCGTGATGAAGATCGGCTCGCCCTTGCCCCACCAGCGAAGCTCACGAGACGGCTCCTCCGCATTGCTGAACAGTCTTGTTTCGATGATGATGTTCGAAAAGAGGATGTTTTCCACCGTCGCGCCGTCACGGACCCAAATGCCGAGACCGCGGTTGGAGTTGCGGATGACGCAGTTTTGCACGACGATATTACGAATATCCGCATGGGTTTCCGTGCCGATTTTGACAGCGGAATCATGTGTTACCAGAGTACAATTCGTCACGGTAATGTTTTCGCAGGAGCCGTATCGCTCTGCACCCTGCTTCGTCGTTTTGACAACGATACAGTCGTCGCCGGTCTCGATATGGCAGTCCGAAATATGCACGTCCTTGCAGCAATCCGGGTCAATCCCGTCATTATTCGGCCCTCGCTGCTGGCCCAATATTTTAATGCCGTTAATGTTAACACGGCTGCAGCCTGTCATATGAAGCCCCCACGACGATGCGCGATACAGAGTGACATCCCGGAACAGCACATCCGTACAGCCCTCGAAATCGATTAGCTTTGGTCTGAATCCCCCAAGCGGAAGCAGCACATGGTCGCTCACGCCATCCTCGGGTTCCAGGAAGTGCTCACCCCGCCCGTCGATTGTACCGAGACCCGTGATCGAAACCTTCTGAGCATGACGCGCGCAGATCAGGGCGCTTTTCCCCTGTCCTTCGCTGAGAAAAGCCTCACGGTCCCCAGCAGTCGGCGGGGCAACAAAATCCCGCTCCTCCATGCTGCTTACGATGCGTGCCGACGCCGCTAAGTGCAGATCGACGTTGGAGCGAAGCAGCACCGTTCCGGATAAATAGCTGCCATGAGGGACGACCACTCGCCCGCCGCCTTGCTGCGCGCAGTAGTCTATCGCCGCTTGAATGCTTGCCGTGTCTTTGGTTTCGCCGTCCCCTACGGCGCCAAAATCGCGAATATTCACATTCATTCCATCATCTCTCCCTATAGTCGTTCGTTATGCTCATCGCCGCAATAATGCTCGAATACAAGCTCGATGTGCTTGAAATACAAATGTCCGTCCTCCCAAGGCTGGAAGTGCAGGTCCATGCGCGAATCGTTCCAATTCTCCGGTGTGCCGGACGTTGTGAGCTTTCGAGGCACTGCCGGCTCCTCGATAACTTTCGGAAACTCCTGATAGCCGAACAGCAAATTTTCGTGCATGGCGATAATCTCGTACTTATCACCAAGAAACGCCCGCTCCTCCTGAAGCTGATAATGGTAATAAATGTAGCTCGCCATCATCTCCGGCTTCAAATGAGCAATGCGCCCCGCTCTGCGTTCCACCGGCGCTTTCCGGATCCAATGCTCCCGGCTGACCGGCTCGTTGAAGTGAAACACATCGACCATCGGAATCCACTGCCTTTTGTCCGCATGCCCCGGCCAATCCTCCAACAACGGCGCCAAATCGCCGAACATTTCATCCGGATGGATTGCACCGTCCATACATTCGTAGTACAGAAAAAGCTCCCGATTCCACCGGAAGCAGGCGATCGTCATGAGCTTCCCTTCCTCCACGAGCCTTCGGGCTGCTTGTCCGCTGGTCATCGTCTTTAAGCCCGTTTCTTCCTGCCCTTCCCTCAGCTGAGAGCGATAGATCATTCTCAACACTGTAATCCGCCTCATTTCTCAAAGTCACTTGCTTTATTGATACTATCTTTTTCATTTGTACGCAATTGGATTTTTATGCACGGCTATCCGAACCGCCAGTAATCGGGATGCGCGGCCTAGCATTTTATTGCACAAAGTTAGACTTTATTAAAGACAGCCCCACCGGAAAAACAAAAAAGCCAGAGGAGCCGTCTCTATCGGCGGACTCTCTGACTTTTAACATCCTTTTTACAGCAAACTATTCTTCATTAATGATAACGGAGGAGGTTTCTGGCTCCCAGTTTACCGCAGCTTTCAAAGCTTCACTTACAAAACGTACAGGCACTACCGTGCTGCCGTCGGCAATTGCAGCCGGTACTTCAAGCGTTACTTCTTTTCCGTCCACATAGGCCGTCGTGCTGCCGATATACAATTTCACAGAGATGCCGTCGCGCGTAACGGTAACGGAACGCTCTTCCTCATTCCATGCAACATCCGCTTTCAAAGCCTCGGAGATGGCGCGGAACGGAACCAAAGTATTGCCGTCGCGGATAAAAGGTGCGACTTCAAAGGAAGGCTCTTCCCCGTTCACGTACAGCTTGACTCCCTTTTTGCCCAATTTGTCGTACAGCTTGCCGAGCTTTTTATAGGAATTGATATTTTTGATGTTGGCTTTGATCGCATCCTTCTGAACATAGACCGCATCGGTCACGCTGCCTTGCTGCTCAAGCAAATCCGCTACGGCGGACAGCGCCTCGTCCTTCTCCTTAATCGCTTCCAGCTCCGCCTTTTGCTCGGCCGTTAGCCTTCCATCGTATTTGGTCAACAGCAAATCGGCAATAACCGCACCCGCAGGCTTGTCCTTCACGTTCTCAATAGCGTTCAAAAGTCCTTTATATCCTTGATGCCCTGTACTGCCGTATGTATTGTCTGTTACAGTGTCTTGAGAAGTCTTCTCAACGTTTTTATTCGCTTTGGTGTCCACAGAAGCTTCCACTTTCACTGCCGCTTCCGCTTTTTTCTCTGCACCGTTACCGTTATCCGATTTGGCCAGCGCCGCTCCTGCAAAAAGACTTGTTGCCAATACTCCGGATGCCGTTGCTAATAAAACTTTGTTCATTAATGATCCCTCCAGGATGCAATTTGTAGTGCTGCTAGTTATATTCGGCGCCGGCTGCATTTTTTTTGAGGGTGACTTCTGCTTTTAACCATAAAAATTTTATTCTTCTCAGCAGTTCATGCCGTTAAAACCCGATAAAACCTATGAAAACCACCTATGAAAAACGGGCCATCGTGAACCATTTCTTTGAAGCCCGGAGGGCCAGTAACAGGTGGCAACCGCTCCGGCTCCATAAAAGTGAGTTCAACAATAAAAAAACGGTGTAGATTCCTCACCGATTGGGAAGGAGCCTACGCCGTTTCTTTGGGTATTGCCGTTATCCGATTTTATGAGGAAATTCCATGCCCCGTTCTCCGCAGCTGTCCATAGCTTCGCTAACGAACGTCCCCCGCACTACTATGCTGCCTTCCGGCAATGGCAGACGGCACATTAAGCTTTACGTTTCATCTCACCAATAAACCACCGTTTCCGAATGGATGCACACTAACGGCTGCCGGTGTAAGGCTCAACATGTACATGCACATTTTCGATATGATGCTTGGTATGCATGCGCCGCTCGATCTCGTCGCTAATATCGTGGCTTTGCTCCACGCTAAGCTCTGCGCTCACTTCGACCACCACATCCAGCAGCACGCTGCTGCCGTGTACCCGGGCGCGAATATCTTTAATTCTCTTGACTCCGGGCGTATCCCCGACCGTCTGCTGGAACGTCTTCAGCTTCTGCTCGTCGAAGCCGTCCGTCAGCGCATGAGTCGATTCCGAAAAAATATCCCACGCCGTTTTGCAAATAACGATGCCTACGGCAAATGCAGCGACCGCGTCCAGGATAGGCAGTCCCAACCGCGAACCGAAAATACCTACCGCGGCACCGATGCTGACCAAAGCATCCGAGCGGTTATCGTGGGCGGCCGCCATCAGCGATTGGCTGTTGATACGCCGTGCCAGACGGCTGTTGTATAAGTAAACGCCCCACATGCAGGCGGCGCACAGAAGCGCAATCCATGCGGCCAGCATATCCGGGGCATGTCTCTCGCCGGACATCAAGCTCTGGGCAGCCTGGATAATGACCTGAATCCCCGCCGCGAACATAATGAACGAAGCGACCAGCGATGCGATGGTTTCTGCCCTCATATGACCGTAAGGATGGTCCTGATCCGGCGGCTTCCTGGCTATGCGCAAGCCTATGAGCACGGCAAGCGATACTATTATGTCGGTCGTATTGTTAATACCGTCTGCGGTTAACGCTTCTGAACCCGTGAAATAGCCCATGCTGATTTTGAAAGCAGACAATATGATATAAGCGATGATACTGACCCATGCGCCTTTTTCGCCCTGCTTCAGATTATCGTATGTGTCTACCACTCGGCTCTCCTCCAAATCCATGTATCAACATGCATGATTTCAAATCGAACCTCATCATAACAAACGAACCTCGTGTGGGTCTAGAGAAACAGTGTTTTCCTCGCAACGAAAAATAGGGACGGAACAACATTGTTTTACAAGGCAAATCTTTTTCTCCCGGTCAAAAAAAGTGGCTGCCGGTCCACATCGGCTTCATCGAAGCAAACAGCTGCCGCAGCGGAGGAATTAGGGTAAAAAGAAACAGCGGTCCCGCATGCCTGCGGTTCACCGCTGCCCTGTCCTGTCACCAGCCGGCCGCTTGCAACGGTTATAACCGTACGCCGGCGTCAAAATGATTGTAATCGTCATCCGACGGATCGAATACTTCGGCTCCGTTACCGAAGTCGGATTCCCCCGCTCCCACTCCGGGAATCGAAGCGGAGCTGGTTGCGTATTGCTCATTCCAATCCTCATTCACCACATGGGCGGGAATGGCAATAAAGTCTGCTTCATTGTAAGCCATAGCGTACGTATCGCTCTCTGTTGCGAGTCCCGGAATTTCCTTCAGCAGCCCTCCGTGGGCTTGGGCAATTTCAAGTGCGGACGTCAAATCGTTGCGTTCCACCTTGATATGCAGGGTAGGGCGCTTCATTTCGCTATGCATACCGGTCGGATAGCCCAGCTCCTCTAGCATGTCCATGGCAAGCCTAGCCGATTGTTCATTCTCGAATTCAAAAAAGATCGGTGCACCGGTCATGCGGATTCGTTCCTTTCGTTGTATAATGAAATGGTCTGCTCTATAATTCCCAGGGTTTCGCCATATTATTCCTGTCCCAAAAAGGAAGACATACGGTCCGAAGACTGCGCATACACTGGTTACAGCTAAACCAAGGTCCGGGAAGGAAAGGGGTGAATAAAAATGACCCAAACCGACGACGGGCGCAATCCCGTCCAGGCTACAGAAGCCGACGTCAACGAAAATAAATGGATTGCCGCAGCCTCATACATACTATTTTTCCTTCCGCTCATTGCCGCCAAGCAATCCAGGTTCGCCATGTATCATGCGAATCAGGGCCTTATCCTGCTTCTTCTCGGAATTGTATGCAACATCGTTCTCGGCCTCATTCCGTTTATCGGCTGGATTTTACTGCCTATCGCCAATCTGGCGACGCTGGCGCTGGCGATTATCGGCATTATACAAGCCGTAAACGGCCAAATGAAGCCTTTGCCAGTAATCGGCACGATATCGATTATCAAAGTGCCTTAGCCACTCCATCGGCGGCCGGTACTCGAAGCTGTCCTGACGGGTTCTTCATGAACCGCGAGGACGGCTTTTTTCTATGCCACGAGAAATAACCCGTGTTTAATAAATCGGCCGATTCGGCCGGTTCATCGAACACGGGTCCAGTGCCGCTGTTTTCATGGTTGCGCGTCCATTCCTCCGCTTGCGGAGACCGCGTACAGAGCCTCTAAAGGCAGCGGCGTACAGCTAATGAGCTGCCCGTTGCGAAAAACGCAGCGGTATTCGCTGCATGGAGCCTGAGCTAGCATCGGCGGCAAAAAATGCCTTACATGCTTCGCCACGCCCTGATTGTCCGGATGAACAATCCATTCTACAGGCCTCCAGGCCAGAATCCCTTCCTCCGTCTCGGCCGGCGTCTCATAAGCGGAGGCATACTTTGCCGGCAGCTCCGCCGTATAAACATACATGCCGTTCGTAGGCTTCCCGTCGACCTCCCAGGTCACAATCCCTCCGTACCGGGCTTCCGTAAGCGCAATGCCGGTCTCCTCGTACACTTCCCGCAGCACGCTGTCATACGGCGTTTCCCCAGACTCCAGCTTGCCGCCTACGCCGTTCCACATGCCGAGCAGAGGCGCTTTATGACGGTTCAGCATCAGCAGCTGCGAGCCTTTACGAATAAAGCATAAATTGTACTTCAGCATCCGCTGTCGCCTCTTTCCTTCACCCTCATAATGATTTACAATCCGAATCATTAACGGTATACGACTCGGCCGCGGCCTCAAGCTCTACTGGCCTCCATAAGCCAGCTTTCCGGCCAGCAGAGAGGCTAGTCCGGTCGCCGCCTGCTTCTTCCGCTCCCACTCGTGGAGCGGCATCGAGATGCTGATGGCGCCGGTGATGTCGCCTCCCCGCTGCACGATCGGCGCAGCGACGCAGCAGAAGCCCATCACCGCCTCCTGCTCGTCGCAGGCGAAGCCGTCCCGCTTCGCCTGCTCCACCTGGCGCCTCAGCTCCTCGCGCGCCATTAGCGTGTACGGCGTTAGCTGGAGAAGCGGACTGCCCGGTGGATACAGCCGCTCCCAATCGGCTTCGCTCAACCCGGCCAGCAGGGACTTGCCAAGTCCCGTGGCATGCGCCGGAAAACGCGAGCCCGGCCCCGATACGACGCGGACCGGATTGGGCGCAGTTTCCTTGGCCAAATAGACGACCTCGCTGCCTTCCAATCGGGCGAGCTGTACCGACTCGCCGATTTCATTCATAATCGCGGGCGCTTCTTGTTTGAAACGCTCAATCACGTCAAACTGCTGGAAGTAGACGCTGCCGATCCACCCGAGATACCCGCCGAGCCCGTAGGCATCCGCCCGGTCCTTTTCGATCCAGCCCAGCTCCTCCATCGTTTGCAGCAGGGAGAACATCGTGCTTTTGCTTATTGCGGTTCGCTGGCACAAGTCGCTCAGCCGGAGCCGTCCGGGCTCTCCGGCAATGAGGCGCAGAACGTCATGCGCTCTCTCCAGCGCGGGAACCCAATACTTTTTATCCATCGGTCCGGATGCCTCCACCATATACTAGTTCCATATTTTGAACCATGTTCCAAATATTTTTTCCATATTTTATCACTGTTCGTTTCCGTCGGTCAACCGTTAACCGATCGCAAAAAAATCGACTATTTTTTCCAAATTGTTAACATAATATGTTTGTCAATATGAATTTGTTTTGGTATGATTGACAAAGTATTTAATGATGTGTAATGATAGGGATAGAAAATATCACTTTACCGCTTAAAAGCTAAAAAGCTTAAAAGCCAAAAAGTCATTTTTACCCGATACGGGTGCCGGCTATGTGTTAAACTGCCATATAGGAAAAAGGAGCACTGACTATGACAAGAGATACGAACCACAAAATTTTGGACTGCACGATTCGTGACGGAGGCCTCGTCAACAATTGGGATTTTAGCGTTAAAATGGTACAGGACATGTATGCGGGCTTAAGCGAAGCCGGCGTAGAATATATGGAAATCGGCTATAAAAACTCCGCCAAGCTGCTTAAAGGTGCCGATGCTGGCCCATGGCGCTTTTTGAACGAAGACTTCTTGAAAGAGGTTATCAACCGCAAAACCGATACGAAGCTTTCGGCGCTTGTAGATATCGGCCGTGTGGACGAGAACGACATTTTGCCGCGTGAGCAAAGCCAGCTTGACCTGATCCGCGTTGCGACCTACATCAAAGATGTAGACAAAGCTCTGGAGCTTGTGCGCAAATTCAACAGCTACGGCTATGAAACGAGCATCAACATTATGGCGCTGTCCCATGTTATGGAGAACGAGCTGACCGAAGCTTTCGTGGAAATTAACAAAAGCCCGGTTGACGTAGTGTACATCGTAGACTCCTACGGAAGCATGGATTACAGCGACGTCGACTACCTGGTTGCCAAATTCCAGCGTCTTCTTCCTGAGAAACAGCTTGGCTTGCATATGCACAACAATATGCAGCTTGCTTTCTCCAATACGATTATGGGAGCCAGCAAAGGAGTTCAATTCCTGGATACGTCCGTATACGGTATGGGCCGCGCTGCCGGCAACTGCCCTACGGAGCTGATCGTCAGCCATTTGAAGAACCCTAAATACGACGTACGTCCTGTACTCGATCTGATCGAGAGACACTTGATCCCTATGCGCGAGAAAGTGGAGTGGGGCTACATCATTCCTTACATGATTGCAGGCGTATTGAATGAGCATCCGCGTTCGGCTATGGCTCTTCGTGCCAGCGATAATAAAGACAAATTCGTCGACTTCTATGATCAGCTGACTTCTCCGGAAGTTATGCCTACTAACCATCACTCCGATTAATAAGCTATGACTTTAAGACGGTTGCCGTGCGCAGCCGTCTTTTTTGATATGCTGCCGCTGCCGCCCCCTCCTTCGTGCCGATACTCCCGCTCCCGCTTGCGATTGTTCTTCACAATTATGGGTATCCTATTGCAGGTAAGGAACATTTTGCATGCTGAACAGGCCCAAGGAGGATGCTTGATGAAGAACAAATGGTTACTGGCTGCGATGATTTTGCTGGCTGTGGAAGGAAGTACGGTACATACCGCTGCTCTCGCTTCTCATACCGTATATGCTGCTCCTGAAGACAGCGCGACGGGCGTCTATGAAGCGGAGCAGGCCGAGCTGGAGAAGCAGGTGAAAATTACGAAGGATCAGTGTATAGCCATCGCCATGCAAAAAGTACAGGGCATCGTGCAGGAGATCGAGCTCGGTACTGAAGACGGCACGATCGTGTACAACGTACTGATCGAGGATAAGAAAGAACGGCTTATGGAGGTTAAGGTGGATGCGGTCACCGGCCATATCATTGATGTAGGCCGCAGCGACGATGTGTTCGAGACTCCCGAGGATCCCGAGTGAGACTGCAGCTGGTTAAAAATTCTGTCGTAAAAGCCTTCCGTGCTCCATGGTCGCGGTAGGCTTTTTCCATTATGGCCATGAAGCGTTTCGATTCCCGTTTCTTCCGCTGGCAGCGTTTGGTATAATAGGGAATCAAACAGGAATTCGATCGGAAGAAGCTCCACTATGAGACCGAGGTGAACACTAACCATGAAACCGACCATCGTGCATAAGACGCCGAAAACGCTGCTGAATCCGGCAAGCGGCTATTTGACCGGCTACAGCCATACGTTGAATCCGTATACCGGCTGCGCTTTTTCCTGCACGTACTGCTACGTGCGCGAGATGCCCGTCGCCAAGTTCCGGGGCGAGCCGTGGGGCACCTGGGTCGACGTCAAGGAAGGCGCGGCGTCGATCCTCGCTAAGGAGCTCGTCAAAGCAAAGCGCAAAGGACGAGTGACGATCTTCATGTCTTCAAGTACAGACCCATACCAGCCCGCCGAGTATAACGAGCGGCTTACCCGGTCTTTGCTCGAAGCGATGGTTGCCGAGCAGCCGGACTTCCTGCTCGTGCAAACGCGCAGTCCGCTCGTGACTCGCGACATCGATTTGCTGCTCCGGCTGAAGGATCGCGTCCGGATCAGCGTGACGGTCGAGACCGACCTGGAGCCGGTCCGGCGGGCCTTCACCCCGGCTGCGCCTCCGATTGCGGCGCGGCTTGGGGCCTTGCAGCGGCTCACCGCGGCGGGGCTTGATACGCAGGCGGCGATCTCGCCGGTGCTGCCGTCCTCGCAGCGGTTCGCTGCGCGGTTGGCCGAAGTCGTCGGGCGCGTATGCATCGACGACTTCTTCATGGGCGACGGCAGCCTCGGGAAGCGCACGGAGCGGCTCGGCATCCGCCGCATTTACGAGCAGCTCGGCTTAAGCGACTGGTACGACCGCGAAGCGTATCAGCGGGTCGTCACCGAGCTCCGCCATCACTTCCCCGAGGACCGCTTGTTTATAAGCCAAGCCGGCTTTCTCCCATGAACGGCAGCGGCGGACTACCCGGTTGCGTGGCCCCTGTACCGCCTCTCCTTAGTCTCTGCCAAACGCCATAACACGCGAATCGGATTCGCCGCGCGCTGGAAAGGTTCATCACTGCTCGATCCGCAGGAAATATACCGGATCGGCCGTTCTCCCCAGCCGGTATTCGTTCGGGGTCGCCCCGACAAACGTCCGAAACACTTTGATAAAGTAGTTCGTGTATTCAAACCCGGCTTCTTTGGCAATCGCCTCCACGGTTTTGTCCGTATGCCGCAGCAGCCATGCGGCCTGCTCGATGCGGATTTTGCGCAAATACTGATTCGGCTTGAGGCCGGTTTTCTTCAAAAACTGCCGGCAGAAATGATATTTGCTAAGCCCCGCCGCCTCGGCGATCTGCTCCACGGACAAGTCCTGCGCGTACCGCGACTTCATGTATTTAATGGCGGCCCGAATCGCGGCGGGCATGTCCTCAGTCGCTTTGACACTCCCCCTCCCCTCTACATACCGGTGAAGCGCCATCAGCAGCTCATAAAGCCGGGCCGATATCGTATATTTATCCAGCTGCGGATCGTGATATACATCTGCATAAAGGCGGCTGAGCAGAACAAGCGGCTCTTTATAGTCGCGGAACGTCAGCACCGGTCCCGTCGTTTTCGCAATCGCTTTAAAATGGTTCAACGCATCCATCCCGTTCACGACAATGTATAGAAACTCCCACTCTTCGCCGTCCTCCGGAAAGTAGTACTCCTGATCGCTAGGAATGACCGTCATAAATCCGGTATCTTTAGTCAGCGGATATACTGTCTCCCCATCTCTCAGCAGCCCTTTTCCCGCCAACGTATATTGAAACACAACGAACCCGCCGCCTCTTTCCAGCCCGTTCCATCGATAGGCCGGGGAAGTTACCCGATCCCACCCGATATTAATAAGCCGAATCGGCTGCTCCGCCGGGCTTAAATATTTAAAGCCGAAGCTCGTACGCTCGCACATTTCATGAGGCATGAGCAATATAGTCTCATCCTTTCGAAAATATGTTATCATTGTAAGCCTTTTCCTTATGTTTTATTATGGAACTGTCCAAGAGGGAAGTCAATGGAGCTCAGGCGCGTCTGTACCTTGATCATTCAGCGAAAGGGGTATTTGTATTATGTTGAAAATCGCCATGATTGGCGCAGGAAGCATCGGTTTTACCCGCAGGCTCGTAATGGATATTTTGGCTGTTGAAGAATTTCGGAATGCGCAATTTCGTTTCATGGATATTGACGAGGAAAACCTTCGAATGGCGACGAATCTGTGCCGCCATATGATCGAGAGCCACTCGCTTCCGGCGACGATTGTTCCGACGACCAATCAGAGAGAAGCGATTGCCGGAGCGGACTACGTGTTCTGTACCGCCCGCGTAGGCGGACTTGAGGCGTTTCGCCACGACATTGAAATCCCGCTCCGCTACGGCGTCGACCAATGCGTAGGGGATACATTGGGACCTGGCGGCGTTTTCTTCGCGCTGCGCACGATCCCTGTGCTGCTCGACATCGCTCGCGACATGCGTGAGACAGCGCCCGATGCGCTGCTGCTCAACTACTCGAACCCGATGGCGATGAATACGTGGGCTGTCCGCCGCGCCGGCGGCATCCGCGTCGTAGGCTTGTGCCACGGCGTACAGCACAGCCATTCGCTGATCGCCAAGGCACTCGGCCTGCCTAAGGCAGAGGTCGATTATACGGCTGCGGGCATCAATCATCAAACCTGGTTCGTCCAAGTCTCGCATAAGGGACGCAGCGTGCTGCAGGATATTCTCCCTGCGATGGAGAAGCACACGGATATCGCTGCCAAGGAGCCGTGCCGTATCGATGTGCTTCGCCGTTTCGGTTATTTTTCTACCGAGTCGAACGGTCATTTAAGCGAATATTTACCATGGTACCGCAAGCTGCCGGAACAGACAGCAAAGTGGATTTATCCCAATACATGGATCGGCGGGGAGACCGGAGGCTACCTGAACCATTGCCTCAGCCGAGGAGATGAATACAAGGAGAACTATCCGAAGTGGTTGAACGGCGAACTTGAATCGATCCGGCTCGGTGAACGCTCCGAGGAGCACGGATCGTATATCTTGGAGGCGCTGGAAACCGGACGGGTGTACCGGGGGCATTTCAATATCGAAAATCGCGGCTTGATCACGAATCTGCCGGACGAGTGCACGATTGAGATCCCTTGCTACGTCGACCGCAACGGAATACAGCCGACCTTCGTCGGCGCGCTGCCGTTGGCTTGCGCCGCCACGTGCCGAGCCAGCATCAGCGTGCAGGAAATGGCTGTCGAGGCGGCGCTGACCGGCAATCGCGAGCTGGTGAAGCAAGCGATTTTACACGACCCTCTCACGGCCGCCGTCTGCACGACGGATCAGGTATGGCGCATGTGCGACGACATGTTCGAGGCTCTCAGCCCTTGGCTGCCGCAGTTCAACGGCGGCAGCCGGACGTGGAACGATATCCCGCAGCCTGTCTAATGCTGTAATTGCAGCTTCCAATGGAAATGGACGGCTCAAGGAAATACAACGACCGAAAGAAGGCTCCTCCGCAATGGTGCGGGAGAGCCTTCTTCCTCATGAACCCGTCCCTTCACCTGAAGCTGTGGGACAAGGCGATCATTGTCAGCAGACCGGCGATAAAAGCGAACGTGGCAGGTCTCTCATGCCCGTCGCCGTGACTCTCGGGAATAAGCTCTTTGTATACGATGAACAGCATCGCTCCCGCCGCAAAGGCAAGCCCGTACGGGACGATCCCGGAGACGCGGGAGGTGAAATGATAGCCGGCCATGCAAGCTATCAGCTCCACAAGCGCCGTACCGAAGGAGAACGCGATTGCCTTCCATCTCCCGACTCCATGAGAAAGGAGGAACAGAGCGATAAGAAACCCTTCCGGCACATTTTGCAGGCCGATGGCAAACGATACGAGCGGACCTAGATCCGGATGATCGCTTGCGTAGCTGACCCCGACCGACAAGCCTTCCGGCAGATTGTGCAGCCCCATCGCTATGAGAAAAAACAACGACTTCTCATTCATCCTGTCCGTTCTGGGAGTATGGGACGGCTCTGCGTGCGGAATCCACTTTTCCATGACGGTCAAGACGGCGGTTCCCGCCAATATCCCGATCGTTAGCACCGGCAAGCTGGACAGCTTCAAGGCGGATGGTATGAGGCTGTAGGTGGAAGCAGCCACCATAATGCCGGCAGTATAGGCAAGCAAGCTGTCGCGCCCCCGGTGCGATACATGCTTGAACAGCAGCGCCGGAATAGCCCCGAGCAGCGTGCATAACGATGCGATAAGACAACTAAAGGCTATGTCATTCATAGGACCTCCATAGGACTGAGAAGTATACGCCTCTTTACCATCCTATGTACAAGCCCGTAAAAAATGACCCTTCAGCAGCGGGCGACTCGGCTATCTGAGAGTCTGGAGTCGAACGTCAGTCGACAGTCTAGTTTCACGCATCAAAGCCGTCTTACTTCCACCGCGTGATCAGAAAGCCTCCGGCGATAACGGCAAGGCCGAGGAAGGTTTTCCATGTCGGAATTTCTTTCAAAAAAATATACCCTATCACCACGCACACCAGCATCTCCAAGCATTTGGACATCAGCAGCGTGATGGTCAAATTGCCGAGCGCACGGTAACCGTTCTGAATGCCGAAGCCGATCATAAGGTTAGCGGCGAATATTAATGGAAGCAGCTTCAGCTGATACCAGAATGTAGGCCAAAATACAGGCTCGATATATTTGCCTTGATAGGAAAATATCCCGTTGATAAGAAACAGTCCGCCAAGCAGCAGCCCTGCTGCATATACAGCTACCATCCCTACTCCTCCTTATGTCATCTGCATGTTTCCTTTCTTGCACATTAATGTTTCCCAAATCCAACTTTTTAAAAAGGCTCCGCTTACCGTTCACATGCACAATCCTCTTTTGTGGCTGTTCAAAGCCGAGCGTTTTTATGATAAAAAAAGGGACCGACCCGTTAAGGGCGATCCCATTGTAAGCAGCTATGAACATGTCTTTCATGCGAACCCGTAATACCGCAATCGGTATCCGAGACCGTTTCTTAACGGAAATCCGGTGGAATACGGCGGGCAACGTCCGTTGCGATAGCAGCCTCAATCACTGCATGGCGCACGTTTTTCACGACCTGATCGTTAAAAATACTCGGAATGATGTACGATTCGTTCAGCTCGGCGTCGGTAACTACCGATGCGATAGCCCGTGCAGCCGCGAGCTTCATCTCTTCGTTGATCCGGCGTGCCCGGCAATCCAGCGCTCCGCGGAAAATGCCCGGGAAGCACAGCACGTTGTTGATCTGGTTCGGGAAGTCGCTTCGTCCTGTCGCCATCACTCGAACGTACGGCTGAGCTACTTCCGGATCGATCTCCGGCTGCGGATTGGCAAGGGCGAACACGATAGGGTCTTCCGCCATCGCTTGAACATGATGCACCTTCAACAGTCCGGCACGGGATACGCCGATGAATACGTCCGCTCCGTGAATGACCGTATCCAGCGTCCCCGGCGTATCTTCCACTTGCGGCTGCTGAGCAAGCCATTGCCACATCGGCTGCTCGTAAGTTCCGCCGCGGACAATCGCTCCGTCACGGTCTACAGGTACAAGGCGGCCGACTCCTGCAGCAAGCAGCATTTTGCAGACGGATACTCCCGCAGCGCCAATGCCGTTTACGACAACGCGGATCGATTCGATCGGCTTGTTTACGACTTTCAGCGCGTTCAGCAAGCCTGCCATCATCACTACCGCGGTTCCGTGCTGGTCATCGTGGAATACCGGAATGTCGAGCTCCTTCTCCAGTCTCGTTTCAATCTCGAAGCAGCGAGGGGAGCTGATATCCTCCAGATTAATGCCTCCGAACACAGGGCTTATCGCCTTGATCGTACGAATAATTTCTTCCGTATCCTTCGTATCGAGGCAGATCGGGAAAGCATCGACATCCGCCAGCTGCTTGAACAGCATAGCCTTCCCTTCCATAACCGGTGCGGATGCCAAAGCGCCAATGTCGCCAAGGCCCAGTACAGCGGTTCCGTCCGATATAACTGCTACCGTGTTACGCTTAATTGTAAGGGAGTACGCTTTGTTCGGATTCTCATGAATCGCCGTGCACACGCGCGCAACACCCGGTGTATAGACGCGGGACAAGTCGTCCCGGTTTTTGATCGGCATGCTTGGAGTGACAGAGATTTTTCCTCCGAGATGGGCGAGGAAC
Organism: Paenibacillus sp. NPDC056579; assembly: GCF_042793215.1. Lineage (NCBI taxonomy): Bacteria > Bacillati > Bacillota > Bacilli > Caryophanales > Paenibacillaceae > Paenibacillus > Paenibacillus sp. NPDC056579. The sequence continues at coordinate 65,686 of NZ_JBHTVD010000009.1, forward strand.
GTCCGGTCGGATACGTTGATCAGCTTGGTTCCCGCCAATTCCTTAATTCCTTCCACCACTTGCGCTTCGGCGGAATCCTGCACGTCGACGGTGATATCGCGGACAGACGTTTCCTTGCCGACGCGGATTACGTCGATGGAGGTAACATCCCCCCCGGCACGGCTGATAGCCGCCGCTACATCACCGAAAGTGACTTGTCCATTGGTCAATTCTACCCTGAGGATGATACTTGTATTTGCCATTGAATGAACCTCCTAATAAGTTCGATATGATGAACTTGTTTCCAAATTCTGAACCCCAATGTATTTCACATCATATCACGCACCGTTTTGCAATTGCAATAACGATTTTTTATCCGCTTTCATATACCTAACATGACAATCACATGCAATTCTTGGCGATTCGTCGCTAACGAATCGCCTTTTTTAACATTTCCTCGTCCATTGCACCTTGATGCTTTTTCCGAATAATTCCATTCTCATCCAACGTATAGGTGGCCGGATAGGCTGCTACTTGATAGGTTTTCCCGACCTGCCCATCCGCATCCAGTACAACAGGAAACGTGAGCCCCCAATGGTTCACGAACGATTCCACTATCGAACTGTTCAGCTCCGTATGAGTAGCGTCCACGGACAGAATGACCACATTGTTGTCCTTTTGCTGGCTGTAGAACTGCTGCATGATCGGCATTTCAATCCGGCATGGGGGACACCAGGTCGCCCAGAAGTTGATCAGCACTTTTTTGCCGCGGAAGTCCGACAGCTTCACCTTCTGTCCATCCAAGGTAAGCAATTCAAAGTCCGGAGCGCGCTGGCCGATCCCAATACCGACAGGAGTCCCTTCGGCATCCTGCGCCACCGCGCCGGCCGATTTCTCCCATGTACTCATCGCCAAGGAACTAAGCAGCGCATGCGCGATCACGAATGATATGAATACAGCGTGCATCGTTTTGCGTCCCGCCTGAGGCTCGCGGATCCACCAAAGCACTATCGTCGCAATACCGATGGCAACAGCGGCTCCATTGGTTACAGCATGACCGTCCTGAACGACAGCAGCGAGCAACCGATACGTTGTATAACCGGCTATTATAGAGATAAGCCATGCATCTATATAAACGGCTTTGTAAGGGGATTTGCGATCCTTATACCAGACATAGCCTGCCGCCAGCAGAACGGCAATCCAGGCTCCCTTGCTTCCGCCGCTATAATACAAGAGCGTCATCGGGTTATCGATAACCCCTTGCGGATTAAACAAGACTATACTAAGCTTCCAAACCAGCAGCCAGATCAGCACCACTTCAAATGCCCTGTCATAGCTTGACCCGGCGGGTAATGCATTTTGCAGACGAAATCTCATCACAGCGTATCCGACAGCGATTGCCGCCACGATAATTAGCATGCTGCTTGTCAAAACAAACGGACCGAACGTCCATGCATTCATGCGGTACCTCCTACCAACTATCTTATGTTTATTGTGAATCGGTTGCATGGACATGTCAAACTAAGATCTTTTTGCACACCAATAGAACAATCTTATAGGCCTCATAAGCCCGCTACACCTAACATATCGAGTAAGCTATACGCGTATTGTTCGAACTTCGCTCACGAGTATTCTATACCCATGTATGGTATAATGAATCATAATAAAGTTTTTTTCACGGAGGTATACCATGAAATTGCGTCTGGCCCCGCTATTCGGCCTTGTAGCTCTAACGGTTGTTGTTTCGGCCTGCAGCTCCCCTGCCAACCAAGCAGCGTCCTCCTCATCGCACGCAGCTCACCAGCAGCATGCTCCCAACGGCGATTTGCAAGAAACGACTGCAAGCATTACGAAGCTCCCTTCCTTCCTTGACAAGCAGCGTCCGGAGATCAAGCAAGCGTACCAGATCGCGGCATCGGTTGTCGATGTGCTTCAATGGGTTCCATGCTACTGCGGCTGCGGCGAGAGCGCCAATCATCTCAGCAACAAGAACTGTTTTATCAAAGAAGTCAAAGAAGACGGCTCCGTCGTATGGGACGATCATGGAACCCGGTGCGGCGTCTGTATGGAAATTGCGGTGACTGCAGCCAGAATGAAGAAAGACGGCAAATCGAATAAGGAAATTCGCGACTTTGTCGATCAAACCTACAAGAAAGGCTATGCCAAGCCCACCCTCACTCCGATGCCAGCTTGATACGGCTATAGCTTCAAACGACACAAGGCGATGGAAGCCGCTCCGGCTCTCATCGCCTTGTTCTTTTCTTCCCCTTGGCTGCAAGCCAAAGCTCACTCATCTCCCTGTTCATAGTAAGCTGGGCAGGACGATCGTACATACCGTCCCCTTGCCTTCCTCGCTCGTAACAGTAAGATCACCCTTATGCAGATCTACGATCTTCTTTACGATAGCCAAGCCTAGACCGCTGCCGCCTACTTTATCCGTTCTGGACCGGTCCGCTTTATAAAACTGGTGAAAAATCATCGACAGCTCCGCCGCCGGGATTCCAATCCCGGTGTCTTGAATCGTGACGATGACGCGGTTTACTTCCGCTTGCAGTCGGATCGCAATCGTTCCTCCATCCGGTGTGAATTTGATGCTGTTTCCGATCAAATTGACCCATACCTGACTTAGCAGATCCGTGTCGCCCTCTATCACCGTCTTGGGCAGCTCCAAATCCAGCTGCAGCTGCTTGGCGTTCCACTGCGGCTCGCATACGACAACGATATGTCGAATTTGTTCATCCAAACGATACGCTGTTTTACGAAACGGATGATGCTCCGATGTAAGCGAGGCCAGCTTCAGCAAATTATCGCTCAACCGGGACAGCCTTTCGCTTTCCGATTGAATGATGTCCAAATAGTACAGCCGCTCCGCCTCCGGCATCGAATCGGTTCTCAACGCTTTCGTGAAGCCGATGATCGAAGTGAGCGGCGTTTGAATTTCATGCGAGACGTTCGAGACAAAATCCTGCCTCATCTGCTCCAGCTGCTGCAGCTCCACTGTCATTTCATTAAAGCTTTGGGCCAAAATTCCGATCTCATCGTTGCGCTTCATATTCAGCCGAATGTCGAAGTTCCCTTTGGCCAGCTTTCGGGTCGCTTTGGTCAGCTGGTTCAGCGGATTAACCAGGTATCTCGCAGCCACTGCCATAACCAGACCGCCAATCAAAAGAACGACAGACAGATTTATCTGTATCGTGCGCCTGATCTCATTGCTGATTTCCAAATAGTTCGGCTGGATGAACAACGCATACGTGCGGTCTCCCTGTTTCATCGGATAGCCCATGAGCCAGGCGGGAAGCTCGTGATTGTCGTGCTGGACAAACACCTCGTACCGGCCTCCCGCAATGACAAGCGCGATGTTCTCTTGTGTCACCCCTGGAGGGATCAGCGAGCCGGATAGCCGTTGGCCGTCTGCACCGTACAAGCTGATATAAGACGATTTCATCTCGGCAAACCGCCGCAGCATCTCCCCCCACCGAGCCGGATCCGCCTCAGACAGCATAGCCGTTATATGCTCTGCCGAGCTGTTCGTATCCTGCTGCATCCAGTCCTGCATCTGCTGCTCGAACATCCGGTTCGTGAGGATCATTGCTCCCATTAAACCGATGAGAACTGCAAGAATGAAAGTGATTACGAGACGAACATAGAGCGATTTCATCTTGCTTCCTCCAGCCGATAGCCGAGTCCGCGGATTGTGCTGATCTTGAAGCCGGCGGAAGATTCCGGGAATCGTTCGCGAAGTCTTTTAATATGCACATCTACCGTCCGCTCGTCGCCCTCGTAATCGATGCCCCATATTTGCTGAATCAGCTGCTCCCTCGTAAAAATTTGCCCGGGATAGCTCGCCAGCTTGAACAGCAGCTCGAATTCCTTTAGCGGAACATAGACGGTCTCGTCATCCAGCTTCGCCTCATGCCCCGAATGATTCAAATGAACGTTCCCGATCTGCACAAGATGCGAGCTTGCGATCTTATACCGTTTGAGCAGCGCACGAACCCGAAGAACCAGCTCGACCGGATCGAATGGTTTCACCAAATAATCGTCGGTCCCGAGCTGATACCCTTTCACCTTCTGCCCCGTCTCTCCTTTAGCCGTCACCATCAGAACGGGAATATCGTAATGCTGCTTGATCGTCTGGCACAGCTCCCAGCCGTCCATCTCGGGCATCATAATATCGAGTACGACAAGGTCGATGTGGCCGGCCTCCAGCTTCCCCCATGCCTCCTTGCCGTTATAAGCTTCTTCAGTGGCGAAGCCTTCCTTTTGCAAAAATAACGTGATCAGCTTAACGATATGCTTATCGTCGTCTACGACCAGTATTTGGGCCAAGGCAGCAACCCCCTATCGTTTCCTGTCGTGCCTTAGTATACCCGGTTTTGGTAAAATACAGGTCCGATTGCCTTCCTCCCTACACAAAAAAGACTTCGTCTTAAGACGAAGTCTTGCTTGTCGAGAAACTCATATATTCAGATTTCCCATGAGGTCAGGTAGGGGTATCTCTCGGAGGAGCGTGAGCGTCCGCCTTTGAAAATCGTGAAAATACCACTAAATTTGATCAAAATTCACGAGTTTCAACAGCGGCCGGAGAGTGATCCCCTACCGGTGTATTATGGGAAATCTCTGACTCTGGGAGTTCCCCGACAATCTATCTCGGTCTTAAGACGAAGTCTTACAGCCCGAATATGGCATCTATCATAGGCTTTGTATCCCCGCCCGGATACATGATGTACAGCAGGACATAGACTACGACACCGGTTGGTGCCGTCAACAGCCACATCACCGCAGTCCAGCGCCCGATTTTCTTATGCTTCGCAAACCGCTTGTTAAAAGCGTGCAGCAAAGTAACGATCCCAAACACGCCGGCTACCGTTGCCAATGTGATATGGAAAAATAGAAAAATATGATAAGCCAGCTTCAGCGATTCCGGCCCGCCAAACGTCGTATTCCCTACAAAGATCGTCCTCGAAGCGTAAATCAGGAAAAACGCCAGAGCAAAGCCGGCTCCCCATAGCATCAGCTTCTCATGCCCTTTACGGTTCCCTTTCAAGATCTGAGCCCAACCGAAGGCTACAAAGATCGCACTGATGACGATAAAACTAGTGCTGATCGTAGGCAATATATGCATTGTTGCTCCACCCCATTATGAATAGTCAAGCCCGGTTTGCATTGATCTGCGAATGTGCATACTCCAATTCTTCTTCTTCGTCTTTCTTCCGTTCCATGCGATACCACCGGAAGAAGGTGTAAGCCAGTGCAGCACCGTAGACGATTTCTTGAACGATCTTCATGATAACCCCGCCCAGCTGCTGATCGTTCAATACCGACATAAACAAGTACGATTCGGGTACATCCATATAATTGGCGTACAGCGGTTTACCGGCAAAAATAATCAACGCACACGCCGGCGTCAGCAAAATACCGTTAATAAAGATGTAAGCCATCTTCCACAGCTCCGAAATTTTATTAAATTCCGGAAGCGGACAAAATACAGGGAACCACATCTGGAAAGCCGCTATCAGGAAGATGGTATTGTAGACCTCATGCAGCAGCGGGTTAGCCATCAGGGTATCCATAATCATCGGTATATGATAAAAGGAGAAAACCAGGTTAAATACGAACAACGAGCACATAGGAGCTGTCCATATTTTCATGAACATTTGGGCGGCTTTCCCCTTAAACAGCGGTCGGATAAGCCAACCCGGCGTTCCGAGCAGAAACAACGGCGGCATGATAAGATACAGTACCGATTGCTGAAACATATGGGCACTGAAGCTGTAATGGTGCGCGTAGTAGTAGAGAGGGCTTCCCTCCGCCACATAGAACAAAAACAACCCGGTGTAAAAATAAAACTGCTTCTTCAGAGATACAGGCGCCGATTCTGCAAATCGATGCCGATGGCGGTGTATTGCCGCTCCATACAACCACCCGACAACGATAAGAACAAGCACCAGACCCGGACTCCACAACGATGCGAAATCAGCGACTCCCCCGTGTCCCGAATGACCCAATGTTCCCGTTGGATCCGTATTCATGCTGATCTCTCCTTTCTTGGCTACATAAGAATCCTCTATTTGTTACTAATTTGTGAAAAATAGCGCATACATAGATAGACTAAATCCCTGACATTAAGCATAACCTACAATTCCATTCATTAAACAAGCTGTTCCCTTATGGTAAGAAAAAAGAGGGGCTTTCATCTAACAAAAGCCGCCCCTTCTCTCTCTATTACCACCAAACCCAATATACGGCTGCTGCGACTGCAGTCAGGGCGACTAACGCCCCGAAGATCAAACCAGCGATCGGGAAAAGATGACCTTTATCTTTCATGTGCATCCAATATGCAAGCTGGAAAATCGATTGTACCAATGCCAAACCGACCAGGAACATGATCAGGAACGCTCTGTCCAGACCGCCGTACAATACGGCAGCGAACGCCAGAATGGTCAAAAGAATCGAAACGATATAGGACAAGTAATGGTTCCTTGGGCCTTCAAGCTTGTGACGATTGCCCGCAGACGAAGTATGCTGTTGACTGCTCATTTACGGTCCCACCTTCCCCATCAAGTACACTACGGTGAAGATAAATACCCAAACTACGTCGATAAAGTGCCAATACAAACCGGCTACATAAAACTTCGGTGCCGTAACAACCGTGAGTCCTTTTTTCACAGAGCTGATCATCAGCAAGGTGATCCAGAGAACCCCGAACGCAACGTGCGCTCCGTGGAAACCGACTAACGTATAGAATGAAGTGGCAAATGCACTCTTCGAGAACACATGGCCTTCATGTACATACTCGAAAAACTCGTAAACCTCCAAGCCCAAGAAGCCCAAGCCTAGAACAACCGTAACACCCATCCACAAGAGAACCTTGTTAAGCTGGCCACGGTGCAATGCCATGGTTGCAAATACGCTCGTCAATGAGCTTGTGAGCAAGATAAGTGTAGCCAAGCCGACCATGCCAAGCTGGAAAATCTCTTGCCCTGTAGGTCCGTCAGGAACCTGATTGCGAAGGGCGATAAACGAAGCGAACAACGTTCCGAACAACACGCACTCTCCGCCAAGGAAGAGCCAGAAGCCCAAAACTTTATTTTTACCTTCCAGCGTTGCCGTTTCTGCGTGAGGTGGCAAGGCACCGCCTACTTCATGATGTGCACTCATGCCTTAACCCCCTTATCATTAAGCTCTTCCGGTTCGATATGGTAGCCTTTGTCGTCGTATACCGATCTAAGCAGCATACATACCAACATCGCACCCAAACCGATAGCAACTACTACGTACTTATGGTACATAAATCCGTAACCGGCAATGAAGAAGCCGAGGGACATAACAAACGGTAAAATCGATGGAGACGGCATGTGAATCGAACCAACCGGCTCGGCAGGGGTCATCTCCTTGTTGCCTGCCATCTTCTCTTTCCACAATGGATCCAAACCGCGAACCAGTGGAGTTTGTTTAAAGTTGTACTCTGGCGGAGGAGATGGGATAGCCCACTCCAATGTACGTCCATCCCACGGATCCGCAGGAGCAGTCTTAGGCGAACGCGCTGTAGCAATAATATTGATGATAAATACAATCGTACCGACACCCATCAGGAAAGCACCGATGGTACTGATAAAGTTACCTTCTTCCAGTCCAACGTTCGGCTGATATGTAAATACCCGGCGAGGCATCCCCATCAATCCCAAGAAGTGCTGCGGGAAGAATGTCATATGGAAACCGACAAAGAATGTCCAGAAGTGAATTTTACCCAAAGTTTCGTTCAGCATGCGGCCGAACATTTTTGGCCACCAGTAGTAAGCGCCTGCGAAAAGACCAAGTACCAGACCGCCTACGATAACGTAGTGGAAATGCGCAACGACGAAATACGTATCATGATATTGATAGTCCGCTGGAGGTACTGCAAGCATAACCCCTGTCGTACCACCCATAACGAACGTTGGAATAAACGCCGTTGCAAAGGTGTTTGCCGTGGAGAACGTAATTTGACCGCCCCAAAGCGTAAACAGCCAGTTAAAGATTTTAACCCCGGTAGGTACGGCAATCGCCATGGTGGCTATCGAGAATATCGCATTACCTACAGGACCGATACCTGTTGTAAACATGTGGTGAACCCAAACCATGAAGCCCAAGAAACCGATCAACGCTGTTGCAAATACCATGGAGCTGTAACCGAACAGACGCTTTTTGGAGAATGTACTTACAATCTCCGAGATAATACCGAAAGCCGGCAAAATCAAGATATATACTTCAGGGTGACCGAAGATCCAGAAGATGTGCTCCCACAGAACCGGGTTACCGCCTTTGGATACTTCAAAGAATGCCCCTTCGAACAAACGGTCGAACATCAATTGAACCAAACCTACCGTGATGGCAGGGAAAGCGAACAAAATCAATGCGGAAGTGATGAATGCAGTCCATGTAAAGAGCGGCATTCTCATGTAAGTCATACCAGGAGCACGCATGTTGATGATCGTAACCAGGAAGTTAATACCCCCGATCAGCGTACCCAAACCGGCGATCTGCAAGCCTAATACGTAGAAGTCAACTCCATGATACGCAGACGTAGAGTCAACGATCGAGGAAAGCGGTGCATAAGCCGTCCAGCCTGCTGCCGGAGCTCCGCCCAAGAACCAGCTCGTATTCAGGAGAACCCCCCCGAAGAAAAACAGCCAAAAGCCTAACGCATTCACGAAAGGGAATGCAACGTCGCGCGCTCCGATTTGAAGAGGAACAATCGCATTCATGAAAGCAAAGATAATCGGCATCGCCGCCAAGAAAATCATCGTTGTTCCATGCATTGTAGTCAAAGCGTTGAATGTATCGCCGATGAAAATTTTCGAATCAGGATACATCAATTGAATCCGGATCAGGATTGCTTCAAGACCGCCGAGCAGGAAGAACAAACCGCCTGCAAGCATATACAAAATACCGATCTTTTTGTGGTCAACGGTTGTCAACCAATCCATGATTCCACTGTAATGCTTTACTTTGTGAGAGTCAGCCAACGTATTTACCTCCTTGTTCCAAGATGTTCGTTACTTCAGTGCGTTCAAATATTTAATCAAATCGTTGATTTGATCATCTTTCAAAGGAACCTGCGGCATTTTGTTGCCCGGCTTCATCGCTTGCGGATCTTGGATCCATTTCTTCAAGCTTTCATTATCGTGCGGCAAAATACCCGCTACCATTTCACGCGACGCAAATCCGTTCAAGTTCGGCCCGAAACCAAGACCTTGTGCGTTAACCGCGTGACAGGACAGACAGTTTTCTTTAAAGATTTGCTCACCGTTCTTAGCATCTGCCGGAATTGCTGCAGGCGCCTTCATTTTATCTACCCACTTGGAGAAATCCGCTTCGGATTTAGATATTACTTTAAAGTCCATCAACGCATGGGACGCACCGCACAACTCGGCACACTTACCCATAAACGTATCGGCTTCATCAGCCTCAAGGTAGAACACGTTAGTCATACCAACGTTCGTATCTTGTTTACCGCCCAGGGAAGGAACCCAGAACGAGTGGATTACGTCTGCAGACGTAATTTCAAACGCAATCTTTTTACCCGTAGGAATAACCAGATCTTGCGCTGTGGAAATACCCAGGCTTGGATATTCGAACTGCCACCAGAATTGGTGAGCGGTTACTTTTACATGAATTGCATCTTTGTTTTCAATGTGGTTCTCAGACAGCTTGACTGTATAGCTAACGGTAGGAACCGCCAAAATGAGCAGCAATACAATCGGAATAACTGTCCAGATAACCTCCAGTGTGTGGCTGCCTTCCACTTGCTTCGGAATAATATCTTTATCGCCTTTTTTCTTCCGGAAGCGAAACAGTACGTAAATGTAGATTGCAAATACAACCACGACAACCAAGACCATGATTCCCAAGCTCAGCTTCATCAAGAACAGCTGATCTCTGGCAACCGGACCTCTTGGCCTTAAGGCGGAAATCGTATCGTCTCCACACCCCGTCAGAAGCAACATCATCAACCCGAAAAGAGGGATGAAACGCCACAGATTTTGCCATCGATTCATCTTATCAATCCCACCTCTAAAGCTAATATTTTTCGAACAAAAGGTCACATATTGTCAATGAACCTAATCACCATATTAACTATAATTTCGTACCACTTTTTTGTCAATGAATCTAGAGAAGTTCACAAATTGTTCTTAATCCTGTGATTTTATTGACTTTTCCCTTTTGTCTCTCTTGTTTTATTTCCATAAATCAGCGCTTTTATGCATGAAATCACCTTTTGTCGAATACGCATATTTCTTGCGATTTAACGGATTCTATATATATAGAAGAAACACGTCATTAACGACGTCTTATGTCTTTTCAGTTTTCTCAATTGAACCCCAAACTTATGCTTCGTCCGGAATTTTTCTTCAAATCCCTTACAGGGACGCTAGTCGGAAAGTCTAATGGTACCAATCAACAAGGAGGTCACGGCTATCATGGTCAAAATGAAAACTTCATGGGCGATCCTATGTACAAGCTCCATGCTGCTGCTTGGCGGATGCTTTCCTACGTACGATTACAACAGCGCCAATAACTACGGCAGTAAACGCGACGAGCCGAAGCAAGATACATCGAGAGCTTATCAAACGCAGCAGCAGTATGCGATCGTATCCCATAACCATTCGACGCTGGACATGAATCAGTTTTTGTCCGATCAGGTGGCGGCCATGGACGGGGTGAACAGCGCCATAGTCATGATGGCCGACAATACGGCTTATGTCGCGATAACAATTGATAAAACGGCCACAGGCACTAAAAGCGGTGCTGCAAGAAACGAAACGAACAATCAAGGTACGGTTCGCGGCTTGTACAGCCCTCATACGCCATTTACCGACTACAGAGATCCGAAGCAGCTGGCTACCGGAAGCAATTCTTACGACACGGTCATGAAGCACGAGCATATTAGTCACCTGTTCAAGCAAAAAATTGCCGAGAAAATCCGCTCGCTGCAGCCGACCGTGGTCGACGTATATATTTCCGCCAACCGCGTCTATATTAATGAAATGAACCGGTTCGCTCAGGAAGCGTGGAAAGGTCAGGATCTCAAGCAGTATTTGCCGCAGTTCGACGCCTTGTCGGAGCAGGTATTCGGTACTCAGCCGACCCACCCTACAAGCACCGAATAAATACCGTCAAAATGAACCCTGAGAATCGCTTCATATTATATATGAAGAAACTCGGGGTTTTTCTGTTGGTTGTACTGTTGAAACGGTTAGGAAAAATCGGTGCTTTGTTTCTTTTTCCTCCCGCATCCTGTAGAATGCAGGTAACAGCCAGAAGCTGAAACGATACATAATGATGAATGAACTGGAAGATAAGGAGACAATCTATAATGAATTCGAATTTGTTTGCCGCATTAGGCGTGAGTGATGAATTAGCGGAAGCCTTGAACAAGCACGGCTATACGGAACCTACTCCCATCCAGCAGCAGGCCATCCCCGTTGTCATCGCCGGTGAGGACGTCATTGCACAGGCACAAACGGGAACAGGCAAAACGCTGGCTTTTGTCCTGCCGATTTTGGAGCGAATTGATGCCCGGAAAAATTACACGCAAGCTCTCATCGTAACTCCGACCCGTGAGCTGGCTATCCAGATTGCCGGAGAAGTACAGAAATGGGCGCCGATCAAAGGTATCCGCGTTCTTGCCGCTTACGGCGGACAAGATGTGGAACGGCAGCTGAAAAAGCTTGAGGGTACCGTACATATGATCATTGCTACACCCGGCCGTCTTCTGGATCATCTGCGCAGGGAAACGGTACAGCTGCAACGATTGTCCACTCTCGTTCTCGATGAAGCCGATCAAATGCTGCACATGGGCTTTCTTAATGAAGTCGAGGAAATCATTATCCAGACTTCGCCCAAAAGACAAACGCTGCTCTTCTCAGCGACGATGCCGGGCCCGATTCGGAATTTGGCCAAAAGCTACATGAGGAACCCTCAAGAAATCAAGGTGAAATCCAAGCAAGTGACCTTGACGGAAATCGAGCAGATTGCCGTAAAAACAACCGACCGCGGGAAGCAGGATGCGTTGTGCCGGCTGATCGACGAGTATCGGCCGTATCTCGCCATGATCTTTTGCCGGACCAAGCTTCGCGCCTCGAAGCTGAACGAAGCTTTGCAGGATCGCGGTTATGCGTCCGATGAGCTGCACGGCGACTTGACGCAGGCGAAGCGCGAGCAAGTAATGAAAAAATTCCGCGAGGCCAAAATTCAGCTGCTCGTAGCTACGGACATTGCCGCGCGCGGGCTCGACGTTGAAGGAATCACCCATGTGTTCAATTATGATATTCCGCATGATGTCGAAAGCTATATTCACCGGATCGGCCGGACGGGAAGAGCCGGGCAGCGCGGGATGGCCGTCACGATGGTCGCCCAGCGGGATCAAGGCACTCTGGAAGCAATCGAGAGAGGCATTCATGCGGAGCTGCCGCGGAGAACGTTCCGGGCGGACGGCGAGCTGAGCGTAGCGAGAACAAGCGGGCGGAGCAGCGCACGAGATGACGAGCGCAGCCATGATCGCGAGGAACAAGGGCAACGGCAAGCGCGACGCGGAGAGCAGCGCGGTCGGCGTGGCGCCGGACGCGCGGACGTCAAGCAAGTGCGAGGACGTGGAACTGCAAACGCGACGCGGGATGGCGGCGACTGGACTCAAGGGCGTGCTGAGCGCGATGGCGTCAAGCAAGATCGCGGACGCGGTACTGCAAGCGCGACGCGGGATGGCGGCGAATGGACTCAAGGGCGTGCTGAGCGCGATGGCGTCAAGCAAATGCGAGGACGCGGTGCGGCGGGCGCTGCGCGGGATGGCGGCGAATGGACGCAAGAGCGTGCAGGGCGTGTTGGTGCCAAGCAAGATCGCGGGCGCGGTGCGGCTGGCGCTGCGCGGGATGGCGGCGACTGGACGCAAGAGCGTGCAGGACGGGATGGTGCCAAGCAAGTGCGAGGACGCGGTGCGGCGGGCGCTGCTCGGGAAGGCGGCGACTGGACGCAAGAGCGTGCAGGACGGGATGGTGCCAAGCAAGTACGAGGACGCGGTGCGGCGGGCGCTGCTCGAGAGACCGGCGACTGGACGCCGGGGCGTGCGGGACGCGATGCTGCCAAGCCAGCGCGTGGACGCGGTGCGGCGGGCGCTGCTCGGGAAGGCGGCGACTGGACGCCGGGGCGTGCAGGACGCGATGCTGCCAAGCCAGCGCGCGGGCGCAGTGCGGACGGCGCAAGTCGAAGCGGAGGCGGACGCGGCGGTCAGTCGCAGCCTGGCAATCGCAGCGGACGGACGGACAACCGTGCCAAAGGCAACGGGCGCAACGATACCGGCGGGCGCGGGCGGCGCGGGCGATAACATTGCCCGTCCCCTGAATATGGACAAAACAGCTATTACACCACCTGCATGGAGAATCCGTCATAGCTTGCTAGAATCCGGATAACCCTTTACCTCCGCATGGAAAACATGTAAAATAAGGTATACGGTCAACGGCAAGGAACTTCCAAAACCAAGGAGGGGTTTCCATGTACGAACTACGAGACAAGGATTACATATTTGTTTTTACAGGACCTAACGGTGCCGGACGCAAGACAGTAGCCCAAATGTCAGGCGAGACACTTGGAATGAAACAAGTCATATCGTACACGACTCGTCCTCCCCGCTCCGCTGAGTTTAACGGACAGGATTACCATTTCGTTAGCCGGGATACTTTTCTTGAGGCAGAGCGCAACAATGAATTTGTCGAAGTCATTGAAATCGACGGCAACCGTTACGGCGTGAAGGAGAAGGACGTCGCCCATATGCTGCAAAAGTACGGCGCGATCTACCTGGTCTTGAACCGCTTCGGCGCGGAGGCGTTGAAGAAGACTTACGGCAACAAAGCCGTTCGCATCTTTATTCACGCCGACCTGAAGACGATCGTTAAGCGGGAAGAAGACCGCGGTGATTCTCCGGAACTGATCCAACGCTATACTTCCCACTATGATGAGGAAATGGCCTATAAAGATCAGTGCGAGCACGTATTCGAGAATATCGATTTGGCGCACACCGTATTCGATTTAACCAAAACATTGGACGATCATTATTTGCACCGCAATTTGGTGGATAAAGACTAAGCTTTATTCAACTTATAATGAAGCCGGACTTTAATAGAAGCACAAAGAGACCGATCCTCAGCGAGCGCTGAGACGGTCTTTTTTTCACAGCCGCAGCCCATTTACAGCATACAGAAAGGTAAGGTGCCTCACCTATGCATATTGTATCCATCGAACCGACTCCAAGTCCCAACAGCATGAAAGTCAATCTGAGCGAACGGCTGCCGGAAGGCATCCGGACAACCTATACGAGCGCTCAGGCAGCGAAGGCTCCTGCATTCATCCGCGATATCCTCGGCATTGAAGGGGTAAAAAGCGTTTATCACGCAGCTGATTTCATAGCGGTGGATCGTTCGCCCAAAGCCGATTGGCAGCCAATATTGCAAAAAATCGGCGAGCTTCTCGGAGGAGCCCCCGCAGCCGGCGGTGAAGGCGCTGCGGCGGCGAATACAGCCGAAGACGCGGTTCATTTCGGCGAAGTTCAGGTGCTGCTGCAGCACTTCCGCGGCATTCCGCTGCAGGTGCGTGTGCAAGCCGGAACCGAGCAGCAGCGGGCCGCCATGCCGGACCGGTTCAACGAAGCGGCCGTCAGAGCCGCAGCCGCCTCCCCTAACCTGATCAAAGAGCGTTCGCTCGAGGATTGGGGGATCCGGTACGGCGAGCTGAAAGAGGTGCTGGAGGAGGTCGTTCAGGAAGTCGACGCCACCTACGATGCAGCCCGGCTGGAGCAGCTCGTGCAGCAAGCGCAGCAGATGACCGGCTCCGTCCAGGGAGCCGCAGCCGTTCGCACGGCGGGACGCATCGTCTTGTCGCCGGATGAGCTTCACCAGCAGCTGGCCGACCTCGATTGGAAGAAGCGGTATGCGGCGCTGCAGCAGGTTAAGCCGTCAGCCGAAACGATGCCGTTGCTGATTACAGCGCTTCGCGATGAGCAATCATCGGTGCGTCGGCTGGCTTGCGTATACATCGGCGATTTGAAGGAAGAAGCCGATGTGCTCCCTTACCTGTTCGAAGCGATGCAGGACCCGTCGGCCTCTGTCCGTCGAACAGCGGGCGATACGTTATCCGATATCGGCGATCCGCAGGCTACATCGGCTATGGCAAAAGCACTCAAGGATACGAACAAGCTCGTACGTTGGCGCGCAGCCCGTTTCCTCTACGAGGTAGGGCTGGACGAAGCGCTGCCGGAGCTGCGCGCTGCCGAGAACGATCCGGAATTTGAAGTACGGATGCAGATCAAAATGGCGATTGAGCGGATCGAAGGCGGCCATGCCGCCGAAGGCTCCGTCTGGCAGCAAATGACGCGGCGCTCCCAGCAATAACCGGGAGCAAGCGCTTAGTCAGCTCAGCGTCTCGCCGTGCTGCAAAATGCGGAGCGCCTGCTCCGGCAGCTGCCGCCGCGTCCACTCGGCGGTCAGCCGGTCCAGCGCCTCCTTCGGCGTATCGTCGGCGAGGCGGAACGCCCCGTAGTGCATGGGGATGAACATGTCCCCCTGCACGTCCAGGTATGCTTGCACCGCTTCCTCCGGCGTCACGTGCTGCGCGGACATGAACCATTCCGGCTCGTACGCGCCGATGGGCATCAAGGCATAGCGGATCGCGAACCGCTCGCCGATCCGCCGGAAGCCGGGGAAGTAGCCGCTATCCCCGGCAAAATAAACCGCCCAGCGCTCCTCTCCCTGCAGCGCGGGCTGAATAACCCAACCGCCCCAATGGGAGCGGTTGGTGTCAAGCAGCGTCCGGCGCGTCCAATGCTGCGCCGGGACAAAATGCAGCTCGAGTCCGCCGAGCTGCGCGTGCTCCCACCAGCTCAGCTCGGTCACGCGGGCGAAGCCTTTCGCCCGGAGCTTGCCGCTGAGCCCCGCGGGTACGAATAGCTGCGCTTGCCGGAAGGAGCGCAGCGTTCGCATGTCCATATGATCGTAATGACTGTGGGATAAGAGCACGGCATCAATCGGAGGCAGCTCCTCAAGGCGAAGGCCGGGAGCCGCCAGCCTTTTGGCAAAGCCCATCCGATCAGCCCAGACCGGGTCCGTCAGCAGGTTGATCCCGTTCATCTGAATCAGAAACGAGGAATGTCCGATCCATGTAATCGACGTCTCCGTCCGGTTACTGCGCAAAAAATCGATCCGTTTCGTTTCACAAGCCGGAACGGTGTACGATAAGTCCTTTATTTTTGCATTTCGTTCCTTCCTCCATTGGCGAAGCTGCTTGAAGCTTTTTAACGTCTTGACTCCGTCCATATTTTCGAACCTTTTATTGTCCATGCCGTCCCCCGCCTCCTTCCTTCCCTTACTAGACCAGTCACCTGTTCAGCTGGCTGTTCAGCGGTCCATCCATCAATCCATCAGCTATCCGTTCCACGATCCGGCCAGTACAAATCGCTCCCGACACTCAGACACGATCGGTCATAATGCGCTTGTACAGATTCATAGCAATATGCAGGAATCCTTCATCATTCGGGTGCAAATACGCATCGCCAAACAAAGAGGTCATATTCGGGATCAGCCGCTGACCGTCCACGAGCCTAGTATTAGGGTAAGCCGCACATACGTTTCGAATTGTATCGCTCAATGCTTCAAGCGAGCCCAACGGGCGGGACTGTATTTGATCCGCTCTCCAGAACGGCGTCAGAACATACATAGGAATATCAGAGTACAGCTTGTTCGCTTTGGCAAAAAACCGCGCGCACTGCTCCCGGAATGCTTCCATTGTCTGGTAGCGCCCCCAGTCGTTAGTGCCGTAGGCGACCGTAATGAGATCCGGCTTGTAAGGCAGCTCTTCATCCAAGCTGTCGGCGTCGAACACATACCCTCCTACCCCATGATTGAGCAGGTTCATCTCCAACGTCCGGGATAAGAGCACCGGATAAGTCGAGGATGGCTTTCTCGCATCCATTCCTTGCGTAATCGAATCGCCGATACAGAGCAGATTGCGGTCATACGGCTTTGCGGCCTCGACCACCGCTCCTTCAGACAATGTCAAGGAACGCAGAGTCAAGTTAGCGATTTGCGGCAAGTAAATCGTCCATCTCCGCTGCTTTACCGCGCCGTTCTGGTGGCCGTATTCCAAAGTCAGCTTGCCTTCGTCCTCCTCAAGCGATGGCGCGCCTTGGCTCGCGATCAGCACACCGTCGATAAACACGTCAAAAACAACCCATTTGCGGGCCGCCTCTCCCACTGTGTAACCCAGTTCTATCGATGCGGTATCCGATACAAAATCAAGACAAATCCCGGCCGGGCAGCCGCTGCGGATTTGATAGTTTTTTTGCCGCGCATACAGCTCCATTTGACGTTCGGTGAACCGGTGCACTGCGACGCCCTCTCCCGTTTGCTCCCATCGGATCGCGTTGCGAAACAGTTCTCCGTTCGACAGATCGATTGTACTCATTCAACCATTCCCCCAGGTTTCATTTGTGCTACAATAAATCTATTATACACACCATCAGGGAAGGAAAGGAAATGTACGATGGACGCTCCCTGCATTCTTATTTTTTCCGGCGGCAGCTTGGGGAAATGGTCTCTGGAAGCCATTAGCCCCGGAGATATTCTGGTAGGGGCCGACCGTGGGGCCTTGTTTTTGCTGCAGCACGGCTATATCCCTGACTTGGCGCTCGGCGATTTTGATTCGGTGACGGCCGACGAAGTGAAGCAGATTGAGAAAGGAAGCCGCAGCTTCATTAGCTGCGACCCGGTGATGAAGGATTGGACCGATACGGAGATGGCCTTCAACTGGGCGTTGGAGAGGAAGCCCTCAGAGATCGTCATGCTCGGAGTACTGGGATCGAGATGGGATCATTCGCTCGCTAACCTACATCTGCTGCGCAAAGGCTTGGAGGCCGGAGTTCCGTGCCGGATTGTCGATGCGCACAATCAAATCACCCTGCTCGACTCGAATTCGCCTCTAATGCTTGCGCGCAGCCGTTTCGCCAACGTATCGCTTCTGCCTTTAAGCCTGCAGGTGACGGGGATTACCCTCCAAGGCTTTCAATATCCGTTGAACGATGCTACCCTTACGCTAGGCCAATCCTTAGGGATTAGCAATGTGCTCCTTGAACCCCAAGGACGGATTGCGATAACGGACGGACTTTTGCTAGTGGTCCAGAGCAGCGATGCGGAGTAACATAGGTCCCTCATTTGAGGGGCTTTTTTTCATATGGAAAGTTTCCGTTTTATAAGCCCGAACCTTTTGTTAATATATGGTTATTGGTACATTCCAGTAATCGCTGTTAGGGAGGGAGCTTGTTGGAGCAATCAAAACAATCGATTTTAGGGTTATTGCGCGATCCCGTCTTTTTAAATTTTTTGAAATCGGTAAAAAAATACCGCTGGATCTACATCGGCGCCATCGCCACTCAGGTGACCATGACCGTCATCTCTCTGTTGTTTGCAGAGACAGGACGCCGTTTGTTCGACTATGCCCCGAATGTGCCCGCACAAGCTTTGATCCTCTTATTATCCTCTTTCGTCGGCCTCACTGCAGCGCGTATCGGGCTTCAATTCGGGAACGAATGGCTGCGCTCGTATTTGAACGAATCCGTCGTATACGAAATGCGCAGAAACATATTGAACCACCTGCAGCGCCTGCCTCTCGGCTTTCACGAGCAGAACCACAGCTCCAGCTCAGTCAATGTGATGCATCACGAGCTCGAAATTGTAAAGAACTTTCTCGTTGCCGACATCCAAAAGCTAATCGCCCTCCCCATATCGTTTATTATCGTGGGCGTGTACTTGTTGACGGTCCATCCGCTCCTTGGGTTGATAGCGTTTTCCATCGGTCCGCTTCAATTGATAAGCAATTTTGTATTAAAGCAAAAATTCATGGAAGCGACTCGTCTGCAAAACGAAGTGACCCGCAATGTGTTTTTTCAAATCGGCGAGACGCTGCAAGGGATCCGGGAAGTGAAGGCCAATCAATTGGAGCGGCATATTGATGACAGGATGGCGGATATCGAGCGAAAAGGCGTTGAGTACAACGTGTTGCTGACGAAGGTACGGTCAATCCGCAGCATTTGTAAAGATGCTCCCGGACAAATCGGTTATGTTCTCGGCCTTGGTGTCGGTGCCGTTATGATGGCTTCCGGGCATATCGGGGCGGGTGGACTGGTTGCGTTCATTTCCCTGCTCGATAAGGTCGCTGAGCCGTTCACGACGGTTGTTGAGGTCATTAATAATTTACAGCGCTTTATTTCGGGGGCTAGCCGGCTTCATCATGTCATGGGTTTACCTGAGGAGGATTTAGAGACGGGAATCCCTCTAGCGAAAAAGGCTCCGGAGATCACTTTCGACTCCGTCGATTTCTCGTATCAGGAGGAGCATCCGACCTTGCGGCAAATCTCCTTCACGATACCCGCCGGAGCGACCGTCGCCTTGGTAGGGCCGAGCGGTGCCGGGAAGAGCACCCTGCTGAAGCTGTTGTACCGGTTCTACGAGCCCTGGCAAGGTGTCATCAAGATCGACGGCATTCCTTTGCAGCAGTACTCCTTGACTTCTCTGCGCGATTCGATGGCACTCGTGTCACAAGACATCTATTTATTCGACTCCACAGCGGCTGACAATATATCGCTCGGAAGAGACGACATTCCGCGCGAACAGCTGGAACGGGCTGCCCGGCTGGCTCAAGCTCACGATTTTATTAGCAAAATGCCGGAAGGCTACGACACACGTTTGGGTGAGCGCGGCATCAAATTATCCCACGGACAAAAGCAGCGCGTCTCGATAGCTAGAGCCATTCTCCGGAACGCTCCCATCCTCATACTGGACGAACCGACATCCGCTCTCGACGTAGAGACCGAGGAATCGTTCCAGCGCGATTTGGGCGAGTGGGCCGAGCATTGTACGAAAATCATCATCGCCCACCGATTGTCCACCATACGCCAGGCGGATCTTGTTGTTTTTCTGGAGGATGGCACGATTCGGGAAATAGGCTCCCCCTCCGAGCTGCTCCGCCAAAACGGAAGATTCCGCAGCTATTGGGAGAAGCAATCACCGTACGAGTTTCAAGTCCGTTAAAAATAAAAAGCGGGACGGCATGTTATCACATGCTGCCCCGCTTTCTTGATATATCCGTCCCCGGTTGAAGCTCTTACGGACACTGGTTCCGTTATTACCACAAAAAGACCCAAAAACGTCTAGCGATCGGACCGTAGATCCGTTATTGTGGTATAATCCAAAGCTTTTACAGCAAAACGGCGCCAATAACGGACTCACGGTCCGATCAGTCCCTATTTTTGCAGGATTTCAAGCAAATAACGGATTTCCTGTCCGATCCGCCGCCATAGAGAGCAATCTGTTGCGCAGTCTGTTGGGCCGCCCTCTCTGCTGCTTCCTCAATCTCTTCCGAATTCCTTCTTCCATGGTTGGCGGGAATTTCTACGCTAGCATCCTATTATGCGCAGCTCCATATAGCTGCCGAACAGCGTCCAGTCCGTCATCATCCGAATCTTGGCCGTTCTCGCCTACCACGCGCTAATCCAATGAACCAAAGGAACTGCAATCGCAGCGATAAGCAGCGAAGGGAGCAAATTAGCGACGTTAATTTTGCGAAGCTCCAGCAGGTTGATGCCGATGCCCATAATCAAAATGCCGCCGACAGCGGTAATTTGCGTGATGATCTCGTTCAGCATGTCTTGCGCAAGCAAAGACGCGATTCCCGACGCCGCCAAGGCGATTGCCCCTTGATACAGGAATACGGCTACGGATGAGAACAGCACTCCGACCCCCATCGTCGAGGCAAAAATAATCGCGGTGAATCCGTCGAGCATCGCTTTCGTATACAAGATCTCGTGCTGGCCGCGCAGCCCGCCGTCCAAGGCGCCAAGGATTGCCATAGCGCCGACGCAGTAAATCAATGTCGTGTTGACGAAGCCGAACGCGATCCGGCCTTGCTTCTTCTCTCCACTCGCTTCTCCGCTGTCTGTATGGGAACGGTTCGCCGCTGCCGACTTCCCTGCACCGGTCAACGCATTTACGGCCCGCTCCAGCTGCTGTCCGAGCCGTTCCAGTCCTCGCTCTACCTGCAGCAGCTCGCCAAGAACGCCGCCCAATACCAAACTCGAAACGATCAGCAGAAAGTTGCTCGATTTCAATGTCATAGAAAAGCCGAGCGCAACCAACGCCATGCCGATCCCCTGCATCACCGTACTGCGAATGCCTTGACTCATTCGTTGAAGCACAAGCCCCAGCAGCCCTCCGATAATAATGGCCGCCGCATTAACAATAGTTCCCCACAATGCCATGCCGTCTATGAACCTCTCATTCTGTCATGTCGCTTTCCGTATCATATCATACCTGCTCTACTAGCGTGCAGTAGTCAATTTTGCCAGCAAAGCTCGTACATCCCTCTTAGGGAGAGCCCCATCTGTATCAAAAATTTTCCGATACAAAAAGCCTGCCCGCGAGCATACAGCTCGACAGGTCAGGCTTTTGCCAGGTTTACTTGTCACCGGTTCAATCCATCCGGCTCATCCGATTCGTACTTGCTTTGCATGATCCGCTACCATGCCCTACAAAACAGAACCTGCCCGCTGTTCGTTCCCACTCCACCGTGGTTCCTCACTTGGCCCCTAAGAATGAGCAGACCCTCCGGCCGTTAGCCCAACCCGGTCGATCATTTGCCTGCTCTCTTGATTCAGCCCCGTGAGCGTGACCTTTTTACCGAGAGCCGCGTATTTTTGCGTAGCTTTGGATATCGCCGTCACGGCGGAATGATCCCACACATGCGAAGCGCTCAGATCGATAACAACGTGCTCGGGATCTGCCGCATACTCGAACTGCTCGACGAAATGGGTCATCGTCCCAAAAAACAGCTGCCCCGATATTTCGTACACCTTGTGCCCCTTCTCGTTCATGAAGGAATGGCTGCGCAGCCGCGCCATTTTCCAGCCGAAGTTGAGCGCGCTCATAATGACACCGGAGACGACGCCGATCGCCAAGTCCGAGGTGGCTACGACGATAGCTACCGTCAGCACCATGACCACCGCGTCGCCGCGAGGGATTTTGCCGATGGTCCGGATCGAATTCCAGTCGAACGTCCCGATAGACACCATGAACATAACGCCGACCAAAGCGGCCATAGGAATCTGCTTCACGACATCGCCCAGCACAAGGATGAGGAACAGCAAAAAGATTCCCGCTACGAACGTAGACAATCGCGTGCGCCCCCCGGACTTCACATTGATGACCGTCTGTCCGATCATCGCGCAGCCGGCCATGCCCCCAAAAAATCCCGTGATCACGTTGGCAATGCCTTGTCCGCGTATCTCGAGGTTTTTGTTGCTTTTCGTATCCGTCATTTCGTCGACTATCGTTGCCGTCAGCAGCGTCTCGGTCATTCCTACTACGGCCAGCGCCAGGGAATATGGAAACAAAGCAAGCAAGGTGCCCAGCGTTAACGGCACTTGCGGAAGGTGGAACACCGGAAGCGCCTGAGTGATGCTTCCCATATCACCTACCGTACGCAGATCGGCGCCCGTCAGCATGGCGATGACGGTCATGACAATGATCGCCACCAGCGCCGACGGCACCGCCGTAGTCAGCCTTGGAAGCAAATAGATGATCGCGAGCGTACCAGCCACCATCAAGTACATAACCCAAGTGGCGCCTGCAAAATTAGGAAGCTGCGCCATGAAAATAATAATGGCCAGCGCATTGACGAACCCGACGATAACCGATTGCGGTACAAAGGTGATGAACTTCCCTACTTTCAAAGAGCCTAAAACCCATTGAATAATTCCGGTCAACACCGTAGCGGCAAACAAATAATCCAGTCCGTACTTGACGATAATCGGCCCCATCAACGAAGCCATTGCTCCGGTTGCCGCCGAAATCATCCCCGGCCGGCCGCCGACAATCGAGATCGTCACGGCAATGGTAAAGGAAGCATATAAGCCTACCATCGGATCGACGCCCGCCATGATGGAAAAGGCGATCGCTTCGGGAATTAACGCGAAAGCAACCGTCAAGCCCGACAGCAAATCGTTGCGGACATTGCCAAAGAAGCCTTGTTTTACCCGTTCAAAAAACAAGAAAGATCCTCTCCTATTCGATTATATCTATAGTTGGCGCTCCACTCTCAGGATTGCCGGGGCCGATGTTCACTGCCCTAGATTATAAACGGTAGGAATGAATCTTTCACCTTCGCCAATGGCGCTATATCCCGATAAACCGTCTTTCTTGCCGGAAAATAGACGATTTTCGCCGGATTGCTCTTTTTTACACGGACGGGCCGGACTATACCTCTTGTTTTATTTAAACCAGCCTTTGTACAAAAACCAGGAGAACATCCCCGCCCCAATACCGGTCATAACAACCAGCACGACATAGTAACCCCACTTCCACTCCAGCTCGGGCATATAATGAAAGTTCATGCCGTAAAGGCCGGCGATGAAGGTTAACGGCATAAATATCGTGGTTATGACCGTCAAGGTTTTCATAATATTGTTCATGCGGTTGGAATTCAGCGAAATGTAGCTGTCCCGCAAATCGGCCGTAACCTCGCGGTTGGACTCGAGTATTTCCGACAGCTTGAGCAAATGATCGTGAATATCGGTGAAATAAAACAGATGCTCCTTGAGCCCTTCGATACGGTCCGAATTGATGACCCGGTACAGCAGCTCGCGCATCGGAAAAATCGTTCTGCGCAGCTTCAGCAGCTTCGCACGGATTTCGAACGTTTGGCTCATCAGCTTCTCGATCGCCTTACCGGTCGTATTGCCTTCGATGGCATTGAGCTCGTCCTCGATTTGATAGACGCACGGGAAATACTGGTCCACCAGCTTGTCCATAATGAGATACGCGCAATATAGATGATTGATCTCCCCCGGCTCCTTATGCTCCCTGATCCGGTTCCATGCTTCATCTATCTCTTTTTGCTGCGCAAAATGGAAGGTGACGACGAAGCGTCCGCTGAGAAACATATCGACCTCTTCAGCGCCTAACGTCTCTTCATTTAAGGCATGCAGCACGAAAAACTGCACATCGTCATAGTAATCGACCTTGGGACGCTGCAGCAGATGATAGCAGTCTTCAATGGCAAGAGGATGAAAGTGAAAGTAGCTCTCCAGCCATTTCGCCTCTTCCTCCGTCGGCCGGTCGAAATCAACCCAGTACCATGCAATCTCGGGACGATGCAGCTCGTTAACCGGGATATTTTCCAAAACTCGCCCTTCTTCGGTCACCGCCAGAACTCTAATCAAACGTACTCACCCTCTATCCAGTTTCCTCGTCCGTCCCGCCGGAACGCGTCCTTGCCGCTCCTGCCTAATTACCATCATTACCCGTTTGGCCGAATTCAGACGAACAAGGCCGCAAAGGAAAAAAGGTACTCCAACTTAAACCGTTGAAATACCTCTAAGCTTCCGTTACTTCCGTCCGTAATCGGCTTTAATCTCGCCCCAAGCCTTCGTGTCCCATTTCAAAATTTTGTTGCTGTACGTATGGCTCCGCAGCCAGGACAAGGCGCGGTCCACCAGCGTCCATATTTCCTCTGTCGAGGCGTCGCGGGGCAAATTGGTGGCAACCTCTTTCTTGCGCACCCAGCTGATCGCCGTAACCGAGTCGCTGTATATCGTCATGGAGCTTCCTCGCTTGTTCAAGTAGGCGAGTGCATGGACGATAGCCAAAAATTCCCCCAGATTGTTCGTCCCCTTGGCAATCGGCGGATGCTGAAAGACGACCTCGCCGGTGCGCGTGTTTACGCCCTTGTACTCAACAATGCCCGGATTGCCTCGGCTGCCTACGTCCACAGACAAGCTGTCGAGGTCGGCCTGTGGAGGCGTGCCGCTGGCGGCAGCCGTCTTGCTGCGGCTTGCCGATGCCGTACCAGCCGTACTTCCCTTTGCGTTGGCCGCAGCGAACGACGCTTTCCAGCCGCGGGCCATCGCCGCCTTCGCCTCGGACTCGCTCTCATAAGCCTTGAAGCGCGCCTGCGGGTAGCCGTTCGTCTGCGCCTGGCATTCCGCCCACGTATTGTAAATGCCGGGAACCTTTCCTTCCCATACCACGTAATATTTTTGCTTCGCCACTATTAGCTAGCTCCTCTTACTCGTTCATATTTTTGAAAAATTCAATAAAATACGCTCCGTATTTGAAAAACTTCGCTTCGCCTACGCCCTTGATCTTCAGCATCGCCGCCGGATTGGTCGGCTTCACGCCGCACATTTCCCGCAAGGTGCTGTCCGGAAATACGATGTAAGGCGGAATGCCCTCCCGCTTCGCAATTTCCATGCGCAGGGTGCGCAGCTGATCGAACAAATCCGACTCGACGTCGCGTGCAACCGGAGCGGTTCGGATGCGCATTCTCTGAATGACCCGCTCCTCGCCGGACAGCACGGTCTGAGCCTTCGGCGCCAGCCGCAGCACAGGGTACTTGCCTTCGGTAATGATCAGGTAGCCTTCGGCCACGAGCAGCTGAATCAGGTCGACGATCTCCTTCTCGGTACGGTCCTTCAGCAGACCGTACGTCGTCAGCTCGTGGAAGCCCATCTCGATCACTTTTTTATTGCGCGAGCCTTTCAGCACCGAGGCGACGGTCGTCGCTCCGAACCGTTCCCGCATCCGGCGGACGCAGGAGAAAATCTTTTGCGCCTCAACCGTAATGTCGGTCAGCTCCCGCTCCGTACTGCAGCTGCTGCAGCGGCCGCAGTCCTCGCAATCGTCGCCGAAATAGCGCACGATATAGCGCTGCAAGCATTGCGACGTATGGCAGTAGTCGGCCATCTGCTGCAGCCGGCGGTATTCCTGCTGCTGTCGTCCGGGATCGCCGATCGACTGCTCGATCAAGAACTTTTGGATATGAATGTCCTGCGGACTGAACAGCAGCATGCATTCGCTCGGCTCGCCGTCCCGGCCCGCACGGCCGGCTTCCTGATAGTATGCCTCCATATTTTTCGGCATATTGTAGTGAATCACGTAACGAACGTTCGACTTGTCGATGCCCATGCCGAACGCGTTGCTCGCCACGATGACGCGCACTTCATCGTACAGGAACTGCTCCTGCGCCTCGGCGCGCTCCCTGTCGGTCATGCCGGCATGGTACTTGCCGACCGGCACCCTTTGCTTGCGCAGCAGCTCATACAGGTTGTCCACTTCCTTGCGTGTGGCGGCGTACACGATGCCGACCTCGTCGCTGTGCTCGCGGATGTAATCGAGCAGCACATCGCGTTTGTTCTCGCCTTTGATGACGGAGAAGGCGAGATTCTCCCTCGCGAAGCCGGTGACGTGCAGCTCCGGCTCTTGCAGCTGCAGGTGCCTGACGATGTCGTCGCGCACCTGATCGGTCGCTGTAGCCGTAAAGGCGGCTACGATGGGCCTCTGCGGCAGGCGGTCGATCAGCCTGCTGATGGCGAGATAGCTGGGGCGGAAGTCATGCCCCCACTGCGAGACGCAGTGGGCTTCGTCCACCGCCACCATCGGCACCTCCAGCTCCGTCATCAGCTCGATGAATCGTTCCGATTCCAGCCGTTCCGGAGCTACGTAGAGCATCTTGTATTCGCCGCGGCTCGCCTTGCGAATTCTCAGCTCCACCTGCGCATAGGTCAGCGAGCTGTTAATATAGGCGGCTGATATGCCGATGCTGTCGAGCCCGTCCACCTGATCCTTCATTAACGAGATTAACGGCGAAATGACAATCGTCGTCCCCTGCATCAGCATCGCCGGAACCTGATAGCAGATCGACTTCCCGCCGCCGGTAGGCATGATGCCGAGCGTATCCTTTTTATCCAATACGCTGCGGATCACCTTCTTCTGCCCGTCCCGAAACGTCGTATAGCCGTAATATGATTTGAGCACCCTTTCGGCCCGCTCCATGATGCCTGCCAAAGCTTGCTCCTCCCCTTTCTATATCAGCCTGTCATCTTGCGTTAGACAGGTAGTCCCATGATTCCTCATAGCCCCATGCTCGTTCGAGACGGTGCTCTCTCTTGATTGCTCTGCATGCTTATTGATCCACGCGGTCCGCTCCTCCAGCCGCCCTCCGCGAGACAATCGGCTCGCCGTCCCACAGCACTTCCGTCTCGGCCCGGCGCTCCCGCACCTCCGGCTCTTCCAGCAGCAGGAAGAAATTTTTGGTAGGCAAATACCCTAACCCATGCTTGGCGGACAACCGGTCCAAATACGGGCGCATATCCTCGTGCATTCCGGACATATTGCTGCCGTTCTGCGAAAAAGCGTACAAAGCGCTGGCTACCGGCACCCGCTTGACCACCGCATGGTCGGATGCCCTCAGAAACCAGTCCCAGTCCCAATAATGATACATATCCTCATCGAACAGCCCTATCCGCTCATGCAGGTCCTTGCGGTACAGGCAGCCGGAAGAAACGAAGGTCGAAAATTTCCGCATTGCCGCTGCATCGTGCTCGTAAGCAAACACAAACCGTTTGGTCGCCCTGCGGGTCGTGCCTTCCAGATCGTAATCGAATATTTCGACGTCGGAGTACACCATATCCGCATCGCCGATCTCTTGAAGCATCCGCTCGACGTGGGTCGGCAGCAGAAGATCGTCATCGTCGCACAGCAAGACGAACTCCCCCCGCGCATACGAAAGACCGCGGTTTCGGGCCCGCACATGCCCTCCGTTCGTCTCCATATCCACGATCGTTATATCCAGCTCAGGGTACAGCTCCTTCATGCTGCCGACCGATTCTCCCGCGTCGTTAACAATAATCAGCTGCAGCCGCCGGTACGTTTGTCTCCACAGCGATTCCAGCAGCTCGCTCAGGCTGTCCAGTCTGTTATATGTCGGAATAATAACCGATACTAACGGAAGCTCCATTGTTCGGTTCCCCTCTCTCATTTTCCTTTTATAGCGACGCGTTCTGCCATTTTCAATCTGCTATTGTCAAGATACCAAAAAAACGGCCAAAGGGAAACCGCCTCGAGTACCTTTTCTATCGTTTCTGCCTTTGGAAGCTTATGGGGCGGGGTAAAGAATGGCCTGCAAAAAAACAAACGCCTCCCCCGCAGCTTCCCTGCGGAAAAGACGTTGCCGAGCTGGTCTTCGCGTAGCGCCGTATAGCCGAAGCAGATGAACGGCATGTCGCCGCAGCAGTACATCGTCAAGCTGAAATTGGAGAAGGCCCGAACGATGCTGCTCGAAAGCACCCGCTCCGTGACGCGGATCGCCGAACAACCCGGCTACCCGTCGATTCATTACTTTTCTAATCAATTCGGGATGGTGGGAATCTCTACCGAAGCCTCCATCCCGGGCTTCAAGCTCAGCTTAGCGCCTTTTAGAGCAATCTTCACTTTCGTAGCCACATGGTCGTCGTTGGCCGACTGCTGATCCTTCGGCGTATACTCATGCTTCAAAGCAATATATTGGACTCGGCCCGCCAATACCTCATTGCCGACCTTCACATTCACGGTTTGATTATAGTTGACCCGGTCGAGATAGGCATCCGGCACATAGCATACCGCATACAAATCATGGGCAACGGCGATGTCCGCCAGGTTGCTGCCGGCGTTAACCACATCCCCCAGCTCGAAATGCTTGCTGATGATGATCCCGTCCTCCAGGGCTACAATCCGGTAATTGTCCAGCTGGCTCTTGGCCTGGTTGAGCTGCGCTGCGGCTTGATCCAAATCGGCTTGTGCCGCCGCCACGGCCTGCTTGGTGCTGCCCGCCTTAAGCAAAGCCAGCTGCGCATCGGCCGCTTCATAATTCGCCCGGGCCGCCGAAATCTCTTCGGCCGTCGCGCCGTTCTTCAGCAGGGCCAGCTGCTGCTTGCTCGCTTCCAGCTGGTGCTTCGCCGCAGCCTGCTGTTTAGCGGCGGTATCCGTTTTGTACTTGGCATTGTCCAGCTCGTCCTTGGACAGCTGCCCCAGGTCGTACAAATTCGCCGCCTTGTTTTGCTGTATTCGCAAATAGTCGAGCGTAATTCCGGCATTGCTTAGCGCCTCTTCCGCCATAAGCACCTGGCTCTGCGCTTGCTCGATCTGCTCTGGCCGGCTGCCGGAAAGCAGCAGGTCCAGCTTCGCCTTGGCGGCTTCAGCCTGAGCTTCCGCCTGTCTTATTTGCTCGGGCCGGGAACCGGCTTCGACCTCTTCGAGCCGCGCTTTCTTCGCTTGAACAACCGCCTGCCATTGATCTACGACATACGTTGGATTCGCGTTATCGATCACGGCAAGCACATCGCCTTTGTTCACCGGTTCTCCCTGCTGCTTGTTCAGCTTTATAATTTTACCGGACACCGTGCTGACCGCGGAAATTTGGTTGTATTCAATCGTTGCCTTCACCGTGACAGGCGAGCTGCCGGATTTAAGGGAGCAGCCCGTCATCATTCCCGTTATTAGAACTGCGACTGCGGCGGCGAATCCCAGCTTAACCATTCTTCCCTCTCCCCCTTCGCCAATGAACTAGATGCTGCGATATTTTTTAAGCACAAGCGTGTTTGCAATGATAAAGACCAGACAAATGGCAGCCAAAACGAATACATCGAAAGCAATATCCTCCCACCCTTTGCCGCGGATCATCACATTCCGGAGCGCATCGGCGGCATACTTCAGCGGCATGAACTTTCCGAACGCCTGAAGCCAGGGCGCCATCGTACTAATATCAAACAAGCCGGAGAAAAACACTTGCGGTACCAAAACAACCGGAATAAATTGAATCATTTGCAGCTCATTGTTGGCGAACGCCGAGATGAAAGTGCCTATCGTCAATGCCACCATGGCCGTCAAAATCGTAATAAGCAGCACGAGAAAAAAGGACCCGACCATCATGACTTTCAGCACGTGTATAGAATATAAAGCGATCAAGGTCGCTTGAATCATCGTAAAAGCACCGTATCCCAGCACATATCCCGTTACAATCTCCCACCTTCTGAGAGGAGTGGCCAGAAGCCTCTCCAGCGTTCCGGAGGTGCGTTCGCCGAGAAAGGATACGCCTGCAATCAAAAACACGAAGAAAAACACGAAAAAACCGATAAGTATCGGTCCGAAATTATCGAACGATACCATGTCCTTATAACCGTATATGTACGTTGTTTCTATCGGAAGCGCTGAACGCGACGGCTGGACCGTTTGCTGTACGAGCGCCAGGACGGCCTTATTTTTACTCGGATCACTGCCCTCCAGATCAATATGAGGAACCCCGCTTTGAAAATCGATCGTTGCATCGACTTTCGATTGTTTCAGCGCTTCATAGGCCGCACTCTCGTCATATCGGATGACAACGGCATCTTTATCCTCCAGAGCTTGAATAAATCCCATCGGAGCATTGATTACGCCGATCCTCGGGTGATAGTCCCCTCCGCCAAAAATCAGCGACATGAAGGTCAGCACGAGCATCGGAGCCAATACCATCATGGCCATCGTCCGCTTATCGTGGCGAAGCTGCTGCAGGATCCGGATCATTACGGCTCTAATTCTCATTTGGCTGCCCCTCCGTAATACAGGAACGCCTCTTCAATCGTCCGGGACGAAGTCGCTTGCTTCAGCTCCTCCGGCGATCCGGAAGCAATCAGCATGCCTTCCCGAATCATACCGAGATAATCGCACTTTTCCACCTCATCCATAACATGCGTTGTTACGATGATAGTGGTTCCTCCTGCCTTCAATTGATTTAGCTCATGCCAAATCGATTTTCGCAGCACGGGGTCTATTCCTACCGTCGGTTCGTCCAGAATCAGGATCGGCGGTTCATGAATGAGTGCTATCGCGAGCGACAATCTTCTTTTCATTCCTCCCGAGTACTGCTTGACTTGCTTCTTCAAATGCTCCGTCAGCTGGACAAGCTCCATGACCTCGTGCATTCTTTGCTTCTGCTTCGATTTGTTCATGCCGTACATAGAAGAGAAAAAGATTATATTTTCCGCCGCCGTCAGGTCGCCATACAGCGCATCGGACTGAGCCATATAGCCGTGCTTATGCATCATCGCCAGCTTAGGCATTTTTTGACCGAGGACATACACTTCTCCTTGAGTTGCGGTGTCAATTCCGGCAATCATTTTCACCAATGTCGACTTCCCGGAGCCGGAAGGACCTAGCAGGCCCAAAATTTGTCCGTAAGGAACCTGAAGGCTGATATTATTCAAAACTTGCTTCTTCCCAAACCGTTTATAAACTTGATCTACCTGAATACACGGATGCTGACCGGCAATTTCAGACTTGGCCCCGGTCATAGAGCATACACTCGCTTGCATGCAGAACTACCCGCCATCCTTCGATACAGGTACATGTAAAGTTCATCTCCTCTCCTCTTTAGATTAAAATGCAGCCCTGCAATAAACAATCATCACTATTAGACATAATGTTCATATCTCAACATAAGTAAGAAACGTGTTGATTAATTTGAAAAAAGTTATCCGGATAAGACAGCGAAATATCCATTACAGAAGCATGTTTGGGGAGAGTCGGGACGAATCCGTTGTTGCTTAGCGGGGATAAGAGAATGGTGCAGATGGTGCGGCTTCAGACCACAAGCCTTCGGGAAAGGCGGCCATAATCGGTCCTTTATACATAATCCGTGCAATTATTATTGCCACTTTTTCCTCCGGAAGGCTCATCCCTGACTGGATCCAATGAGTAAGCAGACCAAGCTGGGCGGATGTAATAAAAGCAACCAAGTAGTCTCGGGGAACGAGCGCGCTGTCGTCATTCGGAATATGGACCAAAACCTGATTGTGCATTTGCTTGGCCATGAACATTCTTATTTGATAAGGAAAAGCGATATCGCCGTTCGGTCCCAATATCACTCTAAAAAAATCGTACTGCTTGCGAAAATATTGGAGCAAATGAACTGCCGGAGGGTACGGCACTTGTTTATCCGCATATTTGGCTATGTCCGAGACGACGATTTTGGACATTTCTGCAGCCAGTCCGTCAAAAATCTCCTTCTTGATCTGATCCATCAAATCGTAAATATCCTTGTAATGCAAATAAAAGGTACCCCGGTTCACTTCGGCCCGTTCCGTCAAATCGCGCACGGTCACTTTGTCCAGCCCTTTCTCGTCCATCAGCTCCAAAAGCGCCTTTCTCAGCAATCGTTTCGTTCGTATTTTCCGGCGATCGGTCGTTTTATCCATTGGTATCGCTCCCTGGCGGTCATTTTGCTCTCATTATAATAGACATCAAGATCATTAAACAACAGTTTGTTCATTAATTGCGAATGCAGCTTTTTCAACGGACAGGTGTTCTGAGTAGGAGTTGTACCAATTTGGACGCTTTTAACAAAAGGATTTCGGCCGCCTCTGTGGAAGTCCTATAGATGAATCATTCCGGGTCGCTTTCGAGCCGGTCCATTTTGACGTAAAACAGACAGTCATCCCGAACTCATATAGAATCAGTGCTTCGTAATAACAGCTTAGAGCTAGGAGGAATTTCAATGCCTCGATTTAAAAAAAGCGTATGGCCGCAATTCGCCCTCGCCGTATCGATGCTTTTGCCTTTTGATTCGATCCTTGCCAGCGCTCAGGACGCACCTCCCGTGCAGGTCTACCTGCAGCAGGAGCGGCTCCAATGGGAGCAGCCGCCATACATCGAGCAGGGGAATACGATGGTGCCTATGCGGGCCTTGTTCGAAAAGCTTGGCTTCACGGTAACCTGGGAGCAGGAGACCCAGACGGCCAAAGCCAAAAAAGGCGACCTGGCTTTGTCGCTCTCGATTAACAAGGCGACGGCGGACGTCAACCAAACGCTGTTTTACCTGGAAGTGGCTCCCCAAATCAAGAACGGAAGCACGTTTATTCCGCTCCGGTTTGTCAGTGAAGCGGCAGGAGCCAATGTAAGCTGGGAAGAGGCAACGCGAACCGTCCGCATTGACACTACTGCAGCCGATGCTAAGCAAATGATACAGCGGCTGATTGAGAATATGACGCAGAGCAGCACGTTTACACAGAAGGCTACGTCCATTACCGGAGCCGACGGCATCAAGAAAAACGACGTCCATGTTACGAATGTTGCGATGAATTCGGATTCTTCCTCCGCTACGGTAACGTTCCAGGCCGGCTTTACCGTCTCCAAGGCGATCAAGAACGGCAACGGCATCACGATCTCTCCTTCGGAAACGGTGCTTTACGAATTTACCGGCGAGGTATATAAAGACTCGGCCGGTCAATGGCTGCTCCGTACGTCGCCGTCGGCCATGACTTATGTATTGAAGGAAAAGAAGCCGTTCATGGATTCGAACTGACCTGTTAAGGTGTGAAACAAGCCTTGGCCTTCTGCCGGGCTTATGAGACCTTGGTGTACAATATACGTTGTGCGTGCGGAGGGAATTGGGTATGGGATTCCGGCCGCTGTTGAAGTCGTGTTCCTTTGAATGATAGGCTTGCCGCGGGAGGAACACGAGCTTCAAAGGCGGACGCTAACGCCCTCTACCCACACCCATTCTCTCTACTGTTCTACTCTGAGCTTTTATGCTGCTTTGTCGATTATGTGCAAAAGCCCCTTGCCTGCTGGCAAGGGGCTTCATTGATTAGTCCGAAATTACAGCGGAATCAAGCTCACATGCGCCCGCTGCTTCAGCGCGGCGACCATGTCGTACCATGCCGCCGGCTTGTTAGGCAGCACCGCGTAATAGCGCTCCAGGAAGCCGCTGATAAGCGAAGCCGGGATGGCTTCCACGGTGTCGGCATCGTCGCCGAACGGCATGAAGCCGAGATCCAGCTCCTGCACCGCGGCACCGTCATTGTGCCATGACGGGTGCACATACGCGAGGTCCAGCTTCCGGTAGCCCAGATGGGCGAGCACCTCGCGGCGCACGAACGGGTCCATCGGCTTCACACCGCCGAAGCTGTGATCCTGCGCCAAATACGGGTTGTAAATTTCGGCGAACATGCCGAGCAGCCGACTGCCCTGCTCCCGAACGAGTGACAGCAGATCGTTCGTGCGGTGCTTCACGAGAAACGGGCCGATGCCCAGCCCCTCGCGGCCGATGATCGTGAAATCCGTCATCGCTACCTGCATATCCTCGTAGTACCGGTATTCGGTGGCTCCGACTACCTGTCCCTCGTAGACGGCGACGAATACCCGGATGCCCGGGTCCTGCAGCGGCTCCGCCCACAGCTCGTACTCCAGCACTTCCTCCGGCGGAAACACCGTCTGCATCAGCTCGTGCATTTGTTTAAAGTAAGGGTCCGTTATATTCGTAATTCGATGGTATTCCATGTACCAGCACTCCTCTCCATTCTTACTTGCTAGTATAGCAATTGGAACAACTGAATGCCATGACAGGACCGATATTGATCAACGACACCTGTCAGTTCTTGGCGTCAATGACTGCTATAACGTCCACTTCGACATGAAAGCCGATATCGCTGATGACACGCGTAATGGCTTTCTACGCGTCTAATTACGGCCAACATGCATTCTTTGCCAGTGATCCGGCCATACTATCTCTGTTATTTTTCAATCCGAGACAGGAGGCAGCATGATATGCCAAGCAGCAGAGGACATCAAGGTGCACAAGGCATTGGACAAGCGGAGGAGCAGTTGAACGCTCAAGCGCAAGCCGCAGCCGAGATCCAAGGCGCCAACGAGACCGACCAGGAAGTATTGGCCGCAGCGAATCAGCAGGACAGCGAGCTGGATGAGATCATCCCGTCGGATCAGGAATAGCCGCATTACTGAGATCAGCAGCACTGCCATTAGGCAGCGAAAACAGACACGAAGCATCTCGTGTCTGTTTTTTATCTTTAATCCGCCCGTCACACCTCCGGTAAAATCGCGAATACCTCCGGCTCGCCAAGCGAAGCCTTCGCTTGTTCCAACGGCATTGCGTGCGCTTCGTCCTGCTTCCCTGCAGCGCTCGTCCTCCAAAAAAAGAACCCTCCTGCACCGGCAGGAGAGCTCTCCACTTTCTCAATTCGTATTATGATTCCGATCCCACTAGCAGGGGTACAACTTGTCCGCGATTGACATCGATCAGGCCGAAATCGGTGATCTTCAGCGCCGGGCTGACCGGCAGTGAATGCGTACTGATTGACATGATCGGATTGTAGTGGTTATATCCGAGCGACTCCATCGCCTCGCGGAGGCTCTGCACGGCCGCAGCCGCCTCCTCCAGCGGCTCCTCCGTCAGGATGCCGCCTACCGGCAGGCGGAGCATCGCGAGCACCTTGCCGTCTTCGACAACGCAGAAGCCGCCTTGGCTGCGGATTACTTCGTTGGCCGCGAGCATCATATCCTCGGGGCTATGCCCTACCACGAGCAGGTTATGGTTGTCGTGGGAGTACGTCGTTGCCACCGCCCCGCGCCGGATCGTGTCGCCCCCGATCAAGCCGTGAGCTCGTGCTCCACTCTTGCCGTAACGCTCGAAGGTGGCGATAAGGCCGTACGGGCTGTCCTCCCAGCGAACCTCGCCGTCACGAACCTCCACTTCACCGTGATGCTCCTCCGTAAACGTCGAGCCGTTCTTCACCAGCATGACACGGCTGTGGTACATCCCATCCTTCGCATCGGTCCGGATAGCGAAGTCGGCTTCCGTCAGCAGAGGAAGCTGTACACTTTGGTAAAAATGGGCAGGGAACGCATGCCGATACCCTTCCGGCTTGTACTCCTCACCGGCATCAAATACTTTCTTACCATTCTTGAATACTTGACCTATGGTCAATTCTTTGGCATCCGATACCAAAATAAAATCCGCAATCTTGCCCGGCGCGATCGCACCTCGGTCGCTCAGCTTCATCCGGCGGGCCGGAGTGAAGGTTGCGGCGTAGATTGCCTTTTCTGGCGACATCCCCATGCCGATCGCTTTGCGGACAATATGATTCAGATGCCCTCTCCGCTGGAACGAATCCGGCATGACATCGTCTGTGACAAAGCAGAAATGCTCCGAAACGTCATGCTCGATCAAATAGTTCATGACCTCTTCGGTCATCGACTTCTCCTGAATCTCGATGAACATGCCGGCAGCGATGCGTGCTTCCATCCCTTCGATCGATTGATGCGTATGGTCGGAATCGATTCCCGCATAAATCACCCGCTGCAAATCGAGATCAAGCAGCTTCGGCACATGGCCTTCTATAATCAGGTCCGGATATTGGGACCGTATATGCCTCAGGATTTGATTCGTCTTGCAATCCGGGGCGTTAATGACATCGACATAGTTCATAATTTCGCCAAGGCAAGCGATCCGCTCCGTCTGCATCAGCCGGTCCATATCTTCAATCTCAATGGAGCCGCCCGACGTTTCGAGCGACGTTGCCGGCACCGAGCTCGGAATCGCATAAATCATATCCGCTACGCAATGCTTGCTCGCACGGATCATTTCCGTAACGCCAGGCAGCCCGAACACATTCGCCATCTCATGAGGCTCCGGCACGATCGTCGTGACGCCGTTCTTGATCAAGCCATAGGAGAACGTATCCGGCGTCACCATCGTGCTCTCGATATGCAGATGGATATCGACCAGGCCGGGAACCATATAGCGCCCCTGCCCGTCGACGATTTGGTCCGCTTCGAAGCTGTCCGCTCCGCGCGGACCGATGTATAAGAACCTGCCATCCAGGACGGCGGCATTGCCTGGAATGAACCTTTTGAAGTAACTGTTATAGATGTTTACATTCTGGATGAATAAATCGACTCGCATGCCTGTACCTCCCAAGTAGCTCGTTACTCCACCAAAACCAGCTTTTCGCCGGGGAACAGCAATCGAACTTCACGGCCGTTCACATAAGGAAACTCCATTTCTTTATTGACGGTAAAATCGCCCAGCGCCGTCTCGACGACATACTGGTAGCTTCTGCCGAGGAAAGTGCTTACTTTGATACGGCCTGCCAGCGTGTTCGGACCTTTGTCCGTCACTTCCTCCGCCGTACCCATCACGACATCGTCAGGACGGATGGCGCCCTTCTTGCTCTCCAGCGCGCCCGTACCCGGATGCTTGACGACACGGAAAGGAATATCGCCCGCCTTCAGCTCGATTTCATGGTCATTCTCACGCCGTTCGGTGAAATGGATGAAATTGTTGAATCCGATGAATCTCGCTACAAATTCGGTCTTCGGATATTTAAAGATCGTCGCCGGGTTATCCAGCTGCTCGATAATCCCTTTGTTCATAATCGCGACCTGGTCCGAGATGGAGAAGCATTCCTCCTGGTCATGGGATACATAGACCGTTGTAATGCCCAGTTCCTGCTGAATGCGGCGGATTTCCACCCGCATGTTGATCCGCAGGTTCGCATCGAGGTTGCTGAGCGGCTCGTCGAACAGAAGAAGATCGGGCTCGATCACGAGCGCACGGGCGATAGCGACCCGCTGCTTTTGTCCTCCGGACAGCGCCTTTGGATACCGCTTCTCGAAGCCCGCCAAACTCACGACCTCCAGAATCCGGTGCACCCGCTTGCTGATTTCCGCTTCCGCGACCTTTCTCAGACGAAGGCCGAAGGCGACGTTCTCATATACCGACAAATGCGGGAACAGTGCATAGCTTTGGAACACGAAGCCGAAATTCCGCTTGTTGACCGGAACCCGGGTGTAGTCTTTGCCGTTCAGCAGAAACTTGCCGTCTCTAGCTTCGAGAAATCCGGCGATCAGACGCAGCGTCGTCGTTTTCCCGCAGCCGCTCGGCCCGAGCAGCGAAATCAGCTTACCTTTTTCAATATTTAAGTTAAAATCCTTCAAGATATAATTTTGCTCGTAAGCTACCGACACGTTTTCCAGGGATAGCAATGCCATGGACGAAATCCTCCGTTATCGTTTTGTAAAGTAGGACAATCCCATAATTCTTTCAATAATGAACATGAGCACTGCCGTAAAGATCATCAGAAGCACCGAAATTGCGGCGATCGTAGGGTCAAAATGGTTTTCTACATACGTCAGCATTTGGATCGGCAGCGTACTGATGCCCGGACCGGTCATAAAGACCGAAATGTCGACGTTATTGAACGACTCCAGGAAAGCGATCAGCACCGCAGCGATAATCCCCGACTTAATGTTCGGCAGCACGACCTTGAAAAAGGTTTGCAAATGCCCTGCGCCCAAGCTGAGCGCCGCCTCCTCGATGGCAAAGTCGAAGTTCGACAAGCTGGAGGCTATGACGCGGATAATGAACGGCAGCATGATCACCGTATGACCGATCAAGAGAGAAGCGTAAATCGGCAGGTTATACGTAATAATCAAGTATTTCAGCATGGTGAAGCCAAGCACGATTCCCGGAATGAGCACCGGGGAGATGAAGATCGCATTCAGCGCGTCCTTGCCTTTGAACTGGAACCGGCTTAAGGCATAAGCGGCCGGAACCCCCAGAATCAAGGCGAACAAGTTGCCGAGCAGCGATACGACGATCGACGTCTTGAACGTTTCCATGAACATTTTCACTTTGAAAATATTTTCATACCACTTGAACGAAATGCCTGTCGGCGGAAATTTCAGCACAGCTCCCGGCTCGAACGAAGCGGCGGCGATAATAATAAGCGGGCCCAGCAAAAACGCATAGACTAGAAGCGTAAACAGGCCCAGTCCTCGATTGTTCTCCTGCATACGGTTCTACTCCTTCGGGGTAAATTTGTTGGCCAGTTTGTTCATAATGCCGATGACGATGAACGTAATGGCGATCATGATCGTTGCAATGACCGAGGCCATATGCCAGTCGTTAAGCGTAATCGCATTTTGGTACAGGAAGGTCGAAATAACCCTCTGCTTGCCTCCCAACAGCGCCGGCGTCGTATAAGCCGTCAAGCTTCCGACGAACACGAGAATGCTCCCAATAATAAGACCCGGGATGGAGAGCGGCACGATGACCTTGCGGAATGCCGTAAAACGCGGAGCGCCGAGGCTTTCTGCGGCCTTGATCAAATCGGGATCGATATTTTCCATAACCCCGACAAGCGTAATGATAATGAGCGGCAGGAACAAATGGATGAGGCCGATCATCATGGCCGTCGGCGTGTACAATATGTCGAGCGGCTCCTGTATGAGCCCTATCGCAATGAGCGCATTGTTCAGCAGCCCTTTTTTCCCGAGTACGATCATCCAGCTGAACGAGCGTACGACCGAGCTGGTCAACAGCGGGAAGATCGCCAGGGCGAGCAGGATGCCTTTTTTCCGCAGTCCCTGCTTCGAAATATAGTAAGCTACCGGAAAGCCGAGCAAAATGCAGATGAGCGTCGTTACAATGCTGACCTGCAGCGTCGTCCCTACGATTTTGAGAAAATACGGATCTTTAAAGAAATGCAAATAACCGTCAAAGCTTAGGCGGCCCTCCTGGAAAAAGGTGGACCCTATCGTCAGCACAATCGGGACGAGCATAAAAATGCACAAAAACAGAAGTCCCGGCAGCAGCAGTAAATAGGTATACGTTTTTTTCATGTAGCTATTGGCTCCTGTTCTTGTAAGGCTAGACACGCAACGCTTGCGTAAACAGCTGAATAAAAGCGTCCGTATCGACGTCCACGCAAACATGCACGTTCGGCTGTCGGGACAAGCGGTTCTGGAAGTCGCATACGGTTTGCCCGTCGCACAGCTCGCTTCTTGTTTCTACGTCCACATAATAGGGACGGGTCGTTACGATGCCGCGATCCAGCGCGACACCCACGGCTAGCGGGTCGTGCATCACGCAGGCATGGATGCCGTTGCGCTCATAGTAGCGCTTCATGTAATCCGAAGTACTCTCCAG
Source organism: Paenibacillus sp. NPDC056579 (assembly GCF_042793215.1). NCBI lineage: Bacteria > Bacillati > Bacillota > Bacilli > Caryophanales > Paenibacillaceae > Paenibacillus > Paenibacillus sp. NPDC056579. The sequence continues at coordinate 105,319 of NZ_JBHTVD010000009.1, forward strand.
AACATAACGGGCGATATCGGAATCGCCTAGCTGGAGCATCTGCTCCTCCGTGAGCAGCGCTTTGCGGGTCACATCCAGCCCGACCATCGTAAGGCTCGGAAAGCCTGCGTGGAACACCACTTTGGCCGCTTCCGGATCGACGTACATGTTGTACTCGGCGGTCGGAGTCACGTTGCCGTAGCTGCTGACCGCGCCGCCCATGACGACGACCTCCTTGACAAGCTGCACCAGTTCCGGAGCTTTGCGCACGGCGAGCGCCAGGTTCGTCAGCGGCCCGGTCATGACGAGCGTCAGCTCTCCGGGCTCGCGGCGCGCCGCTTCGACGATGAAGTCCGGCCCGAAGCCGGCTTCCGGCTGCTTGTGCACCGGCATATCGCGGAGCGCTCCGCCGATGCCGTCCTTGCCGTGCACCCGGTGCTCGAAGAACGATTCCCTCAGCAGCGGCCGGTCCGCACCCTTGTAGACGGGAATCGCATCCTCCGCGCCAGCAAGCTGGAGGATCTTGCACGTGTTCTCCGTCGCCTGCTCCATCGAGACGTTGCCGTTTACCGTCGTAATGCCGAGCACGTCGAATTGGCCGCTGCGAATCGCGAGCAATATGCCCAGCGCGTCATCGACTCCCGTATCGACATCCAGGATCACTTTCTTCCTCATCAACGAACCTCCTTGGCAAAAAAATGGGGTACATGCCATGGTCATGTCATATACCCTGATTCCTTGTTTCTAGAACGGTTGCTTCTGTTCCGTCTGCGCTTGCTACGTTCTCTTATTGCGTTACTTCTTTATTGAAACGGTCGATCCATTTTTTCAAGTTTTGGTTGACGAATTTCATGTCCAGCTTGCGCAGCTTGTCAACGACATCCGCACCGTAAGTGATCCCTTGAGCTTCTTCCGCTGTCAGCTGCAGCGTTTTGTTAACAGGGGAGTCAACTTTCGCTTTTGCCGATTTCTCTTGAGCTTCCTTGCTCAAATGCCAGTTGATGAAGTCTTCGGCCAGCTGCTTGTTTTTGCTGCCTTTTACGACGTTAACGGTGTTCATGATAGCGTAGGCGCCTTCTGTTGGCGTTACGAATTTCACATCCGGCGTACCGGCCTTCAAATCTTTTACGTACATTTCCATGATCGGACCGGCGGCGATTTCGCCTTGCGCCATCATGTTGACGAATTCGGACGTTTGTCCGTAGTACTTAACGACGGATTTGTTCAGCTCTTTCAGCTTCGCAAACGCCTGGTCCTCGTTAAACGTGCTGCCGCCCGCAACGATCGAAGCCGCGTCCACAATCATCGGACCGCTGGTTGCCGTAATGTTCGGAATCGTCAGCTTCTTCGCCAATTCCGGCTTCCACAGGTCGGCCCACGATTTGATTTCTTTACCGCCAAGCGCTTTCGGGTTGTAGGCGATGCCCAATTGGCCGATGGTATAAGCAGGGCCGTAGTCTTCGCCAAGCGGCGCTTTCGCCACGTCGTAAATATTGTTCAGGTTCGTCAGGCGGCTGCGGTCGATTTTCTCGAACAGACCCGCTTCGATCCCTTGCTGCGCGTAATAGTCGGACAAGTAAATCAGGTCGACGTTGGAGCTGCCTTGCTTCACTTTGTTCAAGCGCTCGGCGTTGTTGCCGATTTCCAGCACGATTTTGACATTATGCTCTTTCTCGAACGGCGCATAAATTTCTTTGCGGAAGAAGTCCTCCGAGAAGCCCCAGGTGGAAATGACGAGCTGTGTCGGCTCTCCTTTGCCTGCAGCTTTGTTGTCTGCTGCTGCTCCGCCTTGTTCTTTCGGCGCCCCGCATCCTGTAAGTGCAAGTCCTAGTACGGATAAAGATAGAATCCCGGAAACCCATTGCTTTTTCATCTGTCATAACCCTCCAATTTTTGGTCTGAATCGTGTCAGGATCGGTCCAAGAAATATTTACTAGTATTTTTCAAACGCGGCAATCTAATGCATTCGCCCGCGCCGAATTCCCGGCTTCTATTTCTTCCGATGCCCCCCTGTTGCGGTTTTATGAAATGAGTGTTTAAAAAGTCCGGTTTCAGAACCGAGAAGGTTGGACGAAAGTCGAGGAAGGAGGAACGGAGCGTAGGCGTAACCTACGTGAGTACCTCAGAGCTTTCCGAAGGAAAGCTTGCATCGTAAGCATATCTTCCCGGCTTTGTTCAAGATTCGATGTCGAACTTCTTCTCGATTCGCTTCGTTATCAAAGTGGACTTTTTAAATTTCCTCATAAGAAAAAAAAGAAAAGTACCCTTGGTAGAAATAAATCTTCTAACAAGAGCACTTTCCATTGTAAACAATGTCCAGCGGCATCCGTTGATGTTACGTGGGTTCGGTTTCCTCTTAAGATAAATCAAAAGAGAAACGGCCGATCTATTCGGTTGTTCTTTCGTTATCCGCCACAATGATGTTCGTGATAGCCCACTGCGTGTGCGGATCGTAATCTCTTAAAACCGCCTCGATAGCCAGTCCCATATCTTGTTCGAGCTTTTCCCGGATTCGCTTCTTGTAAATCGACGACATGTAGAAATCGACCTCGTACTTCAGCGACGGCGCTTCGCCCTCTAACGCGGTAGACCGCGGTGAGCGGCGGTGCCTTGCTTGAAAGGTGACCATATTGTTGTCGATCGTTGCTTTTAGCAGAATCGTGCCGAAACCGAACAATTCCTTCGAAACTTCATTGTAGATGTGACACAGCTTCTTCTTAAACTCATTCGAATCGGTTAGGGGCATATGTTCACCTTCTAAAACCATCATCGGATTCGGTAACACTCATAGATTCATAATACTGAAAAACGACTCTTTTTTCAAGACAATCGTTCGGGTTTCTTTACTAGAATCGACTTCCAGCCCTAATTTTTGACAGAAAACAGGGAATTTCCCGAATGAAAACAAGCGAGCGTTAGGCAAAAAGCGCCCTTGTCCTTGCCCATGCCCATTCAACGTCTCCTCTATGAAATGCGTCTCTCGTAAAATGTAATCAGGTTGCCGTCCGGGTCCAGGACATCAAACTCCCTCACACCCCATGGCCGGTCCCCAAGCTTGGTGTTAGGATGCATTATGCCGAACGGCATGAGACGCGAATGCAGCTCATCCACTCCCTCGACCCGTATGCGGAAGCTTGCCGTACCCGCAATGAACGATTCGGCACCGGAGATAATCGGTCGCTTGTCCTCCCGCGTACGCCAGCTTTCATCGCCCGAGTGCCACAAGTGCACCTCCACCCCGCCGCATTCCAGCACAGCGAAGCCGCCTTCCCAGTGGCGTACGGTAAACCCGAGCAGGTCGCGGTAAAAGCCCACGCTCCGCTCCATCTCCCGAACCGGCATGGCCGGAATAGCTTGCAGCATGTTCATCCGTATCTTCTCCCTTGCCTTTAGCTTTGTACGGCTGCTTTGCGAAATTCCGTCGGCGTACAGCCGTTCCATTTCTTGAACGTGTTGCTGAAATAAGCGACATCCGCATAGCCCACCCGGTCGGCAACTTCACTGATGCGCAGCGAGGTGACCTGCAGCAGGCGCTTGGCCTCGTCCATTCTCGCTTCGACGATGAAGTCGACGAAATTGCGGTTCAGCTGCTGCTTGAACAGCTGGCTCAAATAGCTCGGGTTCAGATGCACCCTCGCCGCCGCTTCGGTTAGCGTCAGATCGCCGGCAAGGTTGGCGCGAATATAATCGATCACTTGCTCAACGGGAGACAGCGCCGCAGAATCGGAAGGAACCGCAGCATTCGCTTGCATGGACCGGCGCTGCGCTTCCCGCTCCATCCACTTGCCCAAGCATTGCGCCATGTCCTCGGTCTCTACCGGCTTAAGCAAATAATCATACACACCGGAGCGCAGCGCCTGTTGAACATAATGAAAATCGTCATAGCCGCTAATAACAATGATGTGCTGCTCGCGGCTTCGCTCGCGGATTTCGCGGACGAACTGCAGCCCTTCCATCACCGGCATTTTCACATCGGTTATGATTAGGTCGGCCTCATGCTCCTTCAGCCAGTCCAAACCTTCCAGGCCGTGCGAGGCCTCCTTGACTACCGTAAAAGGCAATTCCGTCTTCTCGATCACCCGCTTCAGCGACGTGCGGACCCACCGCTCATCGTCAATCAGCAAGATTCGATACGCCATTCGCCTCCTCCTTCCTCAATGGCAGGCTCGCCCTTTTCCTTGTATGGCAGCCGGATATGAACCATCGTGCCCTCCCCTCTCTTGCTCTGCAGCAGCAAACCATAGACAGTGCCATACAAATAAGCGATTCTCCGGTGCACGTTGGCAATACCGATATGTGCTCCGCCAGCCAATACGTCCTTCCCTTTCAAATCTTGATGGATGCTGTGCAGCTGCTCCTCCGACATCCCGACTCCCGTATCTTGAACCGACACGTGAAAGGAATGCTCCGTATCCCTAGACGCAGTTATATGAATGCGCATGAGGCCGATTCCCGGCTCGATGCCGTGAATCATGCTATTCTCCACGATCGGCTGCAGCGAAAACTTCGCGATTTCCTGATCCATCGCCCACTCGGGCACACTCAGCTCGTATTCGAGCTTATCGTCGAACCGGTACTTCTGAATGCGCAAGTACAGCTCGCAAAAGCGCAATTCCTCCCGCAGCGTGACGATGGGCGAATCGTTCTTCAAATGATACCGCAGCAGCTTTGCGAGCGACGCCGTCATACCGGCCATATCGTCCATATCCTGATCCAGCGCCATTCCTCGTAGCGTTTCAAGAGAGTTGTACAGGAAATGCGGATTCATCTGCGATTGCAGCGCTTTGAGCTCCGTTTCCTTTTGCCGGAGCAGCGCTTCCGTTTCCCGCAGCCGAGTGAAGTAGATTTCCTCCAGAAGCTCCTCGAGCTTCTCCACCATTTTGTTGAAGCCGTGCGTCAGCAGCCCCAGCTCATCCTTGGAGCGAACCTCCAGCTTGCCCGAAAAGTCGCCGACCTCGACCTTTTTCATAAACCGGTGCAGCCGGCGAATCGGACGAAGCAGGCTTGCTGCGAACCCGATGCCGAGCACATACGCAGCGACCAAAGTGACGGCAAGCGTCCCAAATATCGTCCGCCCGATATACCCCGTCCCGCTCGTCAATTCCGAATAGGGAATCGATGTGACGAGGCGCCAGCCTAAATAGTGCGATAAGCTGAACGTGAGAAAATGGCTGCCCTGCTCATCCTCCATCATGGAACCGCTTTCGGTCCGCTTCAAGGTTTCGAAGTTCCGCGCATTGGCAGGCTTGCCGACCTGCTGCAAATCCGGGTGGTACACATAATGGTTTTGTGAATCGATCATGTACAGGAAGCCGGTTCGTCCGATGGCAACCTTCTCGGCGATTTCCTGAATGCGCTTGAAATTGACGTCCATGATCATGATCCCGACCGGCTCCAGCGTATTCGGGCTAATAAGCCGGCGAACGATCGAGATGACCTGCTCCGGGTGGTCCTTCCACCGGATCACGCGGCTGATCAGCTTCGGCGTGCTGTCCTCCGGAATCGTCTCGTACCAATATTCCTGCTCCAGCTGCCGTGCCGAATAAGGGCTGTCGAAATCTATCGCGTCGATCACCTGCTCGTCATGCAGAACGACCGTAATGTTCGAAATGTCCGAACGCGAATAGGCCGCATTTTTCAGCACCTGCTCGATATCCGTCCGGATGCCGCTTTGCCGGATCTCATCCGTCGTCCGCATTTTCAGAAACCGGTTCATATCCGGATGGTTAATTATGCGCAGCGTATCGATCTCGAAATCCTGCACGTAGTATTCGACGTGCGTCTTCACCTGCTCGATAATTTGCCAGCTGTACTGCCCCGCCTCCTGCTCCAGCACCTCCGACGACCGTTGGTACGAGATCGCACCGACGAGCAGCAGCGGGAAGACGACGATCAATGCGGAGTAAAAAAACATTTTGACCGTCAAAGGCCGGTTTCGCAGCAAAATATACCGTTGAAACCTATCCAAGAAACGTGTCCATGATAGCAAGCTTGGCAGCAGCTCCTTTCCGTTTCAAACGTGCAGCTTGAGGCTTGCCTAGGTCTGCATGTGCTTCTGCATCTGCATGTGCATCTGCATCGGCCGCCTGCTTCAGCCTTCCGGCTTTTCGGCTCCCGATTTTCTTCCCAGAAGGGTCATGTCGCTCCAGCCCAATGCCGTTTCCATCAACGTGCCGGAGCCGATTTTTATAGGTTTCTCACTTATGAATTGCCCGCCCAGCCGCCTATAAAACCCGATAGAAGGAGTGTCCGTCAGCACCCAAACCATCATCGAACGGTAGCCTCTCGCCATCAGCTCTTCCGCCAGCGCAGTACATAGACGCCTCCCGCATCCGCTTACTTGAGCCTCCTCCAACAAATAGAGGGCATAAATCTCCGCTTCGTACGGCATATCGGATTCTCTGCACGCGCCGCCGGTAACGAATCCGGCAATTTTCCCGTTGGAGCCAGCCGCTACATAAATGATTTGATCCCGATAAGGATGCTCGAAGGTCCGCTGCCAGCGCCGTATTCCTTGCTCCACCGTCAGTCCGGATAAATGCTTCTCATCGATAATCCCCTTGTATGTGCTTTGCCAGCTTGCCACATGGACCTTCGAGATCGCCTGAATGTCCGTCGGCTCTCCTATCCTTATATGCATTTCGATGCACCTCCCAACCACTTTATTTGGAAAATGAAGGGATGATTTCCGCTTCAGCGTCTTGTAGTGCAGTAACTATAGAAGGGATGGAAATAAAATGGTAAAAAAGACAATCGTTCGGCTGATCGTTTCCTTGCTGGCCTTTGTGCTTCTGTATTATGTCGTCACGCAGTACGGGCTTTCGGATCCGACGAGCAAGGGGCTCCTGCATGTTAAGCTCTCCGAGCCCGACTTCAGTCTCTCTCCGTGGATCTATGTGCTGTATGCCCATATCGTTACGGCCTGTCTAGCGGTAGCCATAGGACCTTTTCAATTGTTCATCAAGCCCAAAAGAAGAGGTGTCCGCCTTCACCGCGTATTAGGCTATATTTATGTGGCGTCAATCTATATTAGCGGACTCGTCAGCATTTATTTATGTATATTCGCGACAGGCGGCTGGAAAGCCGGTTTAGGCTTTTTCTCGCTGGATATTTTATGGATGGCCTCGACATGGATCGCAATACGCCAAGCCGTAAAAAAGAACATAACGGCTCACCGAGAGTGGATGCTGCGCAGCTACGCGCTGACGTTGGCGGCGGTTTCTTTTCGGGTATGGCTCATGCTGGCGACTCCGCTGTTCGGAGACCAATTCCTGTCGGCGTATCAGCTGTCGGCATGGCTGTGCTGGGTTGGCAATCTAGTGTTCATGGAGCTATTCATTGTCATGACGCGTAAGAAAAAAGGCATCCAAACCGGCAGCGGCTTAAACTTGAGGTAAAAGAGCGGCCCTGGACTAAAAGGACTGCTCCGCGCCTAAGCTGCAATAGTGGAATGGGCGGCTACAGCCTTTGCCCTTGCTCCGACTTCTCGATCAGCTGCGCAAGCCGCTTGAGCCGCGTCTCTTCCTTTTTAGCGCTGCCAATCCAGTGGATGGACACCTTCCGGTAGTAGGGAGGCTGCGACTGAAAAAACTCCCATGCCTTCGGATGAGCGCGAAACTGCTTCTCAAGCGCTTCATCCAACTCGGCCGGACCTTCCTGCTCATACGAATAGACGGCGGACTTGTCCTCCTTGCGCTGCTCGAATGCCCGCAATCCTGCCGGATGCATGAGACCCAGCCGGCTCAGCTCCTCCACCCGCGCTATATTGACGGCACTCCAAGTGCTGCCCGGCTTGCGCGGCGTGAACCGGATCGAGTAGCTGGCATCGTCGATTCTTCGGCGGACGCCGTCGATCCAGCCGAAGCACAGCGCCTCGTCTACCGATTCGGGCCATGTAATGCTTGGCCGTCCGCTGTCTTTTTTATAAAATCCGACCAGCAGCTCCGCAGCCTTTTCGTGATTCTGCTCCAGCCATGCACGGAACTCGGAAGGGGTTGCAAAAAATTCGGCACTCATAGCTTACGCCTCCTTAAAGTGCTGTTGGATATTTTCCCTTAATTAATAATTTCCATTTCCAGAGGTTGTTTTCCTTTCCGGCTTCCCTGTCTCGGAACAAAAAGAAAAGGAAGGGCTGCCCCTTCCTTTCCTCCGGTTTCATTACCAGCAATATTGTGCATCGTAAATGTTAGCACTGTACTCGGGATACATGTACAAGTATTCGTCTGCAGCCGCCTGAGCGTCGGCATAGTCCTCGAACGGGCCCATAGTCGTGATTTCCGTCGTCCCGGAAGAATTTACAAGATCAATGTCTACAAAATATTTGTAAAGATTGCAGGTACATCCGTGACACTGGTATCGTCCGTCTGCAAAAGCAGTCGAAACCGATGCCGTAAACATGGTAAAAGCGAATAATATCGTTGCGAGCTTTTTCATTCTCATCAACATCACCCCCTTTCCATTATTTAGTATATAGAACGGGAATTTGATTTAATATACTAATTTAACATAATTATTAAATATTTCTATAAATTGGTTTAAGCAAAGATAAACCTTCATACCAACCTCGCTTCCCGAGCCTGATAAGCCTGACTGCCTCCACATAGCTGGAATGGTCTGCAATAGGCCTGACTGCCGCTAATTGACAATGAGAATCTTTATCAAATACAATGTTTTGTGTAAAATGTATCCATTTATTCTAGGGGGCGTACTGATTCATGATCATAGAAACGTTAACCATCGTCGTCAAAGAGGGCTTCGCCGATCAGGTCGTTCACGGCTTCAGCCAAGAGGCTGCGGTAGAAAAGTCCCCGGGCTTTATCGACCTGAGCGTCATGGTGAAAAGAGCGAGCAAAGGCGAGGAGGAAGTCATTGTCATGATCCGCTGGGAAAACGAGGAGCGCTGGAAGCAGTGGGAGCTGAGCGAGGCTCACCTCGAAGGCCATCGCAGAGAACGCGAGCGCGGCAAGCCGGATTTTGTGCTCAGCTCCAAAAGCAGCATTTATGAAGTGAAAGCCGTTAAGCTGCCGGGCTAGGGGGATTAGCTCATTCCCCTCATTTCCCGTCCATCATCGAATTGTTATGGATCAGCCATTGTCTGGATTCCTTATGTTGGGTATGCTTGATCTCGTTCCCCATCCCGTTTTCGGGACGCTGACGCATTTTTCACATCCGTTGGAGGCATGATCATGAACCTTTTGAAGCGAAAACGACTATGGCTGGCGCTCCTGCTGCTTGCTATTGTGTACATAACGAACAGCTCCCTGCTTGCCAAGCCCCGAGACGAAGCCCCGCTGCTGCTGGCTCACCGCGGGCTCGCCCAAACGTTTCATATGGAGGGTATTACCGACGAAACCTGCACCGCTGAACGTATATACGAGCCAGAGCACCCTTACCTCGAAAATACACTGGCTTCCATGGACGCCGCCTTCCGGGAAGGAGCCGACATCGTGGAATTTGACGTGCAGCCTACCAAAGACCGTAATTTTGTCGTCTTCCATGACTGGACACTGGATTGCCGCACGAACGGCAAAGGCGTAACAAGGGAGCATACAACGGCGGAGCTGAAGGTGCTCGACATCGGCTACGGCTATACGGCGGACGGCGGGGCGACGTACCCGTTTCGCGGCAAAGGCATCGGCATGATGCCGACGTTGGACGAAGTGATGAGTACTTTTCCGGATCGGCAATTCCTCATTCACGTCAAAAGCAACGATCCCGCGGAAGGCGTCCAGCTTGCCGAATATTTGCAGGCTCTGCCTGCGCAAAGGCTGGAGCAGCTGACCGTATACGGCGGCGACGAGCCGATTGCGGCGCTGAGCAAGCAAATGCCTCAGCTGCGGACGATGTCCAAGGCTTCGCTGATCAAGTTCGTGCTCACCTACACCGCCGTCGGATGGACCGGCTATGTCCCCGCTTCGATCGGCCATACCCAGGTGCACATCCCGGAAAAGATCGCTCCTTGGCTGTGGGGCTGGCCTACACGGTTTATCAACCGCATGGAGGACGCCGATACGAGGGTCATTCTGGTCGGCGGAGACGGAAGAGAAGCTTCCAGCGGCTTCGATACTCCGGAGGATGCAGCGCAGCGGATTCCGCACGGCTATACCGGGGGGATCTGGACCAACCGAATCGATCTCGTAGCGCCGATGTATTTGAACCGGTAATGCTGCACCAGGCCGTATACCCCGCCCCGCACGCGGAGAGCGGCTTTTTTCATTGCCCAACACTCCGTTCCCCTAACACTAACAAATGGTGGAACTCGCCGATTTACGATTTCCCTCTAGGGCAATCTGTGCTTTAATAAGAGTAGGACGCAGGCCTTCGTTTGAGAAGAACGCCCTGCTTTTTTTGTGTTGGATTTTATAAAGAAATCATACCGGCACACACTTCATTCAGGATAGGAGCTAACATGCTGTGGGAACCGCCAATAACAAATGGATGTATGTCATCCTGGCCCTAGTCGTAGCTTCTTGGGGTCTTAATATCGTGATGGTCAAATATTTGACCGAGACAACGCCGCCCTTTCTCGTGGCTGCCGTACGGATGCCTCTGGCTGGTCTTGCCCTGCTTCCGTTCGCGCTGCGCAAATACGGCTGGTATAAACCGACGCCGAAGCAATGGCTCCTGCTCACGCTCATCGGTCTTACCTCCATTTTCTTTCATCAATTATTTCTCGCTTCAGGAGTCGTTACGACCACAGCGACTAACGCTTCGCTGATTCTCGGGCTGAATCCGCTCACTACCGCCCTTCTAGCTGCCCTGTTCATAGGCGAAAAGATGACTTTCCGGCTGTTCGCGGGCATTTTAGCCGGCTTCTCGGGCGTAGTTATGGTCGTTCTGTCCAGCTCGGGAGAGGCGTCTATCGAAATGTCCGGTTGGGGGGACCTGATCATGGTGCTGTCAATGCTCGGCTATGTTGTCGGCGGCCTTTTGATCAAAGCGATATCGTCCACCGGCATTCCCACCCTCGTCACTACCGCATACTCGACCTTGATCGGGGGCGTGATGCTGAATATCGGCTCGTTTGCAACCTATGGGCCGTCGGCGTACTCGCAGGTTCATTTTACGGCGATGGGTTGGGTGGTCATGCTGCTGTCGGCATGGCTCGCTTCCTCGCTCGGTACCTTGGGCTGGAACCACGGCATCAAGCTGCTCGGCGCCAACAAGACCGCCATGTTCATCAACGGGATGCCGTTCGCCAGCATGGTCGGAGCGGTCTTATTCCTCGATGAGCACGTTCAATGGATCCATCTGCTTGCCTTTGTGCTGACTACCGCGGGTATCGTTATCGGAACGTACCATCCTAAACCGAAAGCAAAGGCGCCATCTCAGGCACAAACGGTCAACCACTAAGGCGACGGTTCGTTCAATGTGGGAGCTCCGAAAAAAAGGGAAGAACCGTCTGCGAGGACGGTTCTTTGCTTGTCTACTTTTATGGATTTTTTCGTAAAACTCCAGAACGGCCCGTTTGTTGAGCAGGGTTGCATTCGTTTCGGACCGTAGATCCGTTATTCCGCCAAAGATGGAACTATTCCCATGGTGATCGGACTACAGATCCTTTATTGCACTAAAATACACTGGTTTCGAACGAAAAAATAGCAAATAGCGGATTCTATGTCCGATCGTACTGCAAAAGAAGCCTATTTCCAAGGAATAGCGGATTCAGTGTCCGATAAACCGCCAGCGCTATTTTCCCAAAGCAAGGGGTGAAGCTTACCCTTTGTTAGCGAGCTCGACCCACTTTTGCCCCTGCTCGACCGGAACATAATTAAGCAATCCTTCGACCAGCCGCTCCGGGTCCGATTCTACGACGAGCAGGCCCAAGTTCTCCTCCCGCATGAATCCTTCGCGGACGGTATGCTTCAGCATATCGATCAGCGGATTGTAAAATCCGCGGACATTCAACAACCCGATCGGCTTCTTATGAATGCCGATTTGCGACCAGCAGGCCGCCTCGAACAGCTCTTCGTACGTGCCCAAGCCGCCCGGAAGTGAGATGAACGCATCGGACAAGCTGGCCATGAGAGCCTTACGCTCATGCATCGTTTCCACTTCGTGAAACTCCGTCAGACCGGTATGCGCCAGCTCTCTGCGGAACAGTCCTCTTGGCATTACGCCAATGGCTTGGCCTCCCGCCGACAACACTTTATCGGCTACGCGGCCCATCAGCCCTACACTCGCTCCCCCATACACCAAGTCCATGCCGTGCGTGACAAGAGCGTCCCCCAGTCGGTTTGCCGCCTGCTCATACTCGGCATGATTGCCGGGATTCGACCCGGAAAATACGCAAATACGTTTGATCTCGTTCATATTCTACCTCCTTAATACTCAATACAGTATAAGATGTTTAGGACTCGATTGCATTATGAACTTGATTCAACGTCGTTCCTTCAAGTGGAGTAATCCCCTGCAGTCAACTAAAAACTCTGCGTACCGAGCAGACTGCAGACTAGACTCATCCCGGACAGCCGAAAAAAGCGCACATTCCCCTGAGTAAAAAAGGAATGTACGCTTTTCATAGCCATTCAATCCTCTAAAAACAGCTTCACCGCACAAAAGCTTGCTTATACTGGAGCCGGCACGCCGATTGCCGCCCACTCTTCTTTCGTCGGCCCATAGACCCCGGACATCTTCACCCCGGCTTGGCGCATTAATACAGTCAGCTGACCCCGGTGATGGATTTCGTGCTTCACGAACAAATCCAGCGTCTTGCCATTTTTCCATTGCTCACCGAAGATGGTTGAAGTATCCTGCAGCTTTTCGTCCGTCCATTGGGCTTCCACGGCTTCCAAGAGAGATTCGGACGCGAAGCGGTAAGCTTCGGCTATAGCTGCAGCAGAAACGGGAGGCTCAATGGATTCTTCCGGAGCGTCGTAACGGAGTCCCGTCGGCTTCAAAATGCCCCCGTTAGGCACCAAATGCCAAGCAAGATGGCCGATCGTCCGGTAGCCCGGAGCTACCTCCTGTTTGAGTGATTCGTCCGTCAAGGCCTCCAGCAGTCTTAGCGTCGCCGCAGCTTCGTTGCGGTATTCTTCTACAAAGTTTTGAATCGATACGTACATAATCGTCGCCTCCATAAAGTGGATATATTTTATTTTAATGTGTGCTCACATGCTTCATGCTTATACTATAGCCCCGAAACACTGACAGCTGTATGTCACACTTTGGGAGGCGGAAAAAATATTTACTTTTTCCTCGCCGCATCGATTTGCTCCAGCACCTCTTTATACTCCGTCCGGTACTTGTCGATCACCGGCTTGACCGCGTCCTGCCAAGGCTTGACGTCCTTGACCTCCGTAATGGTGACGCCGGCAGAGCGCACCTTGGTTTCCGCTTCCTTCTCGTATTTGTCCCACGATTCCCGCTGCGTCTTGACCGAATCGATCGCTGCCTGCTTCACGATTTTGCGGTCCTCCTCGGACAGCTTGTTCCAGGCCGACTGGCTGATCAGCAGCACCTCGGGAACCCGCTGGTGTCCGTCCAAGATCATATGCTTCGCCACCTCGTAATGGTTTGAGGACTGGTAGCTCGGGAAGTTATTCTCCGCCGCGTCGATAACGCCGGTCTGCAAGGAGCTGAACACTTCGCCGTACGCCATCGGCGTCGCATTCGCCCCGAGCGCCGACATCAGGTCGATGTTGATTTTGTTCTGGATGACGCGAACCTTTTGCCCCTTCAGCTCCGCCAAATTCGTCACCGGCTTGCGCGAGTAGAAGTGGCGCGCTCCCGAGCTGTAGTACGCGAGGCCCTTCATCTTCGAGCTCTCCAGGCTGTCCAGCAGCTTGTTGCCGTTATCGCTCTCCAGAAACTTCCACAGATGCTGGTCGCTGTCGAATACGTAAGGAAGGCTGAACACGCCGAAGTTCTTGTTGAATTCGGCCAGCGGCCCGCTGCTGACGCGGGTGAACTCGATGGCTCCGAGCTGCACCTGCTCGATGACCGCCTTCTCCTCTCCGAGCTGCGACGAGGGGAACACGTCGATTTTGATGCGCCCGTTCGTCCGTTCATTGACCAGATCGGCGAATTTCTTGTCTCCAACAACCGTTGGGTAATCCGGAGGGTGCGTGTCCGCCAAACGGAACGTGTACTTTTTGCCTTCGGCTTTGTTGCCGCCGCCCGCCGCCGCTCCCTGAGCCGGCTCCTTCGTGCTGCAGCCCGCAATAACGGCTCCCGCGATAGAAAGTATGGAAATGACGTTCCATGTTTTCATCCATGATTTCATCGTACGATTCCCCTTTTATTATTAATTTATAAAACCCGGCTGAGCAGAGCGCCTTAATGCTTCATCATATTGGGCAGCCACATGACCAGATCCGGTATGTACGTTAGCAGCAGCAGCACGAGACACATGACATAGAAGAAGGGCATCATCGCTTTCGTGCCTTGGCTGATCGATATTTTGCCTATGGCGCAGCCGACGAACAGAACCGTTCCGACCGGCGGAGTCAGCAGGCCGATGCCCAGATTCAGCATCATGATGATGCCGAAATGGACCGGATCCATCCCTAGATGAGTGACGACCGGGAGCAGGATCGGCGTCATGATCAAGATGAGCGGGGCCATATCCATAGGCGCTCCGAGCAGCAGAAGCACGATATTGATGATAAGCAAAATAATAATCGGGTTGTCGGACACGGCGAGCATCGCGTCGGTCACCATACCCGGTATTTTCAAGTAAGCGAGCAGCCAGCTGAAGGCGTCGGATGCGGCGATCAGGAACAGCACCATCGAGACGGTGCGGAACGTTTTTTTCAATATGAGTCCCATCCGGCGAAGCGGAATATCCCGATAAATAAAGAAGGTCAAAATAAAGGCATACAAGCAGGCGAGAGCCCCTGATTCCGTCGCCGTGAACCAGCCGCTGAAGATGCCGCCGAGAATAATAGCCGCGGTCAAGAGCGACATCAGGCCGTCCAGCACAATCTTCGGGATGTCCCTGCGCTCTACCGGATCGCCCTTGGCATAGCCGCGCTTGATAGCATATACATAGCTCGTCGCCATCAACGATACGCATAGGATCAGTCCAGGGACGATGCCCGCGAGAAACAGGCTCGCTATCGACACGCCTCCCCCCGCAGCAAGCGAATACAGCACCAGATTGTGACTCGGCGGCACAACGACGCCTTGAATGGCGGAGGATACGGTCACACCGACCGCGTAGTCGGTATCGTAGCCTTTTTTCTTCATCATGGGAATCATGACCGAGCCGATCGAGGATACGTCCGCAACGGCCGAACCGGAAATGTTGCCGAAGAACATGCACGCAACCGAGTTCACCATCGCCAAGCCGCCGCGAATGCCGCCTACGATCAGCTGCGCCAGGTTGACGAGCCGCAATGCCAGCTTGCCTTCGCTCATAATATGGCCGGCCAGGATGAAGAACGGGATCGTTAGAAGCGAATAGGAGCTGATCCCTTGG
Organism: Paenibacillus sp. NPDC056579; assembly: GCF_042793215.1. Classification (NCBI taxonomy): domain Bacteria; kingdom Bacillati; phylum Bacillota; class Bacilli; order Caryophanales; family Paenibacillaceae; genus Paenibacillus; species Paenibacillus sp. NPDC056579. The sequence goes on from NZ_JBHTVD010000009.1 coordinate 120,716, forward strand.
ATCATCCGCTGTCCTACGACGGCGAGCGGAATGTCCAGATAAATGACCGTCAGCAGCGTAGACAGCACCAGCGTCAAGGAAATCGGAAACCGCAGCAGCATGAGCAGGACGAAGCTTGCCGTTAGGATCCAAATGGCCACCGTCACCTCTTCCATTTAAGCATCTCCCTCCTCGTTGCCCCGATGTCTTCGTGTATCGATCCCGATAAACTGCAGCAGGGAGTAAACGCACACCAGCACGCCTGTGATAGGCATGACGGCGTACATGACGCTGTTCGGCAGCTTCGTTGCCGCAAGAGTGCTTTCATTCATCAATATCGTAAACTCGGTGCCGGATACGATCAAATAGATGCCGAAGGCAAAAATACTCGCATAAATGAGCTTATCGAGAACCCGATTCCACGATGACGGAAATTTGCTTGTCAGCGTATCGATAGCCAAATGCAAATGCTCCCGAAACCCGAAGGCAATGCCCAAAAAAGAAAACCATACTAACAGCAGCAGCGTCACTTCCTCCGACCAGAACAGTACAAAATGAAACAGCTTCCGCGTCATCACCTGGGTTGTCACAATAAGAATCATGGCGAGCAGCGCCGTCAACGAAAACATTTCAAAGAAGCTGTCCACCCATAATGCCGCCCGTTTGATTGTTTTCAATCTCCATCCTCCCCTCTGATTTCGCCCCTCGTGTAAGCACTTACAATTCAAGCGACAAATTCATTGTAATGAAGGACGGCGCGAAAGGGTACGCCACTCGTTTTAGAATGTTTTGTAATTTTTTTAGATGTTTACCGATTTCCAAATGGTTCCATAGCTTGAAATCCGGTCGCAGCTTTGGTACGATCAATGTGCGAACATACATTCCTATTAAAAGAAACGGATGATGGCTATGAAAAAGCCCGTCAAAATACAATATGAGCCGATGCAGGCCAAAACGATTCTAAACCCGGTCAAGGCTCCATCCATGCCGTTCGACTGGTCGATCAATCCTTATCGCGGCTGCCAGCACGGCTGCAGCTTCTGCTATGCCCGCTCCACGCATTCCTTCCTTGGCGTGGAGGCGGACGATACGTTTCAGCGCCATATTTTCTTGAAGCAATCGGCTCCGGACATTTTGCGGGAGCAGCTTCGCAAGCGGATGCGCAGCAGGAAAGCGGCCGAGCTGGGTCAAATCGCCATCGGCACCGCTACCGATCCTTACCAGCAGATCGAAGCGAAGGCGCTGCTGACGCGAGGCTGTCTGGAGGTATTGGCCGAATTCCAGGCTCCCGTCACAATTACGACGCGCTCGCCCCTTATTTTGCGCGATCTGGATCTATTGAAGACGCTGAAGCACGTCTCCGTCAACATCAGTGTGAGCACGTTAAATAATACCGTATGGAAACAGTTCGAGCCTTCCACGCCATCTCCTGCACAGCGGCTTCGCACCGTCCGGGAGTTGAACGAAGCAGGCATACCGACCGGCATTTTCGCCGCTCCGATTCTCCCCCATATTACGGATGGCGAAGCCGATTTATCCGAGCTGATCCAGGCGGCTGCAGACGCCGGCTCCCGGTTCGTTATGCCTTCTTATCTCCGGCTGAGCACGCGAGAGGTGAAGGTGTGGTTTTTCCAAACATTGCGGCAGCACTATCCGCAGCTGGCAGGAGTCTATGCCGACATGTACCATGCTTCGTCCTCTACGCCCGCTCATTACAAGGCCCCCAAGATGAAGCTGATCGATCAATTGCTTCAGAAGCATTCTACGCTGCAGCGCTCCTATCACCCGGCGGATGCTGCACAAAAAGAACCGGCCCGGACGATCTCCATCGAGACCTCCGAACCGGTTCAGTTGACGCTGTTTTAGAGTTTGTCCTCGTTGTTGAGAAACCCATGACACTAAAAAGCTGCAGGGTAACCCGGTGGGGTACCTCCCTCCGGCCGCTGTTGTTTTCGGGAATAACTTAATTATCTCTTTCCAGCGGTAATTTCCCAAAAACAAAGGCGGTCGCTCGCTCCTCCGGGAGATACCCCACCTAACCCCTTAAGCATTTTCTGATTACACGCATTATGACAAGCTAAAGGCTCTGCTACAGCATTCCCAGCTTCTGCCCGGCCCGCTTCAGCGCATCCAAGGCAAAGTCCAGATCCTGCCGTGTATGTCCCGCCGTAACGATGAAGCGGACACGGCCTTTGTCCATAGCTACCGTCGGATAGACGATGCCTTGAGCGAATACGCCCTCCTCCAGCAGCAGATCGGAGAACTGCATCGTCTTCGCCGGGTCTCCAACAATGACAGGGATAATCGGCGTTTCGCTCGCGCCGGTATCAAAGCCGAGCGACTGGACGCCGGAGCGGAAATAGTCCGCATTGGCCCACAGCCGGCCGATCAGCTGGTCGCTCTTTTGCAGAACGCGGATCGCCGCCAAGCAGGAGGCAGCTACCGCCGGAGTCTGCGAGGTGCTGAACAAGAACGGACGCGCCTTGTGAATCAAGTAGTCCTTCAGCACCTGCTCCCCCGCGACGTAGCCTCCGACGACACCGACCGCCTTGGACAGCGTGCCGACTTGCATATGGACTCGGCCGTTCAAGCCGAAATGGTCGGTGATGCCTTTGCCGTTTTTCCCCAGAACACCGCTCGCATGGGCATCGTCAACATAGACGAAAGCGTCGTAGGCCTCGGCCAGCTCTACAATAGCAGGCAGCGGGGCAATGTCACCGTCCATGCTGAACACGCCGTCCGTAACGACAATGCGCTTCTGGAACCCGGCGCTTTGTTTCAACGCCGCTTCCAGCTGATCCATATCCTTATGCGCATAAATTTTCCGGCTCGCCTTGGTCAAGCGGATCCCGTCGATAATGCTGGCATGGTTCAGCTCGTCGCTGATGACTACATCGTCGGGACCGAGCAGTGAAGCCAGCACGCCCTGATTGGTCGTGAAGCCGGACTGGAATACGAGCGCCGCCTCCGTTCCTTTGAAAGCAGCCAGCTCCCGCTCCAATTCATCGTGAATGCGGAGCGTTCCGGTAATCGTGCGCACGGAGCCGCTTCCTGCGCCATATTCCCGGATAGCCTGCTCGGCGGCCTCCTTCAACTCCGGATGCTCGGTCAGTCCCAAGTAGTTGTTGGACGACATCTGCAATACCCGCCGCCCGTTCAGCGTCATCCAAGTACCGGAGCTGCTGTCCCATACCGTCAGCGGGCGATACCGCCCCTCCTTCTTCAGTTGCTCCAGTTCATCATGCAGTGACTGCCAGTTGGCCATGGCTCGTTTCTCCTTTCTCTTTATCGTCCTCGATCACGTTCTCTTCGTGGGTAAATACGATTTTGCCGCACTGGCCGGAAGCCATAAGACCGAACGCCTCCTCATAGCGGTGCAGCGGAAACCGGTGGGTGATGAGCGGAGTCAGATCGATGCGGTTCTGCTCCAGCAGCCCTTTCACTTGATACCAGGTCTGGTACATGCGCCGGCCCGTAATACCATCGATATGCAGCCCTTTGAAAATAATGTGGGACGACAGATCGAGCGACACCTCACGCGTCGGGATACCGAGCAGCGATACGCGCGCAGCGGGTGCGGCCGCCTCGAAGCCTTGCCGGATCGCCTCCGGATGGCCGGACATTTCGAGGATCACCTCCGCTCCCTCACCTCCGGTATAATCCCGAATTGCCTCGGACAAGATCACGTGCCGGCTGTCGATCGTATGGTCGGCGCCCATCCGCCGGGCCAGATCCAGGCGGTAAGGGTTTACATCAACCGCGATGACGGCCCCGGCTCCGCAAGCCTTCGCCACTGCAATGGCCATCAATCCGATAGGGCCGGAACCGATCACGGCAACGGACTTGCCGACAATATCGCCCGACATCACAGTCTGCACGGCATTGCCGAGCGGGTCCTGCAGACAAGCCAGCTCGAACGGCAGCTCCGGCCGGTTGTGAATAACGTTGGACGCCTTAAGAACGGCATATTCGGCGAAGCAGCCGGGAGCTGTAATCCCGAAGCTGCGCGTGTTTGGACAAACATGAGCGTTCCCTGTCCGGCACGCTTTGCATACGCCGCAAACGATATGCCCCTCTCCGGATACCCGGTCCCCCGGCTTCACGTGTACGACCTCCGATCCGACCGCCTCGACAATACCGGCGAACTCGTGGCCGAAGACGTTCGGAGTGACTACCGTCCTCGCCGCCCAATCATCCCATTGGTAAATATGAACGTCCGTTCCGCATATGGATGTCGCTTTCACCTTCACCAATACTTCGTCGGGTCCATAGACAGGTACGGGCACCTCCTTCAACACCGCTCCCGGCCCCCCGGTTTCCTTCACCAAACCGACCATCGTCTTCTCCATGCCGTCCATCCTCCTTTTTACAAAACGCTCATCATAACGCACATTTGTACACGATATAGCACATATATGTTATTATATTATACATATGTACAAGATAATGTACAGACATTCGCCCGGATAATTGAAAAATATTTTTATCCTCCGCAGCCATCGGCTGAGCGGATTGTACGTTTCCCGCATCCTTCGTATATAATGAAAACTAAATCATTGGTTAGGAGCATAACCGCATGGAACACGATCAAATCCATAAAAAAATCGGCCGCAATCTCCAGGCCATCCGCAAGGCAAGGTCACTCAGCCTGGATCAGGTCGCCGAGCTGACAGGCGTCAGCAAAGCCATGATCGGCCAGATCGAGCGCGGCGATTCCAATCCGACCATCTCGATCCTGTGGAAAATCGTCAACGGTCTCCACATTTCGTTCACCACCCTTATTGAGGAGGAGACACCGAGGGTAACCCACATCCGATTTGACGAGCTGGAGCCGTTCTGGGAGGAAGATGGACAGTACCGCGCGTATCCGCTCATCCCTTTCGACCAGAATAAACAATTCGAGGTGTACACGGTCGAGATGGATACTGGATGCGCTCACGAATCCGAGCCCCATAACGAAGGGGTCGAAGAATATATTTTGATGTCCCAGGGCGAGCTTGAGCTTGCGTTCCAACAGGAGACGTACCGGCTGCAGGCGGGCGACGCCGTCCATTTTACAGCCGACAAGCCCCATACGTACAAGAACCTGTCGGACGGCAAGACGGTGTATCACACAATCATTTTTTACCCGAAAAATTAAAAGCCGTCCCGAAAAGCCCCCGTCAGGACTTCGGGCTCACCTGCTTAAGCTCGCAAAAAAAATGACGCTCCCTTCCCACTTGTAACGTGGTATTGGAAGCGTCTTTTGTTATTAGCTTACCGGAATGAATCCTTCACATCCACGGTTACGTGGTCATGGTTAGCCTCCGGCTTGCGGTACGTTGAATTCGCAATAAGCTTCTGCAGCTCGCGATCGTATTCGTTTCCGTCGAACGGCAAGCGCACTTTGCTTTCACGCAGGGACGACAGCACCATGCCGTTGATGAGCATGAGCGAGTTCAGCCCTTCCGCTGCAGGCACCATCGGCTGCCGCTTGTCGATAATCGCTTGCACGAAGTCATTCAAAATATGCTCATGGCCGGGCCCGGTAACATCAGCCCACGAAATCTCCGCTACGTCATGCTTAACCATACCGAAAGCTTGCTTGGCATGCTGAATATATTCGAGAGCGGACTCCTTGTTATGGTACAGTGTCACTTTTTTATGCTCGTATACCAGCTTGCCGTATTCTCCTACGATTTCCAGCCGGTCCGTACCCGGAGCTTCCGAGGTCGAAGCAATGAAGCTTCCCATCAAGCCGCCATTGTACTCGAGCATGGCATGTACCTCGTCCTCGACCTCGATATCGTGGTACTTCCCGAAGGCAGCAGTCGATGTGATAGCCTGCGGGAGGCCGAACAGCCACCACATCATATCGAGGTTGTGCGCGCACTGATTTAGCAGAACGCCGCCGCCCTCCCCTTTCCATGTGCCGCGCCAATTGCCTACGTTGAAGTACGCCTGCGGGCGGAACCAGTTCGTAGTAATCCAGGAGAACCGCATCAATCTCCCGAGCTTGCCGTCTTGTACCTGCTGCCGGATATACTGCCATTGAGGCAGCGTGCGCTGCTGATAAATGGCGGCGAACACCAGATCGGGCGCGAGCTTTTTCTGCTCTTCATAGACGGCATTCATACGCTCCGAATCGTTGACATGAGCAGCCACCGGCTTCTCCACGAGCACATGAATATTCCGGCGCAGTGCCTCTACCGTCACCGTCGTATGCTGATAATGGGGCGTTGCTACGATCACTGCATCCAGATTGCCGGCATCCAGCATAGCGATATAATCCGTGAACCCTTGTACTCCATATTCGGCGGCAAGCATCTTAACTTTTTCTTCCTTTTGGCTCCATATCGAGACCACCTGACAATGCTCCATGTGGGATAACTGTTCGAAATAAAGCTTCCCCATATTGCCCATCCCAATAATCCCGACCTTCACCTTACCGTTTGCTCCCATAGATTACACCGCCTTTCCGCTTTTCTAGTAAGCTGCAGTGGGTTCCGGGAGAGGCCTTGCGATTTCATCGACCCGATAGCCGAATCCGTAACCGGACAGGCTGCCGAGCCGCACCTTGCCTTCTTGTCTCCGATACAATCCCGGATGAATGACAGCTTCATAATGAGAAGCCTCAGGGTAAAATTGCATCCCGTTCGTTTCCACTCCCATAATTGTACCTGCATGATACGCCAACAGCAAATGAGGAATTTGCGCAAGCATCGGATTCGTTAAATCCTGAACCATCAGCGTCATGCCGTGCGCCTTGGCCCAGCATAAGCTAAGCAATGCTCCCGTCTGCGTCTTGCACGTCTTGAGCGCCACGCCGGTCCACCCGAGCTCGCGCCCCAGCTTTACCAGCTCCCAGTCGTGCGCGCTTTCGTCCATGAACAGCGGTTTTCTGGCGCTGACACTGCGGACGTCGAGCTGATGCTCCTCCAGCTCATAGGGGAAGGGCTGCTCGATATACAAGATCGCTTTATAAATTTCCGGATGCTCATGCATTAACCGGTCCAATATATCGTTCACGTAATCGCAATCGGTGACCTGGCAATTAAAATCCGCGGTCAGCCAAACGACCTGTCCCGCCAACGCTATATCGCCCACCTGAACGAGTCTCGTATAATCCCAGGCCGCATCATTGCCTGTCAGCTTGACCTTCAGGCATTTCAAGCCGTCCCGCTCGATCCAATCCTCGAGCGTATAAGGATACCCGTCATCCTTCTCCTCACCTGTCAATTCATGCCGGTACAGCAAATCTTTGCCGCCGACCAAATGCCAGGCTACCAGCTCGTTTTGAGCAGGGATGCTGAAAAAGTCTTGCGGGTACAAGCCTTCGAACCTTACGGACGACCCCGCTGCAGGCTCCAAATAGGCCGACAAATCGTCGTTCATATAATTGCCGTTGTAGGTCTCGTAAATGTTGACCCGATTCGTGTGCCCATAAGCATCATGAAGCGCAATGTCAAAGAGGGAGAAGCAGACGAGCGCCGCCAAATACGGCACAGGCTCAGACAGGCCGGAGATGGCGTTAAAGGAATCGACCACTCGGGACAGCCGCTCCTTCTGATACCGCGAACCTAGCTCGAACGGATGACCTTGCTCCTTCCATTGGGACAAATCATCGGCGATGAGCCGGCATATCGCCTTCAACGCTTGCTCGCGCACTTCATAGCCAAGGGAACTCGGCCATACCCACTGTACGCTTAAAGGGGTCTCCCCCCAGCCTTCGCCGCGCTCGCCGCGCCGATTTTCCGTCTGGATGCGCACTCTTGCGCAGGTTACCGTAGTGAGCACCTCAGCTCCGAATTTCAAAGGAACACGGGTTTGCACAGGCAGCTCATACAGCTGCAGTCCGGTTATCGCTATATCGTACGGCTTCATGCTGTCCCCTCCCCCGTCTCTTGCATCGCTTTCTTAATGTAGGCCACCTCTTCCTGCAGTGCAGGGATGAGGAGATCCAGGTTATTGCTATGGTAAAACGGCTGGAAGTTGAGCACGCCTTGAAACTTCGCTTCGTGCAGCGCCTTCGCAATGACATGCCAATTCGTCACACCATCCTGGCAAGGCGTCCATTGCTTGCTCCAGCCTTTGTTCGGAGCCGCTTTGTCCTCGGAATTGAACACGTACCGGGCATCCTTCATTCCCATTCCGGCCAAATAGGCTCCAAGCGTGGCGATCGCCCTTTTCCAATTATCGGTCCCTTCATGGAACTGGTTGCCCGGATCCAGCATGATGCCGACATGCTCCGCAGGCAATCCATCGACTAGTGTTAAAGCGGCATAAGCATGGTGAATGAGCATCCGTTCGCCGTGGTGAACCTGGTAAACCGCCTTCAGGTTGTACTTAGCGCACAGCTCCGCCATTTGCTGCATCGAGGCGCGCGCTTGCTCCATCTGGGCGAATAACGGTTCACGCTCATCATACGAGAAGTAGGACATACGGAAGCCGCGGATGCCGATATCGGACATCACCTTCAAAGGTGTATCGTCTTGAGCAAGCATTTCGGGCGAAAACCCCGTCGTCGCGAACTCCACCTTCATATGATTGCGCTGCATCGCCTGCACGAACGCCGGCGCTTCTACAGCAAATCGCTCCGGAGTAACCCAATACCCGTCGCGCACAACCAAATCGACCGCATCGAAGCCGCTGGCCTGGGCCACCTCAGCCAGCCGATGCACATCCAAGCTTTGGAAAAACTTCGGGAATAACGTGTACAGCATCGTATTCATCTATTTCCCCTCCAACGGCTATGCCAAGCGGTCCAGCATTTCCCAAGTGACGACCATTTTCGGCTTGGAGCCGTTCAAATAGGCTTTCACATCTTCAACGACTTGGATACCGATATGGTAGCTTTGTCCTCCCGCCAAGTGGGAAGTATAAATGCAGTTAGGCAGGTTGCGGATCGGGTTGCTCATCTCTGCAGGTTCCGGATCGGACACGTCAAGAAACGCAAACAGGCGTCCTTTCTCCAGCTCGGCAATCAACGCCTTCTCATCGATGCAGCCTCCGCGGGAGGAATTGATAAATACGGCGTCGTCCTTCATCGCCTGGAATTCCTTCGCGCCCATCATGTGGCGGGTGCTGTCCGTCATCGGCGTGTGCATGGTGATAGCGTCGCATTCCTTACACAGCTCGAGCAATGTATCAACCTTCGTTGCGCCGAGCTCCGCTGCGGCTTCATGCGTTAAATACGGATCATAGATCAGCACTCTCGGCCCGAACGGGCGTACCAGCTGCAGGAAATACCGTCCTACCTGGGAGGCGCCGATGATACCGACAGTCGCGGCAGCCAAATACAACTTATTAGGGACCGGTTGTCTGAATTCGGTCTGGTTCGATTGAGCATTAGGAATGATGCGGCGGAGGCCGATTATCATTTCGCCGAGCACCATTTCGGCAACGGTTCTTCCGATAGCAGGAGCGCAGGATGCGATCATCAGGTCTCTACCGTGCAGCTCGTCGGTGAAAAAGGCTTTGACCGATCCCGCGGCATGCTCCCACAGCTTGAGAGAAGGACATGCATCCAAGATCGTTTTCGAGGGCTTAGGCGTTCTCCACGAGCCGATCGACACTTCGCAATCTGTTAAAAATGCCGCCGCTTCGTCATCGTTGAATTGTGCTTCCGTCGGGTTCCAAGCTACTTGCGCCATCGATTCGAGCTCACTGCGGCTAGCTTCGGAAAATATAGCATTTTGCATACTTACAGGCATTAGGACTCCTATTTTAACCATGAATTACTCACGCCTCTCCGTCATTATTTTTACAAAGCAACTATAACACCCCGCCACGTGGGGACGAATGGCAAAATCGAAGCAATACTTGTCGTTTTGTGTGATCATTGATATGGTATGGATATGACCATAAGATAGAAGGAGGCGCGGCGATGAACGCGAATCTGCTCATCTTGTTTAAAGGCGAACGACACGACTACGGGAAAGTGAACATGCACGCGCACAAGTTTTGGCAGCTGGAAATTGTCACGCGTCATCATGTTGCTTATACGATGCTAAATGAAGAGCGCCAGCTCCTGAGCGCCGGAGATATGCTGTTGATCCCTCCCGGTCTGGAGCACGAGTTCGTTTACGAGCCTCCCGGAGCCGCATGGATTACGCTGAAGTTCGAGCGCAGTCCAGCCGATTGCTTACAGAGGGAAGTCACCCTGCGAAAATCGCTGTTTACCGAAAAGTTCACGGCATCGCTCCTCGCTATGGTTACAGGCACTATTTTGCGGCCCTATGAAAAAAGGTTCGTAGAGGGGATGCTCGAAGCTTTATTTATGTATCTTGAATCGGAAGAGGCGGACCAGACGGAGGATGCCCCTAGCCAGCTGATACGGACCGTTACGGATATGGTGCGAGAACGGAACGGCAAGCCTATCAGTGTGGATGAGATTGCACAGGAGTTGTCTTACACGCGAAGCCATATATCGAAGCTGTTCCGGCAGCTGACCGGGGAGAGCTTGAAGTCGTTCATCGACCGGATCCGGCTGGATAAAGCGAAGGAAATGCTAAGGTACAGCGAGTTCAATATTTCTTATATAACGGAGGAATTGGGGTTTAAGGACATTTTTACGTTTTCGCGGTTTTTCAAGCGGATGACGGGAGTGAATCCGAGGCAATACCGTTCCGGGAAATAAAAAGCCGGCAAATGCAAAAAAACAGCGATACAAGAATGGCTTCTTGCAGCGCTGTTTTCTTTTGTTCAATCTGAAGCTTATACCGCGTTCAATTCCATTTGATCCTCTTCGTCGCGGTTGAACGATTCACGGTCGAACTCGCCTTCCGAGTTTGCGACAAGCAAGGAGCAGACGGTAGTTCCTGTTGCATTCACCGCTGTACGACCCATATCCACCACGGCATCGATGGCAAGAACAAGACCCAAGCCTTCGACCGGCAAGCCAAGAGCCGTCAATACAACCGTTGTCGAGATAGCGGCAGGTCCAGGTACCCCTGCAACACCGATCGAGGAAATCATGCTTACGATAACGATCAAAATATATTCGGAAATACCCATTGGCACGTTATATACGCGAGCTACGAAAATCGCTACGATGGCCGGCCATACGCCGCCGCACCCGTTCATGTTCATCGTTGCGCCAAGAGGAGCTACGAAGCTGGCGATACGCGGAGATACGCGCAATCGTTTGGTAATAACCTCAAGGTTAACCGGCAGCGTTACATAGCTGCTGCGTGTTGTAAAAGCAACGGCGATAGTCGGATATGCTTTGCGGAAAAACTTGATCGGATTGACTTTCGCCACGAAGGTGACCAATCCGCCGAACGTAATAATGAAGTGCAGCAGCAAAGCTACATAAGTCGCAATAATAACTTTCACGAGCGGAGCCAACGTTTCCAAACCGTATTTGGCAGCCATAGCACCGATCAGGGCATATACACCGTATGGAGTCAAACGGATAATGTATTTCGTTACTTGGTGCATAATTTGGGCGAACGATTCAACGAAGTTCTTGACAGGCTGAACCACTTCAGGCTTCTTCGATCCGACCTGTACCATAGCGATACCCACGAAAATTGCAAACAGCAGAACAGGTACGACTTTGCCTGCAGCCATATCGCTGATAGGGTTCGAAGGAACAAGATCCAAAATAACTTGCGAGAAAGTCGGGATTTCACGAGGCTTGAATGTCTTAGGAACCTCTTGTGCGATACCTGCTCCCGGGTCAAACGCCAAAGCCACCAGCAAACCGATCAATGCGGCAATCCCTGTCGTAATGAAGAACAAGGAAATCGTTTTGACACCGATCTTGCGCAAATGGCCAAGACTGGAGATCGAGGTGATACTGTTAATGACAAGAACTACGACCAGCGGCATAACAAGCATCTTGACCAGGTTGACGTAAATCGTACCGATCGTGCTGACGCTTACTGCACTAATCTTATAAGTATTGAAGAAAATTCCGGCTACAAGCCCGAGACCCAGAGCGAGAAGGACGCGTGTGCCGAAGCCTACCCGTTTCTTAGCCAAGAAGAATAATAAACCGATAATTACTAAAGAAATAAGCAAGCTTATCCAGTTAGTCTGAAAAGCTACAATCAAGTTGTTATTCAAGCTACCCATCCCCTTTATACCCTACTTATTTAGTAGGAATTATGCGCTACAAGAATAATACTGCCATCACTGAAAGCTGTCAAGAATATTTTTTGAGCGAAAAGACATGCATTTTTAAGGAAAATAGGCACTTTTGAACCATATTCTACCCAAATCTCTTCATCCTATTATCATTGTTACGTCGATACAGCGATTTAAGAACTTAGGGTACAAAGTTTCCTAAGCAACGTTAATTCATGCCCAAAGGGACTATTGCGGGAAGTGTCTGGCGGTGAGGAGGGAATGGGGAGGGGCAGCTTCATCGCCGTGTGCGGCTTCTGCCCCAATATGATTGCGGACTATAGAAATCGGTATGTTACGTTATATTACACAATAAAGATGACGCGATCGTGCTCAATCTGCCGGCGACACGGACGGCGGAGCCTTGTGCTCCATAAGCCGATTGATCTTCGCCTCCGTAGACGAATCGGGGACCGGCGTGTAGACGCTGCACCGCAGGTCCGATTCTCCCTGCACCTGCAGCGATGTCAGGTGAAACAGCATTTTGCCCGCCTTGGCATGGCGGAATTCGATCAGTACCTCCGGCGCGGAGCTTACCCTGCTTTGCTCCCATAAAGGCTGGAAATCCGGATGATGCTCCCTCATTTCCCCAAGAAATTGCTCGTACCACTCGTCTTCGACATATTGACCATAGTACGCGCGGAATATGGAAAGAAAGCCGCTGACGAAATGCTCCCAGTTGACCGCCAGGCTGCGGAATTCCTTGCGGGTGAACAGCAGACGGATCATATTCCGCTGCTCGTGCGGCAGCTGCTCGAAGTCGAGAAACACATGGGAGGCCGCCTGATTCCAGCCGACGATGTGGCATCTCCGGTCTGAGATAATCGTCGGGCAATTCCGCAGCTCCTGCAGGATCGTCCGTAAAGACGGGCTGATTTCCGGCTGCTCTTCTTTCAGTACCGTCATTCCGGCCCCCGTCTCCAGAGCGAGGGAGAATAAATATTTGCGCTCGTCCGCGGTCAGCTTCAAAGCGGCGGCTACGCAGTCCAGCACCGAGGAGGATGCCCGGATATCTCTCCCCTGCTCGAGCCATGTGTACCAGGTCGGGCTCACTCCCGCGAGCTGGGCGACCTCCTCTCTGCGCAGACCCGGCGTTCTTCTCCGTCCTCCAGCCGGGAGTCCGGCGGCTTCCGGGGACACCTTGGCCCGCTGCGCTTTCAAAAAAGCCGACAATGCCTGCAGTCTTGTCTGTTGATTCATGCTCATCTCCCCTTATCTGCCTATATCATGGTACTGATTATACTATGATAAACACCAACTTGTAATAGGATATCCACTGTGCCATAATAATTTTTAGTACCAGGTCCTAAACATTTCTATTGGGAAGGAAGGGATTGTACGATGGAAAGAGCAGTGATTACCGGACTGGGGATCATCTCCCCTCTGGGCAATGATGTAGAACGGTTTTGGAGCGGTTTGGCAGGAGGGCAATCCGGCATTTCCCTCATCGATACGATAGATACGTCGGGCTATAAAGCGAAAATTGCGGGGCTCGTCCGCGATTTTGACGCCGATGCCCGCTTCGGCCGCAAGGAGGCGCGCCGGATGGACCGGTTTTGTCAATTCGCCTTGGCCGCGGCGGAGCAGGCGGTGGAAGACTCCGGACTCGTGATGGAGCACGTCGACAAAGAGCGGATGGGAGTCTACGTCGGCTCCGGCATCGGGGGCATCCAGACCTTGCTGGAGCAGGACCGCGTGCTGAAGGAGCGCGGCCCGGACCGGGTCAGCCCCTTCCTCGTGCCGATGATGATATCGAACATGGCTGCAGCTATGATCAGCATGAAGTTCGGCGCAACCGGACCGACCTTGTCGCCGGTGACCGCCTGCTCCATCGGCAATACCGCCATCGGCGAAGCGATGCGGCTGATTCGTCTCGGCATCGCGGACGTCGTACTGGCCGGCGGCTCAGAAGCGGCGGTCACTGACATCTCGCTGGCGAGCTTCGGCAATGCCACCGCCCTGTCGACGCGCAATGAGGAGCCCGCGAGAGCGAGCCGCCCGTTTGACGCCGAGCGCGACGGGTTCGTTATGGCCGAGGGATCCGGCATTGTGGTGATCGAATCGCTGAGCCACGCGATGCGCCGCAATGCTAGGATCTATGCCGAGGTGATAGGATACGGGGCAAGCTCCGATGCTTACCACATCGTAGCGACCCATCCGGAAGGAGCCGGAGCTTACTTGGCAATGAAAGCGGCCCTCGCCGAAGCGGGCATCCAGCCCGAGGACGTGGATGTGATCAGTGCTCATGCGACAAGCACCGAGGCGGGCGACAAGTCGGAGACGCTCGCGATCAAGAAATTGTTCGGCGAGCGGGCCTATCGCATTCCCGTTACGGCCAACAAGTCGATGACCGGCCACATGCTTGGCGCCGCCGGCGGCGCAGAGGCTATCGCCTTGGTGAAAAGCTTACAGGAAGGCTTGATCCCTCCTACGATCAATCTCGAACATTCGGATCCAGTCTGCGATCTGGACTATGTGCCCAATCAAGCGCGGCGTGCCGATATGACGATAGGGATATCCAACTCGTTCGGCTTCGGGGGACACAATGCGGTTATCGTCCTTAGGAAATTTCAGGATTAAACCGGCTTCAGCCAGGAAACACTAGCTTTAGATAAGGCAGCCGCCGGTTAGGTATTCTCTTTCATGAACATCAGCAAGCCGACCCATGCATACCGGGTCGGCTTTTCTAACCATAATAGAATGTTTAACATTCCGGGGTCATCGGATGTGAAATTTCTATTTGGCGATAAAAACTACCTCTAAGCGCGGTCGCTCCTCTGTGAAAGGACCTCGATAGAGGTTTTTCTCATGTAAAGATGGTAAAGAAAAAAGTTAATGATCCACAAACATCGCTGACATACAGCTGTCAGCGTTCCGCCTTTATAGTAAGAAGCGTAGAGAACAGGCAAATGACGCACCGTCCCTCACAGGCGGCGCGATCGTCTAATGATGAATACGAAAGGAAGTTGTTCATGAGCACACCGTCAAACAAAATCGGAATCGTAATCGGAGGGCTGCTGCTGGCTATTCTGATGGCCTCCATGGATAATACGATTACCGCAACCGCAATGGGCACCATTATCGGAGAGCTGGGAGGCCTCGACAAATTCGTCTGGGTTACCTCCGCCTATATGGTCGCAGAAATGGCAGGGATGCCGATCTTCGGCAAGCTGTCCGACATGTACGGCCGCAAGCGCTTTTTCATCTTCGGCATCCTCGTCTTTATGTTCGGCTCCGTTCTATGCGGGACGGCGACGTCGATCGAGCAGCTCAGCTTGTACCGCGCTGTGCAGGGGATCGGTGCGGGAGCCTTGATGCCGATTACCTTCACGATCATGTTCGATGCCGTCGCACCGGAGAACAGAGGCAAGCTCGGCGGATTGTTCGGTGCCGTCTTCGGCATGTCGAGCATCTTCGGCCCGCTGCTCGGCGCCTACATTACCGAGTACATCCATTGGGAATGGATCTTTTACATCAACCTGCCGCTCGGTTTGATCTCGTTCGCCATGATCGCGTTCTTTTACAAAGAGTCGCTGGAGCATTCCAAACAGAAGATCGACTGGTGGGGCGCAGGCTCACTCGTCTGCGCTATCGTCTGTTTAATTTTCGCCCTGGAGCTGGGCGGCAAGCAGTATGCATGGACTTCGCTGCAAATCGGCAGCTTGTTCGCCGGATTTCTCCTTTTTGCCCTACTGTTCCTGTTCGTGGAAAAACGCGCGGAGGAGCCGATCATTTCCTTCGCAATGTTCCGCACCCGCTTATTTGCCACGAGCAATGTGCTGGCGATGCTGAGCGGAGCCGCTTTCATTACAGCCTCCGTCTACATCCCGATTTTTATTCAAGGCGTATTGGGCGGGTCTGCAACCAATTCGGGTTATGTACTGCTGCCGATGATGCTGGGAACGGTAGTCACGGCTACTGCCGGCGGAAGCCTGATGACACGCATACCTTACCGTTCGATCATGATCATGACACTCATTCTGCTTGTGGCGGGAATTGCCCTGATGACTACATTAACGACCGGCTCCTCGCGATTTACTATCACAGTGTATATGATTATGATCGGTCTCGGAATCGGCTCCTCCTTTTCGGTGCTGAGCAACGCAGCCATCCATTCCTTCTCGATTAGACAGCGGGGAGCGGCCAACTCGACACTTACCTTCCTGAGATCTCTTGGGATGACGCTTGGCATCACCATCTTCGGCATCATTCAAAGCCACGCTTTGACGAAGCATTTGACCGAGTCGTTCGCCCAAGGCAGCCAGACAGCCGTGCCTCAAGGCATTGACTTCAAGGATCCGCACATGCTGCTGGACCCGGCGACGCGGGCTCATATCCCCGCTGAAGTACTGCGTGTCATTACGGAAGGACTCTCGTCCTCTATTATAACCACCTTCGCCTGGGCGCTCATTCCCGCCGTGCTGGCGCTGGCGGCAGCTTTCCTGATGGGCAAAGATAAGCTGGATCCTGCCGCAGAGGCGAGGGAATTAGAGGAAGCTAAGGCAAAAGGAGAAGGCTACGTGCCTTCCCACTAAAACGATAAAGCCTGCGTATCCGATACCATTGTTCGGATTCGCAGGCTTTTTTTGCTCCGCTTGCAGACGGCTCTCAGGCCTCTAGCTAGATCAAGTCCAGCAGCTGCTTCCCTATGAGCAGCGCCGTGACGGCAATAAACAGAGGGCGCACATAAGCTGCGCCCTTACGGATCGCGATCCGCGAGCCGAGCAGCGCGCCTCCAATCATGGCGATGCCCATCGGAATGCCGATGCTGTAATTAACGAGCCCGAGGTACATGAACGTCCCCAGACTCGCTATGTTGCTGGCGAAGTTCAATACCTTCGAATTGCCGGCCGCCTTGACGAAGTCGAAGCCCAGCAGCAAAAACGTGAACAGCAGAAACGAGCCGGTTCCCGGCCCGAAGAAGCCGTCGTAGAAGCCCAGGCCGAGCGCAGCCGCGGCGGCTACCGCTTTGGACCCGGGCGACAGCTCGCTGTAAGTCGATTCGCGTCCCCACTGCTTTCGGACCAGCGTATAGATCGTGACCGCAACGAGCATGACGACCACCATCGGCCGCAAAAATGACGATGGGATGAATTGAAGCGTTAAGGTTCCCGACACGGAACCGATAAGCGCCAGCGGGAACAAGTAGCGGACGAGTCCCAGCTCCACCTTGCCTGAGCGCATAAAAGCAATCATGCTGGTGCAGGAGCACATGGACGCAGCCAGCTTGTTGGTGCCAAGCGCGACCGTCGGCGGCATGCCGGTCAACAGCAGAACGGGAACGGCTATAAGACCGCCGCCCCCGACAACCGCATCGACAAAGGCGGCCGCGAAGCCGCCGATCACAACCCACAAGAGCATCTGTACACCAAGCTCCTCCATTGCATACCTTCTTTCCTCACTATGCAGCTGCAGCGGCGTCTTCTACACTTGCCGTGCTTCCAATCGTTTGGCCACAATGGACAGCGCGTAATTAACGACAAAGTACATAACCGCGGTCAGCAAAAGCACCGGGATTACGAAGTTGACGTCCTGTCCGTTAATGATCTGGGCGTTGTGCATCAATTCGGCCAAAGATATGACGACCGCAAGCGACGTATCCTTCAATAGCGATATGAACTGGCTGACCATCGGCGGCATCATCCGGCGAAGCGCCTGCGGCAAAACGATGTGGCCCAGCGTCTGAAGGTACGTCAGTCCCGACGAACGGGCCGCTTCAATCTGGCCCTTCGGGATCGAGTTCAGGCCGCTGCGCACCACTTCCGAAATCATCGCCGCCTCGAAGACGGTTAGCGCCACAATGGCTGCATGCTCCACGCTCAGCTTGATGCCAACCTCAGGCAATGCAAAATAAGTGAAGAAAATTATGAGCAATAAGGGCAGATTGCGGATGACTTCCACGCCTACCGCGGTAAGCTGCGATACGACCGGAAGCTTCGTATATCGAATCGTGCCGAGCAAGCACCCGATTATAAAGCTGAAGATAATCGCAATTACGGCGACCCGCAAGGTGACTCCGAGCCCTTCGAGCAAAAAGCGGATATGATCCCACGTATAAGCGTCTGCGAAATTCATGCTTTCTCACCTCCGCGTCTAGTTCGTTCTCGCCATGCGCCGCTCCAGATAAGCGACCCCGAAGCTGAGCGGAATGGTGATGACCAAATAAAACAAGGCTACGAAAATGTACACACTGAAGGTGACGAACGATTTGGTAGAGATAAGATCGGCATAATACATCAGATCGAGTCCGGCGACGACGCTTAGAACGGAGGAGTTTTTGACCAAATTCAAAAACTGGTTCCCTAGCGCAGGAATCACGATTTTCAGAGCTTGCGGCAAAATAATATAGCCCATTGTTTGTATGTAGGTAAGTCCGGACGAGCGGGCGGCCTCCGTCTGCCCTCTCGGCACCGCCTGAATGCCGGCCCGTATCGCCTCCGCGATAAAAGAAGCGGTGTAGATCGTCAGCCCGATCGTTCCCGCGGCGAAGCCGCTTAAGCTGAACCCCAGCGCCGATGGACCGAGGAAGAACAGGAATACGATCAGAATGATCGGGATGTTCCGAATAAATTCCACATATACAGCCCCGAGCCAATTCAACGGTTTGACAGGAGCTATGCGCATAACTGCCACTAAGGTCCCCAGCAAAAAGCTGCCGATCAGCGCGATGACGCTCGCCTGCAGCGTATTGAGGAAGCCTTCCATATACATGTCCCAATATTTGAATAAGATATTGAAGTTGATCATATCCATCCGCGCTGGCCTCCTTCCGTTACGGTGAACGGAATAGGATGAACGGCTCTTTGGTAAGGCCATTCATCCTGCTCCGGCAGCTTATTTGCTCGGCTTTTCGCCGATCCACTTCTCGTGCAATTTATCGTATTCTCCGCTGGCTTTCATGCCTTTGAGGAACTCGTTGACGTAGGTTACGAACTCCGTATCTCCCTTGCGGATGGCAATGCCGTAAGGCTCATCCGTGAACGTGCCGCCTACGACCTGATAGTTCGGATCCTGCTTCGTCATGCCGTACAGAATCGCATTGTCCGTCGTCAGCGCGTCCCCCTGTCCCGCTTTTAACGCAGTGAAAGCCTCCTGGTAGTTTTCAAACTCCAGCACGGTGGCTTCAGGCGCCTTCTCCCGTATGTTTTGCGCCGAGGTGGAGCCTTTGACGGTCAACACCTTAACCCCTTTCTTGATATCGGCGACGGAAGCGATCTTGCTGCCTTTCTTGACGAGCAGCGATTGGCCCGCTTTGAAATACACGTCTGAGAAGTCGACCTCCTGCTTGCGTTCCTCTGTGATTGTCATAGTCGCGATAATCATGTCGATATCGCCGTTTTTAAGCAGTGGAATACGGGTTTTGGACGTAACCTCTTTCAGCTCGACCTTCGATTCGTCGCCCAATATTTTCTTGGCCAGCGCCTTTGCGATATCGATATCGAAGCCTTCTACATTACCGCTCGCCGGGTCCTTAAGCCCGAACAGCTTCGTATCGAATTTGACGCCTGCTATCACCTTGCCGCGCTGCTTTATTGCATCCAGCGTTTTCGCCGGTGCACTTCCGCCATCCGCTTTGCCTGTATCGCCCGATCCCTGGGTCCCCGTGCTGCCGCCTTGCGTCCCACAGCCGGCCAGCACCATGGTCAGCAGCAAAACAACAGCCAGCGCGGCAGCTCCAAGCTTCTTTCTCCTCTTCCTCATGCAACAATCCCCTCTCTATCGCTAATGTTGTAATAACCGTTTGAGAAACAGCTGCGCCCGCTCCTCCCGCGGACTTGAGAAAAACTGCTCCGGCCCCGCCTCTTCGACGATTTGCCCCTGATCCATGAACACGATGCGATCGGCAACCTCGCGGGCGAAGCCCATCTCGTGCGTAACAACGACCATCGTCATTCCTTCATGGGCCAAACCTTTAATGACGTCAAGCACTTCGCCGATCATTTCGGGATCGAGCGCTGAGGTCGGCTCATCGAACAGCATAATTTTCGGCTTCATCGCAAGCCCTCTGGCTATAGCCACGCGCTGCTGCTGCCCACCGGACAGCTCGGACGGATACGCCTTCGCCTTCTCCGGGATTCCCACCTTCTCCAAATACCGGACGGCTATTTTTTGCGCTTCCTCCCTGCTCATTTTGAGCACCTTCATAGGGGCAAGGGTGATGTTGTCCATCACCGACATATGCGGATACAAATTAAAATGCTGAAACACCATGCCGATATTCCGCCGCAGCTTGTTGACATCCGCTTTCTTGTCGTGAAGCTTGGCATCACTCACGTACAGCTCCCCATCCGTAATCGTCTCCAGCCGGTTGATGCAGCGCAGCAAGGTGCTTTTCCCGGAGCCGGACGGCCCAACAATGACAACGACTTCCCCCTGCTGAATCGTCAGATCGATTTGCTTAAGGACATGGAAATCCCCATAGTGCTTGTTGACGTTGCGGAATTCAATCATAGGCCACCTCCCTGCCTTGGATTACGACAACTTTACTCACATGAACATAACGCTTTAATCTCGCTGTGATCCAACACGTAGTTACAAGTTATTACCCAAAGCTGAAAAGTATGACACTTGAAAGCGTTATTTTGGAACAACCTTCGTTTTTTGGCGATGGACAGGTATTCATACCTAGACAACGCTAACGTCAGCTACCGGCTGTTCGCAGTCTAAGGTTCAAGTTCCGGATAGCTGAAGAAAGCGGGAAATTCACAAAGAAATCTGGGAATTACGAGGGATGTAGAGCAGGAAAATCAGTTTAGGAGAGGGCTTGGCAGGGACAAATTTCAAACATATTAACGGGGTCCGGTGGGCAAATTGTAATTGTGCGAAGGGAAGGGACGGGCCTGCCCGGCGTAATAAGCTAGAGAAAAGGATGATATGACATTTATGGCTACTTTACTTTACATTACGGCACATCCTAACAACGAAACTCAATCGTTCAGTATGGCTGCAGGACAAGCTTTCGTAGACGCTTACCGCGAAGCTCATCCTCAGGATGAGGTGATTTATCTCGATCTGTACAAGGCGCATATTCCGCATATTGACGCAGATGTGTTCAGCGGCTGGGGCAAGCTTCGTTCGGGCAGCGATATGAATCAGCTGTCAGCGGAGGAAAAATCGAAGGTAGCCCGGCTCGGAGAGCTGACGGACCAATTCGTGGGGGCTGACAAATATGTATTTGTAACTCCGATGTGGAACTTTTCCTATCCGCCGATTATGAAGGCTTATATCGACTCCATTTGCACGGCGGGCAAGACGTTCAAGTATACCGCCGAAGGGCCGGTAGGGCTCCTTCCCGACCGTAAGGCGCTTCACATTCAAGCACGCGGCGGCATCTATTCCGATGGACCGGCGGCAGCCATGGAGATGGGGCATCGCCATATCGGGGCGATCATGCAGTTTTTCGGCATTACAGATTTTCAGGGGCTGTTCATAGAAGGGCATAACCAATTCCCGGATAAGGCCGAGAGCATCAAGCAGGAAGCTATAGGGAAAGCTGCAGCATTGGCAAAATCGTTTTAACCTTCCTCATCTATCTCGTATAAATAAAGGGAGCTTAGACTCGGCGCAGCGAGTTCAAGCTCCTTTTCTTTTTTCATATCCAGCTCAATGTCTAATTCTCTCCGGGAACGTAATCGAAGATTTTATCCTCGCTAACACCCAGCTGATCCTCTAACAGCTTCTCGTTGGCTGCATTGAGCTCCCCGCGGTTCACCGTCTTCTCCGCATCATGCTGCTCATCCGCTGACTGCTTGGTTTCTTGTTGTGTCATGGTGCAAGCTCCTTTTTGTAAAATGACCTGATGACCCTCGTTAGTAGGATGTTCTTAAGCTGAATGATTTATTATTTAGTCCCGCAAAGTGGAGCTTCAATCAGTCCTTTGCAGGGAGCCCCGCCCCCCTGATACAAGCAAAAAGAGGGTGTCCTGCAAGCAGGACACCCTCCAGTTCATACCTATTAGAAGCTTTCGCGAATGACCTGGTGCTCCAGCGGCAAACGCTCTGTAGGACGTCCAGATGCAGCTGCTTTGCCGATTGGAATGATCATCACCGGTACATAACGGTCCGGAATGTTCAGCTCCTTGATCAAGGCATCCTTATCGTATCCGCCCATAGGCACGGTATCGTAGCCTTTGGCTTTAGCCGCCAGCATCAGCTGCATGGCTCCCAAGGAACCATTGCGGATCGCTTCGTCTCTAGCCAGCTGCGGATTGTTCTCGTAAGCTCCGTTGATTTGTCCGATCATCATATCGCGGATTTCCGGAGACGCCTTCTCATATACGGCGGCAGCAGCGAGATTCGCTTGAAGATCGCCGAGCACTACTACAACAACAGAGGCGTCGACCGTTTGCTGCTGGTTGAAGGTTACAGGAAGCAGTCTCTCCTTAATCGCTTGATCGGTAACTACCAGAAACCGCCAGTGTTGAAGGTTCCATGAAGACGGGGCGCTTGCAGCCAAGGACAAAATGTCATTCAATTCCGCTTCCGGAATCGTTACTCCGCGCTCGTATTTGCGGACGGAATGACGGGAAAGCATCACTTCTTCAGCAGATAGCTTTTGATCTACAGAACTCATTATGGGATGCACTCCTATCTATATATGATCTATAAATGCCTGCGATAAAGGTCTTGTTGACTATAACCCAATTACTTCTGTTAAGTAAGCTCTGATTTGTAATATCAATAAGACGATAGGAAATGTGAATTGAACCTTGCACAAAGACTCTTCCTATAGAGTCACCCGAAACCCCGATTGTATGTAGCTTAGCGGAGTGTTAATGCATGGAACGGCATGCTTGTCCACATTAAGTAACCTTGTATTGGACAACCAGCCGATGCAAATCCTCCGAAATGCCGGACAAGGCATTCGCCGACGACGTTATCTCCTGGATCGAAGCCAGCTGCTGCTCGGTCGTCGCGGCTACCGTCTGGGCCAGGCTTGAGGTTTGCTCGGCTATCACTCCCATGGTTGTCACTGTAGCCGCTACTTCCTCCGAGCTGGCCGACATTTCCTCCGCAGCCGCAGCTGCCTCCTGAACCCGTTTTGATACTTCCACGGTCGAATCGACAATCATCCCGAAGGTCTCCTCGGCGCGAGCTACCGCCTGCAGCCCCTCCTGCACCTCAGTCAAGCCCTCATCCATAGAGCGGACGGCTTGTACCGTACTGCTGCGGATTCCTTCAATGACCTCGTTGATTTCCTGGATCGAATTAGCCGTTTGCGCCGACAGCTTCTGGATTTCGCCCGCTACGACGGCAAAGCCTCGTCCGTGCTCTCCCGCTCTTGCCGCTTCAATAGCTGCGTTCAGCGAGAGCAGATTGGTCTGTGCAGCAATCTCTCCTATAAATAAGGAAATCCGGTTAATGTTATGCGAATGCTCATCCAGCTCACGAATGACTCCGCCGGCTTTGCCTACCGCGCTGCTGATCGAATGAATTTTGACGGAAGCCTGCTGGATCACTTCCGCTCCTTTTTCCGCACGGGAGGACGCCTCTGCGGATAGCTCCGAAATATCGGAGGTTGCCTCTGCGATCCGCTGAATGCCGATCGCCATTTCGTCCATAGCCCGTCCGCATTCCAAAGCGCTTTGCGCCTGATTCTCCGAGCCGGAGGCAACGTCCTGGATCGAGGTCGTCACGTGCTCGGAAGCAGCCGCATTTTGCTCGGAGCTGGCAGAGAGCTCTTGTGCGGAAGCCGCGACGAGATTGGAAGCCTCCTGCATCCTCAAGACGGAATCCCTTAATGATGCCGATACCCGATTGACCGAAGAAATCATCGTGCCGATTTCGTCGTGAAATTTATAAGCGATGGTGCGGCCGGTCAAATCCCCTTGGGATATGCGCTGCAGCGCCTCGGAAGCCTGAACGACCGGTTTGGAAATATACCGGTTCACCAAATAGCTGATGACAATGACAGATACAAACGCAACCGCGAGGAGGACGATCAGCTCGATCATACTGACCCGGTACAGCTCGTTGCTGTCCAGCTCGGATTGTCTTGCCCGGTGGTTATACTCCACTATAATATCGATACTTTCCTGTACATCAGCAAATGCTTTCGAGAGCTCGGCAGAAGCCTCTCCGCCCCCTTTGCCCGCGGCCTTCTGGCGATTGTTGGTCTCCTTGAACAGGTCCCAACGCTTTTTCAGCAGCGCAAAATTGGCCGCATCCTGCTCGTCAGCCAGAGCAGTTTCATATTTCACAAGCTGATCATCGATTTGCTGAAACGTGGCCTCCGTCTGCTTGTTGATCTCTTCCTTCTTGGCCGGATTCGGCTCCAGAAGTTGCTGATAGTACAGGGTTAAAATATGCTCCTTGGCATATTTGACCTGATTGGCCACCTCCGTGCCTATTAGCCAGTTTCTCGTAATCTCTCTAGTATTCTCTTGCAACCCCCTCATGTTTTTCAAATCCATGAACCCCATGACACCCATAATCACTAAAATCAGGATGTACGTTAAAACCAGCTTCCTTCCTACTGTCAGCACCATCAATGACACCCTCCTGAGACATCTTAACTATGTATGGTACCATTGTAGAAGGAATAGTTTAGAATTCTTAAGGAAAACCTATTTGTTTTATATGAATTTCACTAATAGTTCTCTAACATTTTGTTATAATGAAATCAACAATTCAGCACAAAGGGGGATAGTCTATGTTCTTCTTCCGTGACCGTCGCAAAGCCAAAGCCGATCCGGAGCCGTCACCTGAACAGCAGGAAAAAGCGTTCATCCCGCTCCCGGCCGAGACGCTGGAGGATACCGCGGTAAGTCTCTCCATGCAGCGGCAGGTTCAGAGCTGGGTCGATGAAGCGTATCAGGAGTTCGTCAAAAACGGAGGACTGGAGCATTTGCCCGGATTCGGCAAGCCTCTGGAGGTACCGACAGGAGACGTATTCGAGACGATCATGAAAAACGCCAAGGTGAAGCATCCTTGGATTATGCTGCGGCAGGAAATCAAGCAATTGATGGAGCTGACGCTGGAGCTTATAGATTCGGGAGCGGCGCCTGAGCTGGTGGAGGAGCAGGTTACCGTCATCAACGATTATATTAAAGAGCTGAATCTGCAAGCTCCGAGCCTGTCCTTGCATCGCAAACGGGTCACCGCCGGCACCTTGCGGGAGCAGTACGAGCAGTGGCTCTAGCTCATCGGCTATCAACGGAATCACTAGATGCCGTTCTTTACAACCTTTTCGGCTTCATGTACCTTTATGTACATGAGCTTTTTGCTATATAGAAGGAGGGCTTAAGATGGCCATAATGAAATGGGACGGACATACGCATACCCGCTTCTGCTATCACGGAAACAGCGCTCCGTCGGAGCAGTATATCGACCGGGCTATAGAGCTGGGGTTTGAGCGGTATACGCTAAGCGAGCACCCGCCTATCCCGCAAGGCTGGATTAACGACCCCGCTTTGTTCCGGGAGCTGGCGATGCCGGAATCGGAGCTGCCGGATTATATGACCTATGCGCAGCAAATGAAGCGCCAGTACGAGGGGCGTATCGAAATTACCGTAGGGCTCGAGCTGGATTACTTGCCCGGCCGGCTCGATTACACCGAGCGGATCGTCGACCAATGGCAAGGACAGCTGGAGGACGTAGTATATTCCGTCCATTACTTGCCTGGCATCGACGGCATTCGCTGCATCGACTTTACAGCGGACGATTTCCGCGACGGCTTGATCGCGTACTACGGCACGATGAACAAGGTGGTCGAGGAGTATTATAACCACGTGGAGGCAGCTATCGATTGGGCGGCCAAGCTGCCTGTGCGGACACGGCTCGGGCATATCAATCTGATCGAGAAGTTCCGGCTCGCCCTTCCCGACATCGATCCTTCAATAATCGATCGGCGCCTGAAGGCTATCGTTCCGCGGCTCGCCAAAGCGGGAATCGGGATCGATGTGAATACCGCCGGACTGCGGGTAGCTACCTGCGGCAAGCCTTATGCTCCCGAATGGTTCATCCGCGAATGTATCGCGCAAGGGGTTCCTTGTATTTACGGTTCGGATTCCCATAAGCCTGATCACGTGGGAACCGGGTGGGACTGGTTCGAAGAGCAGCTGACAAGCGCGTCCGCTTAAGCATACCAGTTATAAATACCGGTTAAGCTGCCGATCTTGGCAACGACTTGACCCGCTTTGGCCTTGATTCTTGAAGAAGCCACTACGGCCAGCGGGTCGGCGCTCGTTGCTATTTTGTGCAAATAGGCAAAATCCGGATGAGTCACATCGTCCATCAAATAAGCCGATTTCGTTGCGCCCGGCACCCTAAGCTTGTTCAGCTTCTCAATGATGTACGTCCCGCTCTCAATTCCAACCCCGTGGCCGTAATAGAGATCCGGTCCCATCTTCACCGCATTTTCCCCTTGCCATTCGATCCATTCGGGATTGACCTCCGGATTTTTGAAATACAGAATATCTCCTCCGAACGATTCCGCTCCGGTATGATCGGTAATAAGCTTCAAATCGCGGTCGTAATTCCATGAGTACAAATACAAGTCCGCGAACAGCTTGTCGAATTTCTCATCCCCGATAACATCCAAAACCGCTTTATAGAGCACAATAATAATGGCCGTTGCGCACTCAAAGGCGTACGCGCTTCCGTTAAGAAAAATGTCTCTGACCGCCGCGCTCGGGCTGACTCCTTTTCTCAGCAAAAAAGCGCCGTTCTCCTGGCGTTCCCAATAAGCCTCATTGCTGCGTGACTTTTTGAACGAAGCAAAGGAGGCCTGACCGGAATTCAAATCCGAGGCGGCCCGGATAATGGCTTCTCTCATTTTCAGTTCAAACGCCAGAGCATCCCATGAATCGTATTCGTAAGTAGCAGGGCTTACCACTTTCTCATTATAGATCGCTTTCTGGATATCGGATAAATTAGCGTTGTCGGGAGGAGCACTTAGATTCGGAATACGGATCACAGCATCCCACCTGCCTTTGGTTAGAATCCCTTCCTCAACAGTAGGGTTACTATCATCCTATGTGGCTGCGTCTCGTCACATCCCACTCATTTCTACAGCTTGTAATATCTGCTTGTACCGCCCGGCTTGCATTAACGGAAGGTATACAGTAAAATACTTTAATAGTTTAAATGTTATACGATCGAATATTTATACTATCTAAATATTTGTGCCGCAAAGGAAAAGGTGGAGGACTGAAGGTGAGTTCGACAAACTCGTTGCAAACCGAGAGATTCGAGAAGGCATTGTGGGGCGCCGCCCGCAAATTGGGGCCGGAGATGATGGCTGATTCCAGCATTCCTTTGACCCGGCAGCAGTTGTTCATGCTTTATTTCATATCCAATAAAGGCATTTGCAAAGTAACGGAGCTGGCCGAAACGATGGAGGTTAAGCCAAGCGCAGTAACCGTTATGATCGACCGGCTGATCAAGCGGGGCGTCGCCGAGCGAAAGTATGACCCGAAGGACAGGCGAATCGTTCTGATTGAGCTGACCGAGCAGGGTCGAAATCTGCTGCAAGAATTCAAAGAAAAGCGCAAGCACATTATCGGAAGCTATTTATCGAACATAGACCCCGAACGGCTCGATATCTTTCTTGACGTGTTCGAACACATTTTGGATAACATCATGCAGTCCCATGCCACCGAATCCACTCTCTGATCCTAGGCACATTCACCATGAACAGGAGGCATGCACGAATGGATACATCTGCATCAACATCTGTATCTTCCACATCGGAAAATAAACAACCATTAGATAACCAAGGTATCACGGAGCCGGATTCCAAGAGCGGGATACTCATAACCGGCTTGATTATCGCCATGCTGTTCGCCGCTCTCGACGGTACTATCGTAGGAACCGCAATGCCGCGGATCGTCGGAGAGCTCGGCGGACTCGGTGTCATGGCCTGGCTGACGACCGCCTATATGCTCAGCTCTACCGCGGTAGTCCCAATCGCCGGGAAGCTGGCGGATTTGCTCGGACGCAAGAGCGTCTATGTAGCGGGACTGCTCATCTTTATCGCCGGCTCGGCCCTCTGCGGCATGTCGCAGACGATGAGCCAGCTGATCTGGTTCCGCTGTCTGCAAGGGATCGGCGGCGGCATTATGATGCCGATGGCCATGATCATTATCGGTGATTTGTTCACCGGTAAACAACGCGCCAAATGGCAGGGCGTCTTCGGAGCCATCTACGGCTTGTCCTCCGTGATTGGCCCGCAGGTCGGGGGCTGGATCGTCGACTCCCTGAACTGGCGCTGGGTATTCTACATTAATCTGCCGGTCGGATTGCTTGCCGTCGTCTTTATCGCCATGGGGCTGAAACGCCACAGCGCTACAGGTCCCGTCAAATTCGACGTTGCCGGGATGGTCACCATGATTGTCGGCGTCGTCCCGCTGCTGCTTGCCTTAACGTTCGGAGGCAAAGAATACGCATGGGGCTCTTGGCAAATTATCGGGATGATCGCGGTGTCGATCTTATCGCTGATCGCCTTCGTTATCATCGAATCGAAAGTGGAGGAGCCCATTTTGCCGATGCGGCTGTTCAAAAACCGTACCTTCACCGTCATTAACGGGATCGGCTTCTTGATGAGCGTAGGAATGTTCGGAGCGATCATGTTCGTGCCTCTGTTCATGCAGGGCATTGTAGGGATAAGCGCTTCGGCGTCCGGTACGGTCATGACGCCGATGATGATTACGATGATCGTCGCCAGCGTTATCGGCGGCCAGCTCGTGCAAAAGCTCGGCGTCCGCACGCAAATGACCATCGGCATGTTCATCATGGCCGCAGGCTTCGTCCTTCTCAGCACGCTGAGCATGACTACAACCAAGCTGCTCGCCTCCTCCTATATGATGACGATCGGCTTGGGCATCGGGCTTGTTATGCCGATTCTGACGCTGGCGCTGCAGGAGAGCTTCCCCAAATCGGAGCTCGGGGTCGTCACGTCCTCCAGCCAGTTTTTCCGCCAGATCGGCGGCACGTTCGGCATGACGATTCTTGGAGCGGTTATGAACACCCGTTCCGACCACGAGCTGAGCGATAAGCTCGTTCCGGTGCTGAAGCAGCTGCCCGAGCAAGCGAGCGGCATCGCCAATGAGATGACGAACATGATTCACACCAATCCGCAAGGGCTGTATTCCGCCCTGCTTGACCCGGCATCGCTGGCCAAGCTGCCGCAGGCGCTTGTCGAGAAGCTGGTGCCGATTCTGAAAACGTCGCTTGTCGATTCGCTTCACGGCGTATTTCTTGTCGGTCTCATCTTCGTCCTTCTTGGCGCGGTGCTTACGCCGCTCTTGGGACGAATCCAGCTTACCGATCGTAAAAAAACGGAGGCCGCACCGGTGGAATGATCGCTGCTCTCCATCCTGCGCCTTCAACAATCGAACGGCCGTCACGGCGCTTCATTGCCGGGGCGGAGCTCCGTTCGATTGTTTTTTTATAAAAAGTGGGATGAAATTCCCTCTAGATGGATACAATAGGCATCGGGGCCAAACGGGCCGTTTCGCCATGAACATCTCAAGCCTTTAACAACGTCATATCGTCATGCGAGTTCCTAATTTATTGTGATAAACCGGTATGCTGCTGCATAACTATGTAATGGACAAAGTCGGTTTCCTTCAGCTTCAACTAATGCTTGTTATCCCTTACCATCAGTGGTATAGTTAGGTAACGGCGTAGTGATGTTGAAATTCACATATTAGAAAGGGTATTACTCGGCATTAGGTACTCTTTCTAATGTGTGAATTTTTTTATTCATGCAAATATAATAAGCAACAATTTATTGGAGGGTTTTAAGAAGATGGAAACAGGAACAGTGAAATGGTTTAACGCGGAAAAAGGATTTGGCTTTATCGAAGTAGAAGGCGGCAAAGATGTATTCGTACACTTTAGCGCTATCACAGGAGACGGCTTCAAAACCCTTGACGAAGGACAACGCGTTCAATTCAACGTTGTTCAAGGCAACCGCGGACCACAAGCTGAGAACGTTGTAAAACTGTAAGCTTCATTCACCAAGATGGGGAACTGCCCTTCCGGGCAGTTCCTTTTCAGTGACAGCCGTTCCGCCCAAGGCCCGTCCACCCGATTTTCTCCAAACATGAGTAAGTATGGCTGAATCTTCACCTGCAGCAAGCCTTTGCCGGGAATGTACCTACCGGGAATTTTGCCTAAGGACGCACACAAACCACAAGGAGGGGTTACATTGTATTTCTCGAAGAAAACCGTGGAACCAGTACAAGAAGAACAGACAGCGGTCTGGATGTGCAGTAAAGAAGGATGCTCTTGCTGGATGAGAGAAAATTTTGCCTTGGAAGAACTCCCTTCCTGCCCTTTGTGTCAATCGGAGATGGTAAAAAATACGAAAATGCTCCCCACTCTATTCAATCACCATAAACCTTACTAACGAAAGATAACCCGCTTAACGACCCTGACCCGTTGGCGGCAAGCATACATACGAAAAAGCGCTGACCGTTAAAGGCCGGCGCTTTTCGCTTTTTATCTATATCGATTCCATCGGCTAGGAGCCCTGGTTTTCACTCGGCTCCTGACTTTCCGTCACTGGAGGTAAAGCAAACTCCTGATTGTAGTCGGGCAGCGCTTCTTTGGTCAAATAATCCTGATCGATATATTTGGCCAAATACTGCTTGCCGAACAGCTGGTCATACTGCAAATCGCTGTACTGGCTCACCAGCGGCTGATACTGTTCCGGCACCGACCGGTACAGGCTTCCATTGGCATCGACGACCAGATCGCGCAAGAGACCCGGCGTTTGCTGCAGCAAAGCATCGTTAATCGCCAGCGATGCAGGCTTCTCCATGCCGAGCTTATTCAGCACGTACGTTCCAAGGAACGAGTCGCTAAGGCTTGGGACATGCTCCTGCGGCAGCCCCACATTCGACCACATCACGAACGGTACGCTGTGCATGCTCTTTGTTTCCTCAAGCGACCATTGGCTGCTGCTGTTGATCATGCCTCCCTGCTTATACACATCGTAGTCCATCCCGAGCATCGGCAGATGATCGCCATAGAACACAACGACGGTCGGTTCGTCCGACTGCTCGAAATGATCGATCAGCTTTTGCAGGCTCTGATCCGCATCGTGTGCGCCCTGCGTGTACGTTTCCAGCGTGTTCTTCGCACTCGCCGTTAAATCACCCTCGGCGCTGATCGAATTGCCGCCATAGCGGTTATCGTCATACGGACCGTGGTTTTGCATCGTCACGGCATAAATGAACATCGGCTTCTCCGTCTCGTCCACCTGCTTAATAATTTGCCGCGACACTTCGTCGTCGGAAATAAACGTGCCTTTATATTCCGGATTGTCGAATTGATCCTTGCTCATAAAGCTTTGGAAGCCGAGCTGTTTATACACATTCTCGCGGTTCCAGAACCAGCCCTCGTAGGAATGAATCCCCATGCTCTTGTAGCCCTGCGTTTCAAAATAGCTCGCCAGACTCGGAACCGGCTTATTGATATATTGCTGGTACGGAACGGAGCCGTCCGGCAGGAAGCTCATCGACTGTCCCGTCAGCACCTCGAATTCCACATTGCTCGTGCCGCCGCCGAATTGCGGGGAGAGCAGATAGCCCGATGTCGATTCCTTTTGCAGCTTGTGCACGGTCGGAATCGGATCTTCGCTAAACTGCACGTTCGGCAGGAGCGTCGGATCCCAGAACGCTTCGTTCATAATGAAAATTACGTTCGGCTGCTTGCCTTGGAACGGGTCGCTTTTTTTAGCGGAGGCGGTTTGGACCGCGCTTTGATCAGCCAGATTTTGCGCGAGCGCCGCCATGGCCGGCTCCCCGTAGCCTTCCGGCTTCGGAACGATGGCGTTTTTCACATTCATCGTAAAAGCCAGCGCCATCCCGTTATTGGCGTAGTTCTCCTGCTGGTTCCAGACGATTTCGCTTACGCCCATTTTGTTAATCAATTGCCCTGCCCATGGGGTTCTGACCCCTAAAGAGTACAAGGCGAACAGCGACAGCAATCCCAGCGCGATCCGGCTTCCTTTGCCCACTCGAAGGCGCGGCCAGTAGAAGCAAAGTACGACCAGAACGAGCACGATGACTCCGACGACGGACAAACGCTTAATCGCCTCCGCCCCGGTGACCAGCGGAATAATGTTCATGCTTTCTTTTTTCAGAAAAATATCCCACGGAAAGAATGGCTCTCCGATTAATTTCGTTTTGAAATAAGTAATTAAAGCCATAATAAATAAGAGCAGCGTGGCGACCGCAGTCCCCGCCATAATGGAGTTGAACAGCATATAAAAGATAACAAGCACGCACAAATTGATCAATGCATTCATCGCCAAAAGCTTACCATTTTGCACAGCCCATACGGTTGTTTCGGCCAACGAGCCTCTTTGAATCCACTCCACACCCACAACAAGCAATACCGATACCACTGCGAGCATTATCAAGACTACGGCGTATTTCTGAGCCGGGTTCCGCTCCCATTTCGCGAGCTGCTTCTCCCTGGCTTTCCCCCTACGCTTCATCGCATATCACTCTCCTTATCCTATTCCGGGTTCCGCGCCGGACCGCAATATTAATTAATTGTAAAGGATGAACCTGAAAGCCACCTGAACTTAAGCTGAAAAAAGCTTGAAAGGGATAAATTGGAATTTTAATTCGCGTCTGCTGAAGTATAAAAAAGCCCGATTCCGTCCATGCTTTTTAGTAGATTCGTAGATTCATAGAAACTACTTGGAAGAGGTGCGAGCGATGAAGCGAAAAGCATTGGCGTACGGGATTTGCGCCGTCATAGCATTAGGAGCATGGATAGGCGGGTGGGCCGCTCATGCGGACGCCGGACGCGAAGCCGCTCTCGGCTTGCTGCTGCCCGTATCGAGCGAGGTCATGTCTGAAGGCAATCCCAAGATCGTCATGAAACACGCGAGCACTTATATTCCTTATGAAAATAATGAGCAGCTGCTGCGCACAGGCCAAAGCTTAAGCCAAACGCTAGGACTCCCTGCCAGTCAAGCTATGATTGAGGATCGCGATCATCTGCTATATAAGTCGGCAAGCACCGATGCAAGATCCGGGATCGAAACGACCCTGCTGTGGATCGGCTTCGGGGACGGAACGACGGAATTGATCGTGTCGTCGCAGACGGAAGGAACGGCCGGCGCTGCGGAAGCGATGATACGGGCTCAGCGGGAGCTCGACGGGAAGCTTCTGGCACTCGATATCAAGCCGCAGTGGAACATCATGATCCAGGGGGAACTGTCGGATTCCGGCGCTGATCCGGAGCGTCTGCTGAATACGCTGTCGCGCCAGCTGCAAGCGCAGGAAGTAGAACGGTATGAAGACCGGGGAAGCACAAGCGTAACCTATTACTCTCCGGCTATTCAAGAGAGAGTTTCGAACGGGAAGCAGGCCATGAACGTGCAAATCGCCGTACACCGCGACTCCGTTACCCAGAAGCAGCGGATGACGATCGGCGTTCCGGCCATATCGATAGAGTATTGATTCCCCTTCGCTGCCCTTGTCCGAACAGTTGTTCTTTCCGCACTTTTGTTGTACACTCTCATAGTGCCGATACCTAAGCAGAGGCTTCACAACATTTTCGGCGCGCAGGCATAATAAACAAAGGTGATTACGGAAATGACTCCATGGATCTCATACAATACGCCTCTTGGCGCTAGCGGCAAACCCATCCCCCGTGCGGCGATGGCTCCCGCCAAAACAACCAAAGATCTGGTGTCCGATGATCAGTCGGACGCCTTTTATTTTCGCGCGCTGGAAAGCCGCGGCATCGCATTGAACGCCCGACAGCTGGAAGCGGTCCGCCACTTCGAGGGACCGATTCTCACCCTCGCCGGCGCCGGTTCCGGCAAAACCTCCGTGCTGGTTGCCCGCACAGGCTATTTGATGACCGTCCGGCAGGTTCCGCCGGCGAATATTTTGCTTGTGACCTTCTCGAGCAAGGCGGCTGCCGAGATGAAGCAGCGGATTGCCGGACTGCCCGGCATAACAAGCCGCATGGCTCAGGAGGTGCAGGCGCGCACCTTCCATTCGTTTTTCCTCCTGCTGCTGCGCAAGCAAGGCTACAGCCAGGAAATTTTCAGCGAAACGCGCTACCAGCACATCGTCCTAAAGCGTCTGCTCCGGGAACGGGGGCTTGCCGACGATTACGAGCCCGAGACGATACTGGCCGCTCTCTCTTCCTATAAAATGAACCTTGTCGATTTGAGCGGCCTTCCCGAACGGACGCCGGATGAGGCGAATATTAAGCATATCTTTATGCAGTACGAGCAGTGGAAGGCTGCGAATGACAAAATGGACTTCGACGACATTCTCTTGTTCGCCCATCGTCTGCTGAAGGAATCGCCCCAGCTGCTCTCGTCGCTGCAAAACCGGTTCCGTTACGTCATGAACGATGAGTTTCAAGACACGAACAAGCTGCAGTACGAGCTTGTCCGCATGATTGCCGCACCGCAGAACAACCTGATGGTCGTGGGCGACGACGATCAGACGATCTATACGTTTCAAGGCGCGAGCCACGAGTTTATTTTGCAGTTTCACACGGAATACCCTGGCGCCAAGACGGTTACGCTGGACATTAACTACCGCTCGACCGCAAGCATTGTCGGCTTGGGCAACGAGATCATCCGGCACAATACGCAGCGCAAGAGCAAGACGCTGCTCGCCACCAGACAAAGTACGGAGCTTCCGCAATATATGCGCCCGGGAGATACCGACGAAGAGGCGCAGCAGGTGCTGAACCGGATTCGTCAAGAGGTGGAGCAAGGGAAGCGCTCCTACAGCGACTTTGCCGTCCTGTACCGGAGCGCGAGCAGCAGCCGGGCGATGCTGGAGGAGCTCGTCGTTCACAACATTCCGTTCGTTCACTACGGCAATGTCGATTTATTTTATGAGCAGTGGGCGGTGCGGCCCTTGATCGACCACCTGCGGCTTGTTCTCGACCGCCGCAACTTCGAGGCGCTGGGAGGCATTCTTCAGACGCTGTATATTAACCGCGACAGAGGAATGGAATTTATTCACCGCTGCGAGAAGGTGAAGAAGAAGAAAGGGCCGTTGATTCATCTGCGGGAGCTTCCCGAGCTGAAGGATTTTCAGAAGGACAAGGTGATGGAACGGATCAAGCTCATCCACATGCTTTCGGATATGAAGCCGGCCGATGCGATCCGGCACATGCGGCGAAGCTTCTACGACGCCTTCATGGAGACGGCGGACGGCCGTTCGCTCACGGCCCACAAAGAAATGCTGAAGGAAACGCTCGATGAGCTCGAAGCGTCGGCCAAGCGGTTCGACACGGCGGCCAAGTTCGTCGAGCATATCGATCATATGACGGAAATGCATCAGGCGATGGAGCAGCTGCGCAGCGACCCCGGCGCCGATACCGTCACGCTGATGACGATCCATAAGGCCAAAGGCTTGGAATTCCCCGTCGTGTTCGTGATCGGCGCCTCCGAGGGCATCCTGCCGCACAGCTCCGCACTGGAGCCCGGTGAAGGAGCAGCGAAGAACGAGAAGCGCGAGAAGCGGGAAAAGCTGCAGCCGCAGGAGGACTCCCGCGCCGCCCTGGAGGAGGAGCGGAGGCTCGCCTATGTGGCGATCACGAGAGCGAAGGAGGAGCTGATCATCAGCTCCCCGGCCTACTACCGCGGCAAGAAGGCGCACGTGTCGCGCTTCATTCTGGCGCCGTTCGGCGCGGCGTCATCCGCGGCTAACGGCGCAGTCTCCGGCGGAGTCGGCACCGCTTCCGCCGCTAAAGGGCCGTCGGCGCGCCCGGCCCCTGCCGTCCGTTCGACGTACGAACGGACAGGGCAGCAGCGGGGCGGCTCGCCGACGAAGCTGGTTACGGTGCAGGCATGGCTCTGCACCGCGGAAGGCTGCGCTGCCTGGTCGCGGATCAGCAGCGTCAAGGAAGGCAAGCTTGCGTCCAAGGCTTGCCCGTTGTGCCAGTCTCCGATGCGCCGGGGTACCCGCGACGTGCCGGTATAACCGCCGGCGCGGCGTTGCTCTCCGCTCCGCTCCACCGCCTCCACGCCGCGCCGCTGCGCTAAAGGATGCGGGCGATGAAGCGCAGATGCATTAATGGGAATCATTGCAAGAAATAGGGATCCGGCATATAATCTCTTCAAACTAAAAGAGAAGAGGCATCGGATCATGCAGCAGCTCAAACGGTACGTCACCATAGCCGCCGGCACATTTGCCGTCGCTCTCAGCTTCAACTGGTTTCTCAGCCCGAATCAAATCGCCTCCGGCGGCTTGTCGGGAGCGTCTATTTTGCTTGGAAGCTTGTTCCGGGTCGACCCTTCCGTCATGCTATGGATCGGCAGTTTGCTAGTCCTGCTCTTAAGCGTCTATCCTCTCGGCATCCGCTCGCTGGCGGCTTCCGCTGCGGGCTCTCTGCTGCTTCCTTTTTTCGTCTACATTACAAAGCATTGGGAGCCGCTCACCGGCAATCCTCTCCTCGCTTCGATTTACGGGGGCATTATGACCGGAATCGGTCTCGGACTCGTCATCCGTGCTCAAGGTAACACAGGCGGCTTCACGCTGATCGCCCAGATCATCTACCGGTGGAGGGGCGTCAAGCATAGCAAATCGCTGATGGTGATGGATTCGATCGTCGTGATTGCGGCGGGCATCATGTACGCCCCGGAAAAACCGCTGTACGCCCTTATTTGCGTATTCCTCACCCGCAAAACCATCGATGTGACGCTCAAGCTGCATCGCGAATCCAAGGTCGCTTACATTATTTCCTCCGCTATGTACGAGCAATCGATCGCGAGAACCGTGCTCCATGATCTGGACCGCGGATTGACCAAGCTGTCGGGAACCGGCGGCTATACGGACGATAAACGCGTTATTATGATGACCGTGCTTGGTGCCGGAGACGTCCACAAGCTCAAGCTGCTCGTTCAGTCGATCGATCCGCAGGCGTTTCTCATTTTTTGCAATGCGGAGGACGTGGTTGGCGTAGGGTTTACAGATCGCCAGATGGCACTTTAACGGACATTTTCAATTGGCAAATATTTGATTTTGTGGCATATTACACATATAGGCAGTGGATTATCACACAGAAATGCGCGCAGCCCTATGCTAATATATTTATTGGGTAAGCGACGAGATCGAATCTGTATCTGGGCACTTGGATTCGATGGAGCTAGTAGTGCAACCGGACCACCTTTCTTCGATGAAGGGTGGTTTTTATTTTTCCAGAGGAGGCTTTACTATGAGACAAGCTTTGGATTGCGAACGCATCATTCATGCTTTGGGCATCTCTCCTGAACGGTTCAAGGAAGTAATGGCAGCATCGTTTGCAGCCGGGAATCCGCCCCATGAATTTTCAGTCAGCGAGTATGCTGCATCCGCGCACTGCGACCTATTGCCGCCAAGCGGAAAGCGCCATCATATTGTTCCGGCACAGCTGCTTGCCGTGCCGAACCTTGCACAAGACACTTCACACTCTTTACATATAAATCAACTCTGCATTAGATGAAGTGCGATTACAGGGAAAGGAGGTATCGATGAATCTGCGTGCATCCGAGGCTGCAAGCCTGGCGCAAGGCCAGGCAATAGGGTTTTGGGAATAACGACAGGACAAAAAACGGAGGTGCCATAGAAGTCATGGTAAAGAAGATAAGTACACTGCTCGCTTCTCTTATGCTCATGGTACAGGTGATGTATGCAGTCGGCCTTTCGCCACAGGCAAACGCCGCTGCGATACCCGGCAGCATTATTAACAGCGTAACGATGACGGTGTACGACAAATCCGGTCAAGTGGTAACGGAGACGGT
This sequence comes from Paenibacillus sp. NPDC056579, assembly GCF_042793215.1. Lineage (NCBI taxonomy): Bacteria > Bacillati > Bacillota > Bacilli > Caryophanales > Paenibacillaceae > Paenibacillus > Paenibacillus sp. NPDC056579. The sequence continues at coordinate 158,531 of NZ_JBHTVD010000009.1, forward strand.
ATACGAGCAAGGCGCGAAAGTACAGCTGGACTATACCTGGTCTCTGCCCAACGGCCACCCTTACAAGAACGGGGACACGTTCACGTTCAAGGTGCCGGAGCAATTCAAATTTTACAATGATATTCCCGAGCAGCCGCTTCTGTCCGGCGGCGGTGAAGCCATAGGGAAATTCAAGCTGAATAAAGACCGCCACGAGGTAGTCATGACCTTGCAAACGATCGAGCATTTGGTCGATGTGCAAGGAACCTTAACGTTCCTGACCGAGTTCGATACCCAGGTCATCCATGGTAGCACGACGCAGATTATTAAAATTCCCGTTTCAAGCGGGGAGCAGGTGTTTACGCTCCATTTTAGGCCGAATGTGACTTCCGCCATTGCGAAAAGCGGTGTGCCGAAAGGCTATAACGCAAAAAGTATCGATTGGGAAGTCGACGTGAACAAGGACCTGTCCGTCATCCAAAATGCGGTCGTCACCGACCCGATTCCAGCGGGGCTCGGATCACCTGTTACCGTGGCTGTGTACGAGCTCAATATGAATCTGGATGGAATTGCAGCTCCAGGCGCCCCGCTTGCTGCCGGCAAATACAGTGTCAGTACGGCCGGCAATCTGCTTACCGTCAGCTTTACCGACAGCCCTATCCGCTCGGCGTACCGCATCCAGTACGAAACGCCGATTGCAGATGAGGACAAGCCGATCTTTGAGAACACGGCAACGCTTCAAGGAAGCGACAGGCAGCCGGTCAGCGCAACAGCCTCCGTTAAGGTGCAGCGAGGCGCCGCATTGGACAAGTCGTCAACGAAATACGATAGCTTCACTCAAACGATTGACTGGGAAATCAAATACAATTACAACGAAAAAACGATTGTTCAAGCTAACGCTTATGTGACGGACTTATTCAACGATACTCAAAAATTGGTCGATCATTCCATCCACGTGTATCCGGTGACGATCGGCTCGAACGGATCCCAAACCGTCGGCGCCGAGCTGGCTGCATCCCAGTATACGGTAAGTCCGGCGACAGGCACGGGAACCGCCGGATTTAAGCTGCAATTCCACACCAGCATCACGTCCGCTTACCTGATCAAGTATCAGACTAAGGCCGTCGACCGCGTGCTTGACAACTCTGTGGTGACGAACAAGGTTACTTCCGGCAGCGGGGACAACAAAACGGCAACGCGCCCCATGATTCAAGTCGTTATCGGCAAAAGTGCTGGAGCGGTAAACTACGCCGCCAAGACGGTAGACTGGACCATCGCCATTAACCGCGACAGCCAGCCGATGAGTGACGTGGTCGTTGCCGATACGTTCCCTAACAAAGGGCTTCGTCTCGTACCGGGGTCATTGGTTGTAAAGGAAGGCAGCAACCCAATGCCGGCATCCGATTACACGGTGGATCCTGCCATACCGGCCGATCAAGGCTTCAAGGTGAGCTTCAACAAGGCGCTGAACAGCTCGGTAACCATCACCTTCCAAACGGAATTCCATTTGGATTGGCTCGTTGGAAGCGGGACGAATTTCCCTAACCATGCCTCCATCGCTTGGACGGACAGTGCATCCAAGCCGCAGGCGAAGACGGTTTCCGCAGCGTTCGATCCAAGAGTCGAGGTGAAGAACAACGGCTTCAAGAACGGCGTCTATAACGCCTCCTCCAAGCAGATTACATGGACGATCGGCGTGAATTATAACGGCAAACCGCTTGCCGAAGCGATCGTTGACGATACGCTGGAGTCGGGTCAGAAGCTCGTCGACAACTCGCTTGCCGTGTACAACATGACCATCCCTGCCAATGGCAGCCCTGCACTAGGGTCTGTAGTCGACAGTACCTATTACAGCTACGCCGTCAACGAGAATAATAAGCTGGTTGTAACCTTTTTGAAGCCTATATCCGCTCCTTATACCGTTGTTTTTGCAACAAGTCTTGATGGGAAGCTTATCGGCGATAAGGTTAACAACACCGCTGATTTCTTCGATGGAGCGACGGCGGTTTCGAAGCCGCTGACGGCTTCCGTCACTATTCCCAACGGCGGCGAATACGTGAACAAGAGCGGCCAGCAAACCGGCAATAAAATCGCCTGGACCGTCGCTATCAACCGGGGACAATCCACGGTAGCCGATGCCAAGCTGATCGACACACCTTCCGATAACCAGCTGCTGCTGCCCGATACGTTCAAGCTCTACACGACCGTAGTTAATGCAGGAGGAACGGTGACCAAGGGTGCGGAGCTGATCAAGGGAACGGATTACTCCCTGGATTTTCGGACGGATAGCGACGGCAAGCAATCGTTCGAGCTAAGCTTTCTGAAGGTTCTTTCCACGTCGGCCATATTGGAATATCAGTCTCTCATTGTTGCCAACGATAAAGATGCCGTATCCAACCAAATTGCGTTCTCGGGCAATAATGAAATTACGGTAACCAAAGATACAACCAACACGATCGTAGTAGGAGTCAGCAGCGGCTCCGGTACGATCAGCGGGATCCGAGGCTCGCTCACGGTCACCAAAGTGGACGGGTCGGACCATACGGTTCGGCTTGGCGGCGCAACCTTCGAGCTTTACCGGAAATCCGGCTCGGAGAAGCTGCTTATCAGCACTTTGACAACCGATGCAAGCGGTACAGCCGAATTCAAGAAATTGCTTGCAGGAGATTACGTCGTGAAAGAAGTCGCCGCTCCTGAAGGCTATATTCTCGATTCCAAAGAATACTCCGTGCCGATTCAAAGCGCGAGCGGATTCCAGATAACGGTGTCCAACACGAAGTCTTCCAACCCTAAGCCGCCGGTCATTGAAGGCTCTCTGACCATCCGCAAAATCGATTCGGCCCAAAGCGAGCTGCTGCTCAGCGGAGCTGTCTTCGAGCTGTTCCGGAAGCAGGATCCCGGATTGAATCGGATCGGTACGGCAACGACGGACGCCGGCGGAACCGCCACCTTCAGCAAGCTGGCGGTTGGCGATTACGTTGTGAAGGAAACGGCGGCTCCGGCCGGCTACGTGCTCGATTCCAAAGAGTATCCGGTCACTATTCAGAGCACGGGCAACATTCAGCTAACCGTTGCCAATACGAAAACCGACACACCTAAGCCGCCGGTCACGGTAGGCTCCCTGACGATCCGCAAAGTCGATTCGGCCCAAAGCGAGCTGGTACTTAGCGGAGCTGTCTTCGAGCTGTTCCGGAAGCAGGATTCCGGATTGAATCGAATCGGCGCGGCAACGACGGACGCCACCGGAACCGCTGTCTTCGACAAGCTGCCGGCAGGCGACTACGTTGTGAAGGAAACGATGGCTCCAACTGGCTACGTACTCGATTCCAAAGAATATCCGGTCACCATTCAGACAGCGAACGGCAGCAAGCTGACCGTAACCAACTTGAAGCTCCCGGACACTTCCAACCCGGGTTCAACCGATTCATCGGGATCATCCGATTCACCGGATTCACCGTCAACGCCGGTACCGGTGCCAACGCCTGGAGCCGTTCCGCCAACCGATCCGAAGCAGCCGGAGAAAGAAACCATAATTGACGGCGACATCAAGGTCCCGCTAGGTCCTCCGCCTGTCGTGAAGCCGGAGAACGGACAAGACACGGCCCAGCCGGGTCAGCCCGAGACCAACCATCCGGAGATCATCGTGGATGTTGAGCCTCAGGAAGTGCCGCTTGGCAGTCCGCAGCCGGACACTGGAGCACCTGCAGCGACGCTTCCCAAAACGGGACAGTCCAGCCCTGTTTATGTACAAGCTGCCGGTATCGCCTTGATCCTTCTGGGCTTCATGCTGCGCCGCAAATGGCTGAAAAACTCGTAGGTTAGGCCATTCTGATGATCAAAAGAATGTTACCGTCGCTTTGTATTTTGCTGGGGATGCTTATTTTTCTCTATCCAACGCTCAATGACCGCTATGAAAGCTACCGGCAGGAACAGCTTATGAGGCAATGGACGGAAACCATGAAGCGTATCGATCAAGGGCCTGGGTCGCCGGATACCCGGCAAACCGTTACCCCTGTCCCGATATCGGCTATTACTGCGCCTCCCTCAGCGGAAGTTCCGCCGGAAGAACAACAACAGCAGCCATTGACGCCCGAGCCGACGTCGGCACCCGACCCTCTTCGCAATAAAAAGCTCGAGGGAGTGCTGAGCATCGATAAGATTAAGCTGAAGCTGCCGATCATCACCGATGCAACCACAGCCAATCTTAAGCTTTCCGTTGCGAGCATTGCGGGTACAGGCCAACCGGGCGCTGTAGGAAACTATGCCATTGCGGGTCATAGAAGCTTGACCTACGGGAAGAACTTCAACAGGCTGGATGAAGTAGAGCAAGGTGACTTTATCGAAGTAGACACGGGACAACATCAGTACCGTTATGAAGTATACGAGAAGCTGTATGTGCTTCCGGAGGATGTCTGGGTATTGAAGGGCAACGGCAAGGATCGGGACATTACATTGATTACGTGCCATCCTATCGATACCGGGACCCATCGTATCATCGTTAAGGCGAGATTGGTAGAAAAGTAATAATTGGAAAGAAACTGTACAAAGTTCGACAGTCATATGGTATGATAGAACTATAAAAAAAATTCGGCGCTTTCAACCGATAAAGGCAAACCCTGCGAAAGCCGGGGACGCAAAGCTACAGGGCCTTCCTTAGTCCGAACGGACTAAAATGGCAGCCAGTTACCGAAAGGAGAGCTTTTTTTATGTTCAAAAAACTCTTTACGATGACTTTGCTAGCCGCTCTTCTGATAGGATCGCCAAAAGGTATAGAGGCGGCTGCACCCTACACCGTAGACCGCAGCGCTTTGGATAAAGGCATCATCACGGTTGCCGGTTCCGACCTCAACGATACGAAAGCGATCGTGCGCATATCGAAGGACAATAACAAATACGATTATTATCTGACGAACGGGGCCCAATATCCATTGCAGCAAGGCAATGGAACGTACAGCATCACCATCGCCCAATTCCTAAGTGAAAATAAATATAAAGTCGTCTCGCAAGAAAGCATCGAGCTGAAGATGGACGACGAGAACGCCGTATTCGTACAGTCGATCCCGATGATCGATTGGAATAGCAATACAAAAGCCGTCGCAGAGGCTAAGCGGCTGACGAGTGACGCGATGTCGGATAGAGAAAAAACGGCCGCCATTTACTCCTATATCGTTCGCAGCATTCAATATGACTACGCTAAGGCACAAGCGCTCGATTCCGGCTACACCCCTGATCTGGATGCCGTTTACGATACTTCCAAAGGGATTTGCTACGATTACGCTGCGCTATTTGCCGCAATGGCCCGCAGTCTGAACATTCCGACCCGGCTCGCGATGGGTTACGAGGCTTCGGCTCCGGCTACGTTTCATGCGTGGAACCAAGTGTACTTGAAAGACAGCAATCAATGGATCACCATCGACACAACCTATGACGCGGCTCGCGTTCAAAACGGACAAGATACTCCGATGATCAAGCAAGCTGCCGATTATACTATTACGCAAATCTATTAGTCTAGTTAAACGCCCTTGCCGGGCGCACATTATGGACAGCCTGCATCCATGCAGGTTGTTTTTTTATGCCTCCCTACCCCGTCCCATCGTTTTTCCACATTTGGTCCAAAGTTTTGCCGGAGATGACCTGTACAATAAATCTTGTAAGACACAACGACCTAAAAGGAGATGGAGAAACATGAATATTATCGCAGCAACCGTATTGGCAGGAAGTCTTTTGACAGGAATTGGATCGGCGGGAGCCGGAGCGGATCAAGCTCATCCAGTGGAATTGAAAACATTGACACCCTCCGCACAAGCCATTCAAGTGGATGCATCGCAAACAGCACCGATGCAGCTTATTCCATTGACTGAAGCGGGCGGGGATTCTGTTTCTACACAAGCGGTCAAAATGTGGATCAAAGCGTTGCCGGCAACATCGACTGCGGCTGCGCAATTGGAACAAGCGGACGGCGAGGTCATCTTGGTGAAGCCAATGGAAATAAAAGAAGGCAAATTGGATGATGCTGCAGCGGTACCGGTACAACTGCACAATCTACAAACCGTGGAAGCGGCAAAACTCGTGCCTGCACAAAAATAAAATCATACACGTTTCCTAATGAAATGCGCCGGAACGGAGGTACTTATCGTACCCGCCGTCCGGCGCTCTTTTTTATACTTAACCCCGTCTGCCGCTTTTGCCGAAATAGTCAATGCTCATAGCTTCCCGCACTTCCAGCATCGTCTCTTGGGCTATGGAGCGTGCCGCATCCGTACCGGACATGAGCAGCTCGTCGATAAATGCCGGCTTCTGCTCATACTGCCGTCTGCGCTCCCGAATCGGCTCGAGCACCGTATTCATCGCATCCGTTACCCGCTTCTTGCAGTCAGAGCATCCAATGGCACCGCTGCGGCAGCTCTGCTCGATCTCCTGCCTTCCCTCCGGAAGAAAAGCGGCATGATAACCGTATATTGGGCAAATTTCCGGATGCCCCGGGTCGTGCTTATGAATACGGCTCGGGTCCGTTTTCGCTTTTTTGATCTGGTTCGCCACTTCTTCCTTGGACGAATCGAGATAAATGGCGTTGCCCATGCTCTTGCTCATCTTGCTGTTGCCGTCGAGTCCCTCCAGACGCTCTCCGACGAGAGCCTGCGGCTCCGGAAACACAGGGGCATACAAATCATTGAACCGGCGCACGATTTTTCTCGTCTGCTCGATATGGGGAACTTGATCCTCCCCGACCGGAATGAGCGTCGCTTTGCAAAAGGCGATATCCGCCGATTGGCTTACAGGATAACCGAGAAAACCGTAATACATATCGGTATATCCCCGATCCTTGGCCTCCGTCTTGATGGTCGGGTTGTGCCGCAAAGCATTCACGGTAACGAACATCGAAAAATACACCGTCAGCTCGGCAATTTCGGGTATCATCGATTGCACGAACAGGGTCGATTTCGCCGGGTCGATGCCGACGGACAAATAATCGAGCGCGACTTTGCGCAAGTTATTCCGGATCAGCTGGGGATTGTCAAAATGCGTTGTCAGCGCCTGCACATCCGCAAGCATTATAAAGGTCTCATACTGCTGCTGCAGCTCCACCCGATTTTTCAAGCTCCCGACGTAATGGCCAAGGTGAAGCTTGCCGGTAATGCGGTCTCCAGTCAGTACACGTTCTTTCATCGTCATAGTCATCGTAATTCCTCCTGATATGGATTATGAAATTGCAGATCGTTCGCCACCACCAACCATCATCCATGGCCATCACCTCCTTTCAATGAGCTCTTGATCGGGCTTTGTGCTGTGCCGGCAGCACTTGTCACTACCTGAAGAAGAGCCTTACTGCCCCTGAGCTTCGGGAAAAATAAAAAAACTCCGTCCTGTATAAGGACGAAGTTGAATTCGCGGTACCACCTTGATTAGCCCGCCGCTGCCGGCAGACTCGCTTTACGGGTACGGAGAGATACAGCTGCCGAAGACGGCGCTCTTGCTCGATACCCTGTCTTTTGTAACGGTAAGACATCCGCTTCACCTACCGGCCGTAGCCTTCAGATCGGAGCTCCGAAGCCCATTCAACGCTGCGCCGACACGGATTCGCACCAACCATCCGCTCTCTGCCGTCATTAGCAGCGCCTACTCTTCTTCATCATCGCGCACTATTCATTTGCGCTATTATATCACAGACGCCAGTGCGTTTCACTCCTAAATTTAACCTGTGCAAACCCAGTCGTTCGTCGGCAAATTGGACTTAGCCTCTGAGAATGTTCTCGATTGCCGTCAGCTCTTCTTCGCTGAACTCCAGGTTGCTCAGTCCCGCTACCGCATCCTCGATTTGGCTCACTTTGCTTGCACCGATCAGAGCCGTCGTTACGCGGCCGCCGCGAAGCACCCACGCAACAGCCATTTGGGACAGCTTTTGTCCGCGCTGCTGAGCAATTTCATTGAGCTTGCGCACTTTGCCGAGCACTTCTTCCGTCAGCTCTTCCGGCTTCAGGAACACGCTCTTGCCGGCTGCGCGGGAATCTTCCGGAATGCCGTTCAAGTAACGGTCGGTCAAAATCCCTTTGTACAGCGGAGAATACGCAATACTGCCCACTCCCGCCTCGTCCAGCACATCAAGCAAGCCATCCTCTACCCAACGGTCGAGCATCGAGTACCTTGGCTGATGGATAACGACCGGCGTACCCATGCTTTTCAAAATCGCCAGCGCTTCCTTGGCGCGGTCCGCTCTGTAGTTGGAAATACCGACGTAGAGCGCCTTGCCTTGACGCACGATTTGATCAAGAGCAGCCATTGTTTCTTCCAGCGGCGTATCGTTGTCCGGACGGTGGTGGTAAAAAATATCCACATAGTCCAGGTTCATCCGCTTCAAGCTTTGATCCAGACTGGAGATCAAATATTTACGCGAGCCGCGGTCGCCGTAAGGGCCAGGCCACATGTAGAAGCCGGCTTTTGTCGCAATGATCATTTCATCGCGGTAGCCCGCGAAATCCGCTTTCAAAATTTTGCCGAAGTTTTCCTCCGCGCTGCCTGGAGGCGGCCCGTAGTTGTTCGCCAAGTCAAAATGCGTAATCCCCAGATCAAACGCGCGTCGCACCATCGCCCGGCCGTTCTCGTATACGTCCTCGCCGCCGAAATTGTGCCAAAGCCCCAGCGATACCGCCGGAAGCTTTAATCCGCTTTTACCGCAACGGTTGTACACCATGGAAGCGTAACGTTCACTGCTTGGAATGTAACTCATTCATATCCTCCTCAAATGGTCCCATAGGAACTCCCGTGACAGGCCGAGCTCCTTTCGGGCATCTCTTTTTGTTGTTCTTACATACAAGCGATGGTTTCATTCTAGCGTTTTCCTTGTCCAAACCATATGTCAGCATGTATGATATATATGTCATGATGTCTCTCGTTTATAAACCAGCTATGACCTATGGAGGTTGGCCATGTCTCAATTCGACTACCGTTTCACATCGGATCCTGCCACACCCTGTATAGAATTAAAGCTTTTTTACTGCGGCTCGGAGCAATGCGCTCCGGGACATTCCTGGGGTCCTGCATTGAAGGACCACTATAAATTTCTGTACATCCACAGCGGCAAAGGCATTTACCGCGTCGGCGAGCAGACGTACCGTCTCGGCCCGGGTGACGGCTTCCTGCTAAGCCCGGATGTTGTCTCTTATTACCGCGCGGACGACGAAGATCCGTGGGTTTACTCTTGGGTCGCGTTTGACGGACTGAATGCGGAGCTGTATTTGACCCGTGCCCGCCTGTCGGCGTACCGGCCGATTTTTCGCCCCCGCGATCCGGAGGAGCTCGAACAGTGCTTCCGTCAAATTTACGAAGCCTGCCAAAGAAGCGGAAGCAGCGACACCCGGCTGCTCAGCCATTTGTACGGGCTTCTGTCCATCCTCATCGAGGAGGCTCACACCGACATTCGTGCGCCCAAAGCCGAGAACGCCCAGGACCTGTATATCAAAAAAGCGATCGAGTTCGTGCATATCAACTACTCGCAGACGGTAACCATCGCTGAAATGGCCGACTGGATCGGCTTGGAGCGCAAGTATTTGTCCAAGCTGTTCAAAGCCGCTACGGGGCTGTCTCCGCAGGATTATTTAATTCAGTTTCGCTTGAACAAAGCGTGCGAGCTGATGAACAACCCGTCGCTGTCGATCGGCGAAATCGCCTACTCCGTCGGGTACAAGGACCAGCTTCTGTTCTCCAAAATGTTCAAGAAGCTCAAAGGCGTTTCCCCCTCGGAATACCGGAAGTCCTCGTGACCGGAACGTGGCGCGCGGGGCGCGGCTCGGTCGATGGTGGTTCAGGTTGCTGGAAAGCGGAAAATCCGCGTTACAGCTCAGCAGCGGCGCGTTCCGTTCACCGTAAGCCGCTTTTTCCGCGCTACAGCGGGGAGGCGGCTCAACCAGTGGCGCAACAGGCTACTGGAACGCGGAAAATCCGCGTTACAGCTCAGCAGCGGCACGTTCCGTTCGCCTGTAAGCCGCTTTTTCCGCGCTACAGCGGGGAATCGGCTCGACTGAAGGCGTTATCACCTCTCTTCCCATCTCAAGCTGAGAACGATTTCATCACAAATCGATGATGGTATTCCTGCTGCTCATCCCATACAATTGACCCATATTTATCCATAAAAATAGAAGAGGTGTGGGATATGAGCCACAGCTGGCACGATTCCTACTTGGGACAGCTTCGTCAAGTCGTAGGCACCAGGAAGCTCATTGTTCATTCCGTCCGGGCTATCCTGCTCGATGCGCAAGGCCGCGCGTTGTTCATCCGCCGCAGAGGCGACGGCTATTGGGGAATGCCGGCCGGCGCAATGGAGCTGAATGAATCCGTGTACGACTGCATGATGCGGGAAGTCAAGGAAGAAACCGGTCTGGATGTATTGCGGGCAACGCTGATCGCCATTTACTCTTCACCGGTCAAGCAGTCTTACACCGACAGGTTCGGCAATGAGCATCAGGTGGTGGAGTATTTGTTCCGGGTCGACGAGTGGACAGGAAGGCTGGAGACCGAAACCGATGAGAGCACGGATGCGCGCTTTTTTCCGATCGATGCCCTGCCGCAAGCATCCAGCGAGCGGTTTGCCCGGCACCATGAAGAAGTGTTCCAAGACTATTTGAGATTCGATGGTACATTGATTTTGAAATAACCTGAATGCTGCAGGTACTAAGCCCTCGGTATCCGTGTGCATGCAAAAAGACGCTTCCAGCCAGCCCTGCTTCTTACGCGGCTTTGGAAACGTCTTTTCATATGGGATCGGCTCTCTCCCTTATTCAACTTTCGAGACTGACAGCCTCTGCATTACGCTGAGGCTGAGCAGCGAGCCTCGCCTGCTTTGCTACGCTTTTGCCCGTGCCAGCAAATACAGGAAGTACGGCGCGCCGATGACGGCGACAACGATGCCGGCCGGAATTTCGCTCGGCTGAATCAAGACACGCCCGATCGTGTCGGCCACGATCAGCAGAAGACCGCCAGCCAAAGCGGATGCCGGGATCAAGTACTGATGCTTCGGTCCCACCAGCCCCCGAGCAAGATGCGGGCCGATCAAGCCGACGAAGCCGATTCCGCCGCCGACGGCAACACACGACCCGGCCAAAGCGACAGCTGCCGCTATGAGTCCGAGGCGTTCTTTTTCAAGCGGCGTCCCCAGTCCTGTGGCGGTCTGATCCCCCAAAGTGAGCACATTCAGCACCCGTGCCTTATACATCACATAAGGGATCAGAATGATAATCCATGGCAGCAGGGCGAGTACGAACTTCCAGTTCGAGCCCCAGATGCTGCCCGCAAGCCATACTTGCACGAATTGATAGCTTTGGGGATCGAGACGGAGCGTCAACACAATCATAGCCGCGCTTATGCCTGCCGCTACGGCAATGCCTGTAAGCACCATCCGTGTCGGCGACAGTCCTTCATTTCTGCGGTAGGCCAAGCTGTATATAAGCACGGCGGTCAAGCCCGCTCCGGCCAAAGCGAGAAATGGCAGCAAAAATACCGGAGCCGCCGCCTTGGTCGGATAAAACGAAATGAACAGCACCACCATGAGCCCCGCCCCCGCGTTGATCCCCAAAATGCCCGGATCGGCCAGCGGATTACGTGAAATGCCCTGCAATATGCAACCGGATACGGCTAGACCGGCTCCAACCAGCACCGATATGACGATTCGCGGAAGCCGAAACTCGAACAAAATCAACTCCTGCTTCGCTGTACCCGATCCGACTAAAGTCTTGATCACATCAATCGGAGCAAGCCTGGTAAAGCCCGTATTCATGCTGATAAGAAGCATGAGAAACAACAAAATGCCAAAGATCGATAACACCGTGACCGCGCGCACGCTTCGCCTGCGTTCCCCGACAGAAGACCGTAATGCTTGCATTACAGCTCCCTCCTTTCCTTGCGCACCAAATACAGGAAGAAGGGCACGCCTATTAACGCGATCAGCGCACCGACCGGCGTTTCATAAGGAGGATGTATCATCCTTGCGGCGATATCGGCAAATACCATAAGCAGGCTCCCCAATACGGCGGAGCACGGAATGATCCAGCGGTAATCGACCCCGACCAGCGCCCGGACGACGTGCGGAATGACCAGGCCGATAAACCCGATGGCGCCTACGGCGGACACCGCCGCTCCAGCCAGCACAAGCACAATGATCAAAGCCATAACCTTCACGAGCCCCGTCCGCTGTCCGAGACCTACGGCCAGCTCCTCTCCGAGGCTCAGCACCGTAATCGAACGAGACAGCAAGATCGTACCGATCATAGCTGCCGCCACCCATGGAAACATGATTTTAAGCTGCAGCCATTTGGTTCCAGCTACCCCTCCGGCATACCAGAAAGCCATATCCTGCCCGATACGGAAGTAGAGCTGGAGTCCTTCGCTCAGGGCAACCAGCAGCGCTCCGACCGCCGCGCCTGACATCGCGAGCCGGAACGGAGTGAGTCCGTTTTTGGCTATCGAGCCTATACCGTATACCATTCCGGCTCCCAACGCAGCTCCAACGAACGAGTACATAATGAGGTACATGAAAGGCATTCCTGGAAAGAACGCAAAGCAGAGCGCCAGCGCAAAACCGGCTCCGGCATTGACGCCGAGCAGCCCCGAATCCGCCAGCGGGTTTCGGGTGATCCCCTGCATGATGGCTCCCGCTACGGCAAAACAAGCCCCGACCATAGCCCCGGCGATCGCTCTCGGCAGCCGAAGCTCTTGTATGATTTGATGCTGCGTTACATCCGGCTGAAAGCTGAAAATCGCCTGCCAGACTGTAATCAAGCGAATATCCGCGGCACCCAGCGATATGGATAGGCCGAGCCCTGCCAGCAAAGCGATTAGCCCGCCGATCAAAACAAGTGACGCGGCAAAAGGCCGGGTACGAAAAGGAACAGCCGCTTTTTCTTCAGTAGGGTTGACCGATTCTGAAAGTATCATCTAGTCCAAACCATCCTTTATGTAGCAATTTCCTCAGCTTTCGATAATGAGAATCAATTTCATTAAGATAATAGCATATGTTGCTGCGAATGGGTAGCCAAAAATGCTCATGGAGGTGCAATCTACGCAAATGTAACTTGGGAGTGACAGATGATGTCATTCTTTTTTCGTCTCTCATTGGTATATATCGTAAATAGTAGGGCAGAATTTAGAGCAACTTGATTGAAGGGGTGCATGTCATGGAAGCCAATATGAGTGTAGTTGACGTCGTGTCGCAAATCCAACAGCTTAAACAAAGCGGAGAAACGATGAGCAAGAAAAAAATCAAGCAGTCGCATCCGGATCTGCTGCAAAATGCGCTTTACTACTTCCCGAGCTGGGAGCATGCCATTCAAAACTCAGAATCCGTCTGATCGAACCGAGTGACAGCAGGCCGTGTCAGTTTCTAATGCCGATGTACATGACTTTCTTTCAACACATGCAAAAGGGCTCCCGAGAATGGGCGCCCTTTTGTTCTTTTATACATAGAATATGAGAATCCGGATCCACATGAGTCCCTCTTTACCTGGCATTCACAAAAAAAGACACCTGCTACAGGTGCCCTTTCTACTTCTTATAAGTTTTGCTTGATAAGTCCGATAATCTCTTCATATTCCGAAGCGGACAGCTGCTTGTTAGGCGCAGGGTTCATCTCGAACATTTTGCCCCAGGTGTACTCGTTCTCGTATTTCGGCACGATGTGAAAATGAACGTGCGGCATCGTATCCCCGAAGGCGCCGTAGTTGATTTTATTCGGTGAAAAAGCTTGCTCGATCGCACGCGCCACTTGAGCGACATCACGCATATAGGCATCCTGCTTCTCTTGGGATAAATGGAAAAACTCCGTCTCATGCTCGTTCAAAGCTACGATGCAGCGACCGCGGTACGTTTGCTCCTTGAACAGGTATAGCGTCGACACGCGAAGCTTGCCGATTTCGATCATAATATTATCCAGTCTTTCGTCTTGAGCACAATAAATACAGCTTTGCGTCATGGCTCTTCCCCTGCCTTTTGGATGAATTATACAAGCCCGAGTTTAATACTAAACTTCGAGCTTCTATTTGTCCATGCACATTTTGTGCTTGGCAGCACCTATTGGAGCCCTTGAGCCACATGCTCGAGCTTGTCGGGGTTCGACACCACAAAGATGCGCTTGAGCTTCCGGCTCTCATCCAGCTCGTAGCTCAATACCGTATTCTGGTACTCTCCGCCGCTCAGCACGATTCCTGCTTGCCCGTTGATCACAGCCGTATGAATGACGGATTCCGGCGACAGCTTGGAGACAACGCCCTTGAGGAAAGCGATGACATGAGCTCTGCTCACGATCGGACGAACGGCGGCGTGCACTTTACCTCCCCCGTCGGATACGAGGATGATGTCCTCCGTCATCATGGCGATCAGCTCCTCCATATTTCCCGTTGACGCAGCGTGGATGAACCGTTTGACGATATGCTCCGTCTCTTCCAGACTCGGCAGCGAGGAAGGAGGCTGTGCCTGCTGCACCTTTCGCTTCACGCGGCTGAATGTTTTGCGGCAGGCGACTTCCGTTCGGCCCACCATCGCGGCAATTTCCTCATATTCGTAGCCGAACGACTCCCGCAAAACAAAGACCGCCCGCTCCAGCGGGGTAAGCGTCTCCAGCATGATGAGAAAAGCGTAGGTGATCGTATCCTCGAGGATCAAATGCTCCTGAGGGTCCTCGGATGCATCCTGAACCAGCGGCTCCGGCAGCCACGGCCCAATATAGAGCTCACGCTTCTTTCGCGCCGATTTGAGATGGTCGAGACAGCGGTTCGTCACCGTTTTGCACAGGTACGACTTCTCATTGCCGACATGATCCCATTGCACTTGTCGTGCTGTGACAAAGCAATCCTGCACGATATCTTCGGCGTCGGAAACCGAGCCCAGCATTTTATACGCAATGGAAAAAAGCAGCGGCTTGTAATCGCGGTATGCTTGCTCAAGCTCCATAGCTGATCCCTGCCTTTTTGGATAAATTAAAAAATACCGGCCTTAACAAGCTGAAGCTTCTTTCCCATTATACACGCCGCCGCCTGCCTTGCGCTTGCCAGAGACGCATCCAGCAGCATTCCTTCCGCCCCGACCCAATCGCCTGCCACATAGAGGCCCGGCCATGAAGCGACCTCAGGTGCCGGACGTCCTTTTATCCCGCCCATCGAGGCGGTTACAAGCGCGTGGGTCACCGTCAGATGCGGCATGAAGCGGCTGTTGACGACATGCTCGCGCCAGCCCGGCTGTATCATATCCACGAACCTCTCGAGCTCGTGCTTAACCATGGCAGCATCCTGCATTGATTCAGGGGGTAAATATTTCATGACATGTACTACCGAATGCCCGGGATCGTCCGTCAGCGATGCGGCGTACGAATGATTCGAGAAATACCAAGGCTGGTCTACGCCGAGAGAAAATGTCAGCTTCGGATTCGGCATAGCGGACAAGTGCAAGTCGAGACAAGCGGCGTGAACCGGAATCAGATCATCCCATCGGCGGATTTCCTCTGGAAGGACGCCGCCTCCGAGCATCGCCGCGGTTTCTTTAGGACCTGCCGTCGACAGCACCGTCCGCGCGGCAAAGACCGTCCCATCCTTAAGCGTTACCGACATCTCGGGGGAGCGCCCTTCGATTTTGTGTACCGATGCGCCGCAGCTGAAGGAGACGCCGGCCTCCTCCGCTTTTTGCTGCACTTCGTCTACGAGCTTTTGCCAGCCCCCGTGCAAATATAGCACTTGCCCCATCTGCAGCTGCCCGAGCACCGCTCCGGCGCTAACCCGCTCCGGCGCATTGCTATACGAAGAAACCCGCACGAGCGCCCCGATCGCACTCCGAATGACCGGGCTCTTAATATGGCTTTCCAAGTAGCTCTGCAAGCTGGTCCGCTGAAGCGCGTCCTCCTTCGTGTCGATTTTGCGCAATCCCCTGTAAAAGCGCAATAGCTCCATCTTTTCCGGCCAGCTCAACGCGGAGCCAAGAAACAGCTGAAGCATCGGCACCGCCTTCTCGCTCCCCTGCTCCTTACCGAATACTAACGGACCTTGCGCTTTCGGCTTCTCCCCGTGCGGTTGGATGCCGAGCTCATCCCACACTGCCGCGCCTGCGCCGTTTTTGTACAACGCGTGGGGGCCGAGATTGAAGATGCCCCCTTCTTTGCGCGTAGACATGGCCCGCCCTCCGGCTGCCGGTGATTTTTCCAGCACCAGAACCGACTTGCCGCCTCTCGCCAAAAAGACCGAGGCCGTTAAGCCGGCCAAGCCTCCGCCGATAATGACTACGTCCCAGATTGCTCTTTCTCGATTCATTTGCTGTTGACCTGCCATAGATATCCCGCCTTTGCATCGGTTATTGGGTTGCTTACCCCTAAGACGATTAGGTCGAGCGATCTGTGACCTCTTGCCGGCAGGCTGATGAGGAAATTTGGTGTGTACCCGTCTATGTAGTCGGTACTCGACGACGATCTGCGGACACTTACAATAAAAAGCCGGGCAGGAGAATCCCGCCCAGCCTTCTTATTCACTTACCTGATTAATGGTTAACCACGCAAAACATACCGAACAGGCTGCGTCCCCTGTGCTCTCCGCTACACCCGCCGAAGACCGCCTCATGTCACGCTGCCGCTCAGCCACACGCCCGGCATCACAGAGCTCAGCCCGCTCGCTTCTTCGTACACCAGATGCCCCCGGCACCATGTAGCCAGCACTTTGCAAGCGAAGGTCCTCCCGACATACGGGCTGTGCTTGTGCCGGTAATGCAACTGGTCCGCCTGCAGCTCATAAGAGCTGCGAAGCCCGACCATGGCGAGATCGGCGTCGGCGCCGATTCGGATCTCGCCTTTGTACGGATGCAGCCCGAACCTTCGGGCCGGCGCGTACGACAGCATGCGGGCAAGGTCCGGCAGCGGAATGCCCCGCTTCAGGTGGCCTTCGCCGATCATAAGCTCCAGCGAGCTTTGAGCGCCGGAGATGCCGCCCCAAGCTTCGAAGAAATTGCCCGACCGCTTCAGCTCCCCGGGACATGGCGAGTGATCGGACGATATCATATCGATATGGCCGTCGCGCAGAGCTTGCCATAACCGCTCCTGCTCCTCCCCGCTGCGCAGCGGAGGAGCGCATTTGGCGACAGGGCCGAGCCGCTCGAGATCGTCCTCCGTCAGCGCGACATAATGCGGGCACGTCTCCAGCGTCACATCGACGCCGCGCCGCTTCGCTTGAGCTATCAAGCGGACGGCTTCGGCGCTGCTGATGTGGACAAAATGCAGCGGACACCCCGTCTGCTCCGCATAAAAAAGCGCCCTCGCCACAGCCTCCAGCTCTGCCATTATCGGCCGCGAGGCCGAATAATCCTTCGCCGATAAGGCGCCCGCCGCCTGCTTAGCCTGGCTTAGACGGCCTACAAGCGGCTCGCTTTCGGCGTGCAGCGCCAGCACGCGCTTCATGCTTGCGATGCGCTTCATGCCCTCCCACAGCGTCAGGTCGTCCACCTCGCGGAATGCTTCCTCGCCCGGATCCCCCGGAGAGGACATGAACGCCTTGAAGCCAATAACCCCAGCGTCGTTCAGCCGCTCCAAATCGTCCAGATGGCCGGGCACGAGCCCGCCCCACAGCGCATAATCGACATACGACCGGCCCTTGGCCGCCTCCAGCTTCTGCTTCATCGCCGCAACGGTCACGGTTGGGGGGATTCCGTTCAGCGGCATATCGATATAGGTCGTGCAGCCTCCGGCAGCCAGAGCCGCGGAGCCGGTAGCGAAGCCCTCCCAGTCGCTTAAGCCCGGTTCATTCAGATGTACGTGAACATCGACCATACCGGGCATCACCACGCTGCCGGCCGCATCGATCTCGCTCTCCGCTTCGCAGTTCAGGTTCTCCCCGAGCTGAGCAATCACCCCGCTCTTGATGCCGATATCCATCAAACGAACCTCATCCTGCAGCACTACGGAGCCGCCTCGAATTATCCAATCCATTCTTTCCCTCATTGACGTACCCTCGCTTTCCACCCCGATTGGACAAAAAAACAGAGCCGAAGCCAAAGCTGCATCGGCCCTGCACACGGTTGCCTACCGTTACTTCACATCGACTTTGATCAAGCCTGCGTCCACTGCTTTTAACAAGCTCAAATCATGGTAAGAATCCGCCTTTGGAACCGTCTTGATATTGCCGACGCTCTTCAAATATTCGCCGACGGCCGGACCGTTGCTCCCATTAACATACGTATCGTCCACAACCATGGAATATACATTGCGGTCCATAATTTGCGTCAGCTCTTCCACACTTAAATGCAGCTCCGGAGCCAAAATTTTGATCGCTTCCGCACGGTTCGAATTAATATAATCGGTCGCTTTTTTCAGTGCAGCGAGAATGGCTTTGATCGTGTTCGGATTTTTCTTGATATAGTCGTCGGACACCTGCATCGTCGTATGGACGCTCATCCATTTGACGCTGCCTTTTTTATCCGGAAGCTCACTCTTCGTTCCGCTGAACAGGAACTTGCCGCCGCCTTGAATCGCCTTCGTAATGAACGGCTCCCAGGCCGCCATCGCGTCGATGTCGCCTTTTTGCAGTGCTACTACCGCGTCGCTTGGCGCCAGATTGACGTATTTGATCTTGCTTACATCGACGCCAAGCTCTTTCCCCATGTTATCGATCGCAATCTTCACATCGGCTCCATTCGGAATGCCGATCGTCTTGCCTTCCAGGTCCTTCGCGCTTTTGAGCTCCAGCTTTTTCGAGCCGACGACCGCCTGAGTACCGGCGATTTGCGCCAAAGGAGCGACAATTTTGACGGGAACGTTGGACGATTTCAAAATAATATCCATAAAGTTCGTCTGAATGGATACCGGCGCACTGCCTCCCGCCACCATCGGTCCGATATCCGGACCGCTTTCGATCAGCTGGCTCGTCACGTTCAAGCCGGCTTCCTTGAAGTAGCCCAGCTTATCGGCGATAATTTGCTGGGAAGAAATTTGCGCATCGCGCACCCCGACCAGCGTCACATCCTTCGTCTCCGGTGTAGTCGAGGCCGGAGCCGTCCCGGGAGCCGCTGCTGCCGGCGTTGCGGCCGGGGAATTGGTGCCCGATGCCGTTTCCTTGGAGCCACATGCTGCAAGCATCATGGATACGGTCACGATAAAAGCTAACGTACGAATCATTTTTCCTTTAATAATCATTGGGTTCCCCTCCGCATATGGCTTTTTTCTAGTGCAAGGCCTCTCGCTTCTACTTCTCAACCGCTTCCCGCATGCCTCCCTTACGCCAGGACAACACCCTCCTCTCCATCAGCTTCACCAGGTAAGAGAACAAGCTGTATTCCAAGCCAATCAAAATAATGGCTACGAACATATTGGAAATTTTGAAATAGTTCCTTGCATCGACGATGATATAACCGAGCCCCGATTTGGCCCCCATCATTTCGGAGACGATCAGTGCCGAGAAGGATAAGCCTAGGCTGACACGCGCTCCCACGATAAAATTCGGAATGGCCGAAGGGATCATCACTCTGGTAAACACTTGTCTTTGCGATGCTCCCAGGCTAAGGGCCGAACGAATCAGCGTAGAGGGGACGGATTTGAATCCGTCTACCGTATAGACAAGGACGGGGACGAATGTCGTCCAAGCGATAAGCAATATTTTCGGAAACTCGCCGATACCGAACCAAATAATGAAAAGCGGGAGCAGAGCCAAGGCCGGGATGGGGCTGACGAGGTTCAAAATCGGCGACATCCACCGCTCCACCCCGCGGAATTTGCTCATAAGCACACCTGCAATAACCGCGAACAGACAACCGATGACGAAGCCGGCCGCTATTCGGATCGTGCTCGAGAGGATGCTCTCCGTAACAAGTCCCGACTTCGTTAACAGCCAAGCATCCTCCAGCACCAGCGTCGGCGGGGGCAGAAACAACGGATTGAACCAAGCCATCGTTTCGTTAAGCCGGGCGAACAGCTCCCACCCTATGAAGAAAACCAGGAACGGAAGCACATTCCATTGATCCCGGATGCCGGGTCCTTTGCGTTTTCCGGGCACTGCCGTTTGCGGGCCTGAAGCCTTCGCCTCGATCAATTTGTTGTCGGCAGCGGCCGTCACTGGTGCCTCATTCATCGAAACCCGCCCCCTCTTCGTCCTTCATTAAAATTCGTTCGATCCTGCGCATCGCTTCACCGAATCCAGGCGAATCGAACGTCCGCGGATGCTCGATCCCGATCGTGAACATATCCGCTATTTCCCCGTCTTTCATGACGACGACGCGATCGGCCAAATATACCGCTTCGCTGATGCTGTGCGTCACGAACAAAATCGTCGGCTTCAGCTTGTCGCAAATGCGCCTCAGCTCCCGCCTCATCATATCGCGGGTCAAAATATCGAGCGCGCCGAACGGCTCATCCATAAGCAGTATTTCCGGGTTGCTGGCGAGCGCCCGCGCGATGCCGACCCGCTGCTTCATCCCTCCCGACAGCTCTGCCGGATAATGATGCGCATAAGCGTCCAAGCCGACAAGGCTCAGAAATTCCTGCCCTGTCTCGCGGGCCTTCGCTTTGGGCACGCCCTGCACCTCAGGTCCGAACGAAATGTTCTCCAGAACCGTGTACCAAGGAAACAGCGCATGATCCTGAAACACCATGCCCCTCGATTTGGAAGGACCTTGAATCCGCTCCCCGTCCACCGTAATTTCCCCTTCATCCGGAAGCAGATAACCCGCCACCATATTGAGCAGCGTAGATTTACCGCAGCCGCTGTGTCCCAAAATGCAAATAAATTCCCGGGAATACACGGTCAAATCGA
This sequence comes from Paenibacillus sp. NPDC056579, assembly GCF_042793215.1. Taxonomy (NCBI): domain Bacteria; kingdom Bacillati; phylum Bacillota; class Bacilli; order Caryophanales; family Paenibacillaceae; genus Paenibacillus; species Paenibacillus sp. NPDC056579. The sequence continues at coordinate 179,266 of NZ_JBHTVD010000009.1, forward strand.
TCTGCTTCAATATGGCGCGGTCTCCGAAGCTTTTTCCAGCCTTTTGAACCGTCAGCTTCATGTCCCCTTCACTCCTCTGTTTCTCATTGTCGCTAACGTTGTATGCAAGAGCCGCCGCACATCCGATACGAGATTGTATACAATCCACGGCATGACAACCTTGCTTGATTCACGCAGGTACAACCATCGTTGTTTCCAAGCTATTTATTGGCTTATTTCCTCGCTCCCGCATACCCGAAGGACCTGAAAATATCCGCAAGCGAATTCGCCGATCCCTCCGTTTGTTCAAATTCCAGCGACGCCTCGATTTCCTTCAAATGATCGACCATCAGCCGTTCCGCGGCCAATGCATCGCCCTGCTTCATGACAGCTAATATTTGCCCGTGATCGTGGCAGTACACCTGCTTCCTCAAGCCATAAAACGCTATGATGACATAGGTGAGCGAGATGAGCTCCTCCAAATACCTGTAGTAATAATAATTGCCGGCCAGCTCGCCGATCCGCAAATGAAAGTCGCCCGTAATCCTGAGCGCGCCGAGGGGGTCGCCCTGTCTATGGGCTTCATGCTCTTCCTCCAGCATGGAACGGAGCTGTTGAAACTGCGCTTCCGACAAGGTCCCGCACACCTTCTTGATCGCGGCGGCTTCCAGCACCCTTCGCATTTCGAATACTTCCCTTGCCTCATGGATTGTCGGACACGAGACGAACGTCCCTTTATACGGGATGACCGTCACCAGCTTTTCGCCTGCAAGCCGCCTCAGCACATTGCGCACCGGGGTCCGGCTGACGCCGAACGATTCCGCTAGCACATCTTCCACAAGCTGCATATTAGGACGAAGCTTTTGTTCGATGATGGCGTCTTTGACGGCCCTGTAAATGTCGGCCTCACTTGCCTGTAGCATGGGCGCTTCTCCAATCTTTGAGATTGATTAGTGTAACACCATGGTATTATCAATTACCTTTTATGTAAATATAGTTACCATTAAAACAGCTAGTTTTTGTTTTCATTTACAAACAATCGCTGAGTTTTTGTAAAAAATAATAAATAACGAGGTGGGATACTACTTTTATGTAATTTTATATAACATAATTGTGACCTCTCACCAATTTGGCAACGCACGGCCACCGATAGAAACGGGTTTGCTCGGAATAACAACCCCACAACGTGGAGCTTTGGCATCGAAGTCAGTCAGTTACTTTGCGTGGAGCCCCGATTCTAAATTCTATATAGGCAAAAAAAGACCGCCAAGGTTTCCCCTGACGGTCTTTCCAGCAGCTTTTCGCTACTTCATATCAAAATCGCACTCCTCCAGACGGAGCACCTTCGTTTTATGTTTCCACTTATAACCGAGCCAAAGAGCCAAAAATAACGGAATCCCGACGTACGACGCGAACAAATACGGCCAATCGATCGTTCCGTCCTTAAAAGCGCCCATACATTGACCGACAATAACAACAAGGCAGAGAATTCCGGCCAAAATCGGTCCGAACGGGAACCATTTGGCACGGTAAGGCAGATCCTGCAGAGACTTCCCTTGAGCGATGTAAGCTTTGCGGAAGCGGTAATGGCTAATGGCAATGCCGACCCAGGCAATAAAGCCCGACATCCCCGAGGCGTTCAAAAGCCAAGTATACACTACCCCATCGCCGTAAAAAGACGACAGGAAGGCGAACATTCCCAAAACGGCGGTTGCGATCAAAGCGTACACCGGCACGCCCCAGCTGCTCAGCTTGGACAAGAAGCGCGGCGCTTTCCCTTCTTGCGCCAGCACCCACAGCATCCGCGTCGAGGCATACATCCCCGAGTTGCCTGCGGAGAGCACCGAGGTCAAAATTACAGCGTTCATAATCGACGCGGCCATGCTCAAGCCCGCTTTTTCAAATACGGTCGTAAAGGGGCTCATCATGATTTCGTCACTAGACAAGCTTTCCGTCGTGTAAGGAATAATCAAGCCGATTATCAGGATGGCAAGCAAATAAAACAGCAAAATGCGCCAAAATACAGTCCGGATGGCGCGCGGAACGTTTTCCCGCGGGTTTTCGCTTTCCCCTGCAGCCACTCCGACCAGCTCGGTTCCCTGGAAGGAGAAGCCCGCCGCCATGAACACGCTCAAAGCCGCCAAAAAGCCACCATGGAAAGGAGCGTCGCCAAGGGTCCAGTTACTAAAGCCCATAGGCCGCTGATCGCTGGACCAAATGCCGACAATCATCAGCAGACCAATGATGATGAACACGATGACGGTGATGACTTTGATGAGCGCGAACCAAAACTCCGTCTCCCCGTAGCCTTTGACCGACAGCAGGTTCAAGGCCGTCATTAACGCGAGGAACAGCGCGCTCCACAGGAAGGACGAGCTGTCCGGAAACCAGAACTTCATAATTAACGTTGCGGCAGACAGCTCAGCGGCGATCGTAATCGCCCAGTTATACCAGTAGTTCCAGCCGAGGGCGAATCCTAGGGCAGGATCTACAAACTTCGTAGCATAAGTGCTGAATGTGCCGGAAAGCGGCATGTAGGTCGCCATCTCGCCCAAGCTCGTTACAAGAAAGTAGACCATTATACCAATGGTCAAATAAGCGAACAGAGCTCCGCCCGGTCCGGCGGTATGAATGGCTCCTCCGCTGGCAAGAAACAAGCCCGTTCCGATCGATCCTCCGAGGGCGATCATCGCCATATGGCGGGCTTTTAAGCCTCTTTTTAATTGTCCTTGCTCCAAAAAGAACACTCCTTTATAATCATCAAACCGCGTACCGGCGGCACTTTATGGAAACAAAGCGAGCCTGCTCGGCCCCCATAGGAAGCCATGCAAGCCATGCGGTTCACCTTATAGTTTATATGAGCTTTGCAACCAGCACACCGAGACACACAGCATCTAGCATAAGGCTGTTGAACACAGATTTCAACGACAAATTTTTACATTTATTCACAAGCTGAGCTCTTTTTTCTCCCCCTCGGTAAAACGGTTACTGTTTATGCTAACTTGGAGCTGATCTCTACTATATTTTACCTCCTCCCGCTCCATTCGATTCCTTCAAAGGTCCTTGAAATAAAAAATGGAGCCAGCCTCGGGATTCGGTCCCGATGAGCTAGCCCCATCTTCGTGAGATTACATGAATTGTACAGCTTTTAGTAAGCGATACAGCATCGTTGCCGCTTCAGCGCGGGATGCGGATTGGGCCGGGCGGAATTGGCCCTGGCTGTCTCCTTCAATAATACCCGCTTGAACGGCTTGCTTCACCGCTTCCGTTGCCCAAGTGGAAATGTCGGCTCCGTCTGTGAAGGATACGCCTTGCCCTTGCTTGTCGTTCGGCTTGGCTCCCACATACGATACGGCTCGCATTACCATCGCGGCGAGCTCCTCTCGGGTCACGGTCTGATTCGGACGGAATGTCCCGTCATCGTAGCCTTCGATCAGCTTCGCCTTATAGGCTGTGTTCACCGCCGCGGCGAACCACTGCCCGTTCACGTCGCTGAACGGCGCTTTGTCTTTGGCGTCGCTCAACCCCAGCGCTCTGACCAGCAATGCCGCCCACTCAGCTCGGGTAATGCTGCCGTTCGGCTCGAAGCTGTCCTTCGAGCGCCCTTGGATAATCAGCTTCGAAGCGAGCGTTTCGACCGTTGGCTTGGCCCAATGACTCGCCATGTCGCCGAATGCAATATGGCTGCTCAAGACGGTGTAGAAGCTTAAGCCTTGACGTTTCAGCTTCGCAACCGGTTGGCCGTCGCGCATCTCGAACACAGTCGGAACAAAGCGGAATTGTTGAGACGCAGGATCCCACCATACTCCCGTAGCCGTATTCGGATCCGCAGCCGCCGTAAGAGGCAGTACTCTTACGATATAGTTTTTAAAGCCGTCTGTATTGACCAATTTCCCTTGACCATCCACTATATTAATGAAAAAATCAAGCGGTTTGGCCAGCTGCGTGCTTCCCATTTCTTTCATCGCCGCAGCAAATTGCTGCTGCTCATTTTCGTTTGGTTCCCGGATGCCGATTTGTACCTTCAAGCCCTCAGCGGGGATACCGAGGAGTTTCGCTAGAATCTGCGGATCCATGGTGGCAAGAGGAACCTCAATCGTTCCCGCTGCCGTTTGGAACGCAACCAGCAGCTCCGGATTCAACGAAAGCAGGCTGCTAATCGTTGCCGCCGACAGCTCGGCGGTTCCTGAAACGGATGCCGTGTTCAGGACGACGACGCCTTTTTGAATATCTTCAACCGATATGCGTTCGGTCTCGGTCTTTCCATCCCCGATGATAATAGGCACGGACACTCCGTTATCAGGAGTCGGTGTGCTTCCTCCGGAAGACGAGCCTGAGCCGCCTCCACCTCCGCCTCTGCCATAAACGACTACTCTGGTTGTTGTGGAGTAGCCCTCGTACGTTGCCGTAATTACTGTGTCCCCTGATTGTATAGCGGTTATAACTCCATCCTTGCCGATAGTAGCTATCGAAGGATTCTGCACTGTGTATGCTGTCAATCCGGTTACATCGACCGCGCTATTGTCCGACAGCTTCGCAGTGACAACCGCTTGAGTCCGTTCACCGATTCTGGAGGAATACTGCTCTTGGCTAAACCGGATTTCCTTAATATCGCTGCCTACCAGAACCACTGTATGTGCCAGCAGAGTGCCCTGCACGCTGCCGTAAGTTGCGGTCAGTACCGTCTGGCCGGACTGCTTGCCGTAGACCGTACCGTTAGCGTCAACAGTCGCTATCGAGCTGTCTCCGATATGGTACACTACGCCGCTCGTTAACGGATACGTGCGTCCATCATACGTAACCGATACTACAGTAGCTTGCGATTGGCCTACCGAGACATCGTAAGTTGCTTTGCCGAACGACATGGTCATCGGACCTTGCGGCGCAGGATTTACAATGATAGTGGCTGTCGCGGTTTGGCCGCCATAGCTTGCCGATAGTTCAGCCACTCCTGGACGCAACGCTCTGATAACTCCATGAGAGTCGATTTCAGCGATAGCCGGATTGTCGATGGCATAGATCGCATTGGCTGTAACATCCTGATGAGCCCCATCAGTATACACGGCCGTCACTTTCGCTGTCTTCGATTGGCCCAGTTCGATCTGATACGACGGTGCATCCAATGTAAGCTTGGACAGCTGGGTATCTACGATAATCGTCGTAAGCGCAGTTTGACTGCCATAAGTTGCCTTCAACACGGTCGTTCCTTGCTTGATGCCTGTAACGGTTCCTGTACTACTGTCGACACTTGCGATAGCACCATCTATCTGATACGTCACACCGCTCGTGATGTCGCTTGTGCTGTTGTCGGAGTAGTTCCCCGTCAGCACAGTAGGCTGCTGCTGCCCAGCTTGAACGTTATAGGACGACTGCTTGAATTGAATGGATGTCAGTACCGGCAAGTTGACTTGCAGCGTCAGCTGCTGATCCTTCGTAACTCCATTGCCATCCGTTACTCGAACCGTAAAGGTTTTTGCATCTTTTGTGGTAGGTATACCTGCAATCGCGTATACATTGTTCGATACTGTGGCTAAGACTAAGCCATCCGGCAGATCGTCGCTGACCTTGGTCCATGAGTAGTTGCCGTCGCCGCCTGATGCCACCAATGTTTCACTGTACGACATGCCAACGGTTGCATCCTTCAGCGTGGTTGTCTTAATCTCCAGAGCAGCGTTAACCTGCAGTTCTATAAATTGTGTAACCCAAACGCCGTTACCGTCGGTTACTGTTACAGTAAAATCAAATGCTCCCGCTTCTGTTGGTGTCCCGCTAATTTTCCTCTGAACGATGTCAAATGTTAGCCCGGCAGGCAAATCACCTGAGAAAGCCCATGTGTACAACCCGTTACCTCCAGCCGCTGTGAAGGTTTTATCAGGATACGAGATCCCTACCGTTCCTTGCGGGAACGCAGATGCCGTTATGATCAGCTGCGGATTGATCTTTAGAGTGAAGTCTTTCTTAACGAAAATCCCTGCACTATCAGTAACTTGCACTGAGACAAGGCTGGACCCTTCCGTTGCCGGTTTACCTTTAATCTGTTGCGATGCAGCATCAAAAGTTAAACCAGAAGGCAAGCCGGTTATGACCCAAGTATAAGTGGATCCACTTCCCCCGGTAGCCATGTACGTTTGTGCCGGATAATTTGTTGACACCGTTCCGTCTGGCAAAGCATTCGTTCCTATCACTAGCTCTGGATTTACCTTCAGCGTTACATTCTCTGTTGTCGCCACGCCGTTACCGTCGGTAACCCTTAATTGAACTGTGCTGTTGCCTTCAGCAGATGGTCTTCCAGTGATCTTCTGAACTACTGTATCGAACGTAAGTCCAGCAGGCAATCCACTAATGATAGACCAAGTATAAGTTCCGTTACCTCCGCTAGCACTATAAGGCTTATCGACATAGTCTACATTCACCGCTCCATCCGGCAGCGATACAGTACTTACTGTAAGCTCTGGATTGACCTTGATCGTCAGACCTTTCGTCGCTTTAACGCCATTCGCATCCGTTACCTCTACGGTGAAAGTAAATGTATTTGCCACTGTCGGGGTACCGCTTACTACGCCGGACGCACTGAGGGTTAATCCTATAGGCAGGTCCCCTCCTGCCATAGCCCAACTATAAGGCGATTGTCCTCCGGAAACCTCTAGCGGTGCCGACTGGTACGATTTATTTACTGTTGCTTCCGGCAAACTCTCCGTGGTAACCGTCGGCTTTGCGATTACCGTTGTGAGATCGCTTGCCGAGTTGTTCGTTGTATTCTGATCCCCGCCGCCTGAAAGCGTGGCGGTATTCGTCAAGCTTGCTGGAGCGCTATCCGCTACGTCTACGGTCACCGTAATGTCCGGATAGCTAGCACCAGCTCCCAGAGCATCCGAACGGGTACATTGCGAACCCGTCACCGAACATGTCCAACCGGTACCGACCAAAGACTTCAGCGTTAACCCCTGCGGCACCGCATCTGATACCGTTACAGTGCCCGATGACGCCACACTTCCGGCATTGCTGACCGAAATCCGATATTGGCCGCCGGTTTGTCCCTGCGTAAAGTTCCCTGTATGTATCTTGCTGATGGTCAAATCCGGCAAAGGAGGCGCAGTCACCGTTAACGTGAAAGAGTTCGTTACCGTGCGCTTCACTCCTGACGTTTCGCTCTCGACCTGCACCATGATGACGGCCGTTCCAGTTTGATTCAAGGCCGGCGTAATTGACAAGGAGCGCGACGAGCCTGTTCCCGTAACGGCGATACTTCCATTCGGAAGGAGAGCGGAGGCCGGAGAGCTCGCCTGTACATTCGTTACTTTCGCCTCGTCTCCTACAGCTAACACGATTGTCTTCGTCGTGTTGCCCTGCATCGACTGATCCGGCAGCCCCTCATAGGCTCCGATATCAACGCTGCTGCCCGTTTGGCGTGGAAAACCGCGCTGATCGAACAGATCCGACTGTGCATTATTGCCCTTATCCCGCGCCGGGCTGTCGGGTGCCAAAGCGTGAGTTTCGGCAAAGCCTCCATTGGCTTGAAGTCCCAAAAGTCCCGGGTTCGCCACATTCAACAGGTTGCCCCCGGCTGTCGATAGCCCTCCCGATCCGCTACCGAACAAGTTATTGGTACTTTGCGTAGCAAACGCGAGCGAGCCGGAGACCGCTACATCGTTTGCTGCAGCTGCCTTCATGTTACCGGAGACAATCGAATTGTGTATAATAGGAGACCCTTTATCCAAATAAATCCCGCCGCCGTCACCGTTAGCGACATTTTGATAAATCGTGGCATGATTGATGGTCGTCGTCCCTGCATAGTTCGAGACAAGTAAGCCTGCACCTTTCCCTGCCGCCGTATTACCACTCAGCGTCGTATTCGTTAGGGTGGCCACTCGGTTCAAATGAATCCCACCGCCTCCACTGACTGCAGAGTCCGTACCGTCAGCGCGATTCCTAGAGAAGGTGCTGCCTGTGATCAGTACACTCCCTAAATTATCTGTCATCCCCTCAATGGCTAAACCACCGCCAAGACCGCTTCGTGCCGTATTCCCGTCGATCGAGGAATGGGTAATCTCCACATCCATATCGCCTTCCAGGAACATGCCGCCGCCTTTTTTTTCAGCCTGGTTGTTTTGAATCACAGTGTTGCGAATGTACAGCTTGCCGCCTGCTTGTCCTGCTACGTTAAGACCTCCACCGTACAGATCGTCTCCCGTAGTTGAATTGCCGGTAATAACACTATTGGAGATTGTAAACATTCCGGCAGTGTTTATGAATGCGGAAATCCCCCCGCCACCATACCCGTCACCATTGGCATAGGAAGCCGCCCCATCTCTGACCGATATCGACTCAAGTGAAATCGTATAAGCGTTATCCGCCATAGGGTTAATATCAAATATTTTTCTCTTGAAAGCTACCGGTTTGTTGCGTATGATCGCTTTGGCCGGATCGCCGCTTTTCCCAACAATCGATATGCTGTTCTTGACCTCCAGTACGCCTTGCTCCAGCTCTACCGTTCCGTCCGGTATCACAATCGTATGAGGACCGGGAGTCGTGTTCGCCTTGCTAATGGCAGCGCGCAGCGTACATTTGCCGGGCTGTGCCGGATCACAGATCGCCGTCTGCCCCGTTCCATCGGTGAAATTGTCTATTTCAATCGTCGCAGCCGAAGCATAGGAGGCAAAAAATAAAGATGATAGTACAACCATCATCAGAAGTCCGGCACGGACAACAAGCCTCCCGGCCAGCATCCGAAGACGCTTGTCGAGCTCCCCTATACGTGAAACTCCTTCCATACGCATCCCCTCTTTCCATAAAAACAAATTAGTCAAATCCGCAAACCCGGTTTAAGGTCTCGGAGGGAAAATCCCCTGCAAAGCAATAATGAACGTTACCTTCAAATACGGCTGCATATTATTGTGCGGCTGACTCCCACCGGAAATCAATATCGCGTCTGCCCTCATAGCCACCTGTTTCGACATCGCGCCGTAAGCTTGCCCTGTTAATCGTCCCGGCGTATTAGCCCATATCGACCCTTGGACCCCATTGGAATCGGAAGGAATACCGTAGTTGACCTGATGATTATGGGACGGCATCTCGCTATTCAACAGCGTGACGTCCTTATCGCCCCCAGATTCCCCTAAAGCTCTTGGAGTAAGACCCGGTCCTTGTCCCGGATGCATGGGTACTTTGTCCATAAGATTCGGCAGTCCGAACGTTGTTTTTCCATCGCCTCCATAATTGACTCCAAGCAGCGAAAACAAAGCCGTATTTTGGGATATCGGCATCAGCTGGCCATTGCATAGTGCCCATCCTTTTGGTGCAAAGTTGCCAGCAAACATTCGGATTTCGGCAAGAAACGGATCCGACATGTTCATCCCCTCCTTTAACTAGTTTCTTGAAGGAAAAATACCTTGAAGTGCAATACAAATATTCAAAGTCAAGTAAGGCTGCATATTATTGTGCGGCTGGCTTCCTCCAGCATTTCGAACCGCCTGCTGACTCAACAGGACATCGCCTGTGCTGTTATTGTAAGAGCTTACGGCCGTCTTCGCCCAGAGGTTGTTCGCCGGCGTCTTGGAGGCCGCGTTATCGTCGCTTCCATATACGGGATGCGTGTGCGACGGCATTTCCGATAGAATCAGCGTATGAGCAACCTCACCGCCCATTTCACCATGGGTGAATTGTTCGCCTACATGAAGCGGCACCCTTCCCCGCAAATCCGGAAGCGCAAACGTTGTCACGCCGTCCCCTCCATAATTCGTACCTAATAAAGCAAACAAAGCTTGGTTCTGAGCAATGGACAGTATCTGACCATTACATTGCGCCCATCCTTTAGGTGCAAATGGAAACGAAAAAACGGTGATTTGACCTAAAAACGGCTCTCCCATAAAATGTCCCCCTTAGAGTTCGAGATGCAATTTCATGCTAACCTTGACTCGGAAATATCCCTTCCGTAGCTATAATAAAATGGACACATAAATACGGCATCATATTCTCATGAGGCTGACTTCCCCCGGTAATTCCGACAGCAGCAGGATGCATTGTTCCAGGAATCGTCGTATCCGCTCCAAACTGGTCAAGAGTCGAATTCGCCCATACGGCGTTGTTAGGCGAGTTGGTATCTCCCTGCTGGGAAAATGCTCTCACGGTATGACTGTGAGCAGGGATCTGCTGTGTCGTGAGCGTCACGGTTTCCGTTCCTGCCGCTTGTCCAAGGGCGTAAGTACCGCCAGCGCCGGTACCCTGATGAATAGGAAGACGTCCCCGCAAATCAGGCAGTGCAAACGTATTTACTCCGTCTCCGCCATACGTAGTTCCAATTAATGTGTATAACGTACTATACTGGGCGATCGAAAGGAGCTGCCCGTCACACTTCAACCAGCCTAACGGTGCGAAATTGCCCCCAAACATCCGAATTTCACCTATAAACGGATCAGCCATCATGTATCTCCTTCTTCCCTATCCAGTTTTATCATCCTTCAATGAGCCTGTTAAAAACGATCTCATACAAATAGCCGTCCTTTTCCCGGCCAATAGGAACCATGAACAGCACAAGCTCCCCCAGCTCCTCATGCTGCATCCGGTATAGCTGCTGCGGCAGGAACGGGGTTGCCGGTCCGGTAAACAATAGAGAAAATTGCTCTATTTGCGGTGAAGACGTTGTATTCTCCACCTTCACCAGCTGAATGGTGACGGCTCCTGCTTCGGTCTCCACTTGAAATAAACTATGCAGTGCCCGTTGAAAGTCCGCCAAGCTGTCTTTTGCCAAAGTACATCATAACCTCCTTTCTTCACTAGAAATGTGTCGAGGCCGGAACCCATTTCATTTCGCAATACATGGAATCCAAGCTCACCTGCTGAAATCCTAATCGTTCATACAGCTCCTTGGCCCGATTCGCCGTCTGGACATGCAGAATAATCGGCTTGCCGCATTGTTCGGCTTCTCTCTGAAGCAACTGCATGAATGCCGATCCGTAGCCCCTATTCCTGTGTTCAGGCAGCAGAGCAATATCCACCAGCACGATAGCATCATGCTCACGCGCCACCAGCAGCTTGCCGATCCGCCTCCCGTCTTGTACAATCAGCTGCACCACGGCTTCCGGATACCGCGACCGGTACGATTGTTGTTGAAACCGATACTGCATATGTAGAAAAGCTTCCAGCTGCAGGGCATCCCAGCCCCAACCGCTCACCTCCTCCTGTCTCGCACCGGCATACACCGCCAGCAAAAAAGGCTCGTCCTCCGGCATGGCGTCCACGACTTCAAGCATGACAACCCTCTCTTCCGTACCCGTATATGCCCGGCAAATCAAAGAGCGAAGAACGGCTTTCTCCCAGGTACCGTCAGCATCTTTGACGCAGGGTGTCTATTTCTCATCATATCATTTTGTGCTATTTTAAAACTATGATTCTTTCAAAAAAAATTTGTGAAAATTGATACCGTTCGCTAGAAATTACCTTCACGCCGCAATAGTTAGCCTTATAATAGAGTTATCAGTAAAACTTGAATAGAAGGAGCCCCTTCATGAGTGTAAAAAAACCGATTTCCCGCCGTACCTTCCTCGCCTATTTGGGTACCGGCGCAGCCGCCATTGTCGCAACGTCCACAGGTCTCGGAGTCTTGCCGGGGAAAGCTCTTGCAGCAGATCCTCTGTTTTCGTTTCAAACCAACAAAATTTCGGACGCCTTCCAGCCTATCGAGCCTTCCGACAGCGATGAGCTAGTACTCCCCAAAGGGTTCAAAGCCTATGTGCTGGCGGCCTACGGAGATAAAATCAACAGCAAAGGCGACACGTTCGGGTACAACAACGGGTATACCTGCTTTTTCCCGATAGAAGGCTCCAGCGTCAACGGCCTGCTCTTTGTCGGCCATGCCTCCATTCATTCCGTGCTGATGCACGGTAAAAAGCCGCAGGGCCAGCCAAGCGCGGAGCAAGTCAAAGCGGCTCTAGTGAACCAAGGCGCCTCGGTCATCGAAGTATACCGGGATCAAGAGGGAGTCTGGAAGATGAATACGGATTCCGTCTATGCCCGACGGATGACGGGATACGATCCTATCGAGCTGACCGGACCGGCCAAAGGCTCCAAAGCCGTTCATGGCGCGTCCAGGGTACAAGGGCTATTAGCTGGAGGATCGGGTACGCGAACGCTGTGGAATACGGTTTTATCGTTTGAGGGCGACCATACGGAAGCAAGCCGCGATGCCGGCCTTCCTTCAGAGCAATACGGCTGGGCGGTCGAAGTTGACCCGTTCGACGCCAAATCCGGGCTGCGCAAGCATACCGCGCTAGGCCGGTTCAAGCATGGCAGCGCCGCGATGACGCTGAGCAAGGACGGCCGCGTCGTTGTCTATATGGGCGGAACGTCGCAGCATGGGTGCATTTACAAGTTTGTCAGCAAAGGGACGTATGCAGCATCGGCGGGCAAACGAAATGCCGACTTGCTGACGGACGGCGCTCTCTATGCCGCTAATCTGGAAACCGGCGAATGGGTCGAGCTAACGATCGACGCCGTGCAGAACAAGCTGAAGGATAGCGACTTTCAAATCCCAAGCCCTCTGAAAAAAATAAAAGAGGTGCTCACAGGCATGTTCAAGGAGCAGGCCGATGTCCTGACGCATGCGCATGAAGCGGCCATCCTTCTCGGCGCGACGCCGACGGATCGCCCTGCCGGCCTCGCGCTGCATCCGGCCGACCATTCGTTATACATAGCTCATACAAGCCATTCGCGGCACGGCAACATCCACGGGCACTTGACCCGGCTGGAGGAAGCGAAGGGCGATGCCGCTGCAGCCGCGTTCGAATTCGACACGGTCTCCTACGGCGGCCGGCAGAGCGGCTATAGCGCTCCCGGCGCGATCAACTTCGACAGCAACGGCAATCTGTGGCTCTCGTCGGACATCCAAGCCGACAAGCTGAACCAAGGGTCCGTTGCCTCGTTCAAAAACAACGGACTGTATTTGCTGCAGACGTCGGGAAGCAAGAGCGGTCCGGCCATGCAGTTCGCCTCCGCGCCGATGGAAGCACGGCTGACAGGCGCGAGCTTCGTTCCCGATGAGCGGACGCTGTTCTTGTCGGTACAGAACCCCGGAGACGGTACCGCCGACTCCGCGCAACCGACAAGCCATTGGCCGCATCGGTCGAACGGCAAGCCACTCCCGGCTGTCGTCGCGATTAGCGGGTTTAATTATTAATCATTTTAAATACAGACAAGGGCCGTTCTCTTGAAGCTTACACGCTTAAGAGAACAGCCCTTTTTTCGTACCATTGGCAGCAAACCCGACTACACCTGCAGCTGCACACTTCCGTTTCTAGACTCAAACGACTGCACGCTTTCCAGAAACCGGTGCATCGTCCCGCTGCTCAGCGAATCGTGACGGCGGATAAACACCGTCTTAATACGGCTGTATTCGTCGGGAAGCGTAAAGCAGCGAACGCCTCCCCCGGCTTCCAGCAGCGATACCGTCGATTTCGGGACAAGGGAGATGCCGAGTCCGGAGCTTACCATCGCCAGGATCGTCTCCAGTGTCCCGAACTCCATAATTTTCACCGGCACGACTCCCTGCTGCCCGAGCCATTGGATCAATCGGGCCCGGTAGCCGCATCCCGACCGAAATACGAGCAGCGGCTTCGTCGCGCACTGCTCCAGCGTCGCGAACGATTCGTCCGCCTTCGCGATCAGCACAAGCTCATCCTCGACCAGCTGGTCCTGCACCAGCTCGGGATGATGGATCGGGCCGGTCACGAACGCCCCGTCCAGCTGATACTGCAGCACCTCGCTCATCAGCTTCTCCGTAACCCCGGTAACGAGCGACAAATCGACGCGAGGATATTGCTTGCAATAGTCCGCGAGCAGAATCGGCAGGCTCGACACCGTTTCGACCGTACCGATAAGCAAGGGGCCGGAAGGATCCTCTTCATCCTGAAACGCATGCTTCATTTCGTCCATCAGCATAAATATTTTTTGCGTATATTCCAGCAGCTTGCGTCCGTCCGCGCTCAAGGCAACGCCTTTGCGGTGCCTGTGAAACAGCGTCGTCCCGAGCTCCTGCTCCAGCTGCTGAATACGGCCCGTCACGTTGGACTGCACGTAGCTCAGCTCCCTCGCCGCTTTGCTGACGCTGCCTTCCTGCGCGACGGTTTGAAATATTTTCAAGTCGTTAATATCCACTTGCAGCCTGCCCTCCCAGTCCCACACATCCATTTATAGAAACCTTATGCTCAATTCATCTTCATAATATCAATTCTACTGATGTTTATGATCATTTTCAATCATTTTACATGATATAAATTTCGGAATATGATAGAACCCGTGTGAATTGAACGTACGACAACTGGAAGAAGGTAGGATGGCACCGTGCAAAAAGACCGTGTTTTGAAAGGCGTTTTGATGTGCTTGTTAGCCAGCGTAGCGTGGGGAGCCATGTTTCCCGTAGCGGAGAGCGCCTTTACGTATTTGGATCCTTTTTATTTTTCCGTAATTCGCTATTCTTCGGTTTCTGTCATTTTGCTTGTTTTGCTCTGGATGAAAGAGGGCAGACAAGCGCTTAGCTTCGGCGGGCAAGCCAAATCGCTCTGGTTTTTCGGTACGATGGCTTTTACCGTTTACAATCTTCTTGTGTTTTGGGGGCAAAATCAGCTGGGAACGTCGGGCGTTATTCTTGCTTCGGTCAGTGAAGCGTTAATGCCGATCATCTCCGTGCTGGTGCTCTGGATTTATAAACAGCGCAAACCCGAAGCGCCGACCATTCTCTGCATTGCCGTTGCGCTTATTGGCTGCGTGATGGTGATTACCAAAGGCGATCTGAGCGCCTTCATGGTATCCGGCGGAGGCATGTTCCCCGTACTGCTTATTTTTCTCGGCGTATTGGGCTGGGTCATCTATACGATCGGCGGCAGCCAGTTCAAGGACTGGTCGGTTCTGCGCTACTCCACGCTTACATGCGTGCTGGGAACAGCCACCTCGGCCGTTATCGTGCTGATCCTTACGGCGTTTAACGTGTTGCAAGCACCTACGCTCCAAACCGTATTTAACGCGGGCTACGAGCTCAGCTTCATGATTATTGTAGCGGGCCTTCTCGCCCTGATCAGCTGGAATGCGGGAATCAAGCTGTTGACGCCGATCAACGGCATCCTGTTCATTAATTTCGTGCCTGTCACAACCTTTGTCATAACCGCGCTTCAAGGTCATAAGATGACCGTTTACGATATCGGAGGCACGCTGTTGATTATGGCCGCTCTGATCGCCAACAATGTGTATCAGCGCAAACGAAGCGGACTTGCGGCTGCCGGAGCCGCCCATTAATGCAGCAGACTGCCTCAACCAACGGCAACCGCTCTGATTTTACATCTTTATATGCAAAAGGCCGCAATTCGAACGAAGAACGTTCCTTGCGGTTTTTTTTGATTTATTACCAGCCATCCCCGTTGCCGCGGGACACTGTTTATTGTCTATGCAAATAAACTTCAGACCGAAGTTTTTGCTTTTACCTAGTCTGAGCCTGAGCCTTCCTCCCGCCAAGCCATTCCGTGAACAAAGCGTAATCCTCCTCCACCTGATGCGCGTAAGAGATAGCCCAATGGGCGATATAATCGCAAAACGCGTCCGTATCCGAGCCGATTGCGAGAAGAATCTCATCCTCGCTATGGTAGGACATCAGCCCGTGCTCCATATCCGCATCCGCTCTCGCATGAAGCTTCGCCGTGATCCGTCCCATACATTCCAGCACCGGCAGCAGATCTTCCGTCCCCGTCAGCTTGTCCGCTTTCAGCCGCTTCTTGTAAGGAGACCGCTCCCGTACGTAAAAATCGCGGTCATCCATCGTCAAATAGCCTAAATACGGGTCCGCCTCGTGATGCATCGACTGCTGAGTGGTGATAACCCGCTTGCCCTGATGGCCAAAATACGTCCAGAACGATTCGTTGTAAGGCATAAAGTATGCCGGTACCGGGACCCGTACTTCCTTCACCTCGATGATAATATCGTCCAGCGCGTGCTCGCCGCCTTCGCCCTCAATGAGCACGTAAAAACGGTCCAATCCGATGGACGCGGTACCCGAGCCGTGCTTCACCGCCACGTCCTTGATCGAGTAATACCCGTCAGGACGCTTCGTGCTCTCCGCGAGCGAAGCCAAGTATTGCGGCCAGCTCTCCTCCAGCTTGCTGCGTTCCTCCTTCGTAGGCGGTACGATCTCCTCCGATTTCGTAAACCGTCTTGCCGAGCGCGTCAACGTTGTAACCCCTTCTAGAAACTGCGATGCCAGCCGCTTCTCCGTCTTTTTTAACAGCTTGCGGATCGGCCCTGTAGTCCTATCCTTGTCGAAGACGAGTGTCCGCGGATCATCCTTGCGCTTCGCAAACCGTCGAATCTGATTCACGTACGCCTCCAAATACGTAGTGATCGCATTCTTCTGTCCATCCTCTTCGATCTGCTTGGTCCGGCACACCATCGCTACGCTGACCGACATCCTAAGCAAGTCGTATAAATAGGAGCCTAGATAGCCTTCGTCAAAATCGTTCACATCGTATACGATCCGGCCTTCTTCGCTGCGGAACGCCCCGAAATTCTCGAAGTGCAAATCTCCTTGAATCCACGTCGGCCGCTCCGGCGAGCTGTGGTAAGGAAACCATTCCCGGCTCACGTCAAAATAAAACAAATACGCGCTCCCGCGGAAAAACGAAAACGGGCTTCCCGCCATCTTCGCGTACTTTTGCAATCGCTTGTCTTCCGGCAGCCCCATCAGCTGTCCGTCGAACTCGTCGAGGACGCTTGCCAGCAGCTCTTTGCGCAGCCGTTTCTGCGTAATCCGTACGCGTTCCGTAAGCAGCTCCGTCTTCATGGGCAGTACCTCCTCTATTTATCCCAAATTGTATATTTTCCCATGTTAGCCTACACGCCAACGACGTGTCAACGCGGCTTCCAATCCATTCCGGCAGCCGTGCTGTACCCATTTTTTCAAGCTATAATTATCCGAATCCGCGTCTCTAAAATATTGCCATAGTATTGCCAAAAAGGGGCGATTGTACCATACGACAAAAAAACTGCTTCCCCGAAAACCGGAGAAGCAGCTTTGTATCCTATTCTTATTTCGAAGCGTTGTAACGGTCGTACACGCCTTGGTAAATTTTCATCATTTTATCGAGGCCCATTTCGTTCAGCTTCTTCACGTAATCGTCCCATTCCTTATCGATGCCGCCGGACATCATCCATTTCGCGGACATTTTGCTCACATATCCGTCGATATCGGTCAAGTAACGGGAAATCTGGTCATTTTCCTCGGCTGTGAAATACGCTTTAGGGAAGCCGTTGTTCACCAGGAACGGAGCGTACACGTTATCAACGTCCACCTTCGTTCTCTTGCCCGTAGATGTAACGACCTTCATGTCCTGCACCGCTTTGCCCAAGCCCCATACCGAGTAAGCCGTAGGAGGCACTTTCTTGAATTCCTCCTCCGTCGCGTTCGCCGGCAGCGGAATTTCTTCGAATTTGCCGTCCGGACGCTCCTTCAGGCTGTCGCCTCCGATGACGCCGCTGCTGAATTGAAGGGAAATTTTCGGATCGAAGGAGTAGTCGATCCAACGCATCGTAGCTTCAGGGTTCTTGTTCACATTGGTAATGGAGAACGAACCTCTCAGCAAAATGCCCGCCGGATAGTCAGCCCACACCGGCTTTTGGCCGTTTGGCCCTTTCAATGGAGGCAGCGACACATAATCCTGGTTGGTCGGGTTCCAGTCGAACGCCACGCCTACGATGCCTTTGCTCGTCTTCGCATTGAACACCTTCGCGTCCTGCGTGAAGCTCTCCTTGTCTGCCAAGCCTTCGGCGAACAGCTTGTTCACGTATTGAATCGCATCTTTAAATTGCGGCTGAACAGCCGTATAAATGACTTTGTTGTTTTCCACGGACAAATGGTTATGCCCGACCTTGTGAATGTCGCGGTCGATCACGCCGAAGGCTCCGAACAGCGCGTTGATATCGGTATTGCTTCCGTTATTTTGCACGAAGGACAGCGGAATTTGATCCTTTTTGCTGTTGCCGCCCAGATCGTTATCCCGGAACGCTTTCAACGTCGTATACAGCTCGTCGGTTGTCGTCGGCATAGGCAGGTTCAATTGATCGAGCCACTTTTTGTTGATGAACATCGTCGATTTGGTCCGTGCATAGGCCTCGTTAATGGTCGGCAGCGAGTAAATGTGGCCGTCCGGAGCCGTCAGCTGCTTGCGGTACGTCGGATTCTCGTCGAGCAGCTTCTTGATGTTCGGAGCATATTTATCGATAAGCCCTTCAAGCGGGATCAAAATGCCCTGCGAGCCGTATTTGACGATATCCGTATCCTCGCTCAAAATACCGTGACCGTAAAAAGCGTCAGGCAGCTCGCCGCCGGCAAACAGCAGGTTTTTCTTATCCTGCCAGCTGCTTCCCGGAGTCAGGTTCCAGTTAATGTGGATGTTCGTTTTCGCTTCGATATCCTGGAACAGCTTGTAGTCGTTCAAGTCTTTGCCTGAAGGCGGCTTGAAGCCCGCGAAGTTCAGCGTCAGCTTCTCCTTGGCGATAGGAAAATCGGTTGCGTTGATGTTGCTCGGCAGCTGCCCCGTCTTTTGGTCATCGCCGGCTGGCGCGCTTTTGTCCCCTCCGCAGCCCGTTAATCCGAGAGCTACCGATAGCGTTAATGCCGTGGCGGCGACTGGCCATTTTCTGTTTTTCATAAGAACTTGTCCCCTCTCTATTTCTCCCTGTTATATGGTTGGCGGAAAAACCGCATTTTACCCTTTCAACGAGCCTACAAGCGCGCCCTTGACGAAATAACGCTGCAGGAACGGATACAATACGAGCACCGGCAAGCTGGATACGATAATAATACCGTATTTCATCAGCTCCATCCGCTTCTGCTGCTGTTGTGAGCCGTCGACCATATCCTGAAGGTCCGAGCCTTCATTCATGATGAGAATGTTGCGCAGTATAACCTGCAGCGGCTGCATATCGTTGCTTTTCAAATAAATGAGTGCTTGGAAGTACGAGTTCCAATGACCTACCGCATAAAAGAGCACCATAACGGCCACGATCGGCATAGCGAGCGGAATCGCGATTTTGAAGAAAAACTTCATGTTCGTACAGCCGTCCAGCATCGCGGACTCTAGTACTTCGCCCGGAATATTGGACTGGAAAAACGTACGCGTAATGATCACGTTAAAGACGGAAACGGCATTCGGAATGACCATCGCCCAAATCGAATTGAGCAGCCCCAAATCTTTGACCAGCAGGTAGGTCGGGATCAGACCGCCGCCGAAAAACATCGTGAAGACAAGCAGAAACATAAATACGTTTCTTCCGACCAAATCGGTCCGCGACAGCGCATAGCCGGCCGATACTGTCAGCACGACGTTGATAGCCGTTCCAACTACCGTATACAGCAGCGAGTTGCGGAAACCGAGCCAGATCGAGGCTTCGGACAGCAATCTTTTATAACCGTCGAGCGTAATCTGTTCGGGAAAGAACAGCAGCTTGCCGGAATAGACGAGATCCGGGTCGGTTATGGAAGCCGTCACTACGAAATACAGCGGATAAATGACCAGCAGCAGCAAAATGGATAAGAGCGTATAGTTAGTTATATCGAAGGCGACATCGCCCTTGGTTCTTGGCAGTTTCATCGTGTCACTCCTTTACCATAAGCTGGTCTGCTTAAGCGATTTGGCAATTTTGTTGACCGAGATCAGCAGGATGAAGTTAATCACCGTGTTGAACAATCCGATCGCTGCAGCATAGCTGTATTGCGCCTGAACGAGGCCGGCTTTGTAGACGTACGTTTGAATCGTTTCCGATGCGTCGACGTTAAGCTGATTTTGCATCAGGTACACTTTTTCGAACCCGACGCTCATCATATGGCCCACGTTCATGATCAGCATAATAATAACTGTAGGCATAATCGAAGGAATATCGATATTCAGCACGCGCTGGAGCTTCGATGCGCCGTCCACAACAGCCGCTTCGTGCAGATCCGGATTGACCGCCGTCAACGCAGCCAGGTAGATGATCGTCCCCCAACCGACGCTCTGCCATACGCCCGACAAGACGAAGACCGTCTTAAACCAAGACGCTTCTCCCATAAAGAAGATCGGGTTGATGCCGAACAGTCCGAGGAACGTATTGACGGCGCCTGTCTTCGGCGACAGCAGCAGGGAGACGATCCCGACCACGACGACCGTAGAAATAAAATGCGGCGCATACGTAACCGTTTGCACGAACTTTTTAAATCGTTCGCTGGTCAGCTGATTGATCATCAGCGCCAAAATAATCGGAGCCGGGAACGCTACCAGCAGCTCGTAAACGCTGATTCCGATCGTGTTCTTAATGATTGTGCCGAATTGGTACGATTCGAAGAACCGTTCGAAGTTGTCGAAGCCTACCCATGGGCTTCCGCTGTAGCCTTTGATCGGATTGAAGTTTTGGAATGCGATTTGCAGACCGTACATCGGAACATAATGAAAAATAATAAAGTAAGCCAGCGTCGGGAGCAGCAGCAAATACAAATCGTAATTACGAATAATGCTTTGCATTTTTTTCGCCCATGCCGATTTCGAATTCTGTCCCTTTCTTTCCATCATGAGACCGGTACCGGCCGTGTTGGTTGATTGTGCCATGGAATGACGTTCACCTCCGCGTGGATGTTGGATCTTGCTATTTTGGTGGGGTGACATGGTAAAACCCGATTTGGACTTGCCCTTTCGGCGAAACCGGTGAAACCGCTTAACCCTCGTGTGACTTAATTAAACAACGGACAGTTCGCCGATGTATATAAGCGAGATTCGCCATGAACTATGCGAAAATTGATATGCAGCGTTTTTACAGGGGAATCGGTGAAAATTGACCGGAGATATGCCGGTTTTGCCGGCGGCAGGGGCAGATCGATTGATGAGATCGTTGAGTAAGGAATACAGTGCGCTCGCAAAAACAAGAGCAAATGAATTACGGAGATCCGTACAAACGGCGGAATAAATAGGTGTCGCACAGGCCGTACTTCGTGCGGATTCGAGCTATGCCGTACGTAAGCTTGCGCTTAGGCAAAAAAAGCCCTGCGCCGCGGAAGCCGCTTTGGGAAGCGGACTCCGGGACATGCAGGGCGTAGATAACGAACATGGACTGCGGACTGCTTTACTTGAAGAAAGAGATGGCAGAGACTCCCGTATACAAGGCAGGTAGACTGGCTCAAAGGATAAAGGCTGCAAAGCAGCTCCAGGCTATGCGCGCTGCTGCTTACGGTATTCTCCCGGCGTCACGCCGACGGACTGCTTGAACTTGCGGATAAAGCTGGATACATCGTAGTAGCCTACCTGCTGAACGATATCCTTCACCGAATTGTCGTTCGTTCTCAGCAGCAGCTTGGCCTGATCGATCCGGATCTCGTTCAGGTAGTCCATGACAGTACGTCCGGTCTGCTCCTTGAAATACCGGCTTAAATAAGACAGCGAGAGCGAGAAATGATCCGCAATCTTTTGCACGGAGAAGTCGGACTCGCTGTAATGGTGCAGTATATATTGCGTGATCTGCTCGATCAGCGCCGTAGACGAGGCCGGCTTGCGCTCCTTGAGCGAATCGCACAGCGTTGCGCAGGCGGTGGTGAACAGGTCGGCGATTTCGTCGAGCGTCGTGAAATCGGTCAGCGTCATGACGTCCGGAAAGCTGCCGTTCGAGCTGCCCGGCTGTTTTTTCTCGATATAGGCGATAAACTTGCGAATGATGTCGTAGCACAGCTCTCTCGCGATGAACAGCGTCAACCCGCTTTGCTTCATGCGTACGGCGATTTGATTGACGGCATCGGCGATCCGGTCCGGGTTGCCGTGCTGCAGCACCATATCGATCTCCTCGAGCACCCGTCTCGGATTAAACACATCCTCATGATCGTGAGCCATCAGCTCATCGAAGAAAATCGTCCGCTGGTTGCCCCGGATCAGCTTGTAATCGATAGCCGTAGACGCTTCCAAATAAGAGCGCCCTACCTGGGCAAGCTCCGCATACAAATTGCCGGCTCCCATTGTGATCGGCGCCTCGAAGACGGCGCTCAAATGCTCGCGAAGCTTTTCCAGCCACTGCTTCCAATCGTCCGTGGAGCTGTACACCGACATGATGAACATCGCCCGCTGCGGCTCCAGACTTTCCTTGCAATAGCCGATGCAATCACTGTCAAACTGCCGCTCCACTTCGCCGATGATGTTGTCCTTGTAGGGAATGAGCGATGCCGGAAACTCCAACAGCAGCACGGCAGTCTGAGCGAACGGGAACACGATCCCGACCTCTTCCCCCCGCTCGTTGACCTCCTGCAGCGTTTTCATTTCGCCTTTCAGCAGGCCGACCAGCAGATGCTCCTTGATTGCCGAACGGTTCTCCTCGAGCTTCCGGCCGAGCATCCGGTTGGAATCGACCATATCGTGAATGACGCTGCCGATGGCGTCGAACTCGTTCGCCCTGCGGATCGACTGGCCGCGGACCGCTTCCACCAATGCCGCCAGCCGTTGGACCGGCTTGTAGTTGAAGAGCATGATGAAATAAACGAATAAGCAGCCCACGATAAAAATGACCAGCAAGCTGTTGATCCATTCGAAAATAACGCGGTTTACGGGCGCGACAACCGATGTTTGCGGCAGCAGCATGACGTAAGTCAAGCCGCTTTTGGGCGATTTCTGGTAGGTGACGGCATACGTCTTATCCTGAATATCCAGCTTTATATCGCCTGTGTTTCCCGTAAGCTGCCGGTAAAAATTAGGGTCGCTCAAGTAAGGCTCCTGCTTGTATGCTGACAGCACCCGTCCCTGCTGATCGAATACGACCGCATTTCCTTGCGGAAGCGTCTTCTGGGGACTCAGCCCCCTCAGCATCATATCCTCTTTCATAATGAACAGCACCGTCCCATACGGACGCTGGCTGTTAATCGGAATCGGCACCACGTACGTAACGAGCCGCTGAACGGGAAGACCGTCAATCTTGACGTCCTCCGCCGGTCTCAGCACCGGTGCGGTTAAGCTGTTCAAATCTTCGGGGAACTGCTTCTCCGACCAGTCGGCATAATGATAGAAATCGGTTACAAAGTCCTTTACTTTGTATACGCTAAGCGAGGAATACAAATAGTCCGAGCCGCGGATATGCAGCAGCACCTCGCGGATGCTGTCATCCACGACCTTGCCTTCCAGCACTTTTCTTCCCTCGTACATGCTAAGCGGATCGTGCGTCAGCACATAAGGCGACAACTCGGGCGTCTGCGTAATCTGCCCCGCGATTTTGTTCATCTGGATCAGCTTCTGGTCTACCTCGTCCTGCATCTTGTCCAGCATCGCCTGGTTGTTGCGCTCGACCTCGTTGCCAACAATATCGGCGAGCCGCAAATATCCTGTCGTTCCAAGAAAGAGAAGCGGAAGCAGGAGAAGCACAATAAAGGACAAAAGATATCGATAAAAGACCGGCAGCCGATTAATCGCAGATTTCATCCCAGTACTCCTCCCCCTCAAATGTTCATTGTCGATGTGTTCCCGGTTAATCGTTTCGTTTCGTGAGCTTCCACTGCAGCGGCATCGCATCCTTGCACGTCAGCTCGATGACGGTGCGCCCATCCCCGCCGATAACCGCGCGGATGCCCTCGGCAGCGGTCTCCGTAACGGTCCAGCTCCCGTTCAGCGTAATCCGCAGCGTGTGCGGCTCGCTCTCGGCATGAACCCACTTACGGGAATATAGGCTGACTTCGCGCAGTTGGCCCTGCTCGTCATATTGGTCGGCCTCGATTCCCGAGTACAGACGCAGATCGGGATCAACGGCGCTGATTATAAGGTCGTCCCCTTCTTCCCGGACCATGATCATGGAAGGGGTATCGACGGCAGCGACATGGCCGCTGTTGACGCTTTCATTCGCTTCGAACAGCGCGTAGGCGGTTGTTCGGCTGGCGCGGTCGCGGACGATATGCGCGGTACGGTCCTTGCGCAGCACCGTATAATGCGCCGTCTCCGCGGATTGCATCGCTTCGCAGAAGCTTCGAATGGCATCGCGATCGGTCTGCACTACCATCGCATATTCGTAACCGGCATTCTTCGGCGCCGTCCCATGCTCCAGCCACGCGGAAGCGAAGAATCCTTCGGTATCCGCATCGGTCGCCTGATGCTTCGAAGATTGCAGCAGCTTGGTTAATGATATCGATTGTCCGGCCGGAACGTAAAATCCGTTGTCCTTATTATCCAATATCCATGCATCATTGTCTAATTCCATTTTTCGAGAGCCGCCGTCAAAGCCGGTTCCGTTCAGCCATACGCGCTCGCTCGAGCTGGCTACATGGTTTTGGAACAGCGTCGTTTCGGTAGGATACCGGTCATTATCGTTCTCAATGTCCGTACCGAGACAAATGATTCGGTCCTCGAAGAAAAAGAACGATTTTCTCGCTCTATGCGATCCCTCGTACTTCGGATGCTCATGCAGCTTCATCGCGAACATGCCGTTGCGCCCCTCGAGATGGAGCCCGCCTGCATACGTTTCATCGGACAGCAGCATTTCCTCGAAGCCGCTGAACGTATCTACGTTGCGGACGTCGGAGCGCAGCTCCGCTATCGGCTTATGGACCGTCGTAGTGCCGGGCCAGCGGTTCCAGTCCCAGCCGTCGTGCGAATATCCGCTGTCGGCGTTGTTGATCGGGTCGCCCTTGGCCATAATTTGCAGATGGCCGTGCGAGATGTATCTTCCGTACAAATTGGCGCTTACGTAGGTCTCGTTCGCCCACAAGTAGCGGCTGTGTCCACGTACTCCCGCCAGCCACGAAGCTCTGCGGTGCATGGCGAGCGCCGCATAATTCATCGTCCAGTGGCCGTTCGGGTCCTGCTCCGGCCGAATGCCCATCGCAGCGAACCGTTCGGCCGATTCGCCCGTTTCACCCGGTTGCAGAAGGCGCAAGTAGGCTGCTGCCACCTCTTCGTCTACCTCGCTAGCACCATCAGGGCTTCCAGCCAGCGCCATAAACTCGAACGGCTGGACGTCGAGAGCCCATTTGCCCGTAGGATGGCGGGCGGACAAGCTGACCAGCCACTCGTATTTGTTCGAGTACAGCC
Source organism: Paenibacillus sp. NPDC056579 (assembly GCF_042793215.1). Lineage (NCBI taxonomy): Bacteria > Bacillati > Bacillota > Bacilli > Caryophanales > Paenibacillaceae > Paenibacillus > Paenibacillus sp. NPDC056579. The sequence goes on from NZ_JBHTVD010000009.1 coordinate 204,297, forward strand.
GCATGGATAACAGCGCCTTGCGGGCCGTACGGTGCGCCTCCTCCGTCACGCGGTAAGGCGTGCCGCTCAGGAAGTACATGACCGGCGTAACGCCTTGAAAGCCCCCGACCGCATAGGCCGGGTAATGGTTGACGTGGTGGTACGCCGATCCGTCGATCTTGTAGGCGGCGCGCAGACCGCGTGCCGGGAGCAGCGACTGGCTCAGCCATAGGCGGAAAGCCTGAAGCTCGCGTACTTTGTACGGCGTTTCGTCCATGATGAGCAGACTGGCGAGCATCCCGTGCAGCGTCGTGTTGAAAATATCGATGTTGCCTTCCACTTCCTCAAGCGGCGTATGGATGCGCCCGGCTCCGCTGAACCAGTACATCGTCCGCTGTGCCAGCTCCAGCCGCCCTTCGCGTCTTAGCACATCCCGCATCAGGAAGACAGCGGGATAAAACGTACGGAAGCTGTAGCCGAAATGGTGCACCGTCCCTTGCGAGCTCCCGTAGGTCCATCCCTGATCGTCCAGATGATCGATCAAGCCGATAAACATCGCCTGCAGCTTCTTTCGCCACTCGTCATGCTCCGTGGAACGGTAGCTTAAGGCGATATTCATCATCAGCTTCGTATAGTCGATCAGCTGCACGCTGTTCGCCAGCGCCTTCAGCCGATCCTTATCCTGTAGAGGAAAATGATCGAAGAAAGGCAGCTCAACCGGCCGTCCTTCGATAGTGCTGCCATTTCGGGCGATGCCGTACGAGGCGAAGGCCGCCTCCATTTTATCCATCGCTTCAGCCGTAACGGTGCGCGCGCGGAAAAAGTACCGCTCAAACCGCTCGTTCATGCGCTCGTGGCTTTGGGTTTGCTCCGGTGCGATAGCCCGCTCTACCGGGAGCCGGCGCTCCAGCTGCTCGAAAGCGTACAAGCTGAGCCAATGCGAGTTTGCGGCAATGTCGGCCCGCAAGTTCACGAAGGGCACTTGGAAATCGCGCGTATGGAACCGCGGATCGATCGGAGTGCACAGCAGCAGCTGGTCGATGAACAGCGTACCGCGGCCCGTTCCCGGGTGCTGAGGCCCTTTGATTATCAAACGGTTCATCTCCGGATGCGGCGCTCCCTGCATATCTCTTTCGTAGGCGACCCATGCCGTCCGCCAGCCTTGAAACTGCAGCCCGAACTCGAACCAGCAGTCGACTACGGTCTTTCCTGCGGCCTCCCGGCCGAACTGAAACAGCAGCTTGCCGTCCTGCGGCTCCGGATTGTAAATCCATACGGCGAACGAGTCCCGCGCCTGACTTTTCGAGCCTTCCTGAAACGGCCGGTATCCGATGGGCCCGTTTACTTGGAGATAAGCTCCCTCGGCCGAATAGTCCCACTGCAAGCTGTTATTGCCGTCCTTGTATCGTACATTGCTTATGGCCAGCCTAGACTGGCCGTCGCACGTAATATTATCGGGGATTCCCGTTTCGAAGCTGTATATCGTCATCTTCCTGCTCCTCTCTGATGTGGCGCTACGCTTGTCGCAAAGCGTATACCGTCAAGTTAGCGTATTCTCCAATGAGCGGCGCCATCTGCCGGAAGCCGAGCTTGCCCCCGCCCAGCAGCGGCCCGTACGTCTGCCCGTCGTCCGTCCAGCGGAACACCGTCAAGCCGTTCACGGAAAAAGTAATGTCCGCACCGAATTTCGTCAGCTCCAGGCGGTAAGGGCCTTTTGCATCGTACACGTCGGGAATCGGATCGGCCCCTTGGCATACGAGGTGGGCTCCATAGCTTTTGCGTAGGTTGCAGGTGTGAAAAGCGCGCTCCTCCGGGTACCTTCGGCGGAAATACGATACGTGCAGCGCGTTGATCTCCCCGCTGTGATAATGCTCATACGGCCCCGACCGCGGCGCCAGGTGAGGCGCGAACAAGTCTTCTCCGTTGCGGCCTGCGGCGGAGAAAAACAGCATGCACAGTCCCGGCTCCCGCACCGGCCAAAAATCCCACGTAACGGCAATATCCGCCGGGAACGTCTCCGGGCACCAGAATACGAAATTGGACGACTGGCCTTCCGCCGGGTCCAGTTTATTTTCCATCCGCATGCGTCCGTTCGGAAACGACACCGCCGCTTCGCCCTCCATGCGAAAACCGCTTACATCTTTGTCCGCAGCGAGCGGATTATAGTAGATCTTCTCTCTTTGAACCGGAACCGGTACCCCCATGATGCATCTCCCTTTTTTCGACTCGCTTTTTCTAACGAGCTGCAGTCGATCTGTTCGTGCCTAACCATGCATTTCAACCATGCATTTCAACGTTCAAATAATGGTTTAGTTTAATCAATCCATGCCGCATTTGTACATAAGCCGTTTCGATTGCGGCATATGCGAAATTTGCCCTTACCGCGCAGCGGCGGGCTTTTTCGGCCTTTTCGATGTCAATCGGCAGGCAAGCGGTCGATAGCAAACTGCGATGCAACTGTAAGCTGGAGTTGTTGCTGAAACAGGAAGCGTTGAATTCAGACACGGTTTCAATCCTGTGTCTACTACTGCAAGCAACAAGTATCCTGCCAGCCCCATTTCACCGAACTCGACACCTGTATTGCCTCCTTTCACTCAGAGCGGACACACGTTCCGCTATTTTGTCAAAAATGCCCCCTTTCTGTGCTCTTACGGACAGAGAATCCCTTATTAGCCGAAAGAGACCTCCTTTTCGCTGCAAATAGAGTGAATAACGGATCCTCTGTCCGCAAACGCACCGTTTTGGCTCCAACATGGTGAAATAGCGGATCTACGGTCCGCTTCGTCTTTGTCACACTTCTTACCCTAGCCGCCTATAGTCGCATTGCATACCAACGCCCGACGAACGTCTCCTGCCTCTGCAAAAACATACACTGTCACCCATCGTCGCAATCTGCATCACCTCGATCACGAAACATCGTCCTATGGCTCCGCCTATCAAAAAGCCCACGCAAAAAAGCCGCCGCAAACCGAATCGCTTCCACACCAGGAAGGCTTCGTTTGCAACGGCCTTTTCACTTTAAACTGCACAGGCAGTTCATCGACTACAAGGACGGCTCCCCGTCTACTTCTTTTTATCCGTCTCGATCATTTGGTTAATTTTCTCGTCGGCTTCTCTCAGCGCCGTATTCACGTCTTTCTTGCCGTCCGCCACCTCGGCGAAGCTGTTGCGCAGCAGTGCGATTCCCTTGGTGTAGAACATCGAGAAGGGCGGGCTCTGCGCCGGCTTGCTTTTGAAGATGCTCTGCAAGCTTTTCCCCTTCAGATGCGGCATATCTGCGCCGAAGGCCTGATTGAATTTCGGATCCTTGAGCGGCGATACCCGCCCCGTCTCCTTCGTACTGATCATCTGTACCTCATCGGAGAATAGCACCTCCAACACTCTCATAGCGTCGTCCTTATGCTTGCTTGTTTTCGTAATGAAGATCGTGTGCAGGTCGAACATGCCGAAGGTATTCGGCCTCTCCGAGTAGCTTGGATATTGCGCTACATCCCACTGAAACCCCGGGTCGGTGCGGAGCTTGTCGAACATATTAACGGTAGCCAGCATCGCTACGTTTTTTTCTTTGATAAACACATCGGCCGCATTTTGCGTGAGCGTTTTCGGCTTGTTGCCCGGCAAGGAATAAATACGGTTCGTCACATCGAATACCCGCTTGTAAGGTTCGGTATTCACACTCGATTTCTGCGTCTTGTTATCAACAACGTTAAGCGACATCGGGAACAGCATTCGGGTCAGCGACTCCGGATCGAGACCCCTGTAAGCAATCCCGTTTTCCTCGCGGGTCAGCTTCTTGGACAGCTCCATAGCGTCGTCCCAAGTCATACCGTCCTTCGGATACGGAACGCCGAATTTGTCGAAGATGTCCTTGTTGTAATACAATGCATTGATTTGCACACCATATGGAAGCGCATACAACTCCTTGTTAGGAGCTACCTCGCGGATTGTATCCAATGCACCTTGATCAAACCGGCTCAGATCCAAGTTAAACTTCTTCGCAAGCGGCGTAATGTCCTCGTACAAGCCCAAATCCTCATAGCTCGGCAGCGTACCGTTCCATATCGTCACCAGGTCCATGATTTCTCCCGACGCGACGTAATCCGGCAGCCATTTGGCCGAGTCTTTGGCAACCATCTCTACCGTGATATGCGGGTACTTTTTCTTGACCGGGTCCGCAATCAGCTTCTTGAAATCGGCATCAGTTACCTGTTGGTTCGGGAACAGCCGGATCGTCACCGGCTTCAATTCCTCCTGTTTGGCCGGCTGGTTTGCCGCTTCCTGGGACGCCTTCCCGCTCCCGGCAGCTCCTTCCGAACCGCTGCCGCAAGCGGCAAGCACGGTCGAGAGACAAGTATATGCCAGCACAAGCTTCCATGATTTATGCTTCATCGCCTGTTCCCCCCTCAGTATTTTCTTCTTTGAGCTTCTGTCCAGCTCTCTGCACCGCGTCCCGGATATGTGCTATGGCAAACCGGCAGTCCTCGCCGCCAGACGTCTCCTCGTCCGCTGACTCCCGATGCGATGCAGCATAAGGATCGGATACTCTTGGCAAAAACTCCATCGTCAGTGGTCCCTTATACCCGATCTGCAGCAAGGTACTCACGATACCGTCAAAATCGGTCTGTCCACGGCCCGCCGCCTCACGGGTATTATCGGCCAAGTGGACGTGGATCAGTTCGGTCGCGATCGAACGCAATGCATCCTCGCAGCTCCGCTCTTCTATGTTCATATGGAACAGATCAGCCATCAGCTTTACGGAAGGAACGTCGACTTCCTCAACGAGCCGCTTCGCATCGGCCAGCCGGTTCACCATGTACGTCTCGTACCGGTTCAGCGCTTCCACTGCCAGCCGTACTCCGCGGCCTGCCGCATAGCGGCCCGCCTCCCGCAAGCTGTCAACTGCGCAGCTCCATTCCTCTTCCCTCGCCGCCGCAGGAGCCAGCTTGCCTACAGGGGACGGCACTACGATGACATGCGCTGCGCCGACCTCCTCTGCCAAGTCTATGCAATCTTTGACATATTGTACGGCCCGCTGCCTCAAGCCGGGGTCCGCCGAGCTCAAATCCCGCTCCGGCGTATAAATGCCACAGATGGAGGTACAGCTCAACCCATATGCCGACAGCAGCTCCTGAGTCGCACGGATATCCATCCCGTACGGTTCGCCGGACAGCTCGATACCGTCATACCCAGCCGAATGCAAGCGGGCGCATGTCCGCTCCAAAGGCTCTTTTCCAAAAATCCACTGCGTAGCGCTGTACCGATACACGAACGCCCTCACTCCTATTCCATTATGAATTTCAATAATCATTCAAAATCGGTCGCTCCCAAACCGCTCTGCTTTCACAACGGTTCCGCTCGATTCCGCTTTGCATGCTGCCTTAAACCTACACATCCAACGGCTGATCCGGGTCCAGCAGGTCCCAGCCTTCCGGCGCGTCGCCGAAATCAGGAATGTCCATCATGACGCCTTCGCGTAACGCCGATTCGTGCGCCACCAGACCGGGGGCGCAATATTTGGCCGCCTCCCATACGTTGACAGGGGGCAGCTTACCCGTAAACACGGACTTGACGAAGTCGTCCACCAAAAATTGGTGCGAGCCCAGATGCCCGTTGCGGAGCCCTTGGAACGATTCCGGGAGCCGGTGTACGGGATGGATCGGCGAGAACAGGCTGTTGAAATCTTTTTGCAGCACCTCGTGAAGATGTTCGTCTTCCTTCGGTATGTGGTTTCTGGCACAGTGAAGCAGCTCCGACAAATCGACGATTTGGTTATGCGCAAGCTCCGTCCAATATTGCCCTCCGCTGTTCTCCTCAAAGCTTCCTTTCGTTCCAAAAATGCTGACCGGGTTGCTGCTCGACCGCCCCCACCAGCCGACGCGGCGAAATTCGTTGATGCGGACCATCCCGCCGTCCGAAGAACGGAGCAGCGCCGTTTGATTGCTGTACGGATTGCTCCACAAATTGCCGCCCTCCGTAAAAATACCGTCCTCATGCCGGTCGCGATAGCCAAGACAGCTGACCTGCGTCATCCGCTGTCCGGTGACGGATATTATCATGCTCGTGGAATGCGTCGGGTAAAACATCGGCGGAAAGCCCGCCACCTTCTTCCAATCGGCGCCTCCGGAATGCTGGAACGCCTGGTAAAAGCCATGTGACATATCGTGCAGATAGGCCGCCTCGCCGTAGACGAAATGGCCGAAATCTCCCTGCTTGAACCGGTCTCGGCAATAAATCGTATGCGGGTAATAGTAGCAAGTTTCACCGTTCATATAGATGAGCTGCGTTTCTTCAACCACCTTGACGACATCCGCGATCTCCTCCAGTGTCGAAGCGATCGGCACGGCGCAGTATACATGCTTGCCTGCCTTCAGCGCTTGAATGGTCAACGGTCCGTGCAAATGCCTCTGCGCGAAGATCGCTATGGCGTCCACATCGCTTTGGCACAAAGAATCGTGAGAGGGAAGCGTCCGTTTGATCCCGTATTTGGCCGCTACATGTGCCAGCCGATCCGGCAGCAGATCCGCAAGCACGACTTCGCTCACCAGCGGATGAGCCTTAAACAGCGGAATGAACGCCTCCGAAAAGGAGCCGACGCCGCATATCCCGATTTTCAACATGGTGTTCACTTCACCCCTTCCAATCCTCAACTTTATTTTTTCTTCAGCTGTTCGATCTGAACGGCCTTGTTGATTTCTTCCTCCGCCTGCCGCAGCAGCGTATTCACATCCGCCTTGCCCGCAGCGAAATCGTCGAATTTCTGTCGCACGATTTTTTCGCTAAGATCCCGGTACACATAGACCGGATATTTTACCGGATGGCTTTTGACGATACCCGCCGTATTTTTCCCTTTCAGCAGCGGATTGTCCTGCCCGAACGCCTTCTGGATATCGGGGCTTTTGAGCGGAGATACGCGGCCCAGACGAGATACGTTCATCTGCACCTCGTCGGAGGTCATCACCTCCATCACCTGCAGCGCCTGCTCTTTATGCTTCGATGATTTCGTTGCTCCTACGACATAAACGCTCGCATTGCCGAACACATTCGGCTGCTCCTTATAGTACGGATGCTGCACGACGTCCCAGTTCAGCCCGCTTTTCTCCGCTTCGGTAAGCTGTGAGAACAAATTGATGTCGGAGAGCATCGCCACCGTTTGTGACTTCAAAAATCCTTTCTGCCCGTTCAGCTCGGCGTTGGCCGAAGGGGCGTTGCCCGGAATCGTGTATACTTGCTTGCCCAGCTCGAATACCCTCTTCCACGTATCGGTGTTGACGATCGCTTTTTCCGTCTTGCGGTCCACATATTCAAGCCCTAGAGGCTGTGCCAGCCGGGGAACATTCGTTATATCCAGTCCTCTATATTGGACGTCGTTCTCTTGTCTCGTCACCTTTTGCGCAATATCGATCGTTTCTTCCCAGGTCATGCCGTCTTTGGGGTATGCGACCCCGAATTTATCGAAAATATTTTTGTTATAGTACAGCGCATGGAAGGTTGTCTCTATAGGGAGCCCGTATAGCTCGCCTTTTTCCGTAACGGCGTATCGGATATCGTTCAGGTAATTGTCCTGAAAACGGCCCGTATCCAGCTTTCTGCTCTGGAACTGCGGCGTCATATCTTCTATGACCCCCCGTTCGGCGAGAGGCGGCAGGTTGCCGTTAAACGTAATGAACATATCCGGAATTTGTCCCGAGGCGATGTATTGGTCCCACTGCTCCAGCTGATTTCCCGAAATGACCTCCAAAGTAATGTTCGGATACTTGGCGCGCACCGGCTCGATATACAGCTTGTTGAACTCGTCGTTGATCGGCAGATGACTCGCCAGCACCAGCTTCACAGGCTCCGCCGCTCCTTTATCCCGTGGAGCCGTTTCTTCCTTCCCGCAGCCTGCCGCCGTTCCCGCAAGCAACAGCACCGTCAAGCATGAGGCATGCACTCTTATTCCCGCTCTCATACAAACTCCCCCCGCCTTTGTGAAAACCCTTTCTCGCCTTTATTGTAAGAAAAGCGCCATCTGAATGACATACCTTCAATTGAAGCAGGCATATCTTCATTTTCCATCTACGAAATGAGCGAAACTAACGCAAAGGCCGGTAATCCGATGGTATACTATATTCATAACAAGTCACCGCGAAGGAGACCGGGCCGGATGAAGCCTCACTTGCTTTCCGATTATATTCCCACCATTACTTACTACGATTATTGGGAACGAAAAGAGAAATTTCTGCTTTATGAGGACCGGTATACCGATTGGACGCTGTTTGCTATAGAAGAAGGCGCCATCTACTATGAATTCGGCGAGCATAAAGGTACGGCCTCTTTCGGGGATTTGCTCTTGTGCCCGCCAAATACGAGCTTCCACCGGGTGGTGGTGGAACCGGCCAGCTTCCATTTCGTCCGCTTGATCTGGACCCATGAGAAGGATCCGCACGCCAACCCCGAAGAGACGGTGATCTCCGGCAAAATAACCGTGCAAAATACGGAACGGCTCGTAGCGAACTACACTTGCCTGCGCAGCATCCCGATTGTTACCACTCTCGCACAGGGCAATCGGCGCAATCATTATGTGCGCGATTTGTGGTATACGTTTTGCTCCGAGGAGGAGCCTGCGGAGCCGTATCCGACGACGCTGCGCAGCCGCAAATCGGACAATCTCATGAAGCAGGCGGAGAGACGGATCCGCCACAATGCGTTCGAATCGTTCGAGCTTAGGCACATCGCCGCGGAGCTTGGGATGAGTCCGGCTCAGCTGACCAAGCGGTTCAAAGCCAGCTTCGGATGGACGCCGAGCGATTATTTAACGCATCTCAGGCTGGAAAAGGCACGCTCCCTGCTGCTCGAAACGTATTTGACGCTCGACCAGATAGCACAATGCTGCGGCTATGAGAACGGCTTTTATTTGAGCCGCATCTTTACGAAGCAGTATCATATGCCTCCGACGGACTACCGCAAATCGTACCGTGTGTAGCCGGCAGGACTTACGACACCGCAGCAATGGAGCTGCTGCTGTCATGGATTTGCGGAGATTGCACATGTAAATGCACCGTCCCAACAAGGCCAAATGAACAGCTCACCGCCCTCCGGCAATCGTGTAATGCACTCCCGGAACCAACGGGAACCGGTAGGAGCCGGTTCGCTCCATGTACCGATGCGGGACGATACCGATTTGATCGCTGAGTATGCACAGGGTGGCGGGATTCCAGCCTTCGTTGCCATGCATAACGGTGGATATCGTTATGCCGTCCACATGGGTGTGCGTATATTTGCGGCCTTGACCGGCGGCCGTGGTCGTTGGATACACCTCAACCATATAGCCTTCCTGCGGCTCGTGATACACTACGACTCCTTTGCCTCCGATGAAAACGGGGATCTTCCACTCCGGAACCGGATAGTCGTGAAGCGTAACCGGACCTTCGAACCGTTCACCCGTTTCGTAATCGATCCAAGAGCCTGCCGGCAAATAGATGTCCCGGGCGGACGCCGTACCGAAATCGTTCCCGTACAAAGGCGCAGCCAGCATCGAAGGGCCAAGCATCCACTCGTACTGCCTCGTCTGCCGGTTGATCAGTTCATAGGTTGACGGATCGTCGGCATAAGCAATATGCAGAGGGGTCATCGCATGAGGGTAGCCCGTGCGGAACCCCTCCATGACGGCGCTGTAAATATACGGCGAGTACCGGTTGTGCCAATCGGCCGCTTTTTTCACATAGCTCTCGTATTCGGGATGGTTCATATCCCAAGGCTTACGGCCCATGGACATCCCTGGCGTTACGGCATTGAGCATTGCATTGCGCACGAAGTACCGCTGATAGTTAGGCAGGGTCGGATCGGTCTTGGGCGTCCCTCCCGTAATATCCGGGTACAGATTGGATGCTCCCGATGCAGCGATATTGAGCAAATTGATCGGAACGCGGTCTTGGTCGAAATGATAGCCTTCTCCGCTTCCGTAGTACGTATCGTTAATCCTTATCAGATCGCCCGGCACCGAGTACGCCGAATTGCGCACGATAACGTGCAGATCGCGGTCCATCAGCGCTTCGTTCAGCTTGTTCCAATTGCCGTCCGCATAATGCTTCGTATAAATCATGGCATCTTCCTTGAAGCCCTGCGCCTCCCACGTCTCCGCCTTGGAGACGAACCAGCTCACCGCCTCCGGATTGCGGCTGTCCAGAACGTATACCGTGCCGGACGGGAATTGCGCATTCGTAATACGGACCAGTCCGCCTTCCGGGTGCCGTAGGAAATAATCCCTCTCCAGCGCTTCCTGCAAATACGGTCCGTTGTATACAGGATGATGGCAACCCCCGTCCTCTTCCGGCGCTTTGAGGTGGTTGCGCAGCCCGAGAATGAGCTTGATGCCCCTCTCCGCAAAAAAAGCCTTCAGCCCCGCCACATCCGGAAATCTCGGATTGGCCAGCCCGTCCGTACGCCCTTCCTCATAGGTGTCGTCCCACAGATTAAAGCTGGTGGTCGTTCCTTCGTATTTGCCTTTCCGGTCGCCCTTCCAGAAGCCCGAGCCGATAACCCCCCAGGCCAGATCGTAGCCCCGGTCCAAATATTGCTGTATCGCGTCCTGCACCTCGCTTTGGTAAGAATTCCAGCCGAGCGAGCCGTACGCTTCCCAGCCTACGCGGAACATCGTGTAGCCGGGCCGCTTGTCGATATAGCCTTCGGCTTCGCGAACCCGCTTGTAATCGGCGTACAGTTCCGCCATCTCGCCCATGAAATAATACAGCCGGACGGTGCCTTTAGCCCGGCTTGCTCCGAGCATCGTCTCGGTATCCGTAAAGGCGACGCGCTTCGAGCCTTCCTCGAACAATACCGCGGCGAACCGGTGAGCCGGAAACACCGCGAAGTTGGACACAAACCGCATATTGGTCCCCTGATTGACCATATCGCTGCGCCTGTAGCCGGCGAGGTTCGCCCGGTCCCGGGCCGGGATGTCGAGCTTGCCGTGGGCCGGCGGCTCCTCCGTCGCCACGGTGTCGATCTGCGACCCGTAGTCGCCGAGCCCGTATACCGGCGACATCGGCCCGGTCCTCCCTTCCACGAGGAAGGGAGCTTCTCCTCGAACGGTGATGTCGAATCGGACATACCGTTCGAAGCATTCGATTCGGACGTCCGCTTCGTGTCCGGCTTCATTGTCCACGACGAAGCGGACCGCCGCCCCTTCCCAAGCCGCAAGCCGCGCGGACTTCGCAGGTGACGGAGCTGGCCCGTCAGCCCGCGAGAAGCATAGGCCCGATCGGGCGTGCGGCTCCACCTTCGCCGCCTTGGTGCAACCGGGCTGCTCCAACCCGTACCGAAACCCGTCCTCATCTATCGTCAGCTTATACTGGGACGTGGTTATCTCGAATTGTCGTCTGTTATGCCGACAATTCATCTGTACTTCTGCTGCCTTGAACTCCATAGCCATGCTGTTGTGTCTCTCCTCCTATCCTAACGCCCATGGATGAGAAAGTGTTTGTCCCTGATACCTGTCATTAAACCACGGCATATCGAAATTTCCTCCATGCCGGTATCTCTCATCGGGTATCATGCACGCCATCTCAAAAGATCCTCTTGGAACGATTCCATATCCAGAGCGCCGTCAAAGCGTAATGTAGCTTCATTGTAAGAGAACGTCTTCGCCGTTAACATAGCCGGAATTATTACAAAGCATATCTCCAATTTCCAATACAACGTGCCACTACTACGACTTGCCTCCATTTCCATATCCGTATCCGTATCGAGCAGGTGCAAGCATTCCGCAGCCCTCAGCTCCCCCAATACCCTCCGAGCTCCGAACACACACCAAAAAAAGCATATTCCCGCCATAAAGGCGAAAATATGCTTATATGCTGCGGCAGCACATGCGTCACAACCGCTTGTTATTGATTGATGTACTTCTCGAACACGAAACCGAAGTCTTTCACCTTATACTTCTTGCGGGTGTCCACCATCCACGAAAAAGCGGCCTCGTTCAGCTCCTTGAATTGCTCGGAAAGGCTGTTCTCGTTGTTAACGGTACGGCTGAGCGTAGTCGAAGCGAGCTCCAGGCTCTCTCTGGCATAATCGAGCACAATCTCGTTTTCGTGGGTAATCTCGGATATTTTCACCAACGCCTTGTACAGGTCCTTCACTTCTTCCAGATGCTTCTTATGCACATCGATGGAATAGGCGGAGGAACCGAGGTGGAATTTGATTTCCAAATCCAAATCGATCGTACCGGCGGTTTCCAACGCAACGTCGCTGATTTTGTGGCTGCCGTAGCTGTAGCGGCGCAATACGCGCTTCTTGCTCACGGCACTCGTGCCGTCCAGATGGATGAAAGCATGGTTCGTAAAACAATATTCGTCCGTCTTGGACTTGATCAAGAAGAAAATTTTCTCGCTGTCCTCGTGCATGACGTAATCGTCGCAATCTACCTTGTCGTAGTTTTCAGGCTTGATAACCGAACCGATATCGCTTATGCCAAGCAAGTCTGACGCCATTTTTCCGAACAAACCCATCATTCCTCTCCGCTTGTAATAGAAGACCGGGAGATCCCGCTATCCAAGAAGATTATATCACTCTATACCGCCGTCGTAGTACCGCTTTTGCACAAAAAATTACGCCTTGCGGACAGGCACCGGTCCCGACGATTTGCGAATGCTCATAACGCCCGGCAGTACAATCTCCTGATATTGCAGCCCTGGATCGGCCAGCTGCTGGCACAAAATTTCAATAGCCATGCTGCCGATCAGCTTGGCGGATTGGTTGATGGAAGTAAAAAAGTCCTGGTACTCGTCCGGCAGGAAAGCATACTGCTCGTCAAACACTACGATGCTTATATCTTCAGGAATTTTTAGCCCCTGCTCCTGCACAGCTTTTACCACATTCATCAGCATGGTAGGCTGTGTAACGAATATCGCCGTCGGCTGCGGCTTGGCTTGCAGCAGCTTTTGGGTCGCAGCGTAGACGGTCACGCCGTTGCCGACCTCCTGGTAGTGCGAGTCGATCACGGGAACTCCGGCATTCAGCAGCCCGATGCGGTAGCCTTTGATTCTATCCGCATAAGTAGCGCGACGGGCAGGATCCAGGCTGATACAGCCGATGTGCTGATGTCCCAGCTCAATAAGGTGATCGATCAGCTTAAGAGCTCCCGTAAAATTGTCCCCGCGAACGACATGCGCAGGAAATTCATCCAGCCTCTGATCGACCAGAACAACCGGGACGCGCTGATTGATGAGTTCCTCAAGATGCCTGCCCTTTTGCTCATTGCTAACGCTGAACAATACAAGACCGTCGACGTCCCGTTGAAGCATCTTGGCGGCAACCTTCATCTCCCGCTCGCTGCTGCCCGTGTTCCCTATGACGATGAAATAATCTTTCTCCAGCGCTTTTGCTTCGGCTCCGCCCAGAATCCCCATGCCGAACCGGTTTCCTGTCTTGTCCCCGAGAGGCATTAACATTCCGATCATCATCGAGTTATCCTTGGACCGCTTCAAATCGCTGGCATGGACATTCATTTCCTGCAGTACTCTCAGCACCTTCTCACGGGTTGCCGGAGAAACCGATTCGTAATTGTTGATCACTTTGGATACAGTAACTTTGGACACGCCTGCTCTTGTTGCAACGTCTTGCAAATTAGCCATAGCTGCGACAAATCCCCTTAAGAAACGTGCAAGGAACGTTTCTATCTTTTATTTCCCTCATCGTATCGAATGGTTGCCATGTTGTCAATCTTCCAGAAAATTTCCGGAAACGTTTTACAAATATACCAGCGATGAGTATAATGGGTCTTGGAAACTTTCCAGAAACATAAATATAATTTACAGGGGGAGAAACACATGTTGAAAAAATCGGCAATACTGTTGGCAGCGATTTCGCTTTCTGCAAGCGCTCTCGCAGCATGCGGGAACAACAGCCAGAGCGGCAAAGGGGATGCAGCGGGTCCAGGCACCAGCAAAGAACCTGTAGAGCTGTCCGTGTATAATAATGCGGGTATTACGGAGGAGCAGTTTAAAGAAAAATTCGGCAATTATATCGCCGAGAAGCTTCCTCACGTGACCATTAAGTTTATTCCGAAGGATAAGAGCGTGTCTTTGACCGAGATGGTTTCCAGCGGCTCCACCAAAATCGATATTTATATGGACAGCATCGGCCAAATAGGCCTGAAGAGCTCTCTGCTCGATTTGGGCCTGCAGTATGATATGAGCGACCTGGTCAAAAAGCACAACGTCGACCTAAGCCGTTTCGAGCCTACAACGATCGATGCTATCAAATTGATGGGCGGGCTGTACGGGCTTCCGATCAGCAACAGCACCATGGTCATGTACTATAACAAAGATTTGTTCGACAAATTCGGGGTTCCTTATCCGAAGGACGGCATGACGTGGGAGGAAGTAACCGAGCTGTCCAAAAAAATGACGCGCTCCGAAAGCGGAGTCCAGTATGTCGGCTACTCCACCTCCATTGTTCATTACCTGCGTATGAATCCGCTGTCATTGGTCAATGTGGACCCTAAATCGCTAAAGGCGAACTTTGAGTCCGATCAGTGGAGGCAGTTGGTTCAAACTACACTGGTCGATCCGATGAGCGGCTCCGGCTACAAGGACAAAGTGAAGGAGCTGGAGAAGAAGTGGTATAAGGTCCCTTATGTCGACGAGTTCTCCAAGAATAAAGACACGGCTATGTTCAGCTATATTTATGCAGACTCGGCGTGGCTGAAGGATGTGAACTGGGACGTGGTCTCGATGCCTGCCTTAAAGGAGAAGCCGAAGGTAGGCGCGCAGAGCTACCCGAGCTACATGTTCATCACGTCGACCAGCGAAAAGAAGGATGCTGCGATGGAGGTCATCAAGCTGTTTATTTCTGATGAATATCAGACCAGTTTTTCCAAGAGCGGCGGTATTACTTCTCTGAAAAATGAAGAAATCAAAAAAGTATTCGGGCAGGATACGCCGGACAAGACAAAAAACATCAAAAATGCGGTATTCTACAATCAATTCGCTCCCGCCACGCCGAAAACGCCGTTCGATACTCATGTCGAGGCAGACGTCCGGGCGCAAATTCCTAAGCTGATCATGGGCGATACCGATATTAATACGGCGCTTAGAACAGCGCAGGAAGCCGTCAACAAGAAGATCGAGACCGAGAGCGTGAAATAATACAGGCGGGTGCTTACGCCCTCCAGGAGCCTATCCCTTTAAGCATGATCCCGCGGAACGGCCGTCAAACAACGCAAGCGGAGGGCATCTGCCCTCCGCTGTTGTTCTCGGGAACTTTATATTCACTTTCTAGCATTTTTGCGAATAAAGGGGCCTCAACAGGCTCCGTTCTTTTTGTTTATGCCGCCACAACTCCCCCTAGAACGCCTGATCGATCCGTTTCGCCAACCCGTCCCAGAAGCCGCTAATATTAGGGAGAGGACCGCCTATAATGCTCATGCCTTGCTTCCCCGGCTGATAAATGACATCCTTATTTCGGTTGATTTCCTCCAAATACGCTTTGACGATAGCGGCCGTCTTGGTATCCGGATGCTCCTTCACAAGCTGCTCGTAGCTTTGCTTGACGGCCGGAAGCAGCTTCATCGTCTTTTCATCAATCGCTTCGTAACGGTAGCCACGAATATACTCTTCCATATAATCGGTATAGAGGGCCTTCATTTCGGTCTTTCTGGCTCCTCCAGGATATCGGGTCAAATAGTTCTCCGCCTGAAGCAGCCTGTTTCCAAGCTCCGTACGTGTAATTTTCAAGCCGCCGTCCTGGAAAAACGGTTTGTTGTACTCAGCAGCCCGGGAGGCAAGGTACAGCTTCAGTTCTTCCGATAGCCGGGCCCCGTACGCTTTTTGCAGCGCGTCGTAATCGATGGCCCAATAAAAGCTGTTGTCAAAGGTAACTCCAAGCGCCAGCTTGCCTGCGGTTTGATTCAACAGCCATTGCTTGAACGCATCGTCTCCCTTGAGCTTGCTGAAATCAAATGGATACGAGAGCTCGCTCAGCTTGTCGGCGGCTCCCGGCTGCTGAAGCAGCTTGCTTAAATTGGCGTTCAGCGCCGGCAGCTGACGCACATCGAATGCTTCCAGCGCTAAAAACAACGAGTCTGCGGTCTTCGCATCCGCCGTGCTCCAATGCTTATCCATAAACGAGGTCAGCTCACGCGGCTCCTGTGCCTGGGATGCAAGAAGCTGCATTTGCTTCACGACCTCCTCCGTCTTCCCTTCGGCCACCGGTACGGCGGTAGGTTGAGGCGCGGCGGTCTGCTCCGGAGCCGGCTTTATCGTCAACTCTTTGCCGCCGCTGCTACAGCCCGCTAGAATCACGGCAAAAAGCATCGTTGGTATGATCAAATGTTTCATCATCGTGCAATCACTCCATCGAGTATTATAATATCTGCTTCGATTTTTTCGTCCCTCGTACTCGCCCCATGGTCACTTGAGCCTATAAATCGTCGTCGACGGCTGCCCTTTCGGCCCCTCGGACCGCGCTTCGCTAACCATCAATTGCTTGCCCGCAGGGTCCCATAATATAGGCACCTCCAGGTTCGGCGTCGAACCGACCTGCGACATGGCGCCGGTACCTGCATCCATAACATACAGTCCGGACAAGCCTCGACTCAGGCTGAGAACGGCAAACGCAAGCTTGCCGCCGTCCGGAGACCACGCCGGCTGCCGGAGCAGCCGCCCTGTAGTAACAAGCTGGCCGTCCGCGTCCGGCTGCTCCGCAGAGATCATGCTCAGAGCCTCCTCATTCTTGTCCGCTTGCTCTGCTACTGCAAGACGCTTCCCGTCCGGAGACAGAGAGAAATCGGCGACGCCGCGGCGCAAGATTATCGAGTCTTGGCCGTCGGCTCCCACCCGCAGCAGCCGCCGCGACGCATCCAAAACAAACATGGTGCCATTTCGCGCTTCCACCTTCCGGATCGGCTCATTCGTTCCGGGGATGTCCATGTACCGGATCGCTCCGTTCACCGCAATCGCTGCCACACCGTAGGTCTGCACTCCATTACGGTTTTGTACGACAGGGGTATAATATTCGGCCTCATCGGCCCAGGAGCCCTGCGTCCCGCTAATCAGGTAAGACAGGCCCCCCTCTCCGACCGTTAGCCGCAATGGAGAAGGAGTATTGCCGGTCAGACCCGCTATCTCGAGCACCCCTGTATCGTAGCGCAAAACGACAGCGTGTCTTGTATCGGGAGACACTTTTATTTCCGCGGCTGCGGCAATGCCCGCAGGCGTCCATTGTCCGGTCTGCACATTGCGCCGGTTCACCACTGTATGGGGACTGAAATCGGCAGCACCAAGCATTTCCTGCTCCGATAGCCAGCCGTATCCGTACCATCCGTCCAGACGGTCTATGCGGTCCAGCTTGATCTGGTCCTGCTTCGACGGGGACGGAGGCTCGATGACCTTCATCGATTTCCCTTGACCTACGTTGCATGAAGCCAACATCATGACTATGGCCAAGAGCCCGCCGATCCGAACCGCCGTCTGCGCGGCCTTGCTCCTCCTATGCCTCCGCAGAGCATGTTCCTCCTTTCTGTATCGCTCACGCCCCAGTATAGCCGCCGATGTTATCGTAAAGATTGCGAATTGTTTCGAACTTGTAAACAATCCTCCCGTTTATGTTACGGGGTT
The DNA here is from genome assembly GCF_042793215.1 of Paenibacillus sp. NPDC056579. Taxonomy (NCBI): domain Bacteria; kingdom Bacillati; phylum Bacillota; class Bacilli; order Caryophanales; family Paenibacillaceae; genus Paenibacillus; species Paenibacillus sp. NPDC056579. Next base: position 221,870 of record NZ_JBHTVD010000009.1, read on the forward strand.
ATGCAACGGGAACGAAATCGTGACCACGGTGCCTTGCCCCTCCGCCTCCGCGCTGCCGATCCGGATACGCCCCTCCTGCCGCTCTACCCACTGCCTAACGAGCGTAAGTCCCAGCCCGCTGCCGCCGGATTGCCGCGCGCGGTCTTTATTTACCGTGTAAAACGGCTCGAATACCCGCTCCAGGCTCTCTTGCGGAATGCCTACACCGGTATCCGCAATTTCGATTTCCGCCTGATCTCCTGCGATCCGGCTGGTTACCGTGACGGTGCCCCCGGCCACGTTATATTTAATAGCGTTGTCGATCAAATTCATGACGATGTGTACCATTTGCTCCTTATCCGCCCAAATGCTTACGGGATGCAGCTCCAGGTCCAGCCGGACATGGAATTTTTCCGCTTTTCCCCTTATGCGGGAGACGATGTCTTCGAGCAGCCCCTTCAGGTCCACCTGCTGCGGATGATAATCGAATTCATAGGTGTTGAGGGCTGCAAGCTGCAGCACTTTGTCGACCAGCTCGTATAGCCGGCTGGACTCTTTAGTTATCGCTTCACTGGCGTCGCGAATCAGCCTCGGATCGTCATCGTACATCTGCAGCAGGTCTGCATAAGCTTTAATGGAAGTCAGCGGCGTCTTGAATTCATGGCTAATATTGTTGATAAAATGCTTCTGCTGCTGCTCCAGCGCTTGCACCTTGGCGAGCGAGCCGCTCAGCTTGCCCTGCTCTTCCTTCAGCGCCTCCAAGTGAGAGCGAATGGATTCGCTCATTGAATAAATGCCGCGTCCAAGCTCGCCCAGCTCGTCCTTCCGTCTTAATACAGGCTCCGCCGGATGCTCGCCCTGCCCGATCCGGTCTGCCGCTGCCTTCAGAAGACCGATGGCATTCGCCTGGCGGTTCATATACAGCCACCCCCAGACGAAGCCGATACCCATAACGACGGCACCGCAAATGAGAAACAGACCCAACAGGTTTCGATAGAAAGCATGCTGAGCCTGGAGAGAAGCTTGAAAATGAACGACACCGACCTGGCCTTCCGGACCTTGAAGGGGGCCTAAGTAGTCCATGGCATCCCCTTCCGTTATATAAGCCACTTTGTTGTTCAATGCGTGCCCGAGCGCCTCCGTTACGTCCCGTTTGGCGGCAAGCGGCAGGGAATCGCCTACGGGATTGCCCAACGCATCGTAGACGACCGTTCGCATGCCGCTTGTCGTCCCCAGCTCTACAGCGAGCTTCTGCCCCTGCAGCCTCATGACCTCCCCGGGATCCACGCGCGTCCCCGTCACAAGCAGCTGCGTAACGTACGTATCCGCAGCTCGCAGCTGCTGCTCCAGCGCGCTCTCCGTTTGGGCTTGCTGGTAATCCGCTACTCCCCGGAGCACCAGGACGGTCAACCATCCGACCGTGAACAGAAGCAGGGCGGCTATGAAGCCGGTAAATTTCCATCGCAGGCTGATTCGCGTCACAGGGAATCACCCGCCGCTTTGTAGCCTACCCCATAGACCGTCTGCAGCAAGTGCTGCTGGTCTTTGCCCAGCTTCGACCGCAGCCGTTGAATGTGAATGTCCACCGTCCGCGTCCCTCCGGCATAATCCATGCCCCATACTTGATCGAGCAGCTCTTCCCGTGTAAAAACCCGCTTCCTGTGCGTCAGCAGCAGGGCCAGCAGCTCGAATTCCTTCGGCGTTAGCGGCAGCTCGGTCCCGTCAAGCAGCGCCGCCCGCTGCTCCACCCGGAGCGTCAGCCCGCCGGCGGTTACGACAGAGCCTACACCCGAAGCCTCTTCCTGCTTCTCCATCCGCCTGCACAAAGCTTTGACTCGGGCAACCAGCTCCCTCATATCAAACGGCTTGGTCATATAGTCGTCCGCTCCTAGCTCGAGCCCGACAATTTTATCTACAATGTCGTCTTTGGCCGTGAGCAGCAATATTCCGATATCCTTCCGATGCTCCAGCTTTCGGCACAAATCCAGGCCGCTTAGCTTCGGCATCATTATATCCAGAACCATTACATTAGGGCGGAACGAATCCGACCTGCGAAGCGCCTCCTCGCCGTCACAGGCGACCTCCACCTCGAAGCCTTCCCGTCTCAGCGCATAGGCGACGGCGCTTGAAATCGCCGGTTCATCGTCCGCTACCACCACTTTGAAGCCCATCCTGTACCCTCCCGCGTGAATGCTTTGTTTCCTATTATAGTGCATTACCGGAAGATACCAAAAATAGAGGAGCCTACCGGGAGTTCAAGTCAATCGGAACCTCCCAATGCAGCGGAATCCGCTGCTCCAGCGTATCGCATGACAGCTCGAGCCGCTCCGGGATACTCTGAAGCCCACGAACAAATATCCATGTGCGGGAATGGTAGTTTCCTTGCTCATCCTTTTGCAAATGAACGTAGTCGTCCGATTGCAGCTCGTGCCCGCCGCCGTCCACCACCCTCCACGGTCCGAAGTTGATGACGTCCGGCCCGAGCCGGCTCTCGAGCTCGATGAACACGCCCGGCCCCTCGATAGTCGCCGTAGTGTTAGCGAGCGGAATGATTTCGGCGGACGGATCCGACTTGATCCGTACACGGTTGACGGCGATCGTCTTGCCTTCATATGCTGTGCTGACGGGACCCTGTAACAGCCGCTCCGGCTCAACGCTTATCGAAACGTTCGCGGGCTCCTTCGTGTACAGCCCTTTCAGCTCCAGCGTCAGCCTCTTGCTGTCGGTGAACGGGAGAAACACATGCCGGTACATCGAATTGGCTCCTATCTGAATGCCTTTCTCATAATTGTTTACACCGTCCAATCGGAGCATTTTCAGACTCGGCCCATCCCATGCGGCGACCACCTGCCCCCGGTCGTTCTTGATCCGGTAGTACAGCTGGTGATATTTGGCCCTCATATCCCTCTTCGCCGGGAACCGCTCCGCCGTTCGCCGACTCCATGCCTCCGTCTCGGTAATGTCCATATACAGCTCCGCCGCGCTAGGTCCGAGACGAAGCTGCTTCACATCAATGGCAACGCCCTCCGGTGTCGTATATGACCGGTTAATAGCGACGGATCGGGATACGCTCTTCGCCTTCCTCAAGTCGATGGGCACACTCAGGCTCCAGCTTCCCTTCGTTTCGTCAATTTTCAGCAGAGTCATATGGAATACGACCTGATCCGGAATTTCGCTCAGGCTGCGGAACTGTCCGTCCTGCAGAGGGTCCAGCAAAAACAGCTCGAAAAACGAATCCGCTCCGGTACGCGAGGTTTTAAAATCGAACGGTATCTTGTTGCCGGACATATCCGTCACCTCTACCTCATTACGCTCGCCCTTCGGCGCAAGGAACCCGTCCTCGATAGACTCCGCGGGGATCGTCCGGCCGTCTCTTTGCACTCCGTACATGACCGAGATCCGGAACGGATCGGCCAGCACTTCTTTTACCGTCACGGCAATCCCCTGATCTTCGGCCGTGAAATATACCGGCGCCGCGAAACCGGTCTTGGCCGCCTGCTTGGCCCCGGCATCCCTCTGCACCCACTGGAACAGCGATTTGAGCCCGTCCGCGAACGTCGGGGACACATAGGCTCCAAGCGCAATTGCAATAGCCAGACAAGCTGCAGCAATCGCCGCCTTCTGCCACCGGCTCGCTCTCCAAGCCGCATTGCGGACCGGCTTCTCCGCCTCACGGACTCTGGCGGAAATGCCCGCCATCACATTCAAGGTGAACGATTCGTTCAAAGGAGGCGCAATAACGCCTGCTTCCCCTATTTGATCGAGCAGCATGAAATCGCCCCGGTACCGATCCAGCTCGGTACGGCAAGCGGGACAGCCTAAAAGATGCTCCTCTATTTGCGCAGCTTCCTCCGTTGTCAGTTCTTCATCGAGATAACGCATCATTTGATCAAAGGTCAAGCAGTTCATACTCATTCCCCCTTTCCTCGTTGACAGCCATACTCTCTCGCAGCTTGATCCGCGCGCGATGAAGCCGGACGCGGACCGTATTTTCGGGGATTTCCAATATTTCGCCGATTTGCTGACAGCTGAGCTCCTGCGTATGCTTCAGCAGGACAACTGTCCGGTACATTTCGGGCAATGCAAGAATCGTCTCATGCATCCTCTTCAGCTTTTCTTTTTCCATCAATATCGACTCCGGCGTATTCTCGTCACGGATGGTGATGTCTTCTACGTCGACACTGTGCCCTCTCCGTTTGCGGCGCCGAAACTCGTCCATACATTGGTTGTAAGCAATCCGGTACAGCCATGTCCAGAACTTGCTCGCGCCCGTGTAATTGCGCAGATGGAAGTACGCTTTGATAAATACCTCCTGCGCCACATCCTGCGCGTCCTCCGGCTGTCCCATCATTCCCAATATAAAGGTGTACAGCTTATTTTTATATTTATCGACCAACCGGGCGTATGCCTGATCGTCGCCTTGCAGAGCATGCTCAATCAGGATCAAGTCTTCCTCCATGGATAATCTCCTTCTCTTTCGCCTCTTCTCTTCCGCTTTGTGTGCACACCAGCTTAAACGTTCGGTATACCTATAACGTTACAAGCTTGGGAATTTTTTCACCGCAATATCGGCTGAAAAATAGACAAGTAAATCGTAAATAAAGACAAATCGATCGTAAATTAATCAATCCCATTTGTGCTTGTACCTGTTTATGATTAAGTCAAGAAACGGGAATTTCAGCTTTCACATAGATTGGATGGAGGGTATTATGAAATTCGACAACGGAAAAGTAAATGACGTCCAGATCGCCTATATCGGCGGCGGCTCGATGTATTGGGCCAAAAATCTGATCGCGGATCTGGCGCTGGACGACCAGCTGTCCGGGACGGTTCGGCTCTATGACCTGAACTACGCCAAAGCCAAAAGCAACGAGAAGCTGGGCAACTCGGTATCCGACTATGCCGAAGCCAAGTCCAAATGGACTTACAAGGCTTATGAAACAATAAAGGAAGCGCTCACCGGTGCCGACTTTGTCTTTATTTCCATTCTTCCGGGCACCTTCAACGAAATGTACTCGGACGTCCACGAGCCGGAGAAATACGGCGTTTATCAATCGGTTGGAGATACGGTAGGTCCCGGCGGCTTGGTACGGGCGCTGCGCACGATTCCGATGTACGTGGAATTCGCCCAAGCCATCGAGCGCTATGCTCCCGATGCATGGGTGTTCAACTATACGAACCCGATGACCTTATGTACGAGAACATTGTACGAGGTATTTCCTAAGATCAAGGCGTTCGGCTGCTGCCATGAAGTATTCGGCACGCAGGGCTTGCTTGCCCGGATGCTAGGTGACTTGGAGGGCATCGAAGGCGTGCACCGCAGCGAGATTAAGGTGAACGTCCTCGGGATCAACCATTTTACATGGCTAGATCATGCCACCTACCAAGGAACGAACCTGTTCCCGCTGTACCGCCAATTTGTAGAGAAATATTATGAAGAAGGCTATGAGAACAAGAAGGATGCGTGGGTAACGAACACGTACACCGCCGCCAACCGGATCAAATTCGATTTGTTCAAACGGTACGGATTAATCGCGGCTGCGGGAGACCGCCATTTGGCCGAGTTCATGCCGCCATGGTATTTGAAAGACCAGGACACGATACGCAAATGGAAATTCAGCATTACGACGGTGCAGAGCCGGATGGACAAGCATGTGGAGACCGAGCAATGGTACAACAAGCTGATTTCCGGCGAAGAGAAGCTCCCGCTGAAGCATTCCGGCGAAGAGGAAGTGCGTCAGCTCAAAGGGCTCATCGGCATTGAGGAATTCGTAACGAACGTCAACCTGCCGAACACCGGACAGATGAAAGGCGTTCCTATGGGCGCAGTAGTCGAGACGAACGCCGTATTCTCCTCCGACAGCCTGCGTCCGGTTATCGCCGGTGAGCTGCCGGTCGAAGTGAACAATCTGGTGCTGCACCACATTTTGAACCAGGAAACGACGCTGAAGGCGGCGCTGAGCAAAGACAAGCATTTGGCGTTCCTCGCCTTCGTGAACGATCCGCTCGTCCGAATCGACCGTGACAGAGCCGAGGAGCTGTTCCACAACATGCTCACCAACACGAAGAACTATCTTCCGGGCTGGAGGCTGTAATCTCACAACTATTGAATGCGGGCATTCTTGTAGCCGAAACGATGGCGATAAGGATGCCTGCTTTCTATTTCCCAAGGATTTAGCGAACGATTTGTGAAGATCGGAACAAATACGCCTGTTTTGCGTTAATAGAGTAGGGGATGGAAACATTTTATCAAAGGGATTCGCCCTTCGCTGCCGAATGGTTGATAGACGGCACAAGATGCATGCGAAGGAAAGAAACAGAAGCCGAAGGAGGATACGCAATGTACGCAGTTCAAAGAATGACCAAATATACCGCACTGATCATGATGGCCGTGCTCTTGTGGTGTACGAGCCTTGTGCTGCCGGCGCCCCACGCCTTGGCGTTCAAGTACGGTTTCCAAGGAGCTCCGACGGATACGGTTGGCGTGACCAGACCGACCATCGTATTCTATTTCCAGACGGATATGACTCAAGCGCCGTCAACCTATACGATGTCTTTAAACAATAAGAACGTCAGCGCCGTGTATGATGCAGCCAACGGAACGTTCAAGTATACGCCGGATACCGATTTGCAGCCCGGGGAACACACGGTACGCATGCTGATTACGTACAAGGGCTACGAGCCGATAGAAAAATCATGGTCCTTCACCGTGGCGAAGGATGCCCAAAAGCAATTCGCCTCTGCGGACTCGGCACAGCTGGAGGCGTTCGCCGCATTGAACGATTTCCGGGTGCTGTACGGGCTTCCTTCTGTCAAAATGAACGATCAGCTGAATGCCAGCGCTACGGCACACGCGAAATATTTGGATGCCAACGAAGTCAAGCAAAGCAAAGGAAGCCAGGAGAGCCTCCACCTTCAAACTCCAGGGAAACCGCAATTCATTGGCAAAACCCCTCTGGAGCGCGCCGCCTACTTTGGTTATACAGCTAAAGTGGGAGAAGATGCCGCGTACGTTACCGGCCCGATAAAGGAGGCCATCGATCTGCTGTTCGACGCCCCTTATCACCGGACTCCGTTCCTCGATCCTAATGTGACCGAGGTCGGCTTAGGCAGAGTCGGAGACTATACCATCATCGAATTCGGCTATGCGACCACACCGGTCAACCAGCTCGTCGTTTCTCCGGCAGCCGGTGACCGCTATGTGCCTACTACGTTCGAAGGCAACGAAGACCCGGACCCGCTCCGCATTCATTCCGGTTCGGTGTATCCGGTAGGCTATCCGATTATGGCCCAATATTACGGCTCCGATACGGATAAGGTGAAGCTGGCCAGCGCCGAGGTGACGGACGGCAGCAAGCAGAAGGTTGATACGTTCGTTAATACGCCGGATAACGACGACAGGCTGACGAATGCTTTTATTATTATGCCGAGCAAGCCATTGAAGCCGAATACGACCTACAACGTGAAGCTGAGCTTGCAGGTCACCCATGCTAATGGAACGACATCGACCGAGTCGAAAGAGTGGAACTTCACAACGGAGCCTACGCCGGGACTGGGCAGAATGAAGCTGCACGACAATGCGGCAGCATACAAGAGCTCCGCGCTGACGCCCGTACCATTCCAGCATACGGCTACCTTCGGCTTGGACGACAGCATCTATCGCGTCGATGGCGCGAGCTTCCCTATGAAGCGGAAGCCTGCGATAGACGAGGGCTTCTCGTACTTGTATATCCGCGATCTTGCCGCCGCTCTGGGAGCCGAGGTCGATTGGGACAAAACGAAGCGCGCCGCGATTTATACGAAGGACAACCTGACGGTGACTCTGTACACGGACAAGAGCGAGTACGAAATCAACGGCCAGCTGAAGCAGACCGGCACGCCTGCCCGGCTGATTGGAGAAAACACGATGGTTCCCGTCCGCTTGCTGGCCGAGGTGCTAGGCGCCAAAGTCGACTATATCGATGCAACCCGCACGGTGAAAATAACTTATTGATGTGAGAAAAACGTCTATCGACGTCCTTTCACAGAGGAGCGACCGCGTTAAGAGGTTGTTTTTATCGCCAAATAGAATTTTTACATCCGATGACCTCGGAATCTTATAAATTCTATTGTGGTAACAAAAACTCCGTCTGCAGCGACTTGCTGCGGACGGAGTTTTTCGTTTGTTCGTCCCGATAGAGCCCGCACTAACCAAATGACGTCCGAGTCCATTACTGTTATTTTCTTCCATTATACTATCTCCTGCAGTTATTGGGTACTCTTTTATCTCCTTGGCCAATATATTCGCCGCTGCAAATGCTAGAATCCGGGCATATCCTGATAGTACCTTCACCGGGGAGGTGAGCAGCTATGGGCAAAAGAAAACGACAAAAATCCATCAATAACGCGAATGCGGAAATCGATAAAAGCCGAACCAAGTTCAAGTCTAGGCAGAGCGCCAACGCTTCTGTGAACCAAGGCGGCAACGCCTTTGCCATCAACGCCAATGAATTGGGCATTATCCGAATTCGTCCAGGCTCGCACTAATGCTTCGCTAAACCGACGATCCCGCCTGCTGCTGAAAAATAAGCCGGGTAAATTGGGCGCTGTGCCGGTTTATCCGGTTTTGCATTGAACTGAGAACAATTATCACTTATCTTCCATTGTAGTATAGCTGAAGTACAGGTTCAATCGGCAAACAGCCGTGCGGGAGGAAATCTTCAGACTCAGGAGAAAACGCCGAAAAACAGCAGGGGGGGGACGTCGAAGGCACGATCAAATCCAACGGATATGGGTCGCAGATCATAGGACATGCTGTGGATAATTATCTCTGTGGATATGTTGACAAAAGAAGCGCTGCTTATACACAATCCGCTCTTATGGGCTGTGAACATTGTGCATAAACTTGTGGATAAAAGAAAAAAACTCAAAGTCCGGATCCGGTCCGAGACTTTGAGTTTTCTTTTTTACTGCTGCGGAGCCGACGTTTTCAGCCGGTTCAGCTGCTCCTCGATCAGCGCGTTGCGGGAGGCTGCAGCCGCCGCTTTCATCGATTCGGCGATTTCGATTTGCGCTTCCTTCTGCAAAATCGTCGCCTCGATACGCTGGAAGCCGCGCGATGCGGAGCCCGTATCTACGCTCGAGCTGAAGCTCGGCATTGATGCAGCGGCCTTTACCTCCGTCTTCCGCGCACGGGCGGCCAGCTCCTCGCGCTTCGCCTGCATCGCTTCGTACTCCGCCTTCGCCTTGTTCAGCTGCTGGGCCAGCTCGCCCGAACGCTGCCTGGACTGCTCGTAGGCTTGTGTGTATTCCGAAGCTTTTTCCAAATAGGTCAGCTTCGCTTCCAACGCTTGACGCGCTTCGACCGAACGGTCGTCCTGTACGGCTTGAGCCGCTTTATGCTCGCTTTGCTCCGCAAGACGGTTGCACTCGGCGATTTGCTGCTCCAATCTCCGTTCTGCGGCCGCTTCTCTAATAAGCGCCTGCTCCACGGAGTGGATTTCTTCCTCCATGCTCCGCAAATAGTGGTTCATCATCATGACCGGCTTTTCCAGCTTGTCCAGCGCCTCATTCGCCGCCGCTTTCGATATGTCGAACAATCGTTTCAATACTCCCATAGTTTTTATCCTCCTCATAATTTGGCTATTAAAATGAAATTATAGAACGTAGTAGCGTTTTTCCGTCAGCAGGCTGGCGATGAAATACAGCAGTACGGTAGTCCCGAAGCTGCAAAACGCTGCGATAACCATCAGGATGCGGACCAGTGTGGCGCTGATGCCCAAATATTCGGCCAAACCTCCGCATAATCCGGTCAACCGGCTGTTCGTCGAGGAACGGTACAATTTTTTCATATGAATCTTCTCCTTTTCATCTATTATCATCATTCGTTGTTAACTTTTTCGTGAGGCTGTTTCTTATGTCGCTTGCTTATGTCCTTATTGTAGTATGCGGGAGCGCCCTGCAAAACGGACCGGCGACGGTATTTGAGCCTAGCCTTTAGACGGGGAACCGTTCTGACCTTGGGCGGGATGTTGGGCAGCGGATGCCAAAACGGCGTCCTGCGACCCGGTCCGAATCTGCATTTAAACGTCCATTATTGTCCGCATGAAGCCCAGCCGAACGCAAAAAAGCCCCTTTTTTGCAGAAAGGGACTTCAAAAAATGTTCTGTTCAAACGCAATGCCGTTCATGCAGGAATCGGTTTTACAAAAATTAATCAAGCCGTCCGGCTACCCATAGGCATGCCGACAAAATGAGCTTGCGAACCTCGGGATGCTGCAAGGAATTTGCATTATGTCCGGGCATGAGCGATACGATTCGGCCGCGGCCCTCATGACGGACCCATGCCGCGGGATAAGCGACTCCGTCCTGCCGGTATTCCACAATCACCTGCTTCTCCGTACTCTCCAGCATTGCGTATCGATAAGGCTCGTCCTCCGACTCGAACGGCTCCAGCTCCCGTACAATGGGGTGGAGAACGGCGTTACCCTCTTCTATCCGCTGGAAGGAAAGCTTTTGATAAGGCGGGTGGCCGATAAAACGCGCGCCGATCAGCTCATGCAGCTTGTCGTGAATGCTTAGCGAGACGCCGGTATGGAGCACGACCAAGCCTCCGCCGTTCCGTACGAACGAAATCAGCCCTTCCGCCTGTTCCTCCGTTACCGCCGCATCCCATCGGTCCGTATAGGCGACGAGCAGCTCGTAGTCGCGACTCCGTTCGGCCAGAAGCACATCATAATCTTCGGTGAACGAAACGTTCAACGGACCGGAGAGCATCGTCTCCAGGTCTTTCTGCACCCTGCTCAAAGGATGGTACTTCATCCTCTCCTCGTCTGCCAATACTACAGCTCTTATTGCCTCAACGTTCGATAATGTCATGGTTACCCTCCTAATTGAATATTCCTGCAATCCGGCCGGTCCTATCCGGCAAGCATCGTCACACCTATGTATTCCGCAAATCACCGCCATTTTCCTTTGAGAACCAGCCCTTGGCCTTGTACGTTCTTTTCTGGAGTCACCACAACGGCCTCAAGGTGTCCTACGCTGTGGATATCTATTTCTGTGGATATGTTGATAGTGACAGGCAAACTTATGCACACTCTGGTCCTGGAGGCTGTGGAGATTGTGAATAACGTTGTGGATAGTAAAAGAGCACATAGGACAATAAATTAGCCTATTGAGCAATTCGCCCGGTTGGTGTAAGATCGTCCCACGAGTGCCGAACGGGCCCAGACTTTTCACCCAGATCCGAGACCTAATCATCGTCCAAAGCGAAAGCGTCTCATGACGCTGCGGCTCTCTCCTGCTATCCGACACGTTTCATAAAAAGAAAGGGAAGTGACCCCATGAGTAAAGAAGCCCGTCCTGCTGTACAAGCGGCCGAGTATGCTCCCTTAGCGGTGCTGACATTGGAGCATGCCGCATTAATTCAATCGATCGGCCAACCGGCTGTGCTCCGGCCCGGAGACGCTCTGCCGGCACTGCGCGTTCGTGCCGCCGCTGCCATAAGCGTCACGGTGGAGCTTGTGCTCGCTCCGGCAGAGCGTATCATTGCCCGGCTGCCTGAAATAGCCGTCGCTGAAGGTGAAGATCGCCTGCTGCCGCTCGAAGGCACCGTCCGGGAACACGGCCTCTACGAGATCCGTGTGCAGCTGGACGCCGCCGGCCGGGCGCCTGCTTACGACAGCTTCATGTTCGCCGTCATGAGCGAAGAGAGTCTGGCCCCGGACCAAAGCCGGCTGGCCTATATGAACGAGAGCGGGGACCTGTCGTACGTTCCCGACTTCAAAGGCAACCGCATTGCCGATTTCTCCAATTGCGGCTATATGGGCGGCGGCGTCCGTCTGCCGGAGGCGCCGGTCCGCCTCGACATCGCGCCCTCGCCTGAAGAGGGCGATGACACCGAGCGCATCCAGCGCGCTATCGACGAAGTGGCCGCCCTGCCGATCGGCCACGATGGGCTGCGCGGCGCGCTGCTGCTGAAGCGAGGAACGTACCGCATCGCGGGTACGTTGTTCATCCGCGACAGCGGGGTCGTGCTGCGCGGCGAAGGCCAAGGCGAGGACGGAACGGTCCTGCTCGCCACAGGCGCAACCAAGCGCGACCTGCTGCAGGTAACGGGAGGCGGCGCCCCACGCCCGCTGCAGGAGACCGCGACGCCGATCACCGACTTGTACGTTCCAGTCGGAGCAAGGACGTTCCACGTCGCCGATGCCGGCTGTTATTCGATAGGCGATACGGTATCCGTAATCCGGCACGGGAACGCAAGCTGGATTTCCGCGATCGATATGGATACGATCACCCCTCGTCCTAATGCCGGGGGTACGAAGCAGTGGGGCCCGTTCGATCTCGCCTTCGACCGCGTCGTTACCTGTGTTGAAGGGAACCGGGTCACAGTAGACGCTCCGCTAGTTAACTCGGTAGAGCACCGCTGGGGAGGCGGTACTCTCGTCAAATACGAAGCACCGGACCGCATTGAGCAGGTAGGCATCGAGAACCTGCGCGTCGATTCGGAATTTAATCCGGATATTAAGGACTCGCAGGTGGATGGCAAAGGGGGTTTTACGGAGCCTTATTATGCGGATGAAACGCACGCCGTCAACTTTGTCGTACTGAACTACGTTCAGAACGCTTGGGTCCGCGATGTGACCGGGTATCACCTGGAACACTCGCTCGTCACCATCGACCGCTACGCGAAATGGGTGACCGTCCAGGACTGTACCGTCCGCGACATGGTCAGCATCATCACCGGAGGCCGGAGGTACTCGTTCCATGTGACAGGCCAGCTGAATCTCGTACAGCGCTGCGATACGGAAACCGCCCGTCACGCCTTCGTATTCGACTCGCATGTGTGCGGTCCGAACGTGTTCCTAGACAGCGAATCGCGGATCGATTTCAATGCGAGCGAGCCGCATCACCGCTGGTCTGTCGGAGGCTTGTACGATAACGTCAAGGCGGTGATCTACATTCGCGACAGAGGCTGGATGGGCAGCGGACACGGCTGGGCGGGTGCCAACTACGTCGCCTGGAACACCGAAGGCGAGCTGACGCTGCAGCAGCCTCCCACAGCGCAAAATGTTTCGGTCGGACACGTCGGCCCGCAGACGCCTCCGTTCCTGCCGAACAAGCACGATATGCGCCCTCGCCAGGACGGCTTCTGGGACCGCTACGGACAGCACGTCAAGCCGCGCAGCCTGTACCTGCAGCAGCTCGCAGAGCGTCTCGGCGAGCAAGCGTTGCGGCAAATTGCCGATCCGCAGCAATACTGAGCACGCGCTAAAAAGCACCGTTCCCTGCGTGGGAAACGGTGCTTTTTCTAACTCTGCTGCCGAATGGCTACAGCTTTGCCGACGGCTGCTGCTCTGCATACGGCGGCGCAACCCGGCGAAACGCAGGCTTCCGCCCGTACGTTCCCGCCCTCCAGAGCCACTCTGCCGGCCCCATCCGGTAATGGCGGAACCATACCTTACTTACCGCGATTTGCGCCGCGTAAATGACGATACAGTACATGGTGCCTGCCCACAGCGGAATCTGTCCCGCGTAGCTCCGCACGAACTGCAGCACGATCATCGTAACGATCGTCTGGGTCAAATAATGGGTCAACGCCATTCTGCCGACGGAAGCCAAGCCTTGGAAGCGGCTTTCGCCGTACCGGTGAAGCAGCCTCAGCAATGTGCATACATAGAAGACAGCCATCGTCTTGCCGCTCAAATACGTGAAATGGTACATCGCTTCAGGATAATAAGCGTCATACGCTCCAAAATACCGGAGCATCGGAATGAACAGCGCAGCCGACACCGCGAGAGCGATCCATTGGACGCGCCGTACGGCAGCCGGGTTCCACCGGTCGCGGTCGAACCAGCCCTTTTTGCCGGCATACACCCCGAGCAGAAACAACCCCAGCACCTCGAAGCTCAGCAGCAGCGCATTGGCGATGCCGGCACCGAGCAAATATCGAAGCCGGTCGCCCATATCCGGAAGCTGTGTGAACAATGGCTTACTGATCTCGCCCGAGAGACTGCTCTGATAGACGGACACCGACACGAGGACAATCAGGACGGTAAACAGTGCGAGCAAGGATAAGGCCCAGATCAGAACGGTTTTGGGTGTGCGCTTGTAAAACGGCATCAACAGAAACCCTATGATGGCATACGTATACAGCACGTCCCCGAACCAAAGCAGCACCGCATGCGCGATTCCGAACAACAGCAGAAGCAGCAGCCTGCGGGTAAACAGCCTCTTCGGGCGCAGTCCTTTCTGCTCGGCGCTCTGCATGAACAAATAAAATCCAAGCCCGAACAAGAAAGAGAAGATCGTATAAAATTTCGTCTGAAACAACATGTCGTACAGCAGGCGAATGACGGCGTCGAAGCCGGAATGTACCGGGATAAAGGAGCCTCCGCTGCCGATCATTTCAGGAACGTTGACGAAGAAGATGCCCATGACCGCGAAGCCGCGTATGACATCCAGCGCAACAATCCGCTCTCCGGCGGGCTGCAATGCATTCATCGACCCAACTCCCCTCTCTATCTAGCTTTCCGGCTAAAGCAGCTCCGGATCGGCTTTCTTTCTCTACTTGCTCCTTGTATCTACATCGAGAATATCCAGCATGAAGACAAAGATCGGAATCCCGAGAATTAAGCCCCATACCCCAAGGTAATGCTCGGAGAAAACAAGAACGATGAACGTATAAAACATCGGCAGGTTCATTTTGGCCGACATCAGCTTCGGATTGAGAAGATATCCTTCAAACACATGCAGTATAGCGATCATGGAAACGACATAGATGATCATCACCAAGCCGCCGATATTATAGCCGATGATGCATAATGGAATGAGTGAAATGACAAATCCGACTACGGGAATGAGGCTAAGCAAGAAGATCATAATGGACAGGGCAAACAAGTATGGAAAGCCCAGCACCCACAGTCCGATCACGGTAAATACCGTATTGCAGATCGCTATTAATACTTGAGCTTCGATTACCTTGCCGAACGAGAGAATGAACTTTTTTCCGAAATATTCCAGCTCCTCGTACAGCCAGGAAAGCTTGCTCGTTTTGAAACGGGACGTGAAGGCGACGATTCTCTTTTTTTCGAGAACAAATACAAGACTCAATATGATGGCGAGCACGAAGGTCGTACCCCAATTGCTGATTCTGAACACATATTCAAAGCCCTGCTTGACGTAGGATTGCAGATTGAGGTCTTTCAAGGTCCGGTAAATATATTGGGAAAATTCATCCTGGGGAACCGGCATCACGGTCAGTCCAACCAAAATATCTTTGATTTGCTTGATCTGAACGAGCACCTTGGGCAAATAGTTGACTATCGAAATGACCAGCGTAGTAATTAAAATCAAATAGAGCAGAATAACGATAACCTTGCTGTTAATCTTTATATATTTATTGATTCGCTTGGTCAGCGCTTCCTGAAGACTGTTCATAATATAAGCGATCAGGAAGGTCAACAGAACCAGGTTAAGCATGTCCCTTATGCTGAACAGCAATAAACATATAATGGCAAGAATAGCAAATCGCCGAACCGTTAAATTAGCAAAAAACCGCCGAACCGTTTCCATCCATTCATCTCCATTTCAAGTAGTCAGCTATTTTGTCCTACCTCCTAGTTTACAGCAATGAAAATGGTCATGGCAATTCCCGCTTTTTCGACAAAAAGAAGAGCCGCCTCCCTCCCGGGCCGATGGCTCTTTAGACCTAGCTCACGGAGCTTCCGAACGTGACTTCGCTTTTGCCTGCGAGAGGAACCTCTATCGTAATCTGCGTTCCGGCGCCTACTTCACTTTCTATCCGCATACTGCCGCCGTAGCTGTCCAGGATTCGTTTGCACACGGCAAGTCCCAGGCCTGTCCCGCTTTTTTTCATAGTGAAGAACGGAGTCAAAATTTTATCCAGCACTTCCGGAGGCATCCCTTTTCCGGTATCTCTTACGAGCAGCAGGGCGGTTCCCTCTACGGCCTCCGAGGCCAAATGCAGCTGACCTCCCGAATCCATCGCTTCCAGCGCATTTTTGACAAGATTCAGCACGATTTGCTTGAAATGGTCTTTGGACACCTTGACCCAAACGGATTCCTCTGTCATTTGAAAAGATAATTGTACGTTATACATATGAGCTTCCGATTCGATGA
This sequence comes from Paenibacillus sp. NPDC056579, assembly GCF_042793215.1. Lineage (NCBI taxonomy): Bacteria > Bacillati > Bacillota > Bacilli > Caryophanales > Paenibacillaceae > Paenibacillus > Paenibacillus sp. NPDC056579. The sequence continues at coordinate 237,973 of NZ_JBHTVD010000009.1, forward strand.
GAGGAATAATTTCTTTGAGGATTTCGTTCAAATCGTTCGTTTCTTCAATGATTACCGTCGGTTTGCCAACGATCAGCAGCTCGCTTACGATGGTATTTATCCGGTCGACCTCATTCTGGATTAACGAGAAATAATACTGGTCCTTGCTGTCCTTATACTTGGCGCTGAGCAAGGAGATGAACCCTTTGATCCCTGTAAGGGGATTGCGGATCTCATGCGCGGTGCTTGCGGCGATCGTTCCGATCAGCTTCAGCTTTTCCGCCTCATTCTGTTTCAGCTCCTGCGCCAGCTTCTGCTTGCTCCTGTACGATTGGATCAGCATGAATAAAATCGTCGCGACAACAAACGCCGTCAGCAAATGAAACAGGAAAGGGATCATTACCAGCCCTGCGTAATCGAACGAAACGACCGATTTCACTTTCCATGGAACGACTTCCAGCTTCATGTAGGACGCTGCCGACTTGGCCTCGGGTACCAGGTCTTCCGATTGAACCAGGATCTGGTTATTGTCGTCAATCAGCTGTACGAATTCCCCGTTCGACAGATCGTTAATGACGTTCTCCATCTCGTTAAGCTGGACGCTGCCGATCAGAATACCGCTCAGCTCCCCGAAATGATTCCTTACCGGCGTAGCGAGGGAAAAAATATATCTTCCGGTCACTCTCCCGAAATGGGCCTCCGAAATACGGGTTTTCCCCGTTTGGATCGCTTCCTGGACGTAGGGACGGTCTATCAGGTTCACCTTATCCGTCAGCACATTGGAGCTGACAATGATGTCCCCTTCGGTATTCAGCCAGTAAAACCCTGAGAATCTCGCGTCTTTGGTATGCGTTTTATATAAAACCTGTTCAATTAACGATAGGTTGTCTCCCTGATCGCTCATAAGGACCGCCATACTTTCCAGCCGGCCTATCGTCTCGCTTATGAAGCTTTCGATATACAACGCCTGAAAGCTGGAATGGCTGCGCGCTTCCGCCTCCAGCTCGGCATGTACCTGCTTCGATTTGTAGTCTAAATAAAACGGGCTTAGGAGCGCCAAGGGCAATAAGACTATACATACGTACAAGAAGAAATTCCTTTTATTGAAAGCGCGTTTAAGCTGCTTGTGCATAGGGAACAAATCTCCTTAGCTCAGGTAGGGATATGTGTATCATACCATCTGCCCTGAGGTGCAACAATAATATTCGACACGGTCTGTTTTAACTTCTTATCAAATGGAAAAAAAGAAGACCACCGGTCCGAAGACCGATGGTCCTTTGAAGTATGCACTAGGGGGCGGCCCTTATCCGCTGGCAAACGTTCCCATCCGATCGGCTTCCTGCCGGTCAGCGGTCAGGCAACCGTCAAAATGACAGGTGCGCCCCTCGTAATAATGATGGTGTGCTCGTGCTGCGCCGCCAGGCTATGATCGGGCAATCGAAGCGTCCACCCGTCCGGCTGCTCCAGAACATAGTCGGCGCCGGTGGTCAGGAACGGCTCGATGGTGATGACCTGCCCCGCTCTCAAAGTCCGCTGATCCTGCTTGTTATATACGGGAGCGATCTGCGGTGCTTCGTGAACGGAACGTCCGACGCCGTGGCTGCACAGGTTTTCGATGACGGCATACCCTCCGCGCTTCGCCTCGGCCTGGATGATCCTCCCTACCTCGTTCAGCTTCACTCCATGCCGGAGCGCGGAGATCACTTTCATCATCGTATCGTGGGTATGCCGGCACAGCCGCGTAACGTCCTCGCTGTAAGGAGCGACCTGGAACGAGTGGCCCGTATCGGCGACATAGCCGTTCTTTTCGGCGCAGACGTCGATGTTGATCAAATCGCCCGGCTGAATGACCGTATCCCCTGGAATACCGTGCGCGATATCTCGATTGATACTGATACAGGTATGACCGGGAAAATTAAAGTTGCGCTTTGGTGCCGAGAAGGCGCCGTGGCTTTGAAGAATGCTTCCTCCCAGCTCATCCAGCTCCTTCGTCGTCATTCCCGCTTTGGTATTTCGCTTCATCTCCTGGAGCGTAACCGCTACAATGCGGCCGATGTCCTTTAGCCCGTCTATATCCTGTTGAGAACCGATAGTCATATGCATCCCTCCCGATATTCGCTTGCATATCAGCTTATTCCACAAGCTTCCATATTGTTTCTAGCTTACCGTACGGTAAGTAAAATGTCAAGCGGTACTTCGTGAATCTGTCGAACATAGAGAGAGGATGCAGCGCTTTATGACAGCACCCCATGCCCTGCTCCGCCCTATCCCATAGCTGCAGCAAGACGGGGACGGCTGTTCTCTTCCCCCATATACCAGAACATGCCCTGGTCCGTCATCACGGACGGGTAGCCCATTTGCCGCAGCATGGCCGTAATGTTGCCGCGATGATAGGTGGCGTGGCTGACCACATGCATGACGATTTCGGCATAGCTTGTTTCTCTGATGTAAGCGTAAGGGTTATCCAGCGTGATCGTCCGGTCCATATCCTGCTGCTCTTGAAAAAAGGCTTTGTACTCCTCCGCCAGCTCTGCGTACAATCGTTCCATTTCCTCGATGTTTCGGGCCTCCGTCTCATTTTTAACCGGCCCGATCTCGGCCATGGCTTCCCTCATGCTTCTTCCTTTCATCACGTCTAACCACAAACGATCCGTATTATATACATGAGCCATCACCGTCGAGACGGTAGGGAAGACGCTTTTGACCTCCATTTCGTAAACTTCCTCCGGAAGCTGCTTTACATGCGCGAGCATCGTCTTGTTCGCCCATACATGATAGATATACATATTTACAGCGTTCGTCGTCATTTGGGACACGCTCCTTAGCGGTTTATTGTATACGGGCTGCTTGCCGGCCCTGATCTCTTATCTTGATTTCAGTGTACAAAAAAAAGTATGACAGCTGCGTGTCATACTTCGGAATACCGTTTCATCATATTTTCTATTTTCGCTTTGACGGCTGTCCTCAGCTCCTGCGGCCGTACCACATCTGCGTCCTCGCCAAAGCTGAGAATGGTCGATATCAGCCAATCCGCTTTCGCGGAGTTGTAAATTTTCAATCCCATTGTGAGCGAGCCGTCCTCATGGAACGTCTTCTCCGCATCGAAAAAGAAATCCATCGCCCGTGCCAGGCTGTCCGAGGAAAAATGGAGGACGACTTCGTCCATGTCCTCTGCGCGGGTTTCCCATGAACGCCTGGCTTCCTTCGGAGCCGACTCCTGGTGATGGTCCGCAAAGTACTCGGTCGACGAGACGAGCTCCGCCATCCGGGATATTCTGAATTCCCGGTAGTCCTTGCGTCCCCGGCAAAAGCCGTACAAGTACCAGGAATTGTATTTATACATGAGCCGGATCGGCTCTACCGAACGGCCGGCTCTTTCGTTCTTCGCGTTGATGTATTCGAACCGTACGACGCGACGGTCGGTAATCGCGGTTCGCAGTACACGCAGTATCTCGTTATAAGCGCGCCGGTTGCCGATGTCCATCGACAGGCTCGGCGTCTGGTGATTTTGGATCGTTTGCAGCTTGTTGATCGTTTCCATGGCGCGGTCGTCTTCGAATACGGTGGACATACTGTGCAAAATCGTAATGAGCGAGCCGACGTCGTAGGAGCCGAGCAGGCTTTTGTCCATCTTGTATTCTTCCATGATGCCGTAGCCTCCGTTGACGCCCTGATACGATACGACAGGGATGCCGGCGGCGCATATCGCCTCGATATCGCGGTAAATCGTCCGTTGCGATACGTTATATTTCTCAGCCAGAGCCGAGGCCGACAGCACTTCGTTGTTCAACAGCATGTAGATCATGGAAATAAGCCGTTCTAATTTCATTCCGTTCCCCCTTTTAGATGGATCGGACGGTCAAATCCCGAAACGCTGCTTCGGCCGTGCCCGTCTTGCTATGTGCCGTCACAGCAAGCCCGAGCAATACGTCACGGGAGAGCTGCGTACGGTAAATCGAATACGGCTTCCACTCCGAGCCGTCGGCGCTGTAAAACGATTGCAGGCTGTCCCCGGACCGCTGCAGCCTCAGCCATGTATGCGGATACTGTACGGGGAATGCCGGCGGCTCCGTCGTATAGTCGTCGGGGTAGATGGCAGCGGAGCCGCCTCCGGCTGCTTCGCGGAATTGGAATTCGTAGCCTCCGTTATTTTTGTTGCGGGGGCTGTTGTCGGGAAATACTTGAAAGAACGCATGCGCACTGTCGGCCGCGAGCGACTCCCGAACCATAATGCCCGCCTTCGTATACAGGTCGGCGCTGCTTAAGCTCTCCAGCCGAACGGTCACTTCGAAATCGCCGCTGGCCTCGGTGTATGCATAATGAAATTGATCCGATTTGCCCCATATGTCCTTCCCGCCCGCAACCACGTTGCAGCCGCCCGGCACCTCAACGGTAGAGCCTTGAAACTCCGGCTCGCCGATATCTTGTCCTGTAAGCTTGGCTATGCTCATTGCTATCCCCACTCTTCCATGCAGATTGGAAAACTATTTCAAATTATAGCAGACAGCTCAAGGGGCAACAATGCAGCAATCGGGAGCGAACAGCCCAAAAAAATAGCATCCCTATGAAGGGATGCTTAAACTCTATACTTGGCCGGATGTCTCCAGCCGGATTCCTTTTCCAAGCCGCTCCGCTTCGCGCATATAATAAGAAGCGACGCCGATATCGAACACCGACAAGCCCATCGGGTTGAAGAACACCGTCTCCTCGCGATCGTATTGTTCCAGCGCCTGGCGGCATACGACATCGTTAATCGTGATTACATCCGATTCGTTCAAGCCGCAGCGCAAATGCATTTGCTCGATATCGGTGTTCTCCCGGCATATCTCCTGCCAATCGTCTACTACGATAGCGCGCAGACTAGCCGCACACTCCGGCTTGTAGTCTCTGAGCGACACGTTCAATAGCAGCGATCCGGGGGCAGGCGCCTCGTCAATATAGCGTTCCGCAGCAACGGTGCATGTCGCCATGACGTTGGATTGACGGTACACCGAACGCCAGTCGTCGGCAACCGTCGTTATCGATCGGACCCCTTCCGGTATCGCTGTCCGGTCGACTCCTTTCATGTCGTACAGAATGACCTGCTCGAGCTGCTCGCGCCATAAGGAGGAGAACATCTCCAGATGGAGCCGTCCGATCGGCCCCCACCCGATTATGCCGAGTCGGATGCCGGTCTCCGGTCTGGCCGCCATATAGGCGCGGGTCATAACCCCGCTGACCGCTGCGGTCCGCAAGCCGTTCAACAATCCGCTTTGAAAAAAGGCAAGCGGTGCACCGGTAGCGGAGTCGTTCAAAATAATCGTATTATGAGCACGCGGAAGCCCGTGGATATAGTTGTTCGGGAAGCCGGCAATCCACTTGATTCCCGCCATGTCGACGGAGCCTCCGACGTAAGCAGGCATGGCTATAATCCGGTTGATCGGATCGCGAAAACGCAAATAAGGCTTCAGTGGATGAACGCAGTCCCCTTCTTCTTTAATCCGGATTACCGTTTCAATGACGTCGACCAGCTTCCGCCAATCCGTTCCGATCTCGCGCAAATGGCCATCGTGCAAGTAAATCATAGTTCGCCTCCCAGAGATGAACGCGGGTCGAAGCCAATTTCCTGTCGCACCCATTCGTCGTTATATACCGTGCTAAGATATCGTTCTCCGCGATCCGCCAATATCGCAGCGCATACCGCCCCTTCCGGCAGCATAGGACTCATCCCGCGAATGGCCGCAATTACGCCGCCAGACGATGCGCCCGCCAAGATCGACTCGTACCGGACCAAATCCCGGCAGCCCTCCACGCAGTCTCTGTCGGACACATAGACGACTTCGTCTGCCATATCCGGCATGAATAGCCCCGGCACCATACCGGCTCCGAGCCCCGGAAATTTGCGCGGACCTTTCTCCCCGCCGAAAATAACGCTGCCTGCCGCATCGACCGCCACAATCTTGGTGGACCACTGGCGCTCCCGGATATATTCCATACATCCGCGTATCGTCCCGCAGGAGCTAACCCCGCAAAACAAATAATCGATAGGCCCGAGCTGCTCCCCAATCTCGGTCATCGTCGTCCGCGCGTGGGCCAAATAATTGTCAGGATTGCCGTACTGATTAGTCCAGTAAGCATTGGGAATGGTGCGGACCAGCTCGCCTACTCGGCGGATCCGTGCCGTTAAAAATTCTCCTGTTACGGGGTCCGGTTGATCTACTAAATCAATTTCCCCGTGAAAGCTGCGAATGATCTGCTTATGCTGCTCCGTCGTCCGGGGGTCGACGACACATATAAAACGAATGCCCAAATACCGGCATAATTGGGCGAGACTGATTGCCAGGTTACCCGAGCTTGATTCAATAACGACGGTATTGCTAGTGACTTCTCCGCGACGTACCGCCTCTCTGAGCATATACAGCGCGGGTCTGTCTTTGGCGCTGCCGCCCGGATTCATCCACTCCAGCTTGCCGTATACCTGAAACGGCGCATCCTTGAACAACTGCTGGAGCCTGATTAATGGAGTCTTGCCAATGGCCTCGACGATGCCTCCCTCAAGCTTCACCTTCATTCCTCCTCCATGCTCTCCCAAGCTTTAGAGAAACCGTTACTCATAGCTAATTTTCTTATTTTTTACCGAGCTCCGATGGACTGCATCGTCGAAGCTCTCACCGATGACCTGGATTCCGCCCAATATTCCCGCCTGGATCATCATGCCGATTTCGGGAATCCGGTTTTCTACATCATGACGAATGCTCTCGAGCACCGCTTCCGGCACATTATCCCCATGCACATGGATGCACAGCGCATTCCCCGCTACCTTTACCCGAACCGCCGCCTGCTGCAAATGACGGTAGACGACGTCCTCGATGTCGTAGATGCTAATTTTTTCCCCATGCTTCAAATCCGGGCCAATTCGTTTGACAATACTTTGGAAGCTTTGCTGCAGACGGCCGTCTACCGTTATCGGACGAAGGTCGCGAACGACGTCGTAGGTAACATAGCGCAGCGCGGGAAAAGCTTCCCTCACCTCGGAGGTAAGCACAAGCACCTGCTCCTCCGGATCCGACAAGGGCTCCAGCCCGTCCCCTATCGACTCAGCGCTAACCCCTTCCGCGATGATTCCCTCCGCAAATAAATAACGCTCATGCTCGTGCGAATAATACGCGATAGTCCCTATCTCAATGGACCCGTACGTATCCGTAATATCGCGCGCATCGATCCCTAACCGTTTGGCCGTTTGAGAACGCCAGCCCGGGGAGGCGATTTCTCCTACCAGAACGACACGGCGGATACCGTAAGCCGCCGGATCCTCCGATGCAAGGAGAATGCGGTCCAAGATGGAAGGCATCGTATACAGCACTTCAGGCCTGAAGGCGGACAGCTTCTCAATATGCTGCTCAATGGGAGAACGGAACGATATGGATTCGACTTCCATGCCCAGTCGCCGAAATACATCCACCGCTGTCGCTTCCGCATGTCCTGTGCCCATGTCGGCCAACGCCGACCGGTATACCTCGCTTCCCAGCACCGCCCGGAATACATCGAGCTTAATCCGGACGTATTCCTCTTCATCCCGCTCCGTGTAATAAATCGCTTTCCTGCGCCCAGAGCTTGTACCCGATGTTTGATACTTATAGAGGTCAGTTCGCAAAGCCAGCCGGTTATCGGCCGAATAATAATGAGCTTCCAGCATCGAAGCGTTCACAAGCGGCAGCTGCTCCAAAGCGGAAGGCGGCCCCTTGCTCGTTAGTTGGGAGGCAAGGTTGTGCGCATACCAAGGGAATTGTCCGGTCATGCGATCCACGATAAGCTGAAGCCGTTCCGGCAAACTCATCTGCTCTTCTTCCTTTCCCTTCAATGTTAGCCTATATCTTGTACTACATAGGACTGTATAGCATATGTGACTGACTCCCTTTGCGTTCTGCATTTTGGGGCAAGTCGGCCAACTATGGGTGACAACCTAACACGCAACGAATGCCTGCTTCGTATGATGTATGGCTAGTATGACCATATGCTCTGAGGAAAGAGGTTGCATGAATGAAAAATAACCGGATTCTCATATCAAGCAAGCTGAAGAAAACGCGCGTCGTTTTGCGGGATCACCGCTTGGCTCGCTATGTCCCGTCCACCCGAACTTACAGCAAGGCTCGCCTGCGGAAAATGCTGGATCGTTATCATCTCGTCTATATGAAGCCGAATCGGGGATCGCTCGGAGTCGGGGTTATGCGGGTGGAGAAACGAGGAGGTACTTACAAGTACCAGGCCGGCACGAAGAAGCGTACCTTCTCTTCCTTCCGTGCTATGGTTTCATCGCTCCAGCGACGGGTCAGCGGCAAATCGTATTTGGTGCAAAAAGGGATCCGGGTGCTGAAACGCAACCGGCGCCCCTTCGACTTCCGGGTTGTCATTCAGAAAAACCACCATGGTGTATGGGAGCCTACAGGTGCGGCCGGTCGTGTTGCCCATCCACGCAAGGCGGTGACGAACGGCAGTCAAGGCGGAACGATCTTCTCCGTGCAGAAGCTGCTCAGGCCCCACGCCGGATCGTACCGAAGCTACAAGCTGATGAAGAAAATGAATCGGATCGCAAGGCTTACAGCCACCCAATTCAGCAGAGCTTATCCGGCCGTGCACGAGCTCGGGCTCGATATTGCTGTCGACCGCAATCTGTATCCATGGATATTGGAGGTTAACACGAGTCCGGATCCCTGCCCGTTCACAAAGCTCCGCGACAAGTCGATGATTCGGAAAATTGTAGCCTACGGCCGCGCTAACGGCAGAAGATACAGTCTGCACTGCAGCAGAGCCAAATCCGGCCGCTAACAGGTACGGGAACAAAACCTCTCCGCCGTTTGGCGGTCATTAAAGGGCAATTGGCACGAAGCTGACAATAAATGGGCAAGCACCTTTTGGGCGCATCGGTAATACGATATGTTATGTCACTAGACATTAGCCCAGACAGAAAGGTGTGTCTGATCATGAAGGGAACTACCCGGAACTATTATGCAGGCGGCAACACCGCCCGCGGCTTTACGAGCCTTTTTGAAAGCTCACTGCAAGGATTGGATCGGATTTTTATATTAAAAGGGGGACCGGGCACCGGCAAATCGACCTTGATCCGTTCCATCGCCGATGATTTGGTCAATAGGGGATATGATATTGAATTGATTCATTGCGCCTCGGACAACGGCTCTTTGGACGGCGTCATCGTGCCGGAGCTGAAGGTAGGCATTGTCGACGGCACCGCCCCTCACGTGATAGAGCCCCGGCTGCCGGGCGCTGTAGAGCAGTATGTCAACTTGGGGGAAGCATGGGATTCCGCCCGTCTGGGTGCTCACCGCTCTACCATCGAACGATTGAACGGGGAAATAAGCCAGGCTTACGAATTCGCCTATGCCGGCTTTGCCGAGGCGCTGCGCATTCATGACGAATGGGAAGCCTTTTATATCGATAACATGGATTATCAAGCCGCCGATGAGCTGACCGACGAATGCAGAAGCCTGTTGTTCGGCGACGGCAAGCTGGATAAGGCGAGCCGGGTGGATCACCGTTTTCTGGGAGCGGCTACGCCGGCAGGGGCGGTAGATTTCGTCCCGAACTTGACCGAAGGGCTGTCCCGGCGTTATTTCATCAAAGGCCGTCCCGGATCGGGCAAATCGACCATGCTGAAGAAGCTCGCTTCGACCGCCATCGAGCGCGGGTTCGATGTGGAAATATACCACTGCGGCTTTGACCCTAACAGCCTGGACATGGTCATTGTGCGGGAGCTCGGCTTCGCCATCTTCGACAGCACGGCTCCTCACGAATATTTCCCGGACCGCGAAGGCGACGAGATTATTGACACCTATGTCCGCTGTATTAAGCCCGGAACGGATGAAGCGCACGCAGATGCCCTGGACGATATCAAGCAGCGTTATTCCGCTCAGATGAAGCAGTCGACGCGGTATTTGGCGCAAGCGAAGTCGCTGCACGACGAATTGGAGCGCATTTATATTTCGGCCATCGATTTTCGCATTGTGGACCGGATAAGGGAGCAAATCCGCGCCGAAATTACCAGCCTGATCGCGGTGGAAGGGTAATCGCACGGAAACCATTGGATAGCGCGGTCTGAATGTCCGCAACAAAAAAGAGCTCTGTGACCGCTTCCCGGTGACTGGAGCTCTTTTCCATTAATCACACCCCGGCCGATACGCCGGAATTGCGTACGGCTTCCTCCAGCCGGTCTTTTTGCAGCGGCTTGACTACGAAATCGATGGCCCCGCTGCGCATAGCCTCAAGCACCATATCCTTTTGCCCCATGGCCGAGCACATAATCACCTTCGCTTTGGAGTCCATCCGCTTAATTTGCTTCAGGGCTTCTATGCCGTCCATTTCGGGCATCGTAATGTCCATCGTCACCAGATCCGGCCTTACCTTCTCGTATAAGTTCACAGCTTCCAGACCGTTGCGGGCTTCAGCCACTACATTCATTCCTAATTGCTCCATCAATCCGCGCATCACCATGCGCATGAACGCGGTATCGTCCACTACCATGACCGCCGCCATCCCTCGTCCCCCTTCAGCGCTGGAATTCCTTAAGCATCCAGTTTTTCAAAAACTTAATTTAATTTTAACAATAGCCTCTGAACAAAAAATGAACAAATCGCCATGCTGCGGCTCGCTGCAGAGTCCCTCTGCTTGTCTGTTCAGAAATTGTTTAGTTCCACGCGTTATAATGTAATTTTATAGAAACCTTTTCCGTCGCCATCGTCTCCGCGCTGATTGTTATTCTAAAACCTGTCGCTTTTGAGGAGTGTTTAGATTATGCCAGTCGAAGGATGTACTATATACCATAGCTTGGCCCTCTCCGCCCCTGTCATTGTCTTGGGCTTGTATCATGCCTTCCAGAGCCCCTCGCCTTACCACGGTCACAGACACAAGCTGCTTCTGGGTACAGGGATGACGGTTATCGGCTCCATTATGCAGATTTATCCTTATTGGACCGGACTAGCCCCATTCCTGCTTTTTGGCGGAGCCTGTATGGTTGTCTTCCCTTTGCTCCTGATATGGAGAGCCCTGTTAACCGACCGGCGCCAGCTGGAGAGGATGGCCTATACGGACACGATGACCGGACTGCCTAACCGCAATAAAATGAATATGGATTTGGCCTCCCGCAAAGGCCGGAATACCATTGCCATTCTGTTTGTCGATTTGGATCATTTCAAAGCGATCAACGACACGTTCGGGCATCATATAGGCGATCGGCTTGTTCAGGAGGCAGGGGCTCGACTGCGCAGATTCGTATCGGCAAAGCAGCAGGTTTATCGTATCGGCGGAGACGAGTTCGCATTCATTCTCATCGATTGCTGCGAGGAGCAGGCGGAGAGACTGGCGGATCGGATCGTACGTCAAATGAAAGAACCCTATTATCTTATGGAGCAAGTGCTTCATATTACGGCCAGTATTGGAGTCAGCATCGGTTCGGAGCAGAGCGCCGACAGGTCGCTTCTTATCCAACAGTCGGACCGTGCCATGTACAAGGCCAAGAGTCTGGGCGGAAACCGGTACTGCATGAACAACGGCCCAATTTCCCCTTAATGGGCCTGAATCCGCCCGCCCTATCTCCACAAGGCTCAAGGCTTGGGCCGTAACCCACGTTTCTCCTATATGCCTCCTCTACCCTTCGGACGAGAAGGAATCCTGTTCAATTTTGTCGAATTTCCCCATTATGAAGAAACGTACTCTGAAAACAACCCTTATCGTCGTCGCCTTTCTGATGGTGCTCGCTGGTGTCCGGATCGTTTGGAACAGCCAGCTTGCTATTCCGGATCACCCTCATGCCGCCCAGGGCGTGCTCGATTTGCGCAGCTGGGACTTTAAAGCGCATCCTATCGTCAAGCTGGACGGCCAGTGGGAATTTTACCCCGGTCAATTCGTACCGCCCGGACAGCCTTCCATCGCCAACAGGCCGGATAAGCAGTATATACAGGTCCCTGGAAGCTGGACATCGGCTTTTCCAAATCCGGAAGCCTCGTACCGCTACGGAACGTACCGTCTGCAGGTTCTCGTTCCTGACGGCATGGATACCTCCTTCGGCATCCGCACCACTTCTATCCGTTCGGCATCGAAGCTGTTCGTCAACGGGCACCTGGTCGGGCAAGCGGGGAATCCGGCGGCTGACGAAGCACAATATGTATTCAGGAACATTCCTTATTCCGGTGCTTTTACGCATGATGGGACTACGCTGGACATCATCCTGCATACAGCTAATCCCGACTTTGTCGGAGAAGGAGGCGTCCTTCAATCGATCCGGTTCGGGGAAGCTTCAGCCGTAAGCGGCTATGCAAGATTTTTTACAGGCTCTCAGCTCGCGGTCTGTCTCATTCTGCTCATCCACGCCATCTATGCGGTGCTGCTGTATTTTATCGTCCCGAAGCAAAAGCTCTCTCTTTCCTTCGCCCTGCTGCTCGTAAGTGCCACGGTCTCCATCCTTGTCGACGACGAGAAGCCGCTGCTGACGTGGTTTCCGTTTAGCTACGAATGGTCGGTTCGGCTGATTTATTTGTCCTATACAAGCATCGCTGTCTGCTTGCTCCAGTTGGGTAACCAATTGTTTCCCCTGCATCCCGGACACAGAATCTTTCGTCTATTGCAGCTTGCAGGTGCTGTCTATATTGCATTTATTATGATCGCACCGGCATCGCTTGTCTCGAAATCGCTTCTCTTCCTGCTGGGGTTCGGTCTGTTAACGGATTTTATTTTTGGTGCGCTCATGCTGCATATGGTTATGAGGAATAAGGAGGACTCCATCTTCCTGCTGCTCGGAATTACGGCCGTAGTGTCCAGCGTACTCTGGGGCTGTATGAAAAATATATTCGCCATGGACGTCGGGCACTATCCGTTCGATATGGTCGCCGCCTTAATGGCTTTTGCATCGTACTGGTTCAAGCGGTATTTCCGGGCGTCCACCCGTACCGAGTCGCTCGCTATCCGGCTCCAAAGGGAGGATAAGCGCAAGGACGAATTTCTAGCCAACACGTCGCATGAACTGCGCAACCCGCTTCACGGCATTTTGAATATTGCACAAACCGTACTCACCAACGAACAAGACCGCATGCAGGATAGCAACAAAAAGCATCTGGAGCTGCTGATTACCGTAAGCCGTCGCATGTCCTACTTGCTGAACGACCTGTTAGATATGACGAGGTTAAAAGAAGGCCGCATCCGGCTGCACCTTCGGGACGTCGATGTCCGGTCCGTTGCCTCCGGGACCCTGGACATGCTCCGGTTTATGACCGACGGCAAGCCGATTCAGCTCCGGCTCGAGATACCGGACGCCTTCCCGTATGTAGTGGCCGATGAGAACCGGCTGGTGCAAATGGTGTTCAATCTCGTTCATAACGCGATCAAGTTCACGAACGAAGGCAGCATCACAATCGGGGCATATACCAAGAACCGACAGGCCTTCATCTATGTAGCGGATACCGGGAGAGGTATCGATCAGGACGCTATCGGCAGCATGTTCCAGCCGTACGAGCAGGCGGAAGAGGTCGTATCGGCAACGGGAGGCGGTCTTGGGCTCGGGCTGAGCATATGCAAGCAGCTGGTCGAGCTGCACGGAGGGACGCTTACGGCAAGCTCCGTGCCGGGGCAGGGCAGCGTATTTACGTTCAGCCTGCCGCTTGGCGCCGGCATCCCGGCGGACGAGCTCTCGCCCGCTCCCGAGGCTACTGCGACGGCACTGGCGATGGCAGAGCCACCGCAGCCGTACACGGGGTTCACCGAAGCCGCTCCGGCTGCGGCGCCGTCTTCGGCATCGTTCGGTCTGCAAGGATCTGCTGCTGCCGGCTCCGAGGGTCCTAATCTGCTGGTCGTTGACGACGACCCCGTCAATTTGAAAATACTGGAGGGCATGCTGTCCTCCGAGGGGTACAGCATTCACACCGCGGCGAACGGCACTGAAGCATTGTCTCTGCTGCGCCAAGGCAGCTGGAATCTGGTCATCGCCGACGTCATGATGCCGCAAATGTCCGGCTACGAGTTGACCCGCACCCTTCGTGCGCGCTACTCTTTGTCCGAGCTGCCGATTCTCCTGCTAACGGCTCGCAGCAATCCGGAGGATATAACGACCGGCTTCATGGCAGGGGCTAACGATTATGTGATCAAGCCGGTAGAATCGTACGACCTGCAAGCGCGGGTACGGTCGCTGCTCGATTTGAAGCTGTCCATTGAGGAAAGGTTGCGGATGGAAGCCGCATGGCTCCAGGCGCAGATCAAACCACATTTTTTCTTTAATACGATCAATTCGATATCCGTTTTGAGCGACCTGGACACGGAGCAAATGAAACGGCTGCTGGAGACGTTCGCCGATTACTTGCAGCAAAGCTTCGACTTCCGCAACTCCCGGCAGCTTGTCCCGCTGCGGCACGAGCTCGATTTGGTCCAGTCGTACTTATCCATTGAGAGCGTGCGCTTCGGACCGAGGCTTGCGATTCGGTGGGAAGTGGAGGAGAGCCTGGACTTCAGGCTCCCTCCCCTGTCGATACAGCCTCTGGTAGAAAATGCGCTCGTCCATGGCATCCTGCAGAGTCCGCAGGGAGGAACCGTAATAATCCGGATCACAAGTCATCAGGACTATGCCGAAGTGGAAATTACGGATAACGGACCGGGGATGAGCAAAGAGCAGCTGGCCTCCATTCTCGATGGTCCGCTCGGCAAAGAACGGGGCATCGGATTGTTTAATACGGACCGCCGTTTGAAGCATCTGTACGGGGAAGGATTGTCTGTCCGGAGCATTCCCGGCGAAGGAACGAGCGTGATGTTTCGAGTATATCCGCTTGCTCTGCAGGACTCCTAGTCCTCTTTGCAGCGGGAAATGAAAAAGCACCGGCCTTCACGGACCGGTGCTTTTTCAGGCTATACATCATATTGCAGCTGCTTCTTCGCCTGCACGATGAAATCGAGCGGCGTCGGGATCGTCTCGCGATTGTACTCGATGGCGCCGATCTTCAGCACCAGCTCCACTCTGTACTTCTCTGCATATTCCCCCTGGTTCAATTCATCTACTCTTTTCCTTAACCGTTCGATGACGAAATCCGCACCGGGCCTGTCCGTGAACAAGAGCATGCCCCAGGTCGGGGTGTCTTTATTGAACAAATATAAAGCATCGTTCGTCCGAATGCTCGTCTGGCTCACCTTCGAAATTTCATGCACCGCTTCCATCAAGTGCTCCTCGCTGATCATCCGCCTGATTTCGTCCCAATATTTTACACCGATGACCAGCAGGGTAAGCGGGATGTTGTAGCGGACCGAAAGAGCCATGAAAATCTTCGCGTCGTTTTGAAAGGACAGGCTGTTTTTCAAATTCGTCCTCTCATCCATCGTAGCGAGCGATGCATTGGCCTTCTTCAGCTGCTCGTTCTCTAGCTGAAGCTGCCTGCTGGCGGATGTGAACATCCAGGTCAGCAGAGTGAAGATTGGGGTCATAACCAGCCAAAAGTAGCTTTGCGTACTGATAGAACCGCCTTGAACGACGGTCTGGTACAAGGTGAACGTACCGTAACCGAACACGAACAAAATATTCAGAATCAGACCTGTCGTCACCGTCGTAAAATAAGTCACCACGGCGATCAGAAACGCCACGTTCAAGAAGATGATGTTCTGAATGTAGCGGTTAGGGTCCGCCGCCATGAATACGATGGTAATAAAGCATGCGATGAACAGCAGCAGGAAAGCGCCGTCCGAAACGAGACTGCCTGGATATCGCCTCATTGCTCTTTCCCCCGCTTCTTCCTGTATTTGCGAACCATAAGAATCAGCGATACGAGAACCAATACGATCACCAGTATTACGGCAACCATGAAGCCCAGGACATCACGCCGTTCCAAAATATTGCCGATCGTCGACGGCCCTTCCGGCTCAGCCTGCTTCTTGAACCGGAACGCCTGCACGTTGCCGTCCTTGTCTGCAACGACCCCGTCGCCGAACACCTTCCAGAGCGTTCCTTCCACGGCCAGCATTTTGGAGGCCAAATACGTATATTCCGCCCCGCTGCCCGTTACCGCCAACAGACCGCTGCCCGCTTCATAAGGGGAATCGATCAGCTGCAGCGTCCCGATCCGTTTCCCGTAATCGGCGTCGATGCTCATCTTCTCATTGGAGACGAATCCCCCGCCGTTCGGATCGTACTTGAAATACAGCTTATCGTTGTTGTCTCGTATGATCTTATTGTCGCGGTAGCTCCCTATGGCAATAACCTGCCTGGCCTTCAAATTGTCGGCGCTCACCGCGTCGTCGAAGAAGCGGACCTCCCCCGTGTTCGTCTGCGCATATTGGCCGAGCAGGTTGAACAGGTTCGTCAAGGTAGCGTACGTATACGATTCCCGTTCCTTCGGCAGGACAACGGCAACCTGATTGTAGCTGCCGTCCCGAAGAAGCGGGTACGGATAATTATTGAGCAGCAGCTCGGCACGGTCTTTGGTGTTCAGCTGCAGCATCGATTTCTTGTCGATAAATGCCCATGGCATTTGATCCTGCGTATCGATACATCCCGCATCCTCCAGCTCCAGGTCGAACGCGACCGTGACGGAGAAATTGCCGGAAATATTCAAGTCTTTCGGTATCGTCATTTCCATATGGTCGCCGTTGGCCAGCTCGGTAGACAGCTTTTTGCTGCCGATCGGCGTCTTGTCTATTAAGACGGTGACCATGGAACGGCTAAAGTCCAAGTTCCGCGCATAGCGGAAATCAAGGCTCAGCTTGCTGGCGTCGGCGATAGAGCGGTTGCCCGGCAGCGCGATGAAATACGTTTTTTCCCGGTGCAGCGCCCCGGTCAGCTTGTCGCCCGCCTCCGTCAAAGTTACGTTACGGCTCACATCCACCTGCGGTGTGGCGACCTCCGTGGTCGAGTCGACCACCTTCGTATCGGCATCGAGCTGGCCCAGCAGCGATTGATTGGCCGCGAGCCGCCCGGCCTTGATCAATAAGCCGGGGTCGCTCGACGTTATGACCAGCGTCGGCTGATCCGCCATCCGGACCAGCTGGATCAGCGCCTTGTCCTGCACATCGGATCGGCTGAGCAGCGGCTTAAGAGACGGGGACAAGTTGTCGTACAGCGCTATCGCTACGACGGCCTGCTTCCCTTTCAACGTCTCCTCGCCGTAAGGCACCAGAGGGATGACCTTGTCTTTGACCGGGCTTGCTTTGGCAAAGCCGGACAAGGCATAGACGGCCGCCTCCAGCTCGGCAGGATGCCCTTTCTCGGACACGGCGACGGCATTTAATCCGTCGTTGGTCGTATCCATCCCGATGAAGCGCCGGTTGAAGTCGCGAATGCTATTCTTCATCGCTTCATTGCTATGCTTTACGTTGATGGCCGAGCTATCCAGAATATGCAGCCAGTTATCCCTGTTGGTCGTCGGCAAGCATACGAGATTCGGGTTCGGAACCGTCGTTTCGAGGTGTCCTTGAATCGATAATGTGTTAACCCCCGGCACAATCAATGCGGCCGGAACGGTTACGTTCAAGCGCTGCATGTCCGCATCGCCGACGGTCGGCCGGAACGAATGGAACGGGCTCCCGTTAATGAGTAACGTTACGCTGGAACGCTCCGTCTGCGTCAACGTCGACGTTTTGTAATCGAGCTGAAGCGTTACCGAATCGACCTTCCAATAGTCTTCGACCCGGAAAAATTGCTCCGTCGATGTGAAGCCGCCCGATAAGGAGGTGTCGGATAGAACCGTTCCATAGTTTTTCACAAGGGGGGCGGAGCCGTCTGCCGCTTCGACGGCCAAAGCCATTTGCGGAACCAGCAAGGACAAGCAGACGCTTGTTATCAATAGCAGTCGTTTCATCTTAATTGTTCCCTTCCCGCGCTAGAAGCGTTCGGTTTTATACCATTTTGCCTCTCGCTTAAATACCAAGTCCTTCAGGTACGTATACAAGCCGTATGCAGCGACAACCATCCATAACTGACAGTACGACACATACATGAACAAAATAATCCAGATATTGGATAGCCTCATTTCTCCCTTTTCCGTAATGAGAGTGATGAAGGTCCCAACAACAAACAGCGTTATAGCCAGCATCCATAAGAAGGAGCTGAAGCTGGCGATCGTCGTCGTAACATAGCCCAGCGCATTTAGAATAAGCAGCATATCGGACATGATCAGCGAGGTTAGCAGCAAGAAATAAATCGATAGAAAATATAAAATATCAAAGCGTACCTTCGACGCTGAACGGTCAAACAGGAGGGGGATGTTTTTCACGATGACGTAAATGTTTCCCTTGGCCCACCTCGTCCGCTGCTTGAACCACACTTTGACCGTCTGGGGCTCCTGCTCCCAAGTGACGGCCTTCGGCTGAAACTTGATCCGGTAGCCCATCATATAAATGCGGAAGCTGATTTCCGTATCCTCGGCGATCGCCTTAACATCCCAGCCGCCTATATGCTCAACGATTTCGCGCCTCATGATAAAATTCGTTCCGGGGATCGTGCACAGCTTGAACAGCTTCCAGCGCCCCGCCTGCGCCATCCATTGGAACGATAGCGTCTCCACGTTAACGAACCGCGTTAACATATTGACATCCCGGTTTCGCGTCCGGAATTTGCCGATAACCGCCCCTAGCGAGGCATCGTGCATGATTTCCGATACAAGATAGAGCAGCGCCTTTCTCTCCGGCGTATTATCGGCGTCGTAAATCGCAATCAGCTCGCCCCGGCTTTGCGCGAAGCCCAAATTCAAAGCGTTCGACTTCCCTTTGCCCCCCGTCACCGCATCCGTATTCAGGACGATCAGATTGCGTCCGGGATGCTTCGACTGCAGATTAGATAGCAGGACGCTGCTGTTATCGGAGGAGTTGTCGTTAATGACAATAATCTCATAACGGTCATGAGGGTATTCGAGCCCCAGCAGCGATTCGACGGTCTGAATAATGACCTTGGCTTCGTTATGGGCGGGCACCATAATAGAGACGAAGGGCATTTCCCCTTCCCAGAGCGGCACCGGCTTCTCTTCAATCTGAATGTAGTACAGGTAGCCTGCTACAATCAGAACCACGTTCACCAGCAGAAGCGACCAAATGCATAGAACGGAAATCAGCATAAGAATATCGGCAATGGTCACAACGATCTCTCCTGGTTTGTGTATTTGCGCCGGTACAGCCGGTGCCCGATTATCAGAAAGCCGGCGAAGATTAGAAGCGTAAGCAAGATGAGCGCGATAAAAATGTTATTTTGCAAAGTGAAGACGGCGGCAAACGCTTTGGGCCCTTCTTGAATGTAGACGTGCTGCGAATCGACGGCTTTGACCGCCTTGTTCAGTACAGGCGTCTGTCCGTTGATCTGCAGCTGCCCTTGCCGGGAGACTGCCTCATTCGCTCCCGTCCGAACCGTATGCGCCGCCATTTTGTAATCCGCAAAGGTCGTCCAATCCGAAGTGAGAGCTTGCAGCGTTTGCTCGAGCTGCTTCCCGTCTTCCGGGAAGTCGTATACAAGAGCGGTGTCCATAGGAAACGGCTCCCTGACCTTGCCTTGCTGCTCGAACTTATTCAGCTCGCCGGCCTTCAGGGTGTATACGGAAGAAGAGAACGCCTTCGACGTATCGGTCTGCGCCCGGTGCATGATGCGCTCGTTCGGGAACGTGACGATGGAGTCAAAATAGGACATGCCTCGCGCCGTATAATGCTGATCGTAGGTCCAGTACATTTCGGCGCCTATGCCGAGCGGTGCGATCCCGTATTCGGCCAGCGCGTTAATAAAAGAAGCCATCTGGTCGCTTAATGTCGTAATATCCTGACTTATCGTCGATGCTACGACCGGCGCGTTCACGAGGATGCTGCCGTTTCGCGACTGCACATATTTCAGCGCTTCGAGATACCGCTTCATCGCCGGATAATCCGTATTGCTGAACACCGGCATAGCACTTACGATGAAAGGAATGCCGGATTCGTACAACCGGTCGGCCAGCCGCTGCATCTGTTCCAGATTGGAGAACGGATATACGGGCTTGAACAGCACGTAGTTTTGGCTCTGTCTCTTCACGCCCAGCCAATCCTTGACTATATAGGCGATAGCCAGCTCGCTCAAATTTCCTTTTTCGAAATAAGGAACGTAAGCCATCCGCTCTTTCATGACACCGTACGGAGAAGCGGCATGGGAGCTGTCCGAAACAAGGCTTCCGTATGCAGATGCAGTCCCTTCCGTCTGTACAATGTACGGCATCCGGTTGACCGGAATGGCGGACTGAGCGTACGAGCCTATCGATAATCGAATCGTATCTCTGCTTCGCTCCTCCACCTGCAAGCCCAGCGCTTGCCGCGTCTTATCGGGAAGCTGCGATCCAATGTGCAAGTACGCCCCCTGATACGAGGCAAAATCGTTCCTGTATTCCGCCTTGAGCTCAGTAAGATCGTCTGCGTTGCGCACCCCGATGACTTGCTGATACTTGTCCAATGTCCCTTGCTTGTAACGGTCGAAGCTCGTCACCGTAACCTCGACTCCGAACGAAGCGAGCACCCGCTTCAAAGCCTCGATATTCCCTTCCTTCGGCGTGCCGAGTGCCAGGCTGTCATAGACTACCAGCACGCGGGCCGGTTCGGCATAAGCCCGTTGAACGAAACCATAGGGGAGCAAGAGAAGAAGGCATAGCGTCACCATCCATAGCTTCCATGTTGTTGTTCCAGCCATCCTTCTCTCCCCCTTCATCATTACGCTTGCAGCGTTAGCCCCTTCTGCTCCGGTACGCTCGGCTGCATTTCAGGCGCTTGAGCCGGCTCCTGCTCGACCGCCCACAGCCTGCGGCCGAGGATATCCGCGACGGCAAGAAACGATACCAGATCGAACGTCGCCGTGAATAAAAATTCATGCTTGGACAAGTCGGCATCCCCCGCCCCGATAATAGAAACCGCAATGCCGGATATCCCGATGAGCATCATCATCACAACAAGCGGTAACCGGAAGCAGCGCCTCATCTCCCGTAATTTCCAGGCGGTAACGAAAGACGGCGTGTACAGACCGATCACGATAATCATCCAAATGACGACAAATCCGAACGTTTTGGGCGCCAGCGCGTCTTTCATCAAGCTGTACCCGGAGAAAAACTTCGTCTGGGCGCCAAACGGCTTTCCTACCGATTTCTCGTAGTTCCCCATGGCCGGAGGACGAATGGTGAAGCCGCTTTTGGCAGCCAGATTCAGCATTTTTCCCGCCTGATCCGGATGGGTGATGTAATAGGCCAGAATGGAGCCGAAGCCATACCGGCTGTAAAATTCGTTCTCCAGCAGCTCCGAATCTACATCTACGGTGGTATAAGGGTTGTAATAGATGCTCTGATTCAAGATCGCAAACTGCTTGTCGATACCGAACGATTCCAGCGTTTTTTCCGGATTGACCGAATCCATCAGTACGCCCCGCGTCATGGCATGGTATTTGTTAATGTTGACGAATTCCTTAGGAATCAGCACATAGGTACCTACACCTACAGCGAACAGCAGCACGAGAAGCGAAGCCGTGATCGCGCGAAACGTCCTCTCCCGACGGATCAGCACGAGATATACGCCCAGCATGGAGATCAGAATGCCGACCGGTGCGTTTTGCTGTTTACTCGTCGTTAGAAGGATCGTGCTTATGAAGAACAATGCCAGAAGAACATAGTCATTGTATCGTTTCCGATAAAGCAGCAATCCTGAGGCGAATACGAGCATGGATGTTATGAGAACGACGCTTTCGCTGAAAAAGGAGTTGAAGTACGCGGTATACCCTGTATCGCCGAATAGGAAAATAGCTATTCCCGCAATGATATACCCTCGCTTTGCGGGGAGCCTCCACGTAATGCCTTCTATCAGCAAGTAAACGGCCATCGTATACAGTACCGTGTAAATAGCGGCTTGAAATCGGATATCGAACAACTGGGGATGATATAGCAGCTGGTTAAGCCATATTGCTAACTTAATGAACAGCGATTGCGAAGAAAATAGGGCTGCACCATTCTCGTTGTAGTATTGAAAAATCCCATAGTTTTTGACGAAGTAACCCAAGTACTGGCTGTTATAATCGGGAGCGTTGAAGTAGAGCCCATTTCCGTACAAGCTGCGAAAGTAGTCCCCGTTATCCGCCATCCCGATATAAGGCGGGACGAACAGTGCGAATAAAGTAATCAGAAACACTCCAGCAGCCGCCATTACCGCAGGGGAAGCGTAACGGATCCAAACACGTTCAGGCCGGGCTTCCTGCATTGGCTTAGCCTTCTTTCTTGTTAATATACGTAAGCTAGTAAAGCGTTCAGATTATCGAAGGAATAGGCTTGCATGGACGCTGTATCTCCGAAGCCTCCGTCCAGCACGCTGCCGGTATTCCGTATCTGAAATTCGTTCATTCTGCGGATGCTCGCTTCATAGAGCTCCTTATCTCCAAGCTCGGAGCCGATCATAGCCGCAATGGCATATATCGCCGTCGATCGAATATCGTTGGCCGGCTTCCCGTCCCTTGTATACTGGCCGAACAAAGTGCCTGCCAGCACCTGCTTTTTCAAAAACCGGATGCTCTCGGGCTGATGCTGCCGCACTTCCGCCAAGGAAAAAATCGTCAGCAGCGATTCCACGGTGTTGATCCCTTCCGAGCTGTAGGCTTGGGCGCCGTAATCATACCGCGTTTCGTAGAACGGAAAATCGTCCGATATGTATCCTTTCTTCACCGTCTTCAGCATGTTCGCCAGTAGTGCGTCCTTCTGCCTGCTTTCAATATCGAGCATGCCAAGCGTCTTCAGATCGATGTAACATAGCGTAATAAACCGGTTCGTCGTCTTGTACGTTTCGTCGTAAAAATCATACAAATAACCGTCTTTTACATTATGCTCGTAAAAACGGCTGCCGTACGTCTTCGCTTGAGTCGTATAGCCCTCATCCTTGAAGGCTTGTCCCGCTTCGTACAAAGCGCGGATGATCCGAAGATCGTCCACGGCCGCATTGAGCGTATACCGCTTATTGAGCACAGGACTGTATCTATAGCTGAACCCGGTTGCAAGATCGAATGTCTGCTTCGCTTTGGCCCATTCCGCGTCGAAGCCGCTCCGCTGGCCGGCTATAGCGTAGTAGCGCAGCATAAGGCCCGCCGACTCGCTCAGCACCTCGTGACCGCTGGCAGCCTCCGACGATTGCGCGGAATCCCGCAGATTCGTATATATTCCGTTAGTACCCGTAAGGTGCTCCGTAATAAACTTGTACAGCGCATCCCGTTTCTCTGTCATGTGCAGAGAATCCCCGTAGGATTGCGTGTTCGCCAGCGGCACGGGAGCAGGTGTGGATGAATTCGGCGTCTCGCAAGCCGTAAGCAGCAAGAATAGCAGCAAGCCGTTCAACCCCAGAAGCATCCTTTTGCTCATACCTTTCTATCTCCCTTTCACTGCTATCCATCTTGGAATACGGGAACTATTTTTCAACATTATTTTACAATGTTTTCACGTATTATGTCGAATTGTCGTTTTTTATCAAATTTTCTTTAGATGATAAATTAGTTTACCATATCGCCTTGGGACCATTAGAAGGTAAGTATTGGCATGATGATTTGGTGGCGGTCCGATACCCTCTTTATTAACTTTAAACAAAAAAAGGCTCCTCCAAACGAGTGGAGAGCCTTAAGCTTGTTGAAAAAACCAGGATAACCTTCGCAGCGTGCAGTATATCCCGATGAGGTTCCTCCCTTAGGTTAAACCTCTAACCTACTGCAGCCTTGTTATGCAGTCCATAACCGGTTATGCTTCGCCTTACAGCTTGCAGCTGTTGATCCCAAGAAGCCGGTTGATGGCACATTTCTGAGTCAGCCCCGTAAAGAGCAATGGAACGCTGATTATCCCAAGCCATTTCCATGCCCCCGGCAGAAAATAAACCAGCGAAGCAAACGCTAGTCCTGTAATAATCCGTATGGCTCGATCGGCCCCTCCGACATTTCTTTTCATATAGAAAGTCATCTCCTTATATGATAGTGGTTATTTCCTGGTTCCTATCATACAAGGAGCGGCGCCGGCGTTCCGTAACTTCATCACCAAACTATTCGACAAGCTCTAGCAAAGATTCCCTGTGAAGAACAATGATTTTTCCCCGCGACAATTGGAGCCGCCCTTCCTGCTCCATCGTCTTCAGCGTACGGCTTATGACCTCCCGGGCGGAGCCCAGTTCCACCGCCAATTGATCATGGGTCATGGTTACGGCAGGCTGATCCGGAGCGGTTTCCCGCAGCAAATATTCAGCAATACGAGAGCGGACCGATTTAAAGTGGATGCTGTCCAATAAATTCGACATGATCAGCAGCCGCTCGGCGAACACTTTAAAAATATACTGCCGGAAGCTTTTGTACCGGTCGATCCAATCGCGAAATACCGCTATAGGAATAATCAGGACGGTGGAAGGCACTTCAATGCAAGCCGATGCCTCGTACTGGGTCTCTCCCAATATGCTCGTAATCATAAGCGGACAGCATTCCCCGTCATGAATCCGGTATAAGGTGACTTCCCTGCCGCTCCCGCTCACTTTATACACTCTCACGGTCCCATCCAGCACGAGGGCGGCGTGCTCCAATAAATGCCCTTCATGCAGCACTTGATTGGGAGGCAAGGACCAGACCGAGATGCCGTTCGTCTCCCAGTCTTCCTTGGCTATATCCGACAAGCTCGGAAATTTGGATACAATGCAATCGATTTGCTGCGGCAGCATGGCTTCACTCCACCCCCGGATTTAGGCTAACCGAACTCGCATTCCTGCTATCGTTCAAATACAACAAACGCAATGTAACTAATTCGCCGGAATCCGCGTACCATCCTTTTTCAGGTATTACGATAAACCTCCGTGTAAAGCTCCCAGCACGAGAAATGAAACCAGATGCTCGCCTGCTGCAATCGCATATACTTTGCTTGACATGAGGCCGAAGGCCGAATTTTTCAAATAGACGAGAGCAACGATAATACCGACGATGAAACCCAGGATGAGTCCGGAAACGAGATCACCTGCACCCGCCGCCTGTACCAGAACAGCAACCAGGAACGAGCTGAGAAATGCTACCCCGGTGGAGGCAACATAAATGAGCGGATTGCTCATATGTCCTTCTTTGACCTTATTGAGTCTCGTCCAATGGCTGCCAAACAAGATCGGGGAATAATAGAGTGCTCCGAAGATCATATAAAAGATAGCTCCTGCAAGTACAGCCCAATAATTCAATTGTGCCAAATCCATGTTCATTCAATACGACCCCAATCACATAGTCGGCGGGCATCTCCCCTAGCATTTCGGTAAACAGCCTGTGAAAATGCGACGGAGAATACGTAGACCATTTTGGCCAAATGCTCCAGCGTTAACGTCTGGTTCAAGTGGTTTTCAATGTATTCCAATGCTTTATGAATGCGTGCGCGCTGTTCATTGTCGAGCTCAGCCATCTATGTTACCGCTCCCTGTTCCAGTATTGCCTTGATATTCTTCAAATCCTTCTTGTTCGCGCTCCGCATCATGAACGACATAAACGGGGCGAATATGGCGGAAAAACCGCTCGGATTGCCTCTGTTGCGCAGCGTCATCCGGGCTGCATGGCTGCCGGCGGCTTCCCATGTATAGGTCGTTTCCATAGGAAAAGGACCGTCCGCCGTCCTCATGACCAGCTTTTGACCAGGAACATAATCCGCTATTTCATATATGTAGGCAAGCTCCTTGCCGAGAAAATCCGCTTTAAAAGCAATTTGCGTCCCGACAGTTAACGGTTTGGGAGTCCGCCACTCCGCTGAACGGATATTGACGTACCATTCGGGTGCATTGTCCGGGTTTGCGGCATAGGCAGCCACCTCGTCCCGGGGACGGTTAATGATGATTTCGGTCAAAACATCTACCATGGCGAATGCTCCTTATCGTATTGTTTGCAAGTTATACACCCCTATGGATACATGCTTACAAGGTCAGAATATAGCAAGACGGAATCATGTGCAAGTTTTGTTTAAGTTGACACTTAATTAAGTATGTGCTAAATTAATGCCATGATAGATAAAGCCATTCACGCCTTAGCGGAACCGAGGCGCCGGGATATCTTATATCTCGTCCGTGATGGAGAGCTGCCCTCCAGCGCCATAGCATCGCATTTTGATATATCGGCACCAGCCATATCGCAGCATCTCAAAGTGTTGGAGGAAGCCGGGCTCGTCGTTGTCCGGCGCGCGGGCACCAAACGATTTTACGGGATTAGGAGGGAAGGGTTCGCCGAATTGAAGCAATATATTGAGAGCTTCTGGGATGACAGCTTGCTGCGCTTGAAAGAAGCCGCGGAAGAAGAAGAGAGGAGAAAGAATAATGCCAATGAACAGCAATGACACGATTGTGAAAGAGATTTTCATAGAATGCCGTCCAGAGACGTTGTTCACGTTTTTTACCGATTCCGACAAGCTGGTGCGCTGGATGGGACGCCACGTCTTGCTCGATCCCAGCATCGGCGGCAAATACCGCATCGACGTGAATGGCAGCGATATCGCCATGGGGGAATATAAGGAAATCATCCCGAACGAGAAGATCGTTATGTCCTGGGGCTGGGAAAAGTCGAAGCTTGTGCCTCCAGGCTCCAGCACCGTCGAGTTCAAGCTGACGGCGCAAGATAACGGTACCCTCTTGACGCTGACTCACTATGACCTGCCGGCCTCCGAGATCGCTTCGCATCAGCAGGGCTGGTCGCACTATATGCCGCGTATTCAGCAGTTGGCGCAAGGTCAAGACCCTGGCGTCGATCCTTGGTCCGAGCAAGCGATGCATGACAATAAATAAATGGTGAAGAACACGGATGTGCTGCCGTGGGGTCTGGGAGAAAAGCGAAAGAAGCAGCGACGGCTGCTTCTTTTTTATAACTCGTGTATAGCTGAAACCACAACCGTACGACCTGTCACATCAATATACGATTCAGTACCGTTGAGCTGTACTTTGGCCAATCCATTGTAAAACTCACTCGCCTTGTCGTATATGGGCGGGATAACCCAATCGCCATGCTTGTCGATATATCCCATGTTGCCTGGGCCCGACAACGACTTCACCGGTGCAATTCCTTGCCGGAAACTCCCCGCATATCCGAACTGCGGCTGGATGACCATGCTCCCCTTGGCATCGATGTATCCCCAGCCATTGCTATCCGGAAGCTGCACAGGAGCGAGTCCTTCCGAAAATTCAAGAGCTGCCTTGTACTTCGGCTCAATCTGTGTTGTTCCATTCCGATCGATATACCCATATAAGCCGGCAGGAGTCTGATCCTTCGTCACTGCAGCCAATCCTTCACTAAACGCCCTTGCACGGTCAAAAACAAAGGGAATCCGTTCCTTCCCTGCGGTATCGATATACCCCCACCGAGCGCCGCCTCTCGTGACCGCAAATAACCCTTCGCCATAAGGCGTTCCTGCAAATATATCATGCTTAAATTGAGGGGCGGCAATAAAGTTACCCTCTCGATCTATCAAGCCTTTCTTGAGATCGGTTAACGAATGATCGTCGGACGTAGATACAACGGCAATTTGATCTTCAAAAGGCTCAGCAAAAGTAAACATGCCAGGAAACAACGGCTTCCCCTGTTTATCGATGTATTGGGCGAACAGCCCGCCTTGGCTTTTCATCGTCACAGGTGCTGCTCCGGATTGAAAGGAGCCTGCAGCGTCATACTGCGGTTCTAGAACGATATTGCCTTTCAAATCGATATAGCCGTATTTCATGTGATTGTCCTTTCGCACCCCCACGACGGCCAAGTCATCGGAGAACGGTTCGGCGCTATCATATTGTGCAGGGACAATCATCGTACCGTACCGATCAATGTATCCGTATTTTCCATTCACATTCAGAGGGAAGAGCTGCCGCGGTACAGTCACATTGTACCTGCCAAGCATGTCGACTATGGTTAGGATTCGCTCTTGAGCCGCAGTATCGTTCCCCGCTTCTTGACTTATCTCGACCGCCAGCTCTAGCGGCGCCCGTCCTTTGGCATCCTGTACGCCGGCATCGGCCTTGGCATCCAGCAGCATTTGGAGAAGAACCGTGTCGTGCTTCTTCACCGCTTGATGCAGAGGATAATCCCCTTGAGCATTTCTTGAGTTGGTTTCCGCTCCCGCTTTTAACAAAGCTTCAGTCACAGCGGGAGAAATCGTCACGGCTAGCTCCAGCAAAGACTGCTGCGCTGCATCCGTATAGTTCGGGTACGCACCTTCGTCAAGAAGGGCTAGAACCTGCTTCTCATCGCCGTTCACAATGGCCCGTCGCAGCTTCTCCTCGTCGGTCGTCCCTAACCGGATCGTACGGGTCGGTTCATTCCACTCGACATCGCCTTCAAGACTCTCTCCGACGAAACGAAGCGGTACGAACGTTACCCCGTCGCTGATAGCCGGAGCCGCATCAAGCTCGACCGGCTTTTCATTAACGAGCGCTTCCCTTTGCCCCACTCTCAATGTGATAGTCGTCTTATGGTTTTTACCTTGGATAGTTTGTGCAGACTCATCCCATTGTACTGTCAATCCAATCCGTTCGAAAATCGGACGAAACGGCACCAGCGTC
Organism: Paenibacillus sp. NPDC056579; assembly: GCF_042793215.1. Lineage (NCBI taxonomy): Bacteria > Bacillati > Bacillota > Bacilli > Caryophanales > Paenibacillaceae > Paenibacillus > Paenibacillus sp. NPDC056579. Next base: position 266,458 of record NZ_JBHTVD010000009.1, read on the forward strand.
GTTCCGTTCTCGATAAAAGGAGGCTGCTCAAAGACCGCAGCTTGTCCGTTGACTATGACCGTGATGTCCTTCGGACTTTCGGCGAATAACCGCCCTCCAGGCAGCAGCAAAGCGGCGCAATATAGGGAAATGATTGTTTTTTTCAGCATAGATAGACTCCATCTTTGTCTTTGTAAAATTAAATGCTCATCTGTATCAAGCAATTCGACAAAAACCTATACATTTCCTTCCATTCCGACAGAATGGATAGAGCCAACGGTTAGAGAACAATCAAAGGCGAATTCGTTACGGCAAGCAGGAACAATCAAAAAAAAGCACCGGCCGCAAGAGCCGATGCTTCTTGTACTATATGAACTTCGCTTACTTCCGTACCGCGCTCCGGTACATCAGCATCAGCAAATAAGGCGTTCCGAGCAGAGCCACGACAATGCCCGCCGGAATTTCCTTCGGGGCAATGACCGTTTTGCCGATCAGATCGGCTGCGACAAGCAGCACGGCGCCGACCAGCGCAGACAGCACGACCGATCTGCGATGATGATGGCCGACCATCAACCGGACCGCGTGAGGGGCAAGCAGCCCGATAAAGCCGATGGAGCCGACACTAGAGGCTGCCGTTGCCGCCAGCGCTACGGCGATCACCGTCGCAATCAGGCGCATCCGCTCGAGCCTTAGCCCGAGGCCCAGCGAGACATGATCCCCGAAGGCCAGCAAATCCATTCTGCGGCCGAGCCACCAGGCAACCGGTCCCAATACGCCTGTGACGACGAGAAGCCGGAGAAACTCATCATAGCCACGCGCATATGTGCTGCCTGCAAGCCATGCCAACGCCGGTGCTGCGGCAATGCCGGACTTGATGACGAGGAACTGGATCCCTGCCGTTCCTATCGCTGATACGCCGATTCCCACCAAAATGAGCGCGACGGGGTTGAAGCCTTTGCGCCAGGAGAATAGGTAGACGCATGCCGCCGCCGCGGCTGCTCCGACGATGGCGCCCACCGGCAGCATCGCGGCCGGAGCCTGCGGCCATAGCACAAGGACCGCGAGCGCTCCGAATCCCGCTCCGGAGGTCACGCCAATGACGGAAGGGTCGGCCAGCGGATTCCGCACGGCCCCCTGCATCATCGATCCGGCGATCGCCAGCGCCGCGCCGGCAAAAGCCGCTACCAAGATGCGGGGAAGACGCAAATCGACGACAACGTTCCGCGCGAAGTCCTCGCCTCCGCCGAGTAACGTAAGCCAAACCTCGCTTACGGACAGCTTCAGCGTTCCCGACATGAGACCGACGACCATGAGAGCGAGTAATACAACCAGCATCCCGGCTACAAGCAGCGGATAAGGCGCTCGCTTCTGAATCGCGCCGACGCTCATCGAGGAGCCGCTGTCCTGGGATTCGCGTCCTTTCATGACGCGGATCACGAGCCATATGAGCCACGGCGCGCCGATCGCCGCCGTGACTGCTCCGGCCGGCAGCTCGCCGACCGAGCTGCGGAACATGCGGGCGATCGTATCCGCTCCGACCAGGATGACGGCGCCCCATAAGGCGCTTGCCGGCAGCAGGAGCAGATGGCGGCGCATGCCCAAGAGCCGCATCAAATGCGGCGCGATCAGCCCTACAAAGCCGATCGGGCCGACGACGCTAACCGTTACGCCCGCCAGCAGGACCGCTACCGCCATGCCCGAGAACCGGGCGGCGTCGACCTTTTGGCCGAGCGAGCGGGCGGTCTCGTCACCGAGCTCCAGCATGTCGAACGTCCGTGCATATACCATCACGTAGACGATTCCTGCAGCGATCCAAGGCCAGGCGTAGCTAACGCCGCTCCAGTCGTTCTGCACGAGCGACCCGGCTCCCCAGGCTAACAGCTGTGACGCCTGGGTTTCGAACAGCAGCTGGAGCGCGCTCGTGAAGGACGCCAAAACAAGGCCGACGATCATCCCGGCGACGGCCATCCGCACCGGCGTGCTTCGTTTGCCGCCGGCGATCCAGTATGTCATGGCCGCAGCCCCCAGCGCTCCGGCCAAGCCGAGCAGCAAAGGCGCCTCCGCCTTTAGGGCCGGGAAGAAGATGGCGGCCGCCATAATAACAAAGTAAGCGCCGGCATTCAGTCCGAACGTGGATGCCGATGCGAGCGGATTGCGCGTGACCGTCTGCAGCAGCGCGCCGCACACAGCGAGCGCAGCTCCGGCAAGAAGTCCCATAACGGCTCTCGGCAGACGGACTCCCCGAATCATATGATGGGCAGGGTTATCCTGCGGATTCGTGATCGCCCCGATCACATCCTGCAACGTAATGTCCGCTTCCCCGTACATTAAGCTTACAAAAAGGAGAGCAGCCAGCAAAACCAGGCCGCCCCCAAATACGAATGCCGTCCTGCCGCTTATGCGGACTGCATCTCTCGTCAAAGTATTTACTCTCATCGTTGTCATTTGGTCAGTGCGTTCGTAACGAGATCGACGATGGATTTGGCCGACAATGCCCCGCCGAACGTCCAAGTATTACCCGGCAGCTTAAAGGTCCGCTTTTCCTTCACGAACGTAAGTCCGTTCCACACCGCGTTATCCTTCAGCTGCTTCTCAAAAATATTATCGTTATCCTGCACGATATAAATGAAATTGGCGTTCTGAACAGCCGGCAGAGCCTCTACGCTCGTTGTTGCAAAGCCGTTGGATTCGAACTTATCCGATTTGAAGCTGTTTTTCAATCCCATCCGCTGCATAATTTGAATCAGCATCGAGTTATCGGTGAACATGCGCAGAACAGCGGCATTTTGCTGAGAGAAGGCTTGCGTCACGGCAACCTCCGCGCCTTCCTTGCCTTTCGCCTTCAGCTTGGCCTTAGCTTCATCGAACGATTTTTGCAAATCGCTCATCACCTTATCGGCTTCCGCTTTTTTGCCTACCAATTCAGCTACGGTTCTAAACGTTTTTTCCATTTCATCGAACTGATTGCCCGCTCCTTCGGCAGGATACGGATTGAAGGCGATCGTTGGAGCAATTTTGCTCAACGCCTCATAGCTGGATTTGATCCGGAAATCCGGTGCGATAATCAGGTCCGGCTTCAACGCGGCGATCGCTTCCAAGCTCGGTTCTGTACGCGTTCCTACGTCTGCTACATTTGCATCAAGCTGCGGCGGGATGTTGACCCAGGTTTTATAGCCTTTGATGTCCGCTATTCCTACAGGCTGAACGCCTACCGCCAGCAAATGCTCTACATGGGACCATTCCAGCGCCACGACGCGCTTCGCCGTCCCTTTCACCTCGGTCGTCCCGAGCGCATGCTTAATTGTCTTGCTGCCCGACGAAGCCTCTTGATTCGCACTTGGTGCAGCGGGCGCGGTTCCTTGACTCGTGTTGGTCTTGGCCCCGCATGCGGTTAAAAACATAAGCATAAGAGACAAGATGATGATTAACGGTTTGCCAATCGCTCTCATAAAGTGAATCCCCCTAAGAAATATGTATAAAAGCATGCCATTCATAACAGAAAGCATCGTGAGCAGATAACCACCATATGATAATGATTATCATTACCCAGTTGAAAATGATAATCGTTATCATGTTATTTGTCAATAGTTTCGCAGCGATTTGTCCGCTGGATTTCGCAATAAATTTATGGTCATGGGCACAATAATAGCTGAACTTTTATTTCCATTAGCGGAGGGCTTACTTGTGAAATGTAATGTGGGAAGGACGGAGCAGGCGATCCGAATCGCCGTTGGCTCAGGAATCGTTGCGGCTGGGATCGTGAACAAAAGCTGGTGGGGCTTATTGGGAGTAGCGCCTATCATTACGGGGGCCACCCGTTATTGCCCGCTTAATGCCGCATTAGGGATGAATCATTGCAAAGATTCCAAAGAAACCGATTCTCAGCTGGTAAGCAGCTAAACGTGCGACAGTGATGGTCAACAGACAGAATGGGGCATGCAGCTAAGCCCGCACAAAACAAAAGCACCGACCAAAGGTCCGTGCTTTTTGTTTTTATGAAATTGAACTTACTTGCTCTCGCTGATTTCCGATACGAATTGCTCCGTCGATCGTACTTTGCCTATTCTGGGGAAAATATATTTGCACGAGGCTTCATGCTCTTCCATGCTCATTGCAGTCATTGCGTCCGTGATAAGGATTTGGTGATAGCCCAGCTGAAAAGCTTCTCTCGCCGTACTTTCCACTCCGATATTGGTGGCAATGCCGCACAGTACAATCGTATCTATGCCCCTGCGGCGCAGCTGAAGATCCAGATCCGTTCCGAAAAAAGCCCCCCATTGACGCTTCGTGACAATATGATCATTGGCGGTCACTTCAAGCTGGGGATCCAGCTCGGCCCAGTCAGCTGGGCGCTGCATTGCTTGGACCGGGAGATCCGTCGCCGGCTTCAATGCATCCTTTCCATCGAGGAAATCGACTTTGACGAAAGAGATGAACCCTCCTTTTTGACGAAAAAGCTTCACGAGCCGGGCTGCCTTCTCGACAACTTCCTGACAGCCGGGCCGGCTTACGATGCCTTTTTGCAAATCGATAATGACTAGTGCCGTTTTCTGAAAATCGATGTTTAGCGGATTCATTAGGTTCCCTCCGTATTGTGCGATGATTTCAGCTGTTTCCGCCGTTCGATCGACCGGTTCAGCCTTGCCAGCAGCTGCGAAAATTGCTCAAGCTCCTGATCCGTCCAATCCTCCAGCAGCTCGCTGTAGGCATCCAAACGGGCAAGCTTGGCGGCGATAAGAGCTTCTTTCCCTGAGTCGGTAATTTCAACTACATTAACCCTCGCATCCTCGGAATCGGAGTAACGCCGCGCCCAGCCCTTGGCTTCCAAAGCGGCTATTTGCCTGCTGACCGTCGAGTTGTCCAATTGAAACGCCTCGGATATTGCTCCATTAGCCGAAGAGCCCTCCCGATCCAGCCATTTCAGCAGCAGGTATGCCGACCTGTCCATGGAATGGGCCGCCCCGTCGAGCGTCCGTTTGAAATCAGCCCGCCGGAGCAGTAAGACGACTTCGTGCTCAATATGTTCATAGAAATCGTTTCTCATACTTTTCCTTCCCAATGAACTATAAAATGCTTTCTTCTCATCAAGATATCTGTATTATACAACGATTTATCTGTATGATACAAATAGTTTGCATGAAGCTATCCTAATAAAAGAGCACCGATTCCTATTGGAACGGTGCCTTGTAAACTTTGCGTTTTGATGCGCTAGCCTGCCGATAGACTGCACATTTTATCGAATCGTAATTTCACGACCGCCGCGGTTGATATCGGACTCATTTACCGTCTCAGTCTGTGCCGTGCCGTTCTCCGAATAGCTGATCGAGATAGGCGTGACCAATCGGGCCATATACGTGCCTGCAGGAACTTGTCGGCCGTTCAGATCCTTTTGATTCCAATAGGCTCGCAGCGTTTTGGAGCTTCCTGCGACGTCAAATGCTCCTTCAAGGCCAGGAAGGGTCGTTCTCCATACCACTTCCTGATTACCGGTATCATAGAGTGAGACGCCATCCGGCACTCTGCGAACCTCCAGCTCCAAGGATACCGGCTTATTTAAGGATATCCGCTGCTCTCTGGTATTCGTTGCAGTGAAGCCGAACACCATCGTATGGCCTTTGTCAAAAAACGCAGTGCCGCTTTCCGTAACGGTTGCGTTCGTATAATCCACACCCCAGTGCACATTGAGCGGGTCGCCATAAATACGAGTCCCCACTTCGAGCTGGACATCATTCCATTGGTTGTCTTGTTTCCATGTACCGATCTTCAATCCGGACAGCGCATCCCATTGGGTATCGATATGAAATGTGTCGTGAGTGAATCTCCAGGTCATGGGGAAATAAGTAATCCCTCTGAAATTAAAGACCGGAAATTCCTCCTGAGCATTCTCAATCCGCATGCCGTTCACTGCAATAGGATAGGAGGGAAGCACAGCCTGATATTCCTTAGCGAAATCGTTGTTTCCCGACGGATCCTGACTCCAGCTGCCGGGGGTACTCTTATTGATCTCCAGCCCTTTAACCGAATCCCATTGGATGGCAAGACCTAACGCTTTGCTATAGTCCCAAGTCATAGGGAAATACGTAATATCTTTATACATCAGCAATGGATACGCAGCATGCTTGTTGTCGATGAAGCTCCCGTTCACTTCCACCGGAAACGTTGGGATTTTGACCCTTATATCCGCCTTGCTTTCCGCATGAACGGCTCCGGGAATCGGTATAACCTGCAGGGCGACAAGTGCTATCAGGAATGCTGGCAACCATCTTTTTTTCATAGAGACCTCCCGCTGATCGGTGAATGAATTTCACTATCCATTAAACAGTAGAGGATAGAGATGAATCTGTACATGGCCGATTATTTCCTGGTTCGGAACCATTCCATTCAGTTGACCGGGATGCTTACTTGTCTGCAAAAGTCCGCAGCCTCCGGAGCTGCGGGAATAGATACATCCACATTCCGGCGATCACTATGGTTCCAACGCCTCCTACGACAGTAGCGTTAACAGCTCCGATAAATCCTGCCAGCGTACCGGACTCGAATTCGCCCAATTGATTGGAGGTTCCTACGAAAAGCGAATTGACAGCACTCACTCGGCCGCGCATTTCATTCGGCGTGTTCAGCTGCACGAGAGTAGAACGAATGACGACGCTGATGACGTCCGAAGCACCTAGGAAGAACAAGGCTGCCAACGATACGTACAGGCTTGTCGACAAGGCAAAGACGATAGTGGCTAATCCAAAAACGCCCAGCGCCCCGAACAAAATAGGTCCAAGCGCACGGGTTAGCGGATAGTGGGCCAGCACAAGCGACATCAATAAGGCGCCGACCGCCGGTGCGGACCTCAGAAGTCCCAGCCCCCAAGGTCCCGTATGTAAAATATCCTGCGCAAAGATCGGCAATAGCGCCGTCGCACCGCCGAGCAATACCGCGAAGAGATCGAGCGAAATGGTGCCTAATATCACTTTATGACGGAACACAAAGACGAGACCCGAGAAAATGGAACGGACTGTCAGCGGCTCCAGACTGCGGGCGCTCCGCTCTTTACGGATCATAGAAATAAGGACGGCTGCGGACAGCAGCGCCACGGCCGATGTGCTGTACACGAACGCAGGGCCTATCGAGTACAGCACGCCGCCCAGCGACGGCCCCAATATTTGCGCCGTTTGACCGGCCGAGGCCGACCAGGCGGACGCTTGCGGGAGCATCTCCTTCGGTACGAGCTCCGGGATAAGCGCGGCAAGCGTAGGCCCTTCAAAAGCCCGGCAAGCGCCGATCAGGGCCGCAGCCAGCAGGATTTGCTCGCGGCCGAGCCAGCCCGCATGATTTCCATAAACAAGCAGCACAGCGACTATCCCTTCAAAGATCATGCACAAGACAACGATGTTCCGGCGATCGAACCGGTCCGCAACTTGACCGACGATCAATGTGAGCAGCATCATCGGCACAAACTGTGCCAGACCCACCAGGCCGAGACTGAAGGCGTCGTTGGTCAGCGCGTACATCTGCCACCCGATGGCAACGGAAAGCATCTGGAACGAGGTCGTCGATAAGATGCGGGCCGCCCATGCTTTCGCGAAGGACGGCTGCCTCATGACAGACGGATTGGATTGCGACAAAGCGCGACTCACGACCTTTCCTATACAAGTACAATAAATGATAGCATATTATGCGGCTTGTAGAGTCTGCGGTGTAAAAATAAAGTTGGGCTGCTGGCTCGCCAAAACACAGCAAAAAGCACCGACTTGTGCGAGTCGGTGCCCTCTTGGTTAGCACGTTCACGGCGGCTCGATCCTTGATCCCTTCTGCCGTGTACCTTTCTTCTTGCCGGGAAGCTATAGTCCGTTATGGCTGCTTCATGTCGCCGCGCCCCTGATTATTTCCGCCTTGCCCGTTAGGCCTTGCGCCTCCGCCGGGACCGCCGCCTGGACCTCCTCCGAACCCTCCGGGTCCGCCGCTTCTGGCAGTGGTAACCCCCGACTCATTCAGCCAAGTCGTTATATTGGCAACGGTGAATTCCACCGTCTTCGTTCCTCCGGTATACAGCGAGTAGGCAGCATCCTTCTTGAGCTCCGGAGAACCAATGACGACGGTCTGGAAGCTTTTATCCGGCGTCAGGCTTGCAATGGTTTTGCCGTCCTTGTCTTTGAGCTCGACAACGGTTCCTGCCTTTTGCGACTGGGAGTACGTCATGAGAATGGAATGCTGTGACGATGAATCCGACGGGGCTTGAGCCATGCCCGAGCTTCCGGCTGCCATCAGCAGGCCGCCCGTCAATTCGAAGGTGCCATCATAATCCAATGCACCGTTGCCATTCTCTGTCGGTCCGCTCACTACTACGTTACCGCCTGACATAATGATGGAGCCGTTCGAATCCAGTCCGTCGCCGGTGGAATTTACGTACAAGCTGCCGCCGGTAATCGTGAGCTTGTTGTTGGAGGACGCAGCGCTGAAATTGTTTTGCCCTGGACGTCCGTTCGTCGACGAACCGTCCGCCCCTCCGGCAACATTAATGCCGTCATCGCTTGCCGTCACCTTGATATCTCCGCCCGAGATCGTAATGTTTGAGCCCACGATCCCCTCATAGCTCTTGGCAATCTGAATGGTGCCGCCGCTGATTACAACCGAGGAATCGGCGTGGATGCCATCGTCGCCGGAAGTGACGGCAAACTCTCCGCCGGCAATGGTGACACTGTTATTGCTGTGAATCGCATCGTCGGCGGAATCCATTGTGAACGTCCCCTTCGCAATGGTAATAGCCGTGCCTGCTTTGATCGCTTTACCGCTCGTCGACTCCGCAGATTCTGTTGATTGTGTCGGCTCTGTCGATGGTGCCGTTGGCGCTGCAGCCTGATTATCCATCGGTCTTCCCCCCGAACCTCTCATCCCGCCGTTCATTTCACTCGGCTTGGCAACGGCGTTCGCACTGCCGCCGCCGGACGAGATTGTATAGGAGCCTCCGTTCATCTGCACATGGGTTACGGCCTGGATTCCGTCCTTCCCTGCTTTGATAGAGAATGTACCGGCATCGATAGCTATTAGCCCTTTAGAAGCATCCGTATCGTTGGTCGATTTGATGCCGTCACCCGCAGCTTCGATTGTGAGGGTGCCATCTTTGATCGCTACCAAATCCCTTCCCATCACACCATCATCAGCCGCATGGACCGTGATGGAGCCTCCGGTCATTTTCAGATCATCCTTACTGGTTATGCCATTGTTATAGTTCCCTTGAACGGTCAGAGCACCGCTCCCATTGAACGTCAGATCATCTTTACTGAAAATCGCCGCATTAGGTTCGCCGCTGTCTGCGTCCACCGTTGTATATTGAGCCGCATCGGCCACATCGTTCTTCGTGCCTTCCTGGAGCGTAATGATCGCTTTATCCGCTTGCTTCACATAGATCGCCGAACCTTCATTGCTGTGAATCGAGACTCCGTTCAGCACAAGCCTTACCTTGGCCTCCTTCGGAGCATCGACGATAACCTGCCCCTGCTCCCATTGGCCGCTTAATACATAGGTGCCTGCGGCCGTGATGGTTACGGTCCGATCCTTCGACTCGGCTCCCTGCCCCTTGATTGCGGCGCCGGATTCGCTGAGCTCAATATAGATGGGATTGGATGCCTTCCAATCGGTATACTCGTCATTCTCGCTGAAAGTGACAGGCGTTGGCGCCGCGGATGCTTGAACCGCTGCAGTCGATGCCGAAGCCGAAGCCGCGGTGTTCTGGGCAGCGGCTGCATTATTTGCGGTGGACGCCGCATCTTGGCAGGCTGGCAGCATCATGGCGGACAAAAGCGCCAGGAACAAAAATTTGCTTTTATGCTTATTGTACTTAGTCATAGGGAGTCCTCCATTTACTTTGAGATTAATAGTCCGCTGTTTCCGGACTCATCGATAAGGTAATATTCAGATTTCCGTTTCTGCATCGTAAAGCGTCGATCAGTTCCTTTTGGCTCGTATTCGGGTTCATCGTGACCACATAAACGAGCTCGAAGAGACTGCCCAGCTCGGTTGTTTTCACCTTTTTCAGCTCGTGGCTGACTGCAAATTTTTGAAACACTTCCTGGAACGCTTCCTCATAGCCCAAATCCTCGGGCACCGTTATTTTCAATAGCTTTTGCGAGCTTCGCTTCTCGCCGAATTTGAACTTGTGCAGCACTACCATCAGCACGCACAAAACAATAGTGAACAGCACCGCATAACCGTACATGCCGACGCCGCAGGCGAGACCTGTAGCCATCGTAAACAGCACATAAGCAATATCCTTCGGATCGCCCGGCGCGCTTCGGAAGCGGATAATGGAGAAGGCTCCGGCAAGGCTGAACGCTCTAGCCACGTTGTTCCCGATAAGAAGAATGATGACGGCGATAATCGAAGGAATCAGAATCATGGTCAGCGCGAAATTTTGGGAATAAGATTGCTTGCTCGTTTTCATATAAGTGACGCTGATAATGGCCCCCATAAGGAAGGAGATGACTATCGTTAGAATAGCGTTGGTAAAAGTAAGGGTTGAGTCGGCGGTTCCCGCAAAAATAGATTCAAGCATATGCAAGTTCTCCTTTCGTTTGCTGTTGCTGCTTTCGCATTTTCATATATTCATTGCCGTACTTCGAGAAGCTTGTTCGGAACATGCTGTGCTCCGACAGAAGCCGGGCGAGCCAGACCGGGATCGTTTTTTCCGCCTTGACCTCCATGAGCCATTGACCTTCGTCCAGCAGCGGTTCGCCATGATCGCCGCTCTCCAGCAGCAAGTCGTGTCGCCTGGACCGAATATTACGGTCGAACGTAATGCGCAAATCCCGGCTTTCCTTGCAAAACATCGCAATCCGGTCATAAGCCAAGTACACCTTCGGCTCCAGCGTATACCGCTGCAAGAAGTATTCAATCTCATTAAGCACCTGATTGTTCATATAGCTTTCAAGCTCCGGCTTGATCCCCGTACGGACAAATTCGTAGGCTTCGTTCGTCTTGAGAGCGCTTCGCCTTTTATTTACGAGCCCATGCACCTTTTTCTTCAACTCCAGATATACCTTGGAGCCGGGCGCCGGAACGCCGTATGCGCGAAGCCTGAGCTTCTCTTTATACTTTGGTTTCGAAAGCGACTTGCGAATTAAAGCATGGTCTTGCGTATCGAAGTAAATATTAGTGATGGAATAAAACGTATGCTTCCGGTTATACTCATCCAATTCCATATACTCCAGCAGCTTATCGTGAATCGTCCGGAATGCTGCATCGTCAAGCAAATACTTGTTCTCATATCGGTTGAACACCTCGATGGCCATTCTCACCGCCCCTTTCTAAATCTTGTCTCGTTGGATGGCTCTATCTTAGGGCGCTAACCTTTAACGAATCTTAAATGACGGGTTTAAGGTTCATTAAAGGTCCGAAATGCTATAATACCCCTATGACAACAGGCAGCTGGCCGAAAGGAAGAAAACGATGAGAATACTAATAGTAGAAGATGAGGCGCATTTGGCGGAAGCTCTTGCCCAGATTTTGCGAAAGCATCATTATTCCGTCGACGTAGTTCATGACGGCACTTCCGGACTGGACTATGCCCACAGCGGCATATATGATCTGCTGCTGCTGGATATCATGCTTCCCGGCATGAGCGGCCTTTCAATATTACAGACGATTCGCAAAGAAGGAATATCGACTCCGGTGATCTTGCTGACTGCGAGAGGAGAAACCTCCGACAAGGTGTCGGGACTGGATTACGGAGCTGACGACTATATCGCCAAGCCGTTCATAACCGAAGAATTGCTGGCCCGCATACGCGCGGCGCTTCGGCGCAAAGGCGAGATGGTTACGGAAAATACGCTGCAATACGGCGATATGGAGCTGAATACGGCGACTATGAAGCTGTCCTGCGGGGGCAAGGAAATGAAGCTTATCCTGAAGGAAAGCAACCTGCTGGAGCTGTTGATCCTGAGGAAGCAGGCGGTTACGCCTAAAGAAATGATTATCGAGAAGCTGTGGGGCTTCGATTCCGAGGCGGAGCATAATAATGTGGAGGTGTATATTTCTTTTTTGAGGAAGAAGCTTGTCCACTTGAATTCCAATGTAGGAATTAATACCATTCGCGGAGTCGGCTATGTGCTGGAGGTGAAGGGCAGTGTTTCGTAAGCTGCGAAATAAGTTCCTTCTGCTGAACATGGTCACCATCTCGGTCATGATGCTTCTGGCTTTCGCCTGCATTTATTTCATTATGTATCAAAATGTAAGCCGCGATATCGATATGGAGCTGCACCGGGAGGCGGATATCGGACGGAAATCGGGCAATATGGGCGGCCCGCCGAAGTCCGGCAATCCCATTGCCGAGCCTGGCAAAGGCGATAGGCAGCCTATGGCCCGCTCCATTTCCTTCATGCTCATTACCGATAGCCAGGGGACGATCAAAAGCACCCGCTCCAGCTTCGCGCTGGCCGAGGACAATTATCAGGAGGCAGCGAAGGCGGCCTTGTCCGGTAATGACCAGCAGGGTAAATTCAAGCTGGAGGACACTTCCTGGGCTTACCAAGTCCAAAAGCTTCCCGACGGCTTCGCTATCTCATTTCTGGATGTTACGGCTCAGCAGGCCTTTCTGACCAACCTGATCTATGCTTTTCTGCTTGTAGCGTTCGTTATGCTCTTCATCATATTCTTCACCAGCCGCTATTTCGCCAATCGTTCGATTGAGCCGGTGCAAGAGGCATTCGATAAGCAAAAGCAGTTCATCGCCGACGCTTCGCATGAGCTCAAGACGCCGCTGGCTGTCATCAACACTAACGTAGACGTATTGTTAGCTCATTCGGATGATACCATCCAGAATCAGTCCAAATGGCTCACGTTTATCAAATCGGAATCCGAGCGGATGGCGAAGCTCACGAACGACTTGCTCTATTTGGCGCAGATTGATCAAGCGAACACCGGCGTGATGATGGCCCCTTTTGATGCAAGCGATGCAGTGGAGCAGGTTGTGCTGACGATGGAAGCCGTTATTTTCGAGCGCGATCTTCATCTCTCCTACGAGATTGAACCCGGATTGAAAATCCGCGGCAGTCTGGAGCAGTTCAAGCAAGTGGTCATGATCCTGCTGGACAATGCCATGAAATATACAAGCCCTAACGGCTCTGTAGAGATTGAGATGAGAAAACGCCATCAGCATATGGAGCTAAGCGTTACCAATTCGGGGGAAGCGATTTCCGAGGAGCATTTGGCTCGGATTTTCGATCGATTCTATCGCACCGATCCATCCCGTACGCGCAGCCAAGGCGGCTATGGGCTTGGACTTGCTATCGCCAAAGCCATCGTCGATCAGCATAAGGGCCGCATTTATGCCAAAAACAAAAAGGATCACAAGGTCGCGTTCGTCGTCGAGCTCCCGCTTCACTCGTGAGGCAATACAAAATCCACATCTTCCTATCCGATGTGGATTTATTTTGGATACAAGTAAGGGGTTGTCCCCCCGTTCTTGCTCCACTGTATTTAATTCCAGCTACATAGCGGCGTCGTCCGGACTATTGAATTACTCTTCGTTCTCCTCCACCGTAACGGCAAATACCAATCTCGCCACACATTCAAAGCAATTAGCTACGATGACAGTGACCAGTGTAGTGCCCGGATTGCGGCCGGTAACCGATGCACTTGTTCTATCGTTGGAACAAGTAGCAATCGAACAGTTCATGCTCGTGCAGTTTAAAATAAATTGCCCGTTTCTAAGAGGAATAGGTAACTTAACCGTATCGCCGACGGAAACGGTTATTTTTCTTGTATGGTTGTTTCCCATTCTTCTCACCTCCTTCTGAATTATTCTATGAAAATCTGCTAGAACCGGCTTGTACCTTTGTCATGCTAAGTGAAAAGAATTCATTTCTGGAGCTGGGTTTGAGCCCCGAAAATACCCAAGAATTTCGATGCTTCTTCACTGTATGAACGGGTTGCTTTGCCTATGAGAAGACGAGTTGTAAAATGCCAAAAAGAAGCTTGGCCACACCTGTTGGCAAAGCTTCTTTTCGTGTTTATGGTGCGCGTCCAGCTGGAGATGAACCGCTGCCGGGTGGGTAGGCAAACTACCCGTTTCGGACATCGGATCGGGTCATGGATTTCAAGGCGCCGACCTTACCTTGTCATTTGTTCTTTTCTATAAGATGTTTGTTGATTCTAGTAAAAATAAGAGAGGGGAAGCTCCTTGAGCTTGAATGAATAAGCTTGCAAATATCATAGCCATTTTTCTTATCTAAGTGCATTAACAATGGCGTTGACCCATACGTTCTGCTGATCAGGCCAAATCCGTAGCCCTCAATTTTGTATACATGATTTTCCTTCACACTTGAACGTTTTTTCAAGACCTCGCTTTTCTCCCATTCGTCCGCAAAAATCAAATAAACGTTAGATAAAAAACAAAGCTCATCGTCTCCTTGATAAAAAGCACCGACCAATTAGATCGATATTTTTTTCATTTAACCATAAAAACCCGCACGAATATCTTAAAAAGCTTCAAGGAATATTAAACATACATGAAGGGGGAGTTCTGATTGAGAAATTCAAAAAAGACAGGAAAAGTGCTTTTTGTTTCGATGCTTTTGCTATTTTCCGTTACAGGTTGTACTTCGAACCGTCACGGGGCTTTACCACCAGGAAATTCAACAGGTACAGGCGGGGGGCAGACGGTCGCACAAAGCACTCCTCCCCATACGAACAATGCTCCTCGTTATATTGGGGTCACAAAAACAGACTATGATGAAGCTGCAAAAGAAGCCAGGATAGAAGTTCAATCGGTAAATGAGTCGGATCTTCAAAATAATAATAATGAGGGTATCTTGGATACTGCTATTCCTGAAGGAATTGTAAATTTCGCCACCTCACAACTTCCTGGAAAAACTGTAAATCGTATTCGAGTAAAACATACTGGTTCTGGCGCTGAGTTGTTCAATCTCCCTGTCACCGATTCAAGTAATTCTGCTCAAAGTGGAAACAGGTTTCAAGCTCAACAATTTACTGGAAACACAAGCACCCCTCTCCCTCCTCCAGGAGTAGAAATGGATAAAAACATTCAGCCACTGGCTTCGTTAAATGCAAGCTCGGAAGCAAAAGTCGCTGCCCTTCGTAAGATAGCCGAATCTAAGCTCGGTATGCCTTATGTTTGGGGTCACAATGAAGACCGCGGAGAGTATGGATTTGATTGTTCAAACTACACCTCGTATGTCTATCATCATGCTCTAGGATATTCGTTTACCACTAGCAGCCGAAATCAATACAGTTCAGTAGGTAAACCTGTACCCTTCAGTGACATGAGACCTGGTGATTTGTTAGCTTTTAAAGAAGGGGCGCATGTGGGTATTTATATGGGTGACGGACAGATGATACAGATGGGCGGCGGCACTGGTAAATGCTCCTATCTTCCGGTAACACCGGATTCGTTTTGGTATGGTGAGCTCTCTTCTGTTAAACGGATGTTTTAAACCATTAAGAAAAGCCGTTAGCGTTAGCTGCTGACGGCTTTTAGTGTTCTAAGTCGATTCGTGATTGAGTCTAGAAATCTCCCATCTTTCTGCTTAGGACGCCTACTCAACGAAGATAACCTTAGTTCGATACTGTGCCCCTCCTCATACCTCCATAATAATTCGGATGTTTCTTAAAAATGATCATTTAGAATGGCTCTTGCTTATTACTTTCTTGTACATTACTTGCCGTTTTTAATTTAGAATTAATATTGCCTAAGCTTTCATCCAACCTTACTTTTTCAAATCCTAATCGAAGAATCATCCTAACTAATGATACTGTATTTAATAAACAATAAATAAACAATGCAATATAGAAATATAAAATTATATTTAATAACACTTGAAATGCTTCGTTCTTTATATTAGTTGATGCTATTAAAAAAACTCCAATAGAGAAAATTGCATGCCATGCCCAGAGAACACTTGATAAATAAAATGGAAAGAAAAACTTAATATTTAAATTTTTTCTACTCAGAAAAAATAGAAAATTACTATCACTTACTGAAAGAAGTATTGCAAAACCAGATATTACGATTGCCAATACAGCAGCATCTGCAGCAAATAATAACTTACAAATTTCTAGAATAAGATTACGCATCTGTTCTCTATCAATATAGAACAATAAGTAAAAGTAAACAGTAGGAATGAAAATCGAGATATAGAATTCCCGACATAAAAAAAGCTTCGAATATCCAAAGACCTTCAGCATCTCAAAAAAATCATACCTATTCTTTCCGTTACTCATGTTTAGATGCTCCTAAATGTTGATCTATTGCCTTCCTTAAAAACGAGAGATAATTTCTTGTGAAATCCTCTATTATATCATCTCCCGTTTGGACTGACTCAAAAAGCAATTCTTGCTTTGAAATTACTTGCTTATTTTCCCCTTCTTGGTCTGTACCCCTGACATCAAAATGACCATACCCTGCCAAACTCATATTAACTGGTTTTTTTATTAATCTTGATTGTGGGTTTAGACCAGTACCCCTAGCTTTATATTCATGAACTGCTTCTGATGTCCCAAGATTCTTCAGTTCTTCATCTAGTTCATTAAAATCATCACCGTCATCCCAATTTGCAGGAATTAGATGGAATCTCGCATAATTGATAACCTTTAGTTTTTTCAATTCATCCTTAAGATTATCTGCCGCGGGTAAAAACTCATATTTTAATTCACCTAATTCTGGTGTGTTAATTTCAACCATCTGCTTAAATACTTCAATAAATTGATTTTTCGAAATCTTACCTATTCTTTCCTCAAATATCACTATTTCCGTAGCATAATCGAAAATAAAATTAGACCAACTGGCTACATTCTCAACATTATTTCTCCTTACCTTAACGTCAGCTGTATCTACGACATTTGTACCTTCATCTTTTCCTCTTAATATTCTTCCTGCAACGATAATCCGTCCTTCTATACTCTCTTTAGCAATATCAATAAAATTCCAAAGCGAATTATACTTTTTCAAAAAGATACCTGATGTGTTAATAGCATTTAAAAAATGTGCTTTTGTTTCTCTCAATGGACGAGAAAAGAGCGTCTCGTTAATGCTTAACTTAACTGCATATAAATGATGTTTCCTCAAATAACTCCCCCCTTAGAACTACTCCCTTTTAGAGTAAATTCGACTTTTTTCCTATTTTTCCTTCAAATTACCTATTATAGTGAAATTTTCATAACTATGTACTGAGAATCTATAGATTAATTTGTCGTTAATTAACACAAAAAGGAGCTTAGCCATAATAGTGGCAAGGCTCCTTTTTATTTTTATGGATTTAACATATGGTGACGAGGGGAGTATCGAAATCCTCCATATCACTACTCACGACGCCCACCCCACGAAGACAACCTTAGCGGTAGATTTCGATCCCGTGCTCCCTCCGCTCCGCTGCGGTCCGCGCGGACTGAACCCCTTAGCGGGGATCTCCTCCCCTCCAGGTCTCCATACAAAGCAAAAGGCACCCTCTCGGGTGCCTTACTTGCATTTGTATGGAGACGAGGGGAGTCGAACCCCTGTCCGAAGATAACGCCACATAGGCTTCTACGGGTGTAGTCACAGTTTTGATGTCACCCGAGCAGCGCCCCGTAACCGGCTCTGCGTTGGGTCAGCCTGGTTGTCTTCTTCAGCTAGCCGCAGGCGGAGACTAGACAGCGTATCCCACTATAGGTTGAGCCCCTATCCCGCCACATGGGCGATGGAGGGTAGAAGCGCTCCAGCAGTTTCTTAGGCTGCTAAAAGAGCAGGTTGTTGTTGTTTGCCATTTAATAGGCTTTAGCGTTGTAAAGTGGTCGCGTCCCCACTACCCGCTACCCATGCTCGAACTATCCCCGTCGAATCCAAGAACGTCCCCGCATAGGTGGGCTTTCTGCCAGGAAAGCCGCAATAGATAAAGCATGCATCCGCTTGGGATGCTTAATTAGTATATCATATTTCCAAGCAAAGTGAAGCACATCTTGTTGGAAATCGAACCAGCGTCAACCTACAATACAAGTAACGGTTACCGCGCCACCTTCTGCTTCTCGCGTAGAGCGCGCTGAATGTCGCGTTGAGCGTCTTTTTTCGCGGCGGATTCCCGCTTATCGTACTGCTTCTTGCCTCGGCCGAGACCGATCAGCAGCTTGGCGTAGCCGTTGCGCACATAAATTTTGAGCGGCACCAGCGTGTAGCCTTCCTGCTTCGCCAGACCGAACAGCTTGCCAATCTCCTGCTTCTTCAACAGCAGCTTGCGGGTACGCGTCGGATCCGTTGGATTGTGCCGGTTGCCCTGCTCGAACGGGCTGATATGAACGTTGTGGATGAACGCCTCTCCGTTGCGAATCGTCGCGAAGGCATCGCCAATGTTCGCTCGTCCCATCCGCAAAGATTTAATCTCCGTACCGGTGAGCACCATGCCGCACTCGTACGTATCTTCAATGAAATAATCATGGGAAGCCTTCTTGTTCTGTGCCAGAACCTTGCCGTCGGCTTTCTTGCTCATCGAATCCTCACTCCTTCCCCCACAGCGCTTTCGAAAAAAAAGGGATTGGAGTTCATTTTACCAACTCCAATCCCCCGAAGCAAGCGAAAAAGCTACTTTTTCGGCTTTTTCTTCCGCTTGCGAGGTCCGCCGGAACGGCTGCCTTCGCCGCTCGAGCGCTTACCGGCGGTGGCGCCACCCTCCAGCGCCCGAGCCTTGGCCGCTTCGACGCCGGTGCCGCGCGAAGCCCCGGCGGCGGCGTCGAACACTCCGCTGCTGCCCGATCCTTTGCGGGCACGGCCGCTCTTGCTGCCGGCGCTGGCGCCCGACTTGCTGCCGCGCTTACCGCTGCGCGAGGACTCGGCTGCCGCACGTTCGCGGTCTCCTCCGCGCCCGCGCGGGCCGCGTCCCGCTCCGACGGCGGCTTCGCTGCGACGGCCTCCGCGCTTCTTGTCGCGGCGTACCCCTTTCAGCGCGTCGACTAAGCTCACCTTCTGTTGCCGCGGCTTCATATCCACCATCTCAAAATCGATGGTGTGCTCCTCCATGCTGACGCGGGCGACGCGCACCTTCACTTCATCGCCAAGGCGATAAATTTTCGACGTACGCTCCCCGATCAGCGCATGCTGCGCTTCATGGTAATGGTAGTAATCATCATGCATGTCGCTTAGACGGATCAGTCCCTCGACCGTATTGTCGAGCTCCACGAAAATACCGAAGTTCGTCACGCTGCTAATGATGCCTTCGAATTCTTCGCCGACTTTATCGAACATGAACTCCGCTTTCTTCAAAGCTTCCGTTTCCCGCTCGGCATCAACCGCAACACGCTCCCGCTCGGAGGATTGCTTGGCGATATCCTCCATCCGTCCGGCTAGATACTCGTTGCGCTTGTCGTCAAGCGTTCCGCTTTCGAGCACTTCCCGGATAACCCGGTGAATGATCAAGTCCGGATAACGGCGAATCGGCGACGTGAAGTGAGAGTAGAATTCCGCCGCAAGGCCGAAATGGCCGAGACTCTGCGCATCATACCTGGCCTGCTTCATAGAACGGAGCATGACCGTGCTGATAACCGTCTCTTCCTTCGTTCCCTTGATCTCCTCCAGCAGCGATTGCAGCGCGCGAGGATGAACCGTATTGCCTTTGCCGCGAACGACATAACCGAAGTTCGTAATAAACTCCATGAAATGCATCAGCTTCTCGGCATCCGGGTCCTCGTGAATCCGGTACAGAAACGGCACCTTCAGCCAGTGAAAATGCTCCGCTACCGTCTCGTTGGAGGCAAGCATGAATTCCTCGATAATCATCTCGGCAATGGTCCGGTCTCTTTTGATGATATCCGTCGGCTTGCCGTTCTCGTCGACCAAAATTTTCGACTCCTGGAAGTCGAAATCTATCGCGCCCCGATTCATCCGGCGCTTGCGCAGCTTCATGGCCAGCTCTTCCATCAGACGGAAGTCGTCCATCAAGTAGGCGTACCGCTCCACCAGCTCTTCTTCCGCTTCCCCGGTAAGCAGCTTGCGCACGTTCGTATAGGTCATCCGCTCGCTTGTCTTGATTACGCTCGTAAAAATATCATGGCGCACTACATTCAAGCTTTCGTCAAACTCCATCTCGCAAGACATCGTTAACCGGTCTACCTTCGGGTTAAGGGAACAAATGCCGTTCGACAGCCGGTGAGGCAGCATAGGAATAACGCGATCCACCAAGTAAACGCTGCAGCCGCGGTTATACGCCTCTCTGTCGAGCGGAGAGCCTTCCCGCACATAATAGCTGACGTCTGCGATATGAACGCCCAGCAAATAGTTTCCGTTCGGCAGACGCTCAACATTAACCGCATCGTCCAGGTCTTTGGCATCTTCGCCGTCGATTGTCACGATACGCTTATTCCGCAAATCCCTGCGGCCTTCCAGATCGCTTTCCGCGATCACCTCAGGCACTCCCATAGCTTCTTCCAGCACTTCATCCGGGAACGCCTCAGGCAGCATATGCTTGCGGATAATGGAGATAATATCGACTCCCGGATCATTTTTATGACCCAAAATCTCAATAACTTCCCCTTCCGCCGCAGCGCGTCCCTCAGGATAGGATACAATGCGTACGACGACCTTATGTCCGTCCATCGCTCCGTTAAAGGCATGCTTCGGAATAAAAATATCCCGAATCACCCGCTTATCGTCCGGAACGACGAATGCATAGCCTCCGTCGTGGGCCTGAAACAGCCCTACCATTTGCGAGTTCGCGCGGGTTACGACCCGTACAACCTCACCCTCCAGCTTGCCGCCGTGGGCGCTTTTGGACGTAATACGGACGAGAATAATGTCCCCATTCATGGCTCCGGCCATATCGTTCGCGTGAATGTACACGTCAGGATGATCCTTGTCATCCGGTATGAGGAAGCCGAAGCCTTTGGGATGCGCCTGCAGCTTGCCTCTCAGCAGGTTCATTCTTTCCGGAACGCCATAGCGCTCCGTTCTTGTTCGCAATATTTGCCCCTCGTTCTCCAGTTCATTCAACAGCTTGAGAAATTCCTTGAAGTCGTGGGCGCTCTCGATTTGAAAATGCTTTTCCAATTCCTGATATGTCAACGGTTTATATGCCGTTTCCCTCATGAAATCCAATACTTGTTCTCTTGTAATCAATATGTCACCTTCCTTCTTTTCTTCTATAAAATAGGCTTTCGTTTCCGGACTGACTTTCCGGTCTTAATAACAACAAATCAGTATATAGTGTAGTCTTACCCTTTTTCCGGCTATGAAAACATCAGGAGTACACCAGTTCACCGCGATTCTCCGCGCGCTCCTCATTTTGCAGTACGTCCATAACGAAACGATGGATATCCTCGAATACCCGTTCACGCTCCTCATCCAGCAGCAGCGCATGGGAAGATTGCGGATAATACATAAGCTGCTTCACCGCGGAAGACACCCGGTCATAAATGTAGGCTGCGCTTTTCGGGCGGACCACACCGTCCTTCTCCCCTTGCGCGATCAAGATCGGTGTACTTATTGCTCCGAGACTCACTTTCACCCGCTTCAACAGCTTTCGCAAATCGACGACACAGGGAATAGGCAGTTTGCTGTACGAGCAAGACTCCTCCACAATATGCTGTGCGACAGTGGGCTTTCTCTCAATATATTTGACAATATACTGCAGCAGAACGGCCAAAATCGTATTACGGCTCATCAAAAACATAGGGGTAGCCAAGGATACCAAACCATCCAAATGCCGCTCCATAGCCAGCTTTAACGCCAGTAAACCGCCCATGGAATGCCCGATGGCAATAATGCGCTTCCCGTTCTCTTGCGGAATGTCGTCATAACGGCTGATGACATGTCCCGTCCAATCGTTCCAGCCCGTCTTGATCATATCTTCCGGCGACGTTCCATGACCCGGCAGCAGAGTAGCGTCAACCGTATAACCAAGATCGTTCAAATAATATCCGAGCCGGCGGAACTCCGATGGAGAGCCGGTGAACCCGTGGATCATCATAATGTGCGTGGAAGCATTGTCCCCGTGGCCCTGCAAATAAAAAGGTTCCGTTGTCTTATAAATACGGCTCATCATCCGACCTCCGTGCAGCCTCTCAAGGAATGGTTCCCGCCCGTTATTTCTGGAATATTCTGGACAGCCCCATATGTACAAAAAAACAGCAGGAGTATCATTCCCCTGCTGCATTGCTTTTATGTTACGCTTGTTTGACAAAGTAAGCAACGACGAGAGACAGAATGAAGAAAGCAACTGCCAACCCAATCGTCAAGCGCGATAAAAACAGCTCCAAGCCGCGCGCCTTTTGCTTCCCGAACAGATGCTCCGCACCTCCGGAGATGGCACCGGACAACCCTGAGCTCTTTCCTGGCTGAAGCAACACAACCGCGATCAAGCCAAGAGAGGCGATGACCAGTACGATTTTCAAAACAAGTTCCATGTTTCCACCTCCTGCGGACAATCATTCCTGTAAACAAGACCTAAGTGCAATCATGAATAAAGCCTAAAATAGACAGCATTTGTATTATACCACAAACTTGTCCAACCGGCAAACAAGGTATAAATGACTTGCAGCGCGTTTAGGTTTAATAATAAGGCTCTTGGGGCTGCTGCCGCACGGAACGCTTCTTTTTCCGTTCCAAAAAAGCAACGATGGCGTTCTTCGCGCACCAGAGCGAGAACAAGGTGAACAGTACGGCCCATCCAATGGCCGGAATCGGCGTGACTCGGCTTAAATTCGCCGCATCCCCCGCTGTCGCCGGATTTTCAAGCGCGTAGACGATCAAGGAAATCGGCCCCATGACCGATTCTTCCAAAGTCAGGAACGCAAGAAGCAGGTAGTAAAAATCCCGCAGCCAACGCGGCACCAAGGCCAGCATCACGATATTCAGCGCAATAAAACCGACCAGCCACATGACGCCGAACTCGTTACGCACGAAGAGTACGAGAGCCAGTATAGACACCACGGTCATGACCTGCAGCCCAAGCCGCTGCTTGCCCCCGGCCCGCATCTTGAACAAAAAGACGGCGAACAAGGACGCTGTCATATAGCCGGCGAGCGATACCGGGATCGAGCTCCAGTTGTTCATAATCTGTGAATACGTAACCCCGCTGTGATTCGCGTACAGCTCGATGTACATCACTTTCCCGGACACGGCCAAAGTGATTATCGCATGCCCGAACTCGTGAATCATCGTATCCAGGTTGCGAAAAAAAGAAGAGAAAGGGATCAACCGTGTGAGAAAGGCTGACCCTATTAAAAAGAATACAGTCTTCAACCCATTACCCATGTTGATCCCTCCGGAGGTCCGTTATATGAATAGTGTTGAAACACTCGAAGCGTGTTCCGGCTATGGACTAGCAAGTCCGTTAAAATGACAACACTGCGCCGTCGGATCATTCTTCCGATCGCTCTTGTCCCCGGATTCCTAGAATTATTCCGCAGTAGCCGTTGGAATCCAGGGACAAAGGCGAACGCTATCGATTCTCCAGAACGATTCCGCCCGCTCCGCTACCATTTTAACACAACTTATGAGATCCTCTGCCCTGTCATCGCGTTCGGTTGGTTTAAAACCTATTCATATAACGTTTTTATTATTAATAAGCACAAAAGACGGATTTCAAACCCGTCTTTTGCTTAAACCGATACTATATATCTTATTTGAAGTTTTTCAGGTTGTAGAACGCTTTTTTACCAGCGTATTGAGCTGTATCACCCAATTGGTCTTCGATGCGAAGCAATTGGTTGTATTTCGCTACGCGGTCCGTACGGGAAGGAGCACCCGTTTTGATTTGGCCGGCGTTCGTAGCAACCGCGATGTCAGCGATCGTGCTGTCTTCGCTCTCACCAGAACGGTGGGAGATAACTGCAGTGTAGCCAGCGCGTTTTGCCATTTCGATAGCGTCGAAAGTTTCGGTCAAGGAACCGATTTGGTTCACTTTAACGAGGATGGAGTTCGCGATGTCTTGCTCGATACCTGTGGACAGACGAGCTGTGTTAGTTACGAACAGGTCGTCACCAACCAATTGTACTTTGCCGCCCAATTTCTCAGTCAACAGCTTCCAGCCTTCCCAGTCGTCTTCGGAGCAGCCGTCTTCGATAGTGATGATTGGATACTTGTCTACCCAGTTAGCCAAGAAGTCAACGAACTCAGCGGAAGTATAGGATTTGCCCTCGCCTTCCAGGTGGTATTTGCCGTCTTTGTAGAACTCGGTGGAAGCAACGTCCATACCCAGGAATACGTCAACGCCTGGCTTGTAGCCTGCGCGCTCGATAGCTTCAAGGATAGAAGTGATAGCTTCTTCGTTGGATGCGAAGTTAGGAGCAAAGCCGCCTTCGTCGCCAACTGCCGTGTTCAAGCCTTTTTCCTTCAATACGGATTTGAGGCTGTGGAAAATTTCTGCGCCTGTGCGAAGAGCTTCTTTGAAAGAAGGAGCGCCTACAGGAAGCACCATGAACTCTTGAACGTCAACGTTGTTGTCAGCATGCGCGCCGCCGTTGATGATGTTCATCATAGGAACCGGAAGCTGCTTAGCGTTGAATCCGCCAAGGTAAGTGTACAAAGGAACGTCCAAAGCTTCAGCTGCTGCGCGAGCAACCGCCATGGATACCGCAAGAATCGCGTTAGCGCCCAATTTGCCTTTGTTAGGCGTGCCGTCAAGCTCGATCATTTTGTTGTCGATGCCGACTTGATCCAAAGCGTCCAAACCGATCAATTCAGGAGCGATGATGTCGTTAACGTTCTCAACAGCTTTCAGAACGCCTTTGCCCAAGTAACGGGATTTGTCGCCGTCGCGAAGCTCAACAGCTTCGTATGCGCCTGTGGATGCGCCGGAAGGTACGATTGCGCGGCCTTTTGCGCCGGACTCCAGGTATACTTCTACTTCAACAGTCGGATTGCCGCGGGAATCCAATACTTCGCGAGCATAAACATTAGTGATCATTGTCATGGTTGAGTACACTCCTATTCGATTATCGTATTTTAGATGCTGCTACGAAAGCTTATACTAACGCTTTGCCGGTCATTTCCTCAGGCTGCCGCACTCCGAGAAACTTCAGCACCGTCGGGGCGATATCCGCCAAAATGCCATCGTTTCTTAGTGTAACATGATTGTCGGTCACAATAAAAGGGACCGGGTTCGTCGTATGCGCCGTGTTGCGGCTGCCATCCGAATTCGTTACAACGTCCGCGTTACCGTGGTCCGCCGTAATCAAAGCTACGCCGCCTTGAGCCAGCACCGCTTCGACGACTTTGCCTAGGCACTCGTCAGTCGCTTCTACCGCTTTAATAGTCGGCTCGAGCAGGCCGGAATGTCCAACCATATCCGGGTTGGCGAAGTTCAGGATGATCACGTCATGGCGTCCCGACTCGATTTCCTTCACCGTCGACTCGGCCAGCTCGTATGCGCTCATCTCCGGCTGCAGATCGTATGTCGCAACCTTCGGAGAGTTGATCAGGACGCGCGTCTCGCCCGGGAGCTCGACATCACGGCCGCCGCTGAAGAAGAACGTTACGTGCGGGTACTTCTCCGTCTCCGCCGTACGAAGCTGCTTCAGGTTGTTTTGTACCAGCACCTCGCCAAGGGTGTTGTCGAGGTTTTTCGGCTTGTAGGCTACGAAGCCGTCCACGCTCTCGCTGAACAGCGTCAAGCAGACATAGTACAAGCCCGACGGGCATTTCGGCCCGCGGTCGAAGCCGCGGAAGTCGCTGTTCGTGAACACCTGGGACAGCTGGATCGCGCGGTCCGGACGGAAGTTGAAGAAGACGACGGAGTCGCCGGATTCAACAAGGCCTACCGGAGTCTCATCCGCTTTGACGATAACGGTCGGCATGACGAACTCGTCATACACGGACTTCTCATACGATTCGACGATCGCTTTCATCGGATCGGTATATTTTGGTCCTTCGCCGTATACCATTGCGCGGTAAGATTTCTCCGTACGCTCCCAGCGCTTGTCGCGGTCCATCGCGTAATAGCGGCCTTGCACCGTAGCAATACGGCCTACGCCGACTTCAGCGATTTTGGCGAGCAATCGCTCCATGTACTGCTTCGCGCTGTCCGGCGCTACGTCGCGGCCGTCCAGGAACGCGTGGATGTACACTTCCTCGAATTGCTCCTTCTTGCACACTTCAAGCAAAGCGAACAAGTGCTCGATGTGGCTATGTACACCGCCATCGGAGAGAAGACCGTACAGGTGCAGCTTCTTGCCGGTTTGCTTAGCATTACGAATCGCACCCAAAATCGTTTCATTCTCGAAAAACTCGCCGTCCCGAATCGATTTGGAAATGCGCGTCAAGTCCTGATACACGATACGGCCTGCGCCGATGTTCAGATGGCCGACCTCGGAATTGCCCATTTGACCTTCCGGAAGTCCAACCGCTTCGCCGCATGCCGTCAACGTCGTATGAGGATATTGCGACCAGTAACGATCGTAGTTCGGCTTCTTAGCTTGCGCTACCGCGTTGCCCGTCACATCGTCCCGAAGACCGAAGCCGTCGAGAATAATCAGTGCTACCGGTTTTGGTCTGGACATCTTACTTGGCCCCCTCAACGAGAGCGATGTAGGAAGCAGGCTCCAAGCTCGCTCCGCCTACAAGAGCGCCGTCGATGTCGGACTCCTGCATATATTCGCCGATGTTGTTCGGCTTCACGCTGCCGCCGTATTGGATGCGCACCGCATCCGCCACTTGCTGGCCGTACAAGCCGGCAACCAGCTCACGGATGTAGCTGATGACTTCGTTGGCGTCTGCAGCCGTCGAAGATTTGCCCGTTCCGATAGCCCAGATCGGCTCGTACGCGATAACGACTTGAGCTGCTTGCTCTGCGCTCAGTCCGGCAAAAGCCGCTTCCGTTTGCACTTTGCATACGGCTTTCGTTTCGCCTGCTTCACGCTCTTCCAGCTTCTCGCCTACGCACACGATCGGCGTCAAGCCGTGCTTGAATGCTGCGTGTACTTTTTTGTTCACCGTCTCGTCGGTTTCCGCAAAGTAGGCGCGTCTCTCGGAGTGGCCGATAATGACATAGTCCACGCCAAGATCCTTCAGCATAACACCGCTGATTTCGCCTGTGAATGCGCCGTTGTCTTCAAAGTGTAGGTTTTGGGCTCCCACTTTCAACGTTGTGCCTTTCACCGCTTCAACCAGTGCAGGCAGATTCGTGAATGGTGCGCAGATAACGCTGTCCACGCCGTCTACTTCCGCTTTGCCTTTGACCTCGTTCACGAAAGCTACCGCTTCGCTAACGGTTTTAAACATTTTCCAGTTACCGGCAATAATCGGTTTCCGCATTGTCGTCACTCCTTCTTTGGTAAATCGCCTCTGCCGGCAGCCCCTCACAACATTGAGAGTGCCGCCGAGAGAGTGCGAATGATCTAGAACTTACTTATCGTTCAATGCAACGACGCCTGGAAGAGCTTTACCTTCCATGAATTCAAGGGAAGCGCCGCCGCCTGTAGAAATATGGTCCATTTTGTCGCCCAGGTGGAACTTCTCCACTGCAGCCGCGGAGTCGCCGCCGCCGATAACGGTATAGCCGGATGCGTTAGCGCAAGCTTCGGCAACCGCACGAGTACCGTGGGAGAATGGCTCGATTTCGAATACGCCCATAGGTCCGTTCCAAACGATCAGCTTGGACTCGGCAATCGTTTTTGCGTATTTCTCGCGTGTCTTCGGTCCGATGTCGATGCCTTCCCAATCCGCAGGGATTTCGCTGATCGATACTTGCTTCGTGTTCGCCGTAGGGCTGAAATCGTCGGTTACGACAATATCTTCAGGAAGCAGGAAGTTGACGCCTTTTTCCTTCGCTTTGTTAATGAAGCTGAGAGCCAGGTCGAGCTTCTCGTTGTCCACGAGCGATTTGCCGATTTCATGGCCTTGTGCCTTCAAGAACGTATAAGACAAGCCGCCGCCGATGATGATGTTGTCCGCGATGTTCAACAGGTTTTCGATGACATCGATTTTATCTTTAACTTTTGCGCCACCTACGATTGCCGTGAAAGGACGCTCCGGATTGTTCAATGCTTTGCCCAATACGTCCAGCTCTTTCTCCATCAAGAGACCGGATACGGCAGGCAGATGGTGCGCGATGCCTTCAGTGGAAGCATGAGCGCGGTGAGCGGCGCCGAACGCATCGTTCACGTACAAATCAGCCAGCTCGGCAAAAGCTTTCGCCAATTCCGCATCGTTCTTCTCCTCACCCGCATAGAAACGAACGTTTTCGAGCAGCAGGACGTCGCCTTCGTTCAAAGCCGCTACTTGCGCTTTCACGGCATCGCCGATCGCTTCGTCCGCTTTTGCTACCGGTTTGCCCAACAGCTCAGCCAAACGAACCGCTGCCGGAGTCAAGCGAAGCTCTTCAACTACTTGTCCTTTCGGACGGCCCAAGTGGCTCGCCAAAATAACCTTCGCGCCTCTCTCGGTCAAATATTGAATCGTTGGTACCGTTTCACGAATCCGTGTGTCATCAGTGATTTGCCCGTTTTCCAAAGGAACGTTGAAATCCACCCGTACAAACACTCTTTTGCCTTTTACTTCTACGTCACGAACGCTTTTTTTGTTCATGTTCTCCCACGCCTCCTTTTTTTCTGCCGCCCTTGTACTGCCTGATCTACATAACCTATTTACACAAAAAATGTGGTTGTGCCTGATCGTCGCTTCATCACGTCGCCGCCAAAAAAACAAGAGGGGATGTACTGCAGAGCGTCAGCGTGGTTTTCCTTTGAGATTGTATTCATACTGCTATGAAGTCAAATCACAAGAATACCAACTCAACAGAACCCGGAAGTACATCCCCTTTGCCAAATAGCGCGGAACGTGTTGAAACTTAGGTCAGTTCATAACCACAATGTTTTTTCTTACAGACCTTTTTTCGCGATGAAAGCTACCAAGTCAACAACACGGTTGGAGTAGCCCCACTCGTTGTCGTACCAGGAAACCACTTTCACCAGGTTGTCGCCAACTACCATAGTGGACAATGCGTCGATTGTGGAGGAAGCTGGATCTCCGTTGTAGTCGCTGGATACAAGCGGTTCTACGGAGTAGTTCAAGATGCCTTTCAAAGCGCCGTTAGCCGCTTCTTGCAAAGCTGCGTTCACTTCGTCAACCGTTACGTTAACTTTCAGCTCAGCAACAAGATCGGTTACGGATACGTTCGGAGTAGGAACGCGGAATGCCATACCGTTCAATTTGCCTTTCAGCTCAGGCAGTACCAAGGATACCGCTTTAGCAGCGCCTGTAGTGGAAGGAATGATGTTCTCAGCCGCTGCGCGAGCACGACGAAGATCTTTATGCGGAAGATCAAGTACGGATTGGTCGTTAGTGTAGGAGTGAATAGTAGTCATCATCCCTTTAACGATACCGAACTTGTCGTTCAATACTTTTGCGAATGGAGCCAAGCAGTTGGTTGTGCAGGAAGCGTTGGAAATGATAGTGTGGCTAGCTGGTTCGTATTTATCTTCGTTAACGCCCAATACGATAGTGATATCTTCGTCAGTAGCAGGAGCGGAGATAATGACTTTCTTAGCGCCGCCTTTCAAGTGCATGGAAGCTTTTTCTTTCGCTGTGAAAATACCAGTGGACTCAACAACGATTTCAACGCCGTTAGCAGCCCAAGGCAGGTTCTCAGGGTTGCGCTCAGCAAATACTTTTACTGTTTTGCCGTTAACGATCAAAGCGCCTTCGGTAGCTTCAACCGTACCGTTGAATTTGCCATGAGTTGTATCATACTTCAGCAAGTGAGCCAAAGTGTTAACGTCAGTCAAGTCGTTGATTGCTACGATTTCAACATCTGGGTTGCTGAAGGATGCGCGGAATACGTTACGACCGATACGTCCAAAACCGTTAATACCTACTTTAGTTGCCATGTGAGTAGCCTCCTAAAAATAATGTTTGATGTTTATGTCAAGACAGGCAGGACCTGTCAAGATGGCAATGCTTGAACAATTTCCAATGCGGCCGCTTCATCAATGACCAGAATGTCCTCCCGGCCAAAACGGAGTACGGCCATGATCGCTTCGCCTTTGCTCTTGCCGCCGGCTACTCCGATCACACAATCCATATCCTGGATGTCTTCGATTCTCAGTCCCACGGTGGGCATTTTGTGCAAAATGGTGCCTTCGCGGTCAAAATAGTACCCAAATGCTTCTCCGAGCGCCCCATCGTTACGAAGGCTTGCCGTCGTCTCTGCGTCCACCTTCCGCCGTCTGGCCATCACCATAGCTTCTCCCATGCCGTGTATGACGATACGGGCTTTGCGGATAAACTGGATAATCTCCAGAATGGTGTCATCCTGCATCAAGGTCTGGTAAGCTTCCTCGCCGAGATGATCCGGAACGTGAAGCAATCGGTACTTGGCGCCGGTCTTCTTCGCCATCGTGGATGCGATCGTATTCGCCTGCAGCTCCACGCTCTCGCCTAGCCCGCCCCGTGCCGGTACGAACCAGCTGCCTTTGAGCGAGGTGGTCGAGGACAGATGGTAGGCAACCTCCGCCATGGTGGATCCGCCCGTTACCGCAATCACTTCGTCCTGGGATACGTACTTCCTCAGCACCGCCGCTCCCGCGCGACCCAGTTCCTTCTTCGTATGAGGAGAGACGTCGGAATCTCCGGGAACAATGACGACTTGCTTTAAACCGAAATGGGACCGGATTCGCTCCTCCAGCTCGGTCAATCCGAACAGGTCCTTGACCAACGGCTCGATCTTCTCGAGCAGCTGCCTTCCGGCTTCGCTGATCCTCATTCCCGATGCATCGACATCCAGCAGGCCTTGGGCTTTCAAGAACTCGACCTCGCTTCGCAAAATACGCTCCGTCGTGTTAAGCGACACCGCAAGCGTCCTGCGTCCGACCGTACCGGACACCATGATGTGATGCAGAATCGTGTACCGTTCCTTCAACGTGTCCAGTAAGTCCGGCAGAAGCTGCTTTTGAATATCGAGTAACTCTCTCATGAGAAAAACACGCTCCCGCCAAAGATATGGACAGTTAATGTCCCAGTACTACATTTTTAGTCCCACAACTTCCAAAAAAACAACTAAGCTTTCACTTAGCTGTTCTCATTATATAAAATCTGTCTGACAATTTCAACAAACAAAACACCATTTAGACAAAAATTTACGTTCTCTTCATATTAAGCACGGACAATCCTTGCTGCGTCTACAAATTACGACAATCTTCTTACGCTTAAAAGCTCATCCTGCGGTAGCGATTGTGTACGTTGCGAGAGCCATTTCGAAGGTCATTAAGGAGCGAGCCGAAGAATGGGCTGATCGAATAAATGTAGCGCCATCCGACGTCGAGCACGCTTTTTACGCTTGCGTCAGTCATGGCTCGATGCCGGAATCAGACACTGCACGCGCTAATTAATTGTTGCTCATGGACGGCTTTGAACAAGCTAGCTGTTTTTTTCTGGTAGGGGTTGCATTTTGGGACGCGATATCATATAATAACTCTTGCTTCTCAATTTTTGAGACAAAGCTATGCGCCCGTGGTCCAATGGATATGACGTAGGCCTCCGGAGCCTGAGATTAAGGTTCGATTCCTTACGGGCGCGCCATTACTTTAATAACGAATGAATCGTACAACCTCTAAAACTTGCCGTGACCGGTGAGCTTAGAGGTTTTTTTGAAACTATTGTTTGACCTTTCTTGACCTTAGTTTGCTTTTGCGCTATGATGGTTATAGTGTTACCATATATGAAATTTAAGGAGGCTGCAGCTTATGAGTTTCATTCCAATGGTCGTAGAACCGGATGCAAGAGGAGAGCGCGCTTATGACATTTACTCCCGCTTGCTGAAGGATCGCATTATTTTTCTAGGGACTCCGGTTAATGACGTTGTGGCCAATGCTATTATTGCCCAACTGTTGTTCCTGGCCGCACAAGATCCGGATAAAGATATTCACTTATATATTAACAGCCCGGGCGGCTCCATCACTGCGGGGATGGCCATCTATGATACCATGCAGTTCATCAAGCCGGACGTGTCCACGATCTGCGTAGGTATGGCCGCTTCCATGGGAGCGTTCCTGCTGGCGGCAGGCGCCAAAGGCAAACGCTTCGCGCTGCCGAACAGCGAAGTCATGATTCACCAGCCGCTCGGAGGCGCCGAAGGGCAAGCAAGCGATATCGAGATCCGCGCGAAGCGCATCTTGAAAATGCGCGACAAGCTGAACCACATTTTGGCCGAGCGCACTGGCCAATCGTTTGAACAAATCGAGAAAGATACCGATCGCGATAACTTCATGTATGCCGAAGAAGCGGCCGCGTACGGCTTGATCGATAAAGTCATCGAGCGCGTATAACGTACTCGATGCAGCTTTGGAAGCCCGTGCTGTAAGCTGGTTATCCCGCTTGCAGCACGGGCTTTTTTTGTTTGGCGCGAGCTGTAGGTCGGTTTACGGCTCATCAGCCGCGTAACGAAAAAAAGTCCAGTCTGCAATAATACAGACTGGACTTTTTCGCTTTATTACTCTTGAAAGTTGAAAAGCGTGAGCGGAGGAGAAGGGATTTGCTGCAGGAACGAAGTGTTTGCCTTTGAAATCATGAATACACCACAATTGCGGATAATCCCTATTCATGATTTCAACAGCGACCGGAAGCATACCCCTCTCTGGAGCACCACGCTTTTGCAACTTCCCCCTCTTCTTACTTCTTATCTTCCAAAGGATAGAAGATCAGGTCGATCGGGAAGGCCGAGCCGGCCGGAGGCGTAAATTCGATGTCGAGCGAATCTTCCTCGCCCGTAGTTTTCGCCAGAATCTGCATGCCGTCAAATGCGGTCAGCACGCCGGACTGCGGCACCAAATGCATTTCCCCGTTAATTTTGAACGGGCCTTTGAACACGCCGCCCAGAGGCTGGATCATGATAGCCATTTTGCGCGGCTTATCGGCATGAATTTTGTACACGACGCCATAGTTGCCGTCGTTCGTGACATTTTGTTTACGCATCGTATCGTAGCCCGGCTGGAACGGATCGCTCTTGCCATCGCCGATAATGAGGCGAGACGGTGTAGTAAACGAGCTTGCATCCACATTCCACTTCACCTCGGATACCGGGAACGATCCGCGGACGTGTCCGGTGAACGGCAGCAGAGGGAGCTTCAGCGTATCCTGCGTAATTTTATCCGTTGCGACGAACGAGAATTCAATCTCACCGTCGGTTTCTACGTCGTAGAACAAGTTAACGCCTTGTGCCGGGTAGAAGTCCGGCATTTGCGAATAAATGAACGTCTGCTTCGGCGGTACCGTCATTTCTTCGTTGTACGTATCGTTCATCAGGAAATCGACGGAAGCTTCGTTGCCGATCAAATTCGCATACACGGACGGGAATACTTCGCCCTTGTTGGTCGTTTTGATTTTTACCGGCTTATCGGTCGTATTTCTGGCCAAGATAGCCATCGTCACTTTTTCCTTCGTACCGTTGATATGATCGGCATACAATCTTCCTTTGCCGTTCACTTTATCTTGGTACAAGATGCCTTTTTCCGTAAACTCTTCAGGACTGTCGCTGACAAGCAGCTTTCTCGAGGAATCCGACGTCACTTGCTTAGGAAGCTCCGGCAGTTTCCAGAAGTTGCCCCAGATCATGCTCCAATCCGTCTTGATATAGCTGCCCGGAGGCTTCGTATAGATCGGATATTCCACCGCGTTCAAATACGTTTCCGTTCCGATGGTAATATTGCGCGTGTACGCCGTACTCTGATTGCCGTGGGCGTCCCAAACCGTCAATGTAATAGGATAGGTCCCCGGCGTGAAGAACGCCTCCTGGTTGCCTTTCCATTCGTATCTGGCGATCCCTTCCGCATCCGGGTCATAGCTTAAATCGATGTACTTGACCGGCTCGCCCAGACGATACGTCTCTTTGCCGAAAGCGAATTTCGCTACCGGTTTGGAGTTGCCGGAATTCGGTATGTACACCCCATCCGGTGTTTTCGTATGAAGAACCTCCACACGTCTCAGCTCGTCGTTGTACGTGTATCTCGCACCCATATAATCAGCCAACCAGGTCAGCTTGATCAGCAGTTTGCCTTCCGGGCTAATAGCCGCCACGGAATCGAACGGTTCCATCATGCCGTTAATCCACACGGATTTCCGGTCGCTATCGAGCACAATGTTGTAGCCTGGCGTTACCATTTCAATCTGGCGTGTCTTCTCATTCCATTCTACCTTCAAGCCCATTGCATCTCCCAAAAACTTGGCGGGAACAAACATTTTGTCTTTAATGATCGTTGCAGGAGATTCTAGCGTGACCTGCTTGCCGTTCAAAAAAGCCTCCGTCTTATCGACATAGAGCAATACGTGCGTCGAAGCCGACGATACGCCTTGCGCCATAGCCAGCGGAGTAAAGAGAACCGTGCACAGCAGGGCGATGATCATCATCAAAGACACTTCTTTTTTCATCTGGTTCATTCTCTCTCGAACTCCTTTTATGAATAAAAAATAAGCACAGCAAAAAACCTTTCCTACAGAAGACACGTCATTATAGACGCTCAACTAAAGAAAAGGTTGCGCTTTTACGAGTATCCCAATCCAACCATCATATGCCATTTCATAAAATGGACAAAAAGAGGGAAAACAGCAAGAAGCAAGCACCTTAAAACGGCTTCATCCGAAGCGTATAGCAGGTATTATTGGTTTTCGAGTTCCTCTTTGCTGACCAATGCGACTAAAGCGTTTACAGCCTGCTCGGCGTCCGAACCTTCAGCGCTAATGTAAACTTCAGTACCGGTGCTGATTGCTAAGCTCATGATACCCATGATACTTTTGGCGTTAACTTTCTTCTCGTCCTTCTCCACGAAGATTTCGGAAGAAAACTTATTCGCTTCCTGAACAAAAAGTGCCGCTGGTCTGGCATGAAGGCCTGTTTTCAACTTTACAACTACTGGGCGTTTCGACATTCCAACCCATACCCCCTACTATCTTAATTGCAAATGACCATTTACATAAATGACCATATGAAAAAGCGATTTTTCATCCATTATACCATTTTTCCATGGGTTACACTAGGAGTATCCTAAAATTACACAAAAAATCTATATTTCCGCCCAAACACTTATGATCTGCGGATTTTCTCGGCAAGCTCGTCGATTTTACGCAACCGGTGATTGACCCCCGATTTACTGACGGCTCCCTTTAGCAAGTCGCCGACTTCCTTCAGGTTCATGTCCGGGTGCATGAGACGGATTTCCGCGACCTCGCGCAGCTTCTCGGGCAGATTTTCGAGACCGATTTCTTTTTGCAGCAGCCGAATGTTATCGATCTGCCTAACGGCGGCACCGATCGTTTTATTCAAATTAGCCGTTTCGCAATTGACCAGCCGGTTGACGGAATTACGCATATCTTTCATGATCCGCACATCCTCGAACCGTAGAAGCGCTTGATGCGCGCCGATCAGGTTGAGAAATTCGATGATTTTCTCGCCTTCTTTGATGTAGAAGACAAAGCCTTTTTTCCGTTCGATGCACCGGGCGTTCAAATCAAACTCGTTGGCCAGATCGCACAGAGCCTGACAGTGCTCCTCGTACATCGAGGAGATCTCCAGGTGATAGGAGGAGCCTTCGGGATTGTTGACCGAGCCCCCTGCGAGGAAGGCTCCGCGCAAATAAGCGCGTTTGCAGCAGTCCTCCTGAATAATAGCCCGCTCTATTCCCGGAGTAAAGATAAATCCTTCCGAAACGATGTGCAGCTCCGACAAAATCTCCTGTACCTGATTCGGTACCCGGACGATGTAGACGTTATTTTTTTTCAACCGCATCTTTTTGCGTACAAGCAGCTCGGTATGAACGCGAAATTTCTTCTTTAACAACGAGTACATCCGACGTGCGATAGCCGCATTCTCGGTTGAAACATCCAATACGATACGCTGGTTGGTCAGCTGAACGGACCCGTTCATGCGAATGAGCGCGGACAGCTCAGCGATTTCACAGCAATCATCGGATTGGATCATGGTAAGTTCTTTTTTCGTTTGTGCGGCGAAGGACATGGGCTTATCACCTCTTCTTGAGCATCCAGCTCTCCACCAGTTGATAAATGTGTTGGCTTAGTTTTTCTGCATCGTGACGCAAATACGTTCGGAATAAAACCAATTGATCCGCTATTACTTTATAGCCTCGACTCGTAACCTCTTCCAGATCGAGAGGGACGACTCGCGCGCCCTTCTCGGCATATCGCTTCTGAACCTGAGGAGGAATATCCCCATTGTTGACGATAATATAATCGAACAAATGGTGGCCTACGTGATTGTACATGGCTTGCAAATGGTCGCTAACCGAGTAATTATCCGTTTCGCCGGGCTGTGTCATCACGTTGCATACGAACATCTTCAGCGCCTGCGATTCCACAATGGTGCGCGCGATTTCCGGCACAAGCAAATTCGGCATAATGCTGGTGTACAAGCTGCCCGGCCCGACAAGAATGGCATCGGCTTTCTTCAGCGCATCCACCGCTTCGTCCAATGGCTGCACGTTCGACGGCTCGATAAACACCCGCTTGATCACTTTGCCCGACTTCGGAATTTTGGACTCACCCTCGACGATGGTGCCGTCCTCCATTTCGGCCTTCAGTACAATGGCGTGATTCGCTGCGGGAAGCACACGGCCCCTCACAGCGAACACACGGCTCATCTCACGCACGCCGGCGACAAAATCACCGGTAATATCCCTCATTGCTGCCAAAATTAGATTGCCCAAACTGTGCCCCGCCAATCCCTGGCCTTTCTCGAAACGATATTCGAGCATTTTGCCGAGCAGCGGCTCTACATCGGCCAAGGCGGTGAGCACATTACGGATATCGCCCGGCGGCACCATCTCCAATTCTGATCGGAGAATACCGGAGCTCCCCCCGTCATCAGCAACCGTAACGATCGCCGTTATGTCTATCGGCTTTTCCTTCAAGCCTCGAAGCATAACGGACAGCCCCGTTCCACCGCCGATAACGACAATGCGCGGGCGGTCGCTTTCCATGCTGTCTGGGGTCATTTCTTCACCTCTACCCTGTCCCGTTCGGAGTCACGATGGCTGACGCGTACCGTTTCCGTCTCGCTGTTGCCCATCACTTTGCCCAAATATTCGGCGATGGCGACGGAGCGATGCTTGCCGCCTGTACAGCCGATACCGACCACGACCTGACTCTTCCCTTCCTTTTTGTATTGAGGCACGAGAAAGTTCAGCATATCCAGCAGCTTAGTAAGAAACTCCTGCGTCTCATTCCATTTCATAACATAATCGTACACTTCCGGATCCTGGCCCGTATTAGGGCGCAGAGTCTCCACATAGTGCGGATTCGGAAGGAACCGCACGTCGAAGATCAGGTCCGCATCGATCGGCACGCCATATTTGAAGCCGAAGGATATGACGTTGATGGAGATGCCGTCGGACTCGAGATTCGTGAATCGCGATACGATCCGCTCCTTCAGTTGTGCAGGCTTCAAGCTGCTCGTATCGATGACCTGCGTCGCCATCCCTTTCAGCTCCTCAAGCAGCTTGCGCTCCTGCACAATACCTTCGAGCGGTGCGCCCGTCGGAGCCAGCGGATGCTTACGGCGGCTTTCCTTATACCGTTGAACGAGGATAGCGTCCGTCGCATCGAGGAACAAAATTTCATACGTAAGCGACTGATTTTCCCGAATATACCGGAGCGACTCGGATAAGGAAGTGAAGAATTCTCTTCCTCTCAAATCGATAACCAAGGCGACCTTACCGATTCGGCCCTTGGATTGCTCTATGAGCTCCGCAAATTTCGGAATCAGTACAGGAGGCAGGTTATCCACGCAAAAAAAGCCCAAGTCCTCCAAGCTTTGCACGGCTATCGTCTTGCCTGCACCTGACATGCCGGTGATAATAACCAGTTTGCCTAAAGTATGCATCTCTTCCATGGGTGTTCCACCTCCAGGTTGTTAATCCACCTTGACCGGTTGCTCGACATTACCGAATAAAATATGTTGTTCCATGAAACAATAAATAATGGATCCATCCAGCCTAAATCTATGAACCAACCAAAAATTAGGAACGCAAGTTCAATCCTGCCGCTCCCACAACACCGGCATCGTTGCCAAGTGTAGCCGGAACGATCTCTACGCCTTCCTTAGCGGACTCTTGAGCATACTCGTTGTAATAGCCGCGAATGGCATCGAACAAAATATCTCCGGCTTTCGATACGCCGCCGCCGATAATAAACCGCTGCGGGTTCAAAACAATGGATACGGTCGCCATCGATTTGCCCAAATAGAGCGCAGCGCGATTAATAATGCGGAGCGCTACTTCATCTCCCGATTTGGCCGCGTCGAACACATCCTTGGCCATAATGTTCTCAACCAGCGCCAGCGAAGTATGCTCGCCGCGCTCCACCGCTTCCTTAGCCATACGAATAATGCCGGTTGCCGACGATACCGTTTCGAGACAGCCTTTCAGACCGCAAGCGCAGTTGATGGCTTCCAGATCAGGTACGACGGTCATATGGCCTAGCTCGCCCGCCATGCCGTTAAAGCCTTGATGTATGTTGCCGTTTATAATAACACCGCCGCCAACCCCTGTGCCCAGCGTGTAGCATACGAGATGAGGAATGCCTCTACCTGCCCCTCCCCATGCTTCGCCCAAAGCGGCCACGTTGGCGTCATTGTCGATCTTGACCGTCTTGCCGAGCTTTTCCTCCAGGATTTTCTTGATGGGCACGTTGCGCCATCCCAAATTCGGGGACAGCTTAATGAAGCCTTCCGGAATGTCCATAAAGCCGGCGATGCCCGCTCCGATACCTGCTACCTGTTCCCATTCGTAAGGCGAATCCGCTACCAGCTTGCGCACGTATTGTGCAATGTTTTCAAGAACTACATCAACGCCTTGCTCTGTTCCGGTTGGTCCTTCGAACGTCTGCAGCAGCATTCCATTTTCATCGCAAAGCCCTACCTTGATGGCTGTGCCTCCGAGATCGACTCCAACGTAAACTTTCTCTCCCATTATACAAGTCACCTCATAAACTATAATCACGCAAAAAAGCTCTCAGTTCCAACTATAAGCCAACCCTTCGGGCAGGTCAAGAAAACGTTCATGACAATTGCCCGTCCTTCCCCGGCTGATTCATCATGACATCCGCCCCAGTTCATACCACGCCGGATAGCCTACACACAGAAAAAACGTGGAACTTCGGTCCCACGTTTCGTTATGTTACAAGCTTTGACTCCAATCATGTACAGCATGGCCTTCCAAAAACTTCTCGCAATCGAGTGCCGCCATACATCCGCTGCCGGCTGCCGTTATCGCTTGGCGGTATTTGCTGTCCTGTACGTCACCGCAAGCAAAGACGCCCTCGATGTTCGTTTGAGTCGTACCCGGTTTGACTACGATATACCCGTGATCGTCGGTCGTAATCTGGCCGCCCAGGAAGCCTGTATTCGGCGTATGCCCGATAGCGACGAAAATGCCGTCCGTCTCGATAATTTCCTCTGAACCGGTTTCGTTGTTTTTCACCTTCAAGCCGGTCACGCCCTTATCTCCCGATACGACGGCGAGCGGCGTCCGGTTCAAGCTCCACGATATTTTGGAGTTGTCGCGCGCGCGATCCTGCATGATTTTGGAAGCCCGGAGCTCGCTGCGCCGGTGCACCAACTGCACTTCCGATGCGAATCGGGTCAGGAAGTTCGCCTCTTCCATCGCCGAGTCGCCGCCGCCCACGACGATAATTTTTTTGCCGCGGAAGAAAAATCCGTCACAGGTCGCGCATGTGCTTACTCCGCGCCCTATGCTTTCCTTCTCGTTCTCGATGCCGAGCAGCTTGGCTGAGGCTCCGGTGGATATAATGACGCTCTCGGATTCGATGTCGCCTATCCCTTCTACGGTCAGCTTGAACGGCCTACTGGATAAATCGACCTTGTTGACCCATCCGGTTTTGAACTCGGCTCCGAACCGCTCCGCCTGCTTGCGCATATTGTCCATCAGCTCAGGACCCATAATGCCTTGCGGAAATCCCGGGAAGTTCTCAACCTCCGTCGTGGTCGTCAGCTGACCGCCCGGCTCAGGACCCTCGATAACCAGCGGGCTCAGATTGGCGCGAGCCAAATAAATCGCCGCCGTAAGCCCTGCAGGACCGGTTCCGATGACTATGGCTTTGTACATATCCAGTTCCTCCTTAACTCCTTAATGGATTCTCTATCAGAGGTTGTTCAAAAAGCTGAATCCCAACTTATTGAACACGTAATATTAGTTTAAGTATTACCCAACTGTCGAGAAGAAAAAAACTGAATTTTCATAAGCTCGGAACATCGGACTTGAAGAGCGTATTCCTTTATTTATGGTCAAAGTTTGCGTACGCCGGGAAAATGGCTTCCATTTTCTCGCGAATGCCGCAAGCCTCATCGATCATTTTCACGTTCTTGCTTATGGTCGCGACGGATACGTTGTAACGATGCGATAGCTCATGAAACGAAATGGCGCGGCGGTGCATCTTGGCCGTCAAATACTCCAGAGCGGCGGACCAGCCCTCCGTCTTGGTAATTTTCGGCACACTCGGGTATACCCTCGATAAATACTCGACCCACAATGTCTGCAGATCGTACTGCTGCACCATATCGTACCTGCGGCTCATTTCCTGCATCGACCGGTCCATAATATCCTGCCATTTACGCTCCCACACAGGCAAATTCGGCGAAAACGGCGATGCCGGAATCGTCAGGCGATTGCCGTCAAGCACCGCGGTCACCGGCTCGTTCAGCCCGATGCTGCGCAGCACGAAGATAGCGACCTTCTTCAAGTAATCGTTCTCCTGCGGCTCCTGAATAAACTCCAGCAGTGCATCCTTCACCTCGTTGTCGCCAATGAGACCGAACGCCTGCAATACTTGCAGCTTCGTCTCCGTGTCGCCGTGGCGCAGCGCCCAGAAAAAGGACGAACGCACAAGAGGATCCCGTTTCAAATGATCGGGCAGTCCTTCGGCGGACTTCTCCAATCCGCGGAATTGTTCCTCGAACGGAAGGTGATAATGGTAGCTGACCGGCGGCTTTACTTGCTCGTGACGCGATTTATCCAGCAAATTCAAGTAAAACTTCGGAATTTCCGAGCCCGGATCGAATTTATCCGCATGACGCCATTGACGCTCCGCTTCGTTATATCGCTTCGTATTGTAAGCCGCCACCGCCGTATAGTGGAACAAGCACGGGTCGAGACCCGCTTCGCCGGTTTTCAGCAGCCTTTTGAACAAACGGTACGCCGTTTCATGCTCACTTAAGATGCCCATCGTTGTGGCCAGCTTAAACACA
The DNA here is from genome assembly GCF_042793215.1 of Paenibacillus sp. NPDC056579. Taxonomy (NCBI): domain Bacteria; kingdom Bacillati; phylum Bacillota; class Bacilli; order Caryophanales; family Paenibacillaceae; genus Paenibacillus; species Paenibacillus sp. NPDC056579. The sequence continues at coordinate 307,605 of NZ_JBHTVD010000009.1, forward strand.
TGATCCTGATGGAAAGGATAGGTTTTGCGCAATACCTCAAGCAGTTCCTTCAAATTATCTTTATCGCCGAAATGCTGGTAAAAGATCGCCAGATTGCACAGCGCGTGCAAATTGCCGTGATCGAGTTCCAATACCTGCTTGATCATTTCAACGGATTTTTCAAAATGCCCCATGTAGTAATAGGCCAACGCCAAATTGTTGCGCGCAGCCATAAAATCCGGGTGCTTCTTAATAATCTTCTCCAGGATGCGAACCGCCTCGCCGAACTTGCCTTCCTCCAGCATACTGCGCGCCCGGTCGTGTTCAAACATGCCTTCGCGGCTCTTGATCGACGTCAGCTTGGTCGGACGGTCCAGCTCGTAGCTGAGCAGTTCGATCATTTCCTCGGATTCTTCGAGAAATTGTCCTGTTGGGTCGTTCTCCAAATAATGGATAATTGCTTTTTCCGCCGACTCGTAGTTTTCCATATTGGCAAAATTGTTCGCCATATAGAAGTAGCATTCGGTCATCGTAGGATCGATCTGATCCAGCACGTGCTGAAGAATACGGTTGGATTCCTCGTAATTTCCCATCTCTGAGAGAAGCCCGGCCAGGTTACAATGATTTACCGGATTTTCCGGCTCGTAATCGGCTGCGCGACGAAAATACTTTAATGCCTTATCGTAATGATATCGGTCCAAAGATTGCACGGCTCGTTCGAAAAAGAACGTGGCATCCATTTTCACCGGGATAATGTTGCTATGTTGAGTTCTGACAGCACGCTTTTTCTTCCCCATTAAGTAAGGCACCTCCGGTTCCGTCTGGAATTCACAAGGAAACCAGCGTTATTTCGATAAGAAAAGTATAGCATAAATGATAACAAATCCATAAAGAGTGTTTAATTAAATCTATCTATTCCGACTGCAGTTTATACCCCGCCGTATTTGAACAAAGAGCTGATCGAACCGCCGTCTTTAATAATCCGGATCGCATTGGACAACAGTCCCGCTACGGAAAGCACCTGGAAACGGGAGGAGTGATCGTCTGGAATCGCAATGGAGTCGGTAATGACGACTTCTCTAATGTTCGGGTGGTCAAGACGCTGCAGCGCCGGTCCGGAGAATACCGGATGAGTCGCACAGATGAAGACGTCGTTCGCTCCTCTTTCCTTTAACCCTTCCACGACATTGACAATGGTTGTTCCGGTATCGATCAAGTCTTCGAAAATAACCGGTGTTTTGCCTTTTACATCACCGATAACGTGAGTCACTACCGCCTCGTTGTGCGCATAACGCTTTTTGAACATCATGGCGATGGGCGCTTCCAGCACGTTCGCAAGGTTCTCAGCTCTAGTCACGCCGCCCGCGTCCGGGGATACGACGATAAGGTCATCGATTTGCTTTTGTTTAATATGAGCGCTAAGCAAGTCCAAAGCCGTCAAATGGTCGACCGGAATGTTGAAGAAGCCTTGAATTGCAGGCGCATGAAGGTCAATGGTAATAACGCGGTCCGCTCCGGCTGCATTGAGCAAATCAGCAACCAATTTCGCGGAAATCGGTTCCCGTGGAGCCGCTTTCCGTTCCTGACGGGAATATCCATAGTAAGGTACGACAAGGTTGATTGTTCTGGCTGACGCGCGCTTGGCCGCATCCATCATAACCAACAGCTCCATGAAATTCTCGTTGATCGGATGGGAGAACGTTTGGACCAAGAACACATCACAGTTCCGAATGGTTTCTTCATAGCAGCAGTAAATTTCCCCGCATTTGAACCGGGAAAGCTTGACTTGGCCGAGTGAAACGCCTAGCTCATTACAGATTTTCTCTGCGAGCTTAGGGTTGGATGATCCGGAAAAAATCTTCAATTTGTCGCTAAACATGGTTAAAGGTTACCTCCGCTATGGATTGTTTACGTAAATTATGTGGGCTGCAGTTCCGATGCATCTATTGACATCAAGAGTCATTATACTATAAAAATGTCCACAACCCTCATTATACATGAAAAATAATGTTTAAGAAAAAGGCATTTCCGTGAAAATCGCAGGGAAAACCTGCATAACGGCGCCCTTTTTGCCAGTTTCGGTTACAGATTCCAGCAAAAACCGCTGGATCCGGGCGGCTTCTTGACACAGAGCAAGGGCATGAACTTCAGCGGCCCAGCATTTGGGTTGCCTACTATTCTATGCCCTTTTTGGTATCGTCCCATTCGTCCGGCACCGATAGTCACTCGGCAGCCATGTCATTTGTCATACGCTTCCCAATACGTGATACGGTGCGGGATGGTTTCGATTATTTTTTGGAATTGTGGCGGTTATCTAATTCGCGCATGACGTCGTCCAAAGGAAGCTTGGCTTCGCGCAGCAGCACCATCAGATGGAAGATCAGGTCGCTTGCTTCGTAACGGAGCTCGTCATTGTCGCGGTTTTTGGCGGCGATAATGACTTCGGCCGTTTCTTCGCCGACCTTTTTCAATATTTTATCGATTCCCTTCTCGAACAGGTAGGTCGTATAAGCACCCTCAGGACGCTCAACATCGCGCTGGGCGATAACCGATTCGAGCTTGGACAGCATCGCGAAGCGATCGCCCGCAGCAGCAGTCCCTGCGGAAGCAGCTTGACCGTCCACCTGCACTTCGTTGAAGAAGCAGCTGTACTGCCCCGTGTGGCATGCCGGTCCTGTCTGGTTCACCAGCACAAGCAGCGTATCTCCGTCGCAATCGTATTTCAGCGAGCGCACCTTCTGAATGTGGCCGGATGTCGCTCCTTTATGCCACAGCTCGCTGCGGGAACGGCTCCAGAACCACGTTTCCCCTGACTCCAGAGTAAGTCTCAGCGATTCTTGGTTCATATAAGCCATCATCAATACATCTTTGCTTGCCGCATCCTGAACGATGGCGGGAACGAGACCTTGATCGTCCCATTTTATCGCTGCCGTCAGCTCTTCCCAGGATTGCGGAGCTTGTTGTTCGTTTGTCATCGCACTTCGACTCCTTTCTGCCGGAGGTTGTCTTTAACCTCACCAATCGTAAGCTCTTTATAATGAAAAATCGTTGCGGCCAATCCCGCATCCGCTTTGCCTTCAGCAAACACATCGTAAAAGTGGTCCTTCGTTCCGGCCCCGCCCGACGCGATAACCGGAATGGTCAGCAGCTCGGATACAGCGCGAGTCAGCGGCAGATCGAAGCCGTCCTTGGTACCGTCGGCATCCATGCTCGTCAGCAAGATTTCGCCGGCGCCCAGCTCCTCCGCCCGCTTCGCCCATTCCAGCGCCTTGATGCCGGTGCCGTTGCGTCCGCCGTGGGTGAACACTTCCCACTCGCCCCAAGCTTCGTTGTAACGAGCGTCGATAGCGACCACGATGCACTGCGATCCGAACTTTCTCGCACCGTCGGAGATCAGATCCGGATTTCGGACCGCGGCCGTGTTAATGCCGATCTTATCGGCTCCGGCGCGGAGCAGCCGCTTCATGTCGTCCACGCTCGATATGCCGCCGCCGACCGTAAACGGAATCGTAATTTCGCCTGCGGTCTGCTTCACCACCTCGACCATCGTCGCCCGGCCTTCTACGGAAGCCGAAATGTCGAGAAATACCAGCTCGTCGGCTCCCTCCCGATCGTAGATCGCCGCCAGCTCGACCGGATCGCCCGCATCGCGTAAATTCACGAAGTTGACGCCCTTCACGACCCGTCCGTCTTTAACGTCCAGGCAAGGGATTATTCGTTTGGCAAGCATTGGTTAGCCCCCGTTCCCATGATATCTGTTGCTAGTGATTTCGATTGCAGCTCCTGGAGACAAGCAGTAAGCCCCCGGGCCGCGGCTCGGGCTCTTATCGTTTGCACAAGGCGAGAAAATTGCCCAGCAGCTGCATTCCGATGATGCCGCTTTTCTCCGGGTGAAACTGCATGCCGTACACATTGCCGCGTCCTACGATGGCGGTTGCCTGCTGATGATAGTCGGTCGTTGCCAGCAGGTCCGACGGCTGCTCCGGCTGCACGTGATACGAGTGCACGAAGTAGACGTGGCCTTCCTCGATGCCGCTGAACAGCGGGCTTGGCTGCTTGAACTGCAGCCGGTTCCAGCCCATGTGCGGCACCTTGTAGCTCCCGCGGAAGCGAACGACCTGACCCGGCAGCAGATTCAGCCCCTCGTGGGAGCCATGCTCCTCACTCTTGCTGAACAATAGCTGCATCCCGAGACAGATGCCGAGCAGCGGCTTGCCGGTTGCGGCGAATCGTTCTACCGCGCCATCCATGCCAGATGCGCGCAGCTGCTCCATGGCGTCGCCGAAGGCGCCCACGCCCGGCAAAATCGCTCCGTCGGCGGCAAGGATCTGCGCCTCGTCGGAGGTGATGACGGCTTCGAAGCCGAGCCGTTCAACCGCTTTGCTGACGCTGTGCAGGTTGCCCATGCCGTAGTCGATGATGGCGATCATCCTTACAGCACTCCCTTCGTCGACGGCACGCCTTTCACGCGCGGATCGATGCTCGTCGCTTCGTCCAGCGCACGGCCGAGCGCCTTGAATACCGCTTCGATCATGTGATGCGTATTTTGCCCGTAATGGACGATGACGTGCAGCGTTATGCGCGCCTCGAGAGCAAGCTTCCACAGAAACTCATGCACCATCTCCGTAGAGAAGCTGCCTACTTGCGCCGACGGATACTGCGCCCGGTATTCGAAGTGAGGGCGGTTGCTCACGTCGATAACGACTTGCGCCAGCGCTTCATCCATCGGAATGAACACGTTCGCGTAGCGCTTGATTCCTCTCTTGTCGCCCAACGCTTCGCGAAGAGTGTGACCCAGACAAATGCCGATATCTTCAACCGTGTGGTGGTCATCGATGTCGATGTCGCCGATCGCTTTGACCTTCAGGTCGAATTGGCCGTGCTTCGTGAACAAATCAAGCATATGGTTTAAAAACGGCACGTCCGTCTCGATTTCCGATACGCCGGAGCCGTCTACGTTAAACGTCAATTGAATATCCGTTTCATTCGTTTTGCGGGCAATCGATGCCGAACGCTCGTTGGTTTGTTGGTCAGCCACGGGAATTCCCTTCTTTCTCGAGTCGTATTTGAATCGCCCTCGCGTGGGCTTCGAGCCCTTCGTGGCGAGCTAGCGTAATAATTTTGTCCCCGTCCCGGAGCAGCGCTTCTTTGCTGTAGTAGATGACGCTGGACTTCTTCATGAAGTCGTCCACGTTGAGCGGAGAAGAGAACCGTGCCGTCCCGTTCGTCGGCAGCACATGGTTCGGGCCGGCGAAATAGTCTCCGACGGGCTCCGAGCTGTACGGCCCGAGGAAGATCGCGCCTGCGTTCTCGATGGCGCTCAAGTATTGGAACGGCTCGCTCACGATGACCTCGAGATGCTCCGGCGCAAGCCGGTTCACGGCGTCCACGCCCTCCTCGAGGCTCGCTACCGTGAGGATCGCCCCGTAGTCGCGGATCGACTGCTCCGCGATGCCCCGCTTCGGCAGCGTCTCAAGCTGGCGGGCTACCTCCGCCTGCACCGCTTCGGCGAGCGCTTGCGACGGCGTGATGAGAATCGCCGACGCCATCTCGTCGTGCTCGGCCTGCGACAGCAGGTCCGCAGCCACATACGCGGCGTCGGCCGTCTCATCGGCCAGCACGACGATCTCGCTCGGGCCGGCGATGCTGTCGATGTCGACCGCGCCGAACACGTACCGCTTGGCCAGGGCTACGTAGATGTTACCCGGGCCCACGATTTTGTCGGCCGCCGGGATCGACTCCGTGCCATAGGCGAGCGCTGCGACAGCTTGCGCGCCGCCGACGCGGTAGATCTCGCGCACGCCCGCTTCCGCTGCGGCCACGAGGATGTGAGGGTCGATGCCCTCGACCCCGGCCGTCGCCGGCGGCGTCACCATCACGATTTCCGGCACGCCCGCAACCTGGGCCGGAATCGCGTTCATCAGGACGGACGACGGATACGCCGCCTTACCGCCCGGCACATACAGCCCGACCCGGCGCAGCGGCCGGATCACTTGTCCCAGGATGCTGCCGTCGGGCTGCAGATCCATCCAGGACGTCCGCTTCTGCTTCTCGTGGAAGCGGCGAACATTGACCGCTGCTTCCCGAATCGCAGCGAGAAACTCCTCGTCCACCGACGCATAGGCGGCCTCGATTTCGGCTTCGCTCACGCGCAGCTCGTCGACGGTTACGCCGTCGAACTGCTGAGCGAAGCTCTTGAGCGCCGCGTCGCCTTCGCGGCGCACGCTCTCAATAATGCTTTTGACCCGCTCGTTCTGTTCCTCCGAGCCGTATTCCACTTCGCGCTTCAGCGCGAACTCGCTGGCCGGCACAATTTTCATCGCCTGCTCCCCCTTTTCCTTTACAGTGATTGCTCCCGTCCTTGCTTACGCGCTTCGTTCTTGCTCCCGCATCTATCCGTACACTTGCATTATTTCGCAGTAATGGAAGCCGTCAGCTGCTGCAGCTTGTCGCACAGCGCTTGAATCGATTCATTTTTCATCCGGTAGCTCACCCTGTTGGCAATCAGCCGGCTCGTGATCGAGAAGATCTGCTCCTGCTCGACCAGTCCGTTCTCCTTCAAGGTCTGGCCCGTCTCGACCATATCGACGATCCGGTCCGCCAAGCCGATCAAAGGCGCCAGCTCGATGGAACCGTTCAGTTTGATCACTTCCACCTGCTGTCCTTTTTCACGGAAATATTGCGACGCCACATTCGGATATTTCGTCGCCACACGCGGATTCAGCACCGGCTTCCAATCCGGAAGGCCGATGACCGACATCCGGCAGCGCGCGATTCCGAGGTCGATCAGCTCGTATACATCACGGTTTTCCTCCATCAGGACATCTTTGCCGACGACTCCAATGTCTGCCACGCCGTATTCCACATACGTCGCTACGTCGACCGGCTTCGCCATGATGAATTCGAGTCCTGCTTCCGGCACCGGAATGATCAGCTTGCGCGAATCGTCCATATCCTCAGGGATCGGATAGCCCGCGTCACGAAAAAGCTTGGAAGCCTGCTTGTAGATGCGCCCTTTGGGCATCGCCACTTTCAATACATCCTGCATATCCCTGCTCCTTTATTTAAACGTGATGACGTCCCGGTAGACCGTGCCGTTGACCAAATACGTTCCGTCTTCCTTGCGCGTCGATCCGATTTCATCCGATCCGTCCTGCAATAACCGCGTTTCCACCATCGTGCCACCTTGGGACCGCAGCTCCTGAGCTTTGGCGAACGCCTCGGCCCGGTTAGGTGCTTTATAAGCTACCAGCACCTTGCTAGGCGCCTCTACTGTCCCCTGCTTGCCGACTACCTCCATAATCCGGTTCGTTTTCAGCGCGAACCCTGTCGCCGGAGCCGGACGACCGAATTGCGTCAGCAAATTGTCGTACCGACCTCCGCTGCATACAGGGAACCCGAGATCCGCAGCGTAGCCTTCAAACGTCATACCTGTATAGTAGGAGAAATCTCCAATCATCGTTAAGTCAATCAGCACATGCTCGCTCACGCCGTACGCTTCAAGCACGTCCCACACTTCGCACAAATGGGTGATTGATTGCTGCGCCATCGGATCGTGTGTCACCTGCTGCGCCTGCGCGCAAATCTCCTGCCCCCCGCGAAGTCTCAATATCCCTTCCAGCTCCCGTTGAACTTCGGCGTCGAGGCCAAGGCCCTTGATCGTATCCCGATAGCCGACGTAGTCCCGGTTCAGCAGGCATTCCTTTAACGCTTGCTGAGCTTCCGTCCGGTGCTGCAGCGTTTCGTTGAATAGTCCGGTTAGAAAACCGACGTGACCGAGGGCGATTTTGAACTGCTGTACCCCTGCCGCCTGCAAGCTGGCAATCGCCAATGCGATAACCTCCGCATCGGATTCCGAAGAGCCGTCACCTACAAGCTCCACGCCGGCCTGGAAAAATTCCGCGTCTCTGCCCGCTTCCGCCTCGAAGGCGCGAAATACATTCGCATGATACGAGAGCCGGATAGGAAACGGCTGGTCCTTCAGCAGCGACGACACCACCCGCGCTATCGGAGCCGTAATATCGGACCGCATAACCAATGTCGTTCCGTTGCGGTCGAGCAGCTTGAACAGCTTGCGGTCTTCCGTAGAGCTCGCTACTCCCACGGTATCGTAAAATTCCAAGGTAGGCGTCAAGATCTCCCGGTACCCCCAACGCTCCATACATTGCAGTACGTTCGTTTCAATAGCGCGCAGCTTCGCTACCGCTTCAGGAAGATAATCTTTGACTCCAGTCGGTTTTTCAAACACTTTCGGTTTCGACACCGCTCTTCACCCGCCTATATTAACAATGTTCACAAATGCTTTAGTTCGCTAATATGCTACCAAATTAAAGGATGTATTCGTAATATAACACTGAACACCTGCGGCGTCAATGAGCAATACGGATAAATTAGAGAGGAACTTGCCGTCTCTTCCCTACAAATCCCTCTCTTCGTCCAGAGCCGCAGACTTCAGCTTCTATAGGCAAAACCACCTCGTCTGCCGATCATAAATCATGCAAAATGCTACGGCTCAAGGTCTTCTGTTCTCTTCTTGCTTTAAGTGATGGCGAATGCCTTGCCCGGCAAATGGCTCGTCTTTGAAACGGGGAATCCCATGCAAATGAGCGTGTAAAACCGTCTGCCCGCCCACCGCGCCGCTATTCCACCCTACATTATATCCGTCAGGCTTGTACCGCTCATCCAGGTAAGCCTTTGCTCTTAACAGCAGACCGCGGGTATCCCTAAATTCCTCATCCGTCAAATCGAATACTGTCTCCCGGTGCACCCTCGGTATGATCATGCAGGACCCGACAAGCACCTTATCCTTGTTCGTAATCAATACGCAATATTCGCTTTCCAACACAATCTCGTCACTCTTCAGCGGTTCGCAGAATGGACACGGTTCGGTCATCAACTTATCTCCTATACAGCCTCAGCCTTAAGCTCTTCCGCTGCAATAAGCTACGACATCACGGTAAGGAAGCTTGCCTCCGAAAATATCCAGCGCGCTGCCGACGGTAATATCCAGCTTGTCTTGTCCTAGTGTACGGAACAGCTCCAAGTCCTCCATAGACCGTGCTCCGCCTGCATAAGTGGTCGGAATGGTCACACCATTCGCCAAATGGCGGACTAGGCTTTGTTGAATGCCGGATTGCTTGCCTTCCACATCCACGGCATGAACCAGGAATTCATCACAATACTGCTCCAGGTAACGGATATTGTCCAACGTCACCTCGAAATTGCTGAACGTCTTCCACTGGTTGGTCACGACGTACCATTTGCCGTCCTTCTCTTTGCAGCTCAAATCGATAACGAGACGATCCTTCCCTACCTCGGAAACGATCTTGTTCATGTTCTCCGTATTCAGCTCGCCGTCCCGGAAGATGTAGGAGGTCACTATGACATGGGACGCGCCCTGCTCCAAATAAGACGATGCGTTATCCGCGTTGATCCCCCCGCCGATTTGCAAGCCGCCCTCGTATTGCCGCAGCGCTTTTATTGCCGCTTCTTCATTGCCGCCGCCCAGCATGATGACGTGGCCGCCCGTTAACCCGTCCCGTTTGAACATATCGGCATAGTACGCCGAATCGTGCTCCGAGACGAAGTTTTCTACAACCCCTTCGCCCTGTCGTCCCGCATTTAATGTTTCGCCTACTATTTGCTTTACTTTTCCTTGGTGAAGATCAATACACGGTCTGAATTTCAACGAGGCTCCCCTGCCCTTCATTTCATAATTCTGTCGGCTTCACGCCGCATCCCTAGGTTCCCGCTTTCGAATCATCCGTTCTAACGTCCTCACGAATGACACGCAGCGGATTGCCCGCTACGAAGCTGTACGGCGCCACGTCCTTATGCACGACCGAGCCTGCTCCCACGACCGCATGGTCGCCGATCGTAACACCGGGCAAAATCGTCGAATTGGCGCCGATCATCACATTCGAACCGATACGAACCGTACCGATGCGGTATTCCTTGATCAAGTATTCGTGGGTCAAAATCGTCGTATTGTAGCCGATGATGGAATTGCTGCCGACCTCTATCCGCTCCGGAAAGAACACATCCACCATGACCATTAACGCAAAGGAGGTATGCTGCCCTACCTTCATTCCAAGCACATGGCGATAAATCCAGCGCTTGAACGACAGGAAGGGTGCATACCGTGTAAGTTGAATAAACATAAAATTGCGGACCGCTTTCCAGAAGCTGACCGTACGGTACATTTGCCACAGCGAATTCGGCCCTTCGACCGGAAACTTATCCGTTTGTCTCAATCGATATCCCCTCGACTCCAGCAATAGGGAGAATTTCTCTTATATCATTGATGATATAGGTAGGATTGTACTGCTTCAAGTATTCGACGCCTTTCATGGACCATGCCACGGCAGCCGAAGGGATTCCCGCATTATGTGCGGCTTCCACGTCGTAATGGCTGTCGCCCACCATCATCGCTTGATCCGGTGTGGAGCCGAGCTGCTTCAACGCTTTGATTATTCCTTCCGGATCCGGCTTCGGCCGCTCTACGTCGTCCACCGTCACGATCGTTCCGAAATAGTCGAACAATCCGGTCAGCTTCAGACCCATCTCGGTCGTCAACCGTACCTTGCTTGTTACTACGCCCAATTTGATTCCTGCTTCGTGCAGTTTTTGCAGCGTCTCGCGGACATGCGGAAATTCCTTTACAAGCGCATCGTGGTGCTCCACGTTATACTTGCGGTATTTTTGCACCAGATCGTCCACTACATCTCTGCCGGTAAAAAACTTCATTTGCTCGACAAGCGGTCTTCCCATATTCGGAATAATATGCTCGCGAGTTACAGGCTCCTGGGTCACCCCTTCGAAGGTGTGGAGAAACGACTGAATGATCAGCTCGTTCGTATCGACAATCGTTCCGTCCAAATCAAACAACACCGTATCCAACATATTGTAAGCTCCTTTTCATGCTGTAGTTGTATCCAATGAAAGGCCTGTTGTATTACGTTTGCGGATGTTCCTTGTTGGCCGAGTTCTCTGTATCTCCTGCCGCTGCAGAAGCAGAGCTGCCGTTGTTCCCTTGATCGCCCGCCGCATTTGCGCCAATCGGCTCGTTCGGCTTCAGACGCTCGATTGGATCGGAATAGCGTACCGAAGCGGCCCCGGTCTTTCTGCGGATTGCGATCAATACGAAAGCAGCAATGACGATCAGCACAGCGAGCAGCTGCGAGATTCTTATATTACCTCCATAAGTCATAGCGCCCGCTTCAAAGCCTAACCAATGCATCGGCGCCCACAGTCCATGCAGCAAAGATGCCAGCCATTCCGGACCCGTGAAGTCCAGACTGTCCGTTCTCAAAGCTTCAATGAAGAAGCGGCCGATCGAATACCATATAAAATAGCTCATGAACAGCTCGCCCGCCCGCAGGAACGTTCTGCGACGCAGCACGAACAGCAGCAGCAGCCCTACGATATTCCAGAGCGATTCGTACAGAAAGGTCGGATGATAGTACTCACCGTCGATATACATCTGATTGACGATAAAATCGGGAAGATGCAGCGAGTTGCGAAGGAACGCTTCGCTTACCGGCCCGCCGTGCGCCTCCTGATTCATAAAGTTGCCCCACCGGCCGATCGCTTGTCCCACAATTAAGCCGGGCGCACAGATATCGGCAATCCGCCAAAAAGAGTAGCCCTTTTTGCGGACATAGATCAATGCCGCGATAATGGCCCCGATCAGGGCGCCATAGATGGCGATGCCGCCATGCCACACTTTAAACACTTCGGATAAATTGTCTTTATAATCTTCCCATTTGAATGCTACATAATATATTCTTGCCCCAATGATGGCCGAGGGGACGCCGATCAGCACCAAATCCATGAAGAAGTCGGGATTCATCCCGAAGCGCTTTCCCTCTTGAATTGCCAGCAGTAAGCCGACCAAAGCGGCGGTTCCCAGAATGATACCGTACCAGTGCACTTGCAAAGGTCCGATTCCGAACGCAATCGGATCGATAGCCAAAAACATGAAGTTCCTCCTTTGAGCGTCACGCTCCCGCATTCCTCTTATTCCATGTCGTCAATATCTTCAGACAGCGATTCGGTCAGCTTGTTCGTGAACTGCAGCGCGGCATTGTACCCCATCCGCTTCAATCTGTAGTTCATCGCAGCTACCTCGATAATTACCGCCAAGTTACGGCCCGGACGAACCGGAATCGTCACAAGCGGAATGTCTGTATCGATGATTCTCGTCGTTTCTTCGTCCAGCCCCAGGCGGTCATACTGCTTATCCTGCTGCCATGTCTCCAGCTTGACGACGACGGAAATTTTCTTCACATTGCGGACGGCCCCCGCACCAAACAGCGTCATTACGTTAATGATACCTACGCCGCGGATTTCCAGCAGGTGACGGATCAGCTCCGGCGCGTTCCCGATCAGAACGTGGTCCGCCGTTTGCCGGATTTCCACCGCATCATCGGCAATGAGCCGGTGACCGCGCTTGACCAGCTCCAGCGCCGTCTCGCTTTTCCCGATTCCGCTGCTTCCCGAGATCAGCATGCCGATCCCGTATACATCGACCAATACGCCGTGAATCGTTGTCGACGGAGCCAGCTTATTCTCGAGAAATCCGGTGATCCGGCTGGCCAGAATCGTCGTCGATGTTTTGGTGCGCAGCACCGGGATGTTGTAATCGTTGGCTGCAGCAAGCAGCTCTATAGGAATGTCCAGTCCGCGGCTCACCAGTATACAAGGCGTATCCTCGGGAGCGCACAGCTTCTTCATCCGGTCCATCCGTTCATCCGACGAAAGGCCGTCGAAGAACGTCAGCTCCGTTTTCCCGAGTATTTGCACCCGCTCCGTAGGATGAAACTCGTAATAACCCGCCATGGCCAAGCCAGGCCGGTACAAATCGGCTACCGTAATCGGACGCTTAAGACCCGAGTCGCCGCATATAACTTCGAGATGAAATTCTTGAACCAGGTCAGACACTTTCACTTTTCTAGCCATCTCTGCTCCGTCTCCTTCGTTTTTCCCAATAATCCCATCGTATAAAAAAACGAACGATAAATCAACCAACCGTTGACATTTCGGCCTGTTTCTTTACGTCATTTTAAATTGCTTCAGCTTTTGAACGAACATTTTGACCGCCATCGTTTCTGCGGCCGGCTTCTTATCCTGCAATATAAGAAAGTCTCTTGTAAATCGGCTATCCTTCACCGGAATGCTGCATAACTCCCCGGATTCCAGCTCCTTGCGGATGACCAGCCTGGATAGGATCGCTATCCCGAGTCCTGCCGCTACGGCTTCCTTAACGCCCTGGCTGCTGTTGAATACAAAAGACCGCTTCACCCTTATGGCCGATTCGGCAATAAATTGATCGCTGAACGCCCTCGTTCCGGACCCGCTCTCTCTCATCACCCATACCTGATCATGCAGCGCAGACAGCTCGATGCTCTTGCGGCTGCACAGAGGGTGATGCGCCTGCGCAACCAGCACCATCTGGTCCTCCATGAACGGCGGCTGGACCACGAGCTCAGGGAAGTCGACTTCGCCCTCCACCAGACCGATATCCAGCTCATTCGAATGAACGCCGCGGGCGATTTCTTCGGTATTCGCTATCGTCACGTTCAGATCGATATGCGGATATTGCTTCGCGAACTCCGCCAATACATGAGGCAGTATATATTCCCCGATCGTAAAGCTGGCCCCGACCTTGATCGTCCCTGTCACTTCGTCGCGCAGCAGGAATATTTCCTCCTTCGCCGATTCGTATAGCGCAAGCATTTGCTTAGCTTTTTTGTATAAAATCTCTCCCGCTTCGGTCATCTTCACATGCTTGGAGGAACGATGGATCAGTTTTACGCCAAATTCGTTCTCCAAATTCCGGATATGCAGGCTCACTCCCGGCTGGGATAAATTCAACAATTCCGCCGCTCTGGAGAAGTTGCTCTGCTCCACTACGGCAACAAATACTTTCAGTGTATCAACGACCATGCTCCCTTGACCCCGCTATTCCTCTATCCCTCTTGTTGTAACCCATTGTATCCTTTTCAAAGTTTGCAAACAATCCCGGCCGTCAGACGCCCAATCATAATGATTTGTAATAGTTCGGATAGCATATCGGTATTTCACTTTTCTTCCGCTTCATTTTATATTGGCGTTAAGCAAAGCAATTCTAATAACTAAATTCTTTTAAAAAGGAGCGGATAGGAGCATGAGCCACACTCAAGCACTTCCTGCACATAGCAAGAACAAAAGGCACCTCGGCTTCTCTATGGGGATCGGCCTGACTTTGCTAATTGCCCTGACGGCCAAATGGCTGGCCTATATCCCGCTGTTAAGCATTATGGGGCAGCTCGTTATTGCCATTCTTATCGGCATCCTTTGGAGCGCGGCTATCGGCGTTCCGGATAAAGTCGCGGCAGGAGCCGGCTTTTCCAGCAAAAAGCTGCTGCGTGCCGGAATCATTTTGCTAGGGATGAGACTGAACCTGATGGATATCGTCCATGCCGGACCCAAGATCATGATCATGGCTATCGTTGTCATCGCTTTTACATTATCGGTTGTATATGGACTGACCCGATTATTTAAGGTAGAGCAGCGGCTCGGCATCCTGACCGCCTGCGGCACGGCTATATGCGGCGCTGCGGCCGTAGTGGCCATTGCACCGCAGATCAAAGCCAAAGATGACGAAACCGCCATCGGCGCCGCCACGGTTGCGATTCTGGGAACCTTGTTCACATTGATCTACACGCTTCTGTTCCCGGTTCTTGGTTTATCACCGCTAGGCTACGGAATATTTTCCGGCGCCACGCTTCACGAGATCGCTCATGTCATTGCAGCCTCCGCTCCGGGAGGCCAAGCAGCCGTGGATATGGCGGTTATCGTTAAGCTGACGAGGGTCGCTCTGCTGGTCCCTGTCGCTATTATCATCGGCATCTGGGCCAACCGTACCAAAGCCGCGGCACAGGAAGGCGCGAACAAAGCCTCCTGGAGATCGATCCCTATCCCCTGGTTTATTGTGGGATTTCTGGCCGTAAGCGCGATCCACTCACTCGGGATCATTCCTCCCGCTGCCGCCGACAGCTTCGTCACCGCTGCTTACATGCTCATTGCCATGGCCATGGCCGGTCTCGGGCTGAACGTCGATCTTGCCGCCTTTCGCAGGCTGGGTATGAGATCTTTCGCCGCCGGCTTTATCGGCTCGGTGCTGCTGTCCGCTCTGGGCTACCTGCTTGTCCGCCTGTTCGGGCTCTCCTGATGAAACGAAGGCAGCTCTAGAGCAGACACCTGATGATGTACCACCCTTCGCGCTAATTCACCGTGACAACGGATATAATTGACCATCGGTCAGTTTTGTCCGTTGTCTTTGTCTTGTCTTTTTGCTTAAACCTCAACAAGCTGTTGAGCGGCAGAAGAAGGATCAATGCTCCTGCAACCTCTGTTTTACATGCAATGCACTGCAATCATCCCTTCCGTAAAGCTTGCCCTGAACGCAAAAAAGGCCAGTCGCAATGACTGGCCTCGATTATTTTCAATTAGTTAGCAAGGATGGACAACGTAGTTTGTTGATCGAAGAAGTGAACTTTGTTCATGTCGATCGCCAATTTTACGTTTGTGCCTTCTTTGAAGCCAGCGCGGCCGTCAACACGAGCCACTACGCTGTTTTTGCCGATACCGTTCAGGTACAAGAACATTTCGTGACCCAAGTTCTCGGAAACCTCGATGTGAGCATTCACGATTGTGTTAGGGGAAGCTTCCAGGAATACTGGCTCTTCGTGGAAATCTTCAGGACGAACGCCCATAATGACTTCTTTACCTACATAGCCTTTTTCGCGAAGCACTTTTGCTTTGCCTTCAGGCAGCTCAACGTTAACGCCATTCGATTTGAAGTATACGCTGCCGCCTTGATCTGCCAAAGAACCTGTAACAAAGTTCATGGAAGGAGATCCGATAAAGCCTGCAACGAACATGTTCAACGGATAGTTGTAGATTTCTTCCGGAGTAGCCGCTTGTTGAATGATCCCTTTGTCCATAACGACGATACGGTCACCCATGGTCATTGCTTCTGTTTGGTCATGCGTTACGTAGATGATTGTAGTTTCAAGACGCTTGTGCAGCTTGCTGATCTCAGCACGCATTTGTACGCGCAATTTGGCATCCAAGTTGGACAAAGGTTCGTCCATCAGGAACACTTGCGGCTCACGAACGATCGCACGGCCCAAGGCAACACGTTGGCGTTGACCACCGGAAAGAGCTTTTGGCTTACGATCCAGCAAATGTTCGATATCAAGGATTTTGGCAGCTTCGCGTACGCGAGCGTCGATGTCGGCTTTCTTGAACTTACGAAGCTTCAAACCGAAAGCCATGTTTTGATACACGTTCATATGCGGATACAATGCGTAAGATTGGAAAACCATCGCGATGTCGCGGTCTTTAGGTGCAACGTCGTTTACCAAACGGTCGCCAATGTAAAGCTCGCCTTCAGTGATTTCTTCCAAGCCTGCAATCATACGAAGAGTTGTGGACTTACCGCAACCGGATGCGCCTACAAGAACCAAAAACTCTTTATCTTTGATTTCAAGATGAAAATCTTTCACTGTCGCTTCTTCAGCACCTGCGTATCTTTTAACGATGTGGTTTAAACGTACACCTGCCATGGTTTTATTCCCCCTACGAATTAGTATCAATGTTATACTGTTATCTTACCGTAGGATCGGATATGTGACTATGCACAATCTTCACAAAAAAATTACTTTCTTTTCGTTACTTTGTACAATAGCAATGCAATCTTCACCAACACGGCATCGTTAAATGTGCGGACGTCGAGTCCCGTCTCCTGCTTGAACTTGTCCAGTCTGTATAACAGCGTATTGCGGTGAATATACAGCTTCTTCGCGGTTTCGCTGACGTTGCAGTCGAGCTGAAAAAATTGCTCCAGCGTCGTCATCGTCTCCGTATCGAGCGCAACATCGAGCCGCTTCAGTACCCGTTCGAGGAAATTTGTTTTTTCCGCTTCGGGGATCAGATTGATAAGCTTCTCCAGCTGCAGCATCCAGGGAAGATGCATATTGTTACCCATATGGTATGTTCGGCCCAGCATCATCGTCTCTCTAAGCTGCAGCACCGTCGCGTAGAGCGATTTGGACGGAATGATAGGATAGTGGATGGCCAAATGGCACTCTCCGACCCATTCGTTCTCCAGCATTTCATGCAGCCCGTACCCTATCGCGGCGAGCGTATCCTCCAGACTATCCTCTTCGCCATACTCCTTCTCGTCCGCGCCGTCCATCGACAGCATTTTCTCCGAGCCGAGAATGAGCCACTCTTTATCCATTAAAGGAATAAGGATGATTTCGGCTTCGAAGAACGATTCGAGAAGCTTCTTCAGCTCCTGATAGCTTACTTTGCGGGATTGCGAATAATCGCCATAGAGCAGAAGCGGAATTTTCGTCGTATAAAGCGACAGCTGAGAAACGAGCGTATCCGGCATCTCCGCATTGGACAGCCCCACATCCTGCTGCTGCTTGAACCAGTCGCGAACCATTCCGACTTTTCGTTCTTCCTCGCTGACAGATACGGCAGGCTTCTTGTCCTGGACTCGTCTCGACTCCAGCATCAATTCTACAAGTTGACGTTCCGATGCAGTCAGTCCGCCGGCTTCGACGGTCAGTACAAGCGCTTCTTGCGCTTCTTTATGGACTAAAAAGACGACCTGCTGGTCGTTGCTCAAGCTTTTGGGCGGTGCGCCTTTGCCTTTCGCTTCGGTATCCGCCTCTCTCAGCCACTGCTCCCATGTCCATTTCGACAACCTAACAGGTACTTGCAAAATATGTTCCAGCTGCTGCCTCAACGGTTCCCAATCCATTCCCGAGCTCCCAACGTTATGAATTTATCTGTATATTTTTATCATAACAAAAAAATCTGCGTCATAAAACCAACAAAATCAAATGCATCTATGCATATTCCCACCTTTTGCTTCCGCAAAGCTCCTATCCTCTCGTCTTTATCCTGGATTATAATCCAATGCCTGTGGTAAAAATGACCTCCTGCCGGCTCCCGGCTTTCTAGGATATTTCGCAGGCTAATGGAAATAATTGAACTGTTCGTGTTCATCATTTCATGGAGGAGGAGCCGCAATTTTTTACATACCTTACGGCACGGGCACCGTTCCTCTGGATATTCCTGATACACAGCCCTACGATGTCGTCAATTACCGCATGAACGAAAATGACGGAGATGAATCGGTCTCTCTCACCCGCATTCGCGATACGTTGAACCGCCCGTACGGGACCCCTCCATTGCGTGAGCTCGCCCGCGGAAAGAAGCACGCTGTAATTATGATCAGCGATGGAACGAGACTGTGTCCAAGCCACATCATTCTCCCTCTTCTGCTGGATGAGCTGAACCAAGGGGGAGTTCACGACGATGCCATTACCATTCTGATTGCGTTAGGGATGCACCGCCAGCATACGCCACAGGAAATGGAACGGCTGGTCGGAGCACGGGTATACACGCGCGTCCGTGTCCTTAACCATAGCGCTGCCGCGGAAGATTGCATTTATCTCGGTACGACGTCAGCCGGCACTCCCGTCGAAATCAACCGGATCGCGGTAGAGGCCGATCTGCGGATCGTTACGGGCAACATCGAGCCCCATGCGATGGCAGGCGTGTCGGGAGGCGTCAAGGCCATCATCCCGGGAATTGCTTCTGAACGGTGCATCCAGCATAATCACAGCTTGTCCATGAACGGCAGAACGGTGCCTGGTGAGACCGATAATCCCGTACATCGCGACATGGCAGAGGCTCTCCGGTTTATTAACATCGATTTTATGCTCAATGTGATCGTTAACCATAAACAGCACATTTTGGAGGCAGTAGCAGGCCACGTGGTCCAGGCGCATCGAACCGCTATCGACAAGGCGGCAGCCCGGTTTATCGTACCGTCGCAGACCGATTATGATGTAACCGTCGTTTCTCCCGGAGGCCATCCGAAGGATATGCAGATGTACCAGTCCATTAAAGCGCTGCGCAATGCTTCCGCTATTACGAAGCCCGGAGGGACGATTTTGATGGCGGCGGAATGTGCAGAAATGATGGGTAACGGGACACTCTCGCTATGGGTAGAGACGATGAGGGACCGCAAGCGGGCGGTTGATAAGCTGAAGCAGCAGTTTCAGCTCGGAGCGCACAAGCTCCTTCATCTGGACGACGTATTGTCGCGTCACACGGTCTATTTGCATTCATCTATTCCGCGGCCGATCGTTGAGCTACTGGGCTTCATTCCAGCCGAAAACCTGCAATCCGCCTTTCATTTGGCATTGACCAATAAAGCCGTCAAATTGGCTGTCATGCCGTTTGGCTCGCTCACCTATCCGCAAGTGCTTCAAAAGCCTCAAAGCCCGCCAAAATGAACCTACGGAGGTTGTACCATGCATTGGACACAATGGACGCTGGATCGAATGATCATACTGTTCGTCGCAATCGCCTTTTTTGCCATATGGGTACAGGTCACCTTATCGCATTACCGCCAAAATTTCCACCACAAATCCATGTGGGCGCCTATCATAGCATCGCCGCTGTTCAGCGTAACCGGTCTGGCTCTAGCCATGGTTCATGCCGGCTGGCTTGTTTGGCTGTTCACCGGCTTGATGTGGGTCGGAGTCTTGATTGGATCCGCAGGATTCTACTACCATTTCCATGGGGTCGGTGTGCGTGTCGGGGGCTGGACCATGCGTAACTTCTTAGTCGGACCTCCCGTTATTATGCCGGTTTTGTTTATTGCGATGTGCGCTCTGGGCTTGATAGTTATGTACTGGAGGTAGCCGGATGAATAAAGACACTTATTATCCAACCTACGACGTAATGGCCGCACAGCATGAATGGGATCCTCATACCCGCACTATCGTCAATGAACGGCTGCATACGGGCGGAGATTACTTGTCACTTACGGTGGTGGAAGCGGAAACTTTGCGGATATGGTGCAGCTTGCTCATGGACGACGATAGAGGGGAAATTATTCAATACGTCATAGAGCATCTGGATCGCAGCCTCTCCTCGGGAGTCGAAAGCGAAAGAAAACAAGGCCTCCCTCCTTCATCGGTTCTCGTGAAATCCGGTTTGGAAGCATTGGACGATTCGTGCCAGCTGCTTTATACCGAGCGTTTTTTTCATTTGGAGGATGAGCGCCGGCTCGAGATCATGACCGCTATCAGCTCCGGCGAAGCGACACCTTTCGAAGTCTGGAAAACGGTACCGCAGGAAGCGTTCTTCCGCAAGCTGCTCACCTTAACGACGGAAGCGTATTATTCCCATCCGCGCATATGGTCCGAGATCGGATACGGCGGTCCCGCATACCCTCGTGGGTATGTGCGGATGCATCCCGGACAATTGGACCCTTGGGAGGCGAAGCCGAAGTATGAAGCGTAAATACGAAGGAGAAGAAGTTGATGTGGTCATTGTTGGTGCCGGTGCGGCCGGAGGCGTTCTGGCCAAAGAGCTGAGTGAAGCCGGAATGAGCGTTGTCGTGCTGGATGCAGGGCCTCATCTTGATCCGCAGCGCGATTTCGCGAGCGACGAACTATCCATGCAGCGACTGGGCTGGCAGGACACCCGGATTGTCGATGGACAAGATCCACTGCAGATGGGACATAACAACTCGGGCAAAGGGGTAGGCGGGGGCACGGTTCATTTCACCGGCGTTTTTCTTCGCTTCCATGAGTCGGACTTTGCTGCCAAAACCCGTGACGGCGTTGCGGACGATTGGCCGATCCGCTACGAAGACCTGGCCCCCTACTACGATAAAGTTGAAAAAGAAATTGCCGTATCCGGGCCGAAGCATTTTCCATGGGGTAGCTTCCATGGACCTTACCCGTATCCGGAACGAGATCCTTTAAGCCCCAACGCCTTCGTTTTCCAAAAAGGCTGCGAGCAGCTCGGCATCCGTTCTGTCGTGACTCCGCTTGCCATTTTATCCGCGCCTTTTGAAGATCGCCCTCCTTGCATTAACAGGGGCTTCTGCAATCAAGGCTGCATGCCCAACGCCAAATTCAGCACGCTCATCGTTCATATCCCGAAAGCGGTCCAGGCCGGAGCCGAAGTGCTCGGCGATTGTATGGTGACGCAAATATTAACGAATGACAGCGGATTGGCAACCGGCGTCACGTTTATCCACCAAGGACAGACTTACGAGCAGCGTGCTCGGCTAGTGATCGTCTCCGCCTATGTAGTGGAAACGCCGCGTCTGCTGCTGAATTCGGCAAACTCCCGGTTTCCTGACGGGCTCGCCAACAGCAGCGGCTGGGTTGGTAAAGCATTCATGACGCACAGCAGTCAAGATGTTTACGCCAAATTCAACGAGGAGATCCGTTTATATAAAGGAACTCCCGTATTGGCGAGTACGCAGGACTTTTATGAAACGTCGGCCGACCGCGATTTTGTAAGAGGCTATACGCTTCATGCCCATGGCGCCAGACCGGTTGGTTTTGCTGCCGGGGTTACCCGTTCCTCCAATACACCGATATGGGGCGCACGACTTCGTAGTACGATGCTAGACTACAACTACTACGGCCGAGTAACGATGGTTGGCGAAGTGCTGCCGAATCCGGACAACTCCATTGCGCTGAGCGAGGAAAAGGATCAATACGGACTTCCTCGTGCAAAAGTGACGTTCAGCTACTGTGAGAATGATCAGCGCTTAATACGTCACGCCGTAGACCAAATGAGCGCCATTCTTGAAGCGGCAGGGGGCAAACCGGAAATCGTCGTACCCGATACGGCACACTTGATGGGCGGCTGCAGGATGGGCAATGACCCGGCCACCTCCGTCGTCAACTCTTACGGGCAAACACACGATATCCCGAACTTGTTTGTTTGCGACGCCAGCATCTTCGTCACTTCCGGTGGAGGCAACCCTACCAACACGGTCATGGCTCTTGCAGCCCGAACCGCCGATTACATCAAGAGCAAAGCTACACGGCTTGAATTGTAGGCTAGTCTTATAGTGCGGTTCCGGCTTTTCACTCCCTCTTGCCTTGGATCTCTATCTGACAGGGTAAGAGGCTTTTTTCGTTTGAAGCATGTCTATACAACCAGTACAATAGAGGTATGTAAATGTAGATGTACTAAAGAACCAGGAGGCGCACGAAATGGCTATTGCCGAACTAACGATTATCCCTATAGGCACGAATACGACCAGCTTAAGTCAATATGTTGCCGATATACAGCAAGTATTGGAACAGGCCGAAGAGCCGATTCATTATGAAATGACGGCCATGAGCACGATCATCGAAGGATCGCTGGACGACCTGATGAACGTCATACGCCGGCTTCATGAGGTTCCTTTCTCTCACGGTGCTCAGCGGGTTTCGACATCCATCAAACTTGATGACCGGAGAGATAAATCAGGCTCTATCGCGCAGAAGCTGAAGTCTGTAGCGGAGAAAATGAAGAAGTAATTAATGTGGCGGCAGGTAGTCGGAACGTTAGTCGAAGGTGCGAGGGCGATCTACAGATGCTGCTTACTGCGTGCTTGCTTGGAGCAGGCGGTCCAAACCGGGCCGCTTTTTTCTGATTGATCCATGGTCTTCAAGATCACAGTATAAAATGGAATAAAAAAAAGACCTCCGAAGAGGTCTGCAAATTTCGATTATAAAAACATGAGTCATGTAGGACTCGAACCTACGACACCCTGATTAAAAGTCAGGTGCTCTACCAACTGAGCTAATGACTCATAAAAACATGGTGGAGGCTGATGGATTCGAACCACCGAACTCGTCAGAGAACAGATTTACAGTCTGCTGCGTTTGGCCACTTCGCTAAGCCTCCATGTTTCGGCTAATCTAATATTTAGAAAGCCAATGGTGGCTCGGGACGGAATCGAACCGCCGACACGAGGATTTTCAGTCCTCTGCTCTACCGACTGAGCTACCGAGCCATATGTAATTAGTTTGTCCTGTTTCGAGACAGGCTATGAAAAAAAATGGCGGAGCCGACGGGATTCGAACCCGCGGTCTCCTGCGTGACAGGCAGGCATGTTAGGCCTCTACACCACGGCTCCGCATTAAGTAAAACATGGTGCCGTCGAGAGGACTTGAACCCCCAACCTACTGATTACAAGTCAGTTGCTCTACCAATTGAGCTACAACGGCATATTGATGGTGGAGGCTGACGGGATCGAACCGCCGACCCTCTGCTTGTAAGGCAGATGCTCTCCCAGCTGAGCTAAGCCTCCATCTTTATGAAGCAGGTCGAACCATTTAAAAATAAATATGGTAGCGGCAGAGGGGATCGAACCCCCGACCTTACGGGTATGAACCGTACGCTCTAGCCAGCTGAGCTACGCCGCCACGATACGGAGAGAGAGGGATTCGAACCCTCGCACCACTTACGCAGTCTAACCCCTTAGCAGAGGGTCCCCTTGAGCCACTTGGGTATCTCTCCAAGATCAAGAACAATCTTGTTTGTTCCTTGAAAACTAGATACGAAACGATGCGTGTAACGAGCAAGTATACTGCATATCTGACCATACCTCGTATGGCAGATGATTGGATAAGCCCTCGACCGATTAGTATTCGTCAGCTCCACACGTTACCGTGCTTCCACCCCGAACCTATCTACCTCGTCGTCTTCAAGGGGTCTTACATA
>NZ_JBHTVD010000010.1:0-300995 GCF_042793215.1 Paenibacillus sp. NPDC056579
AATTATAATAATTATTTTACTTCAAATAAGTACATTATTCGACAAAAGCTTGAACGACCCTGAAAAAGAAAAACCAAGAGCCTCTAGCTCGCTCTCGGTTCGGCATTCTTAGTATTTCGCAGCATAATCCCCGCATCATGAAGCATCCACTCAATGAAGCATCCATAGCCGCTGGTCGGGTCATTGACGAAGACATGAGTTACGGCTCCAATGACTTTTCCGTTTTGAACAATCGGACTGCCGCTCATCCCCTGCACAATGCCACCTGTTTTATCAAGCAGCCGTTGATCCGTAATCTTGATAACCATCCCTTTGGTTGCCGGGAAATCCTGCTTGGCTACGTGGATCACTTCGATATCGAACTTCTCGACTTTTTGCCCGTTGACGACGGTATAGATTTGCGCCGGTCCTTCTTTGACTTCCTCAGCGAACGCTACAGGCAGCGCTTCTTTGATCAGTCCGTGATCAGGCAGCTCCGTCATTTTGCCGAAAATCCCGAAGGACGTATTTTTCTCGATATTCCCTAATACTTTGCTTTCCTTGGAAAATTGAGCCCGCTTCTCGCCCGGTTCGCCATTCTGGCTTTTCGAAATAGATGTGACATTGGAATGGACGATCTCGCCTGAGCCAACTACGATTGGAGTCTGCGTATCCATATCGGTTATGACATGACCCAATGCCCCATAAACGCCTTGATCCGGCGCGTAAAAAGTCAGCGTCCCTACTCCTGCCGCAGAGTCTCTAATATAGAGGCCAAGCCGGTACGCTTTGTCTACGATGTCGTAGGCAGGGTGAATTTGTACGTCAACCAGTTCGTTGTTTCTTTGCACTGTCAAGGTTAGCGGCTTCTTGCTCTGTCCCGCTTCGGCTGCAAGCTCGGAAACCTTGGCAATTTCCTTTAGGGGTTTGCCGTTAATCTTGACGATCAAATCGCCCAGCTGAATTTTTGCGTCTTCGCCCGGAGAAATTTTTTTATCTTCCGCTACCGATACTAAATGATGACCGACAACCAATACGCCTGCCGATTTCAGCTTCACTCCGATGGTTTGCCCTCCGGGAATGACCTTCAAATCGGGTACTACATTCACTTTGACCGTCTTCAGAGGAATTTTACCGAAAAGCTTCAGTTTCATCTCGGCTTGTCCCGCTTTATACGATTCCAGCGATATCGGCTTATGCAGATCTACCTGAAATGAGTGCTTGGTGGAGCCATTGACTTTCAATATTTCCGGATCGTTAACCGTAACTTGCGCACTTACCGGCATGGCTAGCTGCAAGCTGGTCTGTTGTCCGGTAAAGAGCCGAAGCTCTTCAGGAAATGAGGCAAAGCTTTGGAAGGGCGTGGATAAGCTACCCAGACAAACGAAGAAGACGAGCATTAATCCAATCATTCTTTTTCTTTGGTTGGAACTCACGGTGTCACGCTCCCTTGCTTCCTTCGCTTGGCGGCTGTGGTGAACCGCCGCTTGTGTAACTATAAGTTAACCCTGCGCCCACCGTTTTATAACTGAAAATGATGCCACGCCAGTCGGCTTACATCCTTGATTTCTTGTCAAATGCCAAATCGATCATTTCTTGAGCATGCTCCAAAGTTTTGTCCGTTACCTCAACACCGCCCAGCATCCGCGCTAATTCATGAATGCGTCCTTCTAATGTAAGATCGTCAACGCGCGTAAAGGTGCGCTCTCCGACCGTTTCCTTATGGATTCTATAATGTGCGTCAGCCATGCAGGCCACCTGAGGCAGGTGGGTAATCGAGAACACTTGACAGCTGCGGGACAGCTTGGACATTTTCTCCGCAATCGCTTGGGCCGCACGCCCGCTGACCCCCGTATCCACTTCGTCGAAGACGAGGACAGGAATTTGATCCACTCTGGCAAAAATGGACTTCAAAGCCAGCATGATTCTGGAGATCTCACCGCCGGAGGCGATTTTGCTCATGCTGCGCAGCGGCTCTCCGGGATTGGCGGAAATAAGAAACTCGACTTCATCTGCGCCTTCCGTCGTAAGATGATCTTCGCGGTATGTAATTTGAACCTTGAACTGCGTTTTCTCCATATGAAGCTCACGAAGCTCCACTACAATTTCATGTGCCAGCCGCTCCGCAACCGATTGACGCCGGTCCGACAAGCTCTGCGCAAGCTGACGCGCGTGCTGCAGAGCCTGCTGTTCCTTCTTCTGCAGCTCCTGCAGCTTCTCATCCTTATTCTCGATCAGATCGAGCTCCCGGGTTACTTTGTCCAAATACACTAAAATATCGTCGACATTTTCACCATATTTGCGCCGCAGGGTTGCAATCGTATCCAGCCGCTGTTCTATGTAATCCAGTCTTGCAGGATTAAATTCGATTTCATCTCTATAGTCACGGATTTGGTAAGCCGAATCCTCCAGCTGATAATACGCGCCTTGAGCTTGCTCGACCATTGCCTTCAGCTTGTCCGGATCCAGATTGGCGATGTCCTCGAGCTTCTGAATCGCTTTCCGAATCGCATCGAGACCTTTATTGCCGGTATACAGCAAATCGTAGGCATCCGCCGCATGCTGATATAATTTTTCCGCATTGGCTAGTTTACGCTTTTCTTCAAATAATAATTCATCCTCGCCGCTTTTTAATTGCGCAGAAGTGATCTCCTCGACCTGAAACCGGTATAAATCCAGCATTTGCAGTGATTTCTTGCTTGTTTCCTCAAGATCTCTCACGCTTTTGCGAATTTCCGTGTATTCTTGGAATGCAGCCTGGTATTCGTTCTTAGCCGATTCAATCTCTTCTTCACCGAACGTATCGAGCCAGCCAATATGCTCTTCAACTTGAAATAACGATTGATGCTCGTGCTGACCATGAATATTGGCGAGCCATTGACCGACTTCCTTCAGCCCGGACAAATTGATAAGCTGCCCGTTAATGCGGCTTGTGCTTTTGCCTTGGGCCGTAATCTCACGCCGGACGATCAGATGTCCTTCGGAATCGGCTTCGATTCCTAATTGCTCGAGGGAGTTCCATACCGGGTGCCCTTCTTCGATTTGGTACAGCGCTTCAATAAAAGCTTTATCGCTTCCGTATCGAACCAGATCGGCAGAGCCCCGCCCTCCTGCAATAAGGGTCAATGCATCAATAATAATCGATTTCCCTGCGCCGGTTTCCCCTGTCAGCACATGAAACCCTTTGCGAAAATTCAAATGCACCGATTCAATAACAGCTAAATTGCGTATTGTCATTTCAAGCAGCATCGCGATCTCTCCCGTTAACTTAACATGGATAAAATTTGATTGACTACTGTTGCGCTTTGTTCCTTGTTCCTGCAAATAATAAGAATGGTGTCGTCGCCGCAAATCGTCCCCATAATTTCCGGCCACTCAAGGCTGTCGAGCAAAGCGGCAATGGTGTTGGCGGTACCCGGAAGGCTTTTCATCACAACCTGATTTTCGGTATAGTCGATATGAACGAAATGATCGTTCAACGCTCTTTTCAGCCGATGCATCGGATTGTATCTTTGATCCGCCGGAACCGAATATTTGTAGCGGCCGTCGTCCAGCGGCACTTTGATAAGGTGAAGCTCCTTAATATCTCTGGATATGGTTGCCTGAGTCACCGGAAAGCCCGCGTTGCGCAGCTGCTCTACCAGCTCGTCCTGGGTTTCGATTTCGTTATTCGTGATGATTTCACGAATTTTGATGTGGCGTTGGCCTTTCATTATTTACCTCCTAAGGGCTTTTCTGATAAGAAAAGCCGGCATCGTAAGCATAAGCTGAGTTTCCTGTAAGGAAACTTGCGTCGTAAGCATAAGCTGAGTTTTAACTCACTTCATCTTCGTCATGTTCCAAATCCACATGGAATACTATACATTGTACTTTATTTTGCTGCAGATCCAAATAAAGAACACCTGCAGTCTGAGGATACAGCAGCTGATAAATAAGCAGATGATCGCGCACGGCGCTTCCGGTCATTTCCAGTGGTTTGCGTTCCTTGGCCAGCTTGACAGCGTAATACAGCCCGTCACGCTCGGCGAAATAATCGATAAACAGCCGGCTTTGCAGCTCCGCTTCGCCATCGACGGTAATATGCAAGGGTACTCGCTGCTTGCTTCCGGTAACGGTATAGCCTTCCGCCTCCAACAGACGGGTTGCATCATCTTCTGGAACTTCGGTGTATTCCGGCAGCGGGTGTATTCCTTGCTGTACCGTTTCCTTCAAACGCGTGCGTACGTATATAAAAAGCCAGGTTCCCAATACCAATAAAATGAGAAAGACAACGATTCCATCCCCGTTCTGCATGGCCCCCTCACCTCAGCCTTAGTATTCGAGAAAACCGCGCCGATATCCTCCAAATAAAAGAAAAAAACTCATCATCCTGATGAGTTTTGCAGCTTTTGCGCGTCCGCCACCGCTTGGTCGATCCAGCGTTCCATCTCCTGCGCCGAAATGGGCGTTTCATCGGTATTGCAGCGGAAGAAAGCGAGAAACTCGACGTTGCCTTCCCCGCCCTTGATAGGAGAAAAGGTAAGACCTTTCAGCACGTAGCCGTTGTCGGTTGCGAACGTTAAGATCGTTTGCAGCACTTCCTTATGAACGGCAGGCTCCCGCACAACGCCTGTTTTGGGAACCTTCTCCCGCCCTGCTTCGAATTGCGGCTTGATTAATGCCACCACTTCTCCGTTCTCTACAAGAATATTCTTGAGCGGAGGCAAAATCAGCTTCAACGAAATGAACGACACGTCGATGGAAGCAAACGATGGCTGCGGCCCTTTCAAATCGGACGGCTGCATAAACCGAAAGTTCGTCCGCTCCATTACATTGACACGCGAGTCGCTGCGCAGCGACCAGTCCAGCTGGTTGTATCCTACGTCAATCGCATACACATAGGAAGCCCCGTTTTGCAGCGCGCAATCGGTAAACCCGCCGGTAGACGCCCCGATATCGAGCATCGTCACACCGGTCAAATCAATCTCGAACAGCTTAAGCGCCTTCTCCAGCTTCAATCCGCCACGGCTGACATACGGGTGAACGGCTCCTTTAACGACGAGCTTCGCCGTTCTTGGAATCTTCGTCCCCGCCTTATCCATGGGCTCATCGTCTACCAGCACAAGCCCCGCCATGATGGATGCTTTGGCTTTCTCCCGCGATTCGAAAAAGCCTTGCTCTACAAGCAATATATCCAAACGTTCTTTATCTGCCGCCATTAGTTGTTGATCTCACTTTCCGTCCGTCAGGCACGCTGCCGTTTGCGCGGTACAAGCGCTTGAACCTCGGTCACGACACGTTCTACGGTAAGTCCGACCTCCGCACGCTGCTCCGGTACAGAGCCATGCTCTACGAAATAATCGGGTATACCGATAATTTTGACACGCATTCCATGAAGGTTATGATGGGAATAGAACTCAAGCACACCGCTGCCGAAGCCGCCTGCCTGGGCCCCTTCCTCCAATGTAATGATTGGAATGTTCTCCTTCGCCAGCTGAAGCAGCATCGCTTCATCCATTGGCTTGATGAACCTCGCGTTGACAACCCGAAGCTGGAAGCCATCTTTGCTTAGCAGCTCGGCTGCCTCCATAGCGACAGGAATCATCGGTCCAACCGCCAGTACGACGGCGCTGTCACCGTTTCTCAATACTTCCCACGACCCGATAGGAATCACCTTCATCGGCTCATCCATCGATACGCCACTACCGCTAATGCGCGGATAGCGAACCGCAATCGGCCCGTCGTTGAACTCGACCGCTGTCTTGAGCATATGTCGAAGCTCGTTCTCATCCTTTGGCATCATCAAAGTCATGTTAGGAATGCTGCGCAGGAAGGCTATATCGTAAACGCCTTGATGCGTCTCGCCGTCGGGTCCGACAAAGCCGGCACGGTCGATAGCGAAGATCACATTCAGATCAGCGCGGCAAATATCGTGGACCACTTGATCATAAGCTCTTTGAAGGAATGTGGAATAGACTGCAAACACCGGCTTCATGCCTTCGCTTGCCAGCGCAGCGCACAGGGTGGCCGCATGCTGTTCGGCTATGCCTACGTCGAACATCCGGTTCGGGAATTCCTTGGCAAACTTCATCAAGCCGGAGCCGCCCGGCATGGCAGGCGTTACGGCAATCACACGCTGATCTTCCTTGGCCAGCTCGATGATCGAGTTACTGAACACATCTGTGTACATAGGCGGTCCCGCCGATTTCACCATTTTGCCCGACTCGATCTTGTATGGACTTGCGCCATGCCAAGCATGGGAGTCTTCTTCAGCTGGAGAATAGCCCTTACCCTTGAGGGTAAGCACGTGAACCATCACGGGGCCTTCCACCTTTTCCGCCTGCTTAAGCGTCTCCATCAGTACAGGCAAATTATTGCCGTCCACAGGACCAAGGTAAGTAAAGCCCAGCTCTTCGAACAGTACGCCGGACACCACCATATATTTCAGCGAATCTTTGAGCTTCTCCAGTGTTTTCGCCAGAGTGCCTCCGATCGCCGGAATCTTTTTAATCAAATATTCGACTTCTTCCTTCACTTTCACATAGTTCCGGTCGGAGCGAATTTTGCCCAAATAGTTATGAAGCGCCCCTACATTAGGAGCGATGGACATTTCGTTGTCATTCAAAATAACCATCAGATTCTTCTTCTCATGGCCAATGTGATTCATAGCTTCCAAAGCCATACCGCCGGTCAAAGCGCCGTCGCCGATAATGGCAATGACACGGTTCGTTTCACCCTTCATATCGCGCGCAATCGCCATCCCCATCGCTGCGGATAACGATGTGCTGCTGTGACCCGCTTCCCATACGTCATGCTCGCTCTCGGAACGCTTGACAAAGCCGCACATTCCCTTATATTTACGCAGCGTATCGAACTTGTCCATGCGCCCCGTAAACATTTTGTGCACATACGATTGATGTCCCACGTCAAAAATGAATTTATCCTCGGGACTGTTAAACAAATAATGCAATGCAATTGTAAGCTCAACGACACCAAGGTTAGACGAGAGGTGACCGCCAGTAACGGATAGCTTCTCAACAAGAAACTGCCTTGTTTCCGCAGCCAACTGTTCCAGTTGCTCAATTGACAGTTGCTTCAAGTCTTTAGGCTGATTGATTTGTTCGAGCAGCATGCTTGTTCCCTCGCTTTCCTTGATAGATTTTGTCTGTAGCTGATGCCATGGGACCCCCGAAACATTGCTCAAATGATAATATAAAGCTTGCCGTTGCACTTCTTGCGGAACCTTTCATATCCCGGACCTTACTCCTTATTAACCGTTCCCATAGGTATTGCAGTCAATGGGCGGATCGTCTCATAATATTGAACCCATTATAACATACCCGCAAAGAAACGCTCAAACAGAAACCTTACGGCCCATAGGATATGACAAATTCACATGAAGCCTAGTCACCCGCTTGCTTCAATTAGTGATCGCGCTTCATCATGAAATCGGCAATTTGAAGGAGCCGATCCGGATTAGGGAATTTCGCATCCAAAATCGCCTGCTTGCCTTGTTCCGTCAATTGACTTACTTTCTCTCTCGAAGCGTCGATGCCGACGAAGTAAGGGTAAGTGACCTTCTGCTGCTTCTCGTCGCTCTTCACCGGCTTGCCCAGCTTCTCTTCGTCGCCGATCAGATCCAGAATATCGTCCTGAATTTGAAATGCCAGGCCGATCTGCGTTCCGAACCGCTCCAGCGCTTCCAGCTGCTTCGGCGTTGCGCCGGCAATATGCCCGCCTGCTTTTAAAGAGAACACGATCAAATCGCTAGTCTTGTGCAGATGAATATATTCGAGCTGCTCCAGACCTGTAATCCCTTGCTCTCCCAGCATATCCGCCGCCTGGCCGCCTACCATCCCGGTCGCTCCTGCCAGTCTGGAAAGATCTTCTACGATCTCGACGATTCTTTCCGCAGGAACATCATACGAGCGGTACGCCTGAACGATGGAATAAAACGCATGCGTAAGCAATCCGTCTCCTGCCAAAATAGCCATCGCTTCGCCGTATACTTTATGGTTCGTCAGCTTGCCGCGGCGGTAATCGTCGTTATCCATCGCCGGAAGGTCGTCATGAATCAGCGAGTACGTGTGAATCATCTCAACCGCGCAAGCGACGGGAAGAGCGTTCTCCGTGCTGCCGTTCAACGCTTCGACAGTCGCAAGCACCATAATAGGACGCAGCCTTTTGCCGCCGGCTAGTAATGAGTACATCATCGATTCCCGCAGCGGTTCCGGAATATTCCAGATGCCGGGAAACGATTCAGCCAGCTCCTCTTCGATCAATACCGCTTTTTGTTCCAGGTATTCCTTTATGGAAGGGCCTGTGATCATTTCATATCACCTTTCTCGTCGGTTGAAGGGTTGAAGGGCTTTTTGACCAGTCCACCCTCTTCTTCCATCAAAATCTCGATTTTGCGTTCAATCTGCTCCAGCTTTTGACCGCATAGCCTGGACAAATTCATGCCTTCCTGGAACAGCTCGATCGCTTGCTCCAAGGGCACGTCCCCGCTTTCCAGCTGCGCAACGATCTGCTCCAGCTTATCCATAGCCTGCTCGAAGCTAGGCGTCGTTTCCGGTTTTGTCATTTTGCTTCTCCTCCATTGACCACACATGACAATCCACTTGACCATCTGCCAGCCTTACTTTTACAACATCCCCAATTTGTATCTGATGAATGGATTTGATGAGTTGGCGCTCCGTTTCATCGTACACGAGGCTGTAGCCTCGCTGCATAATCTTGAGCGGACTAAGCGCATCCAAATGCCGGATCATCGAGGCCAGCTGCTGCTGCTTGCTCCTCCGCTGCTGCTGCATCGCCTGCTGAAGCTGACGGCCGGCCGCGTCGAGACGCTTCCTCGCATAGATCGTCTGCTCCTTCGGATTGAAGGCCGATAAATGCTTGTCGAGCCTCATCCGTTTCTCCTGGAGCTTCGCGACTTTGCGGCGCAACTGAAAAGCCAGCTGCTCCTTAGTACGGTCGAGACGCTCCATCGGTTGCACTAGCAGCTGCCTTCGCGGATTTAACAGCACCGGCGAGCGCTGTGTGCGCTTCAATCTGTCGCGGCTGCGCTGCAGCTGATTCGTCAAGCCGGCCTGCAGCTGCTGCCTCATATAGGACAGCTGCTGCTTCAGCTCCAGATGGTGAGGAACCGCCAGCTCCGCTGCTGCCGTAGGTGTCGCCGCCCGGAGATCGGCGACGAAATCGGCGATCGTAAAGTCGGTCTCATGCCCGACCGCCGAAATAATCGGAATCGCCGACGCGAACATGGCCCGCGCTACCGCTTCCTCGTTAAACGCCCACAGCTCCTCCAGGGAACCGCCGCCGCGGCCCACGATAAGAACATCCACTTCGTTCCTCTCGTTCATGGCTTGTATCGCCTTGACGATTGAGGGCGCCGCCTGCGTCCCTTGAACCAGCACAGGGTAGAGCAGCACCGGAACGTTCGGATGACGGCGCTGCAGCGTGATCATAATGTCGCGCACGGCTGCGCCGGTCGGCGAAGTTATAACCCCGATCGCCCGCGGAAACCGGGGAATCGTTTTTTTCCTGGAGACGGCAAATAGCCCTTCGGAATCAAGCTTTTTTTTCAGCTGCTCAAAAGCCAAATATAGGCTGCCAATTCCGTCAGGCTGCATCTGTGTTACATAGAACTGATATTGTCCGTCCCGTTCATAGACGGAAATATTTCCGCAGGCAAGCACCTTGGTGCCTTCCCGCGGAATAAAGCCCAGCCTTTGGTTATGCGAGGCGAACATGATACTTTTCAGGCGGCTGTCGGAATCCTTCAATGTGAAATACATATGGCCGCTCGAATGATGCGTGAAGTTCGAGATCTCTCCGCGAACCCATACGTTTTGCAGCACATTGTCGCTTTCCAGCCGCATTTTGATATACCGGTTTAATTCCTTGATCGAAAATACCGTTTTTTGACTCATAGCTTATGCATGGGACTGCGACTGAGCCGCCGCCCGTTTAGCCGCTTCCAGCGTATTTTTTAACAGGACGGTGATCGTCATCGGTCCAACGCAGCCCGGAACAGGCGTAATGTAGCTTGCCGTATCAAGCACATCGTCAAAATCGACGTCGCCCGCCAATTTGCCGGTGTCTAGACGGTTAATGCCAACGTCAACAACGACCGCGCCCGGTTTGACGTGCTCTTTCTTGATCATTTTCGCTTTGCCTACAGCCGCTATCAAAATATCGGCTTGCCGCGTAATTTCAGCCATATTTTGAGTTCTGGAATGAACAACCGTCACCGTTGCATTCTCTCTCAGCAATAAAATGGCCATCGGCTTGCCGACGATATTGCTTCTTCCGATGACTACGGCATGCTTGCCGGCGATGTCCACACCAACATGCTTCAAAATATCGATGACACCCGCGGGAGTACATGGAGCAGGTCCTTCCTTGCCAATCATCAGATTGCCGACGTTAACCGGATGAAAGCAATCCGCGTCTTTTTCAACCGCGATCGCTTCGACAACCTTTTCCTCGGAAATATGCTTCGGAAGCGGCGATTGGACAAGAATTCCGTGAATGTTCCCGCTGCGGTTCAGCTTCTCGATGAGCGCGAGCACTTCCGATTCCGGCGTCTGCTCCGGCAACTTGTGAACCTCGGAGTAAATCCCCGCTTCCTCACATGCCTTTGCTTTATTGCGCACATATACGTGGGATGCCGGATCGTCTCCGACGATAACGACCGCCAAGCCCGGCTGAATGCCTGCCTGAGTCAATTTTGCGACTTCTTCCTTGATCTGGGCCCGGTATGTACTGACGATTTCTTTTCCGTTAATAACTTGCGCTGGCATTGGATGTTCCCCTTTCCATTGTAAGTG
Source organism: Paenibacillus sp. NPDC056579 (assembly GCF_042793215.1). Taxonomy (NCBI): domain Bacteria; kingdom Bacillati; phylum Bacillota; class Bacilli; order Caryophanales; family Paenibacillaceae; genus Paenibacillus; species Paenibacillus sp. NPDC056579. The sequence goes on from NZ_JBHTVD010000010.1 coordinate 10,794, forward strand.
GTGCTACTTGCTTTTCGACTTGATTTGCTCGAGTTCCCTGATCATTTTACCGAGCACTCCGTTAACGAATTTGCCCGATTCCTCCGTACCGAAATGCTTGGCCAATTCAATAGCCTCGTTGACGACAACCTTCGGCGGAACATCGTCGCGGTAGATCATTTCGAACGTAGCGAGTCTTAAAATTTCGCGGTCCACCTTCGACAGTCTGTCCATTTGGTAGCCTTTCAGGTAATCCGTGAGCAGCGCGTCGATTTGTGCTTTGTTGGTCGCCGTTCCCGCTACGAGCTCCAAGATGTCTTGAGTCGCGATGCTGTCCTTCTCCTTGGTCAAGTTCGCTTCGTCATCGGTTTGAGCTTCTTCAACCACATGGGCAATCGCTTGCTGTGCGTTCACTTCGTTCATTTCCATTTGGTACAGGCTTTGGAGGGCCAGTTCCCTTGCCAATCTTCTTCTCATTCGTTTTGTTTCCTCCTAAGGGCTTTTCCTAAGGAAAAGCCTACATCGTAAGCACAGGCTGGGCTTTCCTGCAAAGAAAGCATACATCGTAAGCATTGGCTGGGCTTTTCGTAGAAAAGCCTTCTTCGTAAGCTCGGATCATAAGCTTAAACTGAGCAAAAAATCCGGTTATCAAACAAAAAAATCCTTGGATAGAACCAGGGATTTCATCTAAACAATCTCCATTTGTCCATTAACCAACGAAACGTTTCTTCTACGGGAAACGCCGGTTGACCACGATCGACTCTTCTCCCTATATGATAACAAGTATATACGATTAGGACAAAAATTAACATATCCCACAAGCCGCAAATCAAATAGATCAATCCGAGCAGCAAACCGAGCACAGAATAGATGGTTTTGCCTCTGTGTTTTTCCCAAAGCTGTTCCCATAGTTGTTTCCACATCAGGGAGCTCACCTCTATTCCACTCTACTTTTAAAAGTGGGGGATGCTTGTTGAATATTCGCGATAAAAACGGACACTACCGCAACGGGAATGCCGGTAATTTCTTCAATGTGGGTTTTGATGCCGGCCTGCATCTCCTCGGTTAACTGAGGGATGGAGCTTTCGCCGTCGACGATGGCTCTAATAATGATCTCAAGTCCGGCAGGGCTGACTTTGACCCGGGCCTTCAAGTCTTTAACGCCTCGTGAACGTTTCGCTGCTTTCAAAGCGAGGTTCTCGACCGTTTCCATCGAAATGCGAATGTCGCCGAAATCCGTCCGTTGGTCAATGGAAGGAACGTTAGCCTTCCCTCTGCGAAGCGCGACAACCAAGAAGCGGATGCTGATCAGGGCCATTACGATCGTAACGGGGATGAACACAATTGCCGTATCCATGTCGTAGTAAACGTCGTGAATGAAGTTGCCTACGCTTTCCAAAGAAATCCAGCCAAATGAACATACAAGCATTATGATACAGCCAATCAGAACAGCCAGACTAAAAATGAAAAGCAGCAACTTGTCGATGACTTTAATCACAAACCCGGACTCCTTCCGATAGAGCAAACCCCCTTACTTCTTGAAGGGGGTTTGCCAAGTGCGTATTTACGTGTCTACTTGACGCGATTAGGCGTTACTTCCGGCTCTTCCACTTTGTCAGTTCCTTTGAAGATGACGTCGTGAATATGCACATTGACCTGTACTACGCTCAACCCGGTCATAGACTCAATAGCATGCTTAACATTTTGCTGAACGCCGGAAGCGACCTCCGGAATTCTCGTGCCGAATTCGATGACTATGGATACATCAATTGCGGCTTCTCGTTGGCCCACATCCACCTTAACTCCTTTGGACATGTTCTTGCGGCCTAACAGCTCAGCAATACCGCCTGCAAATCCACCGCTCATACCGGCTACGCCAGGCACCTCAATCGTCGCCATGCCGGCAATGATTTCAATAACCTCCGGCGCAATTTGAATTGTGCCTATGTCGGTCTTCTCATAATCGGCAGCAATCATAGTCATTACGGGAACCTCCTTGGAAGTTTTGCAATTGCAAAACATGCTTAGTTGGACACCGGCTCGTCCCAGCCATCCTAATTCGCTTGATGCGAGACGAGTAACAGTGCTTACTTAATGCATATGCATCATTTTTGCAAAACTTGTCTTATCGAATACTATACCATTATCGTAAAAAGATGACAAATTAAGGTTTCTCGCCCGCAACCTGGCGGTATGGAAAACCGAATTTATCCACGTTTTACGATTCGGGATCGTTCACATCGTGCTCTTCCAAAAACTTGATATCGAAGTCGCCCGCGATAAATTTCTTATGCTCCATCAGCTTCAGATGGAACGGGATCGTGGAGTGAATGCCTTCGATGGTAAACTCCGACAGAGCGCGCTTCATTCGAAGAATCGCTTCGTCCCGGTCTTTCCCCCATACGATCAGCTTGGCGATCATCGAATCGTAATGCGGCGAAATCGTATATCCCGGATACGCAGCACTGTCGACACGGACGCCAAAACCGCCTGGCGGCAAATAAAACTGGATTTGACCGGCGGACGGCATGAAATTGCGCGTAGAATCCTCCGCATTGATCCGGCACTCGATAGCCCAGCCGTTGATCTGCACTTCGTCCTGGGTGAACGACAGCGGCTCCCCTTCGGCTACGTGAATCATTTCCTTGATGATGTCGATACCTGTAATCAACTCGGTTACCGGATGCTCGACCTGGATACGCGTATTCATCTCCATGAAGTAGAACTTTCCGTCAGGTCCGAGAAGAAACTCAAGCGTACCCGCACCGGAATAATTGACTGCCAGCGCGGCGCGAACAGCGGCTTCGCCCATGGCCTGACGAATTTCCGGCGTCAGAATAGGGCAAGGCGCTTCTTCGACCAGCTTTTGGCGCCGGCGCTGTATGGAGCAATCTCTCTCTCCGAGATGAACGACATTGCCGTGCTTATCCGCCAAAATCTGAATCTCAACATGCTTCATGCCGGTCAAATATTTCTCTAAATAAACGCCCGAATTGCCGAAAGCTTTTTGCGCTTCCTGCTGCGCGGTCGTAATTTGCTGAATGAGCATTTCTTCGTTCTCGGCGATGCGGATTCCTTTGCCTCCGCCTCCGGCGGTTGCTTTGATAATGACAGGATAGCCGATCTCACGACCAAGGCGGATCGCTTCCTCCATATCCTCCACCAGGCCGTCCGATCCCGGAATTACAGGAACGTTAGCTTCTTTCATCGTCTGCTTAGCCACGGACTTGTCACCCATGCGGCTGATCGCATCGGCCGACGGCCCGATGAACGTAATGTTGCAGCTTTCGCAAATATCGGCGAAATCGGCGTTCTCAGCCAAAAAGCCGTACCCCGGATGGATCGCATCCGTCTCGGTCAAGGTCGCTACGCTTAAAATGTTCGTCAAATTAAGGTAGCTGTCTTTGGAAAGCGTCGGTCCGATACAATAGGCTTCGTCTGCCAATCGGACATGCAGTGCGTCACGGTCGGCCTCGGAATAGACGGCAACCGTAGAGATGCCCAGTTCCTGGCATGCTCGAATGATTCTTACGGCTATTTCGCCTCGGTTGGCGATCAATATTTTTTGAAACTTCAATTTATTTTCTCCTCCTGAGAGCTTTGCGTAGGCAAAGCTTTCTTCGAAAGCGTCACTTTGAGTTTTGCGGAACGCAAAACTGGCGTCGTAAGCATAGGCTGAGCTTTGCGTAGGCAAAGCTTTCTTCGAAAGCGTTACTTTGAGTTTTGCGGAACGCAAAACTGGCGTCGTAAGCATTGGCTTAAGCTTTGCAAAGGGCAAAGCTTCATCTTTGTTACTCCGGTCTTACTCTGAACAACGGCTGGCCGTACTCAACAAGCTGGCCGTTCTCAACCAGAACCTCAACGATCTCGCCCTTGATTTCCGCTTCGATCTCGTTCATCAGCTTCATAGCCTCGATAATGCATACTACGGTTTTCTCCTTAACGGAGCTGCCTTTCGATACGAAAGAAGCCGCACCGGGAGACGGAGCTTCATAGAATGTACCTACCATAGGCGATACGATAGTATGTAGTCCGGCATCTGCTGCTTCAGCTGCTGCGGCAGGGGCAGCTGCCGATACTTGTGCAGTCGTCTGCTGTACGGCAGGCTGTCCAATTACAGGCGTAAAGGTTTGTTGAACCGGTGCTGCAGCTACAACCACCGACTCCGTTTTATTAGGTTTACGAATCAAAAGGCGCGAGCCTTCACTCTCGATTTCCAATTCTTGTAAAGAGGTTTGATCGATTAATTTGATCAATTCCTTTATTTCGCTAAGTTTAAACACAAGATTCACTCCTTCAACGATGGTGAAACACGACGTTGTTATTATATCATAATCTTTGTCCAAGAAAAGAGTTTCTTGGAACATCGTGCATGTACGCGGTTTCTCGACAATTTCCAGCCGTGTTCGGCCTGCATTTTTACTAGGAAAAACAACGGAAAAAGAGCCCGGATCAATCCAGGCTCTCTCACGGTAAGCGTCATGAAGTCCTCTATTATGGAATATATTGGACGATGATTTTGTCCGGTCCGATATTCATTTCTTCCATCACTTTCTCTACGATGGTTACAGCCTGGCTTTTTTCCAGCTTGTTGCTTTGAACGGTAACTCTCCATTTGCTTGCTTCCTGCGTTACAACCGCTTGGGGGAAGTCCTTCAGCAGGATGTCCTCCAGGTTAGTCACCTTGGCTTCGTTGTCCTGGATTTTCTTAAGCTCTGCCGCGGCATTGGCGGCCGCTTCCGGAGTTTGCTTCGTATCGGACAGGATCGTCATCCATTGTTCCGTTTGCTTAGCCATCTCTTCATTGCGTTTGAGGCCGAGATTGATGAAGTAGTCTGTACCGGATGTGGCTTGCGCCGATACTTGCTGAAGCACTTTGGCGTCCGCCGGGCTGATTTGGTCGTTAGCCTTGGAAGTGGCTTGATCCTTCGCTTGCGTATCTTGCTTGGCTTTGGCATCGGATGGCGTATCGGTCTTGACGCTGCTCTCTTTTTGCTCCGGCTTGGCTGCTGCAGGAGCCTGCTTGGCATCAGGGGCAGCTGTGCCCGTTTGAGCGCTGCCTTGTGCGTCTGCAGCAGGAGCTTGCTTGGCGGCGTTCAGATCGTTAGTGTTCACTACGATTTCCTTTGCAGTCGGCTCCGCAGTGCCTGTTGCATTGAAATCCAGCTTGTTCACATCTTCGGTAAACAAATAATAAGCGGACAAAACGACCATCAAGCTGAGCATGGAGACGAGCCAAATTGTTTGTCTTTTCGAGTTCATGTAAAATCCTCCTTAAATTGGGGTTGTTTATAATTTTGATTATTGCTTGCGTGGCAGGATGGAAATCCGGTTGGCCGGTACGCCCAACCCCCGTTCCACTGCTTCCGTGACCATCTTTTTGACAGTCAGGTTTTCCGCGCCGCGGGCGACAACAAGAACTCCCCTTATATTCGGCTTAATATATTTCGTCACGAGCGGCTGTTTGCCATTGGATACCTCATAGAGGACGACTTCGCCGCTTCGCGTTACATCCGTCACATGGCGTGTGGCCCCATGCTGGTCTTTCTCGTTCGTCACCTGCTGCGTATCCTTGGAATTGCGTTCGACGACGACCTCCTCAGTCGACTCGATCGTCACCATCACTTCCACATCGCCTACGCCTACGATCTTGGACAAAATTTCCTTCAGCTGCGATTCGTAAGCACTCTCATAATCACGGAATGCGGTACGTTCCTTGCTCGACGCGCCGCCTGCAAAAGCCGATTGGGCCGGCGCCTCCGGAGATGCTCTGCCTTCACTAATGGGGTCAACATCCTTAACCGTAATAAAGGAGTTGAGTATCATAAACGCTGCTCCGGCAAGTCCCAACAGCACCAGCCAGCGAAACGTCTTCACCCGCTTCGTCCCGCTCGGACCACCGCCTAACCACGATTCCATCCATTTCATAAAACCACCCATTGGTTCACCTCCTTCTGGCTGACCCGATCAAGACTTCGTTTTGTCTCCGGCGACATCGACGGCGATTCGGTCCATCGGAATTTGCCATTCTTTGCTCAGGCTCATTCGGATTTGCGTTCTCTCCTGCTCGTAGCCTCCAGCCTGCCCACCGTTATCCGGCGCTTCTTGAGCAGCCGGTTTCGATTGCTGGCCGATGCCGATCGTTACCGGCTCTATGTACACAGGCTTCATCGGCTCGCGTCCCGAATTGCTCTCTCCCTTGCTTTCTGTTGAGCCTGGAGCGACCTGCACATGGACCTGTACGATCTGCACTTGCCCCTTGCTGTCTTTTCCGGTCTCCACCTTGACGCTTTGCACCTTGACGGAGCCGGGTCCGGCTTGTTCGATGCCTTTCTTCATCAAGCCCTCGATCTGCTGCTGCATCATCCGCTGGGATTGCTGCTCTTGTGCTGTTTTAAGCTGCTCCCCCTGCTGCTGAATACTCCCGAGCGATTGCATCTGCTCCGCTTCTCCTTGCTTCGAGCTTGAAGCGAACAGCGCTCCGCTTTTGGTAAACATCGCATTGCTCAGCAATTGCTCGAGGGAGATCTGCTTTTGGAAAATCGACAGCAGCGGCGATAGCAGCGTTAACAGGATGAACAGGCTCAGCACCGTTTTGACGTACCGCTGCATCGTTTGGCTGGGCAGCAGGATGTCCACGAATGTGGCAAGCAAAATGACGAGTACGATGGATTTCAGCCAATTTCCTAACCATTCCAAGCGCTCCTCTCCTCTCCCTCAGCTAGCGCATCATGACGGATATGTTGCCTGCCGTTATTAATATGGTAATTGCCAGAAAAAACATCAGTCCTACTACGGCCAAAGCCGCAAATACGTAGATCAGGCTTTTGCCGATCGTTTCTAGGCAGGCGATCATCGGGTTGTCCCCGAGCGGCTGAAGTACCGCCGCACACAAGTTGTATATCAAGGCCAGAGCCATTATTTTCAAAGCCGGAAATGCGCAAAGGATCAAAATCACTACGACGCCGGCCAATCCAACCGCGTTCTTCACGAGCAGCGATGCCCCGATCACCGTTTCCGAAGCGTCGGAGAACATCCGCCCTACAACCGGAACGAAGTTGCCTGCGATATATTTGGCCGTCCGAATCGTGACCCCGTCGGCTACCGCGGAGGTTGCGCCTCTTACGGAAATGACCCCGAGAAATACCGTTACGAATACGCCGAGACACCCGACGCTTACATTTCTTAACAGATTCGCCAGCTGAGTCACCTTGTATTTGTCCGTCAGCGAGCTTACGATGTGCAGCACCGCCGAGAAGAACAACAGCGGGAAGACGATCAGATAAATGGCGGTTCCAACGGCATGAATCATAAACACGATCAACGGATGCATGACGGACACCGAGACGACGTTTCCCATCGACGCCAGCAGAGTTAGCAGCAGCGGAATAACCGCCACCATGAAGTGAATCATGTCCGTTATCGCTGCCTTTGCATAGCCTATGGCAACGCTGAAGCTGTTGATAGCCATTATCATGAGCACCATGAAGGTGATAGCGTAAGCGACTTTACTTACCGTATTTTTTTCAAATGAGCTTTGCAGCGTTTCCAGCAGCATGCTGAAAATGGTCAATATGACGATGGAGGCCAGTAATTTGCCGTTATACAGCAGCTCGTGGAACAAATAGCGGAGCACTCCGGAAAAAATCGTCCCTACACTGAACTGCTTGGCTCCCGTGAGCAAATCCATGAACGAAGGCGTTTTGCCGTCGGGAAAGTACCCTCCGTATTTCTTCATCAGCTGGTTCCAGTATTGCTCCACCTGATCCGTATTCAACCGCTCCGCCTGCTCCTTGATGATCTGCTCGACCGGAGTGGTCGCCTCTGCGTGAACCAAGCCGGATAAGTCGGCAGCTAAGACGATACCGATCCAGATCAGCAAGCACGCGATCGTCTGGTAGAAGCGGCGGCGATGCCGCCATGTTAGAGTGTATGTCCCTTTTTGCCGCATCATCTGCTTCAACTCCTGGCACTGTAACTTTAGGCGGGCAGCAGCTTTACTACCGTTTCGATTATGACGGAGACGATCGGTATGGCCATGACCATAATTAAAATTTTGCCGGAAAGCTCAATCTTCGAAGCTATCGATTCCTGCCCCGCGTCTCGGACGATTTGCGCTCCGAATTCGGCGATGTAGGCGATGCCGATAATTTTCAGTATCGTTTTTAGAAAAATCATGTTGATGTTCGCATCATTCGCGAGCTCCTCCAGCATTTCAATGACGGAGGCGATCTTGCCGATCAGAAAGAGGAAGATCACGATCCCGGTAAAAGCGGTAAGCAGGAAGGCGAACATCGGCTTTTGCTCTTTGATGATCAGAACCAGTATGGTGGCGATTAAGCCCAGTCCCACGATTTGCACAATCTCCACATTGCTTCACCTGCACCTACTGGAATAAGAAAATCGTCTTGATTTCCTTGAAAAGATTGTCAAGAAGGCTGACTACCATGAACAAAACGACTACAAAACCGATGACCGTTACCCAATGAGCCATATCCTCTTTTCCCATTTGCTTGAGCACGGTATGAATCATCGCGATAATAATTCCGATTCCGGCAATCTGAAATATCGCGTTTACATCTACGTTCATTCCTGGCACCCCTCACCTCTGACCTGAAACATCCCTGCGACTTCATTCATCCCCTTGGCATGGCTTGTAGTTCAATTAGCTTGCTCAACCGTTCAGCATCGTGTCCCTTCAATACATCAGAATGACTATCAGCGCTCCCATCAACAAGCCCAAGCTTCTCCACATGCTCTCATACCGTTTGCGTTCCTCCTGAGCCCCTTCCAGCTCGCCTTGCAGCTGCTGTATCGCCAACCGGAGGTACTTTACCTGATCCGTGCTGTCCGACAAGCCGAGCGTGAAGCCTAACTGTCGGATGATGTCCTGTTCCCCGGCTTTTAGCGAGGTATGCTTCCAATGCTCGTCGACCGCTTGATGCCAGATGCTCTGTACGGATCGGGCATCCGACTGATCTAGCGCCTCTGCCGAATAACGGAAGATGGCGTTTACCGGCTGGGCGCAAGCTTTGGCGACCTTCTCCAGCGCTTCCTTGAGCGGGGTGTAGCCGTAGACGATTTCCGTCTCCAGCCTTTGCATCGAGCGGATCAGATCCGCGATTTGCTTCGGTCTCCTGGAGTACTGCTGCGCCTGGTAGAAGCCGAACAAGGTGGCGGAGAGCAAGATCATCATCGCTCCGATCAGCTTCAACATCAGATCCTCCCCTTTCTCTCACTTCCACCGCCGACAGGCAAGGACCCGAGACTCGCGGTCCAATCCAGGGAAACGCCCGGATTACGGTTTAGAGGCGAATCGGCATGCATTCCTGACGCCGTTGGTGAGGATGGCTTTCTGCTGCCGATTTGCTGTACGCCGTGCACTAGCTGACCCTTCGCATCAAAAACCCCTTGAAGCGTCCCAACCCCCTCTTGGTTGCCCAGGACAACGACTCTGGAGAACACTTCCTCGTTCAGCAGCTGCTTCATGACGGGACGCCGGCGAACATCGTCGAGATCATAGCCGTGAGCGGTAGCCATAACCCGGATTCCCGCATGCAGCGCTTCATGAATCGCTTCCGCGTCCTCAGGCCTTCCTATCTCGTCCACAACCAGAACCTCCGGCGACATGGAGCGGATCATCATCATCATTCCTTCGGCTTTCGGACAGGCATCCAGCACATCGGTACGGGGCCCCAGATCGAAGGTCGGCACCCCCTTCTCGCAAGCGGCTATCTCGGATCGTTCGTCGACGATGCCAACCTTGTAGCCCCGGCTTAACCATCGGTTCGTCCTGTCGGCAGATCCGGTGCTGATTAGCCGCGCCAAATCGCGAATGAGCGTGGTCTTGCCGAACTGAGGCGGCGATACGACGAGCGTGTGGTGCAATCCACCCGACTGCTGATCGACCAAGTACGGAAGCACCCGGGCTCCCGTCCCTTTCCGCTCGCTCGCAATCCGGATGTTGAAGCTGCTGATTTCTTTCAGATGCTTGATCTTTCCCTGCTCCAGTACCGCTCTGCCGGCAAGTCCGATCCGATGCCCGCCTTTGACCGTGATGTAACCGCGCCTTAGCTCTTCATCGAATGTGTACAGCGAATGCTGAGTGAGCATTTCCAATAGTGTCGAGCAATCGTCGCGGGTTGGGCGGTACGCATCGTCAGGATCGTCACAGAGTCCGGAGGCTTGGGCTATAAAACTGTATCGCTGCCCCCATACAATCTCGAGCGGCCGCCCTTCGCGAACCCTGATTTCTTGTATTTGCGCAATGACCTCGTTTGGTAGAGTTGCTAGTCTTTGCCGCAAGGGGACAGAAAAAAGCCGGAGAAGTGATTGCATCGTGATTCATCCCCCCAAGCTGTCCATCTTTCATACTCATATGTATGCTTGGACTATTGGATTATGACCATTTACTTTTTCAAAATCCCTATAAAGATGCAGCTGACTCCTACTAGCACCCAGATCATTTTTCCAAATGATAGCTTGTCAGCCAAACCGACCAATCCGAGTGTCGTCGTTGTCAACAGAACGAGCGGACCTACCATTGCCAGTCCGGTGTTGACCATCAGCGCCTTGTCGATCTGGTTTAGCCTGAGCATAATGAGCGCCGCTATAATCTCCAGACAGCCGGAAAATATCCGTAAAGACGCCATGCTTAATACGATCTTGTTTAACATTCTCTTCCACCGCTCCTTGAATCCAGTTTTCTCGGGAGCTCTCCCCCGTCTCTCTATCAATCTATGCATGCTTGTCTCATTTTAGGCTTCATGGGCACACCCCTATTTCCATCTGCATATGATGTTTTCAGAAATTCAAACAAAATGTTGACAGCGAGGCGATAGGACATGGAGGTTACGTCACACGTCAAGTGGCATCCCCTGCTTAGCGATCCGACGGGAAAGCGTACGGATAAACCGAGAACACTCGGCAAGACGATGGTCATTGATAAAGGCATGGGGATTCATGCGCTTGAGGATTTGCTGCAAACCGCCGGCGATTATGTGGATATGCTGAAATTCGGCTTTGGTACGTCTCCGCTCTATACAACACAGCTGCTTAGAAAAAAAATCGAAATGGCCAAGGAGCATAACATTTCGATCTATCCTGGAGGCACGTTCCTAGAGGTTGCCATCATGCAAGGAGCGGTCGACTCCTTCTTCGATATGGTAAGCTTTCTCGGATTTAACGCGCTGGAAATATCGGACGGCACCATCGAGATAGAACGGACCTTGCGCAGCGAGCTGATTCGCAGAGCGGTCGACGAAGGACTCACGGTAATAACGGAATACGGCAAAAAATGCTGGGGATCTTCCATTGAGGTCGAACAGCTTATTGAAACCGTCATAATCGACGCGGAGATGGGAGCGAGCCTCATTACCATTGAAGGGCGGGAATCAGGCAAGGGCGTCGGTATTTACGATGAGAACGGGGGCTGTAAAGACGCGGAAATAGCTCAAGTGCTGGACCAGGTACCAAGCAAACATCTGCTCTTGTGGGAAGCTCCTAACAAAGATCAGCAGGTTCATCTGATCAATACACTCGGCTCCGACATTCATCTGGGAAATATTGCGCCTGCGGATATGATTTCTTTGGAAGCTTTGCGTCGCGGATTGCGCTCGGATACGCTGCATCTCGGGAAGGAAGCCGAAGATATCGGCAATTGGGAGATTTGAGGAAGCCTATGCTTTCGACGTCAGTTTTTGCTGACGCAAAAACTCTTAGGAGGACATAAAGTGTGGATATTACCGTAGTACCCAGCGTCAACGATGCGCGTTCGGATGAGCTTATCAATAAGACGGTTCTTGTCATCGACGTTCTTCGCGCGACAAGTACGATGCTGACGGCTTTGGCCCACGGGTGCCAGGCTGTATATCCTGTCGAAACCGTACTGCAGGCCAAGCAATTGCAGCAGCCCGGGTTCGTGTTGGGCGGAGAACGTTATTGCAAAAAAATTCCCGGCTTCGATCTCGGCAACTCTCCTTTCGAATATATGGATGACCATATTGCCGGTAAAACGCTTGTCATAACAACGACTAACGGCACCAGGGCCATCCAGAAAGCCAGCAAAGCCAGCACGATTATTGCCGCCTCGCTGCTCAACGGTAAAGCGTGCGCCATGGAAGCCGCCGCTTCCAAGAAGGATATTGTCATTGTCTGTTCCGGCACACAGGATGAATATTCGTTGGAGGACGGATTATGCGCAGGCCTGTTAATAGAAGAGCTTCAACAGCTGCTTGATCCGACTGCCCAGGAGATCAACATCAATGACTTCGGCCTCAGCATGCTGCACGCGTTCCGATATGTTCAATCCGACATGACCAAGGCCCTGCTCAACTGCTCTAACGGCAAAAGATTAAGCAAGATCGGGTACCAAGACGACGTCGTTTACTGCTCTCGTATGAACCTGATCCCTATCGTGCCTGTCATCCGTGACGGCAAGCTGGTCTCTTCCGCCGTGACTCAGCTCTCCTAGCCCTAAGACAAGTAGTTCTAAATCTAGCTCCTTCTCATACAATTAGAGAGAAATCCATGAGACAAGGGGTCTTACGATGAACGGTGACATTTTGCTGGTAGTACTCATTATTATTGGACTGATTGGCCGCTCCCACATCATTACCACCGCAGCTTGTGTCCTGCTTATCGTGAAGCTGATCCACCTGGACCGGTTTTTGCCTACAATCGAACGCCGCGGACTTGAGCTCGGCCTCTTGTTCCTGACTATGGGGGTTCTGGTTCCGTTCGCCAGCGAACGAATTTCCTTTAAAGACGTTACCAGCATGTTCACGACTTGGCCCGGGATATTGGCGCTCCTAGGCGGTGCGATAGCTACGTATATGAACGGTAAAGGCCTTGAGCTATTAAAAATAGACCCACAATTAATTGTGGGCCTTGTTATCGGTTCGATCTTTGGCATTATCTTCTTGAAAGGGATTCCTGTCGGCCCGCTGATGGCCGCAGGAATTACCGCATTTTTATTCAAGCTGTTTACGCTGATTGCGGATAAAATCAAATAATCCCGGTTACCGGTTAGCGTCTATCGGCAGGACCGCCGACAAAGGCTTGCTGATCGGTGTCCAAGCCGTATGCCGTATGAAGAGCCTGGATCACTTCGTTCAGACGGCTGTTGTCGATCACGCAGGAGGTTTTAATTTCCGAAGTGCTGACCATGTTGATGCTAAGACCAAGGTTGGAGATCACTTCGAACATCTTGGCAGCGACGCCTGGAGTGCTTACCATGCCCGCTCCTACGATGGATACTTTAACCAGGTTTTCCTGGGAAGACACCTCGCGGAAGCCTACTTCGGAGCGGATCGATTGAATGACCTCAAGAGCTTTATCCTTATCCGTCAAAGCTACGGTGAAGGAGAAGTCTGCCGCTCCGTTCATCACGCCGCTTTGCACGATAATATCAACATCGATTTGCTCATTCGCCAGAGCGGTGAATACCTTCGCCAGCTGCCCCGGCTTTTCTTCCACTCCAAGAATACTGATTCTTGCTACATTCTTATCGCTTGCAATTCCGCGAACAACGATTCCTTGCTCCATCGCTGCTTCCTCCTTCACATTCGTACCTGCATTATGGTTAAAGCTGGATCTCACGACCAGCGGCACATTGTAATTTTTGGCATACTCAACGGCTCTCGGATGCAGTACGGCCGCACCCAGATTGGCAAGCTCCAGCATTTCGTCGTACGTAATTTCAGGAAGCTTGCGCGCGCATTTGACCACACGCGGGTCGGTCGAATAAATCCCGTCAACGTCCGTGAAAATTTCACATACGTCCGCCTGAATGGCAGCTGCCAAAGCAACGGCTGTCGTATCGGATCCGCCGCGGCCCAACGTGGTGATTTCCCCATCCGTCGTCATGCCTTGGAACCCGGCAACAATAACTACGTTCCCTTGCTCCAGCGCCTTCAATACGCGCTCAGGCTGAATATCCGTAATTCTAGCTTTGCCGTGAACGGCTTCCGTGTACATTCCCGCTTGCCAGCCGGTGAACGATACCGCCGGTTGGCCGAGGCTTTGGATAGCCATAGAAAGCAGCGCTACCGAAACCTGCTCCCCGGTAGTCAGCAGCATATCCATTTCCCGTGCAGGAGGCGTCACCGTGCATATTTGCTTGGACAAGTCAATCAAGTCGTCCGTTGTATCACCCATCGCAGAAACGACAACAACGCATCGGTTGCCTTCCCGCTGTCTCTCTACTACACGATTGGCCACGCGTTTCATCCGCTCCGCGTCACCAACGGAACTGCCGCCGAATTTCATCACAATAAGAGACAAAGCTGTTCACTCCCTACCGAAACTTTTGCATAACAATGTATCATTATACCATAAGAGGACCCAACGTAGAAGTAGAAAATTGTCGGATTATACCGACAAAGGGATCCATCCCGCTTCTCCTGGCACAGGGTGACGGGATTGCCCCGACCCGTTCAAATATTGCAAATACGAGGCAATCGTGCCGTCGTGAGTCACTATGTACACCTTATGTTTTCCCAGCTGCCGAATCCAAGCCAGGAATTGTCCCGCGAACTTCTCGAACAGCAGGACTGGCACCGTATTGATCCCTTGGATCCATATATAATCCGGCACATCGGCCGGCGTTAAAAACTCGCTGTACAGCTCGGCAATCCGTCTCAGCTCCATTGTCTCGTCACAGCGCAGGGTTGTAAAATCGTACCTCAGCGGATTTTGACGGGGACCGATCGTTGGATGCACGAAACGGATGGCATTGGAGCCTTCGCACCAGATTTGCGCCGTCTGAAGAGTCCGGCGTGTCGGACTTACGATAACGGCATCGTTCTCCGAGAGCGGCAGCTCCTCTCGCAGCCTTCCCGCCTGCTCCATCCCTAATTCGGTCAAACCGGGATCCGCCACATGATAGCTGTGGGGGATTGACAACGTGTGCTCTCCTTCACCATGTCGAACAAAAACGATTTCCATCCGCGTCACCTCGCGTCTTGTTGTTGTATCAGTGTATGCGGCTGCTGCCCGTCTTACATCCGATCATTCCAACGTAGAGCGCAAATCCCAAGAGTCCTCCGAGTACATTCAACAGAATATCGTCGATGTCGAAGCTGCCAACTTTAAATATGAATTGCATCGATTCCACTACCAGCAGCGCTGCGACAAACAGCTTCACAATAGCGGACAAGCGGGCATAAAATGGGAAAAGCCACGGAATCAAAAAACCGAAAGGGATAAATGCGGCGACATTCCCGAACAAATTAATGATCCAAATATCGAAATTAAAGTAACGGAAATGATCGATATAGCTCCATATCGTCTTAAAGGGCACCAGATTATACATGCGCTCGGTCCGCGACGATCGGGAAAACCCGAAAAACAGCAAATAAACCATAAAAACGCCGTACGATAGGAAAATAGCCCAGGCTATTCTGGTCAGCAGCTTGGAACGAAGCAGGGATTTCAAAATCAGAATCAGCACCTTTTCTTACTATTAACCTGGTGGCGTCTAGGTTTAATCTTCATAGGCTTGACGGCAGCTGACGCGGCCGCTCACATTTTGATCTCACGGAAATGGGAAGTGTCTCCGTACAGCATCACCTTTACATCCCCGTCCTCAATGACGACCTTGCACAACGAGGCGGGAGGCAGCAAGGGAGGCGCCCATAGCTCGTTCAGCGGACGGCTCTGCAAACAACCCATGATCAGCTTTAATGTTATCGCATGAGTGACGATTAAGAGACACTGGCCCTGATGCTCCGAGAGCTTTCCGTTGAGCCACGGAACCACTCTATCATACAGCTCAAAAAAAGTCTCTCCCCCATTAGTAGGTTGGTAGAGATGAGGCGTGTTCCAGAACGAGTAATATTCGTCCGGGACCCGGTCTTGGATACGGCTTCCCGTCATTCCTTCCCAGTCGCCCATATGAATTTCCCTTAGCTGATCGCAGATTAGGACCGGTGCGGTCTTTTTGCCGCGGATGATTTCCGCCGTTCTTCTGGCTCTTTCGCTCGAACTTGAGTAAATGCAGTGAAAAGAAACCGGATACAGCATCTCGCCCAGCCAGGCAGCCTGCAGCACGCCGCGGGGCGTCAGCGAGGAATCTTTATGGCCCTGCAGCCGCTTCTCCACATTCCATTCCGTTTCTCCGTGCCGGGTTAAGTATAGGGTCGTTATCATCCTTGTGACATTTACCTTTCTTAACTTTATTTCCCAAATATATCACTGACATTTCCGGTTTGTAAACGGACATTTTCATGTCTATTACAGCTTCTTTTCAACAAAAAAACACCCCCCGGCCGAGAGATGAATCCCGGAGGAGGTGTGTCTGTTATACCTGTGGATAACGACTACGCGCGGGAGATGTACTTACCGTCGCGGCAGTCGATCAGAAGAACGTCGCCTTCGTTGATAAACAGAGGAACTTGAACGTTCAAGCCTGTTTCCAATTTGGCGCTTTTCGTTGCTCCTGTAGCCGTGTTGCCCTTAATGCCAGGCTCGGTTTCAACGACCTTCAGCTCAATGCTGTTAGGCAGGTTGATACCCAAAATTTCGCCTTGGTAGCTCATGATGTGGATCATCATGTTTTCTTTCAGGAAGTTCAATTCCCATTCCAGCTGTTTAGCCGGCAGGCTGAACTGGTCATACGTTTCTGTATCCATGAACGTGTGCTCTGTGCCGCTAGCGTACAAGTATTGCATTTCGCGGTTCTCGATATGAGCGCGGCCAACGTTCTCGCCGGCACGGAATGTGCGCTCTACGGTGTTGCCGTTGCGCAGGTTTTTCAGCTTGGAGCGCACGAATGCAGCGCCTTTGCCCGGTTTTACGTGTTGAAAGTCAATTACGGTGAACAAATCGCCTTCAACTTCGATCGTCAAGCCTGTTTTAAAATCGTTTACTGATACCACTGAGATAAACCTCCCTAAAAATGTGAGCAGACCGCCGGCCGGATTAATCCTCCATGACCGTGCGTCCGCCAGGTTGTAATGTTAATCAAGCACAATCAAGTCTTTGCTTGAATGCGTCAATATTTTAATTCCGGTTTCTGTAATGACGATATCGTCTTCGATGCGAACCCCGCCGAAGCCCGGCAAATAAATGCCCGGTTCCACCGTCACAGTCATGCCGGGTGTTAAAACCGTGTCTCCCGTCCTGGATAGCCGCGGCGCTTCATGGATTTCCATTCCAAGACCATGGCCGGTACCGTGACCGAAATGGTCTCCATACCCATAACGCGCAATGACGCTTCGGGCGATGCCGTCCGCTTCTTTGCCTGTCATGCCGGGACGGATCTTGTCCAATGCTTCCAGCTGCGCTTCCAGAACGATGTTGTAAATCTCTTTGTGTTTATCCGCCGGTTTGCCCAATACAACCGTACGGGTAATATCGGAGCAGTATCTTTTATAATAAGCGCCGTAATCCAGTTTGACAAATTCGTCGGTTTGGAGAATTCTATCGCTGGCTTTGCCGTGAGGCAGTGCGGAACGCTCGCCGGAGGCGACGATCGTTTCGAATGAGGTCGAAGCCGCGCCGTTCTTGCGGACGAACATCTCGATTTCAAGCGCAATGTCCGATTCCATGGCTCCGGGCTTCAGAAAGTTCAAAATATGAGTAAACGTGCGGTCAGCCAAGTCACATGCTTCCTGCATGACGGCAATTTCGGACTCATCCTTGATCATCCGAAGCTGCTCGACCAATCCTTCGGTAGCCGTCATTTCGATGCCGGCCAACGATTTGGCTGAAGCTTGATACGCACCGTAGGTCATATCGCTTTGCTCGAATCCAAGCTTGGCAATGCCGTTCTTCACAAGCAAATCCTTAACGGTTTCCATTGGATTAGGAGCGTGCTCCACAACCTCATAGCCTATCGCTTGCGCAGGCGCTTGCGTCATATAGCGGAAGTCGGTCAAAAGATACGCCTTGCCTTCCGTAACGAGAACGACGCCGGAAGATCCTGTAAAGCCCGTCATATACAGTCGGTTCGTCGCATTGGTAATCAACAATGCCTTCAGTTGCTGCCCTTGCATAACCGTGCGAAGACGTTCCAATCTCGCTTGCTGCATGGTCATCCCTCCAAACTATTGAGATGGCTTACTATGGCACGCAAACCCAGCTCGTAGCCTTCCGCGCCGAGTCCTGCGATTTGCCCGAGAGCGACAGGGGCGATTACCGACACGTGACGAAACGCTTCCCTTTTATGAATGTTCGATATATGCACTTCAATAGTCGGAATCTGAACGGTGCTGATAGCATCGCGAATGGCGTAGCTGTAATGGGTGAACGCTCCCGGATTCATGATAATGCCGTCAACCTTCGAGTAGGCTTCATGAATCTTGTCGATCAGCGCTCCCTCATGATTGGACTGGAAGCATTCCAAATCCACGGACAGCTCGTCAGCCAGCTTACGCAAACGCTGTTCAATAGCCTGCAGCGACAAAGTGCCGTATACGCCGGGCTCTCGCACACCCAGCATGTTCAAATTCGGACCGTTTAAAACCAATATTTTTTTCAAACCGGTCCCTCCATCGGTGTTTCTTTGCATAGGCTAAATTCACACCCGACTATTTTACCATAACTTTCTTCCGTTTGAGAACTGTTTTTTGCATCAATTCGCCCAACCCGCCCTATTCCGGCTGAGGCCTTCTCCTTGCATTGGGGAACGGCTCCCGCTTGCTCTCGTCGTTAAATTCCATCGAGATGCTGTAGCCGATAAACAATCCCCACACCAGAAACAGGCAGCAATCGGTAATGATCGTGTTCCAATCAAGATACGCGATCCAGTTCATCATTCCCGTAATCGGTCCGACCAGCAGGAAAATGAGCGCCCACCAGGCGGCTCCATAAGCAATCCCGGGCCATGGGCCGATGGCCTTAGGCAGCATCGCGACATACAGCAGCGCAGCCAGAATCGAGAAGAGAATAAAGAAAATCCAGCCTACGATATAGCCTTGAGCGCTGAGCAAGAACGACTTGAGAAAGAAGGGCTCCACCAAAAATCCGGGCGGCAGGGACGTAAAATGCAAATAATGCTCCAGCATTTTCACAGCTCCCCATATGACCCCGGCATAAAAGCCGATATATAAGGAAAAATTCCATCGATTCGTGCGGGGCTTTTTGTTATGTTCGGCTTGCATTGCGGACTCCTCCTCATTCGTTATATTACGGCACAATACCCGTGGCAAACGTACGAACATTTGCGCTGAATACCGTTAGTATATACAAATATTTGTACCCTAAACGGTAGCATTCTCCCTTTGAATCCGATACAATAATAGGTGAACCCGATATATAACATCTCACATTATCTGAAATGCGTCGGTAAGACGCGTTTCTCATCTTAGCAAAAGAAGGTGCAATCGTTGTCGCAAAATGATAAGCCATGCGCTATTTACGGCGGTCAAGCCGTAATCGAAGGAGTCATGTTCGGAGGCCAGACTACTAACGTAACGGCCGTTCGCCGTAAAGATAATTCCATCGATTTTCTCGAAGTGCCCAAGACCGAAATCGGCTGGGTACGGCCCTTGAAGAAAATCCCTTTTATCCGGGGCATTGTCGGTATTGTAGAAGCAAGCGCCAAAGGCGCGCAGCATCTTAACTTTTCGGCGGAAGCCTTCGCTGAGGAGGAGGACGACGGAACCCCGAAGGAAGAGAAGAAGGAAAGCGCGTCGGGACGCCTGTCCATGATTTTGGGAGTAGCGGTCGTAGGGGTCTTGTCCTTCCTGTTCGGCAAGTTCGTCTTCACGCTGGTACCGACGGCTATTGAACAGCTGTTGTTCTCCAATATGTTTGAGAATCAGATCGGACACAATCTGGTGGAAGGCCTGATCAAGATCATCTTGCTTGTCGGCTACATTTATTTCATCTCCTTGACACCCATGATCAAGCGTCTGTTCCAGTATCACGGGGCCGAGCACAAAGTGATCAGCGCATATGAAGCCGGAGTTGAGCTGACCGTCGAGAACGTACAAAAGTTCAGCACGCTCCATTACCGCTGCGGCAGCAGTTTTATCGTGTTTACGGTTCTTGTAGGAGTAATCATTTACTCCTTCTTCCAATATGATTCCTTCATCGAGCGCATCGTGCAGCGTTTGATTTTATTGCCGGTAGTTATCGGGGTGTCCTATGAGGTGCTGCGCTTCACCAACAGCCTTCGCGAAGTTCCCGTGCTCCGCTATCTCGGTTATCCCGGGCTTTGGCTGCAAATGCTGACGACCAAGCAGCCCGACGATTCGCAAGTTGAAGTATCGATTGCTTCATTTAACCGTATGAGGGAATTAGACGATAAAGCAAGAGCATAATATGGATTAAAGGGGGAAGCAGCGATGAAGAACCGGTATTCCATTGCCACCTATATCATATTGGGGCTAGCGCTGATCGGAGTCGCTTCCGTTGCGCTGAAGCTGATTATTCCGATCATTGTATTCGGCATCATCTTCCTGCTGTACAAATTTCCGCCCAACCGTTGGCGCAAACCTACTTTTACAGCTAAAGGCAGCGGCGGCAGAACCAAAGAAAAACGAACACGAAACGCAACCTTCCGCGTTATAGACGGAAATAAAGGGAATGCTGACGAGCCTCCCAAATATCATTAAAACGGCGATTGCTCGCCGTTTTTTTTTGCGCTTCACTTCTTTTTACGCAGCACGTGCTCCATGTAGCCCTGCTTGTAATCGGCCATTTTCCATTTATTGAAGAAATGCTCTCCGGCCAAGGAACCTGCCTCGTACAGCTCCTTGCTCTTCTCGTTGGAGATGTCAAAATCCGTCACGCTGACGCCCAGCGTTGGAATTTTGATCGTTCTGAACCGATTGGCGTCTTCGATATACCGCTCGTCGTGCGCATCCATCATTGTAGAGAACAGCGCCTTCAGCATAGAAACGGGACCTGCAATGGTATTCGGCTGTCCGGAACCTCTCCCTACCAGCTGGAACCCGATCGTGGGAACCATTTGCTCCACTTCGAAATTCGGGCTGTTTTCCTGGTCAAATACCCAAAGCGGGAAGTTGCTTAACAAGCCGCCGTCCACGATATAAGCGAATTGATCGGCGAAGGACTGCTTCGGGAGCTTCTTGCTTGCAGCTTTACGTACAATCACGGGATCGAAAAAATAAGGGATGCTGGTGCTCATCCGAACGGCCTTGGATACGAGCAGCTGTTTGGGATCGATGCCGTATTGGGCGATATCTTCCGGCAGAACAAGCAATTTGCGGTCCGATATATCCGATGCAATAATCCGAAGCTGATTGAATTTGAGGTCGCCGAACGTCCTTATTCCTTTGGCCAGCAGCAGCTGGTGAATCCAGTGCTCCAACGCCTCTCCCGAATAGAGTCCCTTCTTGAGAAACAGCCGGGTGACCGGCCCGATGATTTTTGTATTGAAGATCGGAGCCCGTTTCAGGAACGAACTGAAAGGCGCAGCCATGATCAATCGTTTCATTTCTTCCGAATTATAGCCTGCCGCCACCAAAGAGGCTACGATCGCGCCGGAAGAGGTTCCGGCAACCTGGTGAAACTTCAGGCCTCTCCGCTCCGCCGCGCCCACCGCACCGGCCAGCGCGATTCCTTTTACCCCGCCGCCCTCGAATACCGCATTAATCTGCACATGCATCCCTTCTCCCCGTTCATAGACTCCCAAACGCTGCATTTAATAGGAATGTATGCGCGGCGAGTTTGTACCTATGTCAGCCATTAAGGGAAGCACGGCCTAAGAATGCCGGGTATGCAAGGTGAACAGGCTCGTGGCGAGCCCCCCGGCTGTTATCGTCAGCAGGGACAAGACCATCGTTTCCGCAGAAAGCAGCAGCCCGCCGAGAGATATGATAATGCCGTCGATAACAAAAATGATGACGCCTACATTAACACGAATCCATCTTGAGATAAAGACCGCCAGCAAATCGGTTCCGCCCGTGCTCGTCTCATACCGAAGCATAATCCCGATACCGCTCCCGATAAAGAGTCCGCCGATTATGGAGCTGCTGATAGGTGACAGCTCAATGTAATATAGAAAATGATATTGGTACGGTTCCAATAAATCAACGAAAAACGATGAGACCAGCATGCCGTGCAGGCTATTGTAAAATAAAGCTCTGTACCGGAACCAGGCGATCAGAAATATCGGAATACTCGCCAATATCATCACGAGTCCTACCTTCAGTTCATACAAATAGCTGATGATAAGAGCGATTCCGATGACCCCTCCATCCAAGACGATAAACGGAATCAAATAAAAATTAATGCCTATGGAAATCAACAGGCTCCCGATAAGGATCGCAGCTATTTTCCGGGGGAGTGGTATCAAAGCGAATCAGCTCCTACTACAGCATGTCTATATATATATGCTGCAAGTCCAAGAAATTTCCAGTATTACGCAAAAAAACCACCCCTTTAACGAAAGAGATGGCAGTTCCAATCTGAGTGGCTGATCTAGCGGGTCAACAGCGGCTTGAGCTCCTGAATGACCGCGTCGAGCTGTTTCGAGCATTGCTCGTACATGCTTTTCGCTTCCGGATTGTCGGTGCTCAAGCTGAACATTTCGATATCCGCCTCACATTTCTTCATAGTTGCAAGCAGCGCCGCTTTTTGCTGCGGCGCGGCCACCTGCAGCATATCGTCGTACAAATCGACATAGAGCTGTCCGTAGGAGTCAACCTGACCTAAGAAGACGTTCTCGACCGTCACCCCGATCTTCTCCAGCTCCGTATGCAGCCATCCGGGACTGAGTCCGATCGTAGCCAGCGGCTCGTCCAGCCTTTTGCCGTCCATAATGACCGTCTGCGTCTCCTGCTCGGGGGCAACCTTAACACCCAGATGCTTAGGCGTCAACGGCTGATTCTCGCGGGTTAGAAGCACATTCACATCGCCGCTCGGTTCCATGATCGCAAATTCGACGTCGGCGACCCTAAACACGTTTTTTTGTCGTAAGACTCCTAACAGCTCATCCGTGGTAAGCCTTTCTTTCTTCAAATTATCTTCGAGCAGCTTGCCATCCTTAATGAGTATGGTAGGTGTGCCGTCAATAAAATCCCTCATCCGCTTGCTCTTGATCTGCAGAAACTCGATTAACAGAGAGACCGCTACCCAGACGAGCAACGCCACTACGCCAAGATGCCACTCCGCTTCCATATCCAGCGATATGTAGCCCGCCAAGCTGCCGATGGTAATTCCGGTGATGTACTCGAATAACGACAGCTGGGATACTTGCCGTTTCCCAAGGAGCTTGGTCATCATGAATAAAACGGCAACCGCCAACAAGGTTCTTATTGCAACCTGTATCCAATCAGGCATGTTTCAGGTCCCTCCGCATTCTCAGGCTTGAACTTCCTTCTTATCTAAATTATTTGTAGAACCAAATGGCTATATGAACGACATCTTTTACCACACCCGCAGGATACAGGATTACCATGAAAAAAAGAGATACACGGCGATAACGTGTACCTCTTTCCCGTTTAAAACTGGGAACGCAGCTTTTCCACAATGGAAGCGGTGCTTTGCCAGTCTTCTTCGGTTATTTCCTCTTTACTGTACTTAGCCTTCTCGAACACGGTTAATATGTGCTCCAGATCGGCTCTCATCCATTTGCTCTCCTGCGACCATCTGCGAACCGTCTCGCGCATCGTCTCATGCTCGTGGCGGGTATAGCCGTTGCGGCGGCAGATGCGGAGCAATCGCTCGCATTCGATAATGACCTTCTGCTTCAGCAGCGAAGCGCGGCGGCGCTCCAGCTTCTCCTGAAGCAGCTCGATCAGTTGAAGCTTCCACACGGCAAATGCTACTGCCGCGGCAGCCACAGCGAACGCAGCAGCGATAGCTGCGGTTCGACCATGACGCGCCATACCCGTTTCTTCCGGAACGGCCGGTGCTGCTTCAGGAACGGTCGAGGTTTCCAGCGACAGCTCCTCCACTTGTACGGCACGAGGCAATGCAAAGCCGGAAGTAGGCTCGAACGGCACCCAGCCCCAGCCGCTGAAATACACCTCTACCCAAGAATGGGCATCGGCGTTGCGGACCGTGTAGACGCCGCCCGCATCCGGATCCACCAGCTCCTGATCGCCGAACATTCCGAACATTTCATCCATCGTCACCGATTGTCCGGAGGCATAGCCCTTGACCCATCGCGTCGGCAAGCCGACGGATCTGGACAACACCGCCATTGCGGACGAATAGTAGTCGCAGTATCCTTCCTTGATTTCAAACAGGAACCGGTCTACGAAATCGCGGCTCCGTCCCTTCGTTAAATCGGGTTTGTTCGTGTAAGGGTAATTCTCGCGCAAATATTTCTCGATGGCTTTCGCCTTATCGTAAGGATTGGCCGCGCTTTTGGTGATCTCGGCCGCCAGCTGGCGAACCCGGCCCGGCAATTGCTCTGGAAGCTGCAGAAACTCGTTCATGTCCCCGCGACTGACTGCATCCGGAGCCGTCCGCAGCCCTTCTTCATCGATGATCGGCATTTGCGATATGAGCGTATACGCCTTCGGATAAGGCAGACTGGACTGCGGACTTACACGCAGCTCCGACTGCGAAGCGGCCCACCGCAGCGGCTCGAATCCGGCGCGTTCGCCGTTAATATCGACAATTTTCTCGATATCGTAAGCTCCGAACAATACGGGATACTTATCTTCGGACAAAATGTTGACCGTCTGCTTCACTTCGATGGTCTTCATTTTGCTTCCGGCACTGCGCTGGTCCTCAGCCAGAACCGTATCCGGCCTTACGCTGGATAGCGACGCTCTCCGGTCGGATTCCGAGCTGTCCCACCCTCTTCCGGTATAAAGGGCGCGGGTTTCGCCCCTCCAATAGCTGCGGTGGGACGTATCCACCGTCATGACCGGTGTGAAATCGAACTGAAATCCGCTGCCTAGCGCCGCGTCGCTGCGGCTGTAACCGGACGACGTATCGCCGGCGGCCGTCGCAACCTCGACGCCTTTGCCCGTTGTGAAATTCACGGCTTCACCACGGTACGTTCTCCAGGCGGTATACGGGTCCGTTACAAGCGGACCTACCTCCGGCATGAACGAGCCGACTAGCACCGTGAGGCTAATCAAGGAGATGACCGGAACGGCAATGGAGGCCGGGTAGTCGGCCATATAGCTCCAGGCCGTCGGATCGTTTTTGCGCAGCTGCTGAAAATGGCTCAGGATGAGCAGAAACAATCCGCAGCAGACCGCCATGGCCACTTGCGGCCACAAATAAATGCTGGAAAAGGAATCCCTTACGCACATGGCGATTACGCTGACAATCATTAGCACATAGACGCGCCATTTGACTTCAACCCACCAAATGACGGTTAAATATGCGGCCCATGCAGCCAGGCCGAACCACAGGTAAGGCGTTAATTGATATAAGTTCAGAAACAATTGGGATGAGAAGAAGCTCTTCAGCTCCATCTCCTCGATAGCCTCGAAATGCTCAAGCACCTGCACGTTGATGACAACCACCAGCAGCAGCTGGAGCAAGCATCTTGCAAGCCAATGAACTCTTGGAAAATGCTCCACGATAAAAGTGGCAAGTAAACAAAGCTCAACGATCAAAACCGTCTCCGGAAGCCACAAATGATCTTCCTTCGTAAACCATAGCACGAATTGAAGCAGGAACAGACCGACCAGCAATACGCTCAAGCGGTGCGGCCAATTGCTCAAAAACACCCGCCGTACCGTAGAAATGGCTGTACTCATCCGCTTCGACCTCCCAACACGACAGGCAGCTCATGCAGGGACGATATCGCGTAGCCGGTAATGCCGGAGGAACGCAGCTGCTTGATCCAGCGCTCCTTGGCGTCCGTGTCCGTGCAAAGCCACAGGTGGCAAGGGTTCAGCTGCAGCTGCTTCAGCCAGCTAATAATTTGCAGCATCGGCTCGCCATGAATCGGAGAAATGATGGCGATAAAGCTGCCGGGAACCAAAGTCTGCACCTTCTCGCGGAGCACCTGCCGCAGCGAATATGCACCGTCGGGCTCTACCTGGATAAAATGCTGCTGAACCGTCTTTTGCTGGTTTTGGCCAAGCTTCGGCTCGAAATAGGTGTCATCGGCTCCGGTGGACAGCAATCCGAGCGCAAGCGCCCGGCTGTGACCGTACTGAAACAACGAAGCGGCTACGGATACCGCCAGCTCGAACAGCTCCGGATCGGGGTAAGCCTTCCGCTCCCGGTCAAGCACAAGATACGTTTTGGGAAGCGATTCCCGTTCGAATTCCTTCGACTTCCACGTTCCCGTCTTCGCCGTAGCGTTCCAGTGAATCCGGGATAGCCTGTCGCCGTAAATATATTCGCGAACCCCGTTGATTTGGGTGGTCTCACGGACCGCCCGCGTCGTGGTCGAGTGATGGTTCGTACCTTTCATCATCTGATGGAACTGCTGCCACTCCCGGATTTGAATCGTTTGCGGCAGAACGACAATGCTGTGCGGCAAATCCAGCGAGCCGCTATGCTCGAACAAGCCGAATATATCCTCCGTCACGCATTCGGTCGTACCAAACGAATACGAGCCTCTTCTCAGAGCGGGTGTCCGGTACTCCCACTCCCCTCTCCGGCGCCAATCGGGAACGATAGTCGCTTCGAAGACGAGCTCGCTTCCGTTCTTATGATACAGCCGGTCTTTCACGAAAATATAGGGCATGGGCCAAAAGCCCGGTATTTGCAGCTGAATCGCTATGCCTAGGGAGCTCCCGGCCTCCAAAGTGCCGCCGTGATCAACATTATATAGCGTACGCGCCCCTTGGGTGCGCTTGATGCCGCTCCATTGGCCGAGCAGCAAATATATACTTAAAATGCTCATAATGACAAAAAGCATCAATGCCAGCTTGCCGCCTTGAAACAGGAGGAAGCACAAACTCCCGAGGAAGCTCGCCAGAACAGCCCAAAATTGCTTGCTTGCCCGCTGTCGTTCGGTCCATTTCTGCACGAAAGTTTCCCTCATCATAGTCATTTCTCCAATCGGATAGGCACTCTAACCTGCTGGAACACCGATTGCAGCACGGACTGTACCGTAGCCCCGTCCATTCTCGCTTCAGCATGAAGCAGAATGCGGTGGCCCAGGACGAACGGCGCAAGAACCTTTATGTCATCCGGGATGACGTAATCCCTCTCCTGGATCAGCGCGTAAGCTTTGGCCGCCTGAACAAGCGCCAGCGTAGCGCGCGGACTTGCTCCGAGGAAAATCGCCGGATGCTCGCGGGTCAAGCGGGTGATGGCAACGAGATACCCTGCCACCGCATCGTCCATATGCACTTGCTTGACGCGCTGCTGGATGGCGCCGATTTGCTCCACATCCGCCACAGGCTGCAGCAGCTCGATCGGATGCACGACGCTTTGGGAGAGGATCATCTTGGTCTCGGTCGCTTCATCCGGGTAGCCAAGGCTGAATTTCATCATGAAACGGTCAAGCTGAGCCTCGGGAAGCATGTAGGTGCCTTCAAAATCGATCGGATTTTGCGTCGCCAGCAGCAGGAATGGATGCGGAAGCTCATGCGTCTCCCCGTCCACCGTAATATGGCGTTCTTCCATCGCTTCGAGCAGAGCGGATTGCGTTTTGGTCGTAGCGCGGTTAATTTCGTCGGCAAGCAATATATGTGTCATAATAGGGCCTGGACGGAAAATAAATACTTCGTCCTTGGGATGATATATGGAAACTCCCGTAATATCCGTAGGGAGTAAATCAGGATTGCACTGGATCCGGCGAAACTGTCCTCGAATCGACTTGGCCAATGACTTGATCAATACGGTTTTCCCGGTTCCGGGAACATCTTCCAGCAGGACGTGTCCTCCCGCCAGCATGGCTGTCAGCAACAGCATAATCTCTTCCGATTTGCCGAGGATGCAAGATTCCAAATTTGCTTGTATGCGCTTAACAATTTGTATATCTTCTTTTACGATAGGCTCCATGATCCTGATCCTCCTTATGATATGTGGGTGAACATAGATATACGGCAAAAGCCCTAATTCTATTTTACAAGATTCAAAAAAAGCCGTATACATGCAATAATGCTAAAATTGTTTGTATAATTACACATTTTGGCACCTTTTCGCCAGCTTGTCCCTCCATTCCGCGCTCCTGCTTCCTTTCAGAACCACTTTCAAGCATCCGAAATAAAGAAAACGCCCCAAGGAAAAATCCTTGAAGCGTCAAGCGAGCGCTCTTACTATTATTACGCATGTAACCCTGGATAAGTTGCTTATTTTTTCAAATTTAACCTCTCGGTCTACACACTAGCGCAGCCAGGAAAGAGAAAATAATCGCGGCGGATATACCGGCACTCGTCACTTCGAAAATACCCGTAATGATCCCTATCGCTCCGTTCTGCTTCAGCTCTGCCATCGCCCCATGAACAAGCGAATTGCCGAAGCTCGTAATCGGGACCGTAGCCCCAGCCCCAGCGAAATCGATGAACGGCTCGTACAAACCGACTCCGTCCAGCACCGCACCCGCTACGACGAGCGTGCTCATCGTGTGAGCCGGCGTCAGCTTCGCAACGTCCATCAGCAGCTGACCAATGACGCAAATAGCTCCTCCAATGACAAAAGCCCATACAAACTGCATGAACATAATTTACTGCGCCCCGCTTTCTATTGCTACGGCATGAGCGATACAAGGGATATTCTCTCCCTGCTGAAACGATAGCGGGGACAGCAGCGCACCGGTCGCTACAACCAACACCCGCTTCAGCTCGCCTTTGCGAAGCTTTTTCATAATATGCCCGTACGTCACGACGGCGGAGCACCCGCAGCCGCTTCCTCCGGCCATGACCGCTTGGTTTTCAATATCATAGACCATCATGCCGCAATCCTTATAGGTCGTTTGGTTCATCGGCACCTTATGCTTTTCGAACAGCTCGCAGGCGATATCGTATCCCACCTTAGCTAAGTCACCGGTGACGATCAGATCGTAATATCCGGGCTCCCGCTTGAAATCGCGGAAGTGGGCTTGAATCGTATCCACGGCAGCCGGAGCCATGGCGGCTCCCATGTTGAAAGGATCCTTGATCCCCATATCCGTCACTTTGCCTATCGTCGCACCGGTAACAACGGGACCGTCCCCTTTGCGGGCCAGCACGGCCGCTCCTGCTCCGGTTACGGTATATTGGGCCGTCGGCGGCTTCTGCGAGCCGTATTCGGTCGGATAGCGGAACTGCTTCTCCGAGGTGCAGTTATGGCTGCAAGTACCGGTCATCGCATATTTGGCGGAGCCGGAATCGATGATCAGCGAGGCCAGGGCGAGCCCTTCCATGGACGTCGAGCAGGCGCCGAAGATGCCGATGTAAGGAATAGACCAGGTTCTTGCCGCGAAGGTGTTGCTTATGATTTGATTCATCAAGTCGCCGCCGACATAGAACTGCACTTGCTCTTTGGTCAAGCCCGCATTCTCCACCGCCAGCTTGCCCGCTTCCTCCATCAATGCCCGCTCCGCCTTCTCCCAGCTGTCCTGTCCCAGCGTCAGATCACCGTGCACAATATCAAAGTCGTTGACCAGCGGCCCTTCGCTTTCATCCGGCCCTACGACGGTCGCCGTAGACTGAATCACCGGCTTTTCGCGAAAAATCCAGCTTTGATGTCCCTGCAGCATGCCAGATTACCTCCCCATCCCAAAGATAAGATGAATAATCCCGATGACAAAAGCGGCGACAGTCCCGAATACAATGACGGAGCCCGCCAGCTTGAACATATTGGCTCCTACCCCGAGGACAATGCCCTCGCTTTTGTGCTCCAGGGCGGCAGAACACATCGAGTTGGCAAATCCTGTTACAGGCACGGCCGAGCCGGCACCGGCCCACTGCGCGATTTTGTCGTACACCCCAAAGCAAGTAAGGACGACGGAAATAAAAATCATTACGGCCACGGTAGGATTGCCCGCAGTCCGTTCCGTAAATCCGAAATAGCGAATGAACATCTCGCTAAAGGCTTGTCCGATGACACAGATCAACCCGCCGACTAGAAATGCGCGAACGCAATTTTTAAAAACCGGTCTTGGCGGTTCCTTTGCCTTGGCCAAAGCTTGATATTCCTGCTGTGTCCAAGTGAGTTTTTGCTTTTGCTTTGCCTTTGTAGCCATCGAGACCATCCCTTCCGTTAACTTTTCAACATTGGTGCGAGCTTCTCTATTTCCGACCGAATTTGGGCGGCGGCGTTCTCGTACATGACTCTGGCCTCTTTACTCTCGGTGGACAGGCTGTACAAGACCAGATCGGCCTCGCATTTTTTCAAATTCGCCATCAGCAGCTGTCTCTCGTTATTTTGCGGCACCTGCAGCTTATCGTCATACAAATCGACATATAAAGAACCGTATGAATCGACCTGCCCTAAAAATACATTGTCGGAAGTAACCCCTAGTTTCTCCAATTCGGTATGTAACCATTCGCGGCTGAAGCCAGCGATCGCCAGCGATTCATTCATAATACGACCGTCTAGAATAACGGCTTGCGGCTCCTTCTCGTGCCGGACCTGAAGCCCGATGTCCTTGGCTGTGAGAGGCTGATTTTCTTTTTTCAGCAGCACGCTTAAATCCCCGCTCGGCTCCAGAACGGCAAATTCCACATCGGCCACGTTGAACACATTTTTTGTACGCAGCTGCTCGAGCAGCTCGTTAATGGTGTACCGCTCCTTCTTCAGGTTTTTTCCCATTACCTTGCCTTCCTGAATCATCACGGTTCCTTTACCCTCTAACAGATGCCTAAGCTTAATGCTTTTTAATGTAATCAGTTCAATGGTCAATGGCACCAGAAACCAGGTAAGCAACGCGGCGATGCCGTGAGCGTAATGAGCCTCAACGTCGGTGGAAATGAAGCCTGCAAGCTCGCCCAGCGTAATCCCGGTAATATACTCAAAAAAAGTAAGCTGGGAAATTTGCTTTTTTCCTAAAATTCTCGTCAATATATAGAGCATCGCGATAGCGCTGAGCGATCGGAGCACTATATGAGGCCAGTCCATTCCGTCCTCTCCTTTCCGATAACGAAATGTTTCACAAGTAAATTATTTACCACCGGCGGGATCGTTATAAAAGGTCGAGCCGTTCACTTTTTTCCAGCTGGCCCCCAACTTATTCCAGTAATCATATGTTTTGACCCTGCACACATTAGTATAGGACTTGTAAGGGAGGTGAAAACAATGACAGTTGCATCTA
Source organism: Paenibacillus sp. NPDC056579 (assembly GCF_042793215.1). NCBI lineage: Bacteria > Bacillati > Bacillota > Bacilli > Caryophanales > Paenibacillaceae > Paenibacillus > Paenibacillus sp. NPDC056579. The sequence continues at coordinate 41,851 of NZ_JBHTVD010000010.1, forward strand.
ACGTAAAAACAACGCTTGCTTCGTTGAAAAGCGCTCAAGCAAGCTTGGAAACCTTTGCTCTAAGCACGCAAAATCAAGAGGCAAAGCAAATGTTTGAGCAAGCGGCTAAGACGACCCAATCCGTTGTGGATCAAATTAGCGGCCGCGTACAACAGCTGGAAAATGAAGAGCCTCAATACAAGGGCTTCTAATTTTCTAATGAGCTTTAGAAGCCCCAGCCTTGCATATCCTCGCGTGATGTGCAAGGCTTTTTATTGCCGCAGAAAACCGCAACTTTCATAAAAACAGCCTTGTGCTCCTAAGGCACAAGACCGTTTATCCATAAGCGTCTACAAAAAGGCAATAAGCAGCAGGACCAGCAAGATGAAGAGCACGAGAATGATCACGAGGGGCGTTTTATTATTCATACATGTCGGCTCCAATCCACAAACACATTTTACTTCCTTAAAGCTCCTAATAAAGTATGCCGGGCGAAAACACTTGGAATGTGTATATGCCTATTTCGAAAATAATGATATAATAAGATCATTGTTCACGTTAACATAAACTTATTTTGCGGGAGGCTACCTCATTCATGGCGATTCAAAGTAAAGAGCAGCTCTTATCCTTCGTACAAGAAACAGTGAAAAACACTCAAGTCACCGACATACATACGCACTTATTTGCCGAATCGTTCGGCGACCTGCTTTTGTGGGGTGTAGATGAGCTGCTTACGTACCATTATCTCATTGCCGAAACATTCCGTTTCCGCACCGACCTGTCCTATGAATCGTTCTGGGCCATGAGCAAGCAGGAGCAGGCCGATCTGATCTGGCAAACGCTGTTCATCGAGCACTCTCCATACAGCGAGGCTTGCCGCGGTGTCGTTACGGTATTGAACCGTCTTGGCTTCGATCTGTCGAGCCGCGATCTGAATTCATACCGCGAATATTTCCGTTCGGTCAGCGCTTCGGACTACATCGACCGCATTCTTGAGCTGGCCAAAGTCAAGACGGTCGTGATGACTAACGATCCGTTCGATGCTTACGAGCGTTCCAAATGGGCCGAAGGAGGCAGCACCGACTCCCGTTTCCTTGCTGCGCTGCGCATCGATCCGCTGTTGAACTTGTGGGATACAAGCTGGAGCAAGCTGGTAGAGCAAGGCTATGAGGTGAAGCAGGATTTGTCCGGCGAAACGCTGGCGGAAATCCGCCGTTTCCTGAAGGATTGGATCGGCCGCATGAACCCGCTTTATATGGCCGTTTCCCTGCCTAACGATTTTGCTTATCCGGAAGATTCTGTGCGCGTCAAAATTATCGACGAATGTATCGTACCGGTAGCCCGCGAAGCAGGTATTCCGTTCTCCATGATGATCGGTGTCAAGCGCAAAGTCAATCCGTCACTTAAGGATGCAGGCGACAGTCTTGGCAAGAGCGATATCGGAGCCGTTGAGCGCATCGTCAGCAAATACCAGGACGTGAAATTCCTCGTAACGATGCTGTCACGGGAAAATCAGCACGAGCTTGCCGTTACGGCGCGTAAAAACCGCAACCTGCTTGTATTCGGCTGCTGGTGGTTCCTGAATAACCCAAGCCTTATCGAAGAAATTACACGCATGCGTCTGGAGCTGCTGGGCGGAAGCATCATTCCGCAGCATTCTGATTGCCGCATCCTCGATCAATTGCTGTATAAATGGGATCATTCCCGAGGCATTATTGCGAAGGTGCTGTGCGATAAATACAGCGACTTGCTGGATGCCGGCTGGCGTCTGGAGGAAGAAGAAATCCGCCGCGACGTGGAAGACCTGCTCGGCGGTACGTTCTGGAAGTTCCTTGGTAAACCTGATCCTGCGTTAACCCGATAATCAAGAAGAAGGCGACCTTATCATAAAGGTCGCCTTTGTTTTTGAAGGAAGCGGGTTGAAATGCTAAAGGGGACTGCTGCTTATGATGCAGTTTTCCTTTCTTAAGCGTCCGGCTTTGTTTTCAGAAAATTACGCTAACATGCGTTTTCTGAAAACAACAGCGGCTGCCCACCAACTCGAGAGCAGCCAGCCTATCGGACACCGAATCCGCTATTCCTTAAATTTATGCATCTGTTGAAGGGCGATCGGACATAGGATCCGCTATTTGCTAATTTTTCATGAGAAAATAGCTGATTTTGATGAAATAACGGATCTAAGGTCCGATCACTATATAAAAAGTACCGTTTTTGGTAAAATAACGGATCTACGGTCCGCAAGCAATTTTACAATCCTCGTCAGAGGCCCGTTCTAGTATTCCTAAACAATAAAAATAATAGGCTATGCCAGCAAACTGGAAAGCCCGCATGATAATGGGACGTCCCAAGCTGGTCGAGAACCCATAAATTTCGGAAAATCTGTAAGGACATTGGAAGTCTCACTCAGGTTACCCGACATCCGGACGATTTTAAGGTAAAGCTTACCATTCGTTTATATGTGATTCACATTATAACTGCAAATGCCAAAATCAATGATCAAAAATGATTATTTCGCAACCGTTTCGGGCTGATGCTCCTGCTGGTTCAGCACTAGCGATCCGTCATCGAGCCGGAGCCACGTATCGAATTGCCGCTCGCCGGAACGCAAGCGGATCATTCTCGCCCCGCGAGGGAAGCCTTCGCGTCCGTACGTATTGTAGCCGGTCGCTCTACCGTAGCATAGACGAATCCCGTGCAGGGCTCCCCAGTAGTCGTTGGCATGGTCGTGCCCGGCGAACGTGCCCATCACATCACCCATTTCGACCATGGAAGCGAATAAGCCGGTGTTAAGCATCGGGCAGCACACCTTTTCGAACTGATTCCCGTAGCATACTTCGCGATTCCATACCTCGGCGTATTCCGGCAGCGGGATATGAAAGAATGCCAAGGCTGGCAGCGGCACACCGCCGTTGCTTGCCGTTAATCCGCGGGATTGCTCCTCGTACCATGCAATTTGATCTTTTTGAATCCAGCCGTACCCTTTCACGTGAGGTATCGTCGACACGCTGCCGGAGTCGAAAAAGTACAACGCCGTCGCTGTCCGGCCGCTGCTATCCTTCACGGAAAGCACGTAATTCCCCTCACCGTTCAGCGCCTCAGGACCCGGCTCCGCGAGGCAATGCGAGTAACTGCAGGCTTGCTCCATCAGCTGACGTCTCGTAATCTTCGCTTCCGTATCGTGATTGCCGAATACAACAGCCCAAGGAGTCCCGCTGGTTTCGACAACGGAAGCGGCCAAATGAAACCGATGCAGCGGATCGTCGCACCGGTTCGCTTCGATAACATCGCCCGTAAAGACAATAAGATCGGGCTTTTCTTGCTCCAGTACGGCGCTCATAAGAGCCAGCGTCCGATCATCAGCTTCTCCTCCCGCTTTCATATGCACATCGGTAAATTGCACAATGGTAAAAGTACCGTCTTCACGGAATGTCAAATGTTGCTTCACTGTCATCGTCCCCCTCATTAAATTACCTTCATGAGTCCATAAAAAAGGAAGGTTTCCTTTACCTTACTCGATGTTGATTATTGATGTTTGTTGTTGTTTTTTGTTTATTTTATGCCTAGGCGCTTATTCTGTCAATCGTTACTTTCTGTGTTTCTTACTGCTCAGATGAAAAAAAGAAGAAGCAAAGGCTTCAAGTCCTTTGCTTCTTCTGAACGGGCAGCTCCATCAGGATGCAGCCAGACGGAGCGCCGCCTCGTCTACCGGCAGCTTTCCGCCGCCGAGCAGTGTCAGCATCCGTTCGATTATCGTGACCGCTTGGGCGCGGGTTGTCGTTTCCTCCGGTGCGAGACGGCCGTTGTCCAGCCCTTGCAGAATGCCTTTTTGCACGGCGGTCTGCATCGCGTACTCCTTCGTCATGACCGTGTTCGGCTTCTGCAGCTCTTTGTCTGCAGCGCGAACGGCGATGGCCGCGATCTCGCCGCGGGTAATCGGCTCGTTCCACGCCGCTCCGGTATCCTCCGGCCCGTAATAGCCTGCATTAGCCAAAGCGGCGGCGTACGGCGCGTACCATTCCTGCCCCGCTTCGGCGGCAGGAATCGTCAGCTTGACGGCGGATGCCGCCAGCTTGGCGAATTCGGCACGAGTCACCGTGCCGTCGGGCTGGAACCTGCCGTCAGGGTATCCGTCGGCATAGCCCTTCTCCAAGGCGGAGGCGATCGTCTCCTCCGCCCAGTGACCGGCCGTATCGCTCATCGAGCGAACGAAGCCGGTCACCGCCGCGGGCACGGTACGGTTCTTGAACGTACCGTCGCCCAGCTGGCCGGACATGTTGCCGCCCCATGTCCACACGGTACCATCCGCCGACATCGCGGCGGAATGGCTGCTCCCCGCGGCGATCTGCGTTGCGCCGCGGATGCCTATGGCCTGAACCGGGCGCTTCCGGTTCTCGGTGGTGTTATCGCCTAGCTGGCCGAAGGCGTTATAGCCCCAACCCCATACCGTGCCGTCGGAACGCACGGCGAGCGTATGGAACGCGCCGCCGGCAATGGCGGTCACGTTGGAGATCCCCGCCACCCGGCCCGGATACGAGTGGTTCGTCGTCGATTCATCGCCCAGCTGACCGTAACCGTTATAGCCCCAGGTCCATACGGTACCGTCGGATTTAAGGGCGATGGAATGGTTTTTGCCGGCGGCGATGGCAATGATGCCCTCCAGACCGACGATTTGCTGAGCGGACCGCTTCAGCATCGTCGATCCGTCGCCCAGCTGGCCGTTGCTGTTGTCGCCCCACGACCAGACCGTGCCATCGTCGGCCAGTGCCAATGCATGGTTATACCCGGCCGCAATCGCTTTGATGCGCATTAATCCAGGTATTTGCACGGGGCTGGTGTGACGGTCCATCGTCCCGTCGCCTTGCTGGCCGAAGGCGTTGTCGCCCAAAGCCCAGACAGTTCCGTCCTTCCTGAGCGCTATAGTGAAGGCGTTGCCCGCCGCAACCGCGGTCATATCTTTCCATCCGCCCAGTAGTGCCTGAGGCGTCTTGCGTCCAATGGACGGCTCCTCGCCCAGCTGCCCGCCCAAATTCAGCCCCCAGCCGGATAGGGTGCCATCCGGGTGAAGCACCGCCGCATGACCGCTGCCGCTTGCTACAGACGCCGCATCGGTAATACCATTCATTGCGCCGGGTTTGTTTTTACCCATAATTCCGTCTCGACCCAGTTGGCCATAAACGTTCTCGCCCCACGTCCACAGTGAGCCGGCCTTCCAAACCATCGTATAGCTGTCTCCCGCCGCAAGCGCTTTGGGTACGAGTGTATTCGTGTAGCTGTATTTGCCGTCTACTGACATGTCCGGCGGCGCTACCAGCAAGCTGAACCTTGGAACGACAGATGGAATAATCCGGTTCTTGGCTTCCCCGTCTCCCAATTGCCCCAAGGTACTGTTGCCCCAAGCGTAAACCGTTCCGTCCGGCTTCACTGCCATGGAATGGAACAAACCTGTTCCAATAACAGCGATTTGTTTCAAGCTGTCAATATTCGTGTTCACAATGGCTTCCTTGAGATCCCCCGTGCCCAGCTGGCCGTAATTGTTCAAACCCCAGCCGCTGACGGTCCCGTCCTTGTGCAGAACAATAATATGCGAATTGCCGGCCGCTATGCTGACGGCATCGTTCACTCCGGTAGCTCTCGCCGCAAAATTCCGGTCTTTAAAGCCACCCCCGTTGCCTAGCTGGCCCGATGAATTGTAGCCCCAGGTCCATACCTCGCCATTGTCCTTCAAGGCTGCGGAGAAATTGCCTCCGGCTGCGATGGCTTTGGTTTCATTCGTAAAGTTGACCCGCGTCGGCGTATTCGCTTTCTCCTGCGTGACGGCATCGCCCAGCTGGCCGTACGCATTGTCTCCCCAGGCAGCGACGAATTGATCGTCGAGCAGCGCCAGCGAATGGTTGCCACCCGCCGCTATCGCCTTCACATCTCTCGGATAAGAAAGCTGACGTGGCTCCAGCTTGTCCTCGAACGTTCCGTCACCAAGCTGGCCTTTGGAATTATCTCCCCAGGTGACGATCGTTCCGTCGCTTTTTAGCGCCATAGAATGGTTGTTGCCTGCCGCTATCGCTACAACATTGCTCAAGTAGGGAATTTCGTAGGGAGCCGTGCGGTCTTCCCTTGTTCCGTCACCCAGCTGGCCTTTTGTATTTTGGCCCCAGGACCATACGGTGCCGTCCTTGCGCAATGCCAATGTATGATTCATCCCGGCGGCAATCGCCGTCACATCGAACAGCTCCTTCACCCGTGATGGGGTGTAACGGTTCACGTTGGGTCCGGTCCCGAGCTTTCCGTGGAAGCCGTCTCCCCACGTCCATACCGAGCCGTCGCTTTTCAAAGCAACCGTATGGCTTAGCCCGCCCGTTATTTGCACTATGCCAAGGGAAGGAATTGCGCTCGGCACCGATGAAGCCGGAGAGGAGGACGCCTCCGAGGGCGTCTCCTCCGCCTTGGCGGAGCCGGCTCCAAGCAATCCGGACACCGCCAGTGCGGCTGCCATCACGCACGATACGATACGGGATCGCGTATTGTTACGAAGGTTTCGAATCATGTTCTTTCTCTCCTCCAATGTACGTTCCATTTATAAGCACCCTGTCAAATTACAGGTTCGAGTCATGATCGGCAGACAGGGCTGGAGGGGTTGGGCGCTTCCATTTGGAACGGATCGCCTCCATCATGCCATCCATCAGCGTGTAGACGACAGGAACCAGCAGGAGCGTGACCATGGTGGACAAGGTTAGACCGAAGGCCACTACCGTAGCCATGGAAGCTTGCGCCTCCGCTCCTTCCCCGAAGCCGATGACGAGAGGAAGCATCGCCAATACCGTCGTTGCCGTAGTCATCAATATCGGCCGCAGCCTGATTTTCCCCGCCTCCAGCAATGCCTCGGACAGCGTATAGCCCCGCTTGCGCAGCTGGTTCGTGTAGTCGATCAGTACGATCGCGTTATTCACGACGACCCCCATCAGCATGATCATCCCCATGACCGAGTTCATGTTGATCGTCCGGTTCGTCAAGTACAAACCGAGAATCGCGCCGATGAACGTAGGCGGAAGCGAGAACATGATAATGAACGGCCCGTACAGTGATTCGAATTGGCTGGCCATAACCATATATACGAGTACAACGGATAGGCCCAGCATGATGTACAAGCTTTTAAACGTATCGTTGGACTCCGCCTTCGATCCGAGCGAAATGGAATAGCCGTCCGGAGCCTGGATCGTATCAAGACGCTCCTGAACCTGCTTCTCCACCTCGCCCTGCGCCGCGCCGGTAATGGCAGCCTGAACGGTGGTCAACCGCTGCTGGTTCGTATGCCGGATTTGCACCGGACTCGAACCCGGAGCTACTTTGGCAATGGCGCTCAATGGAATTTGCGCGCCGGAATTCGTATTCAGCACGACCTGATTCAGGTTTTCCAGGTTATTGGTAAATTCCTTCGGATATTTGACGAGAACGGAAATTTGCGCATCCCCGGTTTTGAAGTTAGTGGCAACGGAGCCTTGGTAGGCTGTCCGCACCGCCGTCATTACTTCCCGCACGGATATGCCGTAGTAGGCTGCTGCATCGCGATCGACCGTCAAATCGTAAGCCGGGATACTCCGCTCCAGCGTATTTTGTACGTTGCGCAGCGTCGGAAGCGTGCGCAGCTCTTCAGCTACCATATCGCCGAGCTTGCTCAACACCTGCATGTCCGGACCGTTCAGATTGACGGTAATGTCGGCTCCGCCTCCTCCGCCGCCCAAACCCGGCAGTCTTACGGACGAACGGCTGTTGACCGAAATTTGCGCACCCGGGTTGCCTTGCGTCAGGTTACGGATTTGCTCGACGACCTGCTCCGTCTTCAGCTGCCGCTCATCCAACGGCTTAAGCGTAACGCTTATGTTGGCCGAGTTGGTGGACGCGCTCTGGAAAGCGCCGCCTCCTGCGCTGCCGACTGTCGTAAAGATCGTGTCGATATCCGGAATGTCTTTGATCAAATCTTCCACTTTGGTCGCAAGTGCGTTCGTAATTTCAAATTTGGTGCCTTGCGCCAGGCTGATGTTAATGTTCAATTGGCCTTCATCGGATCGTGGCATCATTTCCTGCCCGACGAATTTGGCCAAATAGACGCTGCCTCCCAGCATGCCGACCGTAATCAGGATGATGATCCAGCGATGGCCGAGCGACCAGCGGAGCAAACGGACATAGCTCTGCGTGAAACGGTTCATTCCGCGGCCGAACCATACGGCAGGATTGTATGAGCGCCCCTCAGGAAGCGATTCATCGTGATGCTTGGTCAGTATTTTGGCTGCCAGCATCGGAACGAGCGTAATAGCCGCGAACAACGCCGCGATATGGGAGAAGCTGACCGTGAGCGCCATCGGCACGAAGAAGTTTTTGATCATGCCGTCAATAAACAGGGTCGGTGCAAATACGGCGATTTGCGCGAGTGCGGACGCCAATACGGCGGTCCCTACCTCGGTAGTACCCTGCTTGGCTGCTTCGATCGGCGACAGCCCCTCTTCTTTCTTCCGGTAAATGCTCTCCAGCACGACGACTGCAAAGTCGACAAGCGAGCCCAGACCGAGCGCCAAGCCGCCTAGCGTAATCGTATTGATCGTCTGGTTGGAGAAATACATCATGCTGAACGTTCCGATAACGGAAATCGGGATAACGACCCCGATGATCAACGTCGCGCGGATACTGTTCAGGAACAGCATCAGAATAATAATCGAGAAGACCGCACCGAGCAATGTATGTTCAATAACCGTATTAATGGAGCTTTTGATAAATTTGGACGAATCGTTAAGAATGGCGAGCTTCACTCCTTCAGGGAGCTTGCTCTGAATGTCCTCCATCGCTTCACGGATGTTGTCCGCAACTGCGACGGTATTGCCGTCGGACTGCTTTTGCACCGACAAACCAACGCTCTGCTCACCGTTACGCCGGGACTCGAACGTTACGTCCTGGTATGTATCGATAATTTGTCCGAGTTCTCCGATCTCGACCGTCTGGCCTCTTGCCAGCTGAACTCTGACCTTCGATATTTCCGTCGCCGATTTGAACTCGCCGCTTATGCGAAGCGGTACCAGCTGCTCGCCCTTGTAGACGAGACCGGCATCCATAGACTGGTTGTCGTTGCCCAATGCCTGGGTAACCTGGTTGAATGTGATGCCGTATTGAGTCAGCTTGTTCTGATCGACCAACAGCTGAATTTGCCTTACCCGGCCGCCGGTAACGCCGACAGACGCCACGCCCTCGACGCGCTGAACGGCGGGGCTGACAATGTTGTCCGCCAGATCACGTAGCGTAATCAGGTCAACGTCATTGCCGTACAGCGACAAGCTCATGATCGGCTGGCTGTTCGGGTCCGCCTTCGATACGACGGGCGCCTCTGCGTCGGTCGGAAGCTGCCTGCGCACGCGGTCCAGCCGGTCACGCATCGCCAGCGTCGCTTCACTGATATCGGTCCCGAAGTTAAACTGGACCGTGACGTTACTGCTTCCCGTTCGTGAGACGGAGGTCACCGACGTGACGTTGGCTAACGTGGCCATTGACGCCTCGACCCGTTTGGTCACCTGATTCTCGACTTGCCCCGGAGATGCGCCGGACCAGCTGACGGATACCGATGCGGTCGGTATTTCCATGTTCGGATACAGATCGACCGGAAGCAGCGGAGCCGCTATGGAGCCGAGAATCGTTATCGCTATCATGATCATCAAGATCGTGACAGGACGGTTGACGGAGAAATTCGCTAAGTTCACTGTCCTCCACCTGCTCCCGCTTGGCCGTTGGCGCCGCCGCCTTGGTTAGCCGGACGGTTGCCTTGCGGCTGCTGGCCCTGCCCCTCCTGCGGCTTTGCTTTGGCATCCTGCGATTTATCCGATTTTTCGGCTTTTTCGGCTTTTTCGGTTTGATCCTTCTCGTTCTTCTTCTCAGCCTTATCCTGCGGCTTGTCGCCTTGAGCAGGCTTATCGCTTTGGGCAGGCTTCTCCCCTTGAGCCGGCTGCGTCGTCGCTTTCTCGCCCTGTGCGGGCGCTGCGCCGCCGCTTGCAGGACGCTGACCTTGCTGGCCTTGCTGTCCCTGCCCTTGTTGCTGCCCTTGCTGGCCTTGTTGTCCCTGCGGTCGCTGGCCGCCTGCCGGAGCCCCTTGCTGTCCCTGCGGCTTTTGGGCGCCGTCTTGTCCCGGCTGTACGATCTGTACCGCCGCTTTGTCGGACAGCAGCTCCTGTCCTTTGACGACGAGCTCGTCCCCTTCGGCCAAGCCGCTCGTCACTTCGAAGAGCGAGCTGGTCATCGTGCCGATTTTGACCGTTACTTTCTTCGCCTTGCCGTCCTTCACGACGAAAGCAGCCGTACCGTTCGGCTGGCTGAGCACGGCATCCGCCGGAACCATGATCGCCTGGCGCCCCTCGCTCTTCAGGCTGGACGTTGCGAACATGCCGGGCAGCAGCTCACTCTTCGGATCGTTGACGCGAATATCGACTCCATAAGCCTTCGTTACCGCATCCAATGTAGGGCGGATGGCCGCTACCGTCCCATCGAACGTTTTGTTCAACGTCGGAACGTTGACTTTCATTTCCATTCCGACTTTAATTTTACCGATGCCCGATTCGGGGATATTCACTGTAACCTGGGTCGGATTCAGCGCAGCTACCGAGACGATATTGCCGTTGTTCCCCGCATTTTGTCCGATCGGCGTATTGATTGTGGTGACAACGCCGTCTACCGGCGACAGCAGCACGCCGTCCTGCAGCTGCTCGGTCAACACCTTCAGATTCGTCTGCGCTTGCTCGAATTGGGCTTGGCTCACGGCTACGCTGTCCGTCGATTGCGACGTTTGGTAGGCCTGCTCCGATTGAGCGACTTGTGCTTTCGACACATTAAGGCTAAGCTGCTGGTTCGAGACCGCATTAGCCAGAGCGAGCTGATCTTTTTGCAGCGACTGCTCTTGGGAATCCATAATGACCGACAGCGTGTTCTGCGCATTGGCAAGAGTTATAGAATCCCGTGTCAATTGCTCTTGTGAGATTTGAACGGTTTGCGAGTTTTGGGCTGCAACCAGATCTGACTGCGCTTTCAACAATGCACTTGTCGCTGATACTAGCGAGCTTGGCGTCGTCTGCTGCGCCTGGTCGAGATCCAGCTGTGCCTGCTGCAATTTTTGCAAAGCATTCTCTACATCCGTCGGCTTGTTGCCGCTCGCTTCCTTGACATTCTGATAGTTGATAATCGCCTGCTGGAGCTTTAATTGAAGCGTCTCCAACGAGTTGCTGGAATTGACCTGCGACGTTTGGATACTGTCCTGCTGAGCGTTTAATGTATTTTGAGCATTCGTAAGATTCGTATTATATGTAGTAATGGCGTTATTCAAGTTTTGCTGCGAAATCGCTACCTGCTGCTTCGCCGAAGCAATCGAGTTTTGCTGATCGTTAAGCGCCCTGTTGTAGCTCGCCTGCGAAATCGCGACCTGCTGCTTCGCCGACGTAACGGCATTTTGCTGATCGGCTATCGCTTTTTCCAGATTCGCCCGCTGCACAGCCAGCTGCTTTTCCGCTGTCGCCTCGCTGTTCGCCCGATCGTTCGTCGTCCGTTGAAGCTGAGCTTCGCTGACCGCGAGGGCGCTCTGGGACTGCGCAATTTGCTGCTGCAGCTGCGTCGTGTCGATCTTGGCCAGCGCGTCGCCCGCTTTGACCCGATCCCCCGGCTTCACCATGAGCTCCACCACTCTGCCGGCCACTCTGGACGAGATGTTGGTCGTATACAGCGGCGTCACCGATCCGGTGAACACTTGTCCTCCGCCCACATCCGATTTCTTCACGATTTGCGTTTCTACCGGAAACTGTCTCGGGCCTCCCCTTTGCTGCGCGTTCGGTGCCGCCGACTGTCCTTGCTTCGGCGCTGCCCCGTTCATGAACATGGTTCCTACGACGGCAACGATCGCAATCACCGCAATCGCAGCAACCACCCACTTTTTGGATACGTTTTGGATCCACCTGATCATTCCCATACCTCCATGTATACTTGTCCATCTTCCTTAATCGGGAAATGCCGCGGCACTGTGGCCAACGAACCCAGGCTCCCGAGAAACGATGCACCATCTTATCACCAACTTAGCGCATATTCATGATAAAACTATGACGTAAATGTGAAAAAAGTGTAAAAAATTTGGTATTTTTGCCTCTTGGCAGCAAACAAAATAGCCCCACAAAGTGGAGCTTTGGCTTCGAAGGCAATCAGATACTTTGCAGGGAGCCCCGAATGAGAAAAAGGACCCCTTTCGGGATCCCTTTCGCGGTGAATTGATTTTTGGACTTGCCTCGAAACCTTCCAAAAGCTAGCGACTACCTCGTTCACTTATTGCAGTACGTGTACTACATTAATGTGTCTTTGGCACATCCCCTCGCTTCTATCTGGAGTCTACCACAATATTCCCGGTTTGTTTCGTTGAATCGTTCAACGGAACCACACCTCTCTTTTCACCGCTAAATGTATTATGTCCGCATTGCTTTTTTCTATACATCAGTTTTCACGAATTATTACTTTTGTCCCGATCGGGATGTGACGGTGCAGCCATTCGATATCCTTGTTGTGCATTCGAACGCATCCTGATGAGGCATGACTGCCTATCGAGTACGGGCGATTCGTCCCATGAATCCCGTACGTATATCCGCCTGTCCCGGGAACGCTCAACCCAAGCCAACGGCTTCCCAGCGGATTTTTGGGATGACCGCCGGCAATTTGTTTTCTGACATAAAAGGGCTTGACGATTTTCGTTACGATCTGAAACTCGCCTACCGGGGTCAAATCCTTTCTTCTTCCGGTAGCTACGGGAAAATAATACTGGGCCCGTCCGTTGACGTACACGATAAGGGAGTTGCTCCGCTTATTTATTACGATGTATACCCCTTCTTCCTGCAAAGCTTCGATAGGGGGATTGTCCGGAGCGGCCAATACGGTAAACAGCGGTCCAAAACCGCTAAAGAGAACACAAATCGCCAAAAGAACAGCAAACGATACACGTTTCAATGAGATCTCATCCTTTGCCTAATATGCAGCTTTATTGTTCTCCTCCCCGGTTTATTTATGTATGAACGGGTTGAAAGGAAAAACGGGACTCATGTCCCGCTTCTTCACTATAGATGTACAATGTCATTTTACCGCGCCGGCTGTAATTCCCCCTGCAATTTGCTTTTGAAAGAGCACATAAAACAACAGCACCGGAACCATCGAGATAAGCAGCGCCGCGAACAAAGGCCCCCACTCCGTACGGTATTGCATCTCCCCCTGCATAATCGCGATGCCTACAGGCAGGGTATACTTGGATGGATCGTTCAGGAACACCGTCCCCATAATATATTCATTCCATATATTCAGTACGTTCATGATACTGACCGAAACAATACCGGGACGCGCGAGCGGGAGCATAATTTGAAAAAAAGTCCGGTAATGGCTTGCTCCGTCCATCGATGCGGCTTCTTCCATTTCTTTGGGCAGCGACTTGAAAAAGCCGACCAGCACGAACACTCCGAACGGCAAGGCCCCGATTCCGTAAACTAGGCTCAGCCCGAAATGGCTGTTGATCAAATGCATATCATTTAATAGAAAGAACAGAGGAATTAACCCTAAGATCATCGGAATCATCATGGATGCGATGTAGATCGTATAGAGCAGACCGCTGCCTCTGAAAGTAAATCGAGCCAAAACATAAGCCGTCGTAGCGGACAATAACGCCGCCAGCGCTGTGCTGACAACCGTTACGGTCAACGAGTTCAGAAAATAGCCTCCGATATGATATTTATCCCATACATAAGAATAGTTGGACCATAATAAGGGTATCTGCGGGAGATCCCAAGGCTTTCCCTGCATAAACTGCGCATTGTCCTTAACCGCCCCGAGAACCGTCCAAACCAGCGGATACAGCACGCACAGGGTCCAGAGCAGCAATAGAAGTCTTATGCAAAAGCCCAGAAACGGATTGGCTATACCGGTTTTCATGATGCCCCCTCCCCTTTCTCTTAAGAAATTTCAATGACTTCCCGCTTCATTAATCGCTGCAATGCCACTGTAGTGATGAGAGATAAGACCAGTATGAGCACGCCGATTGCGGCGGCATAACCCATATGGAATTGCTTGAATCCCATTTGGTACAAATAGGAGCCCATAACCTGCGTGGCGTTGTCCGGCCCGCCCTCCGTCATAATCGTAACAATAATGAAGGAACCGTTCAGGGTGGTCATAACGATCGACAAAATGGACACCTTCATCTGCTCCCAAATGAGCGGAAGCGTAATTTGCCAGAACTGCTTCCATTGCGTTGCGCCGTCGATTTCAGCCGCTTCGTACAGCGAATCGGAGATGCTTAATATGGCCGCAATAAGCAAGATCATATAAAAGCCGATGCCGGCCCAAATGGACGGCGGAAGCAAGGACCACATCGCCAGCTTTTCGTCTCCAAGCCATGGCGTCTTGACCGGTTCGTCAGTGAATAAAGAGAGGAATGAATTCAAGAACCCCAAATTAGGGTTGTAAACGTAACGCCATAGCACCCCGATGACGACAACGGAAATGACATTCGGGAAGAAAAAGACGACGCGGAAAAACGCGGCTTTCTTCATATGAAAGCGGGTTAATGCTACGGCAAACAACGTTGCCAGCAGCATAATGCCGATTACTTTCCAAAATACAAGGAAATAGTCGTTGTAGATCGCCGTGCGGATTACCGGATCGCTAATCATTTCGCGGAAATTTTGCAAGCCTATGAAGTCCATATGCTCGGAGCTTCCGGACCAATCGAACAAACTGATATAAATCCCTTTTAAGATCGGATAGACCGTAAACAAGCAGAACAGAAGGAACGTCGGAACGATAAAAGACACGATGAACATTAGCCGTTTCATATTGGCGCTCATGGGTTGAACCCGCCTTTTCTTCGGATTAAGCGGATGGGAAGGCAGCGAAGCTTCCGCTCCCTGCCTTCACCATGTTGTGGGGCAATAATGATTACTTGCTGCCGCGGGCTTTTTCAGCCGCCTTCTCCATACGATCCGCCCATTCCGCAGGAGTGATCTTGCCTGTCGTCAGTGCAACGATGGCGTCGTTGCGCGCTTTCTCCACATCCGCCGGCAGTACGACCTCAGGAGCCACTACCGTGTTAGGCGAATTGTAATATTTCATCGCCGATTTAACGACGTTGCTTGCTTTGGACGATTCCAGATCCGCTTTGACATTCATCAATGCCCCGGTGAGTTCGGCCCAGCGAACGGCGTGCTGCTTGGTGAACAGGAATTGGATGAACGCTTTGGCCGCTTCCGGGTTTTTCGCCTTTTTGGCTACGGCAATGGTGCTTGTGTAAGGAATAGCTACGTATTTGCCGCCTTTATCCTGCGCGATGGAAGGAACAAAACCAAAATCGAAGCCTTGAGGAATGTCCTTCTTCATTTCGTTTTCCAGCCACAGCCCGTTCGGGATAAACGCCGCCTTATGCTGCAGCCATAGCGACTGGGAGTCGGTGTGGTTGAGGGATACCGAGCCCGCATCGATGAATCCTTTATCTCTCAGCTGGACGATTTTATCCAACGCTTTCATAACCGGCTCGCTTTTGAAAATACCCGGCTCCAGAGCCGCTACCTTTTTCAGAATTGAAGCGTCGTCCTTGTTGGCGGACACCGTTGCAGAGTCCAGAAGTCCTCCTGCGATGTAGTAAGGATATACTCCCGTATGAATATAAGGGCTGGTGCCGGAAGCCTTGATTTTGTCTGCGACCGCAAGGAACCCGGCGAAATCCTTAGGCTCCTCCCAGTTATTTTTCGTGAACATGGCTTTGTCGTAGAACGTGCCCCACGAACCGAATACGAGCGGTAGCGTATGATTTTTACCTGCAACGTATTCTTCCGGCTTGGAAATCAGCAGATCGAGAATTTTTTCCCCGTCGGCGTTCTTGGCATCCTTCACCCAGTCCGTGATGTCCAGCAACTGGTCGTCCTTGACCATCTGCCTGGCATTAGCCCCGGCTCCGTCAATGTATACAAAGTCAGGAGGATTGCCCTGAATCCATCGCGGCTTCATCTGGTCGTTGATTTTGGCGCCGGCCGACTCTTTGATTTTCAAATCGGGGTACTTTTTCTGAAACTCGCCGATCATCTCTTTCCACCAGGCATCGCCGTAACCGCCTACGAAGTATTGCACCTCCAGCTCGCCGGTCAATTTGCCGCCCGTTGATGAGGTTGTTCCGGTCGCTGCTGCTGGTGCCGGCTTGGAATCCGCTCCCGATTTGGCATCCGTGCTCCCCTGTTGTGATGCTGGTGCTCCACAGCCTGCGGCAGTTAAAGCAAATGTACTAACCAGTGCGATGTTCAACCATTTTTTCCATTTCATGGACGTCTTCGCTCCCTTTTTCTTGGTAAATGTGCAACGAAACCTTCCATCGGACAAGCAAAAAAGGGCATAGTTACAGGGAAAATGCTCGTTCCCCATAACTAATGCCCTCTTAAGGTAACACGTTATGTGATGAAAGTTTTCAATTGTTGTTTACACTATAGCATCGCTTCTAACATGTCGTCAACACTTTGTTTAAGACTGGGACTGTTTTTTGTAAGCGATTCCATTCCTGATATTATTATAACCATATGCTGCGGTAACGGTAAAGTCTTTTTTTTGATCCTATCCGGAATAGGGCTGATCCACTGCCTGATGCTGCTGCCTGTACTTGTTCGGCGACATATTCAAGACCAGCTTGAAGGTCCGGTAAAACGTCGGCAGCGATTCATATCCGACCTCAAAGCAGATCGACACGATATCTTTATCCGATTCGGCAAGCAGCTTCTGGGCGAGCCCCATCCGTACCTCCGTCAAATATTGCATCGGAGTCATTTGATATTCTTTTTTGAAAATTTTATTCATCTGCCGAATGCTGATGCCTAGCTTGGACGACAGCTCCTCCGAGGTTATCGACTCGTAGTAGTGCAAATCTATATAATTGCGTATCCGCTCAGCTCTCAGGCCATTGGCATCCTGAACCGGCTTCGTCTCCCGCGCCCTAACCATGAGCAAATAAATATCCTGCAGCAAATTGTGCATCGCCCATCCGCTTAGCGGATCGGACTGCTTTTGCTCGAAGAGCAGCTTCCGGAGCAGCAGCCTCATTTCACTCGCTTGGAAAGCATTCAGCTTCAACAGCTCGGAGCTAGTGAACAAGTACGGCTTCCAGTCCGGATGCACATCCCTGCTCCCGGCAAATTCGTCAAAAGCGAGCACCAGCAAGGTCAAGTTCGAATCCGACGAGACCGCATGCTCGGAATAAGGCACGATGAAGGCTGCGTTATCCTGCTCGAAATCATACTGCTGCCCCTCCAGCAGCACGGTGCCGTGCCCTTCAATCGCATACAAAATTTGCACATTGGAGTGATGATGGATTTTCACTTCATAGCTTTCTTGATGTTTGCTTTCGTATAAATGAATTCCACTCATTGTCCTGCCCGCCTTGAGAGCGTATTCAACCAACCGGCAACCCGCAGGCCCGGCCGTTTGTTCTTCCTATTTTACCGTTTTTGGCCAACATCAACAAGCCGAGCCGGTAATTTTCCATCTCGTACGATCCCATAGAAAAATCCCCCTAACCGAAGAAACGGCAGAGGGCTCAATCCGACTCTATTATTTCACTCTTCTCAAGCTTGGCCGTGCATTTCTCTTGAACAGCTTGGACAACCAGCTGCGGGATGGACGCTCCCGCTTCTTCCGGTCGCCGCCTTCGTCTTTCACACTATCATGGGGCCAATAATATTGGCATACAAAATCCGTATCCATCAGTCAGGACACCGCCTTCGATAGGGAAAAATGAGAATCCGGTTGCCTTGCGGAACAAATGAAAATTATACGTGCTGCAAGTAACGCTCCTTCGTTAAGGCGAGCGCATCGTCACCCTGCATATCCCAAATAGCCCGGTTGAAAATTTCCACTTCGATCGGCCCGTTGTAGCCGGCGGCTTCTACCGCATAACGAATGCGGCGCATATCGATGACGCCGTCCCCCATCATTCCCCGGCCCATCAGCAGGTCAGGCGTAGGAACAATCCAGTCCGACACGTGGAAGCCCAGGATGCGTCCGCTGGCACGGGAAATTTGTTCGTACAATTGCGGGTCCCACCAGACGTGGAACACATCGACAACGACGCCTACCTGCTCCGGTGTATACTTCTCGGCGATCGTATTCGCTTGCGCCAATGTGTTAATGACCGAGCGCTCGGCAGCGTACATCGGGTGCAGAGGCTCGATGCCAAGCTTCACTCCGCAGGACTGCGCATAAGGAACCAGCTGCTCGATCCCGTCTTCGACCATTTGTCTTGCTGCCGCAATATCCTTATCCGGTGCCGGGCCGCATACGAGCACCAGCGTATCGGCTCCAAGCTCAGCCGCTTCCTCGATGGCACGGCGGTTATCGTCGATTCGGACTTGACGCTCCGCTGCGGTAGCCGCCGGAAACATGCCGCCACGGCAAACGCTGGATACTTGCAATCCGGCGTCTTTAACCAATCGTTTGCTCTCCGCCAATCCCGTTTCGGCGATTTTGTGGCGCCATAGTGCGATCCAAGGGATTTCCGCGCGCACGCAGCCTTCCACCGCTTCGCGCAGACTCCAACGGTCCGTAGTAATTTGGTTTAAGCTTAACCGGTCTATATTTTTCAGCGCTTCCATTCGTATCCTCCTAAAAGTTTGCTTTGGGAAACTTTCATATTACAAGTTGAAAGAGAAGCCCAACAGTTGCCTGTCAGGCTCTTAGAACATGCTGCATTTTATTGAACTCCGGCTAATGTCAAAACATGCCGCATCCGTTGTACCGCCAAATCCGGATTGACGAGCAAGCCCGCCTTATCCGCCAGCACGAACAGCTCGGACAAGTGGACAATCGATCTGGAGCCTTCCGCCCCGCCGATCATGCGGAAATGATTTTGGTGACCGTTCAAATAAGCCATGAAGACGATCCCTGTTTTATAGGCGTACGTAGGCTTTTGGAAAATATGACGCGAAAGGGCTACGGTCGGCTCCAGCAGCTCGTTGTAACGAGCCTCGTCTCCGGCATCCAACGCATGAATCGCAGCAGCCGCCGCAGGTGCGATAGCGTCGAAAATACCGAGCAGAGCGTGGCTGTATCCTTGCTCGTCGCCTCGGATCAAGGACGGATAGTTGAAATCGTCCCCGGTGTACATTTTCACCGATTCCGGCAGCAGACGGCGCATCCGGATTTCCTTCTCGTCATCGAGCAGCGATATTTTGATGCCGTCCACTTTGTCCGCATGGTTACGGATTACGCGGAGGCATACATCCATTGCCGCATCCAAATCCTTTTCTCCCCAGTAACCGGCAAGAGCGGGATCGAACATATCGCCAAGCCAATGCAGAATGACCGGCTGCGACACTTGACTCAAGATGCGTCCGTATACCCGTTCGTAGTCCTCGGGTCCCTTGGCGCATGCAGCCAGTGCGCGGCTCGCCATCAAGATGACCTGGCCGCCATGGCCTTCCACGAAGGATACCTGCTCCTCGTAGGCCTGCTCTACTTGCGCCAGTGTCACATGAGGTCCGGGAGCCAGATGATCCGTTCCCGCACCGCATGCGATTTTCCCGCCGACCGATTTCGCTTCGGCGATGGAACGGCGGATCAGCTCCTGGGCCCGGATCCAATCGAGTCCCATACCGCGCTGCGCCGTATCCATGGCCTCCGCCACGGCTAGGCCCAGCGACCACAAGTGACGGCGGTAAGCAAGCGTTCCGTCCCAATCGATTTGCGCGTTCGTCAACGGGTCTGCGTCCGCGAACGGATCGCACACGACATGCGCCGCCGAGAAGGCGATCCGGCTTTTCAGCGGACCTTTCGGCAGCTCAATGACTACCGATTGTCCCGGTGTATACGAATATAGCGAACCCCCCGCTTGGGGGAGACGTAATTCCCGACTCATGGAATTTCCCTCCTACCCTTTGGTCGAAGCCAATTCGCTGATCTTCAGCTCAGGCACTTCCAGCCAACGTCTTTCTTCCCACGAACGCAAGCCCAACTCCGACAATTGAGTTCCTTTTGCTCCTTCGAGCAAATCCCATGGGAACGGCGTGTCGATGACTACGTGCTTCAAGAACAGCTCCCATTGCACTTTAAATCCGTTATCGAACAGCTGATTATCCGGCACTTCCTGCCATTGCTCCTCGAAAGCGAACGGATTCGGAATATCCGGATTCCATACCGGCTTCGGCGTATTGACACGATGCTGCACTTTGCAATCGCGCAAGCCCGCTACCGCACTTCCTTCCGTACCGTCGACTTGAATTGTCAGCAAGTCGTCGCGGTTGACGCGAACAGCCCATGAGGAGTTAGCTTGCACCACAATGCCGCCTTCCAGCTCGAACGTAGCATAAGCAGCGTCGTCTGCCGTACATTTGTACGTATTGCCCTGCTCATCGACACGCTCATCAATGTGGGTCACGCCCAAGCAAGACACCGAGCGAACTTCGCCGAACAGATTATCCAGCACATATCTCCAATGCGCGAACATATCGACAATGATGCCGCCGCCGTCTTCTTTGCGGTAGTTCCACGACGGACGCTGAGCTTGCTGCCAGTTTCCTTCGAATACCCAGTAGCCGAATTCCATCCGTACGGACAAAATTTTGCCGAAATATCCGGAATCCACCAGTCTTTTGAGCTTGAGCAAGCCAGGTAAAAACAATTTATCCTGAACGACACCGTTCTTCAGATTCGCTGCACGGACAAGACTTGCCAGCTCCAGCGACTCCTCAAGGTTCGTAGCGGTCGGCTTTTCGCAATAAATATGCTTGCCTGCTTTAATCGCTTTACGGATGCTCTCCGCACGGTGAACCGTTGTCTGCGAATCGAAATAAATGACATTGCTCGGGTCAGCCAAGCAGCTGTCCAGATCGGTGCTCCAGCGAGTCAGGCCGTGAGCTTCTGCCAGCGCTTTCAATTTATGTTCCTGACGTCCTACCAAGATAGGATCGGGCATAATGACGTCTCCGTTCGGCAGAGAAACGCCGCCTTGTTTGCGAATAGCGATGATGGATCGAATCAAGTGCTGATTCGTTCCCATACGACCTGTTACCCCATTCATAATAATTCCGATATTTTGTACAGCCATTGCAGCAATCCCCTCTCCTTAGTACGTGGTTTAGTGGTTAAGTTGCAGTAGCGAAACGTCGCTTCGCTATCGGTACATCTACATGTATCATACTAACGGGTATCGATCCGGCCGTCTTATCAGATTAAGAACATCCTTCTAACTATCGGAACCATTTTGCCGGATATGAGAAAACCGCTATCGAGGCCTTTCAAAGATGAGCGGCCGCGGTCAATGGTAGGTTTTATCGCCAATAGGAAAGATCTTTGATGCACTTTATCGCTTTACCGGTCTTAAACTTTCCTATGTGGTGAGAACAACGCTTTGCGGCGTCGAACTTGTTGAGATACCAAAGGTACTCGAGCGAGCTTTGATGCATCTTCAGTTTGGTGGTGGCGGGGACGCCCTCCAGTCAGGCCTTACGAGGATCGATCGGACAGGAGTTCCGCTATTTCCTGAAATGATGCTGCGTTTGGAGTGCGATCGGACCGAGAGTCCGTTATTTGCTAATTTTACCTGAAAAATAGGTGTATTTTCGTGAAATAAGGGATCTGTAGTCCGATCACCCTGCATACAAAGCCATTTTGGGTAAAATAACGGATCTACGGTCCGTTCCAACTTGGGCAACGCTTGTTTGGGCAAACCAGGTTTATCAACAGGCTGAACGCTGCTCAACTTCCTCGGTGTACCATACACGTTCGTGCGTGGGGAGGGAATTGGATGTTGGATTCCCGGCCGCTGTTGAAGTCTTGTTTCTTTGAATGGCAGGCTTGCCGTGGTCGGAACACGAGCTTTAAAGGCGTACGCTGCCGCCCCCCTACCCCTCACCCATTCCCTTTTTTGTTCCACTCTGTGAATACCAAAAAGCCGGAAACCGCATACGCTGGTTCCCGGCTTTCTACTCTTATAGCACTAGATGCAAAAATTAACGGCGTCCGCTCCAATACATGTCGTTCCATCTCAGCTCGTTGCGGAAAGAAGGGATCGTCGTGTCTTTATTAATGAGCAAAAACTCGATCCCGGTCATTTCGGCCCAATCGGCCAGCTGCTCCGAGGTCACGACATACGAAAAGGCGGTATGATGGGCGCCGCCCGCATGAATCCAGGCTTCGGCAGCAAGTCCCAGCGACGGCTGCGCTTTCCACAGCACCCGGGCGACCGGCAGCTTCGGCATCGGTTGCTCCGGCTTCACGGCGTCAACCTCGTTGACTACGAGACGGAACCGCCGGCCCAGATCGACGACGGAAGCATTCAACGCCGGACCGCTGCGGCCGTCGAACAACAGGCGGGCCGGATCCGCTTTGCCTCCGATGGAGAGCGGATGCACTTCAATCGACGGACGGGAAGCCGCGATCGTCGGACATACCTCTAGCATATGCGATCCCAGAACAAGCTCGTTGCCCGGCTCCAAATGATACGTGTAATCCTCCATAAACGAAGTGCCTTTATTGGCTGCAATCAGCTTCAACGTCCGCACCAAGGCTGCGGTTTTCCAATCGCCCTCGCCGCCGAAGCCATAGCCCGCCTCCATCAAACGCTGTACGGCAAGACCGGGAAGCTGCTTCATCCCGTGAAGATCCTCGAATGTCGTTGTGAACGCTCCGAAGCCGCCTTCCTCCAGGAATGCTTTCATACCAAGCTCAATACGGGCCTGCACCAAAATAGACTCGCGAACAGGACCTGACGTACGGGCTGCATCCGCAATCGTATACAAATCGTTGTATTCCTCAAAGAGCCGATTCACTTCACTCTCGGAAATATCGTTCATTCTTTGCACCAAATCGCCGATCCCATAACCGTTCACGGACCAGCCGAATTGGATTTGCGCTTCCACCTTGTCGCCTTCCGTTACCGCAACCTGGCGCATGTTGTCGCCGAACCGGGCTACCTTCAGCTTGCGTCCTTCCGTATAAGCGACCGCGGTTTGCTGCCATCCGCCGATTCTGCGGCGAACGTCCCGGTCTTCCCAATGACCGGCGATCACCTTGCGGGCAATCCCCATTCTCGCGCCGATAAACCCGTATTCACGGTCGCCGTGCGCAGATTGGTTCGTATTCATGAAGTCCATATCGATGCTGTCCCAAGGAATATCTCTGTTGTACTGGGTATGCAGATGAAGCAGCGGCTTGCGGAGCTCGGCCAGGCCGGCGATCCACATTTTGGCAGGAGAGAACGTATGCATCCAGGTGATGATCCCTGCGCAGCTCTCATCGGCATTAGCCTCCCTGCATAGGGTATGTATAGCATCCGGAGTCGTGACGACCGGCTTGAATACGACAGGAAAAGCTATCGCCGGATCCTGACTCAGCCCTTCGGCGATGCGAGCTGAATGCTCATCCACTTCCTGAAGCGTCTCGGGTCCGTACAAATGCTGACTTCCCGTTACAAACCAAAATACGTATTCTCTTTGCAAAATCATCTCTATTTCCTCCCTATGAGTGCAAATAACTCTCAATGAAATAAGATCACAGTCTAGCGCGCAGCTTCCTTGATAGATTTCAACCGCTTCATCACCTGGTTCTCACCGCGGCCGAAATAATCGTGCAGCTTGTTGTACTCTGCATACAGCTGCTCGTATACGGCGACGTTCCCGGGAATCGGCTTGAACGATTCTTCTTTGACACGCGCCATCTTCGCGGCAGCCTCTACGATGGAATCGTAGCCGCCCTTAGCCGAGCCTGCAGCGACAGCTCCGAACATCGCCGCGCCGACCGCCGGCGTTTGCTTAGAGGCCGCGATCTTGATTTCCCGGTTCGTCACGTCGGCATAGATTTGCATTAACAATTTGTTCTTCTGCGGAAGCCCTCCGCATGCGTACAGCTCATGGACCTCCACCCCGTTGCTGTGGAACGCCTCGACAATTTTGCGCGTGCCGAACGCAGTCGCTTCGAGCAAGGCCCGGTACATTTCTTCCGGCTTGGTCAGCAGCGTGCAGCCGACGAACAGCCCGGTTAAATCCGTATCGACCAATACGGAGCGGTTGCCGTTCCACCAATCCAGCGCTAACAGCCCCGTTTCGCCTGGCTTATATGCAGCCGCCCGCTGCTCAAGCCACTCATGCACCGAGATGCCTTCCTTTTGCGCTGCTTCGCTAACATAAGCCGGTACGGACTGATCCACGAACCAGGCAAAAATATCCCCGACAGCAGACTGTCCTGCTTCATATCCCATATAACCGGGAATAATCCCATCCTCCACGACGCCGCACATACCTTCGACCTTGGATTCCTTCGTACCGAGCAGCATATGGCAAATCGACGTTCCCATAGCCATAACCAGCTTGCCTGGGGTAACGACGCCGACTCCAGGAACCGCCGCATGAGCGTCGACATTCCCGACCGCAACAGCCGTGCCTGGCGCGAGTCCCATCACGGCGGCCATTTCATCGGACAGCTCTCCCGCTTTCGTTCCTAGCGGCACCACGTCGCCGCGCAGCTTTGTGCTCGTCAGATTGGCCAGCCGGGGATCCAGAGCGAAGAAGAAATCGGAATCGGGATATCCGTCCTGCTTATGCCAGATCGCTTTATAGCCTGCCGTACAGCTGTTTCTCAGCCGGCTGCCAGTCATTTTATACACAACCCAGTCCGTCGCCTCTAGAAACAAGTCTGTCTTCTCATAAAGATCCGGCGCCTCATTCAAAATTTGCCAAATTTTCGCGATCATCCACTCGGACGAAATTTTGCCGCCATAGCGCGGCAAGAACGGCTCGCCCCGCTGCTCCGCGATCTCGTTGATCAAATTCGCTTCATCCTGGGCGGCATGATGCTTCCACAGCTTGACCCAGCTGTGCGGGAGATGCTGAAGCTCCGGATTGAAGCATAGAGGCTCTCCGTCCGCGTCCACCGGCAGCATCGTGCAAGCCGTAAAATCAATCCCGACCCCGATGACAGCACGCGGATCGACACCGGAGGCTTGCATTACGGCCGGAACGGAACGGCGCAGTACCTCGATATAATCTCCCGGATGCTGCAG
This sequence comes from Paenibacillus sp. NPDC056579, assembly GCF_042793215.1. Classification (NCBI taxonomy): domain Bacteria; kingdom Bacillati; phylum Bacillota; class Bacilli; order Caryophanales; family Paenibacillaceae; genus Paenibacillus; species Paenibacillus sp. NPDC056579. The sequence continues at coordinate 66,896 of NZ_JBHTVD010000010.1, forward strand.
CGCCCAATCCGCCTCCAGGCGGACACCGGAGCCCGGCAGTCTCTCATCTATTACATTATGCGGATACGGCGTCACATGCTCGGCAACCTCCGTGCCGTCCGTTAAATCCACCAGCACCGCGCGGCCCGACTCCGTGCCGTAGTCTACGCCTATGGCATATGTTTTGCTCATAGCTTCACTCGTTCCTCCCGGTAATTAAGAATGGTACTACTTTTGTCCGTAGTAGGCGTTGGCGCCGTGCTTGCGCAAAAAATGTCGGTCCAGCAGCGTCTGGTCCATAGAAGGTGCGCCTGCGTTCAGCCCGAACGTATGATGGGCCAACTTGGCCACTTCCTCCAGAACGACTGCGTTATGAACGGCTTGATGCGCGTCCTTGCCCCAGTTAAACGGTGCATGGCTGTGAACGAGCACAGCGGGCATCTGGTTCGGGTCGCGGTCGCGGAACGTCTCCACGATGACATTGCCCGTCTCCAATTCATATGCTCCGCGGATTTCCTTCTCGGTCATCGGCCTAGTGCACGGCACTTCCCCGTAAAAGTAATCGGCATGCGTCGTTCCGAGCGCCGGAATCCCTCTTCCCGCCTGAGCCCAGCTGGTCGCCCACGGAGAATGCGTATGCACAATGCCGCCGATGTCCGGAAACGCCTTGTACAGCACAAGATGCGTGGCAGTATCCGACGATGGCCTCAGATCGCCTTCTACCACGTTGCCGTTCAAGTCTACAACGACAAGGTCCTCCCACTTCAGCTGCTCATACGGTACGCCGCTCGGCTTGATGACGACAAGCCCTTGTTCGCGGTCGATACCGCTTACATTACCCCATGTAAACGTAACAAGGCCGTACTTCGGCAAATCCATGTTTGCTTCCCATACGGCCTTTTTTAGTTGTACTAACAACTTGTACCATCGCCTTTCAAAAAAATGAATAAGTTCTAAATAAATTATACATTTGTACGTACATTTATTCCACATTTTTTTGAAATCTTTTTGTTGTTAGTCCATTTTATTTATTTCTTACTCGATACTTCAAACAACATCTGCATTAAATTTGTCTTGTCGACTCTCTGATCACAAGCTCCGGATCATACACATGATGGCTCGCTGTCCCTTTCTTTTGCTCGATGAGGTCCATCAAAAGCTGGGCGGCCATCGCTCCCATTTCCATCTTCGGATGCGTCAGCGTAGTCAGCTTCACTTCCGTAGCCACCGCCAAGGTCGAGTCGTCGAACCCGACGATGGACAAGTCTCCCGGTACGGACAACCCCGCCTGCCTTACCGCTTCAAGCAGATGTACCGCCAACTCGTCGTTGTAACAAACCATCGCGGTCGGTCTCGTATCCTCCTGCTTCAGCATCGCATAAGCGGTTTCGAACGGCTTGATCGCCTTCTCCTCGGTCGTGTAGCGTATTACCGTTTCCGGTACCAGAGGAACCTTGTGCTCCTGGTGCGCCCTCATAAATCCTTTTAGCCGATTGACTCCCTGCAAATCGTCTATTTTGAAAAAACCGGCAATCCTGCGGTGCCCAAGCTTGATCAAATGCTCCGCCGCCTTATAGCCCCCGGCTTCATCATCCACTTTGATGTACGGACAACTCAGCTCCGGATAGCTTTCATTGATCATGAGATAAGGGATGTCCTTGTAGCAGAGCGACAAAAAGTAATCCAGGTTCGGGTTGCCCTCCGCGCTTTTGGTCGGCTCAATGATAAGTCCGCTCAGCGGCTGACTCATCATCATGTGCAGGCTTTCCTTCTCCTTTACCTTGTCGTTGTCCGTGCTCGACAGCAGCATCCGGTAGCCTCGGCTTCGCAGCGCGGATTCCGCTCCCCGGACGATGTGAGGAAATATGTAATCGGATATGTACGTCGTAATAACTCCGATCGTCTGCACATCCTGGAGCTTGGGGCCTGACTGCGGGCTGGATACGAAGGTCCCTTTGCCTTGGATTCGATATATCCAGCCTTCCTGCTCCAGCACGCCGAACGTCTGGCGGACGGTTTGCCGGCTCATCTGGAACTGATCGGCGATCTCGTTCTCCGTCGGCATCTGATCATCCGGCTTCAATCGTCCGGAATGAAGCCAGGTTAAGATTTCCTGCTTCAAAATCATATATTTGGGCTGCTGCTTGGTTGTCATCTGTCACCTCGAATGGATTGGCTGTCGTTTCTTGCGGTTTGAATTTTCGTATATTATATCATTTTTCCAAGTTGTAAGTACATCTTGAACCCTCTCGTCTCCTTTCCTATCCTAATCGATTCAGCCTAATTTTAACGAACTCCATATTATTCATTTGATCACAAGTGTAATATAGTGTATATATACGATATATACACTTATGAAAGAGGTACACTCATGCATCTTTCCGTATCCCTATCCTCGGGAGAACCCATTTATTTGCAAATCAAGGAACAGATTAAGATCCAAATTTTATCGGGACAGCTGCAGGAAGGAGAACTCCTCCCTTCCATTCGCCATCTTGCTCAAAACTTGAAAATCAGCGTGATCACGACAAAACGGGCTTATGACGAGCTGGAGCAGGAAGGACTGGTGGCTTCCGTCACCGGCAAAGGAACCTTTGTGACCGGGACCAACAAGGAGTCGATCCGGGAGATGAAATTCCGTGAGCTGGAAGATCAGATCAAAGCCATCATCAAAGAAAGCCGGGCCCTTGGGCTAATGCGACAAGACCTATCGAATTTAGTATCAATTCTTTATGGAGAGGAGAATGGATCATGAATGCCGTAGAGTTTCGTCAGTTTACCAAGCAATGCGGAGAGTTCGTCCTGAGCAATCTGAATTTTCAAATCCGCAGCGGCTATATTACAGGGTTAATCGGTCCCAACGGGTCGGGCAAAACGATGCTCATTCGATCCATCATGAATCTGATTCGCCCCGATCACGGAGAGGTGCTCTGCTTGTGCTCTCCGTCACAGCTCTATTGGCCGCCGGAATCTATCTTCTGATGCAGTGAAATGATATGGAGAAAAAATAGCCTGCGTCTAATTGACGTCAGGCATAAGAAAAAGGAGCCGCAGCTGCGACTCCTTCAACATTCCATTGGAACAGGCACTAATTCGCTGCGGTTTCCAGCACGCAGGCCTTCCACTTCTCCAGCTCGTTCGTGCACACCCATACTTGAGGATATTGCTTGCGCATTTGGCGCATCGCTGCTTCGTCGTCAATCGTCCACGCGATCAGCTGAATCCCGTTTTCTTCGCACATCCGGACATAATCATCGGTTAAATATATGTATTTGACCGATATATATTTGGCTCCGAGCTCCTTCGCATAAGGGAAGATAGACGGAGTAGCTCCGTAGATAACCAAACCGATTTCAATATCGCTCGACAGCTGGCGGGTGCGCTGAATCGAGTAATGGTCGAACGAAGTGATGAACACTTGATCCTGCACATCGCAGGAGCGAATGACCTCCAATACCTTCTCTTCCATCCCCGTGTATAAGCTTCCGCTCTGCTTAAGCTCGATATCGACCTTCGCTTTGCCTCGGGCGAGCTTCAATACGTCTTCCAGTGTAGGAATCGTTTGCTCCCCGTCCGTGCGGAGCTTCTGCAGCTCTTCCCACGTGTAGTCCAGGACACGGCCTTTGCCATTCGTTGTCCGGTTCACCGTCGGATCGTGAATGACGACCGGAACGCCGTCCTTCGTCAAATTGACATCCAGCTCCAAGTGGCTGTAAGACAAATCCAATGCGGCCTGAAACGATACAAGCGTATTTTCCGGATATTGTTTGGGATACCCGCGATGCGCCAATCCGACAATGCTCATTGCTGCTCCTCCTAATTAATCGTTCATTTGTAAAAGATGAATGCGGTCCAGCGCATAGCTGGAAGACGCTTTGTACATACTCGCGCCGGATTCAAACAAAATGTACAGCATTCCCTTGGAGTGAACGATTCCTTCGGACATGGGAGGGATTTGCATCGGTTCCTTCTTGTTCTTGCTATCCACGAACCAGACCGGCACCGTCTCACTTCCGATCGCCGCCTTGCTGTGCGGCTGCTCGGACAGCACATTGCTGTGCTTCATCAAGGTGCTTGCCGCATTACGGCCTGCCGATTGGCTGAGCAAGATGCTGCTCGGCGTAATAGCCATCCCCTGAATACTGTCCGGTATCGACAGGATAAAGTCGGGAACGACCGGCACATTCGACTCGGCCTTCTTGCCGGCAGGAAGCAGGTCCGTCTGCTCGTCAAGCTTGTAGCCCACGGTCCACGCTTTATATTCCTTATCGTCGCGGTTGTTCATATAGTGCGACTTCTCGGTCGGATAGTCTTTGCCGTTAGCGTATTCCCCAACCCATAGCACGCCGTTGGCATAAGTAGTGAAGGAAGCCCGCGTGTCGGTCTTAATGGAGCCTGCGAACGTGAGCTTGGAGTCGCTTTTCGCCTGGATCACATCCTCCAGCTTCAGCTGATAGGCATAGCTGTCCGAGGAAATCCACACATGGCGTTTGCTGACCGTGACTCCGCCGGCATGGCCGGTATAAGGGGTGTTGGCGTCCTTATACAGCTCCATGGCCTTGACCATCTCGCCCGATCCCGCATCCACAACCGTCAAGAGGCTTGGTAAGCCGCCCTCCCGGTAATGGCTGATTAGAATCCAGTTCTTCTCTTCAATGAATCCGATCCCTTGAGGAACCGCTTTTTGCTGCAAAGCGGGCACAATCGGCCCGGCCTTGCTCTGCTCCAGGAATGGTTTGATCTCCGGCATGTTGACGCGTATTTTGATTCCGGCTTCTTCTTGTGTAATTTTTCCGCCAGCTGCATTTGTCTTGGCCCCTTCTCCCGCTTGCGCAGCAACAGAAGCAGACTTATCCGCCGGCTTGGCGGCGCTGCCCTCCGGGGCCTTTTGGCAGCCGATCATGGCAGTACACAAGATGCCGGTTAGTAAGATCATAACCGTTTTTCGCTTCAATGGACAGTCTCCTTTTATCGTTTACCGTGTTACCGTATTCCATGACTTGACCCCTTATTTAAAGGTCGAGTTAGCCATCGCAGCCACAATGTATTTTTGCGCAAAAATAAAGACGACGACGATAGGCAATATGACCACTACGCTCGCTGCCATCAGCAGGTGGAAATTCAGCGCTTCGTTGCCCGCAATGGAATCCCGCATCATCGCAATACCGACCGTCAGCACGCGCATATTGTTCGAATTCGTCATGACAAGCGGCCAAAAGTAAGAGTTCCAGCTGTTGATGAAGCTGATAACGAGCAAAGTGATGACCGTCGGGAACGCCATAGGCGTCAAAATCCGGTAAAGCACCTGGATCCGGCTCGCGCCATCGACCTTGGCTGCTTCGATCACATCATTGTTAATCGACTTGAACGTCTGGCGCAGCAGGAAGATCCCGTAAGCCGACGCTGCGTGAGGAATGATCAATGCGTAAAACGTGTTGATCCAGCCCAATTTGGACATCATCACGTACACGGGAACGAAGGTGACCTGATCCGGGACGATCAATGCGGCCAGCACGAGAATGAACAGCTTCTCCCTGCCCGGGAAATTCCCTTTGGCGAAGGCATAGGCAGCCATCAGACCAATATTGATCTGCAAAAAGATAATGCCAACCGTCTGTACCAGCGTATTCCCGGCAAACCGCCAAAACGGGATAGATCCGAACGCATCAAGAAAGTTGCTCCACATTAATTTCTCCGGCCAGAAGGTCGGCACCGCCATCCGCAGCTCATAAGGCGTTTTCAAGGCGGTAATCAGCATCCAGTATACCGGGAAAAAGATAATAGCCGTAATCACAATGGCGAGAATATAACGGGAGGTTACCCCTATGGATTTCGTCATTGAACGTATAACCTACCCTTCGTAATGAACTTTCTTCTTCGAAATGTACATTTGCAGCATCGTCAGCAGGACGATAATGAAGAAGAAGATAATGACGAGCGCCGAGGCTCTGCCCGTTTTGAATTCCGAGAACGCCATCGTGTAAATCCAGTACACCATCGCCTTGGTCGATTCCAGCGGTCCGCCGTTCGTCATAATGTCGACCGATTGGAACACCTGCATGGAGGAAATGAAGTTCGTTACGACCAGGAATAAGGTGATCGGGGACAGCAACGGCAGCGTAATGCTCCAAAACTGATGGAATTTGCTGGCGCCGTCTATGCTCGAAGCCTCATAATATTCGACGGGGATACTGCGCAGGCCTGCGATGAAAATGATCATGGCGAACCCTACGCCTTTCCATACCGACACGACAATAAGCACCCATAGCGCCGTGCGCGGATTTTGCAGCCACTGCACCTTCTCCATGCCGAACAGCTCCAGCACCTCGTTCATCAAGCCGTACTGTGCATTAAAGATCCACAGGAAAATCATCGATACGATAACCATCGAAATATAGTGAGGCATAAAGATCAGCATGCGCAAAAAGTTGAAAAACCGCGTCGACACATTGAACAATAGCGCCAGCAGCAGGCCGATGCCCAAAGTCAGAACTACGTCCAATATGGTGTAAGTAAACGTAATTTTGAGTACGTTGTAGAACGTCTCGTTCGTCAGCAGCTTCTCGTAATTATCAAGCCCGACAAATTGTTTCACAGGCTTCGTCATGTTCCAGTTCGTAAAGCTTAAGTAAAAAGAATTGACTAACGGATAATAAATGAACATAACCAGGAAAGCCAATGCCGGAAGGGCAAAGGAAAAATCCTTTAGCCCATCCCACATACGACTCGACGCCCGTTTCGACTTACTTATCGTTTGAACCTGCACATTTACATTCGTGCCGCTCGTTTCCTTCATTGTGCCGCTCCTCTCGGGGCTTACTTATAATCGGAAATAATTTCGTTGATCGGCTTCACGGTCTCTTTCAGCAGAGGTACCGGATCTTCGTTGTTCAGAATCATTTTACCGACGACTTCTTTATACTTCTCGCTGAATTCCGGATATGCCGGATGCTGGATGCGTGGCGCTACGTTGTCGAAGTTCTCGAATACGGCTTTGTATTGCGGCCATTTCTCGAAATATTTCTTGCCTTCTTCGGTATTGACCACCGATTTATGAGTCGGCAGGTAGCCTGTGTAATCCGCCCATTTGATGTTGTGCTCAGCCGATACCATGAATTTAACGAACTTCCATGCCGCTTCTTTTTTCTTCGCGTCCGCACCGTTCATAATAACGATACCCGCTCCGCCGATATGCGATTTTCTTTCTTTATCACCCGGGATGAAGGAAACGCCGACTTCGAACTTCGCATTTTCCACATACGTCTTGATAATGGCGGAAGAGTGCTGCACCATGCTTACCTTGCCTTCGAGGAACATCTGTCTCATGACATCGGATGCGCCTTTGCCGTAGCCCATTTGCAGCGATCCGTCTTTAATCCATTTTTGGTAGTTTTGAATCCATCTCATGCTGTCAGGCTGATCGAAGCCCGATTTGTTGTCTTTGGTCAAAATCGTACCGCCGCCGTTCGTAATCCACGGATCGTAGTACCAAGTATCCCAGCCAGGCACGGAGAATGCGTAACGAGTCGTCTTGCCGTTCTCCTTCACCGTTACTTTTTTGTTGAACTCTTCGATCTCATCCCACTTCTGCGGCGGCTTCACGCCAAGCTGGTCGAGCAACGTTTTGTTATACACCATCACGCTCGTACTTACAATGAGAGGAAATCCGAATTGCTTGTCATTATATGCGTACGCCTGGAGCATGCCTTTGGAAAAATCGTTCAAGTCCATATTGTCGCGCTTGATGTAAGGCGTCAGGTCCGCAAACACTCCGCCGTCGGCAAAGTTAGGAAGGGAGGACACCTCTACGTTGGTAACGGCCGGCACATCGTTGGCCGCAACGGCTGCCTGAAGCTTTTTATGCAGATCCGGATAGCCGCCTTGGAACACGGGCTCTACGGTAATGTTAGGATATTTCTTGTTAAACTCACTGATCATATAGTTAAGGCCGGCCATTTGATTCTCGGCATGGGAGTGCCAATATTGAATCGTGATCGGGGAATTGTCTTCCGCTGCCGTCTTGGCATCCTCTATTTTCCCTGCAGCTTGTTGGCCGGAGCTCGAGCACCCCACAACGGAACTTAATAGTGCTGCAGCAACCGTTAAGGTTACCCATCTCTTGTTTTTCATTCTGAATACCCCTTTCGTCTTTGGACAATTGTAATGTAAAGGCTTACATGTCGGTCGAAGCGTACTAGGCTCGGCGCACTTATCTGCATTTATGAGCAGACAAAAAGAGATCAATAAAGACAATAGCAAGAGACACTGCCTGCATGAATCATCATACAGTCAAACCCGGTGTCCCTTGGATTATCTCATGATCTCCGCATCCAAGTGAAAATCGCATATACAATTGAATATAGCTCGCTTCCTAGAAAAAAGTATGACATACAGGGTAGCACATTGTCAATCCTTTGGATTGTTAATAAATTATTAATGATACCACTAATCCTAGCTGCATACAAGACATTAATTTTCGACCTTTTCCATCACATGGCATGGGAGGAAGCGGCATTGCTGTGGATCGGCAATTTCAAATGCGACGAATCCAAGGAAATGACGTCCTTCCCTCCGGCGCTGGATATATTTTGAATGGCGCGCATCAGCTTCTCCGGGTGGGCCGACTTCACGACGAACCTCAGCTCCATCACGGCATCCGGCAGCTCTCCTGCGGACTGCGGCTCCTCCGAGCTCATTTTGACATTGACGATTTGCACCCCCTGTTCACCGAATAAGGTGGCGATTTTCCCCATAATTCCGGGCCTGTCGAATACCTTGATCGTGATCTCCTGCTGTCTGCGGTTCCGCATCAAATGCTTCTCCCACTTGTTCAGGGCGAACAGGCTGAGGAGAACCATAATGGTCGCCAGAATGGCGCAGAAGAAAAAGCCTGCCCCAACGCATAAGCCTATGGCGGCAACAACCCAGATCGAGGCCGCCGTCGTCAATCCGGAGATGGTCGACCCGGTGCGCAATATGGCTCCCGCCCCCAGAAAGCCGATCCCGCTGATCACTTGCGCAGCCAGACGCGCAGGGTCCATTCGGACGCTTGACTCGGTGGCAAATTCTCCAAAGCCGTAAATCGACAGGAGCATAATGGCGGCAGAGCCGATGCAGACGAGGATATGAGTTCTTAGTCCCGCAGCGTGGTTGCTCCATTCTCTTTCGAAGCCGATCAGGCCTCCCATTGCAGCCGCCGCCAATATGCGGATGGTCAGATCCATGTGAGAGATGTACCAAATGCTGTTCATAGATCCGCCTCCCTACGATGTCATCGATTGAAGCTGTTGTTCATTTACCGGCAGCTCGTGCAATTGACGGAACAACTGGTTCAGCATCGCCAGCTGCGCTTCCTTCTGCTCCGGTTGAAGATCCAGCAAATCGTTCATCATCTTCTCTACGATGTTCCGGTATTTCTCTGCCTTGGCCAGGTTGAAATAGGACCATCCCGAGCGCAATCTTAGAAAATCCGCTGGGGTTACGGTCATTTCCTCCTCCACCGAGTAGGTGAGCTGAGCGTGAAGCCACTGAAGCTGAGGCGGAATGTTGAGTCGTGCGGATTCAGGCAGCCGCTTCACAATCCGCAGCGCATTGGAGCCGTACAGGTCCACCCACTCCTGCATCGTTTGCCCGTCCACCCCAGCGGCGATCCCATCCTGGATCATCTGCCGCTTCCAGTCTTCATACGATACGCCCTCCGGCCGTTCCCCGCCGCTAATGGTGATCTTGTCGGTAGAGCATGACGGATAAGCTTTCCCGCCGGACTGCTGCAATCTCCCGGCCACCAGATCGACCACCTTCTCCGCCATTTTGCGAAATCCGGTCAGCTTTCCTCCGGCAATCGTTATGAGCTGGCTGTCGGAGATGAAAATTTCATCCTTGCGCGACAGCTCGGAAGGGCCCTTGCCTTCTTCATAAATCAGCGGACGAAGTCCGGCCCAGTGGGATCGGATGTCACGCTCCGTCAGCTTCACAGCCGGAAACATCGCATTAACGGCCCGGATCAAATAATCGCGGTCCTCCTGCGTCATGCGCGGTTGATCTATCGAAGCCGAGTAGGCGGTATCCGTCGTGCCGATATAGGTGATATGCCCGCGCGGGATAACGAACACCATGCGGCCGTCCGGCGTATCGAAGTACGCTGCCTGATGAACCGGCAGCCGGTGGCTGTCGACGACAAGATGGACGCCTTTGGTCAGAAAGAGCCTCTTGCCCTTCAACGAACCGTCGATGCTGCGAATCTCGTCTGCCCATGGACCCGCGGCATTGACAATATGCTTGGCGCGAATCTCGTGATGACGGCCGCTGATCCGGTCATGGACGGTGACGCCGGCCGCTCTGCCGTTCTCATACACGAAATCCGTTACCTCTGTGTAGTTGATGGCCTTCGCCCCGCGCTGACAGGCTGTTTTCATGATGTCGAGCGTCAATCGGGCATCGTCCGTACGGTACTCGAAGTAGAGCCCTCCTCCCTTGAGACCGTCTTTTTTCAGCAGAGGCTCCAGCTCCATCGTCTGCTTCCGGCTCAGCATTTTGCGCCTTTCCTTCCGCGCAACGCCGGCCAGCCAATCGTAGACGTACAAGCCGATCGAAGTCGCCAAATATCCGTAGGTGCCTCCCTTATAGACGGGAAGCAGCATCGGAGCCGGAACGACGAGATGCGGAGCGTTTTTGTACAAAATCGCCCGTTCTCTTCCGACCTCCTGCACGAGCTTGACATCGCCTTGCTTCAAATACCTCAATCCGCCGTGAATCAGCTTGGTCGAACGGCTGCTTGTTCCGGATCCGAAGTCGTTCTTCTCCAGAACGCCTACTCTCATCCCGCGGGTTGCCGCATCCAATGCTATCCCCGCGCCGGTTATTCCGCCCCCGATCACCAGCAGATCCAACGGCGTCTCCTGCTCCATTGCCTTTAAAACCGTTTCCCGGCGTTTCGCCGAGAACGATGATTTCCCTTCCACTGGACTCGCCTCCAACACACTTTTTCATACAATTTGCTTGCAAAAAATAAAAACCTCCATGAAAAAGAACAACCGGGTATATTCCGGCTGCACTTTTCCAAAGAGGTTTCTCCATTTGTCTCATCCCGCTTTGAATCGCTGCAGTCATTTCATAATATTCAGTTGGCGAATGCATATGAGTCGGCATGTACGACTCCGTGACTATTCGAATATCACCACAATTGCGACGTGCCTGCCGATACCGCCAAGGCGCCGGCTCTGAGCGCTTCGTCAATCTCCTCTTGATTGCCCACCAGCCCTCCGGCAATAATCGGAAGCGGTGTCATATTCGTCATCTCTCTAACAATGCGGGGCATGATGCCCGGCATAACCTCTATCGCATCCGGCTGGCTCTGCTCTACCGCTTTGATGCCTCGCGCTACGGCGCTGCGGTCGATTAGAAATATGCGCTGGATGGCCATCAGCTGCAAATCCTTGGCTACCCGGATCAGATTGCTCTTGGTCGATATGATGCCCGTTGGTTTGACATTTTGGGCCATATAGGCAACCCCGCTCTTGTCGGGCGCTATTCCATCGATAAATTCCATGTGAAGAAACACATGCTTTCCTGCGCTTTTGACTCGATCCACCAGTTCTTTAATATTGAAAATGGAGCCGGTCAGCAAAAATACGATATTGACATCACTCTTCAATGCCAGCTCCAACTCTTCTTCTCTCTGGACGGCTGCGATAGTTTGATGTTCGACCAAATCGACGATCGGATACATACGTCCCCCCCTTTCAAAAGGTGACCCTATTATATCACGGATTATCTACAACCGGACGATTTCTTTAATGCTTGGCACGATATGTTTCGGAGGAGAAGGTGCGAGCGCCGCCATCTCTGCCGTAGCCACTCCGGTCAGCACCAGCACCGAAGCCATGCCTGCATCATTGCCCATTTTGATGTCCGTTTCCAGTCGATCGCCTATCATGAAGCACTCCTCGTATTTCAGCCCCAAATGCTCGACGGCGGCTTGCGCCGCAATAAGCGAAGGCTTGCCGACGACCAGATCGATCGCCTTGCCGGTCGCAGCTTCCAAAGCCGCGATGAACGTGCCCGTATCCGGAATTTGTCCGTTATCGAGCGGACAGGTGGCGTCCGGGTTGGAGGCTATGATTTTGGAGCCGCGAATGGCCGCCTGATACACAACATTCAGCTTATCGTAGGTGAATTGACGATCCCAGGAAAGCACGACGTAATCCGGGTTGCTGCTGTCCTCGGTCAGCTCGATTCCATGCTCCCTCAGCTCGTCGTAGATCGGCTCCTCGCCGATGACAAACACTTTATCTTCTTTGCTTACTCTCTTCTGCAAATACCTCGCAACGATCAGCGAAGAGTTCAGCACGTCCTCCACCGATGTAGGAATTCCCATCTTGGTCAGCTTATCGGCGTACGATTGTCTGGTTGCGATCGGCTTGTTGGACAAAAATACAACCTTGTCCCCGCGCTCCCGCAAAATCCTTATCGCCTCGGCCGCCCCATCGATCATTTTATCGCCCAAATAGACGGTTCCATCCAGATCAAATACATATCCTCTCATGTCGTTCTTCCTCGCTTTTAGTTCAAATACGCCGCCCTTACAGCCACGAATCCACCCGCATTACGATGAATCCAGGCTTAACAGACACAAGCTTCCGGAATATCCGTATAACACAAAAACCCCTATCCACAGTAAACACACCTCTCCTGACGAGAAAGGCATGATTACGGATAAGGGTTTCTCCATTTACTCGAACCTACCGTAGTTCAATGCATTGAATTGATATGAATTATAGAACTGAAAGCGCTATTTGTCAACGAAAAAAAATAACCGGTAATTATTCGGCGAGCAGCAGCTGCTCCGTACGGTCCACAATGGAGTCTTCTTTCGTAAAATCATGATTCGACAGCATGACGATCACTCTTCCGCTTGCCGGAAACTGCCTGAATTTGCACCAATAGCCCGGCAGCCAGCCGCCGTGCCCCCTGCTTCCATCGCCATAAATGGACAAGCCGTAGCCGTAATGTCTGCCCTGCTCAATGAAAGCGTGAGGAGTGAACATCCGGCTTAGCAGCGGCTCCGATAGCAGACTGCGCCCGGAATACAACGCCTGATCCAGCTTCAGCAAATCTGCAGCGGTAGATACCATATTTCCGGATGCTTTGAAATTCTCCAGCTCGTGATATCTTGCCTTCACGAGCATTCCATTCCCGTCCTGCGAGTAGCCGCTCGCCAAACCGCGCACAACCCGGTCGGACGCTCCGAACCCGGTGCCGCTCATTCCCAGAGGCTCCAGGATGCTGCGGCCAACAAACTGCTCGTAGCTCATCTCTGCGGCATGTTCAATCAGAAGCCCGAGCAGATTATAGCCGGTATTGCAGTACGACCAGCCTTCTCCAGGCTCAAAGCTTGACGGAACGTCCTGAATGAGCTCCAAAATATGCGCGTCCTTGTATAAAGTCCGCTCTGTGCCGTAAGCGTAGTCCGGCAGCTTCTCGAAGTCCGGAATGCCCGACGTATGGATTAACAAGTGATGGATGGTTATATTCCGGTTAAGCTGCGGGCCTAGCTCTATATAATCCCCAATGGGCCGGTCCACGTCGATCCGCTGCCGATCCGCAAGCATAAGCACCGCCAGGGCCGTGACGGGCTTCGTAATGGATGCAATATGAAACCGGGTATCGGGACGATTGGGCACGTCATGCTCGTAACTTGCCATACCGTAAGCTTTATGAAAAAGAACCTCACCGTGTTGAGCGACCAATATCGTACCGCTGTATTGCTGTTCCTGAGCGTAGGTATCAAAATGAGCTTCCAGCTTCGCTTCCCATCGCTTCATCGTCGGTAATTCCTCCTTGCAAAACGCCGGCCTTCGGACGGCGATCTAATGTCACATTGGTAAAGCTTGCAGCCCTCCCGTGACGGAAATAGATTCGGGGCACTCTTTTTCCGACAAGGCAAACCGTCTCATAATGAATCGTATGCGTCCAATCGGCCGCCTCATCGACAGAGATGCAATCACTATCACCGGCACCGTATAAAACAACCTCATCTCCCACTGCCGTTTCCGGGAGCCCTGTCACATCAACCATCGTTTGATCCATGCAAATCCGGCCGACGATAGGCGCTCTGCGGCCTCTAATCAACACATAGCCGCGATTCGAGAGCGATCTGGCATAGCCGTCCGCATAGCCGACGGGCAGGACGGCGATCACCGTCTCCCGGGCCGGGACAAACGTCCCCCCATAGCCGATAGGCTGATTGGGAGGAATCCGTTTCAGCGAGGAAACCGCCGTTTTAAGCTGCAGCGCCGCCGTCAGCGCAACAGCGTCGTTGTTGGCTGCTGCTAAAGGGTGCAGCCCGTACATTGCGATGCCGATGCGCACCATGTCCAGATGCATCCAAGGAAACCGCAGCGCCGCCGCACTATTGCAGCAATGCTTGATAGGGATGTGCAGCCCTTCCTGCTTGAGCCGAATAAGCAAATACGCGAATTTGGAAAATTGGGCATAAGTGCAAACAGCGTCCTCCGCATCGGCGTCGGCAAAGTGCGTGAAAATCCCCTCAAGCCGGATTCCTGGAGAAGCCGCCGCTTTCTGTGCCAGCCGGATCGTCTCCTCCGCGTCCGTCAATCCCAACCGAGACATCCCCGTGTCGAATTTGATATGGATCACGGCCGTCTCCTTGAGATTTTCCGCACAAGCTGCCAGTGAATCCAGCATGTCCTCGGAAAATACGGTCAGCGCGATTCGCTGTCTCACCGCTGCTTCCAGCGAACGAGGCGGGGTATGTCCCAGCACAAGGATCGGCTGTTCGATCCCGGCGTCACGAAGCTGCAGCGCCTCGTCAACGAAGGCAACCGCCAAATAATCCGCTCCGGCTTCCACGGCCGTTAAAGCAACCTCGACCGCACCGTGGCCGTACCCGTCCGCTTTGACGACCGCCATTAGACGGCATGAAGGCTGAAGATGCCGCTTCAGCCGGACGACATTCGAGTGGATCGCATCCAGCGACACCTCGGCTCGTGTATCCCGGTAACTATACATCTCCATGACTCCCTTATTTATGATCGTGCTGCAGCAAGCCGTTGTTGTTGCAGACTAAACGGCCTGCTCAACGGGAGCATAGTCGAACATGAGCGCTTGAGCAACCGCCTGGTGAGTAATCCTTCCGCCTGCGACGTTGACCCCGCTCCGCAATGCCGCATTGCTGGCGATCGCTTGCCCGACGCCGAGATTGGCCAATTGCACCGCATACGGAAGCGTCACATTGGTCAGCGCCAGCGTCGACGTAGCCGGTACGGCGCCCGGCATGTTTGCCACGGCGTAATGGAGCACGCCGTGCTTCAAATAGACGGGATCATCATGGGTCGATATGCGGTCGGCCGTTGCGACGATGCCTCCTTGATCGACAGCGATATCTACGATGACCGAGCCCGGAGCCATCGAGCGGACCATCGCTTCCGTTACCAGCTTCGGCGCTTTGGCGCCGGGAATCAATACCGCTCCGATCACCAGATCGGATTGCTCCACGGCTTGGGCAATATTGCCCGGATTGGACATTAACGTCTGGATGCGTGGTCCGAATACGTCATCCAAATAACGCAGCCGGTCAGCGCTCAGATCAATGACCGTAACGTCGGCGCCTAGGCCCACGGCGATTTTGGCCGCATTCATCCCTGCTACGCCGCCGCCGATAATCGTCACCTTCCCCCGCTTCACTCCGGGAACGCCTCCAAGGAGGAGACCCTTGCCGCCATAGCGCTTCTCCAGAAACTGTGCGCCGATCTGAACCGACATCCGCCCGGCAATCTCGCTCATCGGGACAAGCAGCGGCAGTATACCTCTCTGCTCCACCGTTTCATAAGCGATGGCGGTAACGCCCTGCTTCACCAGCTCACGGGCAAGCTCCGGATCGGCTGCCAGATGAAGATACGTGAACAGCACAAGGCCGCGCCGAAAATACCGGTATTCGTCCGCTATCGGCTCCTTCACCTTCATGATCATATCCGCAAATGCCCACACGTCCTCCGCCCGATCCGCGATTCGTGCTCCGGCAGCCGCATACTCCTCGTTGCTCAGTCCGCTGCTTGCCCCGGCACCGGTCTCCACCCATACCTCGTGGCCGTATTGTACCAGCTCTGCGACGCCTGCAGGGGTCAGCGCCACGCGGTTCTCGTTGTTCTTGATCTCCTTCGGAATGCCGATTCTCATTGCCCATCCTCCTTGATTTTCATGAAATGAAGCTCATGAGAGGATTATAAAAGGTTGGAGAACGGTTGGCTTTGTTGAAAATACAGAAAATACAGGCTCTCATTTGTTGGAAATCAACAAGAGGCTTCCATCAGCTTTTCCAGCTTCAAATCGAGATAAAGAGATACTTTTTGATCGACGTTCTTCAAGTCGACGTCTCCGATTTCCGCGATTCGCTTCAAGCGGTAATTTAACGTGTTGATATGAACGTGAAGCGCTTCCGCCGTATCCTTCAGGCTGCTGTCCAGATTGAGAAACACCTCGAGCGTGTCCAGCAAGCAGCCGTTATGCTCGCGATCGTATTGTCTCAGCTTCTGCAAAATGCGATTTTGCAGTCGGCGTGGCGGCTCCTTGTCGCTCAGCTGCAGCAGCAAATAACGGTACAATCCAAGCTCCTCGTAGGCGGATGCATCCCGGAGCGCTTCCGGAAACCGCTGCTTCAGCTGCAGCACAGCCAAGGCTTCCCGCCAAGCCGCTGCAACCAGCGTATAGTCGTCGTACTCGCTGCCGCTCGCTCCGTCATTCGGAGATACCCCGAACCGGTCCTCCATCTGTTTCATAAAATCTCGGATGAACCTGGCGTGGTCCTCCCGATCCGCTGCAAGCTTCGGATGCGCCGTCAGCATAATAAGCCGGGCGCCGTCCAGCACGTGCAAAATCACTTTGACGCGCTGTGTCGTTGTGATCATGTATTGAATGCGCTGATACATTTTTTCCGTAATGTCTTGTCCGAATTGGAATACGGTCACCTGATAACGGGGCGGAAGCGAAATGTTCAGCTGCTCCGCTTGTTCTTTAATAGCAGCAGGGGATTTCAAGTGTCCTATCAACAGCTGCCAAAACAAATTTTGCTGGCCTTCCTCTTCCTTGCGCTTTTGGATTTGCAGCTGCAGCATTTTATGTCTGGAAGCCAGCGCAGCCCTCTTCAGCAGCTCCAGCTCAAGCTCGTTCAATGGCCCCCGGTCCGCTTCTTCCATGACCCATATGTAACCGAGCACCTCATTGTGCTTGCGAATGGCTATGGCAATCCGTTGTCCGAGACCGACATCGTGAACCGCCCCGATCCGCACCGGCTCGTCGCTCGACATCAGCTTCTGAATGACGCCGTTGCGCCAAAGCGCGCCGATGACCTGCTCCGGAACCCGTCTGCCGATGATCGTGGCGATGCGCGCCGGGTCGGTGTGGGGACTGTGAGAGCTGTAAGCAATGAGCTGATGGTTGGCGTTCTCGATAGTGACGGGACATTGAAGCGCTTCACATATGGCGTCCGCCAGGGTGATGAAGCTGTCAAAATGTCTGTCGAACGGGTCTTTCTCAATCCGCATATTGTGGCTTACTCCCCGTGCTTGTAGGATAAAAATCATTCTTATTTTACGGTACGCTTGGTTTTATAAGCAATACTGAGTATTGGATCCTCTCACGGAAACCGTCCAAGAAGATCAAGCTAAACCCATACGCTTGTACAAGGGGAGGGAAATAGGTGTTGGATTCCGACCGCTGTTGAAGTCCGTGTTCCTTGTTTTTAAGATTAGAGCGGTTGGAACACAGACTTCAAAGGCGGACGCTGCCGCTTCTCCACCCCTCACCCATTCCCTCTTTTTTCTACGGCTTGCTCCCTTCGACATCCTTTACATGCTAACCCGTAGGGGTAGTTATGCTGTTGGTATTCCTGTATACCCGAACTGCTAATGTGGGGTTAGATAGTACCTCCGTTTCTGGAATGACGACGGAAAGGGATAAATGAAAGTAATGCACAGGAAAGATGTCACTCGTCAGAATCCCGCTATATCTTTGACCTAACTCATAGGGCGAATCCAATTCGTTAGTGCCTGTACATTCGGAGCATTGCTCAAGTTGGTTCGGACAATGGATCCGCTATTTCTCCAAAAATGGTGCTATTTGAATGGTGATCGGACAACAGATCCTTTATTTCGCGAAAATACACCTATTTTTCAGGTAAAAATAGCAAATAACGGAATCTCAGTCCGATCCCCCTCCAAAAACAGCATCATTTCTGGAAATAGCGGATCTCCTGTCCGATCTTTGTAGGAATGACTGGAGGAGAAGCATACCCCACCGAAGTATCTATCAAAAGTTTCCTCTGGCTTCTCAACAAGATCGTTAACCCGTAGGGTTCGCCGTTAAATCGAAACTCGGTTATCGGCAAAAAAAAGCCGCAAGCCCCGGACATAGCCATCCGAAGCATGCGGCTTCCTTTTATACAATATTGCTTAAGCTTGCGCTTCCTCCGCCTTATCGGACTCCGTAAAGCTGATGATGCTGTCGTCCACACCGGTTTCCGCCCCAAGATCCGGCTTGTCGTCCAATGTCACGACGGCCGCACAGGCTCCATGAAGCTCGAATACGACGATTTCATTCGTACCCTTTTTCAGCAAAGGACCCGGCACATAAAGCGCCTTTTGCGGCCCCCGTTCCCAATACCGGCCCAGGTTGAAGCCATTTACGAAGACAACACCTTTCTTCCATCCGTCCAGACGAATGAACGTGTCCGCCGTTTCCGATGCTTCGAACGTTCCTTGATAAAAGGCCGGTTCGTCCTTGTCGGGACGCGCTTCCGTCTCCTCATATTGCAGCTGGAGAGCGCCCTCGAGAGGCAAAGGATAAATTTCCCACCCGAACAAAAATTGATTGTCGAGACGGACTCCTTCCGTAATTCCTTTGTAGTCCTTCAACAATGGACCGTAGTTGATGCGGCCCATATTTTCCACCAAAATCGTCAAATCCGCGCCTTCCGTCGGAATATCCACGTGCAGCGGCTGAGGATTCCACCGTTCTACGGCGCCGATGTAGTCGCCATTCAAGAATACTTGCGCCCGGTCGTGCACCTCCTGCAGATGCAGCTCTTGTCCGCGGCGGGGTCCCGATACACGGGTCTTGTACACGATAAAACCGTAGTTTTGCCCTACCTTCTCCATCGGGTCGGGATTTACCCGGCTAATCGGAGCGGATACGGAATCCAGCTGCTCGAACAATCCGGCGCGGCGTGTTAACCGGACCTCGCCGTACCGTTTGCGCGGAATCGGCTCCGGCAGCGGCGTTTCCTCGATGTTCACATATCGGGACAGCACTTGTTTAACGGCTTCATACTTGAGCGTAATGTCGCCCCACTCGGTCAGAGGAGCATCATAATCGTAGCTCGTAATGGTAGGCTCGTACGTTTTGATATGGTTGGCGCCGTTGTAGAAGCCGAAGTTCGTGCCGCCGTGGAACATGTAGAAGTTGACGGATGCGTCGGCAGCCAGCATGTCGTCCAGTACAGCCGCTACGTCAGCCGCATCCCTTGTATGATGCTCCTCCATCCAGTGATCGAACCAGCCGTTCCAATATTCCATGCACATCAGCGGCTCGTCAGGCCGGTACTCCTTGAACTTGGCGAACGATTCCGCAGCGCGGGAGCCGAAATTGACTGTAGCCAGCACGCCAGGCAGCGTACCGCCCTGCAGCATCTGGTCCGTCGGGCCGTCGGATGTGAACAGCAGGCAGTCGATTCCTCGATTCACGAGGCCTTGGCGCAAATAATCGAGGTAGGCGCTGTCGTTGCCGTAGCTTCCATACTCGTTCTCGATCTGGACTGCAATGATCGGCCCGCCGTTTGTGCACAATAGCGGCTTCAGCTTGGGCAGGAGCGCATCATAGTAAGCGTCCACCTTACTTAAATAGAGCGGATCGATGCAGCGCAAACGCATGTCTGTATAGCCGAGCAGCCATGCAGGCAGTCCCCCGAACTCCCACTCTGCGCAAATATACGGGCTTGGCCGCACGATGACATGAAGTCCAAGCTCCCCCGCCAGTTGAACGAATCTCTCGATATCGGCAATGCCTTCGAAGCAGAATTGCCCTTCTGCCGGCTCATGAATGTTCCAAGCAACATAAGTCTCTACCGTGTTGAACCCGCATGCTTTTAGCTTCAACAAGCGGTCCTTCCAATATTCAGGCACTACGCGAAAATAATGGATAGCCCCGGAGACGATCCGAATCGGCTCTCCGTTCAGCCTAAATTGATTTCCGACAGCTTCAAACCGTACCGTCATATGCTCAACCCTCTCCTGATTTTGTTTTCATTGTAAGAAAAGCAGCGGAAAATCTGAATGACCAAACGTGTCGATTGTATAACCTTTTGTGCAATCCGTGAGAATGCGGTATAGTGAAGTCAAAATGTCATCAAGGAAAGGATGCGGCAGCGGATCATGGATCGGCAGTGGACATTCAAAAATTTCACCAATACGTTGCAGGTAAGCGGATGCCATTTCGGCATCAAGCCCCCGATGTGGTCGTATCCGAAGCACCATCATCACTTGATCGAATTGGTTTGCTGTCTGAGCGGTGAAGTGAAGCAGCAGATCGGGCAGGAAGTCGTGATTATGCGACAAGGAGACTGGCTCCTGGTGAAATCGGGCGTGAAGCACGAGACGATCAATGAG
This sequence comes from Paenibacillus sp. NPDC056579, assembly GCF_042793215.1. Taxonomy (NCBI): domain Bacteria; kingdom Bacillati; phylum Bacillota; class Bacilli; order Caryophanales; family Paenibacillaceae; genus Paenibacillus; species Paenibacillus sp. NPDC056579. Next base: position 87,553 of record NZ_JBHTVD010000010.1, read on the forward strand.
AGCGATGAGCCTTATGTATTTTTCAATCTTCATTTCGATCTGGACGATTCCGAAATGCGCAGGGCGCTAGGTGCGGAGTCTTATCAGTTCATTCCTGACCACCAAGCGGGAGGCAGCGAGCTGTCCTCCTACGTTAAGCAGCTTGAAGCGATTCTCGGCGGAAGTATCGCCGACGACCGTCTGCAAGGGATCCCCGCTGAGCAGCATGTCATCCTGGACGTGCAGCAGCGCCTTACGGTTCAGGCCACGATATTGCTGATCGTTGCGGAGATGGTTCGCCTCTTGAACGAGCGGCAAGTACTTGGTGCGGATCCCGGGCAGGACGCGACCCAATTCACCGCGGAGACCGCTCACCGGATGGAAGAGCTGCTGAGCGCGAATGTGTACTCCGATATTACCGTCAACGAAATGGCCAAGGCCATGAATATGAGCCGGTATCAGTGCTCTAAGGTATTTTCCCATATTTACGGCGTATCCCCGCGCCAATTTCTGAGCCAATTGAAGCTGAACGAAGCCAAGAAGCTGCTGGTCACGACGGACAAGTCGATTGCAGCGATAGCCGAGCTGCTCGGTTATCATTCGCCGACTCATTTCTCCCGGCAGTTCCGGCGTTGGACGGGACAGTCGCCGAACCATTTTCGCCCTAAGCATGCCATAGATCCGCCGCCCAAAAACGGTGAATGAGAAAAACGCTATCCTGTGTACCAAGCACGGGATAGCGTTTTTTACCGGAAAAAGCTTACTTATTATTCAGATGTATCGCGAGGAATTTCAAAAGCGCATTGTAAAAGTCGATCTTGTTAGAAAACTTGTGGAAGCCATGCCCTTCATCGTTTTTGACCATATAATGCGAATCGATGCCTCTGTTGCGAAGCGCCATGACCATTTGGTCCGATTCCTTCTTGTTCACCCTCGGGTCGTTCAAGCCCTGTGCGAAGAAGATCGGCGCTTGGATACGGTCTACGTTCATCAATGGAGAGCTTGCTTCCATCATTGCCTTATCCTTCTCGGGGTGTCCTACCCGCTCGTACATTACTTGACGGTCCGGCTCCCAATAGTCCGGCATGGAATCCAGGAACGTGAACATACTGGACGGCCCCATATAATCGACGGCGGCTGCATAAAGCTCCGGCGTGTACGTTGCGCCTGCCAAAGCAGCATAGCCCCCGTACGATGCCCCGTAAATGGCAATACGTTCTTTATCCGCTATCCCTTGCTTAATAAGCCATTGAACGCCATCGGTAATATCGTCCTGCATGGCGCGGCCCCATTGTTTATTGCCTGCGTTCATGAATGATTTGCCATACCCTGTCGATCCGCGGAAATTGACTTGCAGAACGGCGTAGCCGCGGTTTGCCAATAATTGTACTTCCGGATCATAGCCCCACGAATCCCGTGCCCACGGTCCGCCGTGAGGAAGAACGACGACCGGCAGGTTGGTTGTGCCCACCTTTTTAGGCATCGTCAAATATCCATGAATGGTGCGCCCGTCTCGGGAAGGATACGAAATCGGCTTCATGTCAGCCATTTGCTCTTCTTTGATCCATGGCTGCGGATCGGCGTATTTATCCATCACCTTGGTCTTACGGTTGTAATAGTAGTACGCTCCGGGCGATTTGTCGCTGTAGGTGCGGAAAAACACCTTGGTATCCGGCAGCGGATTGCCGACGATTCGGAACTGCTGTCCAGGAACCAGAGCGGCTATTTCTTGATTCAGCTTTTCAAACTCATCATCCATATAATGGTAGTAAATTTTGTCGGTTTCATACTCGACGGCCAATATCGCCTTCTTCTTGAATGAAACGACAATATTGGTAATGTCGGCGTCCGGATTCTCATAGATCGTTTCTACGATCGATTTGGTGTTGAACTGGTAAGCGACCAGCGCCAGCTTGTCCCGTCCTATATTCGACAACGCGTACAGCTGCGATTGATCGAACGAGAACATGACCGGAATAAAGGTATCGCCGAATGGAATCGTCATAAACGTCTCGAAAGGATCGGATTCGAACCGCCGGTACAGCATTTTCGTATCGGTACCCTCGGTAGCCATAGCCATTCTGACTTCACCGTACAAATCCGTCACCCATTGGGTAATATTGCCCGGATTTTCGGCGATCATCTTAGATTCCCCTGTAAGAATGTTCATCTCATAAACATCGGATGCCGTTGAGGATCGCTTGTTCATCGTAAACAGAATATAATCGGGTTTCTTTGTATACAGCTCCAAAATATCCGCTTTGACTTTCGGATACGGCGTTAGATCTATATCCTTCGTTCCGTCTTTTTGTATGGAATGGATATGATAATCCTCATCCCCGCCCGAGCTCGTCATATAAACGATCGTATTATTATCGTACCAAACGAAATCTTCAATGGACCTATCCTTGCTATTGGTAATGCGAACGGCCTTTGAAATGTCCTCGCCTAATGTATACACAAAAATCTCATTCTGATTATTCTCGGACTTCAGCAGCGCATAAGTAACTCCGTTAGGAGAAACCTGCGCACTCCCTACATCGGATTTGCGGAAGAAATCTTCGATCGGGATTTGGCCGGTCTCCAATTCACCTATCATAATGGCCCGGTACAAGAATAGCGCCAGTTGAGCGCGAGTCACTTTATTCTTCGGCATGAATTCGACTTGATTCGTAAGAAAAAATTGCTTCAAGCGGATAATATCCTGGAAGTGGCTGTCGCCCATGGCCGCTTCATCTTTAAACCATACGTTAATCCCGTTATCTTTCAATTGGAAGGCTCTTACCAGCAAGCTGGCCATCTGTTCACGGGTTAACGACGCATCAGGCGAGAACTTCCCCTGGTCGCCCTGGACGATTTTTTTCTCAGCCAGAACGTTAATAGCTGACGCATACTCACTGGTCTCAGGGACATCGACGAAGCCTTTCAATGATGCAGGCTTGCCGAGCTTCAACGCCCTGCTGAGCCAAAGGGCCGTCACGCCTCTCGTTACTTCTTCGTCCGGCTTAAAGGTACCGTCCTCCGCGCCTTGTAAAATCCCCCGTTGCGATAATACCGCGATTTCCTTGCTGGCATAATGATCTTTGGGCACATCCTTATACCCTTGTACAGCTTCATTCAAGGAGACAGCGCTTGCAAAGCTGGCAGTCGAGAAAATAAAGCAAAATACAAGCATCATGATTAAGGCTTTGGACACTTGACGGTTCATCAGAACGTCTCCTTTTTTTGATAAAATTAGCAACAATGCATTAAATATACACTAGAGTCTATTAGTCGTAAATACACATGTAAACAAATAAAATAGTTCGCTAGACTCAGCACTCCAGCTGCAAAAACTAGTTGCATTTACAACGATTCCGCTACTATACTAATTAGTGGCATATGCAACTAATTTTCCTGGGGGAGGAACGGGATGGTCGATCAAAAGTATACGATTCCCCGATGGGTATCTCTGCTTTACCGGTACGGGCAAATGTACATCGGCGACCGGCTGAAGCATCTGGATATCGGCCGCGGGCAGCATATTTTTTTGAATACATTGTACAGAGAAGACGGTTTAAGCCAGGAGGAGCTTTCCAGCTACCTCAAAATCGATAAAGGCACCACGGCCAAAGCGCTTAAAAAGCTGGAGGAGCAAGGCTATGTCACCCGTCAAGTCCGCGATGAGGACAAGCGGTCCTACCGGATTTTTTTGACAGAAAAAGCGCTCCTGATTAAGGACGAGGTCAGAGCGGTTCTCGCCGACTGGCGGACCAAGGTTACGGAAGGCTTGTCGGAGGAAGAGAAGCAGATGGCATTAACCGTATTGGAAAAAATGGGAACCAATGCAGCCCAGCTGTACGAAGAAACCATGAAGGGCAGCAAGGAAACAACATAACAAGCAGGAAGGTGACTCACTTGGGCATTAAAGCTTGGGGCGAGCGGATGGTTGACAATCATTTTCACGCTCTGACCCATCCCAATTACCGTTATTTCTGGACAGGACAATGCGTCTCCCTGATAGGGACTTGGATGCAAAATATCGGTCAGTCTTGGCTCGTATTAACGTTAACCGGATCCCCGTTATTATTGGGGCTTGTCGGAACGATTCAGTTTTTGCCTATTACATGCTTTTCATTATTTGCAGGGACGCTCATCGATAAATTTCCGAAGAAAAACATTTTGATCGTCACCCAGACGATATCCATGCTGTTGGCGCTGCTGTTATCGCTAATGGTGTTTACCGACACGATTAAATATGAGTATATTCTTGTCTTCGCTCTCATTCTCGGGTTAACGAACACGTTTGATTTGCCTACCAGGCAATCGTTCAATATCGAAATTGTAGGCAAGGAGGACTTGATGAACGCCATTGCGTTGAATTCTATGACGTTCAATCTTGCTAGAATATTAGGCCCTTCGATCGGGGCCGCCATGATGGCTCTGCTCGGTCCGGGATGGTGCTTCCTGCTGAACGGGATCAGCTTCTTGGCCGTTTTGTACGGATTGACGCGTATCAAGACGACCCCGTACGTGAGAGCCAAGAAAAAGGACGTCAGCATCTTTAAGGAAATCAAGGACGGGATGGTATACATAGCGAGGGATAACGTTCTGGCCTTGACCCTGCTGCTGGTTACGATTATCGGTACGTTCGCGTTTAATTTCAGCGTCCTGATCCCCGTATTTACCAAAGGGGTGCTGCAAATGGATGAACGAACCTACGGCCTGCTGATGTCTTGTCTGGGAGTCGGCTCATTAATCGGGGCGCTGACCGTGTCGCTTCGCAGCAAAAAAGGCCCCAACATGAAGGTGATCGTTGTGGCCTCGATGATGATTTCGCTGTTTCTGTTCTTGATCGGGTTGACGAAATCGTCTTACTTAGCCGGGCTGTTTCTTGCTTGTACCGGGATTTTTAACATTTTGTTCTCGACCAACTGCAACTCCACCCTGCAAATTCATTCCAAGGATGAATACCGCGCCAGGGTCATGAGCGTTTACTCGCTCGTGTTCGCCGGATCCGCCCCTGTCGGCAATTTGTTCGCCGGCTTTATAGCGGACCGGTTCGGCGCGGACGGCGCTTATCTCGCATGCGGCCTCATGTGCTTCGTGCCCTGTGTCCTTATCCTGATTTTGTTTCGAAAAAGAAAAGCCGTCTCCGAGGGACAGGCGGCCATGTAAACCATGCAAGGAAAAGCCCGGGAACGTTATTGGTTCCCGGGCTATTTTGTTGAATGAAACCGAAGGATTCAAAGGAAATCAAATATTGATTGTATAATCCGTGAGGTATGCCCTTCCAGCCCGGCTTACTTAGATCGGACAGGAGATCCGTTATTTCCTGAAATGATGCTGCTTTGGGAGCGTGATCGGACCGAGAGTCCGTTATTAGCTACTTTTACCCGGAAAAATTGTGTTTTTTCACGAAATAAAGGATCTGTAGTCCGATCACCCTTCAAAAAGAACCGCTTTGGGTAAAATAACGGATCTACGGTCCGTACCAACTTGAGCAACATTCCCCGACGGCGGGCATTAACACATTGGAATCACCTATGAAATAAAACATACGTGCAGTTGTCTCCCGACGAGGACAACCTATCCGAAACCATGTTCAGTTGCCTCAATTGCCGTCTATTAGTGGATTACATGACGCTTTTGCGGATGACAAAATCTTCCGCCATCATCGTCCATATAGCCGGATCTTCCATGCCGAGCCGCCAGAGCGCTATGCCGCGGATGCCGAGCTGATGGGCGGTTTCCATTTTGGCGCGGATGCTTTGCTCATTCTCGAACCAAACCTCGTGCTGGTTACCCGACTCATCGGTGTAGGCGAACATAGGAGTTTGCGTCTTCTCGTCGAAGATGACCTCCTTGTTATACTTTTGGGCCAAATCCATCGCCATCTGGTAGGTCGCATACGTATTCCGTTTGGTCGTCAAATTGAAATCGAAGCCGAACACGGAGACAGCGGCGGTTATTTTGCTGGCCGGCATCTTCATCAACGCGTAGCCGACCACCTCTTTCATCCAGCCGATGGAAACGACCGGCCCCGGACCGCTTCCCGGCCAGCCGTGCTCATTATAGAGCATCAGCACCAGCTCATCGACGACGCTGCCGAGCACAGAATAATTGAACGGAGCGGAAAACGGATTGGTCGGCTGATCCGAGGTTCTGGAGGGCACGGCCACCGAATAATAATATCCCCTTTCCTTCAGCGCCCTCCCGAGCTCGCGGTAAAACATGGACAGCAGCTCCCGGTCCTCATAGCGGACATCCTCAAAGTCGATATCGACCCCATCGAACTGGTAAGCTTCAATCAGCTTAATGACATTCGAAATGAACTCGGCCCTTGTAGCGTTGCTGGCGAGCATGCCGTGGATAACCTCTTTATTCGCGTTCTGATTTCCCCGTTCATACAACAGATTGTGGACCGTTGCCAGCATTTTGACATTGTGACGATGGCCGAAATCCACCACACTGCGCATATATTCGTCGGTAAAGGTGGAAGGAAACTTCTCGATTTGTACCGGATCGGCCCTTAAAATACGGAAATGAAACATCCCGACATTCGACAGCTGCGCCGTATTCTTGGTAAATACATCATACGAGCTTGGCAGCGTCGGGCCTTCCTCCTCCGTATAGTAACCGAGCACTTCCTCTACGGGACGCGCTCCGTCATGCGGCATGAGCGTCACCGTTTCTCTCGCCATCCAACCGAGTCTGCCGTTGTGAATACGCACTTGGATCCAATCCCCGACAATCCCCGTCACCGGCAGCCGGGCTCCTTTATCCATTTGGGCCAGCACAGGAGCCTGCACACTGGCATACTGGTGGACATTGGCTGTATCAGACTTGACGATGACCTCCGTATAAATCGGGATTCGCAGCTTTTGCCCGATCTGCAGCTCCGTTGACGACAGTCCATTAAGCAGCATGATTGCTTCCACCGTTGTGCTGAACTGTTTTGCTATCGTATAAAGCGTATCTTTTGCTTTGACAGTGTATATGACAGGACCGGATACAGGGACCGATATGACCTGACCGACACTAAGCGACGGGGATGTGAGCCGGTTCGCCTTCATCAAGGCATCCACCGTAACTCCGAACCGCCGGGCAATCGAATACAAGGAATCTCCTTGCTGTACGACATAAGTAATCACTTGGCTTTTCTCCTTTGTGAAGCATATTCCTTATATGCTATTCATCGCGCCCAAAGGTTGGGATACTTTTTAGCTAAAATCTTAGGATTATGCTCATTATCCTAGGATCATGCATCCTAAACCAACACAAAAGCTAGTACAATTAAATCGTTAACCAATTGGTACATGCGGAGGATAAGGAAAATGACAGAACAAGAAAGAATGCAATGGTTCCGGGACGCCAAGCTTGGACTGTTCATCCATTGGGGTCCATATTCATTGCTGGGGCGGTGTGAATGGGCGTTCCGGCTGGACGGCTACAAGGTCAAGGAGTACGAAAAAGTTGCCGAAGGCTTCACAGGCGATGGATTCGACGCGGATCAGTGGTGCGCCATGGCTGTGAAAGCTGGCATGAAATATATCGTGTTGACCGCACGGCATCATGACGGGTATTGCCTTTTTGACAGCAAGGTCAGCCCCTTCACATCGGTTAAAGGGACGCCGAAGCGCGACTTTATCCGCGAATACACGGATGCCGCACGGCGCGCGGGACTGAAGGTCGGCCTATACTATTCGCTGGTCGACTGGAGATACAAGGGAGCCTGGGATCATGACCGGTATCCGGAATCAGTGGCTGCAATGGTACAGCAAGCCCACGATCAGGTCCGCGAGCTGATGACCGACTACGGCCGCATCGATTTGCTCTGGTATGACGGGGCGCAGGTGACGACCTGGGAATGGAAGGAACACGAGGATATCGCCGAGTTCTGGAGAGCCCGTGAGCTGAACGCCATGGTTCGCGGGCTGCAGCCGCACATTGTCATCAACAACCGCTCCGGCACGGTCGAAGATTATGTAACGCCGGAACGAAAAATTGAAGCCTCCAAAGAAGGCCTCCCTTGGGAAAGCTGCTTAAGCATATGCCCGCTCAGCTGGAGCTATGTGCCGGACAGTCCTAACCGGAAAACTGCAGCCGCTATACTCCGGGATCTGATCGAGATCGCCGCCGGAGGCGGAAATTTGCTGCTGAATACCGGACCGAAGCCGGACGGCTCCATGAATGAAACCGAGATCGGCAGCATCCTCGAAGCAGGCGATTGGGTCAAGCGGAATGCGGAGATGGTGTACCATGCGAGACGTAGCCCGCTTAACGAATTCGGTCCACACGGACCGAACGGCTGCCTCGGCAGATGGATCGGCTCCGACGATCCGCGGGTGCACTACTTGGCTGCCATCGGATGGAGCGGCCGCGAGTTTTGGAGCGTCCGAATCGAGGGTAAGGTCGAGTCGGTAACGATAGTCGGAAGCGGCGAATCCGTCGCTTATCGTCAGGAAGGCTTCGGAAGGCTCATCCTGCAGGATTTGCCGGACATGCCGAGCGAGCCTCATTTTACAGTGTTCAAGGTAACGTTCGCCGAGCCGCCTAAGGCGCAGCGGGAATACTCCCGCGCGGAGTGGATCGAGAGCGATTTATAAGTATGACGTGCAGCAGCAGCCTCTTGCCCGGGCTATTAATAACCGGGAAGAAGCTGCTGCTTTCTGCTTCTATCGTCTATCCTTTGTGATCTTCCACGTTATGTGCAATGCGGACCATGTGGCCGTTCAGATCCCTGAATGTAAACTCTCTAACTCCCCAAGGCTTCGTTTCGATGTCCTTTACGATATCGACACCTTGGCTTTTATAATATGAGTACACCTCGTCCGCGTTATGGACAAACCAGTAGAATGCTGCAGGCGAAATGACGTCCTGCCGGTCGAGATGAAGCTCGATTCCTCCGCACGATACCGCTCCGTAACCGTCCTCGTCCCAAATCCATGCAACCTCAAAGCCGAGCACGTCGGTATAATACCGGACCGATTCTTGAAAATTGCTGACCGGTAATATAGGAATTTGGCATTGACCATACTTTTGCATCACAGCTTTGCACCTCTTCTCAACCATAGTGTGGATTCTTGCTTATTCTGCAGTACGAAGGGGAACTCCTTCAAAAAGAGGAAATAAGTTCATGTTTTTACAACAATGAAAAAAGCACCTGATTCCCGCCAATGCTGCCATTAGCTCGAGATCAGGCGCTTCCCGCTGAAGCTTTATAAAGTCAATGCGGAGTCATACTTGCCCGGAAATCCGCTTCTCCATACTTTGTACCCTAGCCCTACATAAGCTAATCCCCATAACAGAGTGAACCATTGGCTTAATGCCGGAATGAAGCCCAGAATCGGCCAGACTAGGAGCAAAATGCTGGCCCATAGCGGCAGCTGCCGTGCTTTTATGGAGACGACGGAAAATAAAATGATCCCTGCCAGCATGGTCACTTCATTAATTATTGGCAGTATCGTCACCCCATCGACAGGCTGCGCGTTCAACATGGTGCTCCAGACGAGGCAGCCGGTGATCATATTGCTGAACGATAGGAGCAGGCAGCCGACCAAGCCGACAACCCCCGTCCGGATGGTCTGGTATAAGTAAAGGCCAAGCGATCCGACAGCCATCAAATAGCAGGCTATGAGACCCGCCCACAGCTCAGGCATGCTATTGCTTCCCCAAATGAATGCGAACGGAGCCATAAGCATTCTGGAAATTCCGCTAATGACGGCAATCAAGCCGAGACTGGCCGTAACCTTTTCCAAGGTCATGAAGCGATCACCCTTCCACTGCTAAATACAGCCCGGTCAGCCCTCTGCCGCAATCCATTAAAGAGAGAAAAGCTGACCGGTACCGCTTAATGTCCGATCTGTCCAAGCTTGCTCATCGCCCTTAACACCAGGACGCCGCCTTGCGCTCGGGAGGCGGTTGCCTGCGGCGCGAATACGTCTTCGCCGACACCATCGATAAGCGCCTGCTCCCGGGCCAGCTCAACATAGCCGGCTGCCCATGCGGCAATTGCGCTGCCGTCTGTGAAGCCCGGAACGGCATCAGCAGCTTCAAGCTGCTTTGCTTTGTCCGCCGCTTGCCCTTCCAGTCCCAGGGCACGAACAATCAGTACGGCAAGCTCTTCCCGCGTTAGTGACTCATCCGGGCGGAAGGCTCCCGCTGCGTCACCCTGTACAAGCCCCCGCTTCTTCGCTTCGGCAATGTACGGGTAGTACCATGCGTTGTTCGGAACGTCCCGGAACGGTTCCTCGACGGCAGAAGAAGCACTGCTGGAAGCTGCTGTAGAAGCCGTTGCAGCAGCCGGTGATACTTCTGCGTGACTCGGCCATTTTGTCATCTCAACAAGAAGCTTTGTAAACTGGGCTCTTGTGATCGGACGATCCGGCTGGAATTCGGATTCCGTCATGCCATCCACGATACGGCGCGATATCAGCACCTCCATATCCCGCTTCGACCAATGACCGTTCAAATCGGCGAAGCTGCGGTTGTAATCCATGATGGCATAAATACCGGCGCTGTCTATCTTGGCGGTAACGGTGCTTGAACCGGAGTCGTACACTCCTCCTGCATAGTGCCATTGGGTCAAGTTCGCCTCATCCCGCCGGAACAATCCCAGCTTGCGCGCATCGAAATCAAGCCGTTGAGCCGCTTCGTATTTCAACGTTAGATTGACCGGCTTTGCCATACTCCCCCTATCCAACTGAAGCTGAAACGCTTCGCTGTATCGGTTGAACGCGGCCGGAATCGCCACCTCGTCTTCCTTCAGACGCCGAATCGTCAACTGCCCGGCTTCGTCAAAGGCTCCCGACGGAATATTCAGGCTCACTGTGCCGCCGAATCCGCTCCATGTTTGGGCTTCCGGAAATACAGGAACCGTAACGGCTTCCGCAGATCCGTTCGGATCTGCAGGCGGTACAATCCCCCCTACTCCACCGCCCGATCTTGAGCGGCTAGATGCAAAAGTACGGGCGCTAACCGATACGCCAGGCGCCGCATTGCCGCTCGTATCCACGGCGACAAGTCTGATTTCATACAGCGTGTTCGATGGAAGCCCTGTCATATCGTATGCTTGAGTCCCTTTAGCTACGATGACCGGATTAGTGAACGTTCCGGATGCTCCTTCTTTTTTCCACGAGATAAGAATATGGTCCAGATCCGTATCTGCAGGATCCTTCCAGCTCACGTGAATGGTCCCCGACGCTCCGCTGGCGGCCGTTGAAGTTACATTACCCGGCGGCGTCTCATCCGGTCCCTCATAATTCAGCGTGCGGCCTTTTATTTCTGCCGCTGCGGATTCATTCCAGTACGTGTCCGCAGCAACAAGGCGAACGATGTAATCGGTGCCAGGCTTAAGGCCGTTCACGGTCCATGTCTGAGTGCCCTTATTGACATACTCCGGATTGCCGAACCGGGCATCACCCTCCTGCTTCCAGGAAACGAGCATTTTGCGCAAATCGATATCTGCCGGATCCGCCCAGTTCAGCGTCAGTGCGCTCTTGTCGGCAACGATTGCGATCCCGGCCGGTTGTCCCGGACCGATTGTATCCATGACGAGCTCTTCCTCCTTTATCGTTGCGGCCGACGTCCTGAGTCCAGGCGACTCCATGCCGTTGTAGCCGACAGTGACCAGCTTCAAGTCGTAAGTCATACTGTGCTGCAGTCCCCTTAAAACAGCGAACGACTGGCCGGCGCTTATTTCCTCGGATCCTGAAGATGTCCCCGACTTGCTTTGCCAATAAAGCTTATACGCCTTGAAATCGGCGTTCTGCGCTTTTTCCCATTCGACAACGATTTGTTTGGAGCCGCCTGCCGCGACTAAACCGGATGCAGCGTCAGCAGGAGCCGCATCGGCGGCCTTCACGATAATCGAATCCGCTACTTGATCGGCCTCCATTGCCACGTGGGCATAACTGAACGCCTGTGCAGCCACGGTGACTTTGTAGGCGGCACCTTGTTTGAACTTGCCGTCAGCCGGGTCGGGAATGAACCGGAAGCGCTTGGCGACCGGCCGGCCGCTCCCATCCATTTGGGGATTGACAGGCACTACCGTGCCGGCAATCCCATCGCCTTCAGCCGTCTCAACCTTGATGGAGAATGGTCCGGTCACAGTCTCATTCAGCATATACTTCGTGAAGCCTACCTGAACTCCCGATCCATACACAGCTTCAATTACGGACACTTTGGGCGCCTCAAGTGATGTCATTGGGACGTTGACATCGAAATGCGGAGGCAATACGGTCAGCTCCGCGCTCTCTGCAGGAAGATACCCTTCCTTCTCATACAGTACCTTCCACTTGCCTTCCGGCACATCCCAGCCGTAGCGTCCGTTGCTGTCGGTAATCAATGGATTTTGCTGGCCAAACCACGATGAATCCCATACATGCCACTGGCCTGAAGACGGATCCAACTGAAGCAGCGTCGCGGTCGCCCCCTCCACCCGGTTATCCGGAACCGCTTCATACACATACCCGCTCGGATCCCAGATCCATGTCGGGTCGGCTACTTTATCGTCATCCTTGCGCCGTTTTTTCTTTTCATCTTCGTCGTCATCATCTTTTTTCTTGCAGCGGTCTATCGCTCCTGCAGCGGCCATGTCGTCCCGCCATTGCTTATCCTTCTCGAATTCGGCTTTGAGCTGGTTCAAGTTCTCCTCCCAGCTGTCTTTGGCAATGTCCCCGATGACGGTAAACGTAGTGGCCAAAACGAAGCCGCCAACAGGAGGCACCGCCAAGGTCAGCGTTCCTGCAACCAAACCGAGACCGGTCATCGTATTTTTGACGATTAACGTTCTTGCCGCCTGTTCGTACAGCATATCCGTCATCTTAATGTAGTGGTTGACTGTAGGACTGTGACATTCGCTGTTAATGACATAATCCTGGAATGCAATCAAATCGTCCGCGTATTTGGCGAAGTCCATACTATCCATGACATAGTCTTTCAAATCCATGCCGGTTGCGAACTTGCCGAACGCTTCGCTGTCTTTAAATACTAGCTCCAGAACGTTGATTACATGATCCTCAATTCCTTTGGCGCCAAATGCTGCCGACAGCTCCTGCTGCTGTTGAGGGCTTAACAAGGAGGCCGGCAGTGTCGCTTTGATGGTGACGGTACCAGCAGCTTCATTGACATCCATGGAATAATCCCCATACGGAATCCGTTTATTACTGGTGCCGGCCGGTTTGGGCGCAGGCTTCATCTTCCACCTGACGTACAGCGTTTCTTTATCTTTCGTCGGAAACGTCACCTTCAACGGTTTGGATCGGTAATATCCGTCGTCGGCCAAGCTTGCTTGCTTCGAAGGCGGCAGCTCCTCTTCCTCCACCGTCTCATAGACGGCCTGGCTCCAAATATCCGGAAGCCCGCTGAGCGAGGCTTCCCAATCCCTCGTCGATGGGATCGGTCTCGGTTTGTAATCCTTCGGCTTTTCGTCATATGTGATATAAACACCGGTGCCAACCCCGTTTGAAGGAATAAAGATCGCTTCATACGTTTTGGACGACTCGTTCCATTGCGCCGTCAGCTCTTCCTCGCCAATAGTCACCCTCACGTTCGATACTCTCTCCGGGTCGTTGAAGGCTGCTGCCAAATGCATAGGCATACCGGGAACTATAACGAATGGGAATCGGGCAATGCCTTCACCCGGATCAAATTCAATGACGCGTCCGCCGGCTTGCTTCATGGTAAACTTGGTCATTACGGCTTGATTGGGGTCTATCGCCACAATGACCGATTGCGACTGGGACATCCCTTCCTCATTCTCCGTCTTGGCAAGGAGCCGGTAACGGCTGATATCTCCCCATACCGCATCCGCTTCCTTCACGGGAAGAGTAATATCGGTGTACCAAAGTCCTCCCGGTGTCGCTTGGGCATGGCCTGCTATCCGCCCGTCGGCATAGATAGTTACCGTCTGTCCAGCAGGCGCACGCCCTCCCACTTTCATCGTGTGCTTCAAAAACCGGGCGGGAGCTTCCAGTGTAATAGGGCCGACCCGGATGAAGGAGGTGCCGAGCAGCTCGACGTTGGGCTCAACCGCGCTGCGCCGCGAATACTGAATATTCATTTGTGCTTGAATATCCGGTGACGCTTGGTCTTCGATCTTTAACCGGTAGCTGATAGAGCCGTCTATCCCTTTCTCGATCCGGCCAACAGGAATCGTCGCAATGCCATCCTTCACTATCGGCATGACGAGTACGCCATTTAGCATGACGCTTTCGTTCAGAAGCGAAGTACCGGCCGGCACCGAAACGGCAATGGAAGCATCATTCACCGCTGCTTCGTCAGCAAGCCGGTAGCTGCCTCGCATCGTCACCGTATCGCCGGGCATAGCTCTTGCTTCCTGAGAATTGTAGCCGTTGCCCTGTTTCCCTTGGAATAGTGCATTGGCCGGAGGGATCGATACCGGGCCAAGATCCCTCAGTTCGCCTTCCCCCACCGTTACATCGATGGAATAGGAGCTTCGAGGGGAGTTCCAGTAATATCCATATATATTGCTGATCGTAATTCGATAATCGCCGCTTTTCGGAACCGATACGGCAAAGCTGCCGTTCCCGTCCATGCTGCCGTAATGGCTGAAGCCATAAGATCCCCCGCTCCCTTTGGAAAAGACCGAAATACGGTAATCGGACAGCTTCGATTCCCCAACCAGAACGCCGCGTATTCTTCCCTTCTCCTCCAAACGAAGCTCCGCCGTACCGCTAAGCCGCTCATCGAGAACCAGTTCATCGCAGTGGTCGGACAGTCCGGCCTCCCGCCCGTTAATGCATACGCCTAATGTATCGCCCTCTGTCGAATTGCCTACGGACAGCTTATTTCCTATGACGCTATCCGTGTTATAGTAAAACGAGCTGCGAGGCGATTTGATCTGCAAGCCGTAATGTACAGCCGTCCTCCAATCGGCTATATCGATCCGCTGCCAATCGCCGTCAATCGGCTTCATTCGGGCATCGATAGCTATGGTGCCGGTCATTTGCTTATATAGTGTCAAATCTGCAACCGAGGCTCCGCCAGGAATTATTTGCACGACCCGGCTCTGGATCGATTGGGCAAACGGACGAACGCTGCTCGCAGTAACGAGATAGCTCCCTACGTCTGCTGAAAGCTGGTAAACGCCCGACTCGTCCGTAACCGTCTCGTGCCACAATCCCTTTTCTTGTGCAAACAGCTCGACTTTGGCATTCGCGGCCGGATCTCCTGTTTCGTCGGTCACTTTTCCTTTTAACGTCCCCGTCGTCATCTTGACCAGAGAGAACGATTGGTCATTTCTGCCCGGCTCGAGGCGGACGGACATCCTGTCCGGCTCAGCATACGGGGAACGTGCAGCAACGCGAATGCCGATGGTCTCTCCGGCAAACCGTGCTCCCCACAACGATATGTCTCCGTTACTGTCCGTTCTACCGCTGAACAGCAGCCGATCCTGGCTATCGTAAAATTCAACCTGCTCGCCGGAAGCCCCGTTGTTATCTTTGCGCACGTTGACATGAAGCTCAGCCTGCGGACGAACGGCAACCGATACGCTTGCTTCCCTTCCGCCTTGCACAGCTATCCCTTCTTGGATCTGTAAGATCTTGCCGGAAGAATCGACAACCTTGATTTCATAATCGTCCGCTTCAGCCAAGTCGATCCCAGCAATCCATGCATTGGATTGTCTGGACAGGCTGCTTCGGTTACCAAGCTGCTTCGATTTGCTCCAGACGTTTACGGAAGTACCGCTCAAAGCATTGGGATAATCGGTCTGGATCGTCACCTTAAGCTTCCCTGCTATTTTTACGGGCAGCGAAGTCAATTGCTTAAACTGTTCCGGTTCGTCAGTTAAGCGGATTTTGATCCCGGTCAGCTCGAGGGCATCCGAAGGCACCTGAACCTGGGCAAGAAATAATCCCGGGCTTCCTGCCGCCTCGGGCATCGGCAATACAAGCTGTTTCGCCACTGCCCCGCTTCCGGCATGTGCCTTGTAATCAACAAGAGCTTCTAGCCTTCCCCCTGTTTCGCTGTATGCGCGAACGGTAAAGCTGCCGCCCATTACAGGGAAACCGGATACGGATTGATTAAGCGACCAGCTGGGCCGCATGATCCGATCCTCTTGCCCGGACGAAAAGTCGCATTGCTCCTCTTCCGCAAAGCAGACGACATACACCGAATTTCGGCCAACGGTAAATGCGACTCTGGAGCCGTCACCGCTCAAGCTCGTATCATAGGTGCTTCCAGCCCGGTTGCCGAGCCGCTGAAACTCCTGGTTTACCCGGTCATACCGCAAGGCGCCCCATTGGGAGTCAAACATACCCAATGGCCCCGGTCTGCTGCCGGGATCGTAATTGTAATATTCCATGCTGATAAATCTACCGTCGCTGCTCATTTTCGGATCCCTGATGCCTATATCCTCATTGCGCGGGAACGATATTACGATTTCGCTTCGTCCGGTCTGACGATCCATAATATAGAGTCTCTTATCCTCGGTTCCGTATGCCGAAGTAAACACGATATATCTGCCGTCCGACGACAGGCTCGGATCGAAGACGGGAAGCTCAATTCCGCCCTCCCTGAGCGCAGGGACATACTCCAGCTTCCCGGTTGCTGTGTCATACTGGTACAGTCTCCACATGGACTGCGTTGTCCCTGTGACCAGATTGCCGGCTAGCGACACGAACAGGACATAACGGCCGTCAGCGGACATAAACGATTTGTAGCTGGCATCATTCCCCTGATTGCCCTCAGCGGAAACGGAAATTCGTTTCAGCTCCTTGCTGGACCGGTTATATAGAAACACATCGCTATATTCGTTCGTATCGCCGCTGACGACGTCATCGGCGACAGATGAGAAAGCGAGCCATTGCGCATCGTCACTCATCGATACCGACAACGCCATGCTGCCGAATTCGTGCGGGAGCCTGTCTTTGGTTTTCGCCACTCTATCGTAAACCGCCACGTTGTTCCCGCCATTGTCCGTATTCTCGAAATAGGCTACGTATCGACCATCCGGACTGATGTCGATCAGCTGCTCGCTTTCTAGCCTGTACTGGACATCGAACATTTCGGCAATCCATTCCGTTTGCCCTGTCGGGATGTCGTATACGTAAATACCGTAACCGCTCTGTCGGGGCGGAGCCGGATTCGCATCATAGGCGATATAAGCGACCGATTTGCCGTCTTTACTCAATGTCGGCTGCCAGTACGCCTCCCGATATTCCGCTTGATCCGGAATTTTGGCTACAAGCAGCGCATTTTTATGAAAGGTGGATGTCCACAGATTGTATTCTTCCGACTGGTTGCCTGCCTTATCGATGGAACGGACGCCGTATTCTATCTTCTCCATCTCACCCAGGCCGCCTTCAAAATAGTACCGATCCTTCGTGACGGCAACGACTTGGCGGTTTTTCTCGACTACGTAATGATCGACGGTAGGATCTTCTATGTAAGTGCCCGGATGGCTCGGGTCCTCCATCATCGGATGATCCCACTGCAGCTCTATTTCGTTATAGCCTACATTCGTCCAGCGCACCTCCCACGTGGGCGTTGGAGCAGTACGATCGACCGTAAATTGGACCGGCTCTGACTCCGGACTTACCTGTCCGTTCACTTCCGCTGCAGCAGTAACCCTGTACTCCCCCTCCGACGTAAGGGGAAGGGTCAGCCGAAACCGTCCTACGCCCGGTCCATCCTCCACCGATGCTTCGGCTTGCCCGATCTCCTCCCGATGGTGTCCGCCCACACTGGCATATACTGTAACGACGGCATGCAAAGCAGCCGTTCCGGCAACCTCGACCGTTTGCAGATTGGTCAAGGCAGGTAACGGCAATAAACGGGGCGCCTCCGGCAGCAGATATACCGCCTTAGACACAGTGCTCCCCTGCTCCTTTCCCTTCGGCGAAGCAGGGATTTCATACACAGCGGGAATCACCGCCGCCGTCAGATCGCCGATTTTCCGGCTGACGGTTTGCAGCGGAACGCCGGTGGGTCCACCGTGCTCCTGCCGCCATGCTCCGGACGCTTCTGCCTCAGCGGTTATCCCTGCCGGAATGGCGAGCTCCAGCAGCAGGCTCACAACCAGCATCCAAGCCCATATTCGCTTCATCGTTCCCTTCACACACCTTCCGAAATGAAATCAGATGATAAAAAGCTTAGTCGATATCAACTTTTTCATCATATCAGAAGAGGTACCGGGAACCATCTGACGAACGATATATGCGACGGTTATATCTTTTTCCGTACTGTAAGGAAATCATTGCTTAGCTTATGCTAACTCAACTCGGCAGCAGCTAAGCCATTGCTCTCAATGAAGCCGAAGCTGGCTCGCTTTTTGGATCGCCTGAATACGCCCGTTCACCTGCAGCTTGCCGTAGATCCGATGCAGATGAAGCTTGACCGTACCTTCAGCCAAGACGAGCCTTTCCGCAATCGCCTTGTTGGACAAACCCTCAGCGATTAATTGAAGCACCTCTTGCTCCCTTGCCGTTAACGGGACTACAATTGATCGGTCAAGCGCCGCAGGATCGCCGGATAAGCTTGTTGCCGAAGACAGCGCCATGATTTGCTGCAAGTAGGGCAAGGAAACGCCCGGAGTCTGGACTTCCGGCATGTACCGGTTTTTTCGCACTTCGGCATATTGGCTTAACAAATGCTCCGCAGGATGATCGGCGAAAATTCTCGCATATCCTTCCCGTTCACCGATGATAAGGGCTTCGTGCAAATGCAGCATACATGTATGGAGGTTCCCCCGTTCATGATGAATTTCAGCGAGACACAGCAGCGCTTCAAGCTCCGTCAGGATGCGTCCGGAACGCTTCGCCTTTTGCAACAGCCGCTCCGACCACGTATAGGCGGTCTGAACCTCTTTTTTTCCTATTAATACTCGTATGGAGGTCAGCATTTCAAACTCGTGATGGTCGTTCCAGTCCTGCTGCTTGCTCCAGGGGACATGGTCCAGCCATGCATTAGCCGCACTCGTATTGCCTTGGAGCAGCCAAAAGCGAACGAGCTGGGTTTGCAGCAGGTCGATCCAATGAGAGTAACGATAGGGCGTCTGCTGCAGCCAATCCATCGCTTCACAGATGACGGTTAGCGCTTCACCTTCGGCTCCTTGAGCCCAATATATTTTGGACCGTACGATAACCGCAGGAACGTAAGCCCCGCATACGCTGCTTTGCTTGGCGATACGGATCGCATCCTCCGCCAGCTGCAGCGATTCCGTCAATTGGTTTCGTTCATAGCAAATCTCGCCCAGGGCTGCGCGTTGATAAGCCGTAAAAGGAAAGTTATCGAAATGATGGTTGGAAATAAATGTATGGTATAGCCGGTGATATCGCTCGGCGAGCTTCAATTGTCCGTTGAAACCGTAATAACCGCGGGTAAAAGGAACGATTCGGTCATTAAGCTCCATACCGAGTCCGAACAGCATGGGCAAGCCCGCGATCTCGGGTATATCTTCGCGCATGGCCAATGCTTCCATAAGGGAGTATGCGCGCTTGTTATCCGCGACAAGCATCGCCTGATAAATTTGCGCTACGACCAGATCCTCCCGAACTCCCGCATAATGAGCGGCTTCTTCCTTGCTAAGCGGGTCCATTGCCTTTTGGAATAAGATCACATACTCATCCAATGGCTCCTTGCGGCCCAGCAGCAGTTCGGTCCATATTTGCAGAATAAGCAGACCGGGCCTATGCCGGAACGGATCCGGCAGCTGCTTCAGCCAACGATGCAGCGTTGTCAGCTCTCGCAGCTTCAGCATCTCAGTCGCGATGCTTTGTATGAGGCTGCATGCTTTCTCCGTCACGCCTCCTACCAAAGCATGCTCGATCGCTTCCCTCACCAGGCCGTGCCGCTCGTACCAAACGCTTGCCCTCTGATGCAGGGTGACCAGTTCCTCGGCTCGTTCCTGTTTAAGACGGCTGCGAAGAAAATCGGCAAACAAATGGTGATACCGGAACCATTGTCCCTCGCCGTCGAGAGGAATGAGAAACAAATGCGACCTCTCGATTTCCCGCAGGAGTCCCTCCTCAACCTGTTCGCCCGTCAATACGGCGCATAGCTCGGTATTGAGCCTTTCCAGAACGGAGGTTCTTAGCAAAAACAGACGCAGCCGTTCGGGAAGGTGAAGTATTACTTCTTCCATCAAGTAGTCGGCCACATAACGATGATTCCCCATAAAATGGCTCAGTGTATCCTGCTGGCCGGATACATGGGACAAAACCGCCAGTTGAACTCCGGCGACCCAGCCCTCCGTACGTTCAGAAAGCAATTTCAGCGACGATTCTCCAGGCACATCACCGGTTTGATGATGCCAGAACGATGATATTTCCCGTTCGGAAAATTTCAAATCCGAAAGCCCGATTTCATTCAGCTCACCTTGTACGCGAAGGGTTCCCACCGGGATGGGAAGCTGTTGACGGCTCATAATGCAAAGATGAATTTGCGGCGGCATCCGATCCAGAAAAAATGCAAGCGAGCGGTGCACCTCCTCCGAAACGATCAGATGATAATCGTCCAGTACAAGAATGACTTCGCCGTCGATTTCAAACAAGTCATTAACGAGCCAGCCGATCATCTGTTCAAATGAGAATGATATCGATTGCAGCAGCGGAAGCGATTTATGTCCGACCCCAGGATGGAGCCGATCGAAAGCGGCGATTACGTAGCTCCAGAACCTCATTAAATCGTTGTCCCCCTGATCCAGAGAGACCCACCCTGCGTTTATTTGTTCATTATGCACCCAATGACTGACGATCGTCGTTTTGCCAAACCCCGGGGGCGAGGTAAGCAGCGTCAGCTTCCGCTTCATCGCCCACGACATTTTCTTCAATAAATGCTCGCGGGTCACGAGATAAGACGGCTGCTTGGGAATGTATAATTTCGTGCTAAGCAGCGGGTACGGGGTAGCACCGGGATGGCTGATTTGGTCATACTGGCTCACCGGACAATGGTCCTCCTATACTGGGAATTTACGTTAGTTTACACATTCTACACAAGCCGAAAGTTCCCCTTTCGCTTTTGTTACAAAAGGTAACCTACAAATGAGAAAAACCTATATCGGGGTCCTTTCACAAAGGAGCGGCCATTAAAAAAACCGCCATTGCTGGCGGTCGGATGCTTCATGCGCGCTATTCCTTCTTCCTATTGCTGGAGCCGGCTACCTCGGAATCCTGGTTGTTGCCGGGCTGCGACTTTTTCCCGTTATTGTTAGCATTGTTGCGGGACATAGGTACTCCTCCTCTCGTTTACATTGGCATTACCGTTAAAGTATGCCTCGCTCTCCCGGCTCCGTATTCATCCTAGCCCGCTCCTCTTACGTGCTTATCGCTATAGGGCTAGCCCCGGCATGAATGCGGTCAAGCCCATGGCTACGGCCCACGTCAATACTGCGCTCCAAAAAATGATCCCGGTCGCCATCCATACAAACAGCTTTTTCGGCTCCGCTCCGAACGAAATGCCTATCGCCGCTCCCAATGGTGCCCCGGTAAGCAACGGCGACAAGAACCCTAACCCCGGAATGCCGTACTTGTCCCAAATCCGGGCCATGCTGCCGCCTCTGCCGCCCTTCTTGCTCTGAAACCGCCGGATGAGCCAATTGCGCAGCGAGGTGCCGAAAAAAATAACGATTACCGCACTGATCATAGAGCCCAAAGCGCTCAAGACCGCCGTCGTGACCGGATTCAGCTTCAAGGTGAAGCCGAGCGGTATCGCCGCCCATAATTCCAAGACGCCCGTGCCTACTACGGACGTCCACATCAACAGATCACTCATTCGAATCACCCGATTTCATGTTAGTTTTACTGCCTACAACCATACAGCGCTACATAGCTATACGGTTCGCTGCCTCTGCCGGTAACAAGAAAGATGAAAAATAGGACGATCCGACCAGATGAACCCGGGTCATACTTTTTGGCTGACAATGCGGCATATCCATGCGCGCGGCCATATGGTATGCTGAATAGGAATATGGATTAGCGTATAGGAGGAGCTTGACTAATGATTACTACGGAATCAAAAGCCTATGAAGGCCTCTATCAAGGAGAGAAAGCGGTATGGCTCTCCTACGGCCGGTATGAGGCCGCTGTACTTCCCGAGATCGGCGGCAATTTGATCGCTTTCCGCGATAAGGAGAAGGGGTACCGGTTTCTTCACGAGCCGGCAGAAGAAGAGATGGAATCGTTTAAGGAAAAGCCGATCATCCACGGCATCCCCGTGCTTTTTCCACCGAACCGTTACGAGGACGGCAAGTTTCCATGGAACGGAACCTGCTATCAGCTGCCGGTTAACGAACCAAGCACCGGAAACCATCTGCACGGCTTCCTTCACAACATTCCTTGGACGGTAGAGCAATACGCCGCTGACGAATATGCAAGCCGGATTACGCTTGTCCAGCAAGTTCGCGAAGGACATCCCGTGTACCGTTATCTTCCGCATGAATTTACGATCAAGCTAAGCTATGTCTTGAGCGACCTGGGCCTGCAGCAGCATATTGTGGTCCGTAACGACGGCACGGATGCGATGCCTTGCCTGTTGGCGTTTCATACCTCCATCAACGCTCCGTTCGCCCCTGGCAGCACGGCGGCTGACTACAAGTTCACTATGACTACCGGAAAACGCTGGGAGTTGAACGACAGAATGCTGCCGACCGGTCAGTTCCAGCCTCTCAAGCCGGAGGAGGAGCTGATGAAATCGACCGGGATCTCCCCGTTCTTCGAGCCGATGGATAACCATTATACATCGGAGCCGCAAAACGGACGCAACCGGATGGAGCTGACGGATACCCGTCTTCAAGTCACTCTCGTATATGACGTCGGTACCGCCTTCAAACATTGGATGATATGGAATAACAATGCGACCGAAGGATTTTTCTGCCCCGAGCCGCAGATCAACTTGGTGAACGCGCCTTCCGTCTCCCTGCCTGCCGAGCAGATCGGTCTCCTGTCGCTTGCGCCAGGCGAAATTTGGGAGGAAACGGGCCGCCTTTACTGCATCGAGCGGAAAAACTGACAGCGCTGACGCAACAGCCAGCGAAAGTCCCACCGTTTTTTCGGGCATACAAATAAAAAGAAGGGGGATTGAACTTAGGTTCGTCCGCCCTTCTTTTTTTATACAAATTTAACATCGATTTCATAAAAATGTTCGTCCCGGTCCTGCTTCCTCATATGTAACTGCATGATTCCAGCCTTGTAGACCGCCTTGCAGTCGGAAGGGACCACCGGATGAGACAAACGGATCAGCTGCAGGTGTTGACCTTCCGCCCCTTCCAGCTTGACTTGATTCGACGCAACGTGAATTCTCATGTTTTTGGCTTGATTGACGTCGGGAATATGGATTTTCATAATGATCGCTTGATGCGTTTCCACAAGCTCCGTATCATATTGACGCGCAGCCGTCCCTTCCGGTACGGTCTGCTTCAGAATGCTCTGTACGTATTTTTCGACCCAGGTTGTACTGTCTTTATGGTCATGCAGCGGAAAGGGGGTCGTTCCGGCAAAATATTTCTGGAATTGCTCCCAATCCACACCGGAAAACGGGTTCCTGTTGTCGTTCATCACAGCTCCTCCTTTTCCTGAAGACTGCCTATACGCTCGCGGTCGGCTGATCGATCAAGTCCGCATCCAGCACGTTGTTAATGTTGGCTCCGTTCAGCGTATTGACTACGTTCCCGGTGTTGCCGCCGCCTTGCCCAGATACCGCCTTGGAGCTTGATACCGGCGAAATGCTCAAGGTATCTCCGAAATTGACGGTCCCGGAGTTGCTGTTAATATTTACGGATTGCACAATTGACGGCAAAACGCATCCCTCCCATCCGATGGACGGCTTCTCGCTGCCCATCTGCTATTCAGTCGGTGCGGGCTCTTCTCTTAGTAGATGCCGGATGTGCTTGATCCGTGTCTCGGATCTTAGTCTTTCGCTGGAGCCGACATGCACTACCGCCGATCCCGATATGATAAATACATGAATATGGTCTACGGAAATGAGAGGACACGTGTTGATCCGGTTTATGCGAATCGGTTCATGAACTATAGGAACGGCGAGTGCTCTCGAGAATAAGCTGTAGTCCTGGAAATCCATTTCGCTCTGCAAAAAAACCGCTCGCTCCCGCTGTACGGCTATCGTATTGTTAAAGGGCGCGATGTCCTTGGAATCGCCGATTTCCATAGCTGTCGCCGATCCCAGCGTCGTGATGTTGATCGTACCTACTCTAGATATTCTAGCGTCCATACCGCTGCCCTCCCGATACCCCGGTTTACTCGCTCGTTACTCCAACGATGACCTCCTCCGGAGGCGTTTCGAATGCGCTGACCAAAACTACGGTATCGATATCTCCTACCATCAATGTCGACGATGTGCTCAGGTAAGTAATATCGATCCGGCATACTTTGATTTCACCGTTAATCACATCGAAATCCATCAGGTCCCGTTCCCGTCCTTTCTGGGGAGATTTTTGATAAACGCTTCGAACGTCTTCTCAATGTCCCGCTTTACTTCCTCGATGATAGGCTGCTGCATGCTTGCCGCTTGCTCCGCATTGGCCGGGCGCGTCTTCAGCTTGCTCATATAGTAGCGGATCCGCTTATCGATCTGCTTCTTCACGTCATTGACGATAAAGCTCCTGTAAGGATCATCCAGCGGATATTCATATTCAGCTTCAAAAGCTTTCAGCGCATGAAAGGCTTCGCCGCGCAAGTAATCGTGAATCTGCTCCTGTATGGAATTGTACATGAGCGGGTCCGGCTGCTCCGCAGGCCCGGTTGTCACGGAAGGAGCATCTACGGATTGTCCTACCGACATCTCGTCAATGCTGGAATCCGATCCGTTCGGATTAATACCGATGTTCAACGTACCTTCCAGCTTCTCCACCTTTAACAGATCGAAGTGGTATTCGTTGCGGATGACGGGCGGCTGCGGCTGCGGCTGCGGCGGCTGCTGTTTGTCGTCGTTCGATTGCTTCAGCTGGTTCATCTCCTGGATCAAGCCGTCCAGCTTGCTGTTCAACTGCTGGATTTGTTGATTTTGATATTGTAAATAGTCATTCACTTGTTGGAGGAAACGCAGCAACTCCGGACTCATGTACATATATCAATCAACCTTTCGCTACAAAGTCTGCTGGATATCTAGGCGGTAGGCTCTGTTAAAGGAATAAACGGGATAAAAGAAAACTCCGCCTGAGGCGCGGGCCCCTTGAATCCCCCCGTATTAAACAGCTGGGATAAGGGCTTGATGATTCCGGCGCTGCCGATTTGCAATACCGATGAGTTCGAAATGCCGTCAACCCGTATCGAATGAATGACGATATTTTGCTGAATAAACAAATTCAAGTCTCATCAGCCTCCTTCACGGTAGTTCGATATGGCGGTCCGACCGTCATTTGATCGTACGCTGTCGATCCGTATACGTTGATGACGCTTGGCGCGTTAGTGACGTTCAACCTTTTGCCCGTATTGAAAGAACCGCCGCCGGCATAGGTTTTACTGTACGTAGTAGGTGAAATGATGCCTACATCCCCGATATTGAACACACCGCTGACGGTGATAACATTTACAGCACCAACAATAGCCGGCATGGCACAACATCCCTTTTTATGAAAATGTGCTTACTATACTTTATGACGGGCATTTGCATGTATTCATACTACCCGTTGTCCATCCGCTGCAAAAAACATAATTTATGCCCCTTCCGCGTACGATAGTGTAGATTCCCATGCGAAATGACCGAATCAGGAGGGTGAGCCTATGAGGATGACGGTAAACAATAAGTGCATACAGGTGGGGGAACTCGTTATTGAAGGCGTCGGCAGCTCCTCGCTCGTTCTGGTCGGGGATGCCAATGTGATCACCAGCTCATCTTACTTCGATACGCCTGCCAGCTCCTTTGTTCAAAGCCTCGAGGTGCCGCTACCGCCGGAAAATGAAACTCCTTAAGCACCGGAGCGCAGACTCCACTTTTTTGAAAAAAGCAGCTGCCACGCTGTAATTCAAGGCAAGACGCAATGAATCCGTTCATTCGTCTTGTCTTTTTTTCCATCCCCCCCTTAGAGAAGCCGTAAAATGGAGATATTGGAAGAATACCCGGCATCAGCTTGCCGTAGTCGGGGTACTGCTCAGAATATAGCCCTTTCAGAAAGGAAAGCCCGGGTGAATTATTTAGGCTGCCGAAGTATAATTGGTAGTCGTGACATACTATTTTCCTTAGCACATGAAGCGTTAGGGAATAACCGGCGATGAACCAACATTAAAAAATCAGGATGTGGTACCTATTGAAAGACCGACGATTGCTAACAGATTATCTTAAGGCGCATTGGTTTTTTTATGTGCTGGCCATTTTGTTCATCACCGTAGCGAATATTACGCAGTCCTACTATCCGAAAGTGCTCGGAAATTTCACGGACCAGCTGCAAACGGACGGCATCACACCGGAAATCATCAAGGATTACAGCCTGCAGCTGCTGGCGATCGGCCTCGTGTTCGGCATTCTTGTCGGAAGCGGACAGTACACGGTTATGCGGTTGGGACGCCGATTTGAATTTTTCACCCGCAGAAAACTGTTCCAGCATTTTACGACGCTGAGTGAAAATTACTACTCCAAGCACGGTGTCGGCCGGCTGCTCAGCTATGTTATGAACGATGTAACGAGTGTCAGGGAGTCCATCTCGATCGGTTTGAACCAGACGACGAACGCCGTCATTCTCATCATTTCCGTTATTTTCATGATGTACATCAGCAATATTCCATTGTATTTGATCTTAACGAGTATTATCCCTCTGATTGCCATTCCGTTTGTCGTCGTCTATTTCGGCCCGGTTATTCGCAAACGGTCCATGAAGGTTCAGGAATCGCTGGCCAAAATGACCGAAAGTGCGGAAGAGCAGTTCGGCGGCATCCGAGTGACCAAAAAGTTCGCTGTAGAAAACATTATGCGCAACCGGTTCGGCAAAACCGTCGATCAAATCATTGAAAATCAGGTGAGTCTGGTACGGATGTCTTCCCTCTTCCAAGCAACACTGCCGTTTCTCGGGGCGCTGTCTCTGATCGTATCCATCCTGTACGGAGGCTACTTGACGATTCAAAATGAAATTACGCTCGGTAATTTCGTCTCGCTTACGCTGTACCTGCGCATGATGGTGAACCCGCTTCAGCAAATTGGCAACGTTATCAACACGATGCAGCGTTCGCGGGCTTCGCTCGAGCGAATCAACAACCTGCTCGGCATTGAGCCGGACATTCAGGAATACGCCGAATCCAAGCCGCTCAAGGTGAATAACGCAGGGATTCGCATGGAAGGTTTAACGTTTGCATACCCGGATTCGTCCAAGGATGCGCTGCATGATATTAATCTGACAATACAGCCAGGCAAGACCGTAGGTATCATCGGAAAAACGGGCAGCGGCAAAACGACGCTCGTCAAGCTGCTGCTGCGGATTTACGATCCTCCGGAAGGAACGATTAAGATCGGCAACGAGGATATTCGCCATATTACGCTGGAGAGCCTGCGCAGCGATGTTGCCTATGTGCCTCAGGACGGCTTCCTGTTCAGCACGACGATCCGCGACAATATCGCGTTTCATAACCGAAGCTTGCCGTTCGAGCCGATTGCCACGGCTTCCAAGCAAGCGCAAATTCACGACAACATTATGGAATTCCCCGACCAGTTCGAGACGAAGCTCGGCGAACGCGGAGTTACGCTCTCGGGCGGGCAAAGACAAAGAACGAGCCTCGCGCGAGGCCTGATCAAGAACGCTCCGATACTTATTCTCGATGACAGCGTCAGTGCCGTCGACGCGGTAACGGAGACACAAATTATCGAGAACCTGCGGCTGACCCGCAAAAATAAAACAACGATTATCATCGCGCATCGGATCAGCGCCATCAAGCATGCGGATGAAATTATCGTCATGGACGAGGGACATATCGTACAACGAGGAACTCACCATCAATTGATGGCGGAGGAAGGAATTTACGCTACCCTTTATTCCATACAGGAGGAGGGAACCCGATATGCCGAAGGAAGCCGCTAATTCGAAGCTGGGCGAAGAAATCAGCAGCTCCTATCATGTCAGCAAGGAAGACAGAAAGGCCGCCTTTCGCTCTACGCTGGCTTATGCCAAGCCGCACCGCTGGAAATTCTTACTGATCTTTTGCTGTACCATGCTCGTTATCGCGGCCGATCTGCTGCAGCCGTATCTGGTAAAAATCGCTATCGACGATAATTTGCTGATCGGCAAGAACGATTTCGGCGGTCTGGTCCTCATCTGCGGCGTATATCTGGTGCTGTCGCTCATAAGCCTTGCCTTTACGTATATTCAGAACAATTTGCTGCAATTGACAGGCCAAAGCATTGTCGGCCGCATACGGAAGGAATTGTTCGAGCACATCTCCAAGCTTTCGATGCCGTTCTTTGACCGGTTCCAAAGCGGCAGTCTCGTAACCCACGTATCCAGCGATACGGAGTCGCTCAACCAGTTTTTCACGCAAGTGTTCCTAAGCCTTGTGCGCGACGGGATGACGCTTATCTTCATTATCGCGCTGATGTTTCATCTTGATCCCACGTTAGCGGGCTACAGCATGATTTTGCTCCCGATCATTGCGATCATCGCCATCGGCTTCCGTTCCTACATGCGCAAAACGTACCAGATTACACGCACCCAGCTGTCCCGGCTCGTCGCATTCGTAGCGGAGAATCTGGCGGGGATGAATCTGATTCAAGCGTTTCACCAGCAAGAGGAGCAGGATAAGCGCTTCACCGAGCAAAACACGCGGTATTACAAAGCGAACCTGAGAGAAGTGCGTACCAACGTATTGTTCAACCGTTCGTTCGATATTTTGGGCAACTTGTCCGTAGCGTTCCTGACCTATATCGGCGGTATGGCCGTTTTCAACCATACGGTTGAATTCGGTGTGCTGTATGCATTCATCACGTATATCCGCCAGTTTTTCCAACCGATCAACTCCATTACGCAGCAATGGAACACGCTTCAATCGGCCACCGTTTCGATGGACCGGCTGTACCGGATCTTTTCGATCAAGCCGGATATTACCGATGCGGACAAACCGGCTGCAGTCCGTTTGCCGGATGTGCAAGGAAAGATCGATTACAACCATGTGCAGTTCGGCTATCAGGAAGGAATCCCGGTCATTAAAGATCTCGACCTGCACATCCGTCCGGGCGAGATGATCGGGATCGTCGGTACGACGGGAGCCGGCAAAAGCTCTCTGATGAGTCTGCTCTGCCGTTTTTACGAGGTCAACAAAGGCAGCATTCTCATCGACGGCATCGATGTCCGAGATATCCCGCAGGAGACGCTGCACCGGATGATCGGCCTCGTTCAGCAGGAGCCTTTCCTCTACTCCGGCAGCATTATCGATAACGTTCGGCTGTTCGACCAAACCATCAGCCGCGAGCAGGTCATCGAAGCCTGTACGTTCGTCGGCGCCGACCCGCTCATTCAGCGTCTGAAGGACGGGTACGATACGAAGCTCTCGGAGCGGGGAAGCGGCTTGTCCGCCGGCGAACGCCAGCTGATCTCCTTCGCTCGGATCGTCGTATTCCAGCCGAAGATCCTTATTCTCGACGAGGCGACGGCGAATCTCGATTCTCATACGGAGCAGCTCGTACAGAACGCGCTGCAGGTCGTATCCGCAGGCAGAACGACCCTTGTCATCGCCCACCGGCTGTCGACCATCATGCAGGCGGACCGCATCCTCGTGATGAAGCATGGCGAAATCGTCGAGGAAGGCAACCATACGCAGCTGCTGGAGAAGCAAGGCTACTACGATCAGCTGTACCGCCATTCGCAAGGGAAGCAGGCTACAGGCACGATATAGTAAACAGCTTCGCTTGCGGATAAATCCCGTGAAAAGAACAACGCCCCGATCCAGGCTCCATGCCTGTGTCGGGGCGTTTCGTTATTGTGGCTACAGCCGTGCCGCTGCCGCTTCCTTCATGAAATCCACTATCGGCTGCGGCTCTTCCAGACTGTGCGGGTGGTGCCCGACGCCGGGCTTCACGATCATACGGATCGTACCGCCCAGCTGCTTCACGCGCTCTTCCAGCAGCGCCCCGTTCTCCGAGAACGGCACCGCCTCGTCCCGGTCCCCGGCCACGACCAGAATCGGGATACCGGCACGTACGAGCGCCTCCGCATGGTCCAGCGGATTGCCGCGGAACGACGCCGCCGTCTGCTCGTTCAGCCCGTACACGGCCAGGCATTCCTCCCACTGCTGCGGCGCTCCGCTGCCGCTTCCAAGGCCTGCCGGCCAGCTGCGGATATCGAGCACCGGCGCGTCCAGGTAAAGCGCCAGCACGCTCCCGGGATGCGCAGCCGCATACTGCACGGCGTACAAGCCTCCGCGGCTGAAGCCGAACAACGCCGCTTTCGGCGCCAGGCCGAACCGCTCCTTCACCTGAGCCTGGAAGCGGTCCATCAGCTCCACGGCTCCCGGGCAGCCGTACATGTGGCTGAGCCGGCAGTACGCAATGTGCCAGCCCTGCTCCAGCAGCGCCATATCGGCATAGGAGAACGCGTCAAAAAACTCCGTCCGCCAAACCCAAGGGCGGCCTGCCGCGGCTTTATCCGGAGCAATGACGATGCACTCCCTCCCGCTCACGAAAAAGTCGGTCCGCTCGTGCCCCTTCCATTGCGACGTCTTGGCAACGCCTGCAGTTTCCGGCGCCAAACGCCGGATATGCTTGTCCAGCTCAGCTGCCTGCCTCATAGCTTCGTCCAGCGGCAGCGCTTCGGCTTTGTTCTCGTTCGTATGGCCTACATGCTCCTTCCAGGCGGCGCTCAGCATGCGATGACGTTTCATTACGAGCGCGAACCATTCGGGAAGCTCGCTGTCCGGAAGCTTCGCATGATCGGGAACCTGCTCCAGCGTCACATTGAACAGGCGGCCCAGCAAAGCCTTGGCCATGACCCAATGGCCTCGCGCGTTCGGATGAATGCCGTCTCCCGAACGATAGTCGGGACTCTCCGCCCGAGCCTTCTGGATATCGGCGAATAAAGGATCATGGATATTGACTACCGCATCGACGGTATCTCCGAGAGACAAGCACCAGTTGGCATAGTGCTTAAGAACATCGTTATACTCGGTATAGGGCTGCTTCCAGCTGTAAGTAATTTCTGCTGCCGGTTCGGCGGCTTGGTCTTCGTTGTTCCCTGCTGCTGCTTTGCACAGCTTATCGTACGGCGGAGGCGTCACGACAATCGCTTTCGCACCCGCCTGCTTCACCAGCCCTATCAGCTTCATCATCCCGTTGCGGTAAGCCGCGAACCGGTCCTCTGACAATGGATGGTAGATCCCATCGTTCATTCCGTAGCACATGACGACCCAATCCGGCTTGCTTTCGCTTAGCGCTCTCTCGATCCGGTCGTGCACGCACGGCCTTGGAAACGGATGCTCCGGCTCGCTGAGGCCGGAGGCGGTTTCACTGCTGACCCCGAGATTGATGAAATTCAACTCGCGATCCGGCATATGCTGTACGAAATAAGCATACATAAATGCGATATAGCGCCCGTTATCGGTTATGCTGTCCCCCAGAAAAGCAACGGTCAGCGGGCTCGGCACCGCTGCGTCTTTTTGAAACATAGTCCCCATCTGCAGTTCCTCCCCAATATGTTTCCTTCTGGTATTATAGCATGTTTAACGTGAACAATAACCAAAAAATACCTCGCGAAGTGAAGCTTTTCCTTCGAAATCAGTCCGAATCTAAAGCCGGTGCAATCGTTGTAACTTTTTGTCATAAGCGGGGAGGATTTCATCATACGCTGGAAGAAATACTACCTGTAGCGAACTTTCGGAGGGAGGCATTCGGATGAGCAATGCAAGAGCTCTTCTTCTTGTAACGGGCATTTTGGAAGGCATACTGGGGATTCCTTTTTTAGGCGGCATCATCATTCTGAGCTTGTCTTACGCACCTCTGTTTATTATGTTCGTCCTTCATATCATTACGCTGCTCCTTGCTTTGCGGGAGAACAAGGACCGCCACGGAAGCATTGCCGGCATCGTCACGTCAGCAATCGGATGGATTCCTTTTGTTGGCATGATCCTTCATATCATTACCGCCATTTTGCTATTATTAAGCTATTTCAAGCATGAGAACGTATATCCCCGCCGCAAGCTGCGATAAAAGAACTATATCCCGCTTACTGCCTTGGACTGCCCCAGACAGCGATGTCGGAGACAGTCCTTTTGGCGTTTGCGGCCAGTCGGCGTTTGCTACGTTAGAAACCGCTTCACCGTTTCGGCAAATGTATCCTTCTCGGAATAGCCGTGATATAGACGGGTCGAGACTTTGACGGCATCCCCGAAAAAGAACCGCTCATACAAGCTTTGCCGGCCGGCAAAGGAGCTCGAGCTCATTTCCCATGCGAGCCGGAACAGGCCTACTCTATCTTTGGCGCTGATGTCGATGCCTCGTAAATATCGGCCGATCTCGTCCGCCACATCTGACCGGAAGTCGTCTTCGCCGGGTATCATGACGAGACCGCTTGCACCAAGCAGCTGAACGATCTCCAGCATGCGGGGATACAGCTTTGGAAACAAATAGCTGGCCGCAGACAGCGGCTTCGCATCCGGCAGCATCGTTCCCCACCGGTCCAATTGCGCATTGGCTTCGGAAGCGGTGAGCAGAGCCTTGAGCGTTTCTAGCGTTGCGATGACCTCCGCCGCTTTTTCTATTACCTGCGTATACGTACGCAATCCGAGCGATTGAATGATGGATTCGACCGTTCCGAGCAAAAATTCGGTCTTGGCGATATTGCGGCAAAGCACCTGATGACCGGCATGCATGTGAAAATGACTCTCCTCGATGAAACGGACCGCCATATGCTCGTCGCCATACAGTAATACCCGCTCATGCGGAACGAGGACATGATCCAGAACGACCAGCGTATCCATTTCCTCATACCTGGAGCTCAAAGGAAAATCAAATGCCGACGCTCCCGAGACGAAGCTTTCCCTGCATATAAACTTCACTCCCGGCAGATCGTGAGGAATCGCGATGGCGAAGGCGTGAGGATTCTCCTCGTAAATCGATGGCAGCGGCGGAGGGAAAATAAGGATTTCCTCTGCCGTAACCCCTTGCGTCGCCAGCAAAAACGCACCGCTCACAACAAGGCCGTCCTTGGTCTTCTCTATTACGCGCGGCGCGTCGGGCTCTTCCAACGTCTTCATGAGCGTGCTCAATCTTGCCGTATGAGGAACAATAAACGCATGAGACAGCGTAATGTCGTTCTCGCGGCAGTATTCGTAGTAGGCTTTCATGTTCTCGGCATAGGTCGGATGCAGTTCGTTCAACAAGCCGGCAGCCGAACCGAACGCCATCATCCCCGTGTTCATATAATCCGGGGCGCGACCCAAAAAACCATGGTGTGCTTCCGCCCACACCTTCATCATGCTCCTCCGTCTCTCCAGGTCCGAGCGGCTTGCCGGCTGCAGGAAAGATAGCCCTACCGGCTCTCCGGTCGTTGGCGATTCGTACGTCATGACGGACCGCAGCTCTTCCCGGCTCTGCATATCGTACAGTTCCGCCTGAGTAGAGATCAGACCTGCAAATGCGGGGTGGCTCGGTATAGGTACGTTTACTTTTTCCCCGTGAATCCAGACGCTTGCGTTGGAACGTTTGAGGCGATCGACATACTGCTCTCCGTTTTTGATCGGCATAGATCTACCTCCCTATGGTTTTTGTATAGTTTACGTTACTCGGGAAAGATGGCTATGGGACAAACGCTGATTTATGTCCTTTCGGCATGTCCCTCTTTATTTTCCAGCGCAAATACCGGCTGTTTTTGCAGCCGGTTGTGCTTTCGCGAAGCCCTTATACTGAAAATGGTTAAGGAGGTAGGTAGGGTATCTCTTGGAGGAGCGTTAGCGCCCGCCTTTGTTTTTGGGAAATTACCACTCGAAAAATGATAAATAAAAATGATCCCGAAAACAACAGCGGCCGGAAGGAGGTATCCTACCGGGTACCCTGCAACATTTTAATTATACGGGGTAATCGAAAAAACACCGGCTGCCTATCCAGCCGGTGTTTTCTCTCTTACCATTCCTTGCGTGTCAGCAGCGAAGACAGGAAGGTTAGCGCCAGTCCTTGTCCCCAGCCCTGCACTCTTTTGTAAGGAACGCCCTTGTAGCCTTCCGCATCCCTCATGACGGCCGTGCCCGCCGATACGCCTCTTACCGAGCCGTCCTCATCTATGCGGCCTAGGATGCCTTGAATCGATTTGTTCACGTATTTATTGTACATTTTGCCGCTCCCGATCAACGCCGCCGCAATGCCCGCCGATCCGGAGGTTTCCGTGTAAGAATCCGGATCGTTCAGCACGGTATGCCACAGCCCGGAATCCGCCTGCAGCCTCACCAGCGCGGCCAGCTGATCGCGAAGCGAGCCTTCGATAATCATGAACGACGGATGGGTGACGTGGATCAATTTCAAGGCTCTTGCCATCGTAATCGCCGCCCAAGAATTGCCGCGCGCCCAATATATGCCTGACATATGGTTCTGAGCCAGGTTGTCCCAGCCATGGTAGTACAAATTCGTTACCGGATCCTGCAAAAACTCCTCATGACCGTGGTACTGCTTGATACCGTCCTCCAAATAATCGGTGCGGTTCAGCAGCGTGCCGATCCGGACGAGGAAGTAACCGGCCATGAACATCGTGTCGACCCAAGCCTGCTCAGGGAAGTTGTAATCCTCCGAGTTGACCGTATGCTGGAAAATACCGTCCGCGAACCGTTCCGCGTCGTTCATAAGGAAATCGGCCATTTGCACCGCGAAGTCGATATACTTCTCTTCCCCTGTTGCCTTGTACAAGGTAAGCAGCGAATGCCCAATGGATACCGCATTGACCGTCAGCTTCGGCAGGCCGTCCTCCAGCTGCTCGTCCACCCAGGCTTTGAGCATGTCCAAATATTCTTGCTTGCCCGTCGCCTCGTAAGCTTCCGTTACGCCGTAGAAGGCTACGCCGCCCGGCCAGTCCCAGTTAAAATCCATTTGAAACGTCCGGTGTACGACCCGGTCGATTGCGCTGCGAATTTCCTGTTCATCATATAGTAATGCCGGCATGTCCATGACCCCTCCCGAGATGATGGAGCCTGTTGTGCAGGCCCCTGATTTTATATTTATAACAGCCGTTTTCCGTTATCCTTTTAAGCCGCTGGTGCTGATGCCTTCGACGATAAACTTTTGGAAAATAAAGAATACGATAACGATCGGCAAGAGCGACAGCGTCGACATGGCGAACATCCCGCCCCAGTTATTGATCGAATCTCCGTCGAGGAACAGCTTGAGCGCAAGCGATACCGGATAGAGCGAAGGTTTATTCAAGTACAGCAGCGGATTAATGAAGTCGTCCCATTTCCAGTAAAATTGGAAGATCGTAGCCGTAACAAGCGAAGGAACGATCATCGGAACGATAATCCGGAAAAAGATCGAGTATTTGTTACATCCGTCCATTTTGGCCGCTTCATCCATTTCCGGCGGTATCGTGCGGATGAACTGCATAATGAGAAAGATGAAGAAAGGAACTCCGAAAAAGCTCGGGACGATAATCGGCTTGAACGAAGACAGCCATTCCAGCTTCGCGAACATCACGTACTGCGGGATCACCGTAACGTCGTGCGGCAGCATCATCGTCATCATGACACAGCTGAACCAGAAGCCTTTTCCTTTGAACGGAATCCGGGCCAGGCCGTAGGCGACGAGCGCGGAAGAAACTACGGCGCCGATGGTAGAGAAAATAACGATAATGAACGAGTTTTTGAAAAAGGTGCCGAACGTATTGCCCGCGAACCCTTTCCACCCGGTCACGTAGTTAATGAACTCCAACCGGCTCGGGATGAGGCTGTAGGCTTGGGAAAAAATTTCATCGTTAGGCTTCAAGGAGCTGACCGCCAGCCAAAGGATCGGATAAATCATCAAGAGCGCCAGCAAGCCGACAACGAGATGATATAGAAAAGGTTGAAAGCGTCGAGCTGTGGACGGCATGTTATTTCTCTCCTTTCGACTCGTAATGTACCCAGAAGTTCGCCGATTTGAAGATGGCGAGCGTAATGACACCGATAATGATCAGCATGATCCATGCCATCGCGGACGCATAACCCATTTCGAAGAATACGAAAGCTCTCCGGTACAAATACAAGGAATACAACAGCGTGTTGTCAAGCGGTCCGCCTTCCCCGCGGGAAATGATGTAGGCCGGGGTAAAGGTCATGAATGCTGAGATCGTTTGCATGATCAGGTTGAACAGGATGATCGGGCTGAGCAGCGGCAAGGTGATTTTGAAGAACTTGTAAAATCCGTTCGCACCGTCCACGCTAGCCGCTTCGTAGAGCGATGCGGGAATATTTTTCAGCCCCGCCAGGAAAATAAGCATCGAGGATCCGAACTGCCATACCGACAAGGCAATCAGCGTCCACAACGCGGTACCGGGACTACCGATCCACGAGGTCTCCGTATGAATTCCGATGACGCCGAGGAACGAGTTCAGAAGCCCTTTATCGCCGAAAATTTGCGTCCACATGATGGAGACTGCCACGCTGCCCCCAATCAGGGAAGGCAGATAATAAGCGGAACGGTACACGCCGATCCCGCGGGCAGCCTTATTCAGCAGCATCGCAACGATTAAGGCGAAGCCGAGCCGAAGAGGTACGCTCGCGAATACGTAGGTGAACGTAACTTGAAACGATTTCCATATTTTATCGTCTTCCGTAAATATCCGTTGATAATTGTCGAAGCCTATCCATCTAGGCGCCTCCATCAAGTTATACTCCGTAAAAGAGTAATACAAGGATGACAGGATTGGATACAAAGTGAAAATGAGAAAACCGATGATAAACGGAGCGGTAAACACGTATCCGACCACATTGTCGTTGTCCCGCAGCTTCATGGAATTCAACCCCTATGCTAGTAAATTTGCTGTAGTGAGCATGGCATGTTGCTTCTATATCCTTCATTATAAAGACTCCGGTGCGGATTAAGAATTCAAAAAACCGTTCATTTTGTTTAAAAAACAGACCTCGATTCAAGCCAAAATCGTATATAGGTCCACAAAAAAACAGACCCGAACGGCTCCATCAATGGAGCTGTCCAGGTCCGTTCTGTACGATCTAAACAATAAATTACTTTTTGTTTTTCGCCAAGATCGCGTTCGCGTCCTTACGGAATTTCGCAGCCGCGTCTTCTACAGAAATTTTCTTGTACAAAATTTGCTCGCTCAAATCCTTCAACAGCTTCTCTACTTCAATGGAACCGACTGGGTTCGGAGGATCCATCGGGCTGCTGTTCTTCTCTGCCCATGCCACATAGTCGAATACTTTCACTTCGGCAGGAGACAGCGACGGCTTCAGAGCATCCTGTACCTTGGAAGAGATAGGTACTCCGCGCTCGCCTTTAATAATTTGGTTCGCTTCGATATCGTTAACGAAGAAGTTAATGAATTTAACCGCTTCTTCCTTCTGCTTCGAGCTTTTCGCTACGGAGAAGCCCATGCTTGGCTTCAGGAACAAGCCTTTGTTGGCGTTCGGGCCAGGAATCGGAATCAATTCCGTCGGACGTTTCGCCGCTGCAGACCAAGCTACGTATTGGTTAGACCATGCGAAGCTGCCCACCGCGTTGCCCAATACCATTTCGTCGTCTTCCGGCGTAAACTTCTTCTGAGCCAGCTTATCCAAGCTCAGCAGATAGCCTGCGTCGTACCATTTTTGATAACGCTTGTAGTATTCGATAAATGCTTTATCATCGGTGTAGCCAAGGCTAGTACCGTCTGCGCTGTACATTTTTTGGTCGATCGTGCGCAAATAATAAGGGAAGTACACATCGTAGCGCAGGTAGTCTGCAAGCAATTTGCCGTTCGATTTCAGCTTCCCGGCCAGTGCTTCCATGTCGTCCCATGTCCAGGTTTTAGCCGGCATAGTCGCCCCTGCTTTGGTAACGATATCCGGGTCTACCGTAGCGCCGAGAGCATTGACCCCGAGCGGAATTTGATACAGCTTGCCGTCGTATTCCCCGCTCTTCAGCGTATTCGCGTTCACAGCCGAAGTATCCAGCTTCCCGTTGGTCGTGTAAGGGCGAAGATCCTCCAGCTGACCTCTGCCGCCGAACTGGCTGATGTAGGACATATCCATTTGAATAATATCCGGCAAGCCGTTCGCTGCAGCCTGAGGAGCCAGCTTCTTCCAGTAGTCATCGAACGAAGCGTATTCGGCTTCAATTTTCACGTTCGGATTTTTCTTCTGGTACAGCTCGATTACTTTCAAAGTATAGTCATGTCTTGCCTGACCGCCCCACCACGCAATGCGCAGTGTTACCGGGTCCTTGCTGCCGGAAGCGGCGGAATCCGCTTGCTTGGATGTATCTCCTCCGGAAGCTGCATTCCCTCCACAGCCTGCGGCAGTTAAAACGACGGACAGCGAGAGCAATATTGGCAACGCTTTCTTCATCTCTATTTCCTCCCCTGATGGTTCGTGGTTACATAGCTATTATCTCGTGTAAGGATCAGAAATAGAATTCAAAAAACCGTTCTCCTTGTTTAAAAAACAGAGGTGTTCAATTGGACTTCATATATTCCGACGGCGTACAGCCGGCATATTTTTTGAACACTTGGCTGAAATATTGCGGATTATCGCCGAATCCGAGCTGCTCGGCTAGCTCGAATATTTTAATGTCCCTATTTTGCTCGATCAAATCGATCGCTTTGGAAATTCTCGTCTTCATGACGTAGTTCGAAAATTTTTCCCCGGTTTCTTTTTTAAACAGTTTCCCCAAATAATCCGAGTTCATATACAGCATCTGATGAGCCACCCAGTTCAGCGACAGCTCGGGATCGCCGAGATGGTTGTTCACGATATCGATCACTTTGCTGACGATGGCGCTGTTCTTCGTCTTCGTCTGCTCGTAATGAAGCAGCGTAATGTGCTCCGCCGCCTCCTTGAAGAAAGCCTGGATCGCCTGAAGCGTATCGAGCTGCATCAGCTTCACCATCTGATCCATGTAGCGGCTCATGTCGTCCGATTTGCCGAGACGGATCATCGCCATAAACAGCTGAATGACGTACGATTGCGAAGTCGCGATATCGGAACGAAGCTCGGCAATCCGCTGAAAGAACAAGTCGATCTCCCGGGATGCCTCTTCCCAGCGCCCGGTTTTAATCTGAAGCATCAGATGCTCCTCGTTGAAATTCAGGTCGCCGGACTCGGCGGACTCCGTGGTCAAGCCTAAGATATCGCGCTCCGTAATCACGCTGCCCTCGCCCAAATAAAACCGGTAATTCAAGCATTCCAGCGTCTGCTTGAACAGCTTGCGGGTGCGTGTAATGACATCCGCTTCACTCAGAGCTATTGTCAGATCGATCCGGTAATAACGAAGAAACGTCTCACGAATGTTCCCGATCCTCTCAAGAAGTACGCTCAGCTCCTCAGGATCTTCAACAACGATGAGAACGTGATCTCCGACTGTAGAGCTCAATACGGTTTTGTCCAGCAGCTCCTCGGCGATGTTTTTCACCGCAAACAAGTGCTCGAACTCGAACGGGCCGTCCAAATGAAAGAGAAGCAGACGCACGTGGCGGCTGCCGAGATCGACCCGGAACAAATGCCGGTAATATTCCCAATCCCGGTTGCCGTAGGTCTTGTTCGTCACGAATTCCTTCAGAAACTGCTCCTTTACATAAGGCAGCACTTTCTCGAGGCCTTCCCGCATCGTGCGGACGAATTGCTCGCTTTCGCGCTCCTGCTCCAGCTCCCCGACGAGCTCCTGAAGCACCTCCATAATTTTGTTCTCGTTGCACGGCTTCAGCAAGTAATGCTTCACTCCATATTCCATAGCCGAACGCGCATATTCGAATTCGCCGAAGCCTGACAGCAGGACAACCCGGATATCCGGAAAGTCCGCATGGAGCTTCGCCGCCAGCTGCAAGCCGTCCATCCCCGGCATCTTAATATCGCTTATGATAATATCCGGCCGGTTGACGGATACAAATTCGTATGCCTCGATCCCGTTGCGGGCCGTACCGGCGAGCACCGTCCCGGCCCCTTCCCAATCGACAATTCTCGATATACCGTCCAAAATGATTCGTTCGTCGTCCACCAGCAATACTTTATACATTACGTTTCCCTCGTTTCATCCGGTATGATGATAGAGACGCGAGTCCCTTTGCCAGGTTGGCTGTCCAACCGAATGCCGTACTCTTCTCCAAATGCAAGTATGATACGCTCTTCGATATTTTTCAAGCCGATCCCGCTTCCCCGGGTTCTCGCCTCTCCCCGGCGCACCTGCTCCAACAGCTGCTCGTCCATTCCCGGTCCGTTATCCTCTACAATGAGAATAAGCCCGCCAGGCTCTCTATCGGTTCGTATTCGAATGAGGCAAGGCTCCAGCATGGATTCGACCGCATAATGGATCGCATTCTCGATAAGAGGCTGGAGAGTGAATTTCGGAAGAATAAGCTTCTTTGCTTCGTCAGGCACATCCATCTCGAACACGAGCCGTTCTTCGAACCGGTATTTCTGGATCGTAATGTAGCTCATGACAATATCGAGCTCCTCGCTCACCGTAATGAGCGTTTCCCGCAAGCTGATCGAGTTGCGAAGCAAAAAGCCGAGCGATTCCACCATCCGCGAAATTTGCGGCTGCCCGTTCGTCTTGGCCAGCCAGTTGATCGAGTCGAGAGTGTTATACAAAAAATGCGGGTTAATTTGCGCCTGCAGCGCTTTGAATTGGGTTTCCTTAATTGTCAGCTGCTTCGCGTAATTTTCCGTGATCAATTCGTTGATCTGCTGGATCATCATACGGAACGTCCGCTGCAGCTGGCCGACTTCATCCATCTGCAGCATCGGCTGCTCGGACAATTCGGCCTCCGTCAGGCTGAAATCACCCTTTTGCACCTGCCTCATCCGGCCAATCAGGGTTTCAATCGGCTTCGTAAGACTCCGGGCGAAATTGATCGCAATCGCCAATACCACCAGCAGGCTGGCGACAAATCCGATAAGCAAAATCCGCTTCATCAGAACAATTTTGTTGAAAATCGCATCATATGGGACAAGGCTCAAATACGACCAGCCCAAATAGCCGGATCGGATCTGCGTCAGGAAATACGGCCTGTCATTGATCTGCTTGATCAAATAGCCGCCGCGGCTCCACTCCTCGTTGCCGGGTATGGCCATGACTTGCGTCTGCGCATGGTCAGCAGGGTTTGCAGGATAAATAATATGCTGTCCGGAGCCGATCTGCATCTCTCCGCTCTTCAATTCCGTTCCCTCTACGACGTCATCGACGATCTTATCGAAACGGATGCGAACGACCAGCGTGCCGATCCGGTTCAGGTTGAAATCCTCATATGACCTGATCTCACGGGCAGCGATCAAATAAGTATCGTCCGGATCAGGGAATATCCAGCGCGTTTCCCCGGAGCCTTTGGCCGACTCCTCGAGAATGGTCTGATTTTTGGCAACGGTCGCCTGGGACGATTGTCCCGCCATCGCTTGCTCACCCAGCCGGTCGGTGACCTCCATGGAGTAAATGTACTTCTCGTACCCTGCGAACTGGACCAGCCTATCCGAGACGAACCGCCGCAGCCGGTATTTCTCAAACTCCGGCGTATCCTCGTTAATCGCTCGAAGCAGACTTTGAATTTGCGGATCGGTCGCTATCGTGAAGGAAAGCTTGTCCAGCCGCTGCAGCTCGTTCTCAATCCCTCCGGAAGACAGATTGAGAAGCTGCGACGATTTGGAATACAGCTGCTCGTCATAGATGGAATACGCATATTGGAGCGCAAAGTAAGTGATAAGAAAACAAAAAGCCATAATAAACGAAATGAGAGAAATGACTTTATGTTTTATTTTCCAATTTTTCGTTATCGTACCCAACGGAAACGGTAACCGTTTGATCATTACCGGCATCCCCCTTTATAACTGCATCGCGTATCCCTTATCGTACTACAG
Organism: Paenibacillus sp. NPDC056579; assembly: GCF_042793215.1. Lineage (NCBI taxonomy): Bacteria > Bacillati > Bacillota > Bacilli > Caryophanales > Paenibacillaceae > Paenibacillus > Paenibacillus sp. NPDC056579. The sequence continues at coordinate 129,417 of NZ_JBHTVD010000010.1, forward strand.
GAAGCCCCGTGCAGCCAATGTTAATGCCCGGAAGATGCCAAACACCGGAAAATCGGCACTGTTGGATATCCTCTTGTATGAAATCCGACTGCCCTTGCCTAAGACTTGGATGCCATACTTAGTGCAAAGCCTGTCCGCCAGGACGGATAAAGCGGCTGCCAGCCATACTCCTTACGGGCCTTGGCGTTGGACGCTCCCCGCTCCCAGCCGCTGCCTCCCTGCGTAATTTCGGGCGACTGCGCGCTGATAGCTTCGGCAAACACCGGCAGCCATTCGGTCCCCTTGGCCGGTTCGTCGTCAACAATGTTTACCGGGCCGGAAGGCCATTCCAGGGCCGCTACAGCCGCCATGGCAGCGTCCTCCACATGGACGAAGGAAGCGACCCCATCCGTTGACGGCGCCTGTCCGCCGCGAATGACTTCGTCCATGTAACCCCCGCGCTCATACCAAGTGCCCGGTCCATACAGCATACCGTAGCGCAAAATCACGTGCTCCGGAACCTCGGCTGCTGCCGACTCCAACGCGTGAACCGCCGCTACCGTCTCCTTCCGCGGGGACGGAGCCCCCATATCCAGCGGCACCGCTTCAGAAGCAGGCCCTTCACCGGGCTCATAAACCCAGGAAATGCTTTGCGCGAGCATGCGCTTAACGCCGGAGGACAAAGCCGCATCCGCCAGATTGCGCGTGCCTTCTATGCGGATTCGGGCATTGTCCGCAAAATTGCGGGTGCTTAAGGACGTCAGCTGATGGATGACAACCTCCGGCCGCGCTTGCTCCACCGCTTTGAACACGGCCTCCCTGTCGAACACGTCGGCAATGACCGCACGCGCCCCTATCCGCTCGATCAGCTCGCTCTGATCCGGATTTCGGATCATTCCCGTCACCTCATGCCCCCTTCTTACCAGTTCCGGAACCATCCGTCTGCCTATAGCCCCGGTACATCCTGCAACAAATATGTTCATCCGAGATACCTCCTAATATGAATAGATTCATGTTGGATAGTTATGCTAACTACTTTAACGGACATTTGGTACATCGAATAGAGCCAATTTTCATTATTTGAAATATACCATTCTTAATCCCCTTGTCAGGAAAATGACTCCTTATTAGACAATCCATAGTCCCCTATGGACAAGTATGTTATGCTTAGACTACAGCGTATTTGATCAAGGAGGTATGTCCGTAATGGGTAGAAACGTACTTTTTGATGAGACACAATTTACGTTGCAGCTTCAAGGTTGGACGCGCATTTTTGCTTTTAAATCCAAGGTTGTCGTCCCGTACCGCACGGTTCACAGCGTTCTGGTCGATTCCTACCACGCTCCGCTCTGGATGCTCCGCATGCCCGGAACATCCTTGGCACCGCTTCATATTTATGAAGGCAGCTTTAAATACAGGAACGAATGGTATTTCTTATCCTATGAGCAGCCGGACTCCCTCATCATTGTCGAATTAAACGGACACGACACGTACCGGTATGTCATCTTTCAGATCGATCATCCCCGCGAGGTCGCGGCTGAATTGCGCCAGCGGGTCCGTATGTCCCAAGGCACATGAAGCAAAAAAGCCAAGAGAGTAAATACCCGACGGTTAAGACTGCCCGGTGCCTGCTCTCTTGGTTTTTTTTCGTTTTACGAATCCCGCCACTCGTTGCCGTACTTCGTGACATCCGGCAGATCATGGCGCGTATGACGCTTCCATCCTCTTCTCACCGGTGTCTCTTCGGGAGAATATCCGACTACATCAATCACCGCTTCCGGATCGATAGCATGGATGAAATCCGTCAATGTTACTACCTCCAGCCGGGAAATAATCAGCTGTATCGTATGAACGGTGATCTGGTCACCGGCTTTGCTGCTCTGAATTATGGGTTCATGTCTAGTAGTGTTCCGAATTACTGTAATAATAAGCTCGCCACGGCTGCTGTTGACCGTCATTCGACGCAGCCAGCAGGAGTCGTTCACCAACCTGCCCAACATGGAATTGAGATGCCGCACGTTCCATCCCTCCTCACTTACTGTTCGGTTAGAAGCCTTTACTAGCGTTGTGAATCAAGTCCAATTTTACCGGTCGGGCGATACAGTCTTGTTCCTCTTCGTACCCGTCAGCTTGCGGATCCGTTCCAGGCCGGCATAAATGTGCTTGGTCTCCTTGGTCAGCAGCGGTCCTATAACGGCTAGGATCAGTACATACAATGCAGCGAATGGCTGCACGATAGGGAGTAGGCCGCCAGCCTTGGCCAGGTTGGCCATGATGATCGAGAATTCGCCGCGCGCCACGATGGTCAGCCCGATATTCACCGATGCTTTAGGGGATAATCCGGCGTATCGTCCGGCCCACATGCCTGCGGCAAAATTGCCGATCAGCGTTAGCACCACCGCAACCAGAGAAAGCCATACCGCTCCGCCAAGCGAGAACGGATCGATCGTAAGACCAAAGCTGAAAAAGAAGATCGCTCCGAAGAAATCGCGAAACGGCAGAATCAAATGCTCGATCCGTTTCATATGCTCCGTCTCGGCAAGCACCAGACCGACGAGCAAAGCGCCGATCGCTTCGGCTACATGGATGGTTTCGGAGAAGCCTGCGATAATAAACAATATCGAGAAAATAACCAGCAAAAACAGTTCGTTAGATCGAATATTCAACATCCGGTTCAAGAGGGGTACCGCTTTGCGGCCGACAATTAGCACAAGCAGCATGAAGCCGAGCGCTATCAGGGCCGAAGTCAGGATACCGGCGAGTGATGTGGAGCCGCTAAGCACCAATCCGGAGACGATGGAGATATAGATCGCCAGGAACACGTCCTCGAACATGATGATTCCGAGAATCATCTCGGTTTCCGGATTCGCCGTTCGTTTCAGGTCGACCAGCACCTTGGCAACGATCGCGCTGGATGATATCGTCGTGATGCCTGCGACAACGAGCATTTCCAGGAATGGCAGGCCCGCTACATAGCCGAACAACAAGCCAAGCGTGAAATTGATCAAAATATAGATCGTTCCGCCGACCGCTATGGAGCGTCCCGATTTGATCAATCGGCCTACGGAAAACTCAAGCCCCAAATAAAACAGCAAGAACAGAACGCCGATACGGCCTAAAAATTCAATCAGCGGCGCACTTTGGATAAACCGGAGATCGATGTGCCAAATTTCGAAGGAATGCGGTCCGACCGCCATACCTACCAATATATAAAACGGGATGACCGAAAAGCGGAGCTTCGCCGACAGCAAGCCCGATAAAGCAATCAGCGCTATCGCCACCCCTATCTCAAAGACAATGTAGTTCATAGGTCATTCACTTCCCTTCATTAAAATTTGTTTGAAAAGCTTCTGCTGCCCCCTCTCGCCCGCAACCACTACCATGCTCTCCGCAGTAAGAATTACATCCGGCCCCGGGTTGATCTGCTTGGATCGCTTCTCAATGACGGCGATAATGGTCGCCCCCGACTGTTTGCGCACATTCAGCTCACCGATCGATTTGCCGACGCAGCCGTAATCGGCTTCCACCCGGTACCACTCGATAATGAGATCGTCCAGAGCCATTTCCATCGATTCCAAAGCTTTCGGCTTATAAGTCATTCCGCCGATAATACCTGCGACCAGACGCGCTTCGTCATCGTCCAGCGTAATCATGGAAACACTGTCATCCGGGTTTTCGTGATCGAAATGGTAGCATTCCCTGCGGCCGTCGTCATGGATGACGATTACCAGCTTATCGCCGCCGCGAGTGGTTATTTGAAACTTTTTCCCGATTCCCGGGAGATCGCTTTCTCTTATTGTCATAAACCTGTCCTCCTGTATGAAAATTCACTTTATCGTTTTAACGCAGTAAACAATTAGGCGCAATCAAATAAGCGTCTGCTGACCCTATTTTTTTGAGCAGAAGCAAACAAACGTCTGCTGACTCTATTTTTTGAGCAGAAGCAAACAAACCTTTTTCTTTTCATTTTTGAAAAAGAAGGTCAAGAGAGCAGAATGAGAATATACCTTAACTTTTTGACAATGGCTTGGCTGGCAAGTAACGCTCAGCTCAAACAAACGTTAGTAACAGCTCTAACAAGCTAATCACGGCAAATGGGATTGCCTCAAAGGGAATAAACGGTATGGTACTATCGGCGAATTACAAAGAGGGGTTGACACACTACACGTACAACGATGAGAACTTGAGGGGGGATAACAGCATCCGGGTTAACCGGCGGGCAATCTGAGGGTGAAATGAGATATGTGCTTCAGTAAGCACGCGGCGAACCATAGGAATCAAGCTATGCAGAACAGCATGCAGCGTCGCCAAATAAGCCAATACGCGAAGCGTTTCGGAGGTAGAGGTCTGCTTACGAACCGTAGTATTCGTGGAATAAAACTCCATCCCTTGCTGAACGGTAGTCCGTGCCGTTTCGTTGATATTGGATTCCGCAATGGGAGTAGGCGTGGCAAAGATCATAAAAACGACGATAAACATAACAGATAACATGCGATTGGACGAGATAAAACGAGTTATCATTCAATTTCACCCCCTTTTAGTCTTATTTCGATCAAATTATACCACAAATCGGCCTTTTTTTCAATTATTCAGCCTTTAATATATTTGGAGTAGCAATTAACCCCGCTAAGTGGAGCTTTGACTTCGAAGTCCATCAGATACTTTGTGGGAAGCCCCATTATAAATTCTATATACGAAAAAAAGACGCTCCCGTAGAACGAACGGGCAGCGTCTCTTGGATTACATAAAATCCCCAATTTCTTTCCTATCGGGTATCGAGGCTTGTGCTCCAGGGCGGGATACGGTTAAAGCCGCCGCCGCGGAAGCGAACCGCAAGCTGTCCTGGACGGGCCACTTTGACAAGTAAGCAACCATAAAGCTGCCGATAAACGTGTCTCCAGCCGCCGTCGTATCGACCGCCTTCACCTTGTACGCTTCCTGCCGCACGACCGTACCTTGCCGATCCGCGTACAGGCTTCCGTGCTCTCCAAGCGTCAGCAAGACGGCGTTAGCTCCCAATTCCAATAGTGCCTCCGCCATCCGCTCTCCCTGCCCGGCCGACTCCACACGGCTTCCCGACAGCTGCTCCGCTTCGCTCTCGTTGACGACAAGCAGATCGATCAATGGCCACACTTCGGGCGGAACCGGGGCGGCCGGAGCCGGATTGTAACAGGTAAATACGCCGTTTCTTCTAGCCTCCTGCATCGCGTATACGGTCGTTTCCCACGGGATTTCGTTCTGCAGCAGCAGTCCTTGCACATCGGCAAAAGCATGGGACAGACTGGCAAGGTTGGCCGGGGTCAGCTGACCGTTCGCGCCCTCGGACAAAATAATATGATTTTGCGCTTCCGCATCGACATTAATATAAGCGATTCCGGAGCTCGTCATCTTCTTCACTACATAGTCGGTGCGCACGCCTTTCTCATGCAGCGAATGGATCAGACGAATACCATACTCGTCATCCCCGACAGCACCGACAAAAATAACGTCCCCGCCGGCCAGCGACGCGGCCACCGCCTGATTCGCTCCTTTGCCGCCGGGAAAATAGTCCGTCCCGAGCCCCTTCACCGTCTCCCCCGGAGACGGCAGCTTCGTTACCTGCGTAACAATATCCATATTGACGCTGCCTACCACCAACAGCTTCGTCATAACAGTCTCCCCTCCCTCATCCATCCGAGTTACGTTTATTGTACCACCCTTAGGGACCTCAGCAAAATAAACAACCTTTCCCGAGCGTCCATCGCTTTTCTGCCTTCCATCCGATACCGGCTGACTGCCGAATGGGAGAAGCAGCGGTCCCTTTGTTTGATGCTAATGATGGGACCTTCTCAAATGCGTTGCCTGCTCAATATAACGGAGTTGAGCCATGCCACACCATCTATTGTATGTTTGGAAATTGCCTTCATTCAGTTGGATACCGAATCATCCGTTTGGCCGGTTCGGAATAGCGAGAGTAATTGTTGGCCGATTTGAGCGGAAAGCTCCAAGGAAGCGGCAGCGGCCTGGGAGATTCGGCGTTGCAGCTTCGTCAGTACTGGGATTCCCAATCTTATGGCCTATGGCATAAGATTACCCTTCAGGAGTGAGCGTGACCCTTGCCGTTCTGTAACATTCGATGATGGGACAGCTGTGATCCGGACTATTTGTTGCTGCAGCTCATGTTTGTAAACTCATCGGACAGGAAATCCGTTATTCCTGATTTCCCCTCGAAAATGCTCCCCGATCGGACACCGGATCCGTTATTCGGAGCTTTTTGCGAGAAAGGGCCAGCAAAATGGCTCAATAACGGATCTGTTGTCCGATCACTTGAGGAATCGGGCCGTTTTGGGGCAAATAACGGATCTACGGTCCGATTCGTTAAGAAATAGTATCAAGGGCACACTCCGACATGCTCATGTATGCGATATTGTACCAATAGGAGCAGGTCAACCCCATTTAGTCGTAGTACGATCAGCTCAATCCAGGGTAACCACTACTTTTGATGCCAACCACGATCGGTTGCTCCATTATCCGGTACTCTCGTCCTTCCGTCCCAGTCTGTTAGAGTAGTGTTTGGAATGTGATTTGCTGATCCAGCAGCGCGGCACGGTACTTTCTGATACGAGCCCTTCAATAGGCCAAACAAGAATCAATTATCCGGCTCTATTCCTAGTCCCTCATTCCGTTTTGTTCGGATAGCGTCAGTAGTGTGATTTGCTGATCGGCCTGCTGTACGGTATTGTCTGCCCACCCACCCCGATGTTTTCGGAAAATGTCTGCAGTACTGAAGTACACACTTAGGAACGGCATGAGCAACCTGCCAGGTACTTTCCACTCCGGTCCGTTCCCATAGCCTTCAACAGTGTCAGTGCGTACAGCGGAACGTCCTGCAAGTCACGGTCCCTTCTGCCACGACGATCCACTAGTTTGACTGACCCTGTCTACTCAAACTGTCAGGATCCCTAATACGGGGTTACACTGGTTCTATCAAAGCCAACAGAGCCATCATCCCGGAATACTCCTGCCACACCCACTTGCTACTGCAGCTTCGCCCGCAGCTCCTTCCGCCTCCGCACCATACGCTGAAACTGCTCCTCCAGCTCTTCCTTCTCACCGGCAAGCAGCGGCTCGCCAAGCTTGCTCACGAGCTCAGTCAGCTTCATCTCGACAGTCAGCAGCTCTTCACTGTCAACATTCCGCTGATCGCCCGGCTTCTTCCCGCTGTCGGCATACTCCCGGTACGTACCGTCGTAAGAGACGATCGCACCAGCCGTAATCTCGAGGATTCGCGTCGCCGTCCGCTCTACGAACATCCGGTCATGCGTGACGAACAGAATCGTGCCGCTGTAGCCGATAAACAGCTGCTCCAGCGCTTCAACCGATTCAATATCAAGGAAATTGGTCGGCTCATCCATAATGAGCACCGTGATGTCGCTCAAAAATATTTTCGCCAAAGCAACCCGAACCCGCTCCCCTCCGCTCAGCACGCCTACTTTCTTGAACACATCGTCCCCTGTGAACAACAGCCGTGCCAATACGGTACGCACCAATGCATCCGGCTGAACGGACGATGCGAGAACGCAGTCCATGATTGTAGCCTCCCGGTCCAAAATATCCAGGTTTTGGCTGAAATAGCCGAGCTTGACTCCTGGCGCAATCGCAACGCCGTTTTCACGGGCCACGATTTTTTTCAAAAGCGTCGTCTTGCCTGAGCCGTTAGGGCCGATCAGTGCAACCTTCTCGCCGAATGGGATGCCAAGTGATACGTCTTTCCACAGCTGCCTAGAACCTACCTTGGCTTCGAGCCGCTCCAATCGGATGACCGTCTGATTTTTATAAGCGGGACTGCCGGGAAGATCGATTTTCACCTGAGCAGCCTCGCGCGGCTTTTCCACCTTTTCGAGCTTCTCGATCCGAGTCTCCAATGCTTTGATCGACTGATGAACGCCCGCCTGGGTCGAGCCCTTTTTATCCTTGGCCAGCCTCCATTCCGACGTATTCGTCCCCTTGGGGGCCTTAAGCATCGTATCCGCCTTATGCCGCTTTATACGAATCGCGCGCTCCAGATCGGCTTTTTTCCGCACATATTCTTCAAATCGCTCCTGGTGCTGCCTTGCTTCCAGCTGCTTTTGCTCATAGTACGCGGTATAGTTGCCCTTATAGACCGTGATCTTCTGCCCTGCGATTTCCCAGATGACGCTGCACACTTTGTCCAGAAAGGTCCGGTCGTGAGAAATAAGGACGATCGCCCCTTTATAGCGGATGCACTTTTGCTCCAAATCCTTGATCGCCTCGATATCCAGGTGCATCGTGGGCTCATCGGCGAACAAAATGTCCGGCATAGCGTCAAAAGCCCTCTCAATGTACATCGAGGTAATTTCCCCGCCGCTCCGTACCGAGCCTTGCTCCGATTCCTGCTTTAGCTGAGGTATCATTTGCCGCGCCGCCTTCGTTGCAACCGTTCCTTCATCCGGCTCCGCTCCTCCCGCGAGCAGTGTCATCAGCGTCGTTTTGCCCGCACCGTTTGGCCCTACAATGCCTATCCGGTCCTGCTCTCCTATGCGAAGCATATCCGCTGCGAACAGCAGCCGGTCTCCGATCGTTTGCTTGATTCGTCTCGCTTCCAGCAATAACATAAAAAAACCTCCTTGTTCCATTTCTGGACAGGAGGTATCGATAAACGAGCTTTTCATGCGTAAGACAACCGCAACTGTGCATACATCATTGAACAGTTCCCTTGAGCTTAACAAGGAACAATCAATCCTAGTCCACACATCGTGCAGACCTGCAGTACCGTTGGGGTTTCCTTTACCTGAAAAAGCCGACACGTATCCCTATCCAGAAACATCATTTCGTTTTAGTATCGAACGATGATTTTGTTCTTGGAAAAAGGATTAGTACTTCATCGGCTTAAAGGTCACCCTCTCAATCATTGTTGGTTATACCTTACTCTGTTTGTAAAGTAATGTCAAGGGCATGTGCCCTCAACACATTAGGTGGTTCTCATTACATCTCGCTTTGAACCTGGGTTCTGACGCCTCTTCTTTTGCCCCAGTAGAAAGAGATGACGAAGCTTCCTAGCAAAATCACTGCGCCGAACAAATAAGGAATGTCGATATAGACATCGAACAAAATACCGGCTAGCGCAGGTCCGAAAATATTGCCAAGACTCATGTAAGCATTGTTCATCCCGGCTACGAAGCCTTGCTCTTCACCGGCCATTTTGGACAGCAGCGTATTGATCGCAGGTCTCATGATCGAAGTAAAGGTGAAGAAGAACAAGGTAACAAGCAAAATATACCAGAAGTTACCTGACAGCAGCATCAGGACCATCGACGCCGCCGAGAGCAGGAAGGTTGCGTTAATAAGCGTTCGTTCGCCGAAGCGGCGGATGAGCTTATCGATAAGAACGGCCTGAATAATGGCTCCAATTAACGCTCCGACCGTGATCAGAATCGAAATGTCTCTGGCGGTAAAAGCATATTTCTGATCGACGAACAATGGAAAAATCGCTTCGAAATTGGCCAGACCGAACGTCAAGGCAAACACCAGCAGTAATAATATGAAATAAGGCGCCTTGAACGACTGGGAGAACTGGGCGAAAATGTTTTCGCGCTTGATAACCTTGTTCCGGTTAGCCAACCGCGTCTCGGCGGTCAACGACTCCGGAAGGAAAATCAGCGTAGAAATCATCGCCAGAGCCCCTACCCCTGCGGATACATAGAACGGAGTGCGCAAGCCGAGCTCCGCCAAAAAGCCGCCGATACCCGGGCCGATAACAAAGCCGAGCGACATCGCCGCTCCAAGCAATCCCAGCCCCTTCCCTCTCTTTTCCTCAGTGGTTACATCGGCGATATAGGCCATAATGGAAGGGATCATCGCTGCCGCTCCAACTCCGCCGAACAGCCGGGACAAGTACAATACCCACACTTCCGACGCCGCGGCGAACAAGAAGTTCGATAACGTAAATAAGGCCAAGCCTGCTACAATCATAATTTTGCGTCCGTATTTATCGGACCATTCCCCTGCAATCGGCGAGCACAGAAATTGGGTAAGCCCGAAGGCCGCCACCAAATATCCTGCCGTCTTGCCGCCGGCGCCGAATTCCTTCAAAAACTCGGGCAGCACCGGAATAATAAGACCGATCCCAAGCATCGCTATGAACATGTTCGCCATGAGCAGGATGAGCGGGGATTTTCGGTTTTGTGCTGAATTCATCGCATGGTTCTCTCCTTTTTCTATAGCTTCCTATCTCTTTATCTGCTTATGCGACGGGTTACTATACAACATTAATCTATAAATTGACTTTGAGTCAAGTTGTGAATTTTGTTATAAAAAATTTTTCTGAAACGTTCACAAAAAAAGCCAACCGGCCCAAAGGTCCGATTGACTTAGCTGTTGCTGCTTAACTACGCTTATTCAAAAAATACCTCATTACCGTCTCCGGCTTCGACCTGACGTATAGACCGTGACGTTCGCATGCTGTGGATACTTGAATATAGGATAGAAAAAATAACGAATGATCCCGCGGATCTCCCTCGAGAATGACTCCGGCCCTCTGGCCTTCGGCGAACAGGTCGGCCACTTTATCGACGTTATCCGATATGCCGCGCCGCACCGATTGCTTCAGCTCCTCCGGAATCGTGTCCGATGTCATAATCTGATCGACGAAAATTTGATGGAACAGGGCATCATCCCATTTGTGCCTTAGCAGGTTGTCGGCCAGAAGAGACAGCTTCTCCAGAGGCCCTGCCGGCAGCGTAGCCACTTGATCCAGATGCTCCTTCAAGCTGTTCAGGTTCATATTGATGAGCGAGGCATAAATTTCTTCCTTGGATTTAAAATAGTTATACACAAGGCCATGGCTGATTCCTACCTTGGCTGCAATATCGGAAATTTTGGTTGCGTCAAGACCTTTGGTGGCAAAAAGCTCTACGGCAACGGACAAAATTTGCTGGCACCGTTCCTTTCGCGCCTCCAAGTCCCTTTCGACATTACGCGGCAATCCTTTCACTCCTTGTTACAGGTCGGTTTTCCATCATCATAGCTCCCGTCCCGTGGCTTGTCAAACCCTGAAAGTAGCCTGAACGGCCTAAAATGAAGTATAGTAAAGACGAGCGATATATTGACGGAAAGCAGGAATGGCAGCATGGCAAGCGATAAGCAAAAAGTACTGGATGAGGCCGTTGCCTTCATCCGTTCCTGCTGCGCGGAATTAGGCAAAACGCCTGAGGAAGCGGAGCGGCGAATAGATGAAATTATCAATAGCATAGAAGAAACAGGAACGTATCGGCACACATACGAAGAGCTTCAATACGGTGCCAGAGCTTCCTGGAGAAATAATGCGCGCTGCATAGGCCGGCTGTTCTGGCCTACGCTTGAGGTGTTCGATGAGCGGGCGCTCGATGATGAAGAACTCATCGCGCAAGCGTTAATGCGGCATATCGGCTTTGCCACGAACAACGGACGCATACGCCCGTCGATCACCGTGTTTGCTCCAGCCTCACATGCCCGGCACGTTCGCATATGGAACCATCAGCTCATCCGGTACGCCGGATATGAGACTGAAGACGGAATTGTCGGCGATCCCGCCTCCGTCGAATTTACCAAGCAGTGCCTTCAGCTCGGTTGGGAGGGCGCCCGGACTCCGTTCGATGTTTTGCCGTTAGTCGTACAGATCGACGGCAAGCAGCCGAAGTGGTTCAGGATCCCCTCAGAGCTTGTGCTGGAGGTTCCGTTAATCCATCCTGCGATCGAGCGCTTCGCCGGGCTCGGTCTTAGGTGGTACGCGGTTCCGATCATTTCCGATATGCGGCTAGAAATCGGAGGAATCCAATATACCGCGGCCCCATTCAACGGCTGGTACATGGAAACGGAAATCGGGGCACGCAACCTGTCGGACGTAACCCGCTACAATCAGCTGCCGGCCATCGCCGACCTGATGGGGCTGGACCGGTCGACCAATGCTTCGCTGTGGAAGGACCGGGCGCTGGTAGAGCTGAATGCCGCGGTGCTTCATTCCTTCAAAAGCCGGGGCGTCAGCATCGTCGACCATCATACCGCGAGCGAGCAGTTCATGCGCTTCCAGCGGCAGGAAGCCGACGCCGGACGCGAGGTGAACGGCAAATGGTCTTGGCTCATCCCTCCCATGTCCCCAACGGCAACGCCGATCTGGGACTATTACTTTACGGAACGGGAGCTGAGTCCGAATTATTCGTACCAGCCGCTGCCGTACTCCGCAGAGGAGAAGTCGGTGGACGTTCCTAGCGGCCAGTCTGAGAACAAGGAAAACGGGCTAACCATTCAAGGCTGCCCGTTTCATATGAGCTCCCAACGCCCATAAGAGTGTTGGGAAATGCTCTATAGCCTGCTCTTGATGAGCAGGCTTCTTTTGTTTTAGTGAACAGCTTATTGGTCGCTCATTCCCCCGCCCAAGGCTGGCGAACCGATACTACCGTCTCCCCGCTCGCGACCGCTTGTTGAATGAGCAGGTTCAAATAATGGTCCTGCGAAGCGTCCGCCAAGCTGTAGTACGATTGGCCGGTCCGCAAATATTCGTCCATGCGGAGCAGGCAGGACGCTACGGCAAGCTCGTCGTCCGTAAGCCTTGCCGGAGCAAGCGGATTCTTATACACCCATTGCTCCCCCGCCATAATGCCCTTCAGGTAGTAGCCCTCCAGATTCCCGTTCTCTCCCGCGTTTTTGCGGATGAGCGGCAGCTCGATAGGCGTCAAGTAATCTTGCAGATACGTCATCGTATCGTTCACGATTTCGCCGCGGTCGCCGCGGATTAGTACCCGATTGGAGCGAATCCAGGAGAAATATTGATCTCCCGTGAAATCGAAGATGCCGAGCTGCCCGTTCTCGAAGCGCAGCGTCGCGATCGTCTGCTTCGAGACCGCCATCTCCTCCGCTTCCGGTGCCCCGGCCCGGCCAGGGCCCTTGACGATAGGCGATTCGTAGGCGAACGCCCGAATCTCCGCCGTCTCGAAGCCGATGCCGAGCCATCGGCGCATCAAGGCCAATCCGTGGTACCCGTGGGCCACGGATACCTGCACCTGCGATACGCGGCCGAGCCGGCCCGTAGCGATACAAGCCTGCCGCGCCGCATGCAGCGGCTGCAGCGGGTACTGCTCGGCGACCTGCACTCGGGCGCCGAGCTGCGTCAGCTCCGCGTGGAGCTGCGTAAGCCCTGCCAGGTCCGGAGCCGGAGGCGTCTCGGACAAGGCGGGCACGCCCCGCTCCGCGAGCTGCTTCAGGATCCCGGGGCTAGCAGCCCACGGGACCGAAACGACCACGAACGACGGCGAGCCGTTCGTGATCAGCTCGTCCAATGTTCCGTAGACCGGAACATGCCATTCCTCGGCGAAAGCAGCGGCTTTCGCCTCATCCCTTACAACGACGCCGGCGACCTCGAACCGCTCGGGGCTCGCCTTGGCTATGGTCAGGTAGAAATTCGCCCTCCAGCCGCCGCCGATAATACCGAATCTGATTTTGTCCATCCCGTTATTCCTCCATAAACCGATACGATTGCCCAACAATAATACATAACAGCAACTCCATCGGATAGTAGTCCCCTTATCTACTATCCCACCGGATGCTGCAAATTTCAATACTTACTAATAGCAATGCCCGGCACCGTTCGCCTTTGGCCTCCGCGAGACTATTGACCATTTCCGGCATCATCAATCTCATTTTCTCGCCAAATCAAAAGGCGGCCCGTCCCGGCCGCCCCTCATAGCTTACTTTTTCTTCATTTCCGCATATACCTTCTTCATCTCATCCATTACTTCTTTGCCGCCGATCTTCATATATTCCGCCACCATATCGTCATACAGCTTATCGAAATCGGCCGGCTTGGCGGTAATCGTCTTGACGGTAATTTCGACGCCTTTATCGCTCAACGTCTGGTTGTATTTGATTTGCGCCTCAATCGGACGGTCGTACCTTGCAGGCAGCTGTCCGTCGTTATCCCCAACCTTGATGCTGTCCATCGTAAAGTCCTTATATTTCGGATCGGCTGCGTTCGCCTTCAATGTTTTCTCAGGATCGCCCATATCTTTACCGTTGATCAGCATGCTGTAGTCGAGGTAATTGTACATGACCTTTTTCGCTTCATCCGTATCGAGGAAGATCGGAACGCCGTCTTCGCCTTTCTTGTACGTAACCCCTTCCGTCCCGTTTTGCAGATCGAAGATGACATTGTAGTCGGACATCCAGTTCAGGAACTTGATCACTTCAACAGCCCGTTTGCTCGCCTTCGGAACCATAATATGAGCGGATAACGGATGATAAATCTGCTTGACATGCTTGCCCTCATAGTTCGTAAACGGATCGACGGGCAGCAGGACCGCGCTCGGCACATTTTTTTGCAGGGTCGAATAGTACGCCTGGTACACCGGCTCGTTCGTATTCGTAATCGCGAATCCGATCTGGCCGTTCACGAGATCCGCCTGGAACTTCTTCCCGTCCTTATCCAGCGCGAAATCCGGACTGATCAGCCCTTCGTTGTACAGCTTGTTCAGGAACTTGTACCCCTCCTTATGCCCAGGCTTCATCCAATCCGGCAGCGTGTAGTATTCTTCCTCAGTCATTTTTTTCCAGAAGGTTCTTACAAGCGGGTCCAGGTTGTTGTTGTAGCGAATGCCGTATGGAATGACTTTGCCGCCGGTTCCCCCGGGATCCTTCTCCTTAAACGCTTTCAATACGTTATAAAATTCATCCGTCGTCTTAGGAGGCTGCATACCGAGCTTATCGAGCCAATCTTTGCGTATAATCGGCGTGCTTGACGCCAGGATGATCCGTTTGGCCGGGATCGTGTACTGCTTTCCGTTAATGACGCCGTAGTTCAGCAGCTGTTCGCCGAGATATTTTTTCAAATTGGGCCCGTGCTGGTTGATCAAATCGCCCAGATCGGTCAGTCCGCCCTGCTTCACCCAATTCTGAACCGCAGGGTCGCTGTAGGTAAAAATAAGATCCGGAGCCTCGTTCGCCGCCATCAACACGTTCAGCTTCGGCACCTCTTCCGTACGAGGGACGGTTACAAACTCCAGCTTAATATTATTGGGATTGCCGAATTTCTCCTGCATATATTTGACAAACCAGCTTTCCGTCAAAGGAGGCGCGCCCGGAGGCGTATTGCCGCGGTCGAACAGCTCGATCTTGAGCGTCACCATCTCCCCCTTTTTCCCGTCCTGCGCACCGGTCCCGGAACCGGAATCCGAGCAAGCCGCAAGCGTCAATGCCGGTAAGAGAACGGCGAGTACGCCTGCTGTCGTTTTCTTGAATGATGGGTGCTTACGCATGTTCATTCAACTCCCTTTTCTCATTTGGACTGGAACTTTCCCTGAACTGGCTTTTTGATCCCCCTTGAGGCATGGTTTTCGAAGCACCTCTACCCTTTCACGGCGCCGATCATCATACCGGATATAAAATAGCGCTGCAGCCACGGATACACTAGCAATATAGGTATCGTTGCGAACATGATACTGGCGGCCTTCAAGCTTTCAGGAACCGGAGCCAGCGAATTCATTCCCTCGGTTGCCGTAGCATCGCTCATTTGATTGGAGATAACCAGCTGATACAGCTTAAGCTGAATAGGGTATAAATCCTGATTGGTTATATAAAACAAGGCGTCCATGAAGCCGTTCCACCGGCCGACCGCATAAAACAGGCTTAGCGTGGCGAGTACCGGCAGCGAGAGAGGCAGCACGATCCGAATCAGCGTGCCGAAGTGCGAGCTTCCGTCGATCCGTGCGGATTCCTCCAGCTCATCGGGAATGGAAGAGAAGAACGTTTTCAGAATGATCAAGTAAAAGGCGTTGACCATTCCGGGCAGCACCAGCGCCCAAATCGAGTTGGTCAGCTTCATTGTTTTGACAAGCAAATATTCAGGGATAAGGCCGCCGCTGAAAAACATCGTGAAGACGATCATCAGCAAAAACGCATCGCGGCCCTTCAAATGCTTCTTTGTCAACGGGTAAGCTGCACATATGGTCATGACCATACAAATCACCGTGAAGAGAACGACCAGCATAATCGTAAAGAGCAGCGAGTTGATCATTTTTACATCGCGAAATACGGTCTGATAAGCCATCGTGCTCCATTCCACCGGGAACACCGTCACTTTGTTCGATAAGATCGCCGCATTCGAGCTTAACGACACCGAAGCCAGGTGAAGAATCGGTACTAGCGCAAGGAAGGACGCCGCCGCAACGATTGCGATAATAAGTCCGTCAAATAACTTCTCCATCCGTCCGATTTTCATGATGCCCCTCCTCCTTTACCAGATCCCCTGATCGGTTACTTTTTTGGAAATATAATTGGAAGTCAACAAGAAGATCAGACCGACGACAGCCTGGAACAATCCGATAGCCGTTGCAATCGTATACCGAGCCGACTGAATACCCACTTTGTATACGAACGTACTGATAACGTCGGACACATCGGTTACAAGAGGATTGCTGAGCACGAACGGCCGTTCAAATCCGATGCTAGCCATATGCCCAATATTGATGATTAGCAAAATAACGATCGTTGGCCTGATGCCCGGAAGCGTAATGTTCCATATTTTGCGCAGACGTCCGGCTCCATCCACCTCCGCCGCTTCATACAGCTCCTTGTTGATACCGGTCAAGGCCGCCAAATAAATAATGGTACCCCAGCCTGCGCTTTGCCACACGCCGGTCCCAATATACGTCGCAACCCAATAGAATGGCTCGGTCAGAAAAGGAATCGCTTTCATTTCTGCGGATTTTAACAGGATGTTAACAAGTCCGGTGTTCGTAGATAAAAGCTGGTATACCATCCCTCCGATAATGACCCAGGAGATGAAGTGTGGCAGGTACAAAATGGTCTGCGCGCCCTTCTTGAACCACTTGATGCGGATCTCGTTCAGCAGCACCGCCAGGATGATCGGAGCCGGAAACGATATGACGAGGTCCAGCACGTTAAGCAGCATCGTATTGCGCAGCACTTTGTAGAAATCTCTCATTTGGAATATTTCGCGGAACGCATCGAGACCGGCCCACGGACTTTTCCAAATGCCCTGAAACATGTTGAACTCTTTAAATGCAATGGTGACTCCGTACATCGGAATGTACTTGAAGACAAGGAAGTAAAGCATAGGCAAAAATAACAACGCATACAATTGCCAGTCCTGATTTGCAAGAAACCTGAAGCTTTTTTTCTTGACAGCCGTTCGGGATAGCGCTTTCTCAACGGCTGTCTTGCTGCCGATTGCGGACATACAACTCCTCCCATCTGAATCGGTTGTGACTGTTGCGGTGTATATCCACAGTAAAGCAATGCTCGCATCACGGTCAATTTACATGAATCGCTGCTTAGCAAAAAGTAACATCGAGGCTAAGGAGTATCCTCTTAACGTTTTGTCATCCCCGCTTTACCATTTCGCAACATTCGGTTATTCGCCGGTATTCCGGGTGGAATCCGATTTTTTCCGGTAATCGCCGGGAGGCAGACCGAACATGTTTTTGAATGCCCTGTGGAACGAAATGACGTGCTGATACCCTACCCGCTCGGCAATTTCCTGCACCGGCAGCTCGGTTTGGAGCAGCAGGCGGCTCGCTTCCTCCAGCCGGACCTTGAGCATGTAATCGATGAATTTCTCCCCGAACTCTTCCTTAAACAGCTTGCTTAAATACCGCGGATTCAGCTCGAAATGATCGCTTAACTTGTTCAGCGACAAATCGGGGTCCGCATAGTACATCTCGATATATTGCTTCACTCTGTTCATAAGCAAATGATGGTTGCGCACCGCTCTCGTCTCGCGGATCCGGGGCTCTAGCTCTGCAAGGACACGGCTCAGCCTCCCATGCCAATCGGTTAGGCTTATGGCGTGGTTGGATATATCTTCCAGCTGCGGCAGCGCTTCATCAGCCCACAACTGCTGCACTTCATCCGGCAGCTCCGTCATCTCTTTATGAAACTGATACAGCAGATAATCCATAATTTGATGAAGATCCGCTTGGCAAAATTGTCCGGTCTGCAAGCAATGCGCCAGCTTGTTCAAATGGACCGGCCATTGACCATCGTCAAGCCGGTAGGAGCGGGCCAGCGTAGAGAGCAGCTGCAAATGGGGGAAAATGCGTCCTTCTCCCTTCGGACGGGAGTCCTTGTGCTCCAGAAAGCAATTGGAAGCAAATAACGGCTTGTGAAGCAGCCGCTCTCTGGCTTCATCGTAAGAACGGTTAGCCTCCGAATAAAACGGTGTCTCGGTCCCGGTTCCTACTGACACGGTAAATTCCAGATTAACATTGATCCACGTCTGGAGCTGTCTCATACAGTCCATCGCCCGCTCACGTTCGTTCTCGTCAGAGTCGCTCATATAGAACACCGCTGCCATTTGATGGGGCTCCAGCCACTCGTTCCACAACGTGACCCGCATTGATTCCGCTATTTCCTGCAGCACCTGGCTGACGGCGAACTTCAGCAAGTATTGATCGCGCGGACTATAAGCTGCCGTGAAATCGGAATGCCTGTCTATTTCCATCACCGATACAAGCAGCAGGTGAAAATCGCTCGGAAGCTGCAGCTTGCGCATCTCCTGCTTCCATTGCATTTCATTCATCAAGGTATTTCCTTCCAGCCATTCGGCCAGCCTCTGCCTCTTGCGCACCGGCAGGTCGTCCTTGTACAGCTGCTCGTATTGGCTCGACCTCTCCAGCAAGCCGTCTATAGCCGATTCGATGAACTTGAGCTCGTCTTTAGTCGTGTGGCGTACGAGCTCCTCGTTGCGGCGCTTCGAATAGTCGTGGATTCTGCCCGCGATAGCCTGAATCGGTTTGTAATTCCGATGGGTGATGTAAGTAAACCAAGCGATACCTGCAATGACCGCCGCCAGCCCTACCATGATCCAGAAGTCATGGAACAACGAGAGGTACGACAGCTTTTTGTCGCTTTGAGCGCCGGATACGTAATGCCACCCTGTATAATCCGAAACGGCCGGAGTCCGCTCCCCCGGGGAGGCGGCTTTGGACTGCTGCGAAGGCTGGTACGTATCGAATGACGCACCGTTCTCCGCATAAAGCTGAATGAGCCCCGTATCGTAGCGGGTCAAATCCTTGATGAACCCGAGCAGAGCGGATACCCGGACATTCACGACGACAGCCCCCCGCTTGTCCCCGCTGAACGGAAAATATTTGAACAAGGTGACGACGCGCTCCCCGCCGGCCTCATGCGAAAACTCTTTAAAGATTCGCGGGCTGCTCCATCCCGAGCTGTTGCGTCCCGACCGGTAAGCATCGAGCAGGAAGTCGCGGTCCCCGAATTGCTCTAGGCTCGACAGTCCGCTTCGGGACAGCACTTTGCCCGTTTGCTCGTTGTACAAATAAATGGAATTGGAAAATGGCAGCATAGCCGAAAAATCGTCCAGCTTGCGGGAGATGAGGAAAAAGTCATACACCGTCCGGTCTATGTTTTCCTGAAAAAACGGGGCAAGCACTTCATTCATGTAAATATCCTTAATCACCATGCGCTCGGCCGCCTTCAAATTGTTATCGACCGCCTGCATGACCTTTGTTGCAATAGCCTCTTCCGTCCATGAAATTTGCTCTTGGGCCGAATTGTTCAATACCGCAAAAAATGAGAAAATCAGCACGGAAACAACTAGAAAAAATATCGGAGCGTAAGACAGGAGTATGCGGTAGTACCAGCTCATTTTCATCCAATTCGTTCCTCCCGGCCACAGATGATATGGTTCCTTTCGCTCTATTTTATTACAAACGAATGGCTGATGTTGTAGAATCGTGGCGAAACGGTGTCCGACCGTAGTACCGGTTTCCTTGACCTGCGCCCATAAAAAAATCCCGGCAGCGCGGTGCGCTGCATCGGGATGTTGATCGTACAAATAACTCAGCGTGTATTGTGTCACTAGCACGTCTTGCTTTCTTGGTTGAGCCTACTTCGTGGCCAGCTCCAGCTCCGCTGCAGCCGGCGCATCGAGCTGCGGTGACGAGGTGACGAACACAACCTTCTTTATTTCCCCGCTGAAGCTATACGGAGTTTCATACAGCGGAACAACCGGCGTCACCGCACTTTCGCCAATTTTGAATAGTCCGAAGGAGAACCCGATGCTGATCGAGCCCGTCAGCCTGACTAATCGATCCCGCTACGAGCTTTGTGCAGCCGTTTCTCCATCCGTTATACCGGGCGGCTCCAGAGTTTCTTCGATCCGTCTTTTCATCGCTTCGGAATAACCTTGCAGATTTTGAAACACCCGGTTGCTAAGCTGCAGCAAACATCGGACGTCCTCATCGGAAAAGCCTTGAAACAGAAGGCGCATATGCTCTTTTTGCACGGGAACTACCTCCTGCAGAAGCTGTTTCCCTCTGGCTGTAATGCTGAGAAGCATGATCCTGCGGTCGTTATGCGGACGCTGCCGCGATACATATCCGTCTTTCACCAGCTTATCGCACAGCGCGGTCATCGCTCCCGGGGAGAAATGAAGCTCCTCCGACAGCGTCCCCGCTTTGAGCGGCCCCTCCCGGTCCAGCATGCTCAGCACGTTCAGCTGCGGCAGCGTCAGCGTTTGCTTAACCGCGATTTTATCCCGCTCTACTATGAATTTGCGTATCATCGTCCGAAACTGGCGATCCAGCTCCAGCGTCGTCGGCTGCATCGAGTCCATCTTCCTTCTCCTTTCGAACAAAACAAAAAGGCCGCCGTCCATCACTCAGTCACGCTGAATGTGTTCGGGGCCATTGGCAATCCAGTAGGCGAACCGTTTTATTTTGATTTCAAACCATTGGGTATGAACCTAAATTAACACAACAATTCCTATAAATCAAGTAAGAAATAAAATGGATAGCTGCAAGATTGCAGCCTATAAAAACCGGACTTCGCTTGCAGTCAAAGTCCGGTCAGGCTGTTGATAAACTGATTTACCCAAACATGCTGATGCAAGTTAGGTGGTCTCTCCAGAAGGAGCGATAAGGCTCCTTATTTTATCTGGACATTGACGCTGTAACGTTACAAGTGAACACCACGTTCCAATAAGAGGTCCATCGTCGGATCCCGCTGTCCCTGTGTACAGTTTCATTGGGCGAATCCAATCGCCTATCCGTTGGGAAGAGTTGATCATCTTGCAACGGACCGTAGATCCGTTATTTTACCCAAAACGGCCCTTTTTGAAGGGCGATCGGACTACAGATCCGCTATTTCGCGATAATGCACATTTTTGGGGGGCAAAAATAGCAAATAACGGACTCACGGTCCGATCACACCCCAAAAACAGCATCATTCTAGAAAATAACGGATCTCCTGTCCGATCCTCGTAAGCCCGGCTGAGGTGTATACCCCATCGGGGTATAAAGTGAGCTGCTCTTTAATGCAATAGGAAGGTGAGGTATCTCCGCTTACGAAGCCAGTTTTCCTGCGGAAAACACTTAATTGTCTGCCTTTGTTTTCAGAAAAAATTACCGCCGAAGTGTGACAAATTTATTGTTCTCTGAAAACAACAGCGGCTGGAGGGCGGTCCCCCACCGGGATACCCTGCAGAAATTTTAGTTGCATTGGTTTCTTAACAAACTCACCGGTCTTCGCTTGAGAGCAAAGTCCGGTGGAGTTCCCGATTACGCCTGTACAGGCGCTAATTGTACTTCCTTCAAGTTCATCAGCACACTGCCGGTAAGCTCATTCGCGCTGACCGTCAGCTTGTATTCGCCCGGCTGCTCAATACGGATCACTCCAAGCGTCTCTCCCATAAATTTGTAGCCGTCGCCCTTCGGAGCGACTTGGCCCGACAGCTTCTGCCCGGCTGTCTCCACGGAGAACGAGCCGCCCGCTGCGCCTTCCTCCGCGCCGTACACGATCTTCACTTCGTAGTCTCCCGCTTCCGCCGCCCGGTACGTCCAGCTGATGCTGTCGTTCGCATCCGCCCAGTTCGTCACGACGTCACGTCCGGCTTTGCCCGTATCATAGCGAAGCTTCTCCCCTTGAATGTCTCCGTCGAAAGCTCCGAATACATTCAAATGGTCCTGCTTATGCAGACGCTTCACCGGATTTGCGTCCACACTGCCTTCGATTTCCACTACGACGACTGTCGCATCGGGATCGACAGGCAATGCCGGTACGGAAATGACGGCATCCTCACCGGATAAGCGGTGATGCTCAAGCTCCGCCTGCGCCGGATCGGCAAGCAAATACGCCTTCGCAATGCTGCTGCGCAAGCCCGGAACGATCAGCTTGCCGCTGGCCGGCCAATCGAAAACGTGCAAGTACAGCTTCGAGCCCTTCGCCGTGCAGCGCCCCCATTGCGGCTTGCCGATCGGACTGCCCGTCGTTCCGTACACGCTCTCGCCGTTCGTGTTCATCCACCGGCCAACGCCTGCCAGAATCTCCTTCGACTTCTCGTCAAATTCGCCCTCTGGCGTAGGACCTACATTCAGCAGATAGTTTCCGTTCAGGCTGAACACGTCGATCATGTTGTGCAAAATGCCTTTCACGGATTTCCAGTTATGATCCGTCTTTTTGTAGCCCCACGAATTGTTCATCGTATGGATAGACTCCCAGTCTCTCCGGTTAATGCGGATATGAAGCTGGTTGTCCCCGGAGTTGCCGTAGTCGCCGAAGCCGTCCCGCCTTACGCGGCGGTTGATCAGGCAGTTAGGCTGCAGGCTGCGTACGTAATCGACGAACCGCTGTCCCTGCTCATCCGTTACTTTATGGCCGCAATCGAACCAAATTACCGCTACGTCACCATACTGGGTGAGCAGCTCCTTCAGCTGCGGAAATGCTTTTTCATTCAAATACCGCTCGTATCGCGTCCGCTTTTCCTCGTCATGGATCCATGATTCCAGATCGTCCCAAGCTCCAATATTGCCCGGATAATCATGCGTATTCCCCTGCGAATCCGGATGGTGCCAGTCCATCGAATGCGAATAGTAGAAGCACAGCTTCACGCCATGCTTGTGGCAAGCTTCGGCTAAATCCTTCATCGGATCGCGGCCGTAAGGCGTTCGCTTCACAATGTTGAAATCCGATACCGGAGAATCGTACATCGCAAAGCCGTCGTGATGCTTGGCCGTAATGACCAAATATTTCATTCCCGCCTCTTTGGCGCTTTTCACCCATTCGTCCGCATTATAGTTAACCGGATTGAATTCCTCCGCTATCGTCTCGTACTCTTTCGCCGGAATTTGCCCGCGGAGCATAATGTGCTCGCCGTATGTGCCCGGCACTTCCTTTCCTTTCCATACGCCGCCGAGAAGCGAATATAAGCCCCAGTGGATGAACATCCCGAACCGTGCTTCTCTCCACCAAGCCAGTCTGCGGTCCTGGGCTTCTCCAGTAAATTGCAGCTCGGTTGTACTCAGCTCGGCTTCCGCCTCCGCGTTATCCATATACATATCTCGTTGTGCCATTGGAAACCTCCGTTAGTTTGTCTTCTCCTCTATTGTAAGTCCGATATGTTATAATCCATATAGATGCGGTTAACGTGAATTTGTACGAAACTAACCTATGCTGCTGCCCGGCGCAGGTAGGATTTATGGGGGTGGGTAACAATATGGGACAAAACGAGATGCCCATCAGCCTTTTTCTGTCTGAAGTGAAGGTCGAGCTTATCATCTCGCTGTTAAGCAAGTGCAAGCCGGATTGGGTACAAGGGCCTTTCACGCCGACTTACAGCAAAATCTATTACATCCTCGAAGGAGAAGGCCGAATGATGGTCGGAGGACAGGAGCTGTTTCCGCAGCCGGGGCAGCTCGTGTTTGCGCCAGCGGGCTTGTCCCAGTTTTTTTCCGTCATGGACCCGAATCATACCTACAAAATGCTGTGGTGCCACTTCACTTCGAATCTCAGCTTTATGAACCTGTTCTCCCTGTTTCAGCTTCCTTACTGCATTACAGCCAGTATGCCTGACGAGACCATTGCATCATTCGAACGATTGATCGCGGCTAGGAGGGCCAACGGACCGGCCAGATCCATCCGAATCCAAGCGGCGCTTCTCGACGTCATTTCCTGCTACGTGGAACAGGCGGTTCAAGCCCGACCCCAGACGGCCGGCACGCTGGCAAGCGACAAGCTCAGCAAAGTACTTCAATATATTGACTCCAAGCTGGCAAACGATATAACAGTCACGGAGCTCGCCGAGCTGATACATCATCATCCGAACTATTTTATCCGTTATTTCAAAAACCATCTGGGCACCACGCCGATGGCCTACATATACGAAAGAAGATTGGAGAAGGCGAAGCAGCTGCTGTCCGTCTCGGATATGACGATCGGAGAAATCGCGAGAGCGACGGGGTTCCACGATATTTTCCATTTTTCCAAAGCGTTCAAAAAAAGACTCGGCGTCGCCCCTTCCGAATTCCGGGGCTGGCCGAGTGCTCCTCAGTAGTATGAATGCTTGCTTGTATGAAACAACCTAATACTGCCGCTCGTAATCGACCCGATTTCGCGAAGGAGCCTTGCCCTGCACGTACTCTTGAAGATTATGCAAGAAAATCTCAAACGCCCGTTCGTTATACTGGTCCGTCGACCCGGAATTGTGCGGCGTCATGATCACATTGTCCATCTGCCATAATGGACTCGAATCGGGCAGCGGCTCTTGCTCGTAGACGTCCAGTCCCGCTCCGGCTATCGTCCCGTTCTGCAGCGCATCGATAAGGGCCTCCGTATCCGTCGTTGCGCCGCGGCCGATATTGATGTACATCGCCGTCGGCTTCATCCGTTCGAATTGTCGGCGGCCGAACATATGTCGTGACTCATCGGTTGCCGGGACGGTCACGACGACATAATCGCTCTGCTCCAGCACGGCATCCAGCCCGTCATTATCGTACATACGATCCACAAACTCGCTTGGCCTCCCGGACCTGCGGACACCCAGCACCTGCATCCCGAACGCTTTGCCAAGCCGGGCTGTTTCTTCCCCTATGGCACCTACACCGATAATCCCCATCGTTTTGCCATGAATTTCTCCGAGCGTACCCGTGCCCTTCCATTCGCTCTTCAGCTGATGCCGAATGGACAAGTGCAGCTTGCGGGTAAAGCCAAGCATCATGGCCAAGATCGTCTCCGAGATCGGGAACGCATGGACGCCGCTGGCGTTGGTCAGCCATATGCCTCTCTCGGCAAGCTCGCCAAGCGGCATCCGGTCCACTCCGGCGCCCCAGTTTTGCACCCATCGAAGCTTCGAGTCCGGCTGCAAGCATTCCGTCTTGCATACGTCCTTCCAGTCCACAACGATTTCCGCATCCTTCAGATGGCCGATCCACAGCTCCTTTTCTTTGCCGTGAACGAGCTCCCACCCCGGCGCCGTTTGGCGAATCCGTTCCACCTGTTCGTCAGTCAAAGCATGAACACACACGATTTTGGACATCCTATCAGCTCCTTTGTCCACATTATACCATCGCCGCGCGAACAAGTTCGACCCGTCTTGGCGAAATTTTGCCTGCTACAGCCGTCCCCGCACAGCAAAAACCGCATTCCGGCTGGAAGCGCGAAATGCGGCGTTACTCCATTATTTTGTTTTGGCCTTGGCGGCGTCAACCGCTTTATTGGCCGTTTCCTCAATTTTGCGGAACAGCGTATTCAAATCCGTATCGCCCAGCGCCGCTTCATGAATCGCATCTTCGTAAGCTTTTTGCGCATCCCCTTCATATGGAGATCTTGCCGGCATCGGAGCATATTGATGATAGAAAACGGCGCTCGTGTTTTTGTCCTTATACTTGCTGTCCTGGGCAAACTGCTTCTTGATCGCGTCGTCTTTAAGCGCCGTCATCGTACCGCTGCGCACTTGCTTTGTCTGGTATTCGACGCTCGTCAAATATTGGATAACCTGCATCGCCTGATCCTTGTATTTGCTCTGTTTGGTTACGCCCCAATAGAAAGGATACGCTTGAGAACCAATGGTCGGCATATCCTTGAACGACGGCAACGCCGCAATGTCCCAGTTCATGCCTTCCGAGCCCGAATTCGCCCAATCAAGATCGGACAAGTAAGCCATCATCGCCAGGTTCCTATCCTTCAGGAACGGATCCTTGTACGGAAGCTTGTTTTTCAGCGCTACCATCGCCTTCTTGTAATTCGGATCGTTGGAAGGATTGACATAGTACGTCTGGTACAGCTGCTTCCACTTCTCGTCCGTTTGAATCGTCGCCTTATCCGTCTTCGGGTCGAGGAACGTCAGCCCCAGCTGATTCGCTTTGATGGTATGGGCCGGTGAAGAAGCAAAGCCCAAATACTGCTTGTCGCCGTCCGTACGCGTAAGCGTTTTCGCAGTTTGCTGCAATTCATCCCAAGTCATGCCGTTCTTCGGATAAGGGACGCCGAATTTATCGAATATATCCTTATTGTAAAACAGGATGACGTTTTGTGACCATACCGGCAAGCCATAAATACCGTTCTTGGACATCGACTTGGCAAAATCGATCATCGTCGGCTCGAAGGCGCTCAGATCGATATTGTGCTTCTTGATCAGATCCGTCATATCGTAGGCCAGATCGTAATTGCTCACCGTATAAAAATAGTTCGTGCTCTCATAGTAAATATCGATCGTTTGGCCTGAGGCGACCATTTCGTCTATTGTCGTTCCGGTTCCTTTTTTAATATATTTGATCGTGATGTTCGGGAACTTCTGCTTTACCGGATCGATAAATTTCTTTTGCACTTCCTCTTCGGAAGTGGCAGCTGTAGAATACAGCACCAGCTCTACGGGCTCGTTGCTGACTGCTTGCTGCTGCGCCGTTTTCCCCGTATCCGCAGCCGCAGGCTCCTGCTTGCTGCTGCAACCGCTTGCAAGAGCGATCAGCGCCGCTGTCGATACTAACAAACCTTTCTTGATCATTCGATAATTCCTCCCCGATTCCCCTTTTTAAGAAAACGCTTTATTTCCCATTACCCTTTTACAATAACATAAAGAAATGACGTAAACTTTAGGAATTTTGCCTGAAAATTTCATTTATTTGTTTTGTTCTATGAATAAAGCTAGAAGACATACTCTCTCTGCTCGTCGTAAGGGGAGTTCCCCTCAGCAACAGCAAAAAGCCAAGCCCCGCGTTCGCGGTCCTTGACTTGTGATTTGGAGAGTCGATGCCTCATCGCGCATTATCATTTGGCTGCCGGCTGGTCTACGAAATTGTCACGTACATTGTCCCGAATGTCATTCCCTTGCACCAAGATATTCGTGCCTTGGGCAATTTTAACCCCGTTGGTGTTGTGCGTTACGATATTGCCTGTGATCCGGACGTCGTCGGGAATCCCGGCTCCCAGTCCGTTGTTGCTTTTATCCCCCGGATCGCTCAGCAGAGCTATTCCCCAGAAGCCGTCCGCTATGTTGTCACGAATCGTATTATTGCGTACGATCGTCCCCGGGCCGTTCATCACGGTAACACCGGTTCCGTTCTTCACTGCACTTCCGGTAATCGTGTTGTTTTCTATGATGGTATCGGGGCTCCCCATTGAAACCGTAATGCCGCTGCGCGACCCCTTAATCGTATTGTGATGAATGAAATTACCTGGCCCGGAAGCCGAATGATTGTTGGGCGGCGTCCCTCCCGTATTTCCCAAGCCGATGCCTGCACCCGTGATGATGCCGCTGATGGCGTTATGATGAATTTCGTTCAAATACTCGCCTTCGCCGTGCAGATCGATCGAATCGAGAGCCGTAGACTGGAACGTGTTGTTCCGTACGGCATTGTTGTGAGAAAGGTATTGGATTAATACCCCGTGACGTATATAAGGCCCTTCAAACCGGCTGGTTTCTACCACGTTAAAATACGAATCGTTCTCAAAGCCGCTGCGGCTCACCTTGGGAATCCCCTGCATGACGACGCCGTATCCTGCGCCGCCTCCGCCGAGATCCGTAGCGTCGCGGAACAACGAGTTCCGTACGATAACATCGTGACTTCGGCTAATGCGGACTCCCATCCGCTGATACTTCTCGACGGTCACATGATCAATGGTGATTTGGCGGGAGCCTCTGGATGAGGCGTCTTCAATGTAAATACCTACGAGAGGTCCGCCACGATCCGGATTGTTTGCCGTCCGGTCGGTAGGATACTTGCCTTTGAAATCGGAGCTGACGGTCAGATGGGAAATGAGAATGCTGTCGACGCCGAGCGCTTTGATGACTCTCGTGTTGGAATCAGGCTGGTCCAGGTACGAGCGAAGAATGACGCCGTCCTGGCTCTCGCCGCGCAAATTGACTCCGCTTTTCAGCTCGATATTCGCGGTTTTATCCGCAGGAAGCGTACGGATTAAATTGTACACGCCATTGCTCAGCAGCACTTCATCCCCGGGCTGTGCCGCCTTGATGGCAGCGTTAATGGCCTCAGCGTCATCCGTTCCGTTATCCGCCGGGTCCGCGCCGAAATCGGCAGCGCGGAGCGTCTTCCCCGTCACCGGGTGATCGTCATGAAGCCGATGCTCCGTACCGTCCGCCCGGTATAAGCCGGGCTTTTCCGAAGAGGCAAGCACAAGAGCAGAAGCTTGCGACGGCGACGTTGTCGGAGCTGGAGCAGGTGCTGCCGGCATGGCGGGCGTTATGCCTTCAGCTGCCGGCTCCGCGTGCTGCCGCTGCACCGCAATAATAACCGTTGTCACGGTTATAAGAAACAGGGCAGCGACAGCAGCGATTATCGCTGATGAACGAACCGATTTGATCATCGCAGTCTCCTTTACTTCTTCTTATACAGGATGGGTTCCGATACGATCCGATGCTTGACATGCTGGTCCATAAACGCCCAAGCTTCCTCAGAAGCCTGCGCCGCCGCCTCGCCCTTGAAGCCGTGGCCTTGGCCCGGTACGATTTTGAAATCGACGACGGGGGAGCCCGCATCCTTCAGCTGCTGCGCGAGCTTCACGCTCTCCGTAAACGGCACCGTCGTATCTGCATCCCCATGACGTATCCAGAAAGGGGGCGTGTTGGGGGAAGCATACGTCCCCGGCATCGCCGATCTCGCCAGCTCCGGCACCGTAAGAGCGCGCTTATTGCCCATTAATGCGGCGATCGACTTGTTCGAATCCGCTTCCTTAGTCGTGAAATCGGACGGCCCGTACCAATCGGCTACGGCCTGCACTTGCTCGGAATAGTCCGGCCAGCCGCCTGTACCGGACAAGTCGATTGCGATCGCTTTATCTCCGCCGCCAGACATCGATCCCCGATTCGCCGACGCCAAGTCTCCGGTAGTTCCGAGCAGCGCAGCCAAGTGGCCTCCTGCGGATACACCCCACACGCCGATCCGGCTCGGATCGATGTGGTACTGCTTGGCATGAGCTCGTAAATAGCGGATGGCAAGCTTCACATCCTGAAGCTGGGCAGGAAACGGAGCTTCCGGAGTAAGCCGGTAATCCAGGGACACGCCGATATACCCTCTCTTGGTTACGTAACCGCAAATGGAACCAAGCGCCCCTTTCCTGTCGCCGTGATTCCAGCCGCCTCCGTGGATATAGACCATAACGGGCATCGGAGCGTCCGGCGGCGTTTCCGGGACGGCTATCGAAGCATGCATCGGGCGATTCCCGGCTTTTCCGATCTCGACTTCTTCATACAGCGTAACCCCCTTCGGCGCGACAAAAGGCGGCTCCTCTTCCGTTTTCGCCGCAGCCGGTACGTCGTTGACGGCAGATGTCGTTCCTCCGGCCCCCTGCCTTGCAGTTTGTGTTGACGCCCCGTCGTGCTCGGCGGAACGTGAGGACGGAGCCGAAGTGCAGGCTATCGTCACAGCGAGTATACTCATCATGATCACAACCCCTTTGTACCCTAATGTGAGTCGCATCGGCATTCCCCTTAACCCAATATTGACTCTTATCTAACCTTTAATCCAACTATATACAATGATGTAAGCGCGGTCAATATGCATAATAACAATTATATAAGTTTGTAATGAGTCAATTTATCGGCCGCTTCTGAGCCTTATTTAACTGCTGAAAATCCATTCGTTCCATCTCGCCGCATAAAAAGACCAGGCCGCCGCATTCACGGCACCTGGTCTTCCGTTTCTCCTTGTTAATGGGAGCCTTCCAAATTTTTAAACTGATTGAAGAACATTTGATAGTAAGTTCCTTGCCGGTCGATCAGCTGGTCGTGGCTTCCCTTCTCGACGATTTCGCCGCGATCGATAACCATAATCGTATCGGCATCCCGGATCGTGTTCAGCCTGTGGGCGATGATGAAGCTCGTTCTGCCCTGCATAATGTTGAGCAGCGCGTCCTGGATATGAAGCTCCGTCCGCGTGTCGATACTGCTGGTCGCTTCATCCAGAATCAAAATCGACGGCTTAGCCAATATGACTCTGGCAATCGCAAGCAGCTGGCGCTGTCCTTGGCTCAAGTTGCCGCCGTTCTCGGACAGCACGGTATCGTACTGCTTCGGCAGCCGCCGGATGAACGGATCGGCGTTGGCCATCCTCGCCGCCTCGATCACTTCCTCGTCCGTTGCGTCCGACTTGCCGTACTTGATATTCTCCTTGATTGTACCCGAGAACAGGTACGTATCCTGCAGCACGATGCCGAAGCATCGTCTCAGGCTGTCACGCGTGTACTCCTTGATGTCTACACCGTCGATGTAGATCGTCCCTTCCGTTACGTCGTAAAATCTTGTCACCAGATTGACGATGGTCGTTTTGCCTGCGCCTGTCGGCCCCACAAGCGCCGTACTGCTGCCTTCGTGCGAATCGAAATCGACATGCTTCAGGATCGGCACATCAGGTCTGTAGCCGAAGGTGACATTTTCAAATACGACATGCCCCTTCGGATTGCGCAGCTCCTTGGCATGCGGCGGATCTTCCGGCTCTTCCTTCTCATCGAGGATCTCGAATACCCGCTCGGCACCGGCGACGCCGGATTGAAGAATGTTATACGTATTGGCCATTTCGTTCAGCGGCCGGACGAACTGTCTCGAATAGCTGAGGAAGCTGGCGATAACCCCGATGGTAATGCTCCCTTTGACGGCAAGCACGCCTCCGACGACAGCTACTGCAGCGAAACCGATATTGTTGATTACGGCAAGCAGGGGCATCAGGAAGCCGGAATAAATTTGTGCTTTGAGTCCGACCTGGTACAGCTTGTTGTTCACTTCGTTGAATTCCTGTATCGCTTTGTCCTCATGATTGAATGCTTTGACGACATGAATGCCCGAAATGGTCTCCTCGATATGGCCGTTCAGCTTGCCGAGCTGCGCCTGCTGCTCCTTGAACAAGACGCTTGTTCGCTTGGTGATCGTTTTGCCGAGCAAATAGACTAGCGGTACCGTAATTAGCGTTGCGAGCGTGAGAATTGGGCTTAAGATGAGCATCATCGTCAGCGATCCGATCAGTGCAATGACTCCGGACATCAGCTGGGTCGTTGACTGTGAAATCGTATTGCTCACGTTATCGATATCGTTCGACAGCCGGCTCATCACTTCGCCGTGAGGCTTCGAATCAAAAAATCCGAGCGGCAGCTTCTGCAGCTTCTCGAACAATGCGGCCCTCAGATGCCCGACGATTCTTTGCGATAAGCCCGCCATAAACCAGCTTTGTAAAAACGTCAGCACCCCGTCGATCAAATAAGCGGCGGCAAGTCCCAATATAAACAGCTCCAGCAGCTGAAAGTGAACCGTTCCACCATCCGCCGCCGTCATGGCATCGATAGCGTGGCCGATAAGGAAAGGACCTGTCAGCGTAAGCACCGAGCTCGCCAATATAAACAGAAACACAATCGCAAGACGTTTGCGCTGGTGGCCGACGAACTGCCACATTCGTTTAAGCGTCGCTTTGAACTGCTTCGGCTTAGCAACCGGACCGCCTCTGGCGCGATTTCCGAATCCGCCCGGTCTCCCTGGCCCCATCATGGGCAAATCGGGAGGTGTCTGCGTCTCTCTGGACGATTCATTAGGCTTCGACATCTTTGTGTACCTCCTTCCCCATCTGAGATTGATAAATTTCCTGATAGACTAGGCATTCTTTCATCAGCCTGTCGTGTTTTCCTATTCCGACGATCTCTCCTTGATCGAGCACGACGATCTTATCGGCATCCATAACCGACGTAATTCGCTGAGCGATAATAAGGCACGTCAGCCCTTGGGTATAGGTCTTCAGCGCTTCCTTGATTTTCGCCTCCGTCGCCGTATCGACGGCACTCGTACAGTCGTCCAGAATGAGAATTTCCGGCTTCCGGACAAGAGCTCTTGCTATAGATACCCGCTGCTTCTGTCCGCCCGAAAAGTTAACTCCCCGCTGCCCCAGAAGGGTCTCGTAGCCTTCCGGGAACGAAGTGATGAACGGATGCGCTTGCGCCGCTTCGGATGCCTTGACAATCTCCTCCATCGTAGCGTCCTCTTTGCCCCAGCGGATGTTCTCGGTCACCGTCCCGGTGAACAGCACGGTTTTCTGAGGGACGATCGCGATTTTCTCCCTGAGCTTGGCGGGATCGATTTGAGTCACGTCGACGCCGCCCACCCGGATCGTTCCCGAGGTCGCATCGTAAAAGCGCGGGATTAAGCCGACCAGGCTGCTTTTGCCCGAGCCGGTCGATCCGATAATCCCTACCGTTTCGCCAGCCAGACACGTCAGCGATATATGCTTAATAACCGGGTCGCCCGAAGCTCCTTCATAGGAGAAGCTGACATTGTCAAACTCGATCGTTCCTTGGGCAGCCGGATCGAGCTCGGTTTCCTCCCGCCAAGACATCTTGTTGTCTTGATCGAACACTTCGCCGATGCGCAGCGCCGATGCTTTGGCCCGCACGAACATATTGAACACCATGGAAATCGTCATAAGAGCAAACAAAATTTGCGTCATGTAGTTGATAAAAGCAATGATATTTCCCACTTGAATCGTGCCCCGGTCAACGCCCCAGCCTCCGAACCACAGCACGGCAATAATGCCGAGATTCATCGTCAGCATAATGGCCGGGTTGAAGATCGCCATCGCCCGCATCGCCTCGATCGAACGAGCCTGATACGACTGATTGACGTCCTGAAACTTCTCCACCTCGTAATCGAACCGGTTAAAGGCCTTCACAACCCTCACGCCGGACAAATATTCCCGCATAACGCCGTTCACCTTGTCCAGAGCCTTCTGGACGCGGATAAACCGCGGAAACCCGATTTTCATATTCAAGGCAATCAGAATGGCGACAATGGGAACTACTACTGCCAATACGATAGCCAGCTGGGAGTTGAGACGCGCTGCCATAATCAAGCTTCCGATACACAGCAACGGCGCTTTGACGAAAATCCGCATCATCCCGTTCGTAAAGTTTTGCACCTGTGTCACATCGTTCGTTAATCGCGTAATCAACGAAGCGCGCTCGAACTGATCGATGTTTTCGAATGAAAGCGTTTGTATTTTACCGAACAGATCTTGTCTCAGCTCGGTGCCGAACGCCTGCGACACGCGGCTCGCCACAATGTTCCTGCCTGTTGCCGCCAAGGCGCCGAGCCCCGTAATCAGCAGCATGAACCCGCCCATGCTCAGCACATAATTCATGTTCCTGTCGGCCACGCCGACATCGATTATATGCGACATGACCGTCGGCAGAGTCAAGTCGGCCAATGCTTCGCAAGTCAGAAAGAGCACGGCCACAATAAACATTTTCCAATATTTCTTTACATATTTCCGGAAAAATGACAAGTCGAAGTTCCCCTCCCAAATTAGTTAGCTTCACTATATAAAACATACTCCTTTCAAAGTAAATTGTCACTCCCTTTTTGCTTGGGAGCGTCTTCATTAGGGAGTGGCCGTACGGCCGAATCATAGTATAATGAGCTTGTACCGCTTCATTTCGTACTTTTTCGTATCTAAGGGAGGAACCGTGCATGAACATCGTAGTATTGGACGGATTTACGCTGAATCCGGGAGACTTGACCTGGGACGGCTTGTCCGGACTTGGCCGTCTTACGATTTATGACCGTACGCCGCAGGAGCTTATTGTAGAGCGAGCCTCCGATGCGGAGATCGTGCTGACGAACAAAACTCCGCTTAACGCATCGACATTGACGAAGCTTCCGAAGCTGCAATATATCGGGGTTCTGGCTACAGGCTACAATATTGTGGATACGGAAGCGGCGCGCTCGAGAGGCATTCCCGTCACCAACGTGCCTACCTACGGGACGCATTCGGTTGCGCAGTTCGTATTTGCGCTGCTGCTCGAATTGTGCCATCATGTCGGGCGTCATGACGCGGCGGTCAAAGCCGGAGATTGGACAAACAGCACCGACTTTTGCTTCACGAGATCGCCGCTCACGGAACTGTCGGGGAAAACGATCGGCATGATCGGTCTCGGCAAAATCGGCACCCAAACCGCCCGAATCGCGAATGCGATGGATATGCGTGTACTGGCTGTAGGAAGCGGCAAAAGGACCCCTGCTCCCGTCGAAGGCGTGGAATGGGTTACACTGGAGCAACTGCTGAAGGAGTCGGATATCGTCAGCCTCCACTGTCCTTTAACGCCGGAAACGTCGGGTTTGATTAATAAAGACCGGCTGGCGCTGATGAAGCCGTCCGCGTTCCTGATCAACACCTCGCGCGGCCCGTTGATCGTAGAGCAGGATCTGGCCGATGCTCTGAATGATCATAGGATTGCCGGAGCCGCACTGGATGTGCTGTCCGTCGAGCCTCCGGGCGCAGATAATCCGCTGCTTACCGCGAAGAACTGCATTATTACGCCGCACATCGCTTGGGCTACGAAAGAAGCGCGGGCAAGACTTATGAAGACGGCCGTCGACAATGTCAGATCCTTCCTCGCCGGGAAGACGGACAACGTTGTCAACCCTCTCTCTTGATAAAACCTCTTTCGAGGCCATTCAAAGATGCACGACCGCGTTCAATGGTAGGTTTTATCGCCAATGGGAAAGATCTTCGATACACTTTATCGATTACCAAACTTAAACTTTCCAATGTGGTAAACAAAAAGAACAGCCTGACCCTTAAAGGGCCGGGCTGTTCCTTTTTATTTTCATTTCGTTCCGGAGACTCCTGAAGTTCCGGAAGCCAAAACCTTTTGATAATACTCATCGATGTCAATCGATTGGCCGTTACTCATGCGGGACTCCTCCGCTGCAAAAGCAAGCAAGTGGCTTCGGACGGAAGCGGACGCAGACGTAAGGCTCTCCTCGCCGTTGTATTCGCGCACCTCGCGAAGGAAGCTTTTGACAATGCCGCTATCTCCGCCGCCGTGACCGCTCGTTTGCTTGGGAATGTCGATCGTATGCTCCTCATGCGTCAGAAAGTCCATCCATACGATCCGGCCTTCTTCGCCGCGCAGCTCGCCACGGGTGCCCATAATTTGAATCCGCCGCTCCTGATGGCGCGTAAAGCCGCACATGCTGAACATCGCGGTAGCTCCGCTGGCGAATTCCAGATTCACAACCTGATGATCCACTACATTATTGTCGCTTTGGTACACGCATCGTCCGTAATCGGTTTCCTTCAAGCCTTGGACGATGCTCTCACGGGTCAGCTCCTGCGTAAAATGCTTCGCCCAGCTCTTCCCTTCGCCCAGATAAAACCGCGGAGCATAATAAGGACAGTCCGACTCGGCCGGACAGCCGTCGATACAATGGGATGGAGCTCCTTCCGGTGCGTTGCCGGAATGAAAATGCATCAGTGAGCCGTATGAGCTCACCCTCGTACATCGTTCGTCCATGAGCCACGACAAGACGTCCATATCATGGCACGACTTGGCCAAAATCATCGGACTGGACGTATCGGAATTGCGCCAGTTGCCTCTCACGAAGCTGTGAGCCATATGCCAGTAGCCGACATTTTCGTTCAGCTGAATGGAGGCGATTTGGCCGAGCCGCCCTTCTTTAATGACCCGTTTGATTGCGGTCCAAAATGGCGTATAACGAAGCACATGGCATATCGTCAGCAATCGGTCGTGCTTCTTGGCTGCTTGCTCCATCAGCACGCATTCCGTGGGATCGGGAGACATCGGCTTTTCCAGCAGAACGTGATACTGCTTGGCCAATGCTTCCATCGTCGGTTCAAAATGCATCCGGTCCTGCGTACAGATGACCGCGATGTCCGCCATACGCGGCTGCTCCATCAGCTGCGTCCAGGAATCATAGCATTGCTCGGCGGGAATGCCGTGGGCTTGAGCAAATTCTTGCCTTCTCGCCGGATCCTTTTCGGCAACGGCTACAAACTTCAGCTCGTGAGGATAATCAAGGGCGTAGGGTGCATAGCTGCGGGCTCCTCTTGCCCCTGCCCCCAGCAGTATGGCGGTCAGCTGTTTCATCATTTTTCACTTCTCCCGGCAAATGTAGTAGGGTAACATGCTATAATCAAAAGTATAGCGCATTCATCGCGCAGCTTTTGAAGCAACCTTGCCCTATTTTTATAACAATCTTGCTCTTTCCAGGCGGTGTGACGGACTTGATGTATTTTTATAAGACAATAACCCATTCCCCTAGCGAAACCGCGAAAAAATGCATGTTTTTCGTCCAAGACGTAGGCTGGTTCAAATGCAAGCCATCGTATGTCGTGGACCGGCGCTTTTTTTATGCCTATCAGATGAAATTCGTTGTCAGCGGGTCCGGCTATGTTCAAGGAAAAGACCGCAAATACAAGCTGAAGCCAAACGACCTTTTCCTCCTGAATCTTAACGAAGAGCATTGCTATCATGCCGATCCCGACGATCCATGGGAGCTTCTCTGGGTCCGTTTCGGCGGAATGCAAGCTGCGGATTATTATGCGATGCTGGGATGCCAGGAGCAGCCGGTGCTGCAGGTTCGCAACACCAACGCCGTCCATTCCATGTTCCGGGAGCTGTTCCATATGTTTCAGACGCGTCCGGTCGGGCTGGAGGTATCCGCGTCTGCGTATATCACCCGCATCCTGTCGGAGCTGCTCGTAACCAAGATGGAGCGCGATGCCGTGCTGTCCCCCAACGTATCGCCCGATTATCCGAAGGAAATCCGGGAGGCGATCGATTACATCGAGAACCATTACCAGCTCCCGATCAAGCTGGAGGAGGTCGCCGACGCCGTTCATTTGAGCCAGTATTATTTCTCGCGTATTTTCAAAAGATCGACCGGCTATTCCGTTCTCGAATATTTGATCAAATACAGACTGACCCGCTCCAAGGAGCTTCTCGCGTCCTCTAAGCTGCCTACCGGGGAAATTGCCCAGCGGGTCGGATTTTGCAGCCAAAGCTATTTTACGAAAATGTTCAAAACCCATGAAGGGATGACGCCGAGGGATTACCGCCTCTACGTGCAGTAACCATCCAATAGAAAGGATCGTGAACGAATTGAACTACCGTTTGAGGGAAGCCGCTCTTCATGATGCGAAAGAACTGATTGTCCTGCGAAGACAGCTGGACGATGTTCATGCCGAAGCAAGGCCCGACTTGTTTGTAAGCGCTAACTCTTATAGCGAGCGTTCCATCGAAACGTATCTAGCGGCGGAAAAAACGAAAGTGATCGTTGCGGAGCCGGAAAACGGGAGCGGCGAGCTTGTGGCTTATATGATTTTGAACAAGGAGCTTGCGCCTGCCGGACCGGTCTTCCGGACGCCCCGGCTGTATCTGTACGTCAATGATCTTTGTGTCAAAGATACGTACCGCAGACAAGGGATTGGAGCGTCATTAATGGAATATGCAATCCGCTATGCACGAGATATTGGGGCATCATCGTTAGAGCTTAACGTTGCGGAATTCAACTCGGACGCGATCCGCTTGTACGAATCGTACGGATTGACAACGCGCAACCGGCGGATGGAGCTGCAGCTGTAGTAGACATTTTAGCAGGAGGGTTCCCATGTCGATTCAGATTCAGGTACAGCCGCTCTTGGCTTCCGATTACGATCATGTCAAAGCTCTCTCCAAGCTGCATATGGCAGGAAGACACGGAGCCTTCTCCTTGGCTGAGCAGTTGGATTCAAAAAAGATGATAGCCCGCTATGTGCTGCGGGATTGTTCTTCAGGAGCCTTGCTCGGGTACGCCTTGTTGGCTGAGCAAATAGCCCCGATGGTCAAGCTGCGGGTCGAAGTCGTTGCACACGAAGGCGAAACGAGAGAAATCTATTATCCGGTGCTCTACGAAGCGGTGGAGTTCGATATAATAGCTGCAGCTCCTTATTCCGTTGAAGCCCGTGTATTCGGTACGTCTGCGGATGAGCGGCGGTTTTACGAAAGCGCAGGCTACCGGGAGGATCACCGCATGGTCCATTATGGTCTCGACGTTGCAGCCTTGGACTTGGAGTCCGAATCCACCAAGCAGCCTGCCAATGTCAGCGGCAGCTCCATTATCATCCGCAGCATGGCCGATGAGTGTCGTGAACGACCCGATTGCATGGAAGCGTTGACTGAGCTTGTGCTGGATACGAATACGGATTTCCCGACAGAGCTTCCGGTCCATTTGCGGCAGCCCAATACGGATACGGGTTGGCTTCACAAACCGGATCTCGTACCGGATGCATTTTTCATCGCAATAGACCGCGGCAACTATGCAGGGTATACGGTGTTGTATCCCTCTGCGGAAGAAGCTTACGCATTCCAAGGGAATACGGCTGTCCGCCGCGATTACCGCAACAAGGGCATTGCAACGGCCCTCAAGAAATCGGTCATTGCCTTTGCGAAACGGCATTCCATTCGCTCTATTTATACATCCACCCGCTCCACCAACCCCGCAATGGCGAGCGTGAACGAGAAGCTAGGCTGGAAGGTCAGCTACAGCGAGCTCCGGATGGTAAATTGGTTTCACAGTCCCGGTCACGGTCACATCCACAACCGCTAAAACGAAAAAACCGCCCTCCTCACAGTAAACGGTGTGAGGAGAGCGGTTCCGAAGCTACACGCCCGAGTAGGCCATGAATCCTCCGTCCACGGGGACGGTTATTCCTGTAACGAAGCCGGACATCGTATCGTCAGCCAGCCAGAGCATCGTCCCAAGAAGATCGTCCGGCTTGCCGAAGCGCCTCATCGGCGTATGGGTAATAATTTTATGAGACCGCTCCGTTAAGGAGCCATCTTCGTTCGTCAGCAGCCTGCGGTTTTGTTCCGTCAGGAAAAACCCCGGTGCGATGGCATTGACGCGGATTCCGGCGTCCGCCATATGTACGGCAAGCCATTGCGTGAAATTTTCGATGGCCGCTTTGGCCGCGCTGTAGGCCGGCACCTTCGTCATGGGGCTCGGGGCGCTCATGGAGGACATATTGATGATGACCGCTCCCGGTCTATGAATCATTTTGCGGGAAAATACTTGGGTGGGAATCAGCGTGCCGAGAAAATTCAAATTGAATACGTAGCTTACGCCTTCCTCGCTTAGATCGAAAAACGTCGTGATCTCCTTGTTGTCCAGATCTTCCAGCTTGAACGTTTCGTTGGTTGTACTCCCCTTCGGATGATTGCCGCCTGCGCCGTTGATCAAAATATCGCAAGGACCGAACGTCTCGGCGACGGTTTGCTCGGCTCTCTTGACGCTCTCGACATTCAGCACGTCGCAAGCAACGGCGATCGCTTCACCTCCGGCCTCCCTTATTTCCGAGGCGATCTTCTCGCCTTTCTCCGCGGTTCGATTCAATACGGCGACCTTGACTCCCTGCCGCCCCAACTCCTTCGCCATCGCCGAGCACAGCACTCCGCTTCCTCCGGTAATGACGGCTACTTTCCCTTTTAAATGCTCATGAATCGTTAACATGATACGCTCCCCCGTTTCGTTCGTTCCAGCGAATCCCATACTCCCCATAAGTACATGATACCAAGGGCACGGTCATACAATCCGTAGCCCGGCCTGCACTGCTCGTTCCATAAATGCCTTCCGTGGTCGGGACGGACGTAGCCTGTAAACTCATTCTCGTGATAAGCCTTCACGATATCGCAGATGTCGACGGAGCCGTCCCGTGCCCGGTGCGAGGTTTCAATGAAATCCCCGTTGTCGTATCGGCGGACATTGCGAATATGGGCGAAAGGAATGCGGTCGGCAAATTCCCTTACCATCCCGGCGATATCGTTAGCCGGATTAGCTCCAAGAGACCCGCTGCATAAGGTGATCCCGTTATACGGACTGTCGACCAGCTTCAACAGCTTGCGGAAATTATCCCGGCAGGTCATAATCCGCGGAAGCCCGAATATAGGCCAAGGCGGGTCGTCCGGGTGAATGGCCATTCGAATGCCGTTCTCCTCCGCGACAGGAATGATGCGTTCCAAAAAATAGTGCAAATGGTCCCACAGCTTCTCTTCGGTTACGTCCTTGTAGGCTTCAAACAGCTCGGACAGCCTCGCCAACCGCTCCGGCTCCCAGCCGGGCATCGTAAAATCCGGATTCTCGTTAATTTTGTGCACGAGCTCGGAAGGGTTCATGGCGTCCACCTTGGCCTTCTCGTAAAAGAGCGCCGTGGAGCCGTCCTCCAGCTCTTTATGCAGATCGGTCCGCACCCAATCGAATACGGGCATGAAGTTATAGCAGATCGTTGTGACACCGACCTTCCCAAGGTTCTCGATCGTCTGCTTGTAGTTGTCTATGTACTTGTCCCGGCTCGGCAAGCCGAGCTTAATATCTTCATGCACGTTGACGCTTTCCACAACCTCGATATGGAACCCGTGCCCCTCAATCTGCTCCTTCAGCTGCAAGATCCGGTCCATCGGCCATACTTCACCGGCAGGGATGTCATGAAGCGCCCAGACGATTCCCTCCACACCGGGGATTTGCTTAATCTGCGGCAGCGTTACCGAATCATTTCCTTCCCCATACCATCGAAAAACCATCCTCATAAGACAAGCCTCCCCCAGGTCTTAGTTGACAAAATAATGCGGATACGCCTTGCGAAGCTCCGGCAGCTCGTGATCCAGCTTGCCTATATGCTGCGCCAGCCTTTGCACCGTCCGCTGCTCATCGCCCTGCTCCAGCGCTTCGATCAGGCCGCGGTGTTCCTCTATCACGTCGTTCATATAGTGAAACTGCTTCAACGCCAAAAAGCGTACGCGGTTCAGATGTCCCCGCATCTGATTCACGACCTGCAGCAGCGTCAGGTTGCCCGTCACCTCGAGAATAGCCCGGTGATACGCCTCGTCCAGCTGAAGGAACAGCTCGACCCGCTGTTCGGCGCAAGCCTGCTCCTGCCGCTCGATCAAGCTATGAACCGTTCGGCTCACCTCGGCATGAGCCTCCTGATTCCAGAGCTTGGCTGCAAGCCGGAATGCTCCCAGCTCCAAATGCTCGCGGATAAAGCGGCTCTCGTTCACCTTGCGCTCGGAAATAAACGCGATTCTTGTTCCCCGTTGGGGCAGCACATCGAGCAGCTGCTCGCTTACCAGCAGCCGGATCGCTTCCCTGACAGGCGTACGGCTTACATTGAGCAGCTCCGCCAGCTCGTTCTCATAAATCATGCTCCCCGGCTCCACACGCAGCGATACGATGCTTTCCCTGATCGTGTCGTAGACCTGATCTCCTAGGGATTTGCGCTGAATA
This sequence comes from Paenibacillus sp. NPDC056579, assembly GCF_042793215.1. Classification (NCBI taxonomy): domain Bacteria; kingdom Bacillati; phylum Bacillota; class Bacilli; order Caryophanales; family Paenibacillaceae; genus Paenibacillus; species Paenibacillus sp. NPDC056579. The sequence goes on from NZ_JBHTVD010000010.1 coordinate 170,734, forward strand.
GGCGGAGGCAGCGGCGATAGAAACGTCATGATAGACAGCACCTCCAAATTTACAATTTTGAACTAAGCCATGATTGCATTGATCGTTTGTTTTTTCAAGTATACTTACATTCTTGTATACAAGTCAATTGAAAATAAAAAGCGGATCACAATCCGCTCCCCGTACACAGCTCCGGCTCCTCTTTCCAGATGACGTCTCTTCTATAATTATGCCCCCACTCATACATCAATTTGAGAACGGGCATTAAGCTCTGTCCGTATTCCGTCATGGAATATTCCACCCGCGGCGGTACTTCCGGATACACCTTGCGCTGCACCAGCTGATCCTCTTCAAGCTCTCTCAGCTGATTCGTCAACATTTTTTGTGTTATGTTAGGAATTTGCTTCTTCAGCTCGCTGAACCGCTTCGTGCCCTCCAAACCGAGATGCCACAGGATGATCAGCTTCCACTTGCCTCCTATGACGGCTAATGTGAGCTCTTTCTCGCAATTAATTTCCTTCAAATTAATTCTTTCTTTTACATCGCTTGCCATCCATATCCGCCTCCATTCTCTTATATGCAATAAAGTAATTAAGTATAGTTTAGTTCCTCAGTATCCGTTTGGGAAGTAGGCACTTGCACGAAACGGGGTTACCTGGAGGTTACTATTGAAGGTGGAGCCAGTAATACTATGACCCCCTCATCTACCTCCGAGGGGGTCATTACAGCCATGCTTGTCAACTTATCTATGAAACAAATTGATCGCAAGGCAAGTTATTTTTTTGTTTCCAGCATTTTATTGATTTCTTCATCCGCCTGTCTCAGAGCTGTGTTGATATCGACATTGCCTGCCAAGAGCTCTCTTACCTTCGCTTGCGCGATCTTCTTGCCGTCGACCTCAAAAGGCGAGTAAATCGGACCAGGCGACACGGTGCTTTTGAATATTGCCTGTATGTTTTTGCCTTGCAAATACGGCACCTCGGCTCCAAATTGCTTTTGCATTTCCGGGTTTTTCAGCGGAGACATTCTTGCCGTTTTTCTGGCGCTAAGCAGCTGAACCTCGTCCGATGTTACTACTTCCAGTACTTTAACAGCTTCCTCTTTATGCTTGCTCGTTTTGGATATGGCCAGATTATGAGTATCCAGCTTGCCTGAAATATTGGGCTTTTCCTTATAGCTCGGATACTGAGCAATATCCCAGTTGATCCCGCTAGCCGCGCTCCCGATTTGAGCCATTAAATTCGTCGATGCGAGCATCGCTACATTTTTTTCTTTAATAAACAGGTTGCCTTGGGTCGCCGCGCCTGGTTCGGTACTTTTCAGTTCATTCCCCGGAATCGTCAGAATGCTCTGGGTAAGCTCAAGCACCTTTTTCCATTGCTCGTTATTGAAGCTTGCTTTGTTAGTCTTGGCATCCACGTAAGTCAGTGAGAACGGGAAGCTCAATATATAGCTGCTCACCGGATCCAATCCGCGATATTGGATCCCGCCTTCATTTCGGATCATTTTCTTGCCGAGCTCAATAGCCTCGTCCCATGTCATGCCGTCCTTAGGATATTCGACGCCGAACTTATCAAACAGATCTTTATTGTAATACAGCGCATTAAACTGCATGGCGTATGGGAGCGCCCAAAGCTCACCTTTATCCGACCTTACGGCGTCAATCGTTACGGGATCGAAGCGGTTCAAATCCAAATTAGCTTGTTTCACTAACGGAGCGATATCGAACAATATATCTTTCTGACTTAATTCCAGTACGCCGGAATGCGGGGGTGTCAATATATCGGGAACCTCGCCGGAAATCACCAGATTATCCAGGGTGACGCCTTTATCCAGTCGAACGAGCTTCAGATCGATATACGGATACTTCTTCTTCACCGGCTCAACGAACAACAATTGAAAATCTTCATCGCTGATTTCCGCTTGCTGATACACCGTCAAAACAACCGGTTCAGGCGTCTTTGGAGCACTCGCTTGATTGTCGGGTGCGGGTTCCGTTTGACCGCAAGCAGTAGACGACAGCAAAATCATGAGAGCAGCGAAACCATAAACTACACGTGTTTTCAAAGTTGTAACTCCCTTTCTATTCGCTTATTGGACTGGCCTAATAATTGAATAGTAACGGGAAAGTATAAAATACAACTTGTTCATTTGTTAAACCTGCATTAAATCTGTATCCAAGTTGTCTATTTGTCATATATATGTCTGGATAATATGGGCTACCCCGTCTTCATGGTTCGACGGTGCGATAACATCCGCCGCCAGCTTCACTTCATCCTGAGCGTTCCCCATCGCCACACCTAAGCCTGCCGCCCTTATCATTGGAATATCGTTCAAGCTGTCGCCGACCGCTATGACTTCCGACATATCGATACCGAGCCTATTGCATGCTTCCAGCAAGCCGCTTGCTTTACTAACCCCGAGCGCATTGCATTCGATATTCGTAATATGCGAGTTGCTTATTTCGAATGCGTTCCACGATTCCAGCGTACTGCGGATTTCCGCCAATACCACCGCATCCGAGCTGCGAACGGCGAATTGAAGCCAGCGAAGCGAAGCCGTATTTTCCGGCACATTGCTTCGGTCTATTCGCTGCTCCACGGTATGCGCCCAGAAATCTACCTTCTCGCCGTACTCGGTAAGCAGCTCCGACAGAATCCGGTTCACAAGCTGCGGATCCAGCTCACATCTAGTATGAAGCGTCTCGGGCAATGACCATACCTCGCTGCCGTTATTAATGATAAGCGGCGATCGCAGGTTCAGCTGCCGGGCATACACGACCGCATCCCTAAACGGTCTGCCCGTCGCCAGTGTAACGTGGATTCCCGCTTCTATGGCTGCCTGTATCCATTTTCGATTTTGCTCCGAAATTTGCTTTTCCTTGTTCAACAGCGTTCCGTCCATATCCAGCGCGATCAATTTGTATGCCACTCCACTCTCTCCCCATGTCCAAAAATATTCGGGCAGCATAAGAATCCCTATGCGTCACCCTACGAAAAGTTAACCGAACTTCAGCTCGAACCTGCCGGTTGATGGAGCAGCTATTTTCTCCACCGGATGCTTCCCCCAATGATCCCACTTGTCCGTATTGGCGTAATAATCGGATACGGTACTGCGGATAAAGCCGCTGGCCGTCTCCACCTCCAGGACAAACCCTCCGATGCACATCGGTTCATCCTCTATTGTAACAGATAGATCGTTTACAGAGGCGAGCAACGGCCAAAACTCCGGCCGAATCTCCATCGATTGACGGCTGTCGAAATACTCAAGACGCGGCAGCGCTCCGATTTCCATTCCGTTAAGAGAGACTCGGTAGCCGTTCGGAGCTTTGCAGTTGGTGCCTGCCGCTCTAAGCTGCACCCTCCGGATATCGTTCAGCGCAGGCAGCGGCTGTCCTGATGTCGTGGAGAACGAAGGCTTCCGGGTAAACGTCGCCTTTTCCCCTCTTCGCCAGCAAAGCTGCCCTTGTACTCCCTGCCGCAGCACATGCCAATCCGCTTGAACGGACGGTCCGTTCACCGTGATTTCCCACCATCCGGGTGCGGAGTCTTCGAGATAGCCCCAACCGTATTCCATATCCGCCGGATCCGGTAAAATCGGACGAACGTCACTCAAAGGAACAGGCGGGCGGTCAGGATAACCCAGCACCGAGCTTTTCAGCTGAGGCAGCCAATGATTGCCTATCCGATGCAGCGTCGAAACCTGATTGTGCGTATGCCCGCAAAAATAGGCGTCGACCTCGAACTTGGCGATTTGCCCGAGAACGGTTTGGACAAAATCGTAGTGAGTGAAAAAAGGCCTTCCCACGCATATGAGCGGCGGGTGGGCGAACAGGAACACATGCTCATACTGTGCAGACTTGGCAAAAGTATCCTGAATAAATTGAGCTTGCTCATCGTTTTTTACAAAGGTTGTATAATCGAGCACAAGAAACAAAGAACCTGCTTTTTCAAACGCGTAATAGCCTTTCGTTAAAGGAGACGTCCCTAATGCCTTTCCAATGGCAGGGTATACGAACTGCCGGACCTGCCGCTCCTCGCGTCGGCCGACAACTCCGTCATGGGTACCGAGTGCGAAGAATAACGGTGCCTTTAAGCCCTCCAGCAGCTCCATCGCTTCCTTCATCTCGCGCAGACCGCTCTCTTCGTTGTCGCAGTGGCCTTGAATGATATCCCCGGTTTGAATGATAAAATCCGGCTTTCGTGCGGCTATAGCGGATATAATCTCCGGGGTCACGTTGTGCGTCATCCACAAATTCCGGGTAACATCCGCGAATTCCGTAATGCCTTTCGCGCGGCCGTTAAATACCTCTTGATGCGACTCAGCCTGCACATAATGCAAATCTCCCATAACTACAAAACGAAATGAATTCACGCTGCCATCTCCCTTTGATTATCAAGTTGATTATTTGTAATATTTGTGCTATTCTTTCTTTGCAATTACGAACAAGTATATGTTTTATAAGAGATGGCAGTCAATTGTTATATAGGAATTCCATTGTTAATATTTTGTAAACACACTTCGGTTTAGGTAAGGAGTAAGTTGTATTATTGTTATGTCTGGAGGCTGTCATGAGTAAACAACCGGGACGCACACCGCTTTATAAGCAAATTCGGGAATATGTGCTGGATAACATTATCCGGATGAGCTGGCTGCCCGACGAGCGGATTCCGTCCGAGAATGAGTTGGCCGCCCGATTTCGCGTCAGCAGAATTACGATTAAGAACGCACTGTCAGCTCTTATGGAAGAGGGGATTATTTACCGTATCCAGGGAAAAGGCTCCTTCGTTGCGAAGGACAAGTCCGGTGAAGTCCCGGTCTACAGCTCCTCTCCGTCAGGACGGCTTGTCGCTTATCTGATGCCGCGGCTGGACAACCGGTTTACGGCGCGTTTATTGAACGGCATTGAAAATCAGCTGGCTGAAGAAGGCTACCATCTCCTGTTTAGCGAGACGGGCGATTCCCAGGAGGCGGAAAAGGAATTGATGACAAGAATGGTCCAGCTTCATGTCAAAGGTGTTATCATCTATCCGTCCCATGGGCAAACTTACAATGAAGAGATTTTAAAGCTTATTTTGAACGGATTTCCAGTCGTTGTCGTCGACCGCTATTTAAAAGGCGTCGAAACCAACTATGTAAGCTCGGACCATTCAGAAGGCGCCTTTGATGCTTGCAGCCACTTGATCCAGCTCGGCCATCGCCGGATCGGCTTCGTATCCACCAAGCCGGAAGGCACAACGAGCATAGAGGATCGGCTTAACGGCTATGAGAGAGGTTTGTTCGAGCACAGCATCCTCATCGACCGGCATATGCGGCTTATGAATCTGGACCGAAAAAAAGTTAATATGATCTATACGGAAGGCATGGGAGATACGGACAGCAAGGAGCAAATAAAGTTATTTTTGCGCAATAACCCCGATATTACCGCTCTGCTGGCAGTAAATACCGCTGTCGGGCTGACGTTAATGGAAGCGGTCAAAGAAATGTCTATCCGTATTCCCGAAGACTTGTCCGTTGTTTTCTTGGATGATTATGAGCTCTCCAGCTTTACTGCCGTTCCTCCAACCTGCGTAAGCCAAGAAGAGTACAGTGTGGGCCGAGAGGCCGTGAAGCTGCTTGTCTCCATTATGGAAAATCCCCGGCAGAAACGCAGAAAGGTCGTCGTCCCGACCCGATTGATCGTAAGGGCCTCGACTGCTCCGGTAAATCCGTGCAGCATGGCAAGCGAAGAAGCATCCTCTGCGATAAAAATAGAAAAAGCTTGACCGAGAAGGGACCTATCGTCCCTTCCCATCAAGCTTGTATTTCTGAACGGATTAGGCAATCCGTCATTATATGTTATAGCGATTGTTATTTCGATGCCGCTTCGGCATGCTCGATCTCGTTCGCTTCCAGGAAGCGTTCCGTATCCAATGCCGCCATGCATCCGGTTCCCGCAGCGCTGATCGCCTGACGGTAACGGCTATCTTGTACGTCGCCGCAAGCGAAGACGCCCGGAATGTTCGTTTCCGTTGTGCCCGGATTCACCAGCAAATACCCGTGGTCGTCGGTAGTGAGCTGACCGTCCAGGAATTTGGTGTTCGGGGTGTGACCGATTGCGACGAACAAGCCGTCGGTTTCGATAACCTCTTCCTCACCGGTCTCGTTGTTTTTAACTTTCAGGCCGGTAATGCCTCTGTCTCCCGCCAAAACCTCCAACGGAGTTTTGTTCAGCTGCCAGCTGATTTTCTCGTTGGCGCGAGCGCGGTCCTGCATGATCTTCGAAGCGCGAAGCTCGGTACGGCGGTTCACCAGCACCACTTCAGACGCAAAACGAGTCAGGAAGTTCGCTTCTTCCATTGCGGAGTCTCCGCCGCCGACAACGATGATTTTTTTGTTGCGGAAGAAGAAGCCGTCGCAGGTCGCGCAAGTGCTGACACCGCGGCCGACATTGTCTCTTTCGCCCGGAATGCCCAAGTATTTGGCGGAAGCGCCGGTGGAAACGATGACCGTCTCCGTCTGAATTTCGCCAATTCCCTCTACGGATAACGTGAACGGACGCTTGGACAAGTCGGCTTTGTTCACCCAGCCCGTACGGAATTCCGCACCGAATCGCTCGGCTTGCTTACGCATATTATCCATCAATTCCGGTCCCAGAATACCTTCCGGAAATCCCGGGAAGTTCTCGACTTCGGTCGTTGTCGTAAGCTGGCCGCCAGGCTCCGGACCTTCGATAACGAGCGGCTTCAGGTTGGCTCTTGCCAAGTAAATAGCTGCAGTCAGCCCGGCAGGGCCTGTGCCTATAATAACGGATTTATACATAGTTATCACTCCTTATGAAAACATAGCTGCTAATCAAAAATTGCACTTGAAAAGTATAGTAGTATCATACCAGTCAGCGTAAATCTCGTAATGAAGGAATAATGAATATTTCATGAAGATTTGATGAAGATTTTACCTGCCGAACTGCGCTTCGTGCAGTCGGCTGTAGATGCCGCCGGCAGTGACCAGCTCGCGGTGAGGCCCTTCCTCGGCGACGCCGTCCTCCGTCACCACGACGATGCGGTCTGCGTTCTTGATGGTCGCAAGACGATGCGCAATGACCAGCGTAGTCCGCCCTGCAGACAGCTCGGCCAGCGATTCCTGGATCGCTACCTCCGTAGCCGTGTCCAGCGCCGACGTCGCTTCGTCCAGGATGAGGATCGGCGGATTTTTCAGAAACATTCGGGCTATCGCGAGCCGCTGCTTCTGACCGCCGGACAGCTTGACTCCCCTCTCCCCGATCAGCGTATTCATACCGTCAGGCTGCTTCAAGATAAATTCCTCCAGCTGCGCCCGCCGCGCGGCTTCCCATATTTCCTCGTTACTGGCTTCGAGCTTGCCGTACGCGATGTTTTGCCTGATTGTCCCTTCGAACAAATAGACGTCCTGCTGGACAATCCCGATCTGGCTGCGCAGCGACTGCAGCGTCATCCGGCGTATATCCATGCCGTCAATCGTAATGGTGCCCTCGGTGCTGTCGTAAAAGCGCGGCAGCAAGCTGCAGATCGTCGTCTTCCCGGCTCCGGACGGCCCTACGAAAGCGACCGTTTGCCCCGCCTTGATGGACAGGCTCAGACGGTTCAAAATGTTCTTCTGCTCGTCGTATCCGAACGTAACGGAATGGAACTGGATATCTCCCTTCAGCTTGTCGACCTTCACCGCATCCGGCGCATCGGCTACATCCGGCTCGGTATCCATAATGGAAATATACCGTTTGAACCCGGCGATTCCTTTCGGGTAGCTCTCGATAACGGCATTGATTTTCTCAATCGGACGGAAGAACACGTTGGACAGCAGCAGGAAACCGACGAATTCCCCGTAGGTCAGCTCCTGGCGGATGACGAACCACGTCCCGCAAATCATCACGAACAGCGATACCAAGCGCATCATCATATAGGTGATGGACATGCTTTTCGCCATTAATTTGTAAGCAAGCAGCTTGGTGAGACGGTACTGCTTATTTGTCCCTTTGAACAGTTCCTTTTCATATTCCTCGTTGGTAAAAGCTTGAACGACGCGGATGCCGCCGATGTTGTTTTCGACGCGCGAATTGAATTCCGCTACGTCGCCGAACAGCCGTTCATAGGTTCGGGTCATTTTTTTGCTGAAAAATATTGCGAACCACGCCATCAGAGGGATAACGATGAACGTTAAGATCGCCAGCTTGACATGGATGGACAGCATCAGGATGAACGCGCCGATCAGCGTCATAATGGCAATAAACACATCCTCGGGTCCATGATGCGCGATTTCCCCGATTTCGTTCAGATCGTTCGTGATTCGGGTCATGAGATGGCCGGTCTTGTTATTGTCAAAAAACCGGAACGACAGCTTCTGGATATGATCGAACAGCTTTTTGCGCATATCCGTCTCGATATTGATGCCAAGCATATGACCCCAGTAAGTAACGATGTATTGCAGCGCCGTATTCAGCACATACACGCCCAGCAATGCTATGCAAGCCCATGTAATCAGCGACCAGTCTTTGCCTGGCAGCAGTTTATCCACGAACTGGTTCACGGCGAGCGGAAAGCCGAGCTCGAGAATGCCCGCGATAACCGCGCAGCTGAAATCCAGCACAAATAAGCCCTTGTAAGGGCGATAATAGGAAAAGAATCGTTTTAGCATCGAGCACCCTCATTTCTATACACAGATTTGGTTGCAATCCCTCATGAAGTACGGTCAGCCTGTTCTGTGTACATCTTACTGCTCATCACAATATTTGGCAATCCATATTGGAGAGTTTACAGGGTGGAGGAGTTTTGAATCATCTGCCGGTAACGCGACGGACTCATTCCCTCCGCCTGATGGAAGGCGCGGCTCAGCTGGCTTTGCTCCCCATAGCCGACCTTCTCGGCGATTTCTTTTATCGTATACACAGAGTCCATTAACAGCGTTTTGGCCGTCTGGATCTTGACCCCCCTGACATATTCCATGGGCGGCATCCCCATCGTTTGCATAAACAAATAGCTGAGATGGCTTGGACTCAAAAAGACATGCTCCGCCAGCTCCTGCAGATTTAAAGGACGGCTGATATGATGGCGGACATAGTCGCAAACCTTCATGACCCGCTCCTCCAGACGGACCGGCTCCTTAGGAAGCCGATCCCGCATGACGGTCAACAATTGCTGAAGCCATTGGTATAACAGGCCCTGCAGCCCCAAGAATTGTGCTGAAATGCCCGTATTGATGATATAGGTGTGCTGGGGGCCGGAGCCGGGCGACGGACCTTCTTCCGTGATGAGCTCACCCAGCTGATCGAAGGACTCCAGTGCGGCCATCCATAGCTGGACCAGCTGCTCATAACCTTCTGAGGAAGAAGCTGCGTTCGACACCGTTGGAAGCCCATACACCGTAACCAGATCGGAATTACCGATCTTGAGATCGGCACACAGCGACAAGTAACGGATCGTCCGCTCCCCTTGGCGCGGCAGCAGGCTGAACGTCGTATTGGGAGGGAGCACGATCAGACTCCCTGCCGCGACTGAATGCTCTTCACCTTGAATGACCATAGCAATCGGTCCTTCCATTACAAGCCAGAACAACGTATAAGGAAAGCTCATCCGATGCACGGAATAGTCGGCCGTCTTCGGCATGCTGCGAATCCATCGTATTCTGAAGCGCAAATAGTCAATATAAAACGATTCATCCTTCAACGTGAACATGCCGGTCCTCCTTTACGCTGTTTATGGCAACAGCACTATTATACAGCAATCGCCCTTCTTCGAGTATGCCGCAAGACCGGCTCTATTCGGCGGTTGCCAGCTCCTGAATGACTTTATTGCCCTCATCCTCCGCTTCCCGGAGTGCGGTATTGACGTCTTTGGCCCCTTTCATCACCTCGCCGAACTTGGCGCTGACGACACTTCGAACCGAAGCATCGTAATAGCTTGGCTGCATCGGTTTGGCAGCTTTGGCTGCAAACATGGCCTTCACATTTTTACCGCTTGTAAAGGAGAGGTCGCTCGCGAACCGGCTGCGGATATCCTGATTTTTCAGCGTCGTCATCTTCCCGAGCTTCGTCTGGACCAGCTGTACTTCATCGGACAGCAGCACCTCGATAACCTGGAACGCCTCATCCTTATGCTTGCTGGTCGGAGAGATCGAATAGAACGGCGCGTTCAGCTGGATCCCGACCCCGGGCGCTTCGCGAAAAGAAGGCAGCGTCACCATATCCCATTGAAGCCCGCCCGCCATCGCCTCAGGCAGCACATTCAGCAGGTTGGAACCTGCCCACATCGCCGTTGTTTTATCCTTCAAGAACGCGGCATTGCTGAGCTTGGTCGTATCGTCTACCTTATTGTTGTCGATTTCATAAAACCGCTTCATCGTCGTAAACCATTGGAACCAGCCGTCGCGGTTAACCACAGCTTTTTTAGTCGCCGGATCGGCAAATGGAAGGGACAGCTGGTTGTTTTGAATGAAGAACGACTGATCCATGCCAAACCCGCGGTACTGTGCCCCATTGTCGGTTCTGCTCATCTGGCGGGTAAGATCGAGCACTTCGTCCCATGTCATCCCGTCCTTCGGATACCCGACTCCGAACCGGTCGAACAGGTCCTTATTGTAGTATAACGCCGCACCGTTGATCGTGTGGGGCATGAACGAGATTTGCCCGTCCGGACTGTTCGCTTTGACATTATCCAGCGCATCGGGATCCAGGCGCCCCAGATCGAATCGGTGACTCTTAATCAGCGGAGCAAGATCGCTTAGCAAATTCATCTTCTTCAGCCCGGTCAAATCGCCGAGCGATCCGTAAATAATGTCCGGCGTCTGCCCTGCCGTGATCAGATCGTTCAGCTGGCTTCCCTGCCCCTTCGGAACATAAGTGATCGTAATATGGGGATATTTCTTGGCAACGGGATCGCCGACAAACGTTTGAAAATCCTTCTCGGTAAAATTGGCCGAGGAAGCTTGGACGAATAGTGTCAGCGTGACCGGTTCCTTGCTTTCCGCTTGCTGCTCCCCCTTCTGCTCTTCAATCGCTGCCGCCTCCTTGCCCGAGCTGCAGCCCTGAAGCAGCAGCAGCAATACGGCTGTCGCAGCTGTATAACGAGTTTTGTTTTTCATAAGATATCTCCCCTTCAATACGGTTTAGAGAAAAAAAAGAGACTAACAACCTTGTAGGTAGAAGTCTCCAGTAGTCTGGTAGCAATCTGCAGCCGGTGCAAATTATTCTATGAAAATTGTTTATACGGCTGATCTATGCAGCCTGTCATTCCGTTTCCAAATATGATAGCTTTACCGCATCCAATCGAGCCCTTGCTCCCACTCCGCTCCGCCGGCGTTCGAACGGACAGCCCCCCGGGTGCTCCGGCCATTCCGAACATATGAGGAAAGCAGTACAGTCAGCTCTTTGACCACTTCCGGATGGCGGTCGTATACGTTCTCCGTTTCGCCGATGTCCCGGGACAAATCGTACAACTGGATCCGCGGAGACCCTTCCGGCTCCTGCCCCGGTCTCGGGCTGCTCCATCCTCCGGAGCCCGGACACAGCTCAAGCTTCCAGTCCCCTTTGCGGATAGAGAACGATCCGTCAATGGAATGATGCACAATAGCTTCCCTGAGCGGGCCTGTAATTGCTTCGCCCAGCCAAACCGGCGCATTGCTGATGCTGTCTTCGCCCGCATGCTCGGGTAATTCTACCCCCAGCAAATCCGCCATCGTGGCCATAAGGTCGACCAAGCATACCGGCTCGCTTGATACGGAGCCCGCCTTGATGCGATCGGGCCATTTCACCAGCAGCGGAACGCGGTGGCCTCCCTCGTAAATGTCCGCCTTCTGCCCGCGGAACACATAGCTCGGATTATGCCCGAGCTGAGCGAGCTCCGGATAATTCGCCTTCGGAGAGCAGCCGTTGTCGCTCGTGAAGACGACGATCGTATTGTCGGATAGACCGCGCTCCTCCAGCTTCCGCACAATTTGTCCGACGACATCGTCGCACATGAGGACGAAATCGCCGTACCGGTTCGTCCCCGATTTGCCCTCGAACTCGGCCGACGGCAAAATCGGCGTATGCGGCGCCGGCAGCGGGAAATAAATGAAGAACGGGGAATCCCCGGCGTTCTCGATCAGCTCCAGCACTTTCTCCGTGCAGCGCGGGAGCACCTCCTCATGCTGGAAGTCCTCCCCTGTCGGTCCTTCCCTCCAAAAAGCCATCTCCTCTTCCCCGCGTGTGATGCGGTTCGGCAAGGACGTTGCACGGTCATTCTCGATGTACACGTACGGCGGCATATCGAGAGATGCGCTGATGCCGTAATAATAATCGAAGCCGTGAGTGACCGGCCCGTTCGTAATAGGCTTGCTGTAATCGACATCTTGCGGCTCTTCGCCGTTTTTCGTCCATTCCAGTCCCAAATGCCATTTGCCGACAATCGATGTATGATAGCCTTCCTGCTTCAGCATCGAGGCTACCGTCATCCGGCCCTCCTCGATGAGCGGGCGGGAGTAACCGTTCGTGACGCCCTTCTTCAAGGCGGAGCGCCAGTTATATCTCCCCGTCATAATGCTGTAGCGGGACGGTGTGCAGACTGCGGAGCTTGAGTGACCGTCGGTGCAGATCATCCCTTCCCGGCCCATTTGATCCAGGTGAGGGGTCTTGATTTTGGAATTTTCGTTCAAGCAGCTAATATCGCCGTAGCCCATATCGTCGGCCAGAATATAAATAAGATTCGGCTGTTTCTTCTTGTCGGTTACGCTTGTCATGACCATCCTCCTGCGATCCGTTTTTGTTCCCTTGTTGAACTAACGCTTCCATATGTAACAAAATCATAGCATGCACGCACCTTGGAGCCCATGACGCCGCCGTTGATTTTTTTGACAAATCTTACGATTTGACTAGAAGAGGCAAAAGCTCGCCTTTTGCATGCAAGTCCCCTCCGCAAACGCAAAAAAGCCCGGCAAGAGCAGCGCTCCTGCCGGACCTGTTGCATCCGCCGATTATACGATAACGGACAAATCATGCTTTTGAAACACTTCGGCCATGGCTTGCTTCGCTTCCGCATCGTCTTGCCCGTGAATTTCGAGCTCATACTGCTGGTTGCCGAGCAGCGTGATGCTTAGGCCAAGGATACTCTTGACGTCAATGGCCCGCTCCCCGATTTTGATCACGATACTGGACTGAAACCGGTTGGCCGTCTGGTTAATTTCAACGATAGCCTTGGTCGGCATTCCGCCCATATGCTTCCCTCCTTTGCTTGCCTAGGTATGGCTCTTACGCTTACGCTTACACCACCATATTGGGTTCAGCCAACGATTAGCCTTCTTCATTGACGAGAACATGTTTGCCTCTCATCTTCAGTATGAGCGGAATCGTGACCCATAGCAGCCCGATGATCAGAAACACGAGGGAAACCGGCTTTTGCAGAAAAATCATGAAATCCCCGTTGGAAATCGTGAGCGCGCGTCTCATGTTGTTTTCCATCATCGGTCCCAGGATAAGCCCCAGCACCAGCGGTGCGAGCGGATAATCGTTCTTCGCCAGAAAATAGCCGATAATGCCGCAGCCCATGATCAGAAGCAGGTCAAAGGTCGAATACTGCACGGCATACACGCCGAACACCGAGAACACAATAATCAGCGGAATCAAATATTTGGTCGGCGTTTCGATCACTTTGGCGAACAATTTGACCAGCGGCATGTTTAGAATAAGCAGCATCAGGTTGCCGACAAACATACTTGCAATAACGCCCCATGCGAGCTGCGGATGATCCGTGAACAAGAGCGGACCCGGCTGCACGTTGTACATGATGAACGCACCCATCAAGATCGCCGTCGTCCCCGAGGATGGGATGCCTAGGCTAAGCAGGGGAATCATGGCGCCGCCGGATGCGGCATTGTTGGCCGATTCCGGAGACGCGACGCCCTCAATGGCGCCCTTACCGAACTTCTCGGGATTTTTGCTAATTTTCTTCTCGACAATGTAAGCGAAAAAGGAGGCCAGAATCGCGCCTGCTCCAGGCAGAAGGCCGATGAAGAACCCGAGCACCGAGCCTCTCGCGATAGGCGCCGCGCTGTCCTTCAAGTCCTTCTTCGTCGGCAATATGCGATGGATCTTGGCGATTTCTCCGTCGTTGCTTTCCCGCTCCAGGATCGTCTTGAACACTTCGCCTACAGCAAACATACCGACGGCAATCGTCAGAAACTCCAGCCCCTGATACAGCTCGGGCAAGCCGAATGTAAACCGCTCGACGCCCGATACGCTGTCGATCCCGATCGTCGCGAGCAGCAATCCGAACGCGGTCATCATTAAAGCTTTGACCATCGACTTGCCGGCAAGGCCGCTGATAGCCAGCAGACCCAGCACCATCAGCGAGAAATATTCGGCGGGCCCGAATTTGATAGCGACGGCCGACAACGGGCGGGCGAGAAAAATCAACCCCGCCAGCGATACGATCCCCGCTGCGAACGAGCCGATGGCCGAAATCGATAACGCGGCTCCCGCCCTGCCTTGTTTGGCCATTTGGTAACCGTCCAGCGTCGTGACGACGGATGAGGATTCTCCTGGCGTGTTAAGCAAAATCGATGTCGTCGAGCCGCCGTACATCGCGCCGTAATAAACGCCGGCCAACAAGATGATGGAGCTGGTTGCCGCTTCCTCGGGACTCAAGCCGCTCGTCATCGTCGCCGTGATGGGTATCAGCAAGGCGACGCCGCTCATCGGCCCGATGCCCGGCAGTACCCCGACTACGGTCCCGATCAGCACGCCTACGAACACAAAGATGAGGTTTTGCCATTGCATCGCTGTGCCTAATCCATGAAGTAAATATTCCATTGTGTTCACAATAATAACCTCCTGCAAGCTTTTGCTTAAGCCAAGCCAAAAGCTGTCTTCAATCTACGAAAGGCCCAGCCATTCCGGAAAGCCGGGAAGAGAGCCGTCCAGCACGTGAACGTACAAATAGTAGACCCCCAAGGAAAATGCAGCGGAAATCACTAGCGAGATGATCATTCTTCCTCTCTGCATTGTTTGGAAGCCGACCATCAAGAATAGAAAGGTTGATAGAACGAAGCCGATAGGCTCCAGCAGCAAAGCATATAATACCGCCGCCGTGAAAATAATGCCGAAGCGTTTGTAATCCAGCTGCTGCTTTTTCCTGGCTTCTTTCTGCTGATTGCGAAATGTCTCATAAATAAGCCGCAAGCTCAAGAGAGCGAGGAAGGAGCCGAGAATCATCGGAAAGATGTTGGCTCCTACGTTACTGCCGTAAGCGCTGGTCGAGATGCTCCTGCTCCCGAACACGAACGCTATGCCGATGGCGAAGAATACGATGCCGGAATAACGGTCGAACGTTTTATTCATTCCTTACCATCTCCTTATTTCTGCATGCCCAGTGCCGTCAAGATGTCTTTAACTTGCGTTTCTTGTGCCGCCAGGTACGCTTTGAAATCGTCCGATTTCTTGTAATCGGTCTCCCAGTTGTTCGCCTGCACTTCTTTTTTCCATTGCTCGGAATCGACCATTTTCTTCAAAGCTTCGTCCCAGAACTTTTTGGCGTCGGCGCTCATTTCTTTGGGACCGAAAACACCGCGCCAGATCAGAAACTCGGCGTCGACTCCCTGCTCCTTCATCGTAGGAACGTCCTTCATGCTGCCGCCAAGACGCTGGGGTGCGGCTACGGCAAGCACTTTGATCTTGCCTGCTTTCACGTATTGATCAAGCGACGATGCATCGGTTCCGATTACATCGGCATTGCCGCCAAGCAGCGCCGTGATCGCCTCGCCGCCTCCGTCATAAGACAAGTACTTTACTTTTTTCGGATCGATGCCGTATTTGAATGCCGGTAAAATGGATACCAGATGGTCCATGGAGCCCGGCGCGGAGCCTCCTGCTACGGTCAGCTTCGTTGGATCCGCCTTCATATCGTTCAAGAGCGATTTCAGATCGTTGTATTTGGAATTGGCCGCTACGGCGATGGCGCCGTAATCTTTGGTTAATTGAGCCAGCGGAGTGGTATCCTTGTAACCGAACGGTGTGTTTCCTTCCTTCTTCAGGTTGTTAATGAGAATCGGAGGCGAGTTGACGAACAGCTTGTAGTTGTCTTTCGTATCCTTGTTCGCGTATTCGGCCATGAATACGGCGCCGCCGCCGCCCGGTTTGTTCTCTACCGTAATAGGCTTCTCTACGGCTTTCGTCTCGGTCAGCACCTTGGCTACCGTACGGGCTGTCATATCCCAGCCGCCACCTGCTCCTGAAGGCGCTATAAGGCTGATCGCTCTTTCCGGATATTTGGATTGCGCCGAACCGCCTTTATCGCCTCCGGCCGCCGGCTTGGCGCTGTTGCCGCCGCTGCCGCATGCCGCCAGACTGAGCGCCAGCACGCTGATTGCCGTTACTTTACAGGATGCCTTCCATACATTGTTTATCATGAGAACCCCTCCGTTATAATGGTCATTCCATTCATTTTTGTATACGCTTTCTTTGAAGCGCTTTCAGAATAACACCGGAATAAGGAATAGGAAAGTTTAACAAAATTAAATGTAATAACGCCTTTACGGGCATTTTGTTCATATTGTTCACGGCACGCTGCGCCGGTCGGAACTCAAAATGACAGCGCTTTATGTTACAATGATGTAACTCATCTTTTGGCAAGGAGGCACCTGTGGATGCGGCTAAAGCTTCGATTGCAAACCAAGCTGATTTTGATCATATGTACGCTTCTTGCCCTTGTCATCGCCAGCATCGGAGGCATCTTCAATTACGTCATGTCGTCCGTCCTTGAAGATCAGATCGGCACCCGAGCGCTGAAAGTCGCCGAGACGATAGCCGGCATGCCCGAAATTCGCCAAGCCTTTTATCAGCCGGACCCTTCCGCTATCATTCAACCGATTGCCGAAAGCGTCCGCGAGACAATCGACGCCGAGTTTATCGTCGTCGGCAACCGGGAAGGCATACGGTATGCCCATCCCCTCCCCGATCGCATCGGCAAGGAAATGGTCGGGGGCGATAACGGGCCGGTGCTGGAAGGAAGGTCCATCATCTCCAGGGCGATCGGCTCCATGGGTCCTTCCTTGCGCGGCAAAGCTCCCGTATTCGGTAATCAGGGCGAGGTCGTCGGCATTATTTCCGTCGGCTTTCTTACCGAGGATATCGATTTGATCACCGAACAATATCAATCGCAAATCGAGTGGGTCTCGCTCATCGCCCTTGCCGTAGGCATGGCCGGCGCGACGTTGATTGCGCGCAATGTGCGGCGCTCCATCCACGGTCTTGAGCCTGAGGAGATAGGCGCTCTTTATACGGAGAAAAAAGCGATTCTCGAATCGATCCACGAAGGCATTATCGCCGTAGACCGGCAAGGAATGATTACGATGGCCAACCGCTATGCGCTGCAGCTGCTGCAGCTGCCTGAAGACGCTACGATTACCGGGCGGCATATCGAAGAGCTGATCCCCAATACGCGATTGAACGAAGTCGTTCGGACCGGTCAAGCGGAGGTCGACCGCGAAATGCTGCTGGGCGATCATGAAGTAGTGGTCAACCGGGTGCCTGTCGTTGATAGAAACTCCCGCGTTACCGGCGCCGTCTCAAGCTTCCGGAGCAAGTCCGAGCTGTACCGGCTGGCCGAAGAGCTGTCCCAGGTCAAGCGGTTTGCGGAAGCGCTGCGAGCGCAGACGCATGAGTTTTCCAACAAGCTGTATGTGATCTCGGGGCTAATCCAGCTTGAATCGTACCAGGAGGCGGTTGAGCTCATATCCCGCGAAGTCGATGTGCATCAAAATTTCGTGCAGTTCATTATGCGCGACATTCCCGATCCGATGATCGGCGGACTGCTGATAGGCAAATATAATCACGCCCAGGAGCTGAAGCTCTCCTTCGAGATCGATCCGCAAAGCTCGTTTCGCGATATTCCGGATACGATTGACCGGAACTTGCTAGTAACGATCATCGGCAATTTGATCGATAATGCGATGGATGCCGTTCTGGCATGCCGCGATAAAGAAGTGAAAAGCGTCGTGCTATTTTTGACCGATCTGGGGGAAGATTTAATCATTGAATGCGAGGATACCGGCGTCGGTATTCCGGAGGAAGCCCGGAACGCCGTATTCGAGAAAGGCTTCTCTACCAAGGAAGGCGAGCATCGCGGCATCGGTCTTGCGCTTGTGCTGCATGCCGTACGCAAATTGAACGGGTACATTACATTTCATAACAGCCCGGTCGGGGGAACGATATTTACCGTTGCGATTCCGAAAAATATGGAAGGGGGCAACCCGGATGGAGGATAACCGCAGGATGCCTGCCGTGGAAGTGCTCATCGTAGAGGATGATAGCCGGATTGCGGAGATTAACCGGCGCTTTATCGAAAAGGTCGAGGGCTTCCAGGTTATCGGCATCGCTACCGACGAAGCGCAGGCCAAAGAACAGCTCGATATTTTCAAGCCGGATCTGGTGCTGCTCGACATTTACTTGCCCAACGCCAACGGCTTGGACATTCTCCGCTTCATCCGCCAGCAATACAAAGAGACCGACGTCATTATGATCACGGCGGCCAAGGAAGCCGACCCCATTCGCGAAGCCGTACGCGGCGGGGCGTTCGACTACATTATGAAGCCGCTCGTATTCGACCGGATGCAGGAGACGCTGCTCCGGTATCTGGAATTTCGTCGCGAGATGACCCGCCTCAATGACAGAGGAAGCTTGAATCAAAGCGACGTAGACCGGCTGCTTTCAGGGACGATGAAGAAGGAATCAGGCCCTGAAGAGCCTTATTTGCCCAAAGGGATCGACAAGCTGACGCTGGTCAAGGTCGTTCAAGCCATCTCCAATGCCGGCGACGGTTTGACAGCCGACCAGATCGCGAAGCTTATCGGCGTAAGCCGGTCAACGGGCCGCCGCTACTTGGAGCATTTGGTCAGCCTCGGCGACGTTTATGCCGATCTGTCCTACGGCGTCGTCGGGAGGCCTGAGCGGGTATACCGGAACAAAAAGCAGACGTGAAAAGGAGCCCGGAAGCGGAGCCTATGCCGTCACACAGACAGGAACTTTCGCCTCTCCTTCGCCGAAAGTTCCTGTTTGGCATGTTTACTTTTTGTTCGTTTTCGCCCACTCGTCCAGCTGCTTCTGCTTCTCGGCAATGACTTTATCAATGCCGGCCGCCTTAAGAGCGGCGTTAAATTTGGGCAAATTTTCGTCAGGATCCGACGTCCCGGTTTCCAAGCCCATCGCATACTGCTTAACAACGTTGTTAATGGCTGCGATTTCGGTTTTCACCGGATCGGGATTGTACATGAATCCTAGCGCAGCGGATTTCTTGGAGCCTTTGTTGAACTCGGCCATCTGCGACCAAATTTGCGGATCGTCGGTCGCCCACGGGTAGGACAGCAGCTGATTGCCGAACATCCACCCCTGCCGCAAATTATAGCCGCTTTTGGAAGCGTCGACTCCGGGCGGAAAATCGATCGTTTGGTTCGCATTTTTCACATAATGCTTCCCTTCGATTCCCCAATGGAGCAAATTGACGATGTCTTTATCCGAATACATCAGGTTCAGCATCATCATCGCCCGGTCCTGATCCTTCGTATTGGCGGAGATACCGAACATCGCGTTGGTGATGGCTACCGTATCCGTCTTCGGCTGGGAAAACCGAACGTCCGTCAAAGGCACGCCGATCCGCTGCGAGGTTTGGGTATTGATTCCGGGCTTGCCTTTGCTCATTACGGCGAAGCCAACGTTGGCCTGAATATAGTCTCTTCCGGTTTGCGTGCTTGTGGCCGCATCCTTGGCGATATACCCGGCATTAAACCATCGCCGCATCGTTTTGACCAATTTGATATATTCGGGGGTTTCGTACATATTGACCACTTTGAGATTGTCGAGGCTGGACAGTACGCCTATGGAATCGCCGAGGGTATCGACGGTTGTGATGATGGGCGTATAAGCAATGGAGGCTCCGGCACTCGCCTTGCCGAGGACGGTCACGTTCGGTTCATTTTTCTTGATCGTATCGAATATGGGGTCCATATCATCGAGCGTTTTTACCTTGCTGACATCCAGGTTGTACTTGGTTAACAAATCCGTCCGGACAAGCATACCGGAGTAGGATGCAAAATCCCTTATACTCGGTACGGCATAAGTTTTGCCGTTAATCTTCGAGGCTGCCAGCACTTCCGGCTCGAAAGCTTTAATAATATCCTGCCCGTGCTTCTTCAGCAGATCGTCCAAAGGCAGCAGCTGTCTTTGCGTAACCTCCGTCACAAACTCCTTCTCTCCGGTAAAGAGCAGGTCCACCTTCTCGTTGCCGGCGAGCATAAGAATTCTTTGCTGCTCCCAGGCTGCGGGCTCGATCCGGTTCAGCTTCACCGTGGCATTGATCTTCTGCTTCGTAATCTTGCTTATTTCCTCCTCCACCAGCTTCAGATCCTTCTGGTTGCTCCCGTAAAACAAGATGGAAAGCTCATAAGGAGCAAGCGCGCTGCCGCCCGGTTCCGTCGCGGTTTTCCCCGCAGGAGCACCTGAATCGCTGCAGCCTGCAATAAGGATGCTGGCTGTCAGCAGGATTGCCAACAAAGGATAACACATTCTTTTGATCATATAACGACCTCCTGATCGGTTTGGTTAAGTTATCAGGCTAGAACTGAATAGAGCTTTATCCTTTGACCGCTTGAGCTGTTATAAGTTCGACGGATACCGGTCATAATAAACGGCCGGTACCCGCGAAATACTGCGGAACGCTTTTTAGGCCGATTTCGGCTTAGGCTCCGGTTCCAATTCCGATCTCCTCACCCGAAGCCACATGATCAGGAAGCCCAGCACACCGACGATGGAAATGATGGTGCAAATCTCATACAACGTTCTCGGCCCGAGCTGATCGAACATCCACCCGCCGACCAAGCCGGCGATAATTCCCGATATACCGCCCCATGTCAAGGCATAGATGGCCTGGCCTGTCGCCCGGTATTCGCCGGGGATCAGATGCGCCGATAAGCTGGTGCCCAGATAGTAATAGCCGCCGAAGGTTATACAGTGCAAGATTTGAATGAACACGATGTGCACCGGCCCGCCGACCACGGACATCAGCAGCCAGCGGATGACGAATAATACGCTGATGGCCGCCAGACAGCCGAACATGACCCGGGTCGATTTCTTCAAAAACTTATCGAACAGCAGGAAGACGGGAATCTCGAAGATGGCGGATAAAAAGACCGACCAGCCGATCAGCTCCTTCGAGCCTCCCAGATTGGCGATATACAGCGAAACGAACGTCTGATTGATCGAATTGGGCACGGATATCAATACGCCTAACACGACGAAGACGAAGAAGATTTTACTTGAGAACATCACTTTCCAATAGCTTTGCCTCTCCGCTTTCGGTTTCGGAGTCCCTATGTTTCCTCTAGGCAATCCGGCGGTGAACAGAAGCGAGACAAGCATCATCGCACCGTACAATATCCACAAATTCAAGATGCCCATCCGGCTGATGACCGGACCCGCCAGCACGGCGA
Source organism: Paenibacillus sp. NPDC056579 (assembly GCF_042793215.1). NCBI lineage: Bacteria > Bacillati > Bacillota > Bacilli > Caryophanales > Paenibacillaceae > Paenibacillus > Paenibacillus sp. NPDC056579. The sequence goes on from NZ_JBHTVD010000010.1 coordinate 192,175, forward strand.
TAATCGCCCATCCCAGCGATCCCCATAAACGGAACGCACCGAATTTGTATTTCGTTCCTTCAATCGCGTTCAGGATCAAGCTGTTGCTCTGCGAAAACGTCGGGCTGTTAAAGAAGAAGAAAACGAGCATCAGCATGAAGATGACGGCATAATCCCTGACCTGAAAGACAATAATGGTAAATAGAAGATTGCCGATTAACAGCATCATCAGTATTTTGCGGACATTTTGCAGCCGGTCGCTCCAATAGCCCCAGAACGGATTCGCGAAAATGGAGATGAACGGACCTCCGGCCATGACCATGCCGATCTCTATTTTGCTAAGTCCGATTTCCTGGAAATAAAGCGGAAAGAACGACGACAAGATAGCAATGGTGCCATACAGAAAAAAGTTAAATCTCTTCAAGGTGGCTAACGATTGAGCATTAGCGCCTGCTGCAGGAGCTGCCATTGGATGCACATCCCTCCTTCGGGATTAAATTACAATGGAATCGCCGTCGAGCGGGAATGCTCCATAATCTCATCGAAGCTGACTTCGCGCCCCAGCCGATCCGATAAATAAATGCCCTCGCTGATCAGCATTGTCTGAAGAGCGATATGAGCGGTTGGAAGCAATTCCACCCGGCCTTGCAATGCAGCAATCCAGTGATGCTGGGAGGAAGCATAGGCATCGTAGTTCTCTTTCAGCTGGTTCCATCGGCCGTCCATTTCGTCCAAATTCACCGTGCAATTCAAGTCGATATCGCAAGCTGTCGTATGGTAGCTGAAAGGAGCCAGTACGGCCTGATCCGAGTAGGCGGGCATCCGGATGCCGCCTTTCGTCCCGACGACGCTGCAGCCCTCTATGCTTCCCAAGTGAATGCTCCACGCCTCGCAAACGTCCATCGTTGCCCCTCCGGCAAATTTCACGAAGCCAAGGCCGAGCTCCTCCACATTGAATTCCGCCTGCTGTGCACGCTTAGCGTCCACTTCCATTTCACGGTATCCTTTGCCCGAGATTCTCTCGACTTTGGGGGTATCGAGCAAATACAGCATCTGCGCAATATGGTAGACGCCCATGTCGATCAGCGCCCCGCCTGCGGCAATCTCTTGGTTCAAGAACGCCGGGGTCCCATAGCCGTCAATGAACGGTCGGCCTCTGCGGCGGTGTCCGGTAGCGCGGGCATGGTACAGCTTCCCCAGCATGCCGCCGTCGATCAGCGCTTTGGCCGCCTTGGTCTCTTTCCGGTACAGCGTCCCGAGCTGAATATGTAGGTTCTTCCCGCATTGTGCGGCCATGTCGAGCATAACGGTTCCATCGTAATAGGTGCCGGCTATCGGCTTTTCGCAATAGACGTCCTTCCCTGCCTGCAAGGCCGCCACGGTTACCGGAGCATGCAAATTGTTGTGCAGGCAAACGTCGATCGCTTCGATATCGTCGCGCTTCAGCAATTCCTTAAAGTCGGAATACACATGCGGGACTTGAAATTGCTCCGCTACATTTTGAGCTTCCCGTTCATTCACGTCACACACGGCTACAACCTCGGCATCCGCAATTTTAGCGTAATTTCTTAAGTGCGCCTTGCCGATCAATCCTGCGCCGACGATTCCAATCCTTACTTTTCTCCCCATGTGAACATCTCTCCCTTATTAAGAGTTACTTATTCACTTTCTGCAAAATCCTTTTGACCGAAGCAATGGCCCATTCCATCTCGGTATATTGATTGTCGGGCGCATTGTATTCAATCCCCCAATAGCCGTCATATCCGGCGTCGAGCAGCGTTCTCACCCTTTGCTCCGCTTGCTCCGATCCTACCGTTTTCCCGTCAAAGTGAGTGTGGTACACCCAAGGAGCAACCAGACCGTCGCCCATCTCCGCATCCTCCGACCAGCGGCCCATATGCAGCAGGATGCCAAAGTTCGGCTGATCGATCGCTTCCGCAACCCGCTTCAAGTAATGCGGGCTTTGCGAGGAGCCCATATGGTTCTCCGGTCCGACCACCAGCCCGAGCTCTGCCGCACGCCGGCAATAATCCTGGTATTTCGTCACGGTATATTCGAACTGCTCCTCGGTTAACGGAACGGATTGCTTGTCGCCGGCATCGACCCGCACCGATTTGGCCCCAAGCTTGGAGGCGATGCCGAGATAAGCGACGGCATTCCCGTACAGCATGCTCCGCTTTTCCGGGTCAGCGTCCCACAGGTGGGCTCCGTCAACGGCCAGGTTGATGACCGTCATCTCTTTTTCATCCAGCGCTTCGCGGACCTTTTGGATGTAGGATTCGTCAGGTAGTTTAAATATGTCTTGGCTCGTTTCCGCAAAGGTCCCGTTCCATAAATCAACCGTATCCAGATGATACCTGTACTTGGACGATTCCAAATAGCCGAACGTATCCATTTTGCCCGCTCTCATCATGTTGAAGAATGAAAAGCCGCCTATACTTATTTTCATTGTCGCTATCCCTCCGTAAAGTAATTAGAATAGTTCACAGCCTTCAAGCCAGCCAGCACACAGCATGATTCGCATGTTCCGTGTTCTTGCATCACCCCCTTTCAAGGGAAGATCCATTACGTTGGCCTTTACCCTTTTACAGCTCCAACCGTCAAGCCTTTGATGAAAAATCGTTGAAAGAACGGGTAAGCAATCAAGATCGGGATTACGCCGACTACCGCAATAGCGAGCCGCACGCCTTGTGTCGGGATGACTCCCGCCTCTTCCATTTGACTGGAATATTGGGCATTGTCGATTAAATATTGGACGTTCAAAAGAATCGTGTTCAGCAGCACTTGAATGCTGTAATACCGGTTATCCGTCGTATAAATCAATCCGTTAAACCAGTCGTTCCAATAATTGATGATTTGAAACAGCCCTACGGTTGCAAGAACGGGAAGCGATAACGGCAGCACGATCTTATAAAAAATTTTGAACTCCCCCGCTCCGTCTATATAAGCCGACTCCACTACCTGTGCGGGGATCGATACGGTAAAAAAGGTTCTCATCAGAATGACATAGAAAGCGTTTACCAATAATCCCGGAACGATTAATGCAAACAGCGTGTTTTTGATCGCGAACAGATTGGTATACATCAAATAGGTGGGGACCAGTCCTCCGTTGAACAGCATCGTAAAGAATACGAAAAAGGTGATCGCACGGCGCATCGGCATTTCCCTTCTTGAGATGGGATAAGCCAGCATAGCCATGATGGTGAGACTCGCGATCGTACCGATCACGGTAACCAGGATGGAAATGCCGTATGCATGGAATATCATTCGCGCGTCATGAAACAGCATTTCGTAGCTTCCCGTGCTGAAGGCTTGGGGAATAAACGAATATCCGTTCTGAATGATGGCATTCTCATCGGTAATGGAAGCCGAGACTAGCAGCAAGAAAGGAATGAGGCATAGACAGGAAATGAAACCAAAAGACAAATGCAAGATCCACTGCTCCAGCCTGCTTGTGTTCATGGATTCCCCTCCACTCAAAACAACGCGTTGTCCGCATTGATTTTCTTCACAACATAATTGGAAATCAGGATGAGAATGAAGCCGACGATGGATTGATACAGACCTGCGGCTGAGGACATGCCGATATCTCCGTTTTTCAGCAGAGCCCGGTAAACATAGGTGTCGAGCACATTGGTCGTGGGCAGCAGCGCCCCGGAATCCAACGGTACTTGATAAAACAGGCCGAAATCGGCATAAAAGATCCGCCCTATCTGTAGGAGCGTCATGATGGTAATAACAGGGATAATCATGGGAATCGTAATGCTCAGGATCCGCTGCACCTTGCTCGCTCCGTCTATGGTTGCCGCTTCATAATATTCCTGATCGATTCCGACCACGGCGGCAAGATAGATGATGCATAGATAGCCGACGCTGTGCCAAATTTTTACGAGGGTGAGGATGTAGGGCCAATATCGGGGCTCGTTGTACCACATGATTTCTTGTAATCCGAGCCAAGGCAGGACCGTTTTGTTAACAAATCCGGTTTCCATACTGAGGAGTGAAAAGACAAGATAGCCTATGATAACCGAGGAGATGAGGTAAGGGAGCAGTATGATGCTTTGATACATCCGGGAGAAGAGCCTGTTCTTCAGCTCGTTGAGCAAAATGGCGAGCGTAACCGAAATGACCAGATTCAGAACGATAAACAAGGCGTTGTACAGGATCGTATTTCGGGTGATGATGAAGGCGTCATCCGTCTTGAACAAATACTCGAAATTTTTGAACCCGACCCAATCGCTGCCCATAATCCCTTTGGAGAAATTGATATCTTTGAACGCAATAACGATGCCGAACATGGGAAGGTAATTGTTAATAAGCAAATAGACGATCCCAGGCAGTATCATGATGTACAGCATTTTATATTTCCTGATCTTATGTAAGCTCGCTAAATGTAACCAAGAGGACATAGTGCTGCTCCTTCCTAATGATTAGTTACCTGGCTTCAAGAATAAGACTGCCTGATTGCGATGGCGATATGTACCGTAAACTGCCGGCCGAACCGCGCTCACCTCCCTCGAATGTGGTACAGCGTTTCCAATGATGATGCCGCAAGCTGGAGTAGGACAACTAATTATTCCATGAGTAAAAATAATTAATCAAAAAAAATAATTTTTTAACAAATGGTACCAACGAATGAGTCCATTATATGGGGGTGAATGATAGTTTGTCAACGGGATCTGCAATCAAATTTCAAGCAGATGAAACGGGCTGATCCATTAAAAAATTTATCGTTAAAATCACTGATTTCCCGGCATACTACGGGGATTCTTCTGCATATATTGCTGCTATTCCCCGGCATGAAGCGTGCTGCGGCTCAGCAGGCCCATTAGTTGACATCGGCTTTGGTTGTCCCTATAATGAGCATTACAGCAGCTGCTGGTTATCCTTGGTTATTTCATCGATAAAAATAATATGCTTAGAAACCCAGATTACTTCCCTTCCCCAATTCGTATTTGATTGCCTTATCCGATTCTAATCTTAAGTCCTATGGGAGAGTTCTATGATAAAAATTGGAAATCAGCAAATGCTCCGCGATATTAATAAATCGACGCTGCTCCATACCATATTCCATCACGGGCCGATTTCCCGCATCGATTTGTCGCGGAAGACAAAGCTCAGCCCAACTACCGTTTCCATTCTGATGGAAGAAATTATCCGGGAAGGCATCGTCCGCGAAATCGGTACGACCGGCAGCGGCGTCGGCCGTAAAATGACGCTGCTCAATATCGATTCCCAAGGCGGCTACATCGTTGGGGTCGATCTCGCAAGCTCCCCCGCCCACTGCGTGCTCCTGAATTTGAACGGGGAGCTTGTCGCCACCCAAGGGCTGAAGCCTATTATAGGAGAAGAGCAGCTCCGCAGCGGACTGCCGGAGAGCATTACGGCTTTTATCGACAAGCAGAACATCCCCCTCGACCTGATCAAAAGGATCGGCATTTCTATTCCCGGAAGGCTCGACGATATCCAGAGCACCATCCTTGCATCGACCTATCTGAAGGTGCGGAATTTTCCGATGCAGTCGTGCCTCGAAGATGCTTTGTCCATCCCTGCGCTTCTAATTAACGACCTGGACGCCGCGGGCTTCGCGGAACGATTCAGCGGCGCCGCCAAGGGGGACCACACGACGATCTTCATTATGATCGATTACGGTACGGGCGCCGGTCTTGTATTAAACGATCAGATTTATCACGGATCGAGGGGAACGGCCGGAAGAATTCAGGCTTTCGATCCGTTCTGCACTCCTACCCTATCGACCAAATTGAAGGCCGAGTATCCCGAAGCGTTCGACGGCATGACGGCGGAGGAGACCATACGCTCCTTTATCGATTTGGCGCTGATGGGAACCGAACCGTTCCGTGAGCAAGCGGATCGAATCATTACGGATATGGCCGATTATTGCGGCAAAGCGCTGCAGCTGTTAAACCCGCAAAAAATGATTCTCGGCGGGTGGATTACGGATAACGGGCTCTTCTTCGACAAGCTCGTCACGGCCATCCAGAAACGGGAGAACTCCCTTGTTGCAACAACCCCGGTAGTGGCTTCCCATTGGAAAAAATACGGAGCGGCCATGGGTGCCGCTACATTCGGTTTACATGAAATATTCAAACGAAAAACCGTGCAGTAATATTTGTGAACTTGGGGAGCGGGCGTGGCTTCTCAAAGTGATGTCGGATGTCGGGCTGATTCTGCGATCGGTCCGGCGTTTTTGCGTTTGCCGCCGCGTATGGTAAAATCAGCCTATCACTACATTTTGCAGGAGGTAATGAGACGATGAGAGATCTGTTAGGAAAAGCCGTATCTCTGGGACTCGGATTTGCCATTGCGAGTAAAGAGCAAGCGGAAAAGGTCGTTGAGGAGCTTGTCAAGAAAGGCGAAGTCAACAAAGATGAATCCAAGCAATTCGTCGACGAATTGGTGCGCAAAGGCCAGGAAGCCCAAGCCTCCTTGGAGGAGAAGGTACGCGGCTATATGATTTCGGCGGCTCACGAGCTGAACCTTACGACCAAGGACGACTACGTTCGCCTGAAGCAGCGCGTCAGCGAGCTGGAGCGGCGGGTCGCCGAGCTTGAGGAGCAGCTCCGGCAGCCCGGGGAGCCATTGCCGCCAGCCGAATCATGAATCTCGGCCGCAAGCTTCGGCATTTGCAGCGGTACCGGGACATTGCCAAAGCGTTCGCCCGCAACGGGTTCGGCTTTCTTATCAAGGAGCTCGGCCTGCCCGATCTGACCGGTTCGCGGATCGGCTTGAAGGAGCGGCAGGATGCGCGCTCCCGAACGCTCGGTGAACGGATCCGCATCTTTCTCGAGGAGCTGGGGCCGACCTTCATCAAGATCGGGCAAATCGCGAGCACCCGGCCCGATCTGCTCCCCGCTCATATTATCGAAGAGCTGGTAAAGCTTCAGGATCAAGTGCCCCCGTTCCCCTTCGAGCAGGTGCGCGAAGTGATAGAGAATGAATTCGGCGAACCGTTCGATACGCTGTTCGCCGATTTTCAGGAAGCGCCCATGGCCGCGGCGTCCATAGGTCAAGTCCACCTGGCCCGTCTGCATACCGGCGAGGTGGTTGCCGTCAAAATACAGCGCCCGAATATTCCCGCTATCGTTGCCACCGATTTGGAAATCTTGGACGATTTGGCGCGGCTTGCCGAGCATCGCCTGGCATGGGCGGCGAAATATCAGCTCCGCGATATGGTGTACGAGCTGTCGCAATCGCTGCGCGCCGAGCTGGATTATACGAACGAGGGCAGAAACGCCCAGCGGATGGCCAAATCGTTCGAGCGCGATCCCCACGTCCGCTTCCCCTCGATCTATTGGGACTATACGAGCCGGAACGTGCTGACGATGGACTTCATCGAAGGCGTGAAGACGACGGAGGTTCAGCGGCTCGACGAGCTTGGCTATGACCGGAAGCGTATTGCCGAGCAAATAGCCCGTGTGGTATTCCGGCAAATTTTCATCGACGGATTTTTCCATGCCGATCCCCATCCGGGCAACATTATCGTTCTTCCCGAAGGGGTCATCGGACTCATCGATTTCGGCATGGTGGGACGGCTGACCCCGATGATGAAGTATCATTTCGGCTCGCTCGTCATAGCGTTGAGGCGCAATAGCACGGATGGCGTGCTCAAAGCGATCGACGGCATCGGCATAATTCCTGAGGATGTCGATATGGATTCTTTGCGCGGAGATATTGACGAGCTGCGGGAGAAATATTACGACGTCCCGCTAAGCCGCATCAGCCTGGGCGAGTCGGTCAGCGACCTGCTCAGCGTCGCCTACGAGCACCGGATCCGCGTTCCGTCCGATCTGACGCTGCTTGGAAAAACGCTGCTGACGCTCGAAGGCGTAGTGACCGCGCTCGATCCGACGTTCAGCGTCGTCAATATCGCCGAGCCGTTCGGACGCAAGCTGTTCGCCGAGCGCTTCAGTCCCCGCAATGTCGCAGACAGCGTTTGGAATCAGATGGGCGAATATGCGGAGCTATTGTCGGAGATGCCTTCCCGTCTGCGGGAAATGTTCGGGATGATGAAGAAGGGCAAGCTGAGGATGGACGTCTCCGTCTCCGAGCTGGACACCTTCATGAAGAAAATGGACCGCATCAGCAACCGGCTTTCCTTCAGTATTGTCCTGCTCTCCTTCAGTATCATCATGGTCGGGCTCATTATCGGCTCGTCGCTCGGCAGGCAATCGACGCTGCTGTGGAACTTTCCGGTTATCGAGATCGGCTTTAGCGTAGCAGCCCTTATGTTTCTGTGGATGTTCTACTCGATTTTCAAGTCAGGGCGGTTTTGAGCATCATGGCGCCGACATACTAAAGAGGCTGCCGAAAGTAATATTTCGACAGCCTCTCATTCTAACGGCTCGCTGACAACGAGCTATTTAATAATACGTTTGGCATAGACCAGCTTGCTGGCAAACCATGTTCCTTCCATCGGCTCATACGTCACTTTACCGCGTCCGCCGCCTTCCTGAAGGACGTAATGCTTACCGTTCTTAACCCCCGCATAGATCCCCACATGGCCGCCGCCGCCGGCATCCGCGGAATTAGCGAAGAACAGCAGATCTCCTACTTGCAAATTTTTGAACTTATTATTCTTATCGATAGGAACCGGAGTACCTAATGAAGTCGTGTAACGCTGCTTTCTGGAAGAGCTGGTGAACTTAATCCCCAACGCTTTTTCATAAACCCAAGATGTAAAGTTCGAGCAATCGAAGCCAATCCCCGGCTTCTTAGTCCCGTATTTCCAAGGAACGCCCAGTTGAGTCTTGCCTACTTGAATCAGCTTCTGTTGTTTGGCTGTTAAGCTCTGCTGTGTAGCGGTTGCGGTTGCGGTTGCAGTTGCAGTCGCCGTCGACGTTGTCGTCGTCCTTGCCGTTGCTGCCGATACCGTGCCCAATGAGCTGAACATGAATACGGCTGCCATCATTAGCGTGATCTTTTTTTTCATTCGGTCATCTCCTCACCAGTTATCGTGTATGGAATTGGGTTTCGAGGTAATGGACACCCTTTCATGGCTTGTCCTCCCCTTCCGTTCGTTCAGTATAGATTAGGAAAATGAGATTTTAATGAGAAAACGGGCGAAGGGAAGAATGTGGAAGAAGACTAGCGCTTTAAGGAATCGAAGCCGCCAGCGGAAATACAAGGGTAACCTTGGTTCCCTCCTTGTCCAAGCTGGCAATGGAAATCTCTCCGCCGCTGCGTTCGACGAGCCGTTTGGCAATCGCCAAGCCAAGGCCTGTCCCGCCCTGCTTCCGGCTCCTCGCCTTGTCGACACGATAGAACCGGTCGAACACATGAGGCAAGTCTTCTGAGGGGATGCCGATACCCTGATCGCTGATTTCCACTATCATGCGGCCGGCTTGCCTTCTGCCGGTAACCGTAATCGTCGTGCCTGCCTCTGAATAGTTAACAGCGTTATCCAGCAAAATAAGCAGTACTTGCTCCAAATGGTGAGGGACGATCTTAATCTCGACATCATCGCCAAGCGAAATCAGGTCCGGCTTGAACTGCCTATCGGGATGAAGGACGGCCATCCGCTGAATCGTCTGCTCCATCAGCTCTGCAGGCTTCAGCCATGTAATCTCATCGGCCACGAGCTCGTTCTCGGAGCGGGTAAGGACAAGAAGCTCTTTAATAATTCCTTCCAGCCGGTCGATTTCTTGAAGCGAGGCGGTCAAAGAGCTGTCCACTATTTGGGCGTCGTTTTTCCCCCATCGGTTCAATAGCGAGAGATGCCCCTTAATGATGGAAATCGGCGTGCGCAATTCATGGGAGGCGTCCTCTACAAATTGCTTCTGCTGCTTGAACGACCGCTCCAGCTCGCTCATAAGATCGTTAAATAAAGCAGCCAACGAGCTTAGCTCATCCTTCGCTCCACGCTGCTCGACCCTTTCATGAAGCCCCTTCTGCTTCACATTGCGGATCGCTTCCGCTAGCGATTGCACCGGCTTAAGAAATTGCTTCGCCAGGAAGTAGCCCCCGAGCGAGCTTATCACCACCACTCCGCAGCCGGCCAATATCATGATCCAAACCATCATATCCGATGCTTTCTCGTGGTTGACCATCCATTGATTGATCGCCAAATATTGAACGAGGTTATAGGCTGCGAATAAAACGCTAATCGTAATGGAGCACCACAGCACCATTTTCCATTTGATCGGGATCGTTGCGAACCATTGCCGTATTGTTCTAATCATCTCATCACATACCCGATTCCTCTTACGGTCTCGATAAATCTTTCCTTGCTGTCAGAGTCCAGCTTGTTGCGCAAATAACGCACATACACGTCCACCACGTTCGTCTCCGCTTCCGAGTCGAATCCCCATACCCGCTCGATCAGCATGTCCCGGGTCATTACAATGTTCCGATTTTGCGCGAAAACAACGAGCAGATCAAACTCCCGTTTGGTCAGCTCAATAGTCTCGTCTCCCCGCATAACGGTTCTGGCCGCGAGATCGATGACGATGTCCCCGCAGGATATCACCTGCTGATTCTCGGGTTCATCCGCCATGTCGACCCTGCGGAGCAGCGAGCGCATTCGGGCCAACAGCTCCTCAATGGCAAATGGCTTGGAAATATAATCGTCGGCGCCGCTATCTAAGCCGGAAACCCGGTCTACGACGCTGTCTCTGGCCGTGAGCATAATGATCGGCGTCTTCTTGACCGCACGCACCCGGCGGCACACGTCCAGTCCGTTCAAATCCGGGAGCATAAGGTCGAGCAGGATCAGATCCCATTCCTGTTCTAGCGCCAATTCGACGCCTCGCTGGCCGTCATAAGCTACGGTAACGGAGAAGTCTTCATGCTGGAGCTCAAGCTCGATAAACATGGCCAAGTTTTTTTCGTCCTCAATAAGCAGCACTTTTTTCATCTATTGGTTCTTCCTTTGTCCCGCAGCAGTTGATTGTACTATAAACTTTTATTCCCAATTAGCATCCTCTTGAATCGTAGGCATTCCAAATACCGTTCGAAATAAAAACGGTTCAGCCCGTTTCAACCAGACCTGTTTGTGGTAATTTAGGAGGTAGAGCAGATGAGGAGGAGAAGGAGTATGCAGTCGGGCGTAATTGACCATCAAATTTTATTTGAACACGTATATAAATGTTCTCCGATTGGGATTGCCCTCATTTCCATGGATCGGACATGGATACGGGCGAATCCGGCCATGTGCACCATATTCGGCTATACCGAGGATGAATTGATAAAGCACCCTGCGGCCGATTTTACCCATCCCGAGGATACGACTCTGACCGAGCCTCTAATCAGAGCGATGCTGAAAGGCACGATGACGTCATATGAAGTGGAAAAACGGTTTCTCCATAAAAACGGCCATGCCATTTGGACTTCCTTGCATGTGTCCCTCATACGCGATGAAGTGAATGGAAAGCCGCTTTATTTTATTTTGCAAATTATCGACAATACGAAGAGCAAGCTTGCGGAGCAGAAGCTGCAGGAGAGCATCGAACGCTATACTTCTCTCAAAAAATACAACCACGACGCCATCATCTCCTTCGGCCTGGACGGCAGCATTATCAACGGAAATCAAATGGCGGAACAGCTGTCCGGGTATAAAATCGAGGAGCTGATCGGTGCTAGCATCGGCAAATTAATGGGAGAAGAGCATCTGTCGAGCCTGCTTGCCTCTTCCAAAGATTATTCATCCGTAGAAAAAAACATCAATTATATCCGGCACAAAGACGGCCGCTCGGTGGAGGTGCTGGTCACTTTAGCGCCTATTATTATACATAGTCAAAATATGGGCTTCTACATGATCGCCAAAGACATGACGGAGCAAAAGAGACTGCTGGTGGAGAAAGAGGCCGCCGAAAAAACGAATAAGGCGAAAAGCGAATTTTTGGCCATGATGAGCCATGAGATCCGGACTCCAATGAATGGTGTGATCGGGATGACGGATTTGCTTCTGGAAACAGCATTGGATTCGGAACAGCAGGAATACGCTCAAATTATTAAAAAGAGCGGCTCGTCGCTTCTTACCATCATTAACGATATTCTGGACTTTTCCAAAATTGAGTCGGGCAAAGCGGACATAAAGGAAGATCCGTTCAGCGTTCGCTCGGTTATATCCGAGACATTGAATATCATTATGCCGAAAGCGCTGGAGAAAAGCTTGGAAATCACCACATCCGTCGGCTCGGCCGTCCCGAATATTGTAGTTGGTGACGATACGAAGCTAAGACAAGTGCTAATCAATCTGCTTAGCAACGCCGTCAAATTTACTCCTAACGGGGCCATCGCGATTTCCGTAGAATGTGTCACCCAAGCCGACAAGAAAACGGTGTGCCTGCAATTTTCCATCCGGGATACGGGCATAGGCGTGCCTAAAGAAAAGGTAGCCCATCTATTTGAACCGTTTTACCAGGTGGATAATTTCATGACGCGCAAGACGGAAGGAACCGGACTAGGCTTGGCTATCTGTAAGAAGCTCGTCGAGCTGATGAGCGGAACCATCTGGTACGAGCCCTGTGCGGATCCGTCAGGGTCCACTTTTATGTTCACTACCCGGTTTCACGAATATACCGATCCGGAAGCCATGCAGGATGACAGGTCGACCCATTCGGAGATGCTATTGGCAAATTCTCTGAACATCCTGATCGCGGAAGATAACGCAGTGAATCAATTTGTATTGAAAAAAATGATTGAAAAGCTCGGCTATCCTTCCACTATTGTCGAGAATGGCAAGGAAGTAGTCGAAGCGGCCGCTCGCGATCCGTATGACATTATTTTTATGGATGTCCAAATGCCTTTGATGGATGGATTAGAAGCAACCAGTAGAATTAAAAACCATGCATCGTCGAAGAAAAGTCCTTTTATCGTTGCCGTAACGGCTCATGCCATAAAGGGAGACCGCGAAAAATATATGGCTGCGGGAATGGACGAGTATATAAGCAAGCCGGTGAGTCTGGAGGCCGTTTCAGCTATTATTGAAAAATACCTTCAACTTAGCACCGCGAACGGATAGACTTTCCATGATTAACTAATAGATTTCATCAACGATCTTCCCTATGATGGACTTATAGCTTAATTAAGGGGGAGCCAAGATGAAGTATCACGTTATCCATTGCGAGACGCTGCAATTAAAAACCCTATCTCGCGCCGATGTCATCAACATGGAAGAGGACGCGGAGGGGCGTATTGTCGTGTATGAAGCCGGAGAGCAGAAATATTATTTGCTCGCTGATATAGATCTCATCAAGGATTAGAAGCTACATAGGGATACCGGAGAAAAGCAAAAAAGGCTGCAGACCCGATCAGGTCTGCAGCCTCTTTCAGCAGCGCAAATCAAAATAGCTGACGATCCAATGCATTGTGCAAAACAACCCGGTTGCGCACTATCCATGATGCAGCCCGCGCCCTCCACGCAATTCCCCACAGCGGCCCGACACAGTCCGGGGTAACCCGCTTCTCGATCGCTTCTTCAGCGGTCTCGCGCACAACAACCTCTAAAATAAGATCGAATAATGAGCTCCTTTGGGAAGGATCAATGCCGTAAGCATCCGCCAGCAAACGAAGCTGCCTCGCCCGCACTTCAAGAGACGGCAGGCCTACCTTCTCGCCGACATCGTCGTCATGAAGCTGAGGGAACAGCCAGCACACTCGCGCCAGTTCTGCCATGGGATCGACAGGTCCGGCAAATTCCCAATCGATCAAGGCAACGGGCATTTCATCTCGCGTAACCATGTTCCACGGTGCGATATCACCATGGCTGTACACTCGTTTCGATTCGCCCACATCCCGCAAGAACCATGGCTTCCAGACGGCATTGGCCTCAGGCTCGAACCTTGCGCCGGCGTCATGAAGCCTTCGCAGCATCCTGCCGACCTCCACTAACGCGTCATCGCTCCAAGGACCGGGGTGTACGAACTCCCCTTCTATGTAGCTCAGCATTTCGCGGCCCTCGGAGTCAAAGCCTGGGCCAACGATGGAAGGTACCAATAAGCCGCTTGTTTCCCTGATATGCCGGAGTAATGAGAACACATAGGGCGACCATGGACCGGAAGGCCGAAGCACTACATTTCCCTTTTGGGAAACGGACTTTTCGTCGGAAAGTACAATTTCTTCATTATATAGCGAATTATCGTTTGGTTGCCGATTCAAAATACGATACCCCTCTCACACGTTCAGGGGATTCCCGCAGTTTATAGGGCCGTGATGCGTTTATCCCTTCGATTTGTGCCCACTGCCGCGACTATGCTTTCCATAAACCATCGCCTCCTCCAATAATTTCCTATACCATACCATGAGTGTTGTTTTCCTGGCAATGTGGTTTCCAAAGAACTGCTTACTTGGTGGAAAAAAGAAAAAAACGCCTTGCGGCGTTCTTGATGTACAATTTACTTTTGTGCGTAGGGAGAGGATTCCGGCCGCTGTTGAAGTCGTGTTCCTTTGAATGATAGGCTTGTTGCGGTAGTTCACGAGCTTCAAAGGCGGACGCTGCCGCTACTCTACAAAAGCAACCTCTTTATTCTTAAGCGAAGCGACTCTAGCAAGAGAATCGACCCGGTATCCCGCTTCCTTAAGCTTAGCCGCTCCATCCTGGAACGCCTTCTCGATAACGATGCCGATGCCGGATACGACCGCACCGCTCGATTCCACAATTTGTGCCATCCCCAGCGCGGCTTCGCCGTAGGCAAGAAAATCATCGATGATCAGCACATTCTCGCCCGGATTCAGAAATTTCTTCGAAACCGCCACTTCGTTTTGCTGCTGCTTGGTGAAGGAATATACGGTTTTCACGATGAGATCCTCGTTCAACGTTAACGATTTCTGTTTTCGCGCGAAAATTAAAGGTACCTTCAAAGCCAGAGCGGTCATCACGGCCGGCGCGATTCCCGACGATTCCAGCGTCAACACTTTATCGATTCTTGCTTCGGCATAACGCTTCGCGAACTCTTGTCCGATGGCCAGCATAAGCTCCGGATCCACCTGATGGTTGAGGAATGAATCCACTTTCAATACGCTCTCGCTTAATACGGTGCCTTCCGCTTTGATTTTGTCCTGCAATGCTTTCATAACATTGATTTCTCCTTCACGATTTCCTTCAGTTGTATGCAGTTCTTCTGTGAGCATATACCAAGAAGCATAAACCGAACGGGACCGGAAAAGCAACCTTTGCTCTCGCTTACTTGAACCGGGAAATGGCAAACGGGCTCAAATCCTGCTCCGTCGTTTGTTTGGTAGCCAGCTCGCTCAATACTTCCCCTATGGCACTGGCAAACTTGAATCCATGGCCGGAAAAGCCGCCGGCGATCCATATATGATCGTGCTCGGGATGCTTATCGATGATGAAATCCTCATCCGGGGTGAGCTCGTATTTGCATACGACACCCCGGAGCACTTTGCCGGCGGCGCGAGGCATGAACGCTTGCAGCGCCTGACGCAGATCCTGCTCATCCTCCGGGTATGCCCCGAAGGGCTCAAACGGCTGGCCGGGCGTCCACAGCTGCCCGGAATCGTGCCGGCCAATCTTGACGCCGGAGCCGTTCATGCTCGGAAATCCGTAGTAATCCGTGCCCGTCCCTTCCCCTCCTATAGTAAATCCGGGGAACGAGCCTTCCTCGAACAAGCCTTTCTCCGAGGCAAACCAGGCTACGGCTTTTCTTACCGCCCGGATCGGAAGCGGCAGGAAATTACCGATGCTGCCGAACCAGGCTCCCAGGCTGACGATCAGCCGGTCGGCAGTGAAGACTCCCGCATCCGTATATACCGTTGCGCCGCCGTTAGCGGCTTCGATGCGTTTTACCGGCGTGTTGGCTAGCAGCACAGCCCCATGGGCCAGCGCCTGCTGCCGGTAGGCCCGGACGCACGCTTCGCTGAATACATAGCCCGCTTCATTCTCGTAAAGTCCGCGATACGTCTCCGGGAGCTCCATTCCCGGCCAGCGCTTCCTTATCTCGTCAGCTGACAACGATTCGACCTGGAGGCCGAACTCTTGAGCGCGATTCCACTTCTCTTCCATGGAACGATCATCGGCGGAAGCCGCATTCAGTACCCCGGACCGTACAAGCAGCCGCTCTCCGGTTGCTGCTTCCAGATCGGTCCACAGCCGGTCCGCCCTAAGCGCTAGGGACGTATAAGCCGCGCTACCCGTGTAAGCATGCCGAATGAGACGAGTATCCCCATGATGGCTGCCCGATGTATGGGGAGGATCGAATGCATCCAGCAGCAATGTCTTGACCCCTTGCTTGGCTAAAAAGTAGCCGGCGCTCATCCCCATCGAGCCGGCTCCGATAACGATAACATCATATGACGTACGCATAGAACGTCCACCTTTCTTTTCATAGCATTCCTTATGGTATACTATTTGCAGGAAATGATTTCATAATGACAGGGAGTGAATCATGTGGAACAACGATCGTTTGGACAAACCGGCCGTTCCTTTCCTATCCTCAGCTTTGGCGCACAAAGAATTGTAGACGAGCATCAATGCACCGAGGAAGAGGCTTTAAAGATCGTGAACCGGGCCATTGATGAAGGAATCACCTACTTCGACACGGCTCCGAGCTATTCTAACGGACAATCGGAAGAACGACTGGGCAAAGCGCTAGCCCTTCAATCCCGCCGCAAGGACGTATGGATTGCTACCAAGACCCATGACCGTACCCGGGACGGCTCATTGAGGCTGTTGGAAGCGAGCCTGAAGCGTCTTCAGACGGATCACGTCGATGAATGGCGGCTGCACAACATTATGACGCTGGAGCAATTGAACCAGTGCTTCGCCAAGGGCGGCGCTATGGAAGCTCTACTGGAAGCCCGTGAGCAAGGACTCGTCAAAAAGCTCAGCATCAGCGGGCATACGAACCCGAACGTGCAGCTGGAAGCGATCGATCGTTTCCCTTTTGACAGCGCGTTGGTCGCTTTGTCGGCAGCGGATCATTTCATCTACAGCTTCGCGCATGAGTTCCTTCCGAAGGCGAATGCGAAAGGCATCGCCGTCATCGGTATGAAAGTATTTGCGCTAGGCAAGCTCGCGCCTTGGTACGAGCAGGCATTGCGCTATACGCTGGCGCTGCCTGTATCGACGACCATTGTAGGTATGGAGTCGATGGAGCAGCTGGAGAAGAACCTTGCGGTTGTCAAAAACTTCAAGCCTTTGACGGATATCGAGCAGCTGGAGTTTTTTAAGCAAATCATTCACCTTGCGAATCCCGATGTCCTACGCTGGAAAGCGACCGAATGGATGTCCGGCCAATGGTACCAACGAACGTAAATGGCGCGTCCAGACAGTCCGGACAAGTTTTAATTATATCACAAAAAAAGAGGGGGTCCGTCAAGTTGGACCCCCTCTTTCTATTCCTCACTCGCCTGCAGCACCAGCTGAACGTGAAGCTTCGCCCCGTGTATAAGCACCCTCTCGTCCACGTCAAACTGCGGGTGATGGATGGAGTGGACGATCCCCTTGTCCGCATTGCCAACGCCGATGAAAGCAAACGCACCCGGAACCTGCTCTACGTACAAGGCAAAATCCTCACCCGCCAAGCTGGGCGTATCCATCAGGATCGTTCGCTCTGCGCCCAATACGCGGCTTCCCGCTTCCATCACTTGCCGGACGGCCTCAGGATGATTCCGTAAAGCGGTCCCCACACGCAGCCGGACCGAGCGGGTTCCGCCATAGCTCTCCGCAATGGACTGCGAGCGGTTCTCCAATGCGTGGCGTATTTTGTCCACCGTCTCCTTGTCAAAGGCACGGAATGTGCCCGTCAATACGCTGTTATCCGCAATCGTATTGATCGCCGTCCCTGCATGCAGGGTGCCGTACGACAATACGGCCGGCTCCAGCGGATTGATCTCCGACGCCATCATCACCTTCATCTCGGTGATGAACTGAGAGACCATAAGGATCGCATCGACAGCCAACTGCGGCGTGCTGTGATGACCGGTAACGCCTTGAAATTCGACCGTGAAATGGGACGAGGCCGCCATCGCATATTTCGAATGTACACCGATTGTGCCGACGGGAAGCTCCGGCCATACGTGCAGGGCGTAGCATAGGTCCACCCCGTCCAGCACGCCGGCTTCCACCATGTCCCGCCCGCCGCTGATCAGTCTCCCGTCCAGCGGACTCGGCTTGGCGCCTTCTTCGGCCGGCTGGAAGACGAACTTGACGGTTCCCCTCAGGTGCTCCTTGAATCGGCTAAGCGCATTGGCTGCGCCTAGCAGCATCGTTGTATGCACATCATGCCCGCACGCGTGCATCTTGCCGTCGAGGCGGGAACGATACGGCAAATCGTTCTCCTCGTGGATCGGAAGCGCGTCCATATCCGCACGCAGCAGGACGGTGCGGCCAGGCCGTTCTCCCTTAAGGATACCGACGACGCCCATTCCGAAGTGCTTTCCAACGTGCCTTCGCACCTCGAGTCCCCATTGCTCCAGCAATTCGGCAACACGGGCCGATGTCCGGTGAACATCGAACAACAGCTCTGGATGCTGGTGCAGCTCTCTGCGGATGGATATTAGCTCCTCTTCCAATGAATCTATATAGTCAAACAGGGGATACGCTAGATCCGCTATCGTCATTGTTCTCCACCCGTCCTTGGATGCGCTGCTTCCTGCCCTACCAGCCTTTCCTGCCATTGCAGCAAAATCGATTCGTTCAGCAGCAGGCGATACCCTTTGATCAAAGCGTCTCCGTTGCGGATATCTTTGTCCGCCGCGCGTTCAAAGCCCAGCCTTTCATACAGCCTTACGGCGGATTGCATCATGTCGGACGTGTGCAAATGCAGCGCTGAGGCTTTCAGCGCCAGGCAGCGGCGAACGCTTTCCTTAATAAGCTCCGTAGCAATTCCCAATCCCCGGGACTGAGGCGATACCGACAACAGCCGGATAATCGGTGACCGGATATCCAGCTCAGGCCTGCCGTAAGCCGCCAAGGAGGAGTCGAACAGCTGCACGCTGCCGACGATTTCCCCCTCTATTTCGGCAACGATCCGGGCAATGGGACCGTCGCCGTGCGCAGAGCTTGCGATGGACTCCCGGTACGCTTCCCAGCGGGCAGGAGGCAGCACGGCAGCATATTGCTCGTACGCACCGAGCATCAATTGACGGACCGCTTCCTCATCCGCAGCTCCTGCATCCCGAATTGTAATCAGCTTCAAGCTTCCCATGAAGTTCCCCCTTACTCCGCCTTCACTTTGTGCAGCCCGTGAACCGCCGTCAACGTGAATAATGCCGCTCCCGGAATCAGCGCCTCCTCATCCAGTGTAAATTTCGGGTGGTGCCACTCCTCCGTTCCGCCCGTCCCCATCCACAGGAAGCAGCCGGGGATCTTCTCCTGATAATGCGCGAAATCCTCTCCCCCGGCGGAAGGTACTGCGTCCACGACCGTCAACCGCAAGCCGTCGGCCGCTTCACGGACAATGTCTACGGCGGCTGCATCGTTATTCACCGTCGGAATGCCCGAATACCAGCTCAGCTCGACGGAAGCACCGTAGCCTGCGGCGATCCCCGTCGCGATACGCTGCAGCCGGTCCGGCATCTCGTGCCTCACCTCCGGGCGGAACGTCCTCACCGTGCCGTCGAGCACGGCCGTGTCCGGGATCACGTTCCACGTCGTACCCGCGTGGAAGCTGCATACGCTCACGACGACGCGGTCGAACGGGCTCGTGTTGCGGCTCACGGCCGTCTGGATGCCGCCGACGATAGCGCTTGCCGCCACGATTGGATCGATGGCGGCATCCGGTACGGCGGCATGGCCCCCTTTGCCGCGCACCTTGATCTTGAAGCCGTCGACGCTCGCCATCAGCGGGCCGGGCGCCAAGCCGATCGTGCCTACCGGCAGGTCCGGCTTGTTGTGCATGCCGAAGATCGCTGCGATGCCCTCCAGCGCTCCGGCTTCTATCATCGCCTGCGCTCCGGTCCCCTTCTCTTCGGCGGGCTGAAACAAGAGCCGCACGCTGCCGTGCAAGAGCCTCTCGTGCTTCTTCAGCAGCACGGCGGCGCCGAGAATCGCAGCCGTGTGAAAATCATGCCCGCAGGCATGCATTTTGCCGCTCACCGTAGAAGCATACGGCAATCCGGTCTCCTCCTGGACCGGCAGCGCGTCGATATCGGCTCTGAGCGCAATCGTCGGCCCGGGATAAGCTCCCTTGATTTCGGCCAAGACACCCACAGGCAAATCAAGAGGAAGGATGGTTATCGATTCATTTTCCAAAAATTCCCTTATTTTGCGAGTCGTCTCTACTTCCTGCATCGATAATTCGGGGTGCCGGTGCAGATCGCGGCGAAACTCGACCAATTTCGGGTACAACGCTCTCGAATGCTCCAGCCATGGTTCCGTCAGCCAATTCGTTACATCGGTAACGCTCATTGCAGCGCACTCTTGATCCGCTCAATCTGGCCCAAATGCGTCTGTACGTGGCGAACAAAGGCCAGCAAGGAGTCCTCGAGCGTGACCGTTTCCCCTTTCCCATTCACCCCCGATTTGTGCCAATCGGCAGCGGACAGCCGTTTAAAGAGCAGGCTGTTATAGGCCAGCAGCGCACCGAACACGTCCAAAATATCCGCAGCCGACCCTTCATTGGCTTTGGAATGGGCGACCCATGGGTCCTGCTGAAAAGCCGCCAGCTGAACGTCGGTCTCCGCGATCACTTTGCGGATGCGAAACGAGAATACGATACTGTGATCCGCCAGATGGGACAGCACCTCGGTAACGCTCCATTTGTCGGGCGCCGGCTTGAATTTCAGCTGCTCCTCCGATAATCCTTCTACAGCAGCCTTTAATTGGTGATACGTGTTCGTATACGGTACAAGATCGATCACTTGTTGACTCATAAGACCGTCCTCCTAGGATAAAATGGTTTGCGCCTCAGGCAGCAGTCGCTTACTTAGAAATACTAGCTTGTCGTCCTTCCCCAATTCCCGCTCGTAAAAGCGCTCGTAGCCTCTCCGTTCATACATCGGCAGCAGCCAAGGATGCTTTAGCGATGTCGCCAAAGTAACGGCAGGGGCTCCCATCGTATCCCTTACGACCGTTTCCTCCGCAAACGTCAGCAGCTTCGTGCCGACACCCCGGCCATTTACAAGCGGATCGACGGCGAACCAGTACAAAAAAGGATATTCCGTCACTTCTTCCAGCGACCGTAAGGAGATGGTTGCCGTCATCGCATCGCCTTGAAAAAGGACAAAGCAGGAATGATGAATAATATTGTCTCTGACCATGGCCAAATCGGCATGGACGGCACGAAATTCTATACCCAGACGCTCAAGGGACGCATAGGCTCCGCGGATGATTCGCAGCACCTCTTCTGCATCCTCCGGCCGGGCCAACCGGTAAACCTCGCTCAATCGGCACACCTCCGAACCTTTTCCCAGCAAAATCGTTTCAATCTAAATGACATAGCTCCATTCCGGGGTAATTCGTTTCAAGAATTGCTTCGTCCTCTCCTCTTTGGGCCGGGCAAAAATATCGTCCGGCTTCCCTTCCTCTACAATTTTGCCGTCATCCATGAAGACGACATGGTTGGAAACGTCTCGTGCGAAGCTCATTTCATGAGTCACCACAATCATCGTCACGCCCTCGTGGGCGATTTTGCGGATGACGGATAGCACTTCACCGACAAGCTCCGGATCGAGAGCGGAAGTCGGCTCGTCGAACAAGATCACCTCGGGATTCAGCGCCAGCGCTCGTGCGATGCCCACCCGCTGCTGCTGTCCGCCGGACAGCTCGACGGGATATGCGTCCACCTTATGCGACAAGCCCACCTTCTCCAGCATTTTCAGGCTTTTCTCCCGGGCGTCCTCCTTCGGGAGCTTTTGCACGACGACGAGACCTTCCATGACATTTTCCACAACCGTCTTGTGCTTGAACAGATTGTAATGCTGGAACACCATCGCCGTTTTTCGGCGCACCGTCAAAATGTCCGTTTTGCTCGGGTGCTTGCAGGAAACGCGGAAGTCTCCTATGGCCACCTCCCCATCATTCGGCCGCTCCAGGAAATTAATGCAGCGGAGCAGCGTCGTTTTACCGGAACCGCTCGGCCCGAGGATGACTACAACGTCCCCTTTGCTGACCGTCAGATCGATTCCTTTCAGCACCTCCTGCTTTCCGAACGTCTTCCGGATGTTTTTCAGCTCGATCATACGACTCCTCCCCGGTTATAAACATTCAAACGGCGCTCCAGCATGTACGTCACCTTCTCCGCAGCGAACGTCAGCGCCCAATAAATCAATGCGGCAGCAATAAACGCCTCGAGAAATTTCAGGTTCGAAGTCGCCACAATGTTGGCTTTGCCGTTCAGCTCCTGCAGGGAAATAGTGAACGCGAGCGAAGAACCGTGCAGCAGCCCGACAAATTTATGAAGCAAATTCGGCAAGCTCGCCATCAGCGCCTGCGGAATGACAATGCGCCTCAGCCCTTGCGCCGTCGTCATCCCGACCGAGTAGGCAGCCTCCATTTGACCGCTCGATACCGACAAAATACCGGAACGGATCGCCTCGGACATGTAAGCGCCGGAATTGATCGAGAACGCGATCAGCACGAAGGTAACTAGCGGAATCGACTTCGAGCGGAACCCCCAGCCGTACAGCTCCGCCAAATAGTCGAACAGCATCGGCAGGCCGAAATAAATAATCATAATGTGCAGCAGCAGCGGAGTGCCCCGGATGAAGGACACGTAAAAGCTTGCTATCCAATGGATATACCGCACCTTGTAAATTCTTACCAAGGCTATCGCCGTGCCGATCACAAATCCGAACAGCAAAGGGATGATCGAAATAAATAACGTGAGCGGCAGCGCCTCCAAAATGTCCCAAAAGGCTTCTATGATAAATAAGGGATCAAGCGTTATAAGTCACCCCTCCAGTCGGACCTGCGGCCAGCTTCCTTTCATGCCTCAGCAATCGGCGCTCCGCTACGGCGAACAGCCATTCCAGCGCAATGCATATCGTATAGTAGATGATCGCTAGCGCCAAATAAATTTCGAGAAAATGGTTCGTCGTAAACAGCGTTTCCGCCCTGCCGACCATATCCATTACGCCTAGCGAGAACGCGAGCGACGTATCCTTCATGCTGGAGATGACCAGGTTGCCGAAGTTCGGCAAGGCAATCCCCATCGCTTGAGGCAGCACAATGCGCACGAACGCATCCTTGCCTGTCATTCCCGTCGAATAGGCGGCCTCGAGCTGCCCCCGGTCCACGCTGTTGACGGAGGAGCGGACGATTTCGGACACATAAGCTCCTATATGAAGTCCGTAAGTAATGATGACGAATACGATGGCCTCCACGTCCGTCACATCGAGCCGGAACCACTTCAGCAGCTCGGGGAGACCGTAATAGACGAGGAACATTTGAATGATAATCGGCGTTCCCCTTATGAATGACACATAGATCATAATTACTCTGTTAAGCACCGGCCACCGGTACAATCTCGGAATGGCAATGAGAAAGCCTACGGCCAAACCGATCAGCAAGGAGGCGGCCAGTATGAACAGGGTAATGTGCAAATAAGATAAAAGCTTGGGCAGGAACACTCCCACCAATTGAATATCGAACGCTTTGCCCATCGCGCTGCCCTTTCCGAACGGTTATTCCGACACCGTATAGTCTGCTCCGAGCCATTTGGTGCTTAATTTGGACAAGGTGCCGTCTTTCTTGATCGATTTCAGCGTCTCGTCGATTTTCGTTTTCAGATCGGTTCCTTCTTTGCGGAGTATAAAATACACCTTCGAATTGGATATGGCCGGGCCTACCGTTTTTTGCTGCGCATCGGCGGTTGCATTGCGTTGATCCACGGCAAATTGCGTGCTGATCGTAGCGTCAACCCGGCCCGCCTTCAGCTGGGCGATGACATCGTTCGTGCCTCCGCTTCCCGAATAGACGATTTGAATCGCATTGTCGTGCGTTTTATTATAGTCCTGCACGAGAACCGAAGCGTTGCTCGTAGCACCTACGATCACCTTCTTGCCTTTCAGATCGTCTATGGATTGAATATCGTTACGGTCCTTATGAACGACAACCTTGTTCGGAAAAATATTGTAGGCCTCGTCATTGAACAGAAACTTCTCCTGCCGTTCCTTGTTCACTTCCATTTGATGCGCGATAAAATCAATCTTTTTTGTCTCCAGACTTAACAGCAGGTTGGAGAAATCCATCGTCTTGAATTCGAATTCGTATTCCGGCAATCGCTTGTCGATTTCCTTGACGAGCTCGACATCGTACCCGGTCAAATTTCCTTTGTCGTCGATGAAGCAGATGTTCGGAAACTGGGTTCCGGTGCCGACGACGATTTTTTGTACCTTCGGAGCATTGGCAGCGCCTGCCGAAGCAGTGGTGGATGCTGTTCCCGATGCTGCGTCTTTGCCGGCCGGGGCCGTCCCGCAGCCTGCTGCAATGAATAATAAAGCTAATACGGATGCTGCAATGCCTCTCTTTTTCATACGAATACCCTCTCCCTTTTCAACAATCGATCGATTTATTCTTTGTTAACCAACCGGAATAATTGGATTTAAAGCAGCAATTGTCTACATCCGAATGGTGTACAGCTAGCCGGAAATTACAATGAATCCAATGTTCCGAGCGCCGGATGCGTTAGGGTATGCCCTAGCCCAAGGGATGCAGGACCTCTGTCCCCATCCCGAACGAAGTGCGCTAGGCCGGATGATGGCACGCTGTCCAGTGCCCCGGGCCGATTTCCTGCCACTCGGGCTGCTGCTGCCGGCATCTGTCCGTCGCTGCAGGGCACCGCGTATGGAAGCGGCAGCCCGAAGGCGGATTGGACGGGGACGGTATCTCCCCTTGAACGGATATCGTCTCGCGCTTCCGGGCCGGATCGGCGACAGGGATGGAAGCGATCAGCCCCCGCGTATAATGATGCGCCGGATGCCGGAACAGCTCCTCGCTCGGAGCGATTTCTACGAGCTTGCCGAGGTACATGACGCCGATGCGGTCCGAAATGTGCCTTACGATATTCAAACCGTGGGCAATGAACAAGTAGGTCAGTCCCAGCCGGTCCTGAAGGTCCTGCATCAAATTGACGATTTGCGACTGTACGGATACGTCCAGCGCCGATACCGCCTCGTCCGCAAGCAGAAACTGCGGCCGCAGCGCGATGGCTCGGGCAATGCCGATTCTTTGCCTCTGTCCGCCCGAAAATTCATGCGGATACCGGTCATACCAGGCCGGATTCAACCCGACCGATTCCAGAAGCTGCTCCACCCGACTGCGTGTCTCCTCCCGATTCAGCGATTCGTGAACGCGCAGAGGCTCCCCGATGATATCCCCAACCTTCCAGCGCGGATTCACCGAGCCGTACGGGTCCTGGAATATCATCTGCATATGCTTGCGCGCTTCCTGAAGACCGGACGCTCCGAGCGTAGTCAGCTCGCTGCCTTGGAACAGCACCTTGCCGGCCGTAGGCTTCTCCAGCTGCAGGAGCAGCCTTCCCAGCGTCGATTTGCCGCTGCCGGACTCGCCTACGAGACCGAACGTTTCGCCTTTGGCGATCGTGAACGATACGTCGTCCACTGCCCGAATGTATGAACCGTTCCGGTTCAGCCAGCCTTTGTTAACCGGATAATATTTGCTGAGGTTATGGATCTCCCATAGGTGATCCGGCTTGCCCGGCGCTTCATCCGGGAGCAGATCCCGATCGGCTGCAGCCGCCGTCCGTTCCGGCCCTTGCTGCTTCGGCTCCGGCTCATCCTC
This sequence comes from Paenibacillus sp. NPDC056579, assembly GCF_042793215.1. Taxonomy (NCBI): domain Bacteria; kingdom Bacillati; phylum Bacillota; class Bacilli; order Caryophanales; family Paenibacillaceae; genus Paenibacillus; species Paenibacillus sp. NPDC056579. The sequence goes on from NZ_JBHTVD010000010.1 coordinate 217,814, forward strand.
TGCCGGTATCGCAGCCGGGCGGTACCAATCCTCCCGCTGGACCAGCTCACCGGCGTACCAGCAAGCGGTCTGCCTTCCTCCTACGGGAAACAAAGGAGGGCTATCCTTCGAGCACCGGTCCGTCGCAAAGGGGCAGCGTGGATGAAACCGGCAGCCTGGCGGGAGTTCCGACAGGTTCGGGATCGCGCCTTCTATCGAAAACAATTTGGACCCGCGTTCGCTGTCCAACGTCGTGATGGACTGAAGCAGTCCTCTCGTATAAGGATGATGCGGCTGCTCGAAGAGCTGCCGGGCCGTTGCCTGCTCCACGATGCTCCCGGCATACATGACGATGATCCGGTCCGCCATTTGCGCCGCAATGCCCATATCGTGGGTAATCAGCAGAATAGCCATGCGATATTCCGCTTGAAGCTCCTTCAGCAGCTGCAAAATTTGCGCCTGAATGGTGACGTCCAGCGCCGTCGTAGGCTCATCGGCGATCAGCAGCTCAGGGCCGCACGCCAGAGCCATGGCGATCATTGCCCTCTGGAGCATCCCTCCCGACAACTCGTTCGGATACTGCTTCATCCGCAGCTCCGGCTCGGGGATGCCCACCCTTCGAAGCAAATGAACGGCGCGTTCGTAAGCCTGCTGCTTGCTCCCAAGCTTATGCTCCAGAATCACTTCCATGATCTGACTGCCGATCGTAAATACCGGGTCGAAAGCCGCCATGGGCTCCTGGAACACCATCGCCATCTTTTTCCCGCGCAAGCTCTTCAATTCCTTTTGCGGCAAAGCCGTCAAGTCCGTGCCGTCCAGTACAATGCTTCCACCGGTAATTTTGCCGTTCTCGTAATCGATTAACCGCATCACCGACTTGGAGGTGATCGTCTTGCCGCTCCCCGATTCCCCTACCAGGCATACCGTTTCACCGGGACGGATGTGCAGAGAGATGTCGCTTAACGCCGTAAGCGCCCCGCTCTTCGTCGCGAAGTCTACCGACAATTGCTGAATGTCCAAAAGCTGTTTCATCGCTGTCCCCCCTGCTATTCCCTGCTTTTCTTGGGATCCGCAGCATCCCGGAATTTATCTCCCAGCAAATTGATGGAGAGCACGAACAAGGTAATCGCGAGTCCCGGGAAGGTTGCTATCCACCAGGCGACGGTCAAGTAGCCTCTTCCTTGGGAGAGCAGAGCGCCCCAATCCGGAACCTCCTTGATCACCCCGAGTCCGAGAAAGCTTAACCCGGAGCCTATCAGAATCGCAGAGCCCAGCCCGATCGTCGCCATAACGAGGAGCGGAGACCACGCGTTCGGAAGCACGTGCCACCAGAACATCCGCAGCCGGGACGTGCCTATGGACTGCGATGCGGTAATGTATGGCCGGCTTTTGATGCTCATTATCTGTCCCCGCATCACTCTTGCATAACCCGGAACGGCCGATACGGCTACCGCGAACACGATATTGAACAAGTGCGGTCCGAGTGCGGCTGCAATAGCCAGTGCGAGCAGGATGCCCGGTATCGTCATCAAAACGTCGATAAATCGCATCAATGCCGCATCGAGAAAACCGCCGATGTAGCCGGACAGAGCGCCGATCGCTCCGCCCAGCAAGACGCCGGCCAGCACGGACGCGACGCCGATAAACAGCGAGTCCCGGCTTCCGTGGACGACGAGACTGAATACGTCTCTGCCGAAATAATCCGTCCCGAACCAATGGGCTGCACTCGGCCCCTGCAATATGCGGTCCGTAAACATTTGCGTCGGCGGATACGGGGCAATTACGGACGGTATGACGGCGCATAAAATCATGAACAGTACCACAAGCCCCGCGCCGAATACGAACAGCTCCGATACGGCAGGCCGTCTGCGGATTGCCGTATCCGCTTTCCGGAGCTTACTGGCGGGCGAATACGTCCCGGCGGTTACCACTTCCTTCATGTTCAAATCCCTCCTAATGGTCGTTCAATGTTCGCGATGATGCATAAACTTGCAACGGCTGCTCGTTAGCCTATTGGGAGCGTCTGACCCTGGGATCGATGAACGAATACGAAATGTCCACGAGCAGATTCACCAGTACATAGACGATTGCCGAGAAAAAGACAACGCCCTGCACGACCGGTAAGTCTTTGGCCATGATCGCGTCGGCGATCACCCTTCCGATCCCCTGCCTCGAAAAGACCGTTTCGACAACGACCGTTCCCGCCATCAGATCCCCGATGTGTATACCTATGACCGTGATGGCCGGAATCAGCGCATTGCGCAGGGCGTGGCGGTACATGACGAGCTTCTCCGAGACTCCCTTAGCCCGCAGCGTCACGATAAACGGCTCGTTGATCACTTCCAGCATACTGTTGCGGACCATGCGGACGATGAAGCCGGCCCCCACGATGCCAAGCGTAAGCGCAGGCAGAACTAGCGTCGCCAGCCCATCCGAGCCCATGGCCGGGAACCACCCGAGAGACACGGAGAAGATGAGGATGAGCAGAATGCCGGACCAGAATGTCGGCATGGAGATGCCGAACAAGCCGACCAGCCGGGCAATCACATCGATCCAGCGGTCCCGGTGAATGGCCGACAGCACGCCCAGCAGCACCCCGAATATAACCGATATGGCGGTACTGGCCAGCGTCAGCGCGAGCGTAGCCGGAAAGTGCGTGATGATCTTCGGCAGCACGGGATCGCTGTTGATCATAGATCTGCCGAAGTCGCCCCGCATAACATCGGCGAAATAGCTGCCGAACTGCACGTAGAACGGCTGATCCAGCCCCAGTTGCTGGCGCAGGTTGGCGATCATCTCCGGAGTAGCGGAAGCCGGATCGAGCATTGACAGCACCGGGTCCCCGGGGAGGACGTAAATGATGCAAAACACGAGCGCCATCGATCCGATGATGACAAGCAGCGAAGTAATCAGCCTTTCCAGCATCGATTTAGCCATTTCCATCTACTCCTTCGACTTATTTTTGAATCGATACATCGTTAAACAGCGGATAGCCGAGTGAATCGAACTTCAAGCCCTTGACGCTTTTGGAAGCCGCCACTGTATACGGGAATACATAAATCGGAATGATGACCGCGTTGTCATGCAAATATCGCTGCACTTTCTTATAAATGGCTTCACGTTTCGCCGGATCCTGCTCGTAGGTCCCTTGATCCAGCAATTGATCCAACGCCGGATCGGCTAAGCCTGCGATTGTGAGTCTGGTAGCATTAGGATCCTGCGTGCGGTAAAAGTTTTTCAGCGCATCCGGGTCGGAATTGACCTGGCTGTTGCCGTATAAATCATGGGCGCCGTTCTTGTAAACGACGTTGGCGACATCCTTTGTAATCTCAATCTCTACGGATATGCCGACCTGCTTCAACTGCTGCTGCACGATAACGGCAATATCGTTGCGCTTCTCGCGGTTTGGCGACGCGTCTACGTAATGGAGCGTCAGCTTTTTCCCGCCTTTCTCGCGGATGCCGTCCGCTCCCTTCACCCAGCCCAGCTCATCGAGCAGCCGGTTCGCTTTGGGAAGGTCCTGCTTGAACGAGTTTTCGAGCGACGCGTCGTAACCGAATATGCCGGGCGTCAGTGCCGACCAGGCCCGCTGGTACGTCCCCAGGTACAGCGTCTTGACGATAGCGTCGACATCCAGCGCCGCCTGTACCGCCTGTCTGGCCTTCACGTCATTCCAGGGAGGACGCCGCAGGTTGAAAAATAACGTATACGGCAGCCCGACCGTATTGGCTTGAAGAAGCTGCGTTTTCGGATCGTTCTTAAGCGTTACGACATTTTGCGGCGGCACCGTTTCTACGGCAAGCACTTGACCGCTCTGTACGCTGCCGAGACGCGTCGCTTCCTCCGGTACGATTTTGAACGTGATTTTATCCAAGTAAGCCTGCCCCTTGTTGGACACGAGCTCAGGCGCCCAATTGTATTCGGGACTTTTGGCAACCTGAATATCCGCATTCTCGTTCCACTTGACGAACGAGAACGGCCCGGTACCGACCGGATGCTTGCCGAAGTCGTCGCCATACTTTTTTGCGGCTGTCGGGGAGACGATCCCGAGCAGCGCCTGGCTCAAATTGCCCAAGAAGGCGGCGGACGGCGTTTCCAGATTTAATTTGACCGTGTATTCGTCAATGACTTCCGCCGATTTGTAAGGTCTGAGCAGCGCAAGCGCGTTCGCCGCCTTCGTCTCCGGATTAATGATGCGGTCGTAATTGAACTTGACCGCTTCTGCATTGAACGGCGTTCCGTCGTGGAACTTCACGTCCTTGCGCAGCTTGAACGTGTAGCTCTTGCCGTCGGGCGAAATCGACCATTCGGTGGCGAGCCACGGCTTGATCGTGTTATCCGGCAGCTGGACGACCAGATTGTCGTAGATCGTCCGGATGACCCGGACCGCTACGGCCAATCCGCTGCGGTGCGGATCCAGCGTATCGGGAGACGTCGCCAGCGCGAAGCTCAGCTCGCCGCCCTGCACGGGCTTGCCGTCCGTGGCGCTCCCGGTCGCCGTCACTCCGCTGTCTTTGGCGCAGCCTGACAAGACAAGCATAAGGATAGAAGCCAATGCGATATATTTCATCCAATGATGCACAGATTTTAACATGAGGTCCACTCCGCTCTCGTTACGAAATTGATTGGTGCTCCTGAGACTGAGCATACCGATTAACCGGGTAAGACAGCCCTAAATTCCCTCTCAGCGTAGCTGCTTCGTATTCCGTCCGGAACAACCCGCGCTGCTGCAGGATTGGGATGACTTGATCGACGAAATCATGCAGAGCGCCCGGGTAAGCCTCGCCGAGAATAAATCCGTCCGCCGCCTCTTGCTCGAACCAGTCTTGGATACGGTCGGCTACCTGCTCCGGGGTCCCGCTGAATTCGCTCCGGCGCGTCGTCACTTCGAGAGCGGTTTGGCGGAGCGTCAACCGGCGTTCCTTGGCCAGTCTCTTGATGTTGTCCGTCGTGCTCCGGAAGTTGTTGCTGCCGATCTCACCGAGCTCCGGGAACGGCTCATCGAGCGGATATTGGGAGAAATCGTGGTGATCGAAGAACCGCCCGAGAAAGTTGAGCGCATCCGTTATGGTCACAAGCCCCGCAACCTCCTGATATTTGCGCTCCGCCTCCTCTTCCGTCGCTCCAATGATCGGGATGAGTCCCGGCAAAATAACGATATCGTCAGGCGACCTGCCGTAGGCCACCGCACGCTGCTTCACATCGCGATAAAACTCCTTCGCCTGCTCCAGGCCTTCCGGGTTCGTATAGACGCCGTCCGCTTCCCGCGCCGCCAAATCCCGCCCGTCGTTCGAGGAGCCTGCTTGGAACACAACCGGGCGCCCTTGTGCGGACCGGCCGATATTGAGCGGACCCTGCACGGAGAAAAACTCTCCTTGATGGTTCAATCGATGCAGTTTGGCCGGGTCAAAAAAGACGCCGGTTTCTTTGTCGCGAACGAACGCATCTTCCTCCCACGAGTCCCACAATCCCTTGGCGACTTGAAGAAACTCCGATGCGATGCGGTACCGCTTCTCGTGAGCGGGGTGCTCGGCTTTGCTGTAGTTCGCCGCCGAGCCTTCCAGCGGAGACGTCACGACGTTCCAGCCCGCACGGCCGCCGCTGATCTGATCGAGCGAGGCGAACTGCCTCGCTACGTTGAACGGCTCGCTGTATGAGGTTGACAGCGTGGCGACCAAGCCGATGCGCGACGTGACCGCAGCCAGCGCCGACAAGATCGTCACCGGCTCGAACCGGTTCAGAAAGAACGGGATCGACTTCTCGTTAATGAAGAGCCCGTCGGGAATGAACGCGAAGTCCAGCTTCCCTTCCTCCGCCTTCCGAATCAGCCTCGTATAATATTCGAAATTCGTGCTGGCGTCCGCCACCGCATCCGGATGCCTCCAGCCGGCCATATTGCCTCCCGGTCCGCGAAGCCCCGCTCCGAATTTCAGCTTTCGTTGCCGTTGTTCTTGTGCCATCGTAAACTCCCCTTTCGCTTCGTCTGTCCGTTACTTGGTCACGGCTTCCTTCGCATACCGGTTGATCGGGAATGGCAGGCCCAAATTGCCGCGCAGCGTATCGGCTTCGTACTCCGTACGGTAAATGCCCCGATCCTGCAAAATCGGCACCACATAATCGACAAAATCGTTCAGCCCGTTCGGCACGGCCGATCCGACGATAAAGCCGTCCGCTCCGTGGCCTTCGAACCATTCCTGCACCAAATCCGCCACGCGCTCCGGCGTCCCGATGAACTGTGTTTTCGGTGTCGCTTCTCGTAACGCCACCTGACGCAGCGTCAATCCCCGCTCCTGCGCTTCGCGCCGAATCCGGTCCGTCGTGCTGCGGAAGCTGTTCTTCCCGATATCGCCGAGATCAGGGAACGGTTCATCCAGCGGATATTGCGTGAAGTCATGGTGATCGTAATATCTGCCGAGGTAGTCCAGCGCCTTGTCGATCGTCACCAGCTCGACGATTTCCTGATATTTGCGCTCCGCTTCTTCCTCGGTTTGCCCGATAATAGGACTGATGCCGGGCAGAATGACGATGTCCTCCGGCGAACGTCCGAATGCTGCCGCTCTGCTCTTCACATCCTGATAAAACTTCTGAGCATCCGCCAATGTCGGATGACCGGTGAAGATGGCGTCTGCCTCTTTGGCCGCAAGGTTTTTGCCGTCCTCCGACGATCCCGCCTGGAAAATGACCGGCTGCCCTTGCTTCGAGCGGGCGATGTTCAACGGGCCTTGAACCGAGAAAAATTCTCCCTTATGGTCGAGCCGGTGCAGCTTGCTCGGATCGAAAAACACTCCTGACTCTTTATCCCGAACGAAAGCATCGTCTTCCCACGAATCCCACAGCCCTTTGGTCACCTGCAAATATTCGGTGGCAATCCGGTACCGCTTCGGATGATCCGGATGCTCTTCGATGGCTTTACTGAAGTTCAGCGCCGACCCTTCCAACGGAGAGGTGACGACATTCCAGCCCGCCCGGCCGTGGCTGATATGGTCAATCGAGGAGAATTGTCTCGCGACGGTGAACGGCTCGCTGTACGAGGTCGACAACGTTCCGACGAGCCCTATGCGGGAGGTTACCGCAGCCAGAGCGGATAAGATCGTAATCGGCTCGAAACGGTTCAAGAAGTGCGGCAGCGATTTTTCGTTAATGTATAAGCCGTCGGCGATAAATACGAGGTCGAATTTGCCTGCTTCCGCTTTTTGCGCCTGCTCCTTGTAAAATTCGAAGTTGACGCTTGCGTCCGCTACCGCTTTCGGATGACGCCAAGCCGACATGTTGCCCCCCACTCCATGAATAATCGCTCCGAATTTGATTTGTCTTTGTTTGGACATCGTATATTCCTCCCATGATTTGTTCATTCAGTTGTTTCACAACAAATTGTTTCACACTATCGATTCACAATATGGTTCGCACAGCTGCTTCAGACGGTTTGTTGCGAAAACGCCTCGTGCAGCAGCTCATACGCATGAAGCCGCTTATCGAAGCCTTTCATAGCCGCCACGATGATCAGCTCATCGACTTCATATATTTGCTGCAGCTCCAGAAGCCGCTTGCGGACGGTTTCTTTGGATCCATGAATGATCGGAGCATCCTTCACCTCTACGGTGAAAGGCTCGTCGGTCTGCCGGCCGTATTCCTCCGCCGCCTCCAGCGTCTTTACGTTAATGGTCCGGCCGCTTGCCAAATGGATCTTCACATGCTTGGAATCAACGGCAAGCTCTTTGGCCTCCTCATCCGTATCCGTTACGATCACAGAGACGGCCAGCAGCGCTTGTGTACGGGCGGCGGCTGCGCCGGCAACAACGGATCCCTCTGTATTGAACTGCTTCCGGTACGTGTCGAGCGATTCCCGAATCGCCGCTTCATCCCCGTTTATAAATTGCGCGAATACGTACGGAATGCCGGTCTTTGCCGCCAATTGCGCGCTGGATACGCTGGTCCCGAGCAAATAGAGAGAGGCCGGCTGTTCCGGATGCGGTATTGCCTTTACTCCGTAATTCGGATGATCCTCCGGAAGCTTCCGGTGTAAATGCTGCTCCAGCTCGATCAACTTCTCTTCAAGCGGTTTGGCTGAAGCATCTTCACCTTGCTGCAATGCTCTTGTAGATCGGGGAAGTCCTCCGGGAGCCCTCCCTATGCCAAGATCCACCCTGCCGGGTGCCAGCGCCGATAGCACATTGAAATTTTCCGCTACCTTATAGGGGCTGTAATGCTGCAGCATGACACCGCCGGAACCGATGCGGATCGTCCGGGTATGCGCCAGCAGATGGGAGATCAGCACTTCCGGAGACGATCCGACCACGTTATCCGAATCGTGATGCTCCGATACCCAGAATCGGTAATAGCCGAGCTCTTCGGCCTTCTTTACTAGCTCAATCGTATGGCGAAACGCTTTCTCCGCCGTCTCGTTCTCGCCGATTGGACTTTGATCCAATATGCTTAGCTTCAGTCCCACGTTCCACACCTCACTCCCGCATTTTTATAAACAATATTTCCTATTGGATTGCTTGGTTTTCATCCATGGATAAAGCTTATCATCGAGCCTATAGAGCGTCAACGGGCCAGATAATAAGGCTTTTCTATTCTTCAATAGAACAAATCTATCTTACCGCCGCCTCCACATGCAGCTCTTTGCCGACATCGAGAATGGTCTTATACATGTCCGAGCATTCTCCCTTGAGAGCGATCAGATTCGTCCGCAGCGACAGGCTGGCAAGGGAGGCTACATCGATAGGGAATAGCTGCTTTTCCCTGCATTCCTGAGCAACCGATAAGGCCGGCAGGAAGCCGATCCCCATTTTTTGCAGCACCAATTTCTTGGCCGTCTCCACATTATCGATGTGATACTCTATGTTCGGCGGACGGTCCAGCGTCTCGAACAACCGGTGAATCTTCATCCAGTCCAGAGAACCGCATTCGAAGAATACAAGCGGTTGACCCGCAACATCTTCAATATCCACCCTGTTCATTCGGCGAAACGGATGGTCCTCGTACACAAACAGCTTGATGGGATCTTCGTAAAATTTGATGGAATCGACATGCGGATGCGTAATGTTGCGCACCAGCCCTAATTCAATTTCTTTATTAAGCACTTTTTCCATGATCGCCTCGCTAGGCGCAGTAATCAGCTTGATCTGGATATCCGGATACTTTCGTTTGAATAGAGGAAGGATTTGGGGAATAATATAATTCGATACCGAGACGGTGCAGCCGATTCGCACCTCGTGCAGCGCCGTTTTCATTTGCCGGAGCTGCTGCTTGCCTTTTTTCAGCGACTGCAGTATTTGCTGGGCGTAAGGCAGGAACTGCTTCCCTTTCTCCGTTAACGTAAAATGTCTCCCTTCCCTATCGAACAGCTTGGCGTCCAGCTCCCGCTCCAGCGTCTGAATCCGGGCCGAGATGGAAGGCTGGGACAGGAACAAGGCGTCAGCGGCCTTATTGAAGCTGTTGTAGTGGATCACATAGACGAATGCTTCTATGTTCTCAATGTTCATGTGATCAGCCTCCTAATTGAGAGAAAAAAAGAGACACACCCGCCTCCTTGGCAGATGTATCTCCAGTTATCCGGTCGATACTTCATTATTCCAATGTGTTTACTTGTATATTATTTAATTCGATAACGGTTCGTTTGTCAATCATATTTTTTACAAATTTTCAGTTTATTTATCAGACATGCACTTCCGCCGTTCACTCACCCCAGCTGGCCTATGGCAAAGAATGCGCCTCCCGCTGCCAGTACTCCTGCGATCCAACCGAGCGCCGTTCTCCCCTTCGGCATCGGCCCGTCGCGGAGCACCCGGATTCCCAACGGTACAAGCGCAATGCATGCTCCTGCCGCTGCGACAATCGAGAACAGCGTCGTCCCTTTGAGCACCCCCAAGGGAAGGCCTGACATCAAGGCAAGTGCGGCAGCACCAAATAAATTGAGCGTTCCTGCGCGATAAGCGCCAATAGCGAGCACGATCCATCCAAGCAGAATGGCAAGATTCAAGCTGCTGAATATGTGGAACGCCCCATAGGAATCCGCCACAGCCTTCACTGCCGGATCAAGACCTTGGTGGCGTACGAGCTGAAAAGCAAGATGGTCCACACCGGAATGAAACGTACGGGCGAACAACCCGCATACGGCAAAGACGCCTCCCCAAAGCGCCCAACCCCGCTGCTTGATCTGGATCAACCCGACAAGCATGATTACAGCGGGCCACATAAGCACCGTGCCTGTGGAGAAAAGGCTGTAGGACACCGTCATTAGGACCGGATGCGTACGTACTGCTTCAAGCTGATTGGGGAAAAAGAAATGGAATTTCACCCGGAGCAGCACTCCCGCCATGAGCAGCAGCGGCCCGAGAACCAACGCTGCGCCTCCGATCCAGCGGCCGGGAAACATCCATCCGCCCCCGCCTTGACTGACTTCTTGAACATCACATTTCATGTCACAACCTCCTCACATCGTGAAATAGCCATAACCAATGTAACAGAGTGATCTTAACAACTACGTATGGTTTTGCTTACTATTTTCTTAAGTACAACCGCTTGCACAGGCTTCCTGGCCAAAAAGGATTCCTTTTCAGCCGTCTGCATTATGACTTGTCCGTACATCCTTTGCTATAATAGGCATATCAGGCGAAGGGAGTTGTTGTTCTATGGAGTGCAGGCCAGGCTGTGCCGCATGCTGTATCGTCGTCTCCATCTCATCCCCTATTCCCGGTATGCCGGAGGGGAAGCCGGCCGGCGTCCGGTGCATCCAGCTTTCGGAAGAGAATCGATGCCTGTTGTTCGGTAAACCGGAGCGTCCGGACGTTTGCGGCAGCTTGCGGCCAACGGAAGAGATGTGCGGTCCATCGAACGAGGACGCGTTCAGAATTTTGCTTGCTATGGAAGAAGCGACCAAGCCATCCACCTAGCTTGAGAAGAAGCATCTACAGCAGTACCAGCCATGACTCAATAGCCCTGCCGACTTTGCGGCATAGGGCTTTTTTATTTTTTTGAATACATATAGGTACTCGTCTCCTTGACCGGGGAGTCCAAGGATGTTATGATTTTATTGATCGATTGATCAAATTTTTGATCATATAATCAATTGTCTATCATGGAGGGATTCGCATGAGCAGCAATGAAAGCAAGACAAGTAACGAGAACCCCGTCTGGCTATTGAAATGGATTCCTGTACTGAGCTCAGCGCTAGGCGGAGGAGCCTTATGGTATAGCTGGCTTCTATATCACGAAATGGCGTTATCCGGGTTGGCTTGGCATGGTCTGATCAAGGCCGTGTTCATGGCTGGGGCGGGGATCTTGTGTTTGGCGGCCGCAGTCTTGTTCTTAGCAGGCCGTTCTTCCGGCTGGTCCGTACTAAAAGGCGGGTTGTCTTTGATTCCGATTATGCTGATGACCAATTTAATGATACTCCTCATTCGCGGCGTCCTTGCTTTGGTTCAAGGAGAAGCTCAACCGTTCTGGGACCGCCTGTTCAGCGAGCCGAAGCATTTGATTATTCCCGTCATTGTGGTAGCATTTGCTTTACTAGGAGTGTTGAATAAAAGGAGTAACCCAAACAACAGTCAATAAGGAGAGGCCATGAAGGAAGAGAACAAGAAAGACGAAGGCAAATCCTCATTTATCGCAGAAGCCCGGCGTGAGCAGATTATTGAAGCAGCGATCCGGACCTTGGACGAGATCGGCTATGTCAAAGCCAGCCTTGCTCAGATCGCAAAAAAAGCGGGGATCAGCACAGCGTTGATTTCCTATCATTTTGCCGATAAAAACGATCTGATGAACCATCTTCTGATGAAGCTTGTGGAAAGGTCCACCACTTATATTTTGAACCGTGTGCGTCAGGAACATACGCCGCAAGAGAAACTAAGTACTTTTATTACGGCGAGTCTGGCCTACCAAGGTACGCATCCCGCCCATAACGCCGCACTGCTGGAAATTATTTTTAACGCCCGGACGGCCGATGATATCCCGTACTACAAGATAAGCGACGATGAAGAGGATTCATTGATGAAGGAGCTGCAGCATATTCTGCGTGAAGGACAGGAGCAGGGGGTGTTTGGTGCATTCCATATCGACGTCATGGCGAATCTGATTCAGGGCGGCATTGGAGAATATATGCTGAACACGGCTCTGACCCGCAAAGTCGACCTGGAGACTTATAGCAGCGAGCTGGTCGCCATCATCAACCGGGCTGTCCGGACATTGTAATCCATATGCCGGTACCCTATCGCGGACGCAAAATAACCCCACAAAGTGGAGCTTTAGGTTCGAAGTAAATGTGATACTTTGCGGGGTGCCCCGATCGAATAAATGTTATCAATGTAAAAATATCCCTGCATCACTAGGTTACGATGATGCAGGGATACTATTTTTTTCAAAACCCACTTCGCTAACGTCAATCGGTTTGCTTACGCGTCTACAAGTTGACTACATAATTCGTAATCCGTCTAACTACAACCCGAGCAGCTTCTTCGATAGAAGTTCTGCTTGTATCGATTTCGATTACCGGGTTTCCGGCTGCATCATCGGTGCTCGAGCTGCCTGCGAACGAACCGTCTAGATTCACTTCCGTATATTCTTTGCCGAGGATGTCTCTCACCGTTGCCCGGTCGTTTTCATGCAAGGAATTAGAAACCAATGCAATAAGTCCCGCATCATTCATTAATTTGGCTACTTCCGCCACTCGCCGCGCCGGCTCTCCCTGGCGGTTCTCTAGCAGCATAGTATGGTAGCCTGACGATACCAAACGTTTCTCGACTTCCTTCGCAAGGGGCGATTGATCCGCAACCGATCCGGTAAACCAGAGCGTCAATGGGGTTTGTCCTTTTTGCTGAGCACGAACCTCTCTCGTAATCTCCGTATCCAGCTGTGCCACTCGTTCGGATCTTTGAATGGCTTGGTCGATAACGCCACAAGCGGATGTCATATTGGTTACACGATCGATCAGAATAAATCCGCCAATGCTTTTATATTGCTCAAAGGAATCAATAACGATGTTGTCCGCTAAAGAAAACTCACATTTCGCCAATTCATTTTTGACAATTTGATCAGCCGGCACCGTATTTCCAGTATTAATATCGATCTTATGAGTAATTGCCGTTACCGTGCCGGGCAGTACTTTTGTGCCTACTTTGACCAAATAGTTTTTACCCGGAGTCAGAACGGAATCATCCATCCACAGAATCGTCGCGGTAAAACTGTCAGCCTCGGTTATTTGGTTGTCCTTCGTGAAAACACAGCCCCGCGAAACGTCGACCTCCCGGTCCAATTGAATAGTTACGGGTTGTCCGGCATGAGCCGAATCCCTGTCTTGATCCGTCACTAAGATCCGTTTGACTTTCGCTCTCTCACGGCTTGGCAGCGTAGTCAGCTCATCGCCGACCGCGATATGCCCGGTCTCAATCTGGCCTTGGAAGCCGCGGAACGTATGGTCCGGTCTGCAGACACGCTGAATGGGCATCATAAATTGCTTCAAGTCGTTGGTATTATGGACATCCACATTTTCTAAATACGACAGCAACGGAAGACCCTCATACCAAGGGGTATTTTGCGATTTTTTGGTAATGTTATCCCCTTCCGTGGCAGAAACAGGAATCACTTCGATGCTTTGAAGGTGAAATTCGGCAGTCGTCCGGAAGAAATCTTCTTTGATCTCATCAAATTTCGTTTGATCAAAGCCTACCAAATCCATTTTGTTCACAGCTAATACAAGATGCTTAATTCCCATGAGTGCGCATATCCGGGCATGGCGCTTGGTCTGAGTAATGACCCCTTTGGTCGCGTCTACGAGAATCACTGCAAGATCCGCAAAGGATGCGCCTACCGCCATGTTACGGGTATATTCTTCGTGTCCCGGCGTGTCCGCTACAATGAATGAACGGTGATCCGTCGTAAAATACCGATACGCCACGTCTATCGTTATCCCTTGTTCACGCTCAGCCAGCAAGCCGTCAAGAAGCAGGGAATAGTCGATTTTTCCGCCGCGGCTTCCGAGCCGGCTGTCCAGCTCCAATGCTTTTTCTTGGTCGGCGAACAACAGCTTCGCGTCATAAAGCATATGTCCGATTAACGTGGATTTGCCGTCGTCTACACTTCCGCATGTAATAAATTTAAGCAGACTTTTCATTAAAAATAGCCCTCCCGTTTCCGTCTTTCCATACTACCAGCCGCTTCCTGGTCAATAACCCGGCTTGTCCGTTCGGATGAAACCGCGCCAAGAGTTTCTTCTATAATGGCATCAAGTGTATCCGCCTCCGACTCGATACCGCCAGTAAGCGGATAACAGCCTAGCGTGCGAAAACGCATCTTCATCATTTCCACTTGTTCATGAGGCTCTAGCTTCAACCGGTCGTCATCCACCATGATGATATGTCCGTCGCGGTTAACGACAGGTCTTTCTTTGGCAAAATAGAGGGGCACAATGTCAATGTTTTCTCTGCGAATGTATTGCCAAATATCTTTTTCCGTCCAGTTGGATAACGGGAAGACGCGAATGCTCTCGCCTTTATTGATTTTTGTGTTGAACAGCTTCCACATTTCCGGCCGTTGGTTTTTCGGATCCCACGCATGGTTCTTATTCCGAAATGAAAAAATCCGCTCCTTCGCACGCGACTTTTCCTCGTCACGTCTTCCGCCGCCAAACGCAGCCGTAAATCCGTATTTGTCCAATCCCTGCTTCAATGCTTGGGTTTTCATAATATCGGTATACGCGGCACCATGATCAAATGGGTTGATTCCTTGCTTAACACCTTCCTCATTCGAGTGGACAATCATTTCGATCCCGAATTCTTTGGCTTTGCGGTCGCGGAATTCGATCATTTCTTTAAATTTCCACGTGGTGTCAATGTGCATGAAAGGAAATGGCGGTTTCTCGGGATAAAAGGCTTTCAGCGCCAAATGCAGCATCACGGAGCTGTCCTTCCCGATCGAATACAGCATCACGGGATTCTCACATTCCGCCGCTACTTCTCGAATAATATAAATCGCTTCAGCCTCGAGTTGATCCAGATGCGTCATTTCTTGTATGGAATCAAGCATCAGTTTTTCCATGGAAAAGGTGCCTCCTTTTAATTCATACTAAATCTATCGTATTTCTTTATATCCTATCAGATTCTAGCTTTTATGCAAAGTGGTAGAATCTAAGATTCTCCAAATTTCTATTATTTTTCTTTGAATAATGGGTATTTTTTTTGAAATTCGACATTCTTTGCCGCTGCGGGAGCAGTTGTTGGAATGAGACGTAAGTTCTTGTACCCATCCAAAAAAGCTAAAAAGGCCGCCTGAATCGGCGACCCCAATGACATTGATATTCGTAGAACCTATCCGCTCGCACGATAGAGCAGCTCTATGCAGTGACTCGGCTTTTAAAAAGGCTGCCCTTCGGCAATCTGTACACCGCCGCTTTCGACCCCATTTTTTACTCTGACTACCTTGAACGTATAGCTGCTTCCGCTTGTAAGCCCGGTAATTGTCACGGTTGTTACTCCTTGCGGAATCGGCCCGACTGCCTTCGTGCCGTCCTGCCGATATATGTTGACAAAAGTATAGTCCGATCTCGCCATCGTTTCGGCAGGCTCGCTCCAGCTTACGGTTGCCGACCCGCTGCCCCAGCTCACGCTCGGATTCAGTACATCGGCAGGCGGCTGAATGCCGGACAGTCCAATGCTTTTCATACCGGCCTGAACCGAAGCGTTGTTCGTGAACCATCTCCAGACGAAGCCGCTGCGGTAATTTTCGATCATCAGCAGTGGTCCACCCACGTTAATGACCGAGTAATCGTCAGCATACCATGCCGGGCTTACAGCCAAATTGACTCCGTCATAAAACCCGTAAGGTCCCCAGAGTTCAGGAAGGTCATTATAATAATGGTTCATCGCATCGATCGACTGCTGCGGGGCAAACACGATAGCGGCGGCTGCGCCGGCCGGAGGCAATGTCCCGGTCGTCTGCTGAGCCGTATTGCTGCTCCCGGACGGCGGCGCTCCATTTTTCCCCTCGTATCCATTCGGGCCTTTCCCCGCCAGCAGCCCCCATGCATTCGTTCCGTAGGTAGAATACTGTGACGCCATATCAATGGAATACTGCCTGTTGGTTTGCACCGCTTTCTGTGAATTGTCGTACCAGTTCACTCCCTGCAGATCGACTTTGTTGCGAAAATCGACCCAGGCATGAGAGTACAAATACGTATGCATGGAACCGAACCATGAATAAATGTACGATGGTCCCGTTCCGTAGGATCCTTCATTCCGGTTGAAGCCGTAAAACATATCGCCGCTGACCGGATGGGTTGACGAACCGGCCGCCAGTACGTAGAGAGCCAGCTGCTCGCCGCTGTTGGTCCAGCGGGTGCCGTACCCGGTGTCCGGACGGTACCCTTTATAAAACTGATTCGTCACAGGGTCTCGCATCCATTGCCAATCGACCCGGTCATATAGCTGCTGTGCCAGCTGTTTAACCGTCCCGCCAAAATATTGACCCGCCACAATCGCGCCGCTGACGGCACGGACCGTATCGACGGACGAAGCCTCAGCTTCACTGTTTCTCTTCCCCGTGGACGTATTCACGAAGTGGTACAGAAAACCGTGCTCATGATCCACGTTGTTCAACAGCGTGTTGAGCGTTCCAATCGCTCTGGTCTCGGCGTCCGTCCTCGACACCCACCCCCGTTCTGCTCCAATCGCAAGCGCAGCAAGGCCAAAGCCGACTCCGGCCGTACTGCTTGTATTCACATTGTTGCCCGTGATGCCCTTAGGTACAAGTCCGTAGCCCGGGCTGTTCGGATCCGTATTGGCCGTATTCCAGAAATAGTCGAATGACTTGCGGCTGACAAGCTCCAGGATGGGGGGATCGCCAGAAGGCGGTATAGTCAGCGGCACTTGGGTCTGATCAACCGTACCCGGGAACGGCTGCCGGTGATAGGAGTCCGGCGTTTTACGCTGCATAATACTACTTCCATCTATTGGATAGTAATAGTCCACGCTCTCTCCTCTGATGAAATCGGTGCCTCCAACGAAGGTTGCCCCGACGATCCGGCCAACTGCCGGGTCTGTGCCGGCCGGAACCAGCGCAATATCTCTTCGCAGGCCGTTCGGCAGCCCATTGCCAGAGACCTGCAGCATAACCAGATCGTCGGAAGTCAAGCTCGTTCCGTATAACGTATTGAAACCGTTCAAGCTTCCGGCTGCGGTTCCCGATAAGCTCTTCTTTTTCAGCCAAATGACTTTGCTCTTGTAAGCTCCAATAATCGCATTGGATGAACCGGGATAGGGCTCGATCGTGCCGAGCGCTGCTATTTTGGAGGAGCTGAACGGCTGCGTATTGTCCCAAAACAGATATACATTCGTAGTGACTAGGTCCATGGCGGTCGAGCTGTTATTGTAAATCTCAATGTATTCGTAAGCCTCATTAGGATCGTTCGGATAAGCCATCAACTCGGTTACAAGCAAAGGTGGAACCGTGCCGGCATGTGCTGTTTGCTGAGCAGGAACTATTCTGAAGCTTGCCATTAATAATGCTAGCAGCAATATGAATACGGTCACGATTCGACCTTTGTGATATGGATGAACACTCATTGTTTTCCTCCTAATGGTCACTTGACATCAGCGGCGGTCCCCTGCATCATGTGCGTGGAAAGTATAATAGCCGATTCCAAGAAATTCTGTAATCGCTTTCAAATTAGTCCGTACAAATCGGATCCGCTGTTCTCATCTCCTGCGGTAGAGTAGGGCTGCTCCTCACAGAGCAGCTCCGTACCTGCACAACAATCGAAACAGGATTCCATTAATGAACCGGCGCGTATTTCGCCATCAGCGCTTCTGCAGCTTCATGACACCCTTCACGGCGGAGCCGCTCCACCCAGTCCTCCAGTTTCACGTACTTCCATGGACCCGTCTCGATAACCTGATGCAGCGGGTCCATCCGGCTGCCCGGCTGTCCCAGCTGCTCCTGTGTCCAGAGCGCTATTCGGTGGTCCATTTCCTTGACGATATCGGGATATCGCTCCGCTGCATTGTCCAATTGAAACGGATCGTTCTCCATGTCGTATAAAGTGACCGGATCAAAGCGATACAGCCCCGGGTGGTAAGTACGGATATAGTGCCACTTGCGGTCACGAACGGCCCTTTGGCAAGTATACAGACCGTGATCCATTACAAGATAATCCCTGCCAGCCCAATGCTCGCCTCGCAGTGCTGGCATGAAGGATCGGCCGTCCCAGCCTCCCGGAACGGTTAACCCGGTCATTTCGGTTATGGTTGCAATCACGTCCACGTTGTATACGAATTCATCGCATACGGTTCCCGGCTGCGTAATGCCCGGAGCCTTGATGATCAGCGGAATGTGGTGTACCGGCTCGGTAGCGCTGGCGTGCTCCATATAAATCCCCTGCTCGCCCATCGATTCTCCGTGATCGGCACTGATAATGAACGTGACCTCATCCTCTATGCCGAGCCCTCTTAACGTCTGAAGAAGCTCACCCACATGTTTATCCATGTAACTGATTCCGCCGTCGTATCCGTTCAGCAGCCGCTCGAAATCCCGGCGGTCGCGGATTTGTCCGGGCATCGTCTCCGGAATATGCTCGGCCGTATGCAGGAAAGATGCGGACCTCGGGAACACATCCTCGCGATGCTTCCGGATCGTCTCTTCATCCGGGAATGCCTTCGCCGGCTCGCCGTTCCACTGCTCAGCGTATTCCGGAGGATACGTGTACATCGTATGAGGGTCCCAATACTGAATATGCAGGAAGTAATCCTCCTCCTTCCCGTGCCGCTGCAGCCACGGAATCACCGCTGCGTTCACCTCGTCCGCATTCTCGTTCCCTTCCTTGAGCGTATGCGTATGCACTTCATCCCACCCGGCAAAATACCACCAAGCATGATGACGGTCGCCGAACGAGGAGAAGGTTACCGTCTTCAATCCGGCTTGCCGCAAGTGACGCGTAAAAAAAGCATAATGCTCACTGTGGCCGTCCCCTTCCGGATAATAAAAATCGTAGCCTGGCCCCCAATGGGTAAGCGCTCCGTGATGGATGGCGAACCGTCCCGACATGAAGCTTGCCCGTGAGGGAACGCAAGGCGAAGAAGCGCAGTAGCATCGTGTGAATATGGCCCCTTCCGCTGCAATGGCATCGATATTCGGCGTCGTATTTCGTTCATATCCGTAACAGCCCATATGATCGGGCCGCAATGAATCGATATCCAGATAAATGATTCGCATCGCCGGTCACTCCCGTATCCATTGGATTAAATTGTTATAGCTCGTTTCTACGCAATCCATCGGGCTGCGCCGGCATTCATCCTGCTCAACGACATACCATTCAATCCCGTTAGCCTGCCCCCATTGCAATAAGGGAGGGAAATCGATCGTCCCGGTACCGATTTCCGCGTAATCCTTCGTTTCATCGCCTTTCATGTCCTTCAAATGAATGATCGGCATCCTGAAGGCATAAGCGCGGATGAATTCGAGCGGGTTTCTTCCTGTTCTTTGAATCCAGTATACATCGATCTCCGCATGGATTTCGTTGTCCGGGTGCGGCTTAAGCAAGTATTCAAGCGCATTGTGGCCATCGATCAGGCAATCAAACTCAAAATCATGGTTATGATAGCTGATGCGGAAGCCTTCTTCTCTCAGCCTTGCCGCTACATCGTTAAGACCTTGTTTGATCCTGCGGTACCCTTCCTCCGTCCGGTTTTGCGGCTGGACAAAAGGGCAAACGATATCTTTGGTTTGCAGTATGCGGGCTTGCTCCACCACCAGTTCCGTTTTATTCATCATCTGATCGAAGCCGGCGTGAAACCCGGCGGCTTTCAGCCCTGTTTCCGCCATAACCGCTGCAATCTCCTGCGGGTCGTAGCCGAAAAAGCCCCCCATTTGTACCCCGGACCAGCCCATTTTGCGCAAGTCGCGAAGCACCTGCGGGAAATTGTCCTTGCATTCCTTGCGCAGCGTATACAGCTGTACCGCTAATTGATGCTTCAAACGAATCCTCTCCCTCTCATAGCTTTCATTGCACGCGGAACCCCGGTATCTGCTCTATGTACCGCTTGGCGATCAGCAGTCCCTCCTGAATTCTTGAGATCGTTCCGCCCCAGACTGGGTCTTCATGCTCGATACTGACCATACCGTTATAACCGGCCTCCCTCAGATTGGAGATGAATTTCACCCAGTCCAGCTCTCCTAATCCCGGCAGCCGGTATCGCCACCAGGAGAAATCCGTCAAAATCCCGGTTCTCGCCAGACGCCCTCGCAAAATTTCCGTATCCTTCGCATGAACATGAAAGATTTTCGGCCCAAATTCCTTAATTGGCTCATAGGGGTCAATCATTTGCCATAGCAGGTGGGAAGGATCATACGCCATACCCAAATACGGGGATTCCAGCCGTTCGAGCAGCCGCTCCCACATTTCCGGCGAAATCATCATATTGCCCATCAACGGACAATTTTCTATGGCTACGCGTACATTAGCCTTTTCCGCTGCTTCCAGCACCTCTGCGAACAAGCGGACTACAGGGTCCAGGCTGTTCAACGGCTTGTTGCGGATTGCCTCGTAACCATCATAGTGCTCGCGTTCACGCGTGGAGTCGAATCCGGTTGAGGTTACGACGACGGGGATTCCCAGCCTGCCTGCCGATTGAATCCGGCTGATCAGCTCTTTGCGGTGCAGCGATCGTTCCTCCGCATCCGGACTAAGATAGTTCCGGCAATACGTAAGCGCGGAGATGGTCATTTTGCCCTCCTCCAACACTTCAGAGAACAGCGCTTCGTCAAGCGGAATGTTCGGTCCCACCTCGAGTGTCTCGAATCCGTGGCTGGCAGCCCAATCCGCCATATCGCGTATATTGTTCAATCCCTCCCATACGAGTGCGTTCGTTAAAAATCCAAGCTTCATAGCTAGCTCCAATCCTTTCCTTTCCTGAATGATCGAACGGTGAACTAAGAAGCATTCAGCCCTAGCCCTTAATCGATCTGCTCTCTCATTACTTCCCTTTGGCTGCTTCAATCGCCAGATTGGTGACTTCTTCCGTCTCCCTTATCACCGTGTTCACATCCTTATTGCCTAATGCTACATCCTTCAAGGCGGCGTTCAGCTTTTGAGAAGCTATCGAGTCGTACACGGTAGGCACATGCGCAAGACCAGGCTTCGATTTGAAGACCGATGCTATTTGCTTTCCTTTTAACGCTTCAATATCCTGCGCAAAAAGCTTTTGCATTTCCGGCTTATTCAAGACGGTCATTCTGCCGCGCTTGGTCATCTTCGCCTGAACTTCCTCTGACGTCGTCACCAGCTGCATGATCTGCGCTGCCAGCTCCTTATGTTTGCTCATGTTGGACACCATGATGACATGAACGTCGAACTCTCTGCCGGTTCCAACCGCTTCTTTGAAGTTCGGCAGCGCAGCCAAATCCCATTTCATATCCTGAATCGCACCGGCCTGACCAACAACCGTATCGAACCAGGGCGTGAACATCGCTACGTTTTTATCCTTGAAAAAACCGTTGACGCCATACTGGTACTTGCTTTTTTCGTTATCTACGTATCCGGGGATGGCGAACAGCTGCTTGTAAAGATCGAAGACTTTTCTCCAGCCGTCGTTATTGAGCATTGCCTTATTCGTCTTGGGATCGACAAACGGCAGCGACAAGCCGGATCCAATCAAATTGACCGCATAAGGGTCCAGGCCGATATACTGCACTCCGTCCTGATTGCGCGTCAGCTTCTTGGACAGCTCGAGCAGCTGCTCCCAGCTCATTCCGTCAGTCGGATACGGTACGGCGAACTTGTCGAACAGATCTTTGTTATAGATGAGGGCTCCAAAATTTTGCGAGAACGGCAGAGCGTACAGCTGTCCCGCTTCTCCGTTTTGCTTGATCGAGTCGATCGCTTTCGGATCATAAACGTTCAAGTCCAGCCCGTTTTTCTTGATCGTATCCGTCAAATCGTCCACCAGACCAAGCGTCTTGAAATTGGCAATGCCCGGATTGCTGCTGTAAATCAAATCGGGAAACGTACCGCTAACCATGAGCTCCTGCTCCGTATTGCCTTGGGTGGAGGCTCTTACCATTTCCAGCTTGACTTGGGGAAACTTCTGCTGAACGGGCTTCACGAAATATTCCTGAAATTCTTCATCCGTAATGCCGGCTGTTTTCTGATACATTGTCAGCGTTACCGGCTTATCGCCCTCCGTCTTCTCATTCATCGGCTCCTTCGTCCCTGTGCAGCCCGCGCCAATGGTTATGGTCATCATGCAACAAACGAGTCCTTTCAGCTTCAACATGACGGTTTCCTCCCGGTACGGATATTGTATTAACCCTTGATTTCAGAGATACTGACTTTGCGCCCTTCCTCACTTGAACGTACGGCTGCGTCAATGACCCGGACGATCTGTGCCCCGTAGAAAAAATCGAGCTCATAACCGGTTCCATTCTCGATAATATCGAGAAACTCCGCATATTGCTTGCCTCGCGCAAGCCCCGGGAACATATGCTTTGCTTCAGCCGGAACGAGCGCTGCTTGATCCCAAGCCCCGTTCGGCTTCTTGCCGCGGAAATAAACGTCTCCCCTGCCATCCATCCAGATCGCGCCTCGCGTCCCTACAATTTCGAGTCCGTTACCGTCGTCGGGAACCACACGTGAGCTGTTCAGCGTCACCAAACCTCCATTCTCCAAACGGCCGATGATTGCACCCATGTCATCGTTAGTCACTTGAGAGCGACCCGAACCGTCCAGCTTATCCCGTTCTTTAATCGCGGTTACAAGCTCCGCCTGTACTTCCGTAATGTCCCCGCACGTTTCGGCCAGGAAGTAGTGAAGAAGGTCCAGCTCATGAACGCCGAAATCGATGAGCGCCCCCGGGCCTGATAATTCCTTCTGCATCCTCCACTCCAAACCGATCCCCGGATTCGCAATACGAGCCCCGCCCAGCTTCTGCCGGTAATAGTACACCTCGCCTAGCTCGCCGATCAGTCCTTTTATGATTTGCGCGTACGGATGATACCGGTACTGCATGCTCATGTAATGCACGACGCCCGCTTCCTGAGCCTCTTTGGCCAGCGCCAACGATTCCGCATAATTACGCGAGAGCGGCTTCTCGCATTGTACGGGCAGCCCCCGCTTCAGCGCTTCTCGTACCAGCTCCGCGTGGGATTTATTGTCCGTGCAAATGGTTACGGCGTCGACTTGAGAGAGCAGATCATCAAGCGACGATCGGATGACCTTGCTGGACAGTCCGTTTTTCTCGGCGAAATGCTCGGCATGGTCCCTGTGCAAATCATAAATCGACGTCAGCTCCCAGCCGGGAACAGCCCGTATTCCTTTCAAATGATCGTTCGATACTCCGATAGACTTGCCCGTACCTATAATACCCAGCCGTTTGACCATGCTTCGTTCTCCTTTATCAGCTAAATTAGTGATTTATCGAAACGTTTCGATTTTATGTCAAAAAATTACCATTACCGAGCGGTTCTTGAACGATAACCAACCTGCATGCAGGAAACGATAAAAGCTTCAAGACCGTCCAAGTAAGCGATTTCATTTTGTCGATGAACCCGCTTCAGTCTTATATCCTGCTAAGCCTCATTGCCTTATGTTAGATAGTCAGAGGGGCGACGCATCCGACCTGGATATCGCCCCCAAGATTCCGATTCTTCCTGCTGCTTCCTATCCATGTCCATCACCTGCTAGCACATGAATTTCGCTCGATCAGCTCCAGCTGCAGCTGATAGCTTTTGTTGACAATATCGCCCCGAAGAGCCTGAAACATGACGTGCGCCGCCAAATTCCCCATCTCATACTTGGGCTGGCGTATCGTTGTTAGCCCCGGATTCACATACTGTGCAAGCTCTATATCGTCAAATCCGATAATCGAGATATCGTCGGGAACACGTATGCCGCTTTCGCGAAACGCCTCAAGCCCGCCAATCGCCATTTCGTCGTTGCCGTATACGACAGCCGTCGGCAAGTCTCCCTGCAAAATCAGCGTCTTGGTCGCCTGATACCCATCCTTACGGTTCATTCTTCCGTGCATTACCCATCTGTGCTGTTCTTCCAAGCCGTGGGCCTTCAAGCTTTCCTGAAACCCTAAATACCGGTTGCGGCTAGCATACGAGCTGAACGGACCGCTGATCATCCCGATCTGCTTATGACCGAGACCGATCAAATAATCGGCTGCCATCCGACCTCCCTGCTTGTTATCGATCATGACATGGGTAATATAGTCCCCTTCCAAATGCTGATCGAGCAGAATGATCGGGAAGCCTTCCCGCGCCGCGTCCAATATAGCCTGATCGTCAATATTTTGGGAAGAAATAATCGCTCCATCCACCCGCTTCTCCTTCAAAAATCGCATCCCCGTCGAGCTTTGACCGAAGGAGCTGCAGGCAATAAGGTCATATCCGTTGGCAATCGTCACTTCTTGTACGCCTTTGATCAGTTCCGAATAGTACGGCCCCGCAAGATCCCAAAATATTAAAGCAATCGTCTTCGTGCTGCTTTTCTTCAAATCCATCGCAAAGCCATTTTTCTGGTAATTCAACTGCTTGGCGGCTTCCAGTACTTTCAACCTCGTTTTCTGACTGACCTTGCTGTCGCCGCTCAGAGCATAGGAGGCCGTCGACAAGGAAACTCCCGCTAACCTGGCAACGTCTTTGATTGTAGACAACTTCTATCATCCCTTCAACATAATCGAAACGTTTCGAATTATATCTATATACTAAATCGGAACGGATCGGTTCGTCAACCATTTTTTCTCAAAAAAAAGAAAACAAGAAAGCTGCCGAAGGCTCGGCAGCCCTATTTTACTGTTATCGATTTTGCCGGATCCTACTGGACTTCCAACGAAAAGCGCTATAAGTCATGAGAACCGGGACGATTAAGACGGCACTTACAGTACAGATTGCCATGAAAATATTCGAGATCACCACACTCCACGCGAACGCTTTGGAAGCATATTGAAGGATCCAAGAAGCGACGGCCACCAAAGCCAGCACGATGAACATCGACTTCAGAGGCTTAGCCCCGCCGCGGTATTTCTCATATAACGTATCGTTATCCGAATGGATCGGCTTCGTCCCGGGTTTGGCTCTAAATATATGAATAGTATCGCCTGACGAGCACACCGGCTCCCATCCCCCGGCTCGGAACATATCATAATAGTCCTCCCGGTCGGCTTTATTCAAGTCCTGAA
Source organism: Paenibacillus sp. NPDC056579 (assembly GCF_042793215.1). NCBI lineage: Bacteria > Bacillati > Bacillota > Bacilli > Caryophanales > Paenibacillaceae > Paenibacillus > Paenibacillus sp. NPDC056579. Next base: position 242,962 of record NZ_JBHTVD010000010.1, read on the forward strand.
TATCCATGCAATATTGAACGGATTGCGGTTCCGCTTTGCGCAGCGTATACCCGAGGAATGCAAACGATTCTAGCAGCCAGCCCTTCTCGGCCCATTGACTTAATTTCCTCATATCCTTTTCCTCCGTAAATGCCAACCCGCCTGACAGGACATATCGGGCCCTACTCATTCGTCTTCGCCTCCCCAACAGATTCTAAAGCGATCTTGCCATGGTGCGCCATTCTTGCCCTTCGTTCTATCTCGTTTAACGTAATAGCCTTCCCTTTCTCCGTAGCCGTATACGTCTTTCTCCGTTCCGTGTCACTCTCATCCAGCAGAATATAGTCGGCTTCCTGCAGCTTCTTAATTAACGTATACAAGGTTGCTGGCCCGATGGTCACTTCCCCATCCGTCAGTTCTTCAATATACTTCATAATTCCGTAACCGTGCCTTGGAGACAGCAGAGAAAGCATGATGTAATAAGCGGAGTCGGTTAGCTGCTCGGCTGTTAATGAATTGTTTCTGGACAAAACATCACTTCCGTTCTTTTATATCCATTATCAATATATCCATTAATGATATATCCGTTATGGATATAGTAATGAATTTACTTTCTATTGTCAATGGGCGTTTCGTCATAAAGAGCAGCTGAATGACTGGGAAAAACAAAAAACCGCTATCCCAGCGGTTTCCTGAATCTATTTATCGATTGGCCAGTCTGCGAATCTCAGCTCAAAATGTAGCCGCCATCCGGGAACAAGGTGCTCCCCGTCGTATAACGGTTGGTCATCAAATAAATGACGGAATGCGCGACGTCTTCCGGGTCCCCTACTCTCTTAAGCGCACACATTTGCTTGTACGCCTCGTAAGCCAATTCCCGATTCGCAGCCTCCCCCTCGTCGGAACGAAACGGAGTCCGGATCGTGCCCGGCGAGACGACGTTCACCCGAATCGGAGACAGCTCGACGGCGAGCGCTTTCCCCAGGCTCTCGATCGCCCCGTTGCAGGCCGCATAGGAGGCGCCGTCCGCTAACGGACGCTGGCCGAACGCACCGGACATAAGCACGATCGAGCCTTGCTTGGACAAGTAAGGCAGCGCGTGCTTCGCCGCAAAGTATTGCGGCCAGAACTTTCCCTCGAAGCAGCTCTGGGCAATGTCGGTATCCGCTGTGACCGGTCCGCGGACATAAGAAGCTCCCGGCGTGAACAAATGATCGAAGCTGCCTACCTGCTTGAAGAACGCCCGGATCGCTTCCTCCTTCTTGTTGTCCAGCTGAAATGCCTGCAGCGATTCGCTGTTGATCTCCGCCTGCGCCTTCTCCAGCTTCTCGGACGAACGCCCGGCGATGACTACACGCGCCCCTTGGGCTATCGCCGCCTTGGCTGTAGCCAGTCCAATACCTGAGCTGCCGCCAATAATAACTACACGATGATCCTTCAATGTCATGAACTTGTCATCTCCCTTGAATTGCATCAACTTTTGGCTCCTGTCGTCAGGTGTTTCTAGAATAAACCAAAAAAGGACGCTTCAGCTATAGGAAGCATCCTAAATCGCAAAACCCTTATTTGTGCAGCATCACAATATACTGGGAATTTCTATCGTCTTCATTCTCCAATACCGGATAGCCAGGTCAAGCCGGAATCGGGTCTCCGGGGCGTTGAAGTCGATCTGAAGGATTTCGCGGATTCTCTCGAGCCGGTACAGCACGGAATTCCGGTGAATGAACAGCTCCTCGGCAACCCGCTTCGTATTGCCTCCCGTCCTCAAATACACTTCCAGCGTCTGCAGCAGCTGGGTGCCATACTCTTTGTCGTACGTTTCCAACGGAACGACCAATCGCTCCGCGAGGCCCATAAGCACCGGATGTCCCGGCACATCCAGAAGCAGCTGCTCGACCATGACGTCGTCGTAATGGGTAACCGCAGCCCCAGCAGCCGACCAGGAATGCTCGCCGATCGCAAGCGCCTTAAGAGCTTCGCGATAGCTGCCCGACAGCTCCGCGAACCGTTCGCGGATCCCCCCTATGCCGCACGACAAGGTGACGTCGGGGTCCGATTCCCCCGCTTTCCGGATAAGCTCGTGCGCGAACCGCTTCGACTGCTCCAGCTGGCTATCCCGGTCCTTATTCGCGGCAGCACAAAGTATAAGGATGCGGCCGTTCATCTCTATCGCTCTCCGTGCAAATCCGCCCTGCTGGTTGATTTCGCGCAGCAGTCCTTGATACTGCCGGCTTACTTTCATTTCGGCATCTGCTGCTTGACAAGCGCCTTTGATGACCATGGCGTACTGGCTTGTACCGATCGGAATGCCGAGCCGGGTAGCCCGGTAGCGCATGAAGTCTTCCTGGTGATCCGTGCCCGACAGCAGCTCCACAAGGAACGCCTCCTGCTCCCGCTCCCTCTGCAGCTGCTGCGACTGCCGGATCGTGAACTCGACAGCCATCACCGTCACCGCATGCTCCATGCACATCTGCTCGTAACGGTCCTGCTCCCCCAGCTTGCGGGTGATGGCCAAATAACCGAATACGCGGTTGCCGACGCGGACGCTCCGCTGCTCGGCGATGTCGGCACGGTGAAAATGAGCGGTACAGCCTTCCATCTCCAGCTCGTGGTTCATTACCGCCACTTCGCACTTGAGCAGCTGGCCAATCATAACGACTAGCTCCGAGGTCCGGCGGTTCAGCACCAGATTCGTGAATTGCTGGTTCACCTCCTGCAGCTCCCGCAGCATGTACGCCTGCCGCTGCAATATTTGATCCAGAATCGTCCGCGTCATATCCATGAACGGAACTTCCAGCGGAATATCAAATAAGGGGATATGATATTTGTTGCTTTTTTCTATCGCTTCCTGCGGAATTTCGTGAAAAAACCGACGGGATTTGATGCCTACCGCCGATCCCCCCACTTTATGCATCTCATCGAGCAGCCGCCCGAGCATCTTCGGTTCATGGCGAAACGAATAGCCCGTCGTCAAAATGAGCTCGTTGGGACGGAGCCATCCGGTCAAGTCCGGCATTTCCATGCTGTCGATATAGTAAATTTCATTGCCCAGTCCCTCATGCCCGCCGAACAATTTCGCATTGCGAAATAATGGCAGCTCCAGCAAGCTTTTCACGGTAAAAGGGGCGTTCTCCATACTCTCCACCTCAAAACGCTACGTATGTTGTATCCCTCCATGTTACCATACTTTTGAGTGCGGCGTTTGCTGCCTGCCATCATTCGGAAGCGGCGGAATCACCCGGCACAAAAAAAGAACAGCAGCTCCTTAAGAGCGTGCTGTTCTGAGCTTGCCAAGAAACCCTTAGAACGGAAAAGCTGTAAGGGTACCCCGGTGTGGTACCTCCCTCCAGCCGCTGTTGTTTTCAGAAAATCTTTAATTTAACGCCAATAGCGGTAATCTTCTGAAAACAAAGGCGGTCGCTTACGCTCTTCCGCCGCTAGAGCCATTTTTTCTGAAAAGCCGCGATCTCCCCGTACTCTTCCTTCAACAGACGGGACAATCGGACGTAAATCCGGCTCAGCTCCTGATAAATGACCACGTTGTCTTTGTTCGGCACGTGATGGTGTGTTGCGCCTACCATGCCCGATACGACATGCAGCGAATCAATCTCGCCGATTCCGTACAAGCCTAGGATCGCGGCGCCCAGACACGAGCTCTCCACGCTCTCGGGAACGTGGACCTCCTGATCGAAGATGTCCGCCATCATCTGGCGCCACAGCTCGGAGCGGGCGAAGCCGCCTGTAGCTTGAATTTTGTTCGGCATGCCGATGAGCTCCTGCAGCGCCATGAACACCGAGTACAGGTTGAAAATAACCCCTTCGAGCACGGCCCGGATCATATGCTCTTTTTTGTGGTGAAGGCCCAGTCCGAAGAACGAGCCTCTTGCGTTGGCATCCCACAGGGGAGCTCTTTCGCCCGTCAAGTAAGGGTGGAAAATCAATCCGTCCGAGCCCGGCTTCACTCGGGAAGCAATCTCCGTCAAAATCTCGTACGGATCCTTGCCCAAACGAAGCGCCGTCTCCATCTCGGATGCGCACAGCTGGTCGCGAACCCAGCGGAAAATCATGCCGCCGTTGTTCACCGGCCCGCCGATCACCCAGTAGTTCTCCGTCAGCGCATAGCAGAATATGCGCCCTTTCGGATCGACCACCGGCCGGTCCGTCACGGTCCGGATGGCGCCGCTTGTGCCGATGGTTACCGCAACAGTCCCCGGATCAATCGCGTTAACGCCGAGGTTGGACAGCACGCCGTCGCTCGCTCCGACCACGAAAGGGATAGAGGCCGGGAGATTCATTTGCTGCGCCCAATGAGGCTCCATCCCGGTCAAATAATGGGTGGTCGGAACCGGCTGCGACAGCCGGTCAGCCGTAACACCGGCAATGCGCAGCGCTTCCTCGTCCCATGCCAGCTTCTCAAGATGGAACATTCCTGTTGCCGATGCGATGGAATAGTCGACCACATATTGGTTGAACAACCGGTAGAAGACGTACTCCTTGATGGAAATAAACTTGCTCGTTTTATCGAACAGCTCTTGCTGCTCATGGCGCAGCCATGTCAATTTGCTTAACGGCGACATCGGATGAATCGGCGTACCCGTACGCAAGTAAATGTGATGGCCGTTCATTTCCTGCTTAATTCGCTCCGTCCAGCCTGCGCTCCGGTTATCCGCCCACGTGATGCACTTCGTCAGCGGCGTACCCTGCGCGTCGACGGCAATAACGCTGTGCATGGCGGAGCTGAAGGAAACGCACAAAATGTCGCTCGAATCGACTCCGCTGTTGGCCACCACCTGTCTAATGGTAGCGACGACCGCCTGAAAAATCTCATCCGGATCCTGCTCCGCAATAGCCGGCTTCGGCGAATACAGCGGATACTCGATGCCGTGACTTGCTTTCAACACGCCGGACGTTTCGAACAATACCGACTTCGTGCTTGTCGTTCCGATGTCTACCCCTATCATGTATTTCGTACTCACGACAATCGTCCTCCTTTGCCTATCCGAATCCATTTTAATTGTCCGAAGCTACAACCGCATGTCCGCCGAACTCATTGCGCATCGCTGCAACGACTTTGCCGGAGAACGTGTCCTCCTGCTGTGAACGGTATCTCATCATCAGAGACAATGCGATAACCGGAGTGGCCGTCCCGTATTCAAGAGCCGTCTCCACCGTCCATTGCCCTTCGCCGGAAGCGTGGACGACGCCTTTGAGCCCTTCAAGCGCCGGATCTTTGGAGAAGGCGTTCTCCGTCAGCTCCATCAGCCAGGAGCGGATAACGGAGCCGTTATTCCATACTCTCGCCACCTGCTCATAGTCGAAGGAGTAAGGACTTTTATCCAATACCTCAAACCCTTCGGCTATCGCCTGCATCATTCCGTACTCGATGCCGTTATGGACCATTTTCAGAAAATGGCCGCTGCCGCTCGCGCCTGCGTACAAATATCCTTTCTCCACACAAATCGATTGGAACATCGGCTCTACATGCCGGAACGCTTCACTCTCCCCGCCGATCATCGTACAGATGCCGTTGCGAGCCCCTTCCACACCGCCGCTCGTTCCTACGTCCAGATAGCGGATGCCTTGCTCCCGAAGATCGCCCGCTCTGCGGATGGAATCCTTGTAGTGGGAATTGCCTCCGTCAATGACGATGTCCCCGGAATCCAGCAGCTGCTTCAGCTCCTGCAGCACTTGCTCCGTCAAATCTCCCGCCGGAACCATCATCCAGACGACGCGCGGCTGGCTCAATTTGGCCGCCATATCCGCAATAGAGCCCGCGCCCGCTGCTCCCGCTTCGGCAGCGCGTTGAACGGCCTCCTTGTTCACATCAAATACAACGACCTCATGCTGGTGGTCTAATAGATTGAGAGCCAGGTTGGATCCCATTTTTCCCAAACCGATTAACCCTATTTGCATTGCTGTCTTCCTCCTTAATTACCGTTGGATAGTTGCAATTTCATTTATGGCCGATAGCTTTCCCTTACACGAACACATCTAGCAGCAAAATCATCCCCAGCGCAACGACCGAAATGATCGTTTCCAGCGCCGTCCACGTTGCCAGTGTTTCCTTGACCGTCATGCCGAAGTATTCTTTGATCAGCCAGAAGCCCGAGTCATTGACATGGGATAAAATCAGCGAGCCTGCGCCTGTAGCCAGAACGAGCAGCTCCACGTTCACACCCGGCATTACAGCAGCTATCGGAGCTACGATGCCTGCCGCCGTCATCATCGATACGGTAGCCGAGCCTGTCGCGACGCGAATCATCGCAGCGATACCCCAGCCTAGTAAAATCGGCGAAATATGGGATGCCGTAGCCAGCTGCGCAATGTAATTGCCGATGCCCGAATCGAGCAGCACTTTATTGAAAGCTCCCCCTGCGCCGATAACCAATAAGATCGTGGCGGTAGGAGCAAGACAGTCGTTCGTAAATTTCAATACCGTTTCGCGGCTTAATCCGCGGGCATACCCAAGACTGAAGAACGAATATACCGTTGCGATCAACAGGGCGACGATCGGATCGCCGATGAACTTGAATGCTTGATACAGCGTCGTCCCTTTGGCCACGAACAAGTCGGCGATCGTTGCGATTAGCATTAACAGAACGGGAACAAGAATCGTGAATATCGTGTTGAAAAAGCCCGGCAGCTCCTTCGCTTCTACGCTTTCTGTGAGCTGATCGCCCATTTCCTTCGGAACTTCCCGGTAGATCTTCTTCCCGATCCAGTTACCGTACACCGGTCCGGCCAAAATCGCTGCAGGAAGACCTACGATGATGGAATACAAGATGGTAGTGCCTACATCCGCTTTGAAAATGCCTACCGCAGCCATCGCTGCCGGATGCGGAGGAACGAGACCGTGGACGACGGACAAGCCCGCTACGAGGGGCACGCCGATTTTGACCAGAGAAACTCCGGTTTGGCGGGCAATCGTGAAGACAAGCGGAATCAACAGGACGAAGCCGACCTGGAAAAATACCGGAATTCCGACGATGAACGCTACGAACATCATTGCCCAATGAACGTTTTTCTCACCGAACAGACCGATCAATGTCTTGGCGATGCGCTCCGCACCGCCTGACTCGGCCATCATTTTACCGAGCATCGTTCCTAACGCCAATACGATGGCGAGGAAGCCTAGCGTGCTTCCCATCCCGTTCTTGATGGAATCGATAATTCCCGGATGAGCTGCATCCGGCCCGACGAGCGGCATTCCGGCGGCCAAGCCGACACCGATAGCCGTCACGATCAGAGAGACGAAAGGATTCAATTTGATTACAGTGATCATCAGGAGCAGAGCGACGATGGCCACCAACACGATGAATAACAGCATAATGAAACCTCCTAATTATGTTTGCCCTTGTTGTAAGTGCTGCAATACGGTAAGAAACGATAAATGATAAGTTTATGTGAACTGATCCCTGTACTCCTGAGGCGTCATTCCTTTATGCTTCTTGAAGGCGTGGTTAAAGGAATGCGGACGCTGATAGCCGAGCCGGGAGGCGATTTCGTATATTTTTTCAGTCGAGCTTTTTAACAAATATTCCGCTTTCTGCATCCGCACGGTTTGAATGTAGTCGCTCAGGTTGTCTCCGGTTTCGAGCTTATAGACCTTGGACACGTACACCGGATGCAGATAGACATGATCGGCGATGGACTGCAGCGACACATCATTCGTAATATTCTCGTCGACGAACGACTGAATGTCGTGAATCAGGGAAGCTCTCGTGTCCTTGGTTTCCCGGTCGGTGTCCTGCTTCATCCGCTCCAGCGTCCGGAACGTCCATTCCTTCAGCTGATTGACCGAGCGAAAAGGATTCCCCTCCGACATCTTGTCGTAATCGGAACCGAGCATGTCGGATAAGTGCCGCCCGTTTCTGTGCGCAATGTACGCATATGCCGAAGCGATATGGAAATATATTTCCAATATGTGCTCCTGCGATTCGGGATACCGCTGCTCCAAATCCTCAAAAACCGTTTTCAGCTTCGTCTTCGCATGGTCCCAGCGCGCCGCTTCAAGCAGATGAATCAAGCTGGGGGGATCGTACAAGTTTTGCAGCGGATGAATATCGACCGTCGCATGCTCGTCCTCCAAACGCATGAACAGCTCCTGCTCGTTGGCGATCCGCTTGCGAAAAGCAGCTATCGAGCGGCCGTACATCTCCCTCACATCCTGCGGAAACTGTCCGCTTCCGCTGACGAGGATCGAAATTTTCCCCTTCAAATACGTGCTGACCGCCGATTGCAGCGAAGATGCGGTGCGCTCGAACCAGAGCGAGTCCTCCTTGCCGTCTCCTTCCTGCCTAGGCGCCATGACGAAGACCAAATAATCGTGGGCATCCTTCGCATACCAGAACTTGTAGCGGCTGCCGTACAGCTCCTCCACCATATTGCTGATCGCATATTCCATCCACGACAGGCTCTCCGGGTCCACCTTCAGAAAATATTCCTCTAGCCGGATCATCATCAACACAAAAGAACGGCCTTCAAAATCGGACAGCTCCAGCATGTTCATCCTGTCGTGCAATCTCGATTCGGCGATGCTTCGCCCTTGGAGCAGTTCATTCAGCAGATTGGCGCGAAGGAGCGGCAAATTCTCGCGCAGCGTATAGGTGAGCCGCTGAACGGAGACGACTTCCTCCCATTCGGCGAGCAGCTTATCCTTCACCCGTTTCACGGTGTCGACGAGATCCTTCTCCTTCACCGGCTTCAGCAAGTAATCCTCCGTCTGATAGATTATTGCTTCCTTGGCGTAGTTGAAATCGGAATACCCGGACAGCAGGATGCATTTGGTCTTCGGCCAGTGCCGTCTGATCTCCGCGATGAGCTGCAGTCCCGACATGCCCGGCATCTTGATGTCGGTAATGACGATGTCGATGGAGAACTGCTTCAGCAGATCCATCGCCTCGAAGCCGGAGTATGCTTTGTACACTTGCTCCATGCCTTCCGCCTTCCAGTCAATGGTGGTGGAAAACCGGTCCACTACATGCGCTTCGTCATCGACAAGCAAGAGCTGCATCCCGCTTACCCTCCTTCATCATGAGGATGAAACTTGCCTTCATTATTGCGGTTCCATGTCAGCACAGCCTTTAATCCGCCCTTGGAGCCATGCCGGAATGTTAAGCCCGAGCCTTCCCCGAATTGGTACTGCAGCCGCTGATGCACGTTCCATGTGCCGTGGCTCAGCTCTTCGGTCATTTGCTTTTGCAGCTGACTTTGCATGCTGCGAAGCTCTCTGTCCGTCAAACCCGTCCCGTTGTCCTCGATAACGATGCGGTTGAACGATTCGTTCTGCTCCCCCGTGATCGTAATCTCGCCGCCTTCTCGTAAGGGCTCGATCCCGTGGACGATCGCATTTTCCACCAGCGGCTGCAAAAGCAGTCTCGGTATAGGCTCGTCCATCATCGTCTCGGGAACGTCGATCGTGTAGGTCAGACGGCGCATCCGCAAATTGTGGATGTTCAAGTAATGCTGAACCAGCTCCAGCTCGTCCCGAACCGTAACCGTCTGATTCTCCACGCGTGTCGAGTAACGGTAATATTCCGCCAAATTTTCCGCCATGGCTACAACCGCGTCGCGATCATCCATCATGGCCGAGTTGATGATAAAAAATAACGAATTATATAAAAAATGCGGATTGATCTGGGACTGAAGCTGCTTCAGCGTCGCTTCCCTCGTGCGAATTTTGGCCGTGTACACATCCTCGATGAGGACCTGGATCCTTTCGGCCATTTCATTGTAATGCTGGGACAAATGGTCGAATTCGTTCTTGAACCGGGCGTCGATCCGCGACGACAGATCGCCCCGCTTCATCCGCTGTACAGTGCGGGTTATCGTCATGATAGGGATTTGCACGTTGCGGTACAGCAAATACGAAGCGACAGCCCCCATCAACAGCAGGAGACCGACGGAAATGTTGAACAGATTGTTCGGCGCCGTAATGGGCTCCAACATTTTTTGCACCGGAACATAGTCGATCAAATACCACCCCAGCTGCCGTGACTTCGCGTAGCTGACCAAATAGTCCTGGCCGTCAATCTGCATTCTCTCCTGCCCCGCATCCGCCAATGTCTGGCTGAACAGCTGCCGGATCATCGGTTCGGTTAAGGACGAGCTGGACGTACTGTTGAACACCGGCTTAAAGTCCGGATGAATCAGGAACGGGTCGCTCATTTTATCCTTCTTGTACCGGTCCAGTTGATCGATCAAAGCTTGAACAGGAAAGCGCACCTGAAACACTGTATCCGCTTGTTGGGTATTGCTCACGTTCGCCGGCTCGCTGATTTCCCGGATAAATGTGCCGATCGGCTGTCCACGGGATACATCCTCGTCATAAGTCCAAGCCGTCCGCACAGGTCGCTCCCACGGCCATTGATCGAGACCGTTAATGTAGATGTTGGAGGACAGCACCTTCTTCGCGCTCGGGATCACGAACGACAAATCGTTGGACCAGCTGCTCGATACGCTCTGCAGGCTCAGCTTCTCCGTAATGCGGGATTGCGCCTTGAGCAGGCCGCTGAGCGGATTGCCCGCCACTTCGATGAATTCCCGGATATGCGGATCCGAGCTCAAAATGACGGGAAACATCGACAAATTTTCAATATTGGAGTCCAGCTGGTACAGAAAAAAAGATAATTGATTCAAAGCGGAGGATTGAATTTGCTGCTCCACCGCTTGTTGGGTCATCCGGTTGGAGTAGCTGTACAGCAGCAGCACGGGGACAAGCAGCAGAGTGATCGTCATGAGAATTTTGCTGAAAATATTCCGTCGGTACGGCACGCCTCGCTTATCCCCTTCACTTCGCTTCTTTATCCAAAATGGCTTGCAGCTGCTGATTGGCCTGATCGGCCGTCTCCTGGATCCGCTGTTCTCCGGCCATAATTTTATGGACGATTTCGCCCACGGTGTCGCGCGCCTCTGCTACACTGACTACCGTCGGCCGGTCGTGATCGACGCCGCCCTGGCTGCTCTTGCGGATGACGCTGACTAGCTCCGCCGGGAATCCCGTCGTTCCGTCCGGACGCTCCCATACGGATAAGCGGGCTGCCGTGTTTCCTTTTTGCTGAATCTTGAGTGTGATCTCCTTGCTCGTGGCCCAGCGGATAAAAGCCCACGCCGCCTCTTTATTGGCCGCCTTGGGGTGCATGGCCAAGCCCCAGGACGTGATATTGTACGGCACCGATCCGTGGCTTCCCGCGGGGAACGGCGCATAGCCGATTTGATCCGCGAGCTTCGACTGCGCGGGATCGAGCACATTTTTGTAAATCGAGCTGGCGTCCGTGTACAGCGCTGCTTTGCCCGCTGCAAAAAACGCGCTCGCTTGCGGCCACGACATCGTAATGGAGCTGGGCGGCCCATAATTTCTCAGCAGCGTGCCGTACGTTGTAAACGCCCGGATCGCTTCCGGCGTGTTAAGCGTCGCCCGGTCGCCTTGCGTGAAGTCTCCTCCTTCCGAGTATAGGAAGGAGGAGACCTGCGTCACGAGCGGGGAGCGCTGGCCCCGCGCGACGAAGCCGTACACCCCATTCGCGGGATCGTTCAGCTTGCGCGCGGCTTCGACCAGCTCCTCGATGGTCGCCGGTACCGCAATGCCCGACTGCTTCAGCAAATCCTTGCGGTAATACAGCACTTCCTGCTCGGTGATGATCGGAATGCCGGTCAGCTTGCCTTTGACCGTTGCCGAGCCGACCGCTTGCTTCGAGAAATCCGCGAAATCGTAATCCGCATCCCGATGTACATAGTCGTCCAGCGGCTCCAGCCAGCCGTTATTGTAAAACAGCTTGCCCTCCTGCAGCGGACGATACATGAACACTTCCGGGGTCCCCGACCCCGATGTGAATTGCACCGTCAGCTTCTGGGTCAGCTGATCTTCGAAGAAACCCTGAACATTCACCTTAAGGCCCGTAGCCTCTTCAAACTCCGGGAGAAGCGGCTTCATCGCTTCGCCCCAGGGATGATTGGCGATGATCAGCGTAATGCTCTCGCCCTCAAATGCTCTGGGAGCCGTCTGACCCGGCGAGGAATGATTCCCGCATCCGGCCATCATTATGGATACGGATGCAAGAACAAGGACTGCTGCCGGAAAGTTCCATCGGCTCCATAATGACTTCATCGTCTCCCTCCCACCTAGATAGCGCTAGCTTTAGAACTTGAACTATCTTAGATTACTTGATCCGGCTTGCACCCGAAATAACGAAAACTAAACTTCGATAACAATCCGTGAAGAACATGTCGAAACTGGGTATCGCTACTGGTTAATCTGTCCATTCGCTGCGTTTTTTACTAATAGGCACAGCAAAAAGCAGATTGCCTTCGGCTTGGCAATCTGCTGGGTGTATCGGGCTTCTCGCACGGTGCGCTGTAAGCTCCGGTGTGAGGAACGTGGTCGCTGTGTCGTGTGTAGTGCAACGCAGGCGTTTCATGCCGCGGCGGTTAGCGTCATGCGGTGTTTGAGTGGAGTGAAAAATGGTGGCACATGTGTGGTTGGGGAGCTCTGCTTTGTGCATGGAACGTAAGGTCGTAGAGTTCGACCTACCGCATTACAGAGGCGATACGTGAGCTTAGAATAAGTGCGCATGTTGAAAATATGGTGTAAGCGGAGTTACTGTTTGCTGATTAGCATTGTGCACGTTCGGTCCATATGTATGGAGTTGTGACGGGATGGTCGTTTGCTGGCATTGTGTGCACCACTTGTGCTTGATCGGCCGCTGGGACGTTGGGTAGATTGAAGTATAGTAAGCGATAGGGGACACTTTGTATGTATCTGGAGGTATGGGCGTTTTGGAATAACATTGTATGAACCGCGCGAACTCGATTGGACTCTTCGACGCAGGCTAGATCTGTAATATAGTGAGCGCACGGAGACTCTTTGTATGGATTGAAGGCAAAGGGAAGGTGTTATGGAGTAACATTGCATGTACCGCATGAACTTGATTGGACTCTTCGACGCAGGCTAGATCTGTAATATAGTGAGCGCCCGGAGACTCTTTTTATGGATCGAAGCAAAGGAAAGGCGTTATGGAGTAACATTGTATGAAAAGCGTGAACTCGATTGGACTCTTCGACGCAGGCTAGATCTGTAATATAGTGAAAGTTGGAGATTCTTTGTATGGATCAAAGGCAAAGGTAAGGCGTGATGGAGTAACATTGTATGTACCGCGAAATCGATTGGACTCTTCGACGCAGGCTAGATTGTGACGTAGGAAACTCATTATATGGAGTAGCTGAGGCGCGGGCGTTTTGAGTTACATTTTGTACAATACTGCTCTTGATCGGCTTCTGAAACGCCGGCTTGATGGATGCGCAATAAAACTACACTACCGATCGGACCGTGAGTCCGCTATTTGCCGGAAATACGGTATTTTGGCGAGGCTTTCGGACACAGGATCCGTTATTGATAGGTTTTCCTGTCCAAATCGGCCTAATTCAGCCAAATAACGGATCTGTAGTCCGATCCGCCCGCCATTTTGGGCTATTTGGCTTGAATAGCGGAACCACGGTCCGCAAAGGCTTCTCCTGCACCATGAACCTCTATGAGGTAAAATTAAAGAGCAGATCGTTAACGCGACCTGCTCATGTCAAAAGATATTCGGCTGTGTCTACTAGGCATTAAACCTTCTCCGGTAGTCACATTTTCTGCACAGCTCCTCTACGACCTCCCGGCGCGAAAAGCCGTCATACAGATTTCTCGCCCGCTCGCCTTCGATAATTTCCGCAAAGGATTTCTCGTGCACGTTGCCGAGATTAATTACCCCTTCGCCGTCAAGACAGCATGGGACGACCGTTCCGTTGGACAAGATCGCGGCCTGATTGCGCAGCGCATGGCAGAAGCCTTTGCCGTCATCCTCGTCTTCCTTGAGATCGGGCCATTGAAACTCATGGTCCTGGTTAATATAAATCCGATCGGCGATTTTGGTCCCGCCGCCGCGCACGACTTTTTCTTCAATCCGGTAATCGAGATTGAATTCTTTTTCTATCATGGCGAGAATTTCACGGTTTCTATTTTTCTCCGAATTGGTAGCGTTATTCATGTCTAGGTTCCACAGTCTCAAGGAAATGAGCACGTTATGACTCGCCGCCTCCTTGGCAAACGCAAGTACAGTCGATACATATCCCTCTTTATCGGTAGAGCCTTCATGGCCGTCAAAGCTGTGCAGCGAAATATTGACTTGACGCAGCGCCGGTTTAGGCAGTATTTTGTGCTTCGCTTTCGGAATCAAGGTGCCGTTCGTCGTCAGATTCACCTTAAAGCCTTTCTCGTGGGCCAAGTCCAGCAGCTCTCCAATTTTGGGATGCAGCAGCGGCTCGCCTTTGACATGAAAGTAAATATAATCCGTAAAAGGCCTTACTTGATCCAATATATGCGTAAACTCTTCGGTTTTAATAAAAGTAGCTGACCGCTTCGTCGGCGGACAAAAGCTGCACGCCAAATTGCAGATGCTCGTTATTTCAATATAAAACTTTTTGAATTTTCTCATGATGGTTCCTTTTGTGTTTTATAGTAATCTATCAGTCATTATAGCACGATGATGCAGCATATTGCGCTCGCCGTGCCAATCTTTTTTTACCATCCGACCATTAACATTATGAGAATAGTCCGAACCGGTCTTTAAAATTTGATGACTCCCCCTCCCTTATTTCCAATTTATCCCTGAACCCATTAACTTCATTCTAACAAAAAAAGCAGCGAATATCGCTGCCTTCCCGATCATTTCAATTTAGTTCACCGCTCAAAATGTACTACTACTGGCTATGCCTCTTTCCCCAGCCGATCCTTCAACTGCTGCGTATACAGGCTTCGCGGCTCCACATGCTGACCGTGGGAATCCCAATACCCGTCAGGCCCGCGGTTGCCTCCAACATCTTTCTTGCCGATATGGCCGATCGACCAGTTTTGTGCCGTAGGCGGCTGATGGCATACGAGCGTGCCCTCGGTGTTCCAGGCGACGTAGTTCGCGCCGGCCCAACCGTGCCCCGAACCCATGTTCAGCCGGTTCATCAGCGAAATCATATCGTGGACGTTGTCGTACAAGCCGCCTACCGACCAGCGGTGATGAGGCTCACTCCACGTCAACGGCTGCTCCCCGATGCAATCGTGGAACACGTTGGGCCCTGTTACCCGGGAGCCGAGTGTAAAACCGTGGCGGTTGTTCAACGCAAAACAGCGGGTGACGAGCGCAGATTGCCCGTTCAAATAAAAGCCGTATCGGCCAACATAGATGTTGGTCTCGTAGAACGTCCGACCGGTAGGATCGTAGCCTTTGCCGTTATAAAAAGCTTTGTCCGCAATCAGATTGGACGAGTCCTGGATCGTAATCCATTTGGAGCCGCGGCCTGTCCGGAATGCGCCGTTCGTGCTGTTGAAATGCTCCAGCGTCACGTTCCGCACCCATCCATTATGGCAATTGTCAAGCTCCACGAACTCATTGGCATGCCTTGTATCATCTACTCCATCGCTATTTGGAGTCCAGAAAGCGATCCCGCGCAAATTCTCCAATCCAATCTGGCTGATCCGTCCCGGGTCGGAGAATTTGAAAATGCGGCCGCCTCCCCAGCGGCTTTCGACCGCATTCATCAGGGAAGAATCGACGGTAATCCGGCTGCCCTCGATGGCCGTAATGACATGCTCAAAATGGAGCTCGAACGGTGACCACTGCGTGATTTTTCCACCGTCCTCCCGATCCGGAATTTGATCCATTCCGATCTCGCTGATCCATGCGGCATTACTGCTGCGCTGCAGGATAATCGTATCTCCGACCTGGAACAAGCCCGGATCCGCTACGCGGAATGAATTCGCCCCTACCGGAACATAGCTGTCGATAATCTCGCTCTTTTCGGTCAATGGGACGCGTACGTCTTCCGTACCATGGAATTTCAGAATTCTTCTCCGTTCGCTTCCCGTAGCGATCAGGACGGTTGCTTCCTTCGAAGCCACCGACGCTTTCAATTCCTCGAAGCTGCCGATCTGCCGGGGATCGTACCACAGCTTCTTCATATCGCCCTGTCCTTCGCCTCGAAGCACAACGCCGTTGGTCCGAACTTCGAGAACGCCTGCGATCTCATAGACGCCTTGCTTCAATAGCACCGCTCCGCGAAAGCCGTTGTCATCCGGCGCCATGGCGGAAACCCGGTCGATCGCTTCCTGAATCCGGCTTGTATTGTCCCCCGGGATCGGCTCCAGGGTCACCTTGACCGGCAGCTCGGGCAGCTCTACGCCGCCGCCCATATAACCTACGCCTGAAAAGTCCGGCAGCCGGTTGCCCCGATAATCGGGCACATACACCATTCGCCCTTCTGCGTTAGTATAGGCAGCACCACTGCTGTGCTCTGGGTATTCCGATAAGACGGTAAAATAAAACCTCTCTTCCACCTTACCACCGGCAGCCGGCGTGAGTTCTACTAGGATTTCATATCCGCCGT
Organism: Paenibacillus sp. NPDC056579; assembly: GCF_042793215.1. Taxonomy (NCBI): domain Bacteria; kingdom Bacillati; phylum Bacillota; class Bacilli; order Caryophanales; family Paenibacillaceae; genus Paenibacillus; species Paenibacillus sp. NPDC056579. The sequence continues at coordinate 259,354 of NZ_JBHTVD010000010.1, forward strand.
CCTGCGAAACCTCTCCCGATGCCGCAATCGCCAAAGGCTCGTTTGGTCGGTAAGTCTGCTCCAAAGCGGACCCAACGATTTCACAGGTTGTTAGCGATTTAATAGAAACGCTCGCTTTCCACTCATTTTTTGCGGACACTATAACTCCAGGAAATGAATCACCGGGAGACAAAAGGGCCGGATAGCCGATCCGAATATCCATAGTATCGTGGCACAGCTGAATTGTAACCTCATCGTTTGCTATTTCCAAGGACTGCATCTTGTTTCCTCCGATAGTATATATTTGACAAAACGCTCATTTGATCATATACTGTAACGCCTTTTGAAATAAATGGTTATACTTCATTTCTTTTTGCAGTAAATTCAGCATTTTGCTAAAAAAGCGGAATACAGAACCAAGCGCAAAAAAAGAGCACAAACGATTCACGTCTGCGCCGACTATCATATTATGCAATTACCCCGAGGGGTATTACTTCCTCCGCCTAGTTCAGCAGCTCAGAAGATCAAAGGCTCAAATGGACTGCTCCATTAGTTATGACTGATAATCGGGACGGAAGCGGTGAGGTCGACTGCATGAGATGCACTCGGGTTGTACCCTTCTAGTACTTCTCGTACCAGGCTTCTTCTAATCTCTTCCCCCGCTCCAGCATCTATCATTTCACAGCCATCATCTGCTCTGAGCCGGGAATCAGCGCATTGGCATAACGCTCCCGCAGTTCAGGCCAGAAGGGCTCATACATTTCCCTCACTTCGTGAATAATGTGCCCGTCAAAGGTGGAAGCCAGACATTCCGCGATGAGATGAAACGGCACATTGCCGTCGCCTATCGGAGCATGCATATCCCCGCGTCCAAGCGGGATCAGCTCATATTGGCTTTTTTCCGTAGAAAAGCAGGCTTTGCCGAAATTGTCATGCAGGTGCATGTGGATGATATGGGGCGCTAGACACTCCATCTCGCGAATCAGATCCAGCCCGTACATCGTGACCGCCAAATTCAAATGACCCGTATCGAGCACGGCACCGACTTGAGGATGGTCAATCGCTTCGAGCTGCTCGGCCAATGCGCTTGGACTAACGGAATAAGCGTAATCCTCGCAATCGAGATAAGGCCGCATGTTTTCCATCCCGATTAGGACCCCGGTTTCTCTGCCGAGATCGCCGGCGCGCCGCATCCATTCCTGCTCCCTGACCATCAGGGCCCGCTTGTCGATATCCGTAAGCTTCGCCCAGGTGTGGGAGAACATGAATTGCTCCTCACCGACAAATCTCCCGACATGATAAACCATGAGCTCTGCACCGAGCGCCCCGCTGATTTCTACGGACGCCATCAGGCATTCCGCATCGGTTGAATAATCGCCCTGTCTGAATAAATTCAGGTCAAAGGGAGCGTGCGTCGTATACTTAAGCGGCACGCTTCGCAGCAATTGCTGGTACATGTGCAGCCGATCGCGGTCGATTTGTCCGTTCCTCAATAGGTTCATGCCCTGAATAGGCAGCTCCACCGTGTCCAAGCCGAGCTCGGCCGCTCTGTGCAGCTTGAGTTTTAACCGTTCCGGGTTGCTTGTGCTCTCATTAATGAATGCACAGATGCCCATACCTCTTATCTTCATGACATCCTCTCTCCTTCCGCCCTCAGATCCTAGACTGCATGCACCGGATCCGGCTTTCCCTGCTTTACCTTACCGCTGCAGCGGCATTCATCCGGTAATCCATCTGGCATACCGTTTGTCCCTCAACCCATACCTTCTCAATGACAGGACGGCCGTTATGGATGCGAGTCAGTAACACGTCCGCTGCTTTCCCTTCCTCCAATGAGCCCAGTCTTTTGTCCAGACCCAATGCTTTCGCCGGATTCAAAGAAATCATATTCATTGCATAGGAAAGCTCATACCCTTGATTGTGCAGCAAAAAGGCGGCCTGAATCATGGCCGGAGGATAATAATCCGAGCAAAGAATATCCACGACCCCTTCCTTGATGGCGTCCAGGGCGGATAAGTTGTTGCTGTGCGACCGGCCCAGCATCACGTTCGGAGCCCCCATGACGACGTGCAAGCCTCTCTGCTTCGCTTCCTTCGCCACGTCCATCGTGATCGGAAATTCGCTGATGGCGGCGCGCCAGGATTGAACGAGCTCGAGCTTTTCGACGGAATCGTCGTCATGCGAAGCTAGGGGCACGCCTAGGCTCCCGGCCAGGTCGGCTACAAGCTGGAGATCCTCCCGGCTTACCTTCGGCTGCTGCCTGCGGGCTTCCAGCACTTTGAGCGTCTCTTCCTCCGTCAGCTTTTGCCGCTCCATGACGAACTTTTTTTGTACCTCCAGATTGCGGTACTGTCCTTGGCCCGGCGTATGATCCATGAACGAAAGCTGATCCAGCTCGCCGTTGTTCAGCATCTCGACGATATGAGGGACGGCGTTCAGATTAACAATCTCAAACCGGAGATGCACTTTATGCCGGATCAGATGATCCTCGGCCGCCAGACGGCGAATCGTCCGGATCATTTGCTTGACCGATTGGTTGCGGCGAACCTCCTTGGCCGAGTTGTCGTCCCACATGCTGAGCGAATGGTAAATCGTCGTCACGCCTTGCCCCGCCAGCTTGCGCTCCAGCTCGTGAAACGACATTTCAACAGGGAACAAGCTGGAAGGACGAGGCTGCATCTCATGCTCGATAGCGTCGCTGTGCGTGTCGATAATTCCCGGCAGCACCAGCATGCCGCTTGCGTCGATATCACGTGGCCCCGGCGTGGAGGCCGAAGAGGATATTTCTATAATCGTCCCGTTTTCGATAACCAGCGTGCCTTGCTCGATCGTGCCGGAAGGGGTGACGATTCGGCCGCCGCATATTTTTTGAATGCCCTTCATGTACTTAATCCTCCCTTAGTGAATGGCTGCCGTTACGCCGGATGGGTCCGATGCCTGCTGCTTCTGGAGCACTTCGCCCAAATCCAAAATGTTGTCCGCTACTTGGCCCATCACTTCCCAGTCGTGGAACACGCCGACCATGGTCGTTCCCTCCGCTTTCATCTCATTCAGCAGGGAGAGAACGCTCATCTTGGTTTGATGGTCGAGCGACGCCGTCGGCTCGTCGAGAATAAGCAGGCGCGGTCTGGCGATGAGCGCCCGGGCCAGATTGACCCGCTGCTGCTCGCCTCCGCTGAACGTTGCCGGGAAAGCCGGCCACAATGTACGCGGAATGTTCAGTCTCTCCAGCATCTCTTCCGCCTTGACCCTTGCCTCTTCCATCGTGAAGCCTTTCGGAAGCAGCTTCTCCGCCACGACATCCAATGCCGGTACGCGGGGAACGACTCTCAGAAACTGAGTCACATAGCTGATCTCGGCTCTGCGCAGATGGATGATTTGGCGTTCGGACACCTTGGCCAGATCGATTCGGCCGAATAGCTCGGAGTCGTATAAGATCGAACCTGACGTAGGCTGGTAGGTTCGATATATGCATTTTAATATGGACGATTTCCCGATACCGCTAGGTCCTGCAATACCTAGAAACTGCCCTTTGGCAATTTCGAAGGACAAGTCGGCAAACGGGTCGATCGTCATCTTGCCTGTCATGGACAGCTCGAATGTTTTGGCAAGCGATTGAATTGTGAGCACAGGTTACTCCCTCCCTACAGAAGCGAATGGACGAGCAGTTGAGTGTACGGATGCCGGGGATCTTCCAAAATTTGATCCGTCAAGCCTTCCTCGACAATGCGCCCGCTGCGCATGACCATCGTTCGGTCGGCCAGCATGCGGATAACGCCGAGATCGTGGGATACAACCATCATCGCTACTTGAAGCTCTCTTTGAATATCCCGGATCAGATCAATTACCTTGGCCTGTACGGACAAATCGAGCCCCGTCGTCACCTCGTCTAGCAGCAGCAGCGGAGGACGGTTCGCCAGCGCTTTGGAAATTTGCACCCTTTGCTGCATACCGCCGCTAAATTGCTTAGGCGGTTCATCCATCCGGTTGACCGGAATTTCTACGCGGTCCAGCAGATTGGCAGCTCTGTCCCGGATCGTTCCGACATGGAAATGCCCTGCGGCGAACAGCTTTTCGGCTATATTGCCGCTGGAGGAAAAATTCATCCGCAGCCCCAAATACGGATTTTGATACACCATCCCCATCAGATGATTGCGGGCATACCGCTTTTGCTGAGAGGATTCATGAAACAGATTGGAGCTGCCGTCCTTGAAGACGGACAATCTCATGTCACCGTCGGTGACTTCCTCATCAAAATACAAGCACTTCACCATCGTACTCTTGCCGGAGCCGCTCTCACCGACAACGCCCAGGATTTCGCCGGGGAACACATGAAAGTCCAACGATCGGCATGCCCAAATGCTTCCGCAAACCGGGCAGCGCGCCGAGGCATCCTCATCCGCGGACGGCTGCTCGCAATGGTCGCAGCCGGCTCCGAACCTTTTGCTTAGCCCGGATACTTGAAGCAGCGGCGTTTCCTGAGACGGATGGGCGGATGCTGCAAAAGCTTGCTCTGTCCCCTTCAATCCGGATACAGGCTCCTCCTTATGTGAAGCTATTGCCATGACGGCACCTCCTTTTCACCGGACCGGCTTTGTTGGCGTTTGCTGCAATAAGCCGTATCCGAGCATTGGTACAACGCGCATACGCCGTCCTCGGCCGTAACCTCGTCGAGAAACGTATGGGTGCTGCCGCAATGTCGGCACGCCTTGCCTTCGAACGATTCGACCTTGAACCGGTAATCCTCGAACTCTAACGGCAGCACGTTCGTGTAAGGCGGAACGGCGTAAATTTTCTTCTCCCTGCCTGCTCCGAACAGCGTCAGATGGTCCGCCTGGTGCAGCTTGTTATTGTCCCAGCGGGGAATCGGGCTCGGGGCCATAATGTATCGTTCGTGCACCATGACCGGATAGTCGGCGCCCAATGTAATGTCGCCCCACTTGACGATACCTTCGTACAGCGTCAGCCACATTGCGCTGTAATCCATCTCCGCATGCTTCCGGCGCGATTGTCTTTCCCTCGGCTCCACCTTGCGCAGCGGTTCCGGCTGCGGCACCTGAAGCACGAGAATTTGCCCGTCCTCGAGATGCTCTTCCGGAACCCGGTGACGCGACTGGATCACGCTTGCTTCCGCTGTATCCTCCGTCGTACGGATGCCGCTCGTTTCCTCCACCAGGCGGCGGATGCTGACCGCATTGACGCTGTCGTCGTTCCCTTGGTCGATAACCTTCAGCACATCCTCTTTGCCGATCAACGAAAGTGTAAGCTGGAGCCCGCCGGTTCCCCATCCTCTGCCGATCGGCAGCTCCCGAGAAGCAAACGGCACCTGGTAGCCGGGAATAGCAACGGCCTTCAATGACTTCCGGCGAATTTCCCGCTTGGATCCTTCATCCAGAAAGGCAAAATTATAGGCCGGCGGGTTGAAGCTTGGTCTCATGCGCAGTCCCCTCCTTCTTGTCGCCGGAGCGTGCTTGGGTTTCCCTAATACGGTCAAGCGACGATTGGAATGTAATGTAGTGCGGCAGCTTCAAATGGGATACGAAGCCGTTCGATTCCACGCTGTCGATATGCAGCAGCACGAATTCTTCGTCCTGCGCCGGCGCCGGTCCCGTCGTATCGAGACTCCGTTCCAGGATGGACATGGAAATGGCTTTCAGCTCGTTTTGTCCGAAGCACAGCCCGTAGCCGAGCAAAAATTCGATGCGTCCGGAAGCCTTATTTTGCGTAAACGAATTGATTGACTCCACCTCGGTCAGCATCACTTCCCCGATATAGACAGGCTCGGCCGCTTCTCCGTCTTCGCTGCCTGGGTATGGCACGTAGACCGGCGCCAAGCCTACCCGCAATTCGCCGATTGTAGGATGAACCGCACCATAGCCACGCATACTGCTGTACGCCAGTGCGGTCATGGCTCCGGTCTCGCCTCTCGCCAGCGTTTGCAGTCTAGCGGACCGCGGAGCCGGGAACGACAGCTTCTCCCTTGTCATATCGAACGGCTCGCTTTCCTGCTTCTCCGTTCTCGCCATCAGCCCTTGCTCCCGAAGCAGATCGGCCACTTTTACAAAAGTTAGCTCCGCCTGCTCTGTATCCGCTAATTCACTCCCCGAATCGGCTTGCCCCGACTCAAGTTCAGACTCAGAATGTAGCGGTGCAGCATCCTGTAAATACTGCTCGACAAAATCGCGCACCGCATCGCGGTCTTCCCCGCGAAGCGAGAATTTCAACATCCGATGCGTGTAATCGTAGGTTGGGCCCAACACTTGACCTCCGGGCAGATCCCGGAAGGAAGACGAGATACGCCGGATGACTCTCATATCCGCCGGCTCAATGACAGTCGAATAATGATTGCGGGGTAAGGTGGAACGATAAGCCCGGATAAGAAACGCCGCCTCCGAAGGGTCTCCCTCCGCTTGCTTCAAAGCCAGTGCGGCATGCTCCGGCGCGTACAGCCCGCCTTCGCTCATAATCCGGTCAACGAGGAGCCGGAGCTGCTTCTCCACCGCCTCTACGGTCAGAATGGCATCGATCTCCTTCAGACGGTAATATTCCGTCAAACGATCCGCTTGCGAGATCGCCTCCTGTCCTCCGGTAACCGCTACATACGCCATGCCGGTTCAGCCTCCTTTACTTTCGTCGTGCGTGATAGCGCCATGCAGTCTCCTGTTTCCGTGAACAGGAACACATCTACACCCATCGGATATTCCGAATTGATCGTGCCTCTGGCAATCAGCCATTCCCGAGACAAGCCATGAATGATGCATGCCTGCTTCGTACGGATCCCCGGGCCGCTTAATAACAGACAAACGTTTTGCTCCTGACCGCCGGATGCTTGCAGCTGCAGCTCGTCCCCGCTCTCGATCCGGTCCACCCGGATGAACAGCGTAGTACTATCATCAGGCGCAACCAGCGTTCCGCGCTTCACCGAGCCCATCACCTCACGAATCTCCGCTTCAGGCATGATGCCGTCCGCGAACAAATAGTCCGCTTCGGCGGCAGCCGCTTCCTTGCTGAACAGCATTCGGCGGACATAGGCTGTGAATGCCTCCTGATCCTCCATCAGCATGGCGAACCGGACCTCCCCGTCCAGCAGAGCGGAAGCAATCCCGGCGGCGGCAGGACAAATACCTAACGGCAGCTGCAGCCTGGCAATCGACGCCTCCAGCCTTTCAACGGTTCCCGGACGGGAAACGGCGTTCAAGAGCGCCCGGTAGATGGCCTGCGTATCATGTACCGGATCGAACGGTACCGCATTATCGTTTGCCATAAGATTCCTCCATCGTATCGAATTGAACGCGGGTTTTCATAATTCGCGCGCTCTCGAGTGCCCGCCTCTCTGCAATGCGCTGCTCCTCCTTCTTCAACAGCTCGAACCAGCCTTCGGTTTCAGGCAGAGTGGCCATCATCGCCGCATCGACAACGGCAAGCTCATAAGCCCGCTCGGCATCCTCTCCGATCAGCAGACCGAAGCCGTGGACATCGCCCAAAGCAATCGTGCATTCCGTCACAAGCACTTCTCCCAAATAAAACGGCTGTCCAGACACCGAATCTCTCGCTTTGCTCATTACGAGCGATTTCTCTGGCGGCTTCACGACGGTAATCTCGTGCCGCTCTTCGATTTGGCAGCATAGCTGTTGCAGCAGCTTTCGGTCTCCCTCGATTAAAATACGTGTGATTTGCGTTCGTGTCAGCAAGCTAACTCCTCCTTCGAATGCGGGTCTTGAACCGGTTGCTGCACAGTTCCACGGTAAAGACCATGGCAAAAATAACGATCGCCACAAAGCAGGCCGAATCGAATTCATACGCCCTCATCGCATTGGCGATTTCGAACCCGATGCCGCCGGCGCCGACGACGCCAAGCACGGACGATTCGCCGATATCGACCTCCAGGCGGAACACGCTCCATGCCAGGAACGATGTAGCTACACAAGGAAGCACGCCCTGGCATACAATCTGCAGCCAGCTCGCGCCCGACGCTCGCAGCGCTTCGATGACACCCTCGTCGACTTCCTCAATCGACTGGGCGAATACTTTGATCAGCATGCCGGCCGCATGCGTGCATATGGCCAAGATGCCCGGAAAAGGCCCCATGCCTACCGCAACGATAAAAATCAGCGCCCAGACCAATGTCGGGATAGCCCGTAAAAAGGACGCAAATGCATTGATGACCGGAGCCGTGCGCGGAGACAGATTGCGAGCTGCAAAAAAGGACAAGACAAGTGCAATCAGCACGGCAAACACGGTGCCGACCAAAGCGATCTGCAGCGTCTCCAGTGCTGCAGCCAGTACATGCTTCCACTCTGAAGCGTTCGGAGGAAACATGAGCGCGAACGATTGGACAAACTTCCACGTTCCTTGAAACAACACAACGTAATTGAAATTTAGCTGGTACAGACTAAAGCCGAAGAACAATAGACCGAAGACTAATGCCGCTTGCAGCACCGGGTCCTTCTTAGGTTTCTTAGGCTCCTCCAGCCTTTCCCGAATGTTCAGCTGAGCCGCCTGCCGGCCCGCTGAAACCCATTCCGAGCTCATATGATCCTCTCCCTCAGCTTACTTGTAATCCATTCCGTTATCAGCACAAGCACCATGACCATCAGGATCGCGAGGCTAACCTCCTTGAATTGGAACAGCTTCAATCCTTTTTGGATAGCAAACCCGAGGCCGCCTCCGCCTACCATCCCGATCAATGTGGATGCCCTCACATTCAATTCCAGCTTGTAAAGCGACCAGCCGATAAAGCCCGGCATGAATTGAGGAAGCACGCCCTGGGCGAGAACCTGGATGTAGGAGGCTCCCGTCGCCCGAAGCGCTTCGACCTGCCCCATATCGATCTCTTCCAAAATTTCCGCATAAGCCCGGGTTAAAGTACCTATGGAAGTAACAATTAAAGCCAGTGTGCCTACCAGCGTTCCCAGACCGTAAGCGACGACGAACAAAATGCCCCAGATTAACGTCGGAATGTTCCGCATTACGGAGCAAAACGCTCTTACGCCTACCTGCAAATAAGGATGAGGACTGGTCGTAGCCGCCGCCAAAAACGCCAGAACCATGGACAGCACGGCTCCAACCACCATCGCGACGAAGCTGATATAGATCGTATCCAGCGCCGGTCCGATCAGCTTTCCGAACTTGGTAAAATCCGGAGGCAGAAAGTCGATAAAGATAAAGCGGAAGATTTCGCCGGCGCCGCTAACCAGCGCGGATACCGAAAACCCGGTTTCTACAGCCGACCAGACCGTAATCGCACCAATGACAAGAAGAATCGAGGCGTTCAGCCGCTGCTTTTGCCTGCGCAGCTCCAGCAATCGGTCTGCGGCAGGGAGCTTGAGGTTCGCGGTCATTTCCGTTCTGCTCATTTGCGGTACACCCTTTCCGTCATTTCGTCCGTCAGCTCGTCCGGCGGGCCGTCGAATACGACGCTTCCTTTATGAATGCCGATAATTCGCGTCGCATATTTCTTCGCAACCTCGACCTGATGCAGATTGACCAGGCAAGTGATCCCGTCTTCGCGGCAAATGCTGTGCAAATGCTCCATTATCGTCTCGGACGTGACCGGGTCCAAGCTCGCGATCGGCTCGTCGGCCAAGATGAGCAGCGGCTGCTGGGACAGCGCCCGGGCGATGCCTACGCGCTGCTGCTGGCCGCCGCTCAGCTCGTCGGCTCTCTTGTACATCTGCTCGTGGAGCCCCACCCGGTGCAAAATGTGCTTCGCTTCCTCCACATCCTGCTTTCTGTACAAGCCAAGCGCCCCGCTCATGCTGTTCATATAACCAAGTCTCCCGTTCAGCACATTGCGCAGGACGGTGACCCGCTGGATCAAATTAAAGCCTTGAAATACCATACCTACTTCCCGGCGCAGCTTCCGGATTTGCCTGCCGTTTGCTTTGGTCGTATCGATGCCGTTAAAACGAACCGTCCCTTCCGATGGCTCGACGAGCCGGTTGATGCAGCGCAGCAGCGTGCTTTTGCCTGCTCCGCTCGGTCCGATGACCGCGATGAATTCGCCTCGCTGTACTTGAAAGTCAATGCCCTGCAGCGCCGCCGTTCCGTCCGAATAAACCTTTCGCAAGTTTTGGATCTCAAGAATCGTGGATGCCATGGCTGATCTGATACCTCCCTTACTTCAGCAGCTGCTCGGGACTCATGTTGAGAGCTTTTGCCGTTTCCCGCACCACATTGTATTTGCTATCGTCTACCAGGAAAAACTGCTGCGTTCCGTTGCTGAAAAACGCCGGATTTTTGTTGTCCTTATGATAGTTGAGCATGAATTGCTTGATCTTCTCGATCAGATCGGCCGGCAGGTCTTTACGGTAAGCCATCGGGCTTTGCGGAATCGGATCGGATTTGCCGATGACACGGTAATCGGATTCTTTGACAAGACCGGCATCGACAACCCGTTTAATACAGGTGTCGCATACTCCGGCGCCGTCCGCCGTACCTTTGGCAATGGCGAGAATCGACTTGTCGTGTCCTCCGGAGAACGAAACGTTGGAGAAAAACGACTCAATCTTATCGTTCGTAATCCCAAGCTCCTTGATCATCGCTGCGCGCGGGAACAAATGCCCCGAGGTGGATGCGGGATCGGCGAACAGGAACGTCTTGCCTTTCAAATCGGAGATTTTTTGCGCCGGGGATGCCGCCGGTACAACAATCAAGCTTTGATAAGTAGCTTCCTTCTCATTCACCGCCTTGACTGCCATGGCGACCGCACCGCTTCGTTCAGCCGCAATAATATAGGAGAACGGGCCGAACGAGGCAATGTCGATTTTTTTCGTCCGCATCGCTTCTACAACCGCCGTATAATCTTCTCCGACATACAGCTCCGTCTTAATGCCAAGCTCCTTGCCCAAATCTTCAACGAACTGCTTGTTCCCGCGCGACAGCTTCCCTTCTTCTTCGCCCGGCAGTACGCCCAAACGAAGCACGGTCGGCCAATTGGACGACGAAGCCGCCTGTACGGATTGACCTCCCTGGCTTCCTTGCTCTACATTTCCGCCTGCTTGCTTGCTCGTCGTTCCGCACCCGGCCAAAGCCAGGATGAGGAGAGATGCAGCCATTACCTTGAATGATTTCACAAGAAACATTCCCTTCGATTTTGTATTTTTTAACAATAAATGGAAACCTTGCACAAATCACCGCGATACTTCGCTGAAGTGAATTCGATTGGCCTGCCGTGCTGATCACGCATCAGGCTTTCGATGTGGAGCAGATTGGTATTGGGAGGTATGTTCAAAAACTTGGCTTCCTGCGCATTCGGAAACGTGGCCTGAAACGCGGACCATATTCGCTGGAGCCGAATGCCGTAATGCTCGTCCAACAATCCATACAGTGAGTAAAATGAAGAGGTGTGCATGAAAAAATCTGGAAAATGCCTCTCCGGCAGCCACGTAACATTGATGCTGAGAGGGACGTTATCGGCCAGTCGAAGAATCTCAAGCCTATAGGCTTGCTCACCTTCTACCAGCAGCAAATGATGAGCCACTTGAGGCGGCGGAATCAGTACATCCTGCTTCAGCACTTGAGCCCCCGGCTGGCAGCCGAGACGGCTGATCACGTCGGAAAACCGCATTCCCGGAGTAATCGTGTACGAAATATCGAGCGGCTTCTCGCAAACGTAATGTCCTTTGCCTTGATGCGCGCGAATAATTCCTGTCGTTACTAGCAAATCGAGCGCTTGTCTCACCGTATAACGGTTTTCTTGAAATCGGCGGCACAGCTCGGCTTCCGATGGCAGCTTCTCTCCAACCATGTACATTCCCCCGTCAATTTCGGACTGCAAAATGTCGGCAATGACATGACGCGTAATCTCCTCCTTCGGTTCTGCGTATCTCTTCACAATCGCTTCACCTCCATCACTCTGAAACAACCGTAACTTGTCGACATCAGAGCAGTGTAAAACAAGCTTTAAGATTGTATGAAGTTGGATTTACGCTTACATTGGTTTTCACAAACGGCAGTAATTTATTAACAAAGCTTTGGTGCATCGCTTACGTATTTTTTATGAAATCAACGCAAAAAAGCCTGCGAAGGCAGGCGAATGGCTGGCGGAAAGTAGTATGAATGGCGGATTGATTCATGACCTATTTATGCCTTTTTAGCAAAAGGACGGCATCTTACCATATATATGGTGGCTTTTCAAATTAAAAAATATTCATTTAAGTGAAGCAAATGGAATGGACAGGCAGGAAACCCGCATTGCGACTGGACTTTTTTGCGTATCAGCGAAAGATTATGCAAGCGCTTGCCAATTTTTGCGCATACCAACACCTTCATCCGACTCTATATAATACGGGTAGAAACTACGAGGAGGAGTGAGATTTTGAGAAAGGGAATTACAACCAAACTTTTCGTTTCACTACTAGCCCTTAGCCTGCCTGTTACAGCCTATGTTCAACAAGCCGATGCAGCCATGTCGGTCAGCGCCAAAAGAGACAAGGTGGTGCAAACCGCGCTAAAGTTGAAAAACCAAGTCCAATATGTCAATTGGAAGCAACGCCAAGAGGCGCATGCTCCTTATAAAACGGATTGCTCCGGTTTCACCTATCTCGTTTACAAGCTTGCCAACATCGATGTCAATCTGGTCAACCGGGATGATGACGATCAAGCCAAAGTCGGCCAGAAAGTGGCATGGGGGCAGTTCCAAAAAGGTGATTTGATCTTTACTTGGAACAGCAGCTCCAAAAATAAGAGCGATGTCGGTCACGTCGGTATTTACATCGGTGATGGAAAAATGATTCATAACGCCAACGGGAAGAACGATGTGGTCATTTCGAATATATATAGCGGAAGCTATTACAAAGACCGGTTTGTTGTCGCAAGACGGGTTATTAAGTAGGACGCTTCGCTTCACACTCCCCGTACCTTGCATCATAAGGTAAGGTACATAAAACCCCCAACCTATGCGGTTGGGGGCTCATCCTATCATTGATCTATTGTTTCTTGGAATTCTCAATCAGCTTATTGATTTCCTCGTCGCCTTCTCGTAAGGCCGTGTTAATATCTTTTCCTTCCAATATGACATCGAGGAGCTTATTGTTCACAACCGCATCGGCGCCGCCGGGAATCAATGCCATGAGCTTCGGATCTCCGCCGGACGACGGAGTATCCGCCGATTTATGATAATAATAAGCGCCTACATTCTTCCCGTTCATAAACGGCGAATCCGAACCGAAGGCTTTCTTGATTTGATCGTTGGTTGACGGAGTCCGTACCCCCCGTTTGGATTCCATCATAAGAAACTCATCGGACAGCATGTAGGCCAACACTTCAAACGCAGCTTCTTTATGCTGGCTTGTCTTCATGATACTGTACATCCATGGAGACGGCTGATCCGCTACATTCGGCTTATCCGGGAACGTAGGCATGGAAACGACATCCCAGTTCATGCCTTCAGGGATTAGCTTGACATGGTTCAGGTCGTTGTTGATGACCGCCATCGCAATCGTCTGCTCTTTGGCGAACGCCTGCAGCTCAGGATTCGTAGCTCTCGAGTTAGGTCTATTGTTGCCCGGAATGGCATAGATACGAGCCAGGTTTTGATACAGCTTCTTCCATTCGTCCGTGTTCAGGCTCGCTTTGCCGGTTGCAGGATCAAGCGGTCTTAGGCCGTATGGATTTTCCCTCAGTAAATAGCCGTGGAACGTGGACAATCCGCGATATTTGACACCATCGAGCTCCCGAGTCATCTTTTTCGCCAGCTCGTAAACTTCATCCCAAGTCATGCCGTCTTTCGGATAAGCCATGCCGAATTTATCGAAGATGTCTTTGTTATAGTACATAACCGTTGTACTGGATATGAACGGGAGTCCGTAGATGCCTTTGCCCCCGGTATACTGATCAAGCGCTTTCATTGAAGCCGCTTCCAAACGGTTTGTATCGAATTTGTATTTTTTAATCAACTCGGTCATGTCATAATCAAGCCCCAGCCCTTGCACCAGGTTCGGGAACCGATTGTACACATACCAGTAAATATCCGGCGGCGTTCCGGCCGTCACAAGATCTCCGATATTGGTGCCTTGTCCGCGCTCGATATATTTTACGGTCAGCCAAGGAAACTTTTTGCGCAGAGGCTCGGCAATTTCCTTCTCGAAATCATCCGGCGTTTTGCCTGCATCCGAAGCAAAGACCAGCTCTACCGGCTCTTTGTTTTGCGGAACAGCATCCCCGGACTCCGCCGTTTTGGTATCCGCAGCTCCTTGACTTCCTCCTGAACAGGCAGTAAACAACATGCTTAATGCAACTAATGGAATCAGCTTTTGAAATTTCACCTCTACCCCTCCTGTGCTTTTTCTAAATAGAATTGGACAATAGCTGACGTGCGACTAAGTACCCTTTTATTTCCGTACCGATCCTATCGCCTCTTTCAAGTTGGAATGAAACGGTTTCAGGAAACGTTTCCACGTAATTATAGCAATACGAATCTAAAAAATGTGTTGTTACGTTAATATTAAATGTTGTTATACTATTGTAAGTTATTAGCAAAATATGTTGATAACTATCGAAGCCAACTTTAAACGCAAAAAAAATCAGCCTATCCTGCGATAGACTGAGTGTACTTGAAGCTATATTATATGTATTTGTTTCTTACATTCCTTTTCATTTTTTAACATTTCTAGAAATCCGTTCAAGCCTTCGACTGCACCGTTACCGTCTCATTATGCGGCTTAGGCTGCACTTTCGTCTCCCAAACCGAGCTTGGAATTTCGCGTCTCAGCACCGGCGCAATCTCCTTGGCAAACCGCTCGATCTGCTCACGCTGCTCCGCTTCCGTCAATCCGTCCACGCTAATGCTGAGCACTTGATGGCCGTACGCCTCGTGATAGGACAATATCTTCTCGATAATAAAATCCGGGCTTCCTGCAAGGATCGGACCGTTCGCGATATTGTCTTCAAGATCCTTGAACGGGGAGCGGTTATGCTGCGCCGAAGCGGTGGCGCGGAAGCTGTCGTAGTAGGGGCGATATCGCCTAATAGCCTCTTCGGACGTATCGGCGATATACAGGCTGCCGGCCCCCGCACCGACGACCGCCCTGCCGGGATCGTGGCCATAGTAGGCGAGACGCTCCCGATAGTGATCGATGAGAGCCTTATATTTCGCTTGGGGATGAAACGTGTTGGAGGAAAAAATCGGCTCGCCAAGTCTTGCGGCCAGCTCCGTCGAGAGCGTGCTGGATGCGCTGCCGTGCCATACCGGAATCGGACGCTGGAGCGGTCTCGGCTGCGTCGTTACTTGATGCAGCGGCGAACGGTACCGCCCCTCCCAAGTGACCTGCTCCTCACTCCACAGCCGTTTGAGGAGAGCATATCTCTCGGCCAGCGATTCCCACTGCTCCTCCTCGGTTATGCCGAACAGCGGGTAATGGCGGGGATCGTTGCCTTTCCCGATAATCATCTCCAGCCTGCCGCCGGAGAGATGGTCTAACGTGGCGTAATCCTCCGCTACCCGAACCGGATCCAGGACGCTTAGGACGGTCACCGTCGTCAGCAGACGAATCCTCGACGTTCTCGCTGCAACCGCCGTCAGAACAACGGCGGGAGAGGAGGAGAGAAACGGCTCCCCGTGCCGTTCGCCGACTCCGTATGCATCGAAGCCCAGCTCTTCGGCTAGGATCGCTTGCTTGAGCACATTTTCGAACTTTTGCGTTGGCGTCCAGGACTCGCCTGTAATGGCATTGGGAAGATTCATCATGAGACTGAACAAGGCGAATTTCATTTCAGGCCGCTCCCCCTTCAGTTACCCACGCTGATCTCAGGAGCATGCGCCAAATCCTTCTGGAACGCGAGTACCAGCTCCCACTCTCCCCTAAATCTCGGGATACGGTAGTAGCCGACGCGCTCATAGAGCGCTGCCGCTTCCGGCTGCTTCGGTCCGGTCTGCAGCTTGATGCTGGTGTACCCGAATTCGGCCGCCAGACGCTCGATCTCGGCCATAATCGCCTGAGCGACTCCAAGCCGGCGGTAGCCTGCTCGCGTATACACACGTTTGACCTCAACGGAGCTGTCGTCGAGCGGCCGCAAAGCACCGCAGCCGACGGGATGACCGTCGAGGCGGGCGATAACGAAGGCCGACCGCGGCACTTCCACATCGGACGGATGGAATCCGGCCGTTCCATCGGAGGCTTCATAGAGAGCCGCAAGCTCGGCACTCAGCTCCTTGATTAATTGCTCCGCATCTTCACTGCGGACATTCTCGGCTGCAGCCGTAATGACATGGGTCATGACGAATCCTCCTAACCAGTTTTAATTCCGATAATTCAAACTTGTTTTGTCGGTTATTCATTCGTGATCCTAATGTATCATCGGCTGCAGTGCGAAGCAATGTAGATGAAGCTTTTTCTATTTAGCCATCGAAAGATTCTATTGAGGCTATGTCGTTACCCTTACAATTCTTGATCATGCATCAACTTTTTCCCCAGAAACGACTGTATTTCTTGTTCGGTGAACCTCGGAATGAAAACGATGAATGTCGTGCCCATCCCTTGTGCACTTTCGCATTCAAAGCGGAACGAATTGCCGAAAAACAGCTGAAGCCGCCGGTACACATTGGTCAACCCATAGCCGCAGCCGTGTCTCTCACCCGTTTCATATGGCAGTGAATTTACGTATTCAAGCTTATATTCCGGCATACCCGCTCCGTCATCGGAAACATAAAGCTCGATGCCATCCTCCACCGGTCTGCCCCCGATGATTACGGTTCCCTGCCTTAAAGGCTTGATGCCGTGAAAAATTGCATTTTCAACCAAGGGCTGCAGCAGCATTTTGACGGAATAGCAGCTTAGCACCTCCTCCTCGACTTCGATAACGATATCCAGATCAAGTGAATATGCAAATTTGCTGAGCTCCAGATAGTGCCGGAGCATTTCGAATTCATCCGCAAGCGCGATAACCAGCTTTCCTTTATTCAGCATCGTCCTATAAAAATCAATGAGATGGTTGGCAACCTCATAAATATCCGTCTGGTTCGATTGATGGGCTAGCGCTGCAATCATCGCCAGCGTATTGTAATGAAGATGCGGATTGATCTGCTCCTGAAGCAGCTCCAGCTTCGTATGGTTCAGCACCAGCTGAGACTTATACTCCACCTCTATCAGATGCCGTATACGCTCCATCATGCCGTTGAAATTTTGGTCCAGCCTGCCGATTTCGTCATTGCCCCTGATCACGTCCGAAATTATCAGGTTTCCCTGCTTTGCCATATCGGTTTTTCGGACTAGAACATCGATTCTTCGGGTCATATACGTTGAAATAAGCAGTGCGACAAAAATACAAAGGACGACGGAAACGACGACGGATACAATGATCGAATACGTAATACGATTCACCTTATTTGTGATATTATCCATTCGGGTCATATACAGGAGCTTCCAGTTCGTCATATCCGATTTCATCACGCCGGCCAGGTACCGTGTGCCATCCATCATTTCTTCCGACACTCCTGCATTCGGCACCAGTCTCTCTACAAGACTTTGAATCGACGCGGAGCCGGATTGTATGGGGCCGTAGCTTGTAATTCTCCTGCCCTCTTCATCTGCATAGACGAGCAAGTAATCGGAATGCCCGAGACTCCGGTCAATAATGTTCTGAATACGGTCGACCGGAATGAGCAGCCTCATGACGCCAAGATCCGTAGACGTGCCGAAGTCGATCAACCGCCGGTTCAATGCAATATACGTCTGATTGCTGAAGCGGACCCCGCTCTCCCATACGAAATACATGTCGTTATCGAGCATCCACCGGTTCCACGGAGCATCCTTGATTTCATCGTATTTGAATATCGTCTGTCCATCGGAGAAAAGCGTCGGGTTCTTTGTATACAAAAGCAGCTGGAGATTGCCGCCCAAATAATTGGAATGCTTCAAATACGGCCGCTTTACGTCACTCATCATTTGATTGACCGTATCGTTAATATCCTTAAGCGTATAGACCAGATCGTCGATTTCTTTGTGTGGCGCGGATAAATGCTTCTGCAGCTGCAGATTGAAGAACACCATCTCGCTTTTGTTGAAATACATCTCCAGAAAGCTGTCGATCGCATTGTGCAGCTGAATCATGCTCTGAGCCGCAGCATTTTTCTCCGATTGCGTCATGAAGTCCCGGGAGTGGTAGTAGGACGTCATACCGACGAATACAATGCTTGTCATGAACAATAGCGAGTAAGCCCACATGAGCTTATATTTCAGCTTCGTATTCTCATGAAGCCTTAGAACCGCCGTCGTTGTTGTCCGCCACCAGACCTTCATAATTCCAGCTGCCTTCGGAAGTCTTTGGGCGTAAAGCCCATATATTTCTTAAACAGGCTGCTGAAATAAGCCGTATGCTGGTACCCCAGCTGCTCAGCGATTTCATACAGCTTGTAACGGTCATCCGCAAGCATTTCCTTGGCCTTCTCCATCTTGAAACGGGTAACGTAATCGAGAATCGTTCGTCCCGTCTCTTGCTTGAAAATATGGTTAAGATAATTGGGACTGTAATATAGCGATTCCGACAAGCTCTCGAGCGTCACATTGCTGCGGTAATGCTGTTCGACGTAAATCTTGATTTTGCTGACTAGAGCCCTATTCTTGTGGCCTTCCCGATCCCGCAGACATTGGTTGGCGAGCAGCAGGCGATCCTTGATCCACTCTACCGCATCGGATACAGTCTCAAGCGCCAGCAAATCTTCCCAGGCTGCAGGAGAGGTTAACGAATGCCTGCCAGCGAAGGCTTCGGGATTGGCATGAACGACATTTTGCAGGCAAATCATCAGGAAGTAAAAAAAACCTCTAAGCTCCTTGGGAGAACCGTTTCCGGTCAAGCGGGCGGCAAGGTTATTCACATAGGCCGTCATCTCATCAGGCGATCCGGTATTCAGCAGGATTTGCAGTTCCTTCTCAATGGCGTTATAATCCCACCGTGGCTTCTCCCTGCTGATCGGGATATCGCTTGTATGCATGACCTTGCCGCCGCCGAGCAAATATTTGTATCTCAATATATAGAGGCACTGCTCATATAAAAACTTGATGCTTAACAGATCGTTGGAGTAACCGCTAACTGTAATGGATAAACTGATATCCGATTTGGCAAAATCCAGCAGTATGCCGTTTAGCAAGCGATGCACTTGCCGCTGCCCTTCCTCCGGCATGGTTACCCCGCAGATAAAAAAGACGACCCCGATATGCGCATCATTAAGGGATATCGCTGTGTAATGCCGCCCCGTTCCAAGCAAGGTACGGACCCGATTCAGCACCTTCATCCGGAACAGGTGCTTCGCCTGGATGCTCATTTCACGTGTCAGCTGAGCGAAGCCGTCTATTTCGATCAGAGATGCGACAACCCGGCTGCCCGACAGCTCCGGTGCGAGCTCCAGCAGCTCCAGCTGCTCCGAGACAAAGTCCGCGTCGCTTATCGTTCCGTACATCAGGCCGGTGATCAAATTCTCGATTAGATAAGGTCTTTGCTCCACCAGCTGCCCGTATAGCTGCTCGTAGTCTTTGCGCGCTTTCAGATCGCTGTCGATTTTATCGGTCACGGAGCGGATGCACAGCAGAAGCTCGCCGGCATCGATCGGCTTCAAGAGATAGCCGTAGCTACCGAGGTACAGGGCGCTTTTGGCGTACTCGAATTCGTTGTACATACTGGAAAAAATGATTTTGATTTGCGGATACAGCTGCCGCACCGATCGAACCAGCTCGAACCCGTCCATGAGAGGCATCTCGATATCCGTGATCATTATGTCCGGCTGGTCCGGCTCACACAGCTTCAACCATTCCAGCGCTTCCTTCCCGTTCCCACAGGAGCCGGTCACGGTCACATGAGAGAAAGCCGGGCTTTTTTCCAGCATCTGCACCAGGTTATCCCGATCTATCTGAAAATCGTCCACAATCAGCACCTTAATCATCTTCCGCCTCCCGGACATCAAATATGCAATGTTAATCCTCTGACCAAATCTTATTAAGACGGCATGGTACGCCGAAACGGGACTCCATTCGGAAGTCCCGTTCATAGCTTTCTGATTCCGTCACTGCTTGGCAGGAGGATTATCCTTGAACCATTTCACCATATTTTTCGAGGCCTGCTCGTAGTTCGTATCCTTCATATATTTCGTTATGATGGCATTCCAGTTTTTGTCGAACTCCTCCTTCGTCTTCGGCGTCAGCAGCTTGGCGACATCGAGCGTAGTGAACGTCCAGTACGTATTGGATGCCGCTTCCGCTTCCTTGCTCCCATCCCCGTAGGACGCCGTTCCCGAGACGTTATACGACTTATTCGCAACCATGCCGCTGTTCATCACATACAGATCGTATTTGGCCGGATAACTGCGAAGCGGACTTTTCGGATTATAGTCCCTCACCAGATACCATCCAAGCCCGAAATAGGATGCCTTGCTGTAAAATTGGCGCGAGAACAGGCCGTAATAGTCGGCCCCCTTCCCTCCCAGCTTGCCGGTGAGCATGTCGCTTTCGACCTGAGGATCGACGAACACCTTTTTGCCGTCCTGCATTTTCCAGATACCGGCGTTTTCCGGTCCCCAGGACATGAGATCGAGCGCCTCGTCACTGAGCGTCCAGTCAAGGTATTGTATCAGCCGTTTTATATCCGGAAAATCTTTGCGTATGAGCAGACGCCAGAACGAGCCTTCGTATATATCGTAATATCCTTTATCCGGATTCTCCTTCGGCCACGGAATGGCGCGAAGCTCCATTGAAGGATCGATATTCAAGAGCGATTGCCTTACGGCATCCAAATTCAGTACGGCCAGAATGACTCCAAGCTGCCCGGTTGCGGCTTTCGTCTGCAGCTGGTCGTCCTTTTGGATAATGAAGTCTTTATCCAGCAGCCCTTCCTGATACAACCGGTTCATAAACTCATGGTACTTCTTCGCGTCCTTGGACCCAAGGAATCCATCGACCGTACCGTCCTTATCCAGCGTCCAATGTCCGAAATCGAACATCGAGCCGAAATGAAACTGCGCCCAAATCGGGAACGATATCGGGATGAGCGGCTTACCGTTGGCCGAGACGTTCAATTCCTTCATTTTTTTCAGCAGCTGATAGAAGTCCTCCGGCGTTTTGATCGCGGGCTCAATGGCGAAATCCTCCAGCGTCGGCTTTTTCCCCTTATCGACCGTCTCCTTCTGAATTTCCTTCAACGGCTTGAATTTGTACCCCGCCTTCGCGAGGAGATCCTCCCGTACGTAGAGCGAGGTCAGCCTTTTGCCCGAGTTATACGGATCGTCGGCATATTTCGGATCGTTAGAGTTCGTGTTCACGAGAGGCGTCGGGATCTGATAATTTCTCCCGTCGTTCGTGAAGCGGCTCCAATACTGCTCCGGAAACCATTTTTTCAAATTCGGCATGTCTTTGATGTATTCCGTCAAATCGGCGAATTGCCCTGTGCTGATCGCATAGCTGGCTCCAGCCTTATCCATCATGACTACGTCAGGCAAGTTCTTGGTCGCAATCCACTGGTTCAGCCTCTCTTTGAGCGGCTGATCGTTGTTGACATACATATCCGTAAATTCGATGTTGAATTTGTTCTGAATATACGGAGTCACGACATCATGCGATGCGACGTCGATCTTCGTCTGGTAGCCCTGACTGTACCAGCGGATCGGCATCTTGGCCGGCTGTAAGCCGCCTTCAGGCGTTTTGGCCGCATCCGGCTTGACCGGACCGTCTCCCCCGCCCGAGCATCCCGCCACAGTCACGAACCCTAACGAACAGATCAGCAGAAGTTGAAGCATCTTCCTTGCCATGGACATATCCCCTTTATGTTTATTTGATCACACGCATGACAATCGCTTAACGACTGGCTCTCGGGCGTGCGGCGGACGTCTGCCCGATGCGGAGGCTACCCTTTGACCGCTCCGATCATGAAGCCTTTGACGAAATATTTTTGCAAAAAAGGATAAATGACAATAATCGGTACGGTTGTTACGACCAGCGTAGCCATTTTGAGCGACTCGGGTGACGTTTGCTCGGCCTGCATATCGACGGCCATGACCAGACCCTGGGATGCCAGCAGCTGGGCGGCGAGCGTTTCTTTCAAGATCCGCTGCAAAATAAACGATAGCGGTTGAAGACTCTCATTGCTTACATACAGCATCGCGTCGAACCAGGAATTCCAGTGAAACACGCCGTTGAACATGGCGATGGTAGCAGTGACAGGCATCGACAGAGGGATGATGATTTTCCAAAACACCTTCCAGTCGCCGGCTCCGTCGATCATCGCCGATTCGACCAAGCTCGAAGGCAGCGAATCGAAGAACGTCCTCATGATCAGCATGTTGAACGCCCAGAAGCCGTGCGGCAGTATATACACGAGAAAGTGATTGAACAGCCCGAGCTTGTAAATCAGAATGTAGCTCGGCAGAAGCCCGCCGCTAAAATACATCGGAATGAGCAGAATAATGGCAATGATCCGGTTGCCCGGCAGCGATCGTTTGGAAATCGCATAGGCGGCCAACGCCACTATCGTCCCGGCATAGACGATGCCGGCCAGCGTCCTTGCGACGGTAACGAGAAACGACCGGAAAATCTGTGAATTTTCAAACACGGTGGCATAATTCGATAACGTAAAATCAATGGACGTAAAAGTCACCGGATGGCTCATCGTCGCGCCGCTGCTGCTGAATGAGTAGACGATTGCATACCAGAACGGGTATAGGGTAACGAAACATATAAGCAGCATCACAAGCGTAATCACGATATCTGCAACCGGAAATTGGAACCGCCGATCCTTCCCCATGGGCCGAACCGCCTCCTTTCATGGCTGCGGGAGCTGAAGGCGGAAAATGAAGCTGCCTAAAACGCCCCGTAGCCGCTTATTTTTTTGCTGATCCGGTTGGATATGACTAGAATGCCGAACGACAAAATGGATAACACAAGGCCGACGGCGGTGCCGTACGATACTTCTGCATGCCGGATTCCGGCTAAATATACGTGGTAATCGAGCGTCAACGATGCATCGGCCACAAGCGGGTTGCCCATGTTATATACGGCGTCGAAGCTTGCTCCTCCGCCACCGCCCCCGAATATGGTGGCGATCTTGAATATAAACATAAGTCCGATTACTGTTGCGATCCCTGGCAATGTAATATAAATGAGCTTCTGAAGCCTTCCGGCACCGTCGATGGTTGCTGCTTCATACTGGTCCTGATCGATGGAAGTAAGCGCTGCCAGAAAAATGATCGAATTCCAGCCCAGCTCCTTCCATATCACCGTAGTAACAAATATACCGCGGAAATAGTCCGTCTCTCTCATAAACGATATTTTCTCAAAGCCGAAAGCTTGCAGCAGCAGGTTTACGCTCCCGAAGTCCTCCTCCAGCAGCTTATAGACAAGCCCTGCTACGACAACCCAGGAAATGAAGTGAGGCAAGTAGGAAATCGTCTGCGAAACGCGTTTGAACAGAACGTTTCGGATTTCGTTCAGCAGCAGCGCGAACAAGATAGGTAACGGAAATCCGATTCCAATAAGAAGGCCGTTCAAGGCTACGGTGTTTTTCAGACCAAGCAGAAATTCCGGATTGGACCACATCCGGGTAAAATGCTTCAGTCCGACGAACGGACTGCCGAGAAAGCCTTGTGCAGCCGTGTAGTCCTGGAACGCCATAATCAGCCCGAGCATCGGCGTAAAGGAGAAGACAACGGTCACAGCGAAGGCCGGAAGCAGAAACAAATACAGAAGCTTGTGCTGCTTCATGCGTTTCCAGAGGACAGACCGCCCTTCAAGCCTACGGGGTGACGGTATCGCAGCCGATGATTGATCCATTGACTGTACCCCCTTTTCCGTATTATTCCAGCGGATTCCCCCGCCAATCCCGGCGTACTCCTTTGATCGGCTCGAGCGAGGATACATTGCCCGTGGTAATCTGCGGAGGCTCCGTACTCGGAGCCGCCCAGCGGACGGCATTTTCGATGACTCTCAATATATCCTTGTTGTAATAGGTCGGATATTCCTCATGCCCCGGACGGAAATAGAACACCCGTCCTTTGCCTCGCGTATACACATTGCCGCTGCGCATCACTTCGCCGCCCTCGAACCAGCTCATGAACAGCAGCTCGTCGGGCTCCGGAATGTTGGACGGCTCGCCGTACATTTCCTCATGAGGCAGCTCGATATATTCACCGATCCCGCTCACAATCGGGTGTCCGGGCTTAAGCACCCAGAGCCGCTCTTTCTCGTGCGCTTCCCGCCATTTGCCTCCTCCCCCCGTTCCCATCAGCCTCCGAAACAGCTTGGAGCCGGAAGCCGAATGCAGGAAGATCGCTCCCATTCCCTCCATGACGCGTTTGTACAGCTTGTCGACCAGCTCATCCGGCACTTCGCCGTCCTTCATATGCGACCACCAGATCAAAACGTCGGTACGCTCGACAACCTCATCCGGCAACCCATGCTGCGGATCGTATAATGTGCCGGTCGTAACCTCGAGTCCCGGCTGCTGCTCCAGATAGCCGGCCAACGCCCGGTGAATGCCGTCCGGGTACACTTGCTTCACAATATCCAAGTGCTGTTCATGATAAAACTCATTCCAAACCGTTACGCGAATCGGCTGCGCCATAAGACGGCTCCCCTCTCTTATCCGTATGGGACGGAAGCTCTCCGCAAATGCGGAGAAGTCCCCTTTGCCCACCGGTTCTTATTGTCCAGTGATCAATACGCGTGATAAAACCCGGTGTCCAGCCGAACGACCTGACCCGTCTTGGATGACTCCACCGCCGCCCCTACCATAGAGAAGCTGATCAGATTATCGGCAATGACTGTGGCCGGATTGCGCCCCGCCCGAACCGCCTGGACGAACTCATCCACCGTATAGTCCACATTGGTGTACTGCTGCGAAGGAAGCTCCAACGGATGTCTCTCCCCGTCTTCCGTTACGTGATACGGTACGCCGTCCGTAAACTCCAGCGCCCCGAGACGCCCGACGATGCGGAAATTCCCCGTCCATGTCGTGTCTTTGCCTTTATTGCTGCTGCTTGCAAAATAGTTGACATGGGTTCCACCCGAGAACTGGAGAATGGCGGATGCCGACGCATTGCCTCCCCGCTCGTTCCACGACGTGCAGAAGCTCTTGGCAAACAGCGATACCGGCTGTGCGCTCAACAAATATCTCATCAGATCAAAATGATGAATGCTAAGCTCTGTGAGCAGCGGCTCCTCGCGGTTTCGCCTCCACTCGGACTGGGGTCCCCGATTTCTCGAACCGTCGCGGTCGAACTGCCACTCCACGACCTCCGCCTTGCCGATGAGGCCGGACTCCAGAGCCGTCTTGACAGCGGTCATCTCGGGCGCCCAGCGGTAGTTCTGATTGACCGATACGACTTTGTCGTACGACCGGGCTATATCCACCAGCTGCAAAGCTTCCCGGTAGGTGGATGCCATCGGCTTCTCGACGATGACGTGCATCCCGGCTTCAAGCGCATCGCGCGTCAGCCGGTGGCGGGTAGGCGGCGGAGTAATGAGCAGCGCAAGGTCTGCTTTCACTTCGCGGAAAGCGTCCTCGTGAGACAAGTAAGCCGGTATATGCAAATCGCCAAGCAGCTTTTGCGCCTCATCCAGATTGCTTTGCTGCACATCGGCTATCGCCACGATTTCGATCGATTGGACCGATTTAATATTAGACAACCAATACTTTCCGAATCCGCCGACCCCAACCTGTATCACTTTCATGCGTTCCATATGTAAACCTCCTTCAATAATAGGTTTCCGGTACCTTCGACTTAGCCATGTACTTGTTGCCGTTATCATCCGTTGCCTGTACCTTCAGCAGTGCTCTGCGCCTCGTGCATCGTCCCCCGCTTCCTCCGGTCGGGCGGGAGAAGAAAGCCGATAGCGCCGAACAGCGGCATAAAGGAGCAGGCGATGATGATCGTCGTCAAGCTCGTCAAATCGATCATCGCGCCGACGACAACCGTGCCGATGGCCCCCATCCCGAAAGCGAGTCCCGTGATGAGTCCGGACACCGTCCCTACCTTGCCGGGAACGAGC
This sequence comes from Paenibacillus sp. NPDC056579, assembly GCF_042793215.1. Taxonomy (NCBI): domain Bacteria; kingdom Bacillati; phylum Bacillota; class Bacilli; order Caryophanales; family Paenibacillaceae; genus Paenibacillus; species Paenibacillus sp. NPDC056579. The sequence continues at coordinate 285,300 of NZ_JBHTVD010000010.1, forward strand.
TCCTGCACGTAGACGACGGTTACGGAGAAGCTGCTGTGATTAATGACGCCCAGCAGCAGAAGAAGCGGATAGATCCATATCGGATCCGCATGCGGCAATAACATCGCGAACGGCGCGGCGCCTAACACCGATAGGAGCATGACATGTTTTCGACCGATCCGGTCGGATAACGGACCTCCGAGAAACGTTCCGACGATGCCCGCTCCTGCGTACACGAATAAATACATTTGCGCTTCCGGAATGGACATGCGGAATTGCTCCATCAAGTAAAAGACGAAGTACGTCCCGATGCTCGAGCCGAACAGAGATCTGGCGAACGAAATCAAGATGATGATGGCGATGGCTCCGATCACCTTTTTGTGCAGCAGCCCTTCTTCCTCCTGCTCCTTCGGTTTCCTGGCTGTCCGCGCCTGATGAATATAATTCTTGTACCAGCCCGCTATCCAGCTCTGCAGAGCTATCCCCAGCACTGCCACCAGAGCAAACCAAGCGGCTCCTCTTTGGCCGAGCGGATAAAAGATGAAAGCCGTTATGAGAGGAGCCATGGCGCTTCCGGCGTTCCCGCCGACCTGAAAGACGGATTGGGCCAGTCCGCGCCTTGTCCCCGAGCTTAAATAGACGATCCGCGACCCTTCCGGATGAAAGACGGCCGACGCGATCCCGATAACGACCACCGCTGCCAGCACCGTCCAGTAGCCGGGAGCGAAGGCGAGCCCCAATATGCCAAGCAGAGAAAGCAGCATCCCGACAGGCAAAATATAGGGCGTCGGCCGTGCATCCGCAAAAGCCCCGATGAACGGCTGTATCACCGATGAGGAGAAATACAGAATAAATGTAATCACGCCTAACTGCGTATACGACAGATGAAGCGAATCCCGAATGATCGGGTACGAAGCCGGAATGACGGCCTGCAGCGCGTCATTGATCAGATGGGCGGCGCTGACCGCTATCAGAATAGGGTAAACCGTTGAATCGGACGGATGGGATGCACTTGACGCGTTTGCCGCCGGCGCCGTTCCCGTTTGTTCCGTAGCCATAATGAGCAATTCTCCTTCCGCAAGGAAGCATCTGTCCTCAATCGATCCGGTTGCCGCGGCCGTCCCGGATATGACCGTTGATCGGCTCCATCGAAGGCACGTTACCGCTGGTTATTGCCGGCGATTCCTTCTGCGGTGCCGTCCAGCGCACCCCGTTCTCTATAATCTTCAGCACGTTCGCATTATAATAGGTCGGATACTCTTCATGTCCCGGCCGGAAATAAAACATCTTGCCTTTCCCCCGCGTGTAGGTAATCCCGCTGCGGAACAGCTCCCCGCCCTCGAACCAGCTCGCAAGTATCAGCTCATCCGGCTCGGGAATGTTCCAGTATTCGCCGTACATTTCCTCCTCCGGCAGCTCGAAGTACTCGCCGATGCCGTCCACAATCGGGTGTCCCGGCTTCAGCACCCAGAGCCGCTCCTTCTCATGCGCTTCCCGCCACTTGTGGCCTCCGGGCGTACCGAGCAGCCGCTTGAACAGCTTGGAGCCGGACGCAGAGTGGAGGAAGATCGTTCCCATTCCGGCCAATACGCGCTTATACAGCTTATCGACAAGCTCATCCGGCACCTGGTCGTTACGAAGATGCGACCACCAAATCAGCACATCGGTGGACTCTATCGTCTCATCTGTCAATCCGTGGTCCGGATCGTACAGCGTTGCCGTCCTTACCTCCATATCGGACTGCTTCTCCAGATGGGACGCGATGACACGGTGTATTCCGTCCGGATACACTGCCTTAATGTTGTCCTGATGCTGCTCATGCCAAAATTCATTCCATACGGTAACTCGGATTGTGCCAGCCATGACCAAATCTCCTTTTACGTAATGTTATAGTTGAATGGGCGCCTTGACTTGACTTGCCTACAAGCTTATTGTACGAAGCCGGCGCCCGGTTTTATATACGACGATCCAACGAAAAATGAACCGTTTTCACACTTCCGTTCAGCTGCCATAATCTTTTCTTGCTGCGCCAGCGGGCGATGTAGCAGGTGCTGCGGACGATCTCGTCGAGCAGCATGGCGATATAGGCGCCGATCAGCCCCCAACCGAGTTCCATGCCAAGGAAGAACGTCAACCCTACAGAGACGGTCCACATGGAGGAGATGCCTACCGCGGCAATGAACCGCGTATCCCCAATGGCGCTAAGCGCGCTGATGAACGCGTTGCTGAACATTTTGGCCGGCTGCAGCAGCACGTTCATTAGCAGCACGGTCGTTCCTAGAGCTACGACCTGACGGTCGCCGGTGAAAAATCGCAAAATCGGCCCGCACAGAATCACAAGCAGGACCGTGTTCACTACGACAACGCAGAGCCCGGACCTCAGCGCCTCCCAAGCTCCGCGGTAAGCATCCTCCAGCCGTCCGGCGCCGTACTGCTGGGCAATGCGGATTTGCGCCGCCATCGACAACGCCATGCCGCAAAGAAAACAAAACGACTCCAACGTGTTCATATACGTCCGCGTAGTCAACGCTACCGCCCCCATCGTGGCGATCAGGGCAAATATCGTCATTTGCGAGAAGGTCCACGACGCCCCATTGAGCGATGCGGGCCAGCCGATACGCAGCATCTCCTTAAGCAGCGGACCCGAGAACAGCCCCGCATCGCCCCAGCCGACCGGCTTCGCGAACGAGCGCCGCAGCAAATAAAGCAGCGGCACAATGGCAAGTCCCCTGCTGATGACGGTGGACAGCGCAACACCGTAGAGTCCCCATTCCGGGAAGCCGAGCGCTCCGAAGATGAACAAGTAGTTCAGCACCACATGGACCGCATTCATCCCGAGGGCTACTACCATAGGTCCCTTCGTGTTGCCCGTATTGCGGATGATCGTGCTCAGAGCCAACATCAACGCTGTCAAGACGGTGCCGCTGCCTACAACCGAGATATACGTGTTCGCCAATGCAAGCAGCTCGGCCGGAATTTGCAGCCATGCCGCAATCCGTCCGGCTCCCATGTACAAAGCGACACTCAGTATCGCGCCGGGAACCAGCGTCAGCTGCACCGCCATGACCGCCGCCGTTCTCGCCTCGTTCTCCCGCTTGGCGCCGATGTGCTGGGCAATGACGATTCCCGCTCCGCTCGTGATGAGCATGAAGAGTACGATCGCAGACATGAAAAATTGATTGCTGATCCCGACGACCGCTACGGCATGATCGGATATCCGGCTCACCATCAGCGTATCCGCTATCCCGATCGCGAATTGCAGAAACATCTCGATCATAATAGGCCACGCCAGCATCCAGAGCGGCTTGTTGTTCCATGGCATACCCTCGTTTGCACCCCGTTTCTCGGCAAGACAAAGCACCTCCGGGACATCGCGTTGAAGCACGGAGGTGCAGCGTATAGTACTGACAGCTTAGCCTTCGTATACTTTCGACCTGCGCAAATAAGGGTGATAGGTCGGATCCAGAATGAGACGCTGCTCCGGAGTCAGCCGCTCCAGCAGCTCTGGCGTGCGGTCATACTTGCGCCACGAAATCATAAGCGGCGAGTACTTGTACAGGAACGATCTTCTCTCCTGCGTCCCCTGCCATGGGAACGTACCGTGAGTCAGCGCCTCGGTGAAGATCAGCACGCTTCCCGCCTTCTGCGGAACGTGAACGGTCGGCCCGATTTCCTCGTAATGCCGGTACTCCGGAGGCAGCGGGAAATTGGCCTTATGGCTGCCCACGATGCAGCAAAAGCCGCCGTCATCAGGACCGATATCCGAAAGCGCGAACGAGTACACCGTTAGACCGCTGAAAACGTTGTCTCCCTGCACATGATAAAACTGGCCCGGATCGAATGGGTTGTTGCCGCCGTGAAGCTGCAGCTGCTTATCCCCTTTGTTATGGATGATCGCATATTCGTGATCAAGCCGGTAATGCTCGCCGAACATCGCATTCAAGTACGGCTTCGTCTTCGGATGGTCGATGAGATTGCGGAAGCCCGGCTCATCCCACAGGAAGAAATCGCGGATCGGTTCACCGGCCTCCTGCTTCTTGTCGATCGCCCGGTTCATCGCCGTCAGCTCATCCTTGCTAAGTACATCCTCCACCAGCAAATACCCCTGCACATCGAATAAATATTTCTCCTTGGCGTTCATGCGATTCCCTCCATTGGATTCATAGTTTATATAGATAAGGTGCCATTATTCAGCCTCAGCCCGCAGATACGCTCAGCGCTTGACGCAGTACTTTCAGCTGGCGAATGAACGGCTCCTCGATCAACCCTTGATGTGAAATCGGCACATCCCATGTGACGACCCCTTCATGCTCGTTAACATGCTTCGTATAACCGATGACGAACTCGTCGGGCAGCTCAGGCTCTCCGTGTCCCCAATCCTTGCCGAGAAAGCTGAGAATATGGTACTGCACTCCCTCGAGCCAGCGTCCCTCGCATACAGGGAAGGCGCGAATCACCTCGCCGCCGAGATAGTCCTCGTGCTCGGTCCGGTGAGAGATCACCGGCACGATCACGCCCGGGTTAAAGCTGACGATGCTATCGGGGTTGCCCGCTTTCATCGCAGCGGCGAAGCTGCCGAAGTTCGGCTCATCCGCGTGGCGGTACATCTCATCGGCGAAGTAGCAGCCGTCGATCCACCAGCCGCTCACTTTATTCCCCCAACGCAAGGACCATTCCGCGATGACGGCCTCCCATTTGCGCTGGAACTCGGCGAGCCGCTTGCCGGTACGCTGGCGGTTATGGCGTATCCCGGGACCGGTGTAGCCGTTCTCCCATTCCAGCTTCTCCATGGCAACGGGATCGCCGTTCGGCGCCCCGCTCGGCAAATAAACGAGCAGCTTGATCCCTTTCGGAGCCAGCGCCTCGTACAGATCGCTGACCAGATCGCGCCTTGAACATTTGCTCGGCTCAATCCCCACAATGGAGTCATAGGTCACGTTAGGCGCGCAGTAATGACCCGTGTTCTGGCCGAGGGTAAGGAAGAAGTATCCCGCGCCTACACTTTCCAGCTGCTTCGCCAATCCTTCTACATCGAAAGCTTCGACGCGTTCGTTCCACTCCTCCGACGTCAGATGGCGCCCTTCCCGGTTGTGCGGCGGAGTCGGCAAATAGTGGCAGAAGACGCCCCACTTCGCATCCTTGAACCAATCGGCATTTCGCTTCGTTTCCATCGTTCTCCCTCCCTTTTTACCCGTGCGGCAGCTGCCGTGCATATGATTCCTGCCGGTTGTTGCTTCCGTTCTGAGAGCTGTCACTTATGATTCGGACTTCAGACTCTCGGAGAGCGCCTTCAGCTGACAAAGGAACGGCTCTTCGATCAATCCTTCATGAGTAATCGGCACATCCCATGTAACGACCCCTTCGCTGCGGTTGACATGCTTCGTATACCCGATAACGAACTCGTCGGGAAACCGGGGGCTGCCTTCACCCCAGGAGGAGCCGAGGTAGCCCAGCGTATGATATTGGGCGCCGTCTACCCAGCGGTCGTGGCGCATAGGAAATACTTTTGATATTTCCCCGGCCGTATAATCGTCGAACTCCGTATGCGAGATGACCGGCACAATAACGCCGGGATTAAAAGCAACGATGCTGTCAGGGTTGCCTGCCTTAAGCGACTTGGCGAAGCTGCCGAAGTTGGGCTCATCGGCGTGGCGGTACATTTCGTCGGCGAAATAACAGCCGTCGATCCACCAGCCGCTCACCTTGGTTCCCCAGCGCAAGGACCATTCCGTGATCACGGCCTCCCACTTGCGCTGAAACTCCGCGAGCCGCTTGCCCTTACGCCGCTGGTCGAGCTTGCGCTGCGGCACCGCAATGCGCGTCCCCTGCTCCGTCGTCACGACGACGGACAGGCTCGCTCCGGCGTCCTTGCGCGGCTTGCCCCATTCCTCCTCGTAGCCCCACTCCCATTCCAGCTTCTCCATCGCGACGGTGTCGGACGCCGGGGCTCCGCTCGGGAGATAGACGAGCAGCTTGATGCCCCGGATGGCCAAAGCATCGGCCAAGTCGGCGATCAAGTCTCTCTGCGAGCACTTGCTCGGACGGATGCCGACGATCGCATCGTAGGTCTCGTTCGGTGCGCAGTAATGGCCCGTATTTTGCCCGATCGTCATGAAGAAATATTGGGCTCCGATATGCTCCAGCTGGGAGGCGAGCCCCTCCACGTCAAAACGGTCTACACGATCGTTCCATTCCTCCGCCGTCAAATGCCGTCCTGCCTGATTGCTTGGGGGAGTAGGCAAGTAATGGCAGAACACACCCCATCTAGCCTCTTTAAACCATTCCACCTGCGGCTTCGTCGTCATGCACGGATCCCTTCCTTTTCATTCTCCGAACGAATGGACGGACGGATTATTTTTTCTTCATCTTCTCGTATTCCTTTTGCGCTTCCTCCATGACCTTGGAGCCGCCGGATTTGTTCCATTCATCCACGAAATCGTTGAACTGCGAAATCGGGCGCTTGCCGGTGACGAAGTCGACAAAGTTCTTGATCGTCAATTGGTCGAGACGGTCTTTATTTTCGTAATAGATCGGCAGCTCCACGGGACTCAAGATGTCGTATTCCCCTTTGGCCACGCTCTCGGCTTGCTTACGGATCGTCATCAGCTTGCTCTTCGTCATGTACGGAGCCTGCAAATCGTAATCGTTGAAGGACGTGCCGTATTGATCACCGATGCCGAATTTGATTCGTTCCTCTTCCTTGTCGTAAGGAGGGATATACTCGAAGTCGCCGTCGGCATTGATTTTGTAGGTTTTGCCTTTCTCCCCGTACACGAGCTTTTCGTAAAATTCAGGGTTAAAGGACCGTTCCTCCCAAATTTGAATGTAACGGATCATCTTGTCGGGGTCCTTGGCCATTTGCACGCCGAACTGTACGCCCGAGCTCGGAATCGGATTACGCTGCGTAATGCCGAGCTTCCCTGCAGGGCCCTTCGGTCCCGAGATGGTGGTCCATTTGGCATTCGGGTTGTTCTCTTTCGTCTTCTCGTAAAAGATGCCGGAATTGAAAGCGTCTCTCGGAATGAATTTATACCAGGCGTCCTGCACCATGCCGATTTTCTCGGAAATGACCTTATCCTCCACATTTTTCTGCTTGTTCAGCACAAATTCCGGGTCTAACAGGTCTTCCTTATACCATTTGTTCAGCAAAGTCAGCGCTTCCTTGGCCCCAGGCTCTACTTCGCCGCGGACGAGCTTGCCTCCCCGCTCGACGAAAGCGCCTGGATACACATCGAACGCCCCGAAGATCGGCGAGAACAGATTCTCAATCGCTTCGCTCTTCACCGTCCAGCCGTACGTGTCCTTTTTACCGTTGCCATCCGGATCGTCGTTTCTGAATTTACGCAGCATGACCTCCAGCTCATCCAGCGTATCCGGCGCTTTGGCGATGCCCGTCTTCTCCAGCCAATCCTGGCGAATGCCGAGCACCTGCCACGTCGGTCCGAGGCTCCAGACGATCGGCAGCGAGTAGTTTTTGCCGCCTCGGCGCGTATATAAGAACGGGTCGCTGCCCAGATGCTTTTTCAGCCACGCCATATATTTGGGGGCATACTTTTCCAGCATCTCCTGCGGAATTTCGGCTACCGCTCCTTGATCTACGAGCTTGTTGTAAGCCGTAAACGGCATGTCGGCCCACGTATCCGGTATTTCGCCGGAGGCGATTTTGAGCAGAATGGCGTCCTTTCTCGCGTTGGCATCATTGGGGATCGGCAGTATATCGATATCGACATTGAATTTTTCTTTAATTTGGTTGTTGGCGTATCCGTTCGGCGTCACCTTGTCATAGTTGGCGCTCAGGAAGGTAAGCTTCATTTTCTTATTGGTTGTGCCCGCGTCGGCGGACGGTACAGGGGGCGGACTTTCTGAAGTGCTGCAGCCTATCAAGGCCGTCAGCAATATCGCACTGCTTAGCGAGGCGGCTACCCGTTTTCTTCTCATATACAAGCCTCCTTATAAGCTATCCTTTCATTGCGCCGATCATGATCCCTTTGACAAAATATTTCTGAACGAACGGGTAAATAATCAGCATCGGAATGATCGACATCATGATCATCGTCGCTTGCAGCTGCCGGCCCGAGAAGACGCCGGACTGATCCGTCCTGTACAGCATGGCATTAAGCTCATCCATGTTGTTGTCGACGATAATTTTGCGAAGCACGACCTGCAGCACCTGTTTGTTCGGATCCGATATATAGATCAAGCTGTCGAACCAGGCGTTCCAGTGACCGACCGCCACCCATAAGGCAACGGTTGCCAGCACCGGCGTGGATAACGGAAGGACAATCTTCCAGAAAATAAGAAAATATCCTGCCCCGTCGACCTTCGCGGATTCCTCCAGCCCTTCGGGAATCGATTTGAAAAAATTGCGCATGATGAGCACATTGAAGGCACTGATGGCGCCGGGCAAAATAAGCGCCCACATCGAGTTGTACAGCCCAAGCGATTTGATCAAGATGTAGTTCGGAATCAAGCCGCCCTTGAACAGCATCGTAAACAAGATGAAAGCGGTCAGAAAGGCGTTGAGAGGCAGCCCTTTCTTGGACAGCGGGTAGGCGAATAATGCGGTCAGGGTCAAGCCCAACGCGACCCCAAGCACCATACGGATGCCGGAGTTGGCGAATCCGGTCCACAGCGACTTATATTTGAAGGCCATGATGTAGCTGTCGAAAGACACCTTCGTTGGCCACAGCTGCACTCCGGTGGAAAAAGCCGCGCTGCCGGGGCTGAGCGAGATGACCACCTGATTCCAAAAAGGGAACAGCGTAATGAACATGATCAAGATAACCGTCACATACAGGAACGTATCGAACAGCCTCTCGGCAACCGGTTTAGCCGTCTTCACCATAGCGTGTGCTCCTTCCCTCCCATCAGGCCGACCACCTTATTCACGACGACAATGAGGACTAAGGCAACGACCGACTTGAAAAGCCCGACTGCCGTAGAGTAGCTGTAATTGGCATCGATAAGTCCTTTCCGGTACACATACGTGTCGATAATGTCCGATACCTCGTACACCTTGGCACTGTACATGTTGAAAATTTGGTCGAAGCCGGCATCGAGCACATGGGCCATCCGCAGCACGAGTAAAATGCAGATGGTCGGAAGCAGCATGGGGATCGTAATGTTCATGATCCGCTGCGTCCGGCTTGCGCCGTCGATAACGGCTGCATCGTACATCTCTTGGGAGATGCCGGCGATAGCCGCAAAATAAATGATGGACTCCCAGCCGAAGCTCTGGAAAATGTCGGTAATGACCAGAATGGACCGGAAATACCGCTCGTCAGCCATGAACAGGACAGGCTCCAAACCTGCCAGCTTCAGCAGTCCGTTCACCGCTCCGTCCAGCGAGAATATACTAATGAAAATACCGGAAAGCACGACCCACGATATGAAATGCGGAAGATAGGATACCGTCTGCGCCACTTTTTTGAAATGAATATGACGAATTTCGTTCATCAGCAGCGCGAATAATATCGGCACCGGAAACCCGAACAGCAGCTTATAGAAGCTGATCAGAATCGAGTTGCGAAGCACCGTGTAAAAATAGGGATCCGAGAACGCTTTGTCAAAATGCTTCATCCCGACCCAGGGGCTCGCGCTGATGCCGCCGAGAATTTTGAAATCCTTGAACGCAATCACGGCGCCGAGCATCGGGATATAATGAAAGATGATAAAATAGAGCAAGCCGGGCACCAGCATGCAAAGCAGCGCTTGATGCGCCTTCCACCGCCGCCACCGGGATGCGCGAAGCGGCAAGGCTTCGTGCATCGTCTTGCCGAGCTCCACCGTCGTTTTCACCGCATCGCCTCCTTCAGTATGAGGATCGCAAGCTAGAACCTCCTCCCCCTATTGTTTGCGCTTTCATTTTGCTATCTTTACTATACAGGAACGGAACGCTGGAGGAATTATCAGATTTTTTGGAAACGCATCACGATTTTACGATCCTTACATCCCGGGGCAGCCAAATACGCATACGCGTACCGGTTCCCTCGGTGCTCTCTGCCGTAACTCCGTAAGGCTCGCCGAAGGAAAGACGAATCCGGTCGTGCACATTGTTCAAGCCGTATCCTCTTGCATCCGCTCCGAATAACGACTCCAGCACTTCCCGGCTCATGCCCGGCCCGTTATCCTCTACTATGAACTCGATGCCGTCGTCCTTCAGTTGTCCCGTAATCTGCAACCTCCCACGGCCCTCCGGCTTTTGGTCGATTCCGTGCTCGATAGCATTTTCCACAATCGGCTGCAGGATGAAGTTCAACGTATGACAGCATTGCAGCCTCTCGTCGATGCGGTATTCCACATCGAAGCCGTGATCGTGCATGATCAGCTGAATTTCCGTGTAGCTCATCGTATTTTCCAGCTCGCTCTTGACCGAGGTTACGGACTCCCCTTTATTGAGCGCCGTCCGGTAAAATTTGGACAAGGTCGTGACGATGTGGCTAATATCTTGAGCGCCGAGATGAAGCGCCTTCCAGTTAATAATGGACAAGCTGTTGTACAAAAAGTGGGGATTGATTTGCGTCTGCAGCACTTTGAGCTCCGCCTCCTTTTGCCGCAGCCGGTTATCGTACACCTCGTTGATGAGCTCCTTGATTTTGCGGAGCATATCGCCGAACCGGACAGCCAGCTCGCCGATCTCGTCCTTCGTCCCTTCCGGCACTGCGACGTCCCAATTCCCGTCCCCTACCGAGCGCATCGTCCGGTTCAGCACTAGAATTTGCCTCAGCAGTGTATTGGAGAAGATACCGATAAGAACCATCAATACGACCAGGCACAGCATAATAATGACGATCGTCGCGCCTACGATCTGCAGCATGCCCGGCGATACCTGAGCAACCGGAGCGTAAAAGTACAGCGTCCAGTGCGACTGCTCCATCCCGCTTCGAATGACAAAATGGTCTGTTCCTTCCAGCGATACGATTCCTTCCTGCAAAGGGGCGTCTGAGGCGAGCCTGGGCGCCAAATCAACACCGGATTCAGGTTTCCTGGAGAAAATAACCTTCCCGGCCGGATCCGCTACGACGATGCCGTAATCCCTTAGATCAGGCGGATTAATGTCTTGAAAAATATCGGCATAATGGAACTTCATAGTCAGCAGCACGAATTTACTATTCGTAAAAAAGAGCGGAAACGGGCGCGTCAACAGAAGCTCGCCCTGCTCATAGTACCATCCGGGGGCATTGGCCTTTAGAGAGCTTTGATACCAGGCCGTCTGCCGTACCCTGTCGTACGATTGAATATATTCGCCGTATTCCGGCAGGTCGTTTTGCGAGTAAACGGTCAGCTGGGCAACTTCTTTATGCAGCGTCATGATCATTTGGAAGAACGGTTCGAGGTCATGACGCAAATCGTAGGCCAAATTGTCGAGATCCTGGTACTTGTTTGCAAAGATGCGCTGAAGTCCCGAGTTGAATACGATCAGATTCGTAACGTTATTGTACTTCCCGATCTTGTAGTTGAACTTGTCCGCCAGCACCCCGGCCGTATCCTTCATCCCTTGCATCGCCTGCCTTTGCAGAAACTGGTTGGACTGGTGATACGAATACACTCCCAGCGCGCTTATCGGAATAAACGTCAGCACGATGTATGTTAGCACAAGCTTCTGCTTCAGACGCAAATGAATGAAATAGGTAAGCAGGCGGCTCATAAGCTCTCCTCCCTGTATTGGGCGGGAGACATGCCGGCATAATTTTTGAACAGGGAGCCGAAATAGGATACGTTCGCATAGCCTACCTCGTGCCCGATATCGACGATCTTCATGTTCGTGCTGCGCAGGTAATGCTTCGCTTTTTCCATCCGGTATTGGGTGACGTATTTCACAAGGCTCAGCCCGGTTTCCTTCTTGAACAAGTAGCTTAAGTAGCTCGGGGACAAATAGACTTTCTCCGCTATGTGCTCCAGGCTGATGTCATGCCGGTAATGCTGATGGATGAAGTCGAGTACAAGGGCTACGTCCTTTCTTCCCGATCGATTGATATTCGGATCGCCAGGCGAGTCTGTTACGGCCCCATGCTCCAGGAAGCGTGCCAGAAGCTCCTTCAGCTCAGCAAGATTGTGGCAATGATGAATATTTTGCGCCACTTCCTGTACCGATTCCTTGGCATAGCCCGGCAAATGGGTCACCATATGCTTGACCAGTACAGTCGCCACATACTTCACATAAATCGTCGAGTAGGAGGTGCTGTTGTCCAAGATATCGAACAACCGCTCCAGCTCCTCACGACTGCGTCCCGCCTCCTTCTGCTCCAATGCGGCCTGAATCCTCTCCACCAGTGCATCGACGCCATCCGTCGGTCCGCTTCGCTCCGCTCCCGGCGACTCGGTACATAATACAAGCGGCTTTTCCGAGAAAAACTTCGCCTCCAGCAGCTTCTCCATCTCATTGCATTCCGTCTGAAATCCCTGCTCCGAAAGCCTTCCGCTGCTGAAGACAACGTCAAACTCCGTATGAAGGAGCTCACGCAGCTCATCCTGCAGCCGTTGCCCCAGTACAGTCAACCGCTCCATGCTTGTCCCTTCGTGAAGCTCGTTGTGGAACAACAGCAAGCTCTGGTATTCATTCAAATTGATATAATCGCAGGACAGCGATACCGCCTGCTTCACAATATGCTCGGCATCATCGTTTCGACTGTCGAAGCACTTGGTTCGGCTCTCCAGCAGCAGAAGCCTCGTATAGGGAAACCCCTTCCGCACTGTGCCTACAGCCGGCACGTTCATCATGCTGCGCGTAAGGAGAGGGCCGCCATGCAGCAGCTCGAGCAAATAGTGCCTCCGGCGTTCCTCGCACCGCCCGATTCCCGCTTGCATAACTTGAAGGAACTCCTGGATCTCCACAGGCTTCAAAATATAATCGGCGGCCTGAAGCTGCATCGCCCGCTTGGCGTAATGGAACTCTCCGAAAGCCGACAAAAATATGATTTGCAGTGCACTGTCCAGCTTCCTTGCTTCTCCGGCCAGCGTCATCCCGTCCATGAACGGCATCTTGATGTCCGTCAGCAGCAGATCGACCGGATGGGTCCGCAAATAGTCAAGCGCTTTCAATCCATTCTCGGCTTCGGCCGTATGAAATGGAAGGCCGTACTGCCGAATGAGCAGCTTGATGCCCTCCCTCTCGATTTTCTCATCGTCTACAATCAGAATATTGTACATACAACCTCCCGCAAGGTATAGAGTACGATTCCATGGTCGGATCGATGAACTATTGTTTCGTGAGCCTATATAATTTATTATAAGTCGGTTTCGTGTCCATGTCTGTAAAATCGTGTAAATGGCACGGCGGATCGTTCGGGCCTTTGTTGACACAAATAAAAAAAGAGCTGCAAAAGCAGCCCTGAGCTTGTTGAGCAAGCCGGGTTTCCGTGAATGCTAGAGCATGGTTGAATAGCTTGCGGACCGTGGATCCGTTATTTTACCCAGTATAGTGTTTTTTCTATGGCGATCGGACCGGAGATCCTTTATTTCACCAAAACTCACTATTTTTGAATGAAACATTAGCAAATAACGGATTCTCTGTCCGATCGCTCTGCAAAAGTAGCCACATTCCATGGAATAGCGGATTCTCTGTCCGATAGACCGCTACCAAGCTTACAGGAAGCTTATTCCCAACTCTGCAGGGGTATTTCCTAGAGGGGGGCGCTTCCCTCAACGGGTCAGCAAGGGTACCCCGGTGGGGCACCTCCCTTCGGCCGCTGTCGAAGTCGTGTTCCTTTGATTGGTAGGCTTGCCGCGGTAGGAACACAAGCTTCAAACGCCGACGCTGACACTCCTCCACCCAACTCCCATTCCCTCTCTTGTCTACTCTGCTCCGTGATTTGAGCTGCTTCCTTATGGATTAGTAAATGAAAAAAGGCTGCTTACGCAGCCCTAGCCCTTACACAATATGCAACCTCAGAATCACGACCTAGTACTTAACAGGTCCCGCAATAATCTGCTTTATTTTCTCCAACGGCGCTTTCGGCTCACGATCGTATGTGAGCAAGCCGTTGATTTCTTGCTCAACGTCGGTGAGCTGGGTATAGCAAATCCCTTGCACGTGAGGAGATTGCAGGAAAGGCTCTACGACATCGGACAGCTTCTGTACGAAGTCCTCCTCGTTCTCCGCTCCGGAGTAGCCCCAGCCCTCCCAATGGCTCTTCTTAAACGCAATACCCCCGAACTCGGTTACGAGGATCGGCTGCCCCTTATACACCGTGCCTCCGACTAACAGCTCCCGCCGATGCGGCTTGCCTCCGATCGTCTTTTCCAAGGTGGAATACCGTTCGGTCAGGTCGTCCCTTCTCCATGCGTAATCGTGAATCGTCACGAGGTCCGAATCCATTTGCTCCCAGCCGTCGTTGCTCACAACCAATCGGGTATCGTCCAACGACTTCGTCAAATGGTACATCGCCAGCGCATGCTGCTGCTGTCTTTTGTCGACCAAAATATTCGGCACGCCCCAGCTCTCGTTAATCGGCACCCAAGTCACGATGCAGGGGTGGTTGTAATCCCGCTCTATCGCTTCCTGCCACTCCTGCGTCACTTTCCGTACGTAGTCTTCGGAATACTGGTAGGCGTTGGCCATTTCGCCCCATACGATGTATCCCAGCTTATCCGCCCAGTACAAGAATCGGGGATCCTCGATCTTCTGATGCTTGCGCGCGCCGTTAAAGCCCATCGCTTTGGCCAGTTCAATGTCCTTCCGCAATGCCTCATCGGTCGGAGCAGTCAATATGCCTTCCGGAAAGTAGCCTTGATCGAGCACAAGCCGCTGGAAAAAGACCCGGTTGTTAAGCATCACTTGCCCTGCTTCAACGGAAATTTTCCGCATCCCGAAGTAGCTTTCCACATGGTCTACCTGCTTGCCGTTGTCGTATAAGGTTACTGTAATGTCGTACAAGTTCGGCTTGTGAGGCGACCACCATCTCCCCAAACCATGATCGTTAAAATCATGCAGCCTAACCGCTCTTGTTTCTTCCCTATGGTGTATCGCGAAGGTCGTACTCGTCGTATACTCATCCTTGAAACGGATGTCGATTCTAGCCTCCAGCTTGCTTCCCGCTGCAGGGACCTCATTCAGGAACGTCCGGATTTCAATCTCGTTCTTATCGATATCCGGCTTGAACTTCAGCTTCGCAATATGTACCTTATGAAGCGGCTCGAGCCAAACGGTTTGCCAAATGCCCGTAGTCCGCGTGTAAAAGATCGAAGCCGAATCCTCCTTCCAGTACTGCTTGCCCCGGGGAAGCGTCACATCGCGGCTAAAATCCTCCGCACGGACTACGATCACGTTCTGATCGGGTACAAGAGCCGCCGTAATGTCGGCCTGAAACGGAGTATGGCCTCCTTCATGGAAAGCAACCCGTTTGCCGTTCACCCATACCGTGGCTGCATAATCAACGGCACCGAAGTGCAAAATGATCGATTGACCCGACCAGTCCGCCGGAATCGTAACGACACGCCGGTACCAGACCAGATCATGAAAGCCGGTCTCACCGATAGAACTGAGCTCGCTCTGATAAGCGAACGGAACTTGAATGGTTCTCGTGAAAGACTTCAGACCCGAACCCCACTGTTCTCCGTCCCCGACACGATTATCGTCAAACTCAAACTCCCACGTTCCATTCAAATTCATCCATGCTTCCCTTACGAGCTGTGGTCTCGGATATTCGGGGCGCGGCAATTGTTGAGCTTCATTCATATCTTTACGTCCTCCCATTTAATTAATTTATAAGTTATAAT
>NZ_JBHTVD010000011.1:0-31969 GCF_042793215.1 Paenibacillus sp. NPDC056579
TAATATAATAGTTAATATTATGAGATAGAACGCTTATTGTCAACTAAAAAGTTGATTCGTTAACTCTTAGGTTATATAATTCGAGTATATAGGAGTGTGAACGCATGAATCTGAACGTAACGACCCAAAACATGAGTATTCTGGAATGCTTCTCTTCGGAAACCAGAGTGCGGATTATTGAACTGTTGAATGGCGCTCCTTACAATATCGGCGAACTGGCGGAAGCTTTAGGCGTCTCATCGGCGATGATTACTAAGCACATTCAGAAGCTGGAAGAGGCGGGAATCATTGCAACGGAAAATGTGGTTGGCAAGCGGGGTACGCAAAAGCGATGTTCGCTTAAAATGGATCAGCTTGTTCTCGTATTGCGCCAAGAAAAAGCTGAGCCGGAACACGACGCAACCAAATATTCCGTGGAACTGCCAATCGGGCAATATTACCGTTACGAGGTACAGCCTACTTGCGGATTGGCATCATCCGACGGGCAGATCGGGATGGCGGACGATCCCCGCTATTTCGACGATCCTGATCATACGAAGGCGGAGCATCTCTGGTTCGCGAGCGGTTACCTCGAATACCGTATCCCGAATTATCTTGTAGGGCAATCCAAACCGACCCGGATTACCGTATCATTGGAAATTTGCTCCGAGGCTCCCCATTATAATGAAAACTGGCCGTCGGACATTACCTTTTCCTTGAATGGGGTCGATGTGGCAACCTGGACTTGTCCCGGTGATTTCGGCAGCAAGCGCGGCGTGTATACGCCCGATTGGTGGATACACACGCAGTACGGCCTGCACAAAACCATCTCCGTCACACAGGAAGGCTCGTTCATCGACGGGGTGCGAAGTTCCGATGTTCGTATCGGCGATTTGCATATCCACTCCGGACAAGAGCTGCTCTTCCGGATTGCTTGTCCCGAAACGGCCGTTCATTGCGGCGGAGTCAGCCTGTTCGGCAAAGGCTTCGGCAACTATCCGCAGCATATCGTGGTTACGCTCTCCTGCTAGCAGAGCGGACTATAACAAAAAAGCCTGAGGCAGTGCCTCAGGCTTAAGCTTGTTGAATGCCTTGAATTCAAAATAGGCCACATGGCTGCAACCTGACGTGAACGCTAGCCCGGTCTTACGGATAGAACGTGTTTTGCGGTGTAGTCGTCGGGCACCAGCGGGAGTTCAGCAGGAAGCGGATCAAGACGTCCTTCGCCGAAGACGTTCCGATATAATGAAGCGCTTCCGCTGCATGGCCGCGCACATAGCGATTCTCGTCCTCCAGTGCGATTTCCAGCGCAGGCACCGCTGAATCCGCTTCGGCTCCGAATCGGGTCAAAGACAATGCCGCCATGAAGCGCACCTGAACGTCTTCGTCCTTCAAGCCGGCCGTCAGAGCTTCCACGACTTGAGCCGCCGGCTTCTTGATCAGCGACAGCGCATCTACGACCGCTTGGCGGATCACGACATCCGTCGAGCCGTTGAGCAGGGCAACCAGCTTAGGAACCGCGGATTGCGCCAGGTGACTGAGCTCGCCGAGCGCGAACACCGCATGAACTACAGTTTCCGTCCGCTGGTCCCCAAGCGCTTGCTCCAGACCGGCGACGGCTTCAGCTCCTGCAATGGATAAGCCGTAAGCCGCTTTGCGGGACACTTTTACGTTCTCGTGGTGAAGCGCCTTCACGAGAGCTTGTACGCCCGCCTTGCCCATCGTCCCCAGCTCGTATGCCGCATTCAATGCCGTAGGCTCGAACGCATCCTCCAATTGCCCAGCGACGGCGTTCGCTTGTGCTTCATCCGCTTCCGCCGTATTGGCTACGCTGCCGAGGCGTCCGGAAAGCCAATTCCAGGTTTCCTTCCACATGGTCTCGTGCTCTACGATGCTCGTGCTGAACGATGCAGGCTGCTTCCATTCCGGCTCGATGCAATCCCAGCTAGGCGCTGCAGGAGCTTCCGTGCGCATAAACTCGAACTTCAGCATGAATCTCGGCTGACCGAGAATGTTCGGCGTAGAACGATGCCAAATATCGTAATGGATCAGGGCAAAAGTGCCTGCCTTGCCGCTCGCCACCGCTTCGCCTTCGACATCGTCGGACTCGAACGTGCGGGTATCGTAGTTTTGCGTTCCCGGCATCACGCCTGTCGGTCCAAGCTCGACCGGAGTATCCTGCGGGAAGTACATGACCATCGCCCACCATGGATGATGGTTGCGCATTCTTTTGTAACCCCAATAGCTGTCTTTATGCCAGCCGCCAGCTTTGGGGGAAGCGTTGAAATGGCCGTGTCTATGGGTGTGCATCATATAGTTAGGTCCAAGCACGCTCGTCAGGGCGCCGGTCACGATAGGGTGATCGAACACCTTTTGCAAATCGCGTACGCGGGGCAGCAGGTTGTTGCCGGGATTACCTTCTTCCTGATAAACCTGGTTCAGCTGCTCGCTCAAGCTGCGGTGGAATTCCTCCGAGAAGTCGGTTTGAAGAATTAAGAAGCCCTCGGTAATAAACGTTCTCATTTGCTCATCGGTCAATAAAACCTTGTTTTGACTGGTCATAGCTTACCTCCTGAAAGGAATGAGTGGGATGATTGACTTGACTCTAATTATAGCCATCCTGCTCCACGAGACCATGGAGAAAGATAATTTGAATTTACACAATCATAAGATTTTCTCCTAGCTCTTCAAGAATGCTGCATTTACACAGACTCCGTGCTGCTAATTTATTGCGGAAGTCGGATTGGACAGGTTTATCGGTTATAATCCCCTTATAACGATACAAAGCGGATCTTTTTCGCGGCGAATCCAATGATATGATGAAAATCGCAGAAGTAACATCCAACCAACATTATCCCGAAGGTAGTGAGTCTCATGCACAAACCCGATCGTCACAGCAATCTGCCCATATACCAACAAATTGTCGACGATCTCGAAAGAAGAATATCCTACGGCGAATTTCCTCCGGGCAGCCCGCTTCCCTCGGAGCGGAAATTGGCGGAGCAGCTGGGAGTCAACCGCAGCACGGTTATTCTTGCCTACGCCGAGCTTCGAAAGCTGGGCATTGTAGAAAGCCAGCAAGGCAGCGGAACACGCGTAAGCAAGTACAAGTGGGGTGCTGTCCCGAAATATACGCCGAACTGGCACAGGTACGTGGAAGGCGGCAGCTTTTTGCCCAATGTGCCCTTCTTGCGTCGAATCCGAGAAGCTCTCCAGGCGGATCCCGCCTTGATTGATTTTGCGGGCGGCGAGCTGGCGGGCGATATTTCCCCTGTAGCGGAAATTAATCATCTCATGAAAGAAAACCATTATTCCGACTATTTGGGCTACGACAATCCGCAAGGATTCGTCCCGCTGCGCCAAACGCTGGTTCGTTATTTAAGCCAATATCGCGACATTCATACGACGGATTCGTCCATTCTTATCACCTCGGGCTCCCAGCAGTCGCTGTACTTAATCACCCAATGCCTGCTGGCTCCCGGGGACGCGGTGGCTATCGAAGACCCGTCCTACTGCTATTCGCTGCCCATGTTCCAATCGGCCGGACTCCGGTTGTTCCGCCTTCCCGTAGATCACAATGGAATCCGTCCTGAAGAGGTTCGTTCCCTGTACAAGAAGCATCGGATAAAAATGATCTTTTTGAACCCGAATTTTCAAAATCCGACCGGCGCGCTGCTCGCCGAAGAACGGCGCCTGGAGCTGCTCGATATCGCGAGCGAGCTGGGTCTGCCCATCGTTGAGGACGATCCTTTCAGCCTGACCGCTTACGACGGAAATCCGCCCCGGCCGTTAAAGGCCATCGATTCCTTCGGCTCCGTTCTTTATATCGGCTCCTTCTCCAAAATGGCGGCCTCCGGGCTGCGGGTAGGCTGGATGGTCGCGCCCAACACGGTAGTCGAACGGCTTGCCGATGCGAGGCAGCAGATGGATTTCGGACTTAGCGTCGTTCCGCAAAACGTTGCGTCCCTCTTTTTGCAGTCGGACTATATGCAGCCGCATTTGGAACGATTGCGCAGAAAGCTGAAGGATAAGCGGGATAAGGCGGTCGAAGCGCTGCGTAAGGAGCTTCCGGATTTGGTCAGCTTTACGGTTCCGGACGGCGGGCTGCATCTATGGTGCAAAATTCACAGCGAGGTTAACGATGCGCTGCTGCTGGAGGAATCCATCCGAAGGGGCGTCGTGTTCGTGCCGGGGAGCGTCTACGGCTCCGATTCCGGTTACGTGCGGTTTACGTTTGGCAGAGCGAAGGCTGACGAGGTGATCCCCGGCCTGTCTCGGTTTGCGGAGGCGCTCAGGAGCGTGCTGGCGAAGAACCGTTAGCCCATGTAGGCGGTACCTCGGCCGGCTCGTTTGGATGACGCAGGTGGCCAACCTGCTCAACTAATATCTCGGTCAGCTGGTTATTTGTCCATTCCGCGTTGCAATCGTTTACGTATACTAGGTACGAAAACCACTACTAAAAGAGGTGATCCGTACCGGTGAAATTCAGTGTCATCATCCCGACTTATAACCGATCCTTGCAACTGATGCTGACTTTAGCCTCGTTCGAAAAACAGACCGTCCCTATGGATCAATTTGAAATTATCGTCGTCAACGACGGCTCCAGTGACGATATTTTGGAAAGGCTGCAGCATTATCAGCCCCCCTATCGGCTTCAAGTCGTCTCATTGAACGAAACCTCGGGGCGGTCCGCAGCTCGGAATGCAGGCGTCCATGCTTCCCAAGAGGACTACCTAATTTTTTGCGACCCGGATTTTCTCGTCACTCCACGATTTATCGAAGTGCACGCCGCCTATCATAAAAAATATCCGAATGCCGTCGTATCCGGGGTACCCAAATTATGGAAAAGCATCTATACGCACCTTCATGCCGACTTCTCCGACCAGGAGAGGCTTTTTGCGGCTGAGGTCCTGCAGCGTGCCGGCTTGTGGAACGACCAGTATGCGGAGCAGAACCGCACCTTTGAAATCGTAACCCCGGAAGACGTTCGCAACGAAACGGGGATGGTGCAAAAGGTCATCGCTCCTTGGGACATAGCCGGTCCGATTCAAAGACAGTACAGCAAAACCGACGTCGCCCCTTGGCTGCTATGCGTTACCCGCGACGTGTCCATGTCAAAGCAGCTGTTCCAGGATGCGGGCGGTTTTGATGAGAAATTCCGCAAATACGGTTTTGAGGATTGGGAGCTCGGATACCGGCTTCACCGCAAAGGCATCAAGTTCATCAGCATGAAAGAAGCACTCGGCTACCACCAGGAGCACTCTTCAGCCTCCCGCCGCGACGATCCCGACAACAACAATTTAAAAATGGGGCTGCAGACGCACGGATGCAAGGATCCGGAGCTTAGTCTATTTACGGTTATTTCTCCGTCGGAGGATGTGCAAATCTATAAAAATTCGCTGCGCATCCTGCAAAAGCTGCGATCAAGCAATCGCCGGCGCACCCGATATTTGGCCAAAATGATACGAAGAGCCTGCACGAAATGCGCGAACCTGCTGCTGTCTGAACCGGATTCTCCGGAGCACAGCCGTTTCCGATCCGTCTTAAGATCCGCCTTCATAGAAACGGATCGTGTATTTTCGCTGCGGCGTGCCTCAAAAAAGCGGAAGCTTACAAAAATAAAGCGAATTATGGCAGCAGCTTCCTTGAAGCTTGAGGAACCTGACGACAAGAAAACAGCAAAGAAAGCTTCAAAAAAGAAAAAGTCCCGTAGAAGAAGAAGCTGGCGGCCTTCAGCGAGAAAACGCAGGAGAGCTGTTGCAGGCAGGCGCAGGCGGTATTCACGTTAACCGCAGACAGGCCGGCACCGGAGGCTGGTAATGCTTGTTGAGAAGACTGGTAAAATCGAAGGGGTGCCCGGCGGGGTGCCTCCTTCCGGCGGCTGTTCTACATCAGGATTTTTTATGTCTCGAGGAGATACATAGCAGAAAAAGCTCGTACGCTTTTCAAATAATTAGATAAACACCTATTCACCGATGCACCTGAGGGGATTTCGGTTATTTTGCCCTTTTTTCCCAAATGATAGGTTCCGCGCTCTATGTTACCTTAGCATTAACACCTCGCACCGACTCCATTGTCCATCCCATGTATCCAAATAAGGAGCGATTGATATGAGTATGATTACCGTTCGGGATGTCAAAACGATTTTGACCGCACCCCAAGGCATCAATCTCGTCGTCGTCAAGATCGAAACCTCAGAGCCCGGCCTTTACGGCCTTGGGTGCGCCACCTTTACCCAGAGATATTTAGCCGTAGCCGCCGCAATCGAAGAGTATTTAAAACCGTTTTTACTAGGCAAGGATGTTCAGGCCATTGAAGACCTATGGCAATCCGCCATGGTCAGCTCGTATTGGCGCAACGGTCCGGTGCTCAACAATGCGCTGTCGGGAGTGGATATGGCCCTGTGGGATATTAAGGGGAAAATCGCCGGCCTTCCCCTCTACCAGCTGTTCGGGGGCAAATGCCGGGAAGCGGCCGCCGTATACCGCCACGCCGACGGACGCGATTTGCAGCAGCTCGAGGATAGCGTCGCTGCGCTGAAGGAGCAGGGATACCGGTACATCCGCTGCCAGATGGGCGGCTACGGAGGCAAGGGCCACAAACTGCACTCTCCGGACCGTTCGGCGCCGGGAGCTTATTATGACCCGAATGCTTACGCCCGCAGCGTTCCCGTTCTATTCGACCATATCCGAAGCATATTCGGGTTTGAGCTGGAGCTGCTGCACGATGTACATGAGCGCCTTGCTCCGATCGAAGCCGTGCGTCTCGCCAAGCAGCTTGAGCCTTTCCGGCTGTTTTTCCTTGAAGACGTGCTGCCTCCCGAGCAAATCGATTATTTTCAAATGATCCGCAATCAATGTGCGACACCGCTTGCCATGGGCGAATTGTTCGTCCATCCGATGGAATGGACCCCGCTCATAGCGAACCGGCTGATCGACTTTATCCGCGTACATATAAGCGCAATCGGAGGCCTGACGCCGGCCCGGAAGCTCGCGATCGTATGCGAAGCATTCGGCGTTCGTACGGCATGGCACGGACCGGGCGACGTTTCCCCTGTCGGCCATGCGGCCAACGTCCATCTCGACGTCAGCAGCCATAACTTCGGAGTTCAGGAATGGACGCCTGCGAACGAGCTGCTGACCGCCGTGTTCCCGGGGACTCCGGAAGTTCGCGACGGCTATGTCTATCCGAACGATAAGCCCGGTCTCGGCATCGATATCGATGAGAAGCTGGCTGCCAAGTACCCGTGCAACAACAAGCTGCCGGAATGGACTCTGGCCCGCCTGCCAGACGGAACTTCCGTAAGACCTTAATGGACAGGTCGTTGTCTATTTCGCATAAAGGAGCGAATCTATGAAAATCGCAGTAACGGGAGCGAACGGAAATGTCGGCAGACAGGTGCTGTCCGAGCTGCTGACGCATCACTACGAGGTCAGAGCGCTAACTCTCGCGCCTTGGGAGGAATGTCTGGATGATGTGGAGCCGATGCAGGTCGATGTGAAGAATTTCGATCAGGTAAAGAACGGGCTCGCCGGATGCGATGCGGTGATCCATTTAGCAGCTTATCCAAGCCCTCACGGCCCGTCGGAAAGCGAAGTGTTTGCCAACAACGTCATGGGAGTCTACCATGTTCTGCTCGCTGCAGGAGAGCTCGGGATTCGCCGGGCCGCTTGCGCCTCCAGCGACTGCGCCTACGGGATCACCTACAGCCATAAAGACACGAGGCCGATCTATGTTCCCGTAGACGAAGAGCACCCGTCGGCTCCGGATAACTGCTACGGCATGTCCAAGCTTGCCGGAGAGCAGGTTGCCGACGGAATGGCGAAACGGTTTGATCTTACGGTAGCCTCTTTACGGTTTACGTATGTGATTAGGCCCGGGAATTATGCGCAATCCGAATTTAGCCGATCCACGGGCGATCCTGAGCTGGGACCTTGGAATGTATGGTCCTATATTGACGGACGCGATTGTGCGCGTGCCTTCCGTTTGGCCATAGAACGGCCTTTCACAGGCCATCAGGTATTCAATATCGCGGCGGCTGAGCAGCGTACTACCGTGCCTACAGCTGAGCTTGTAAGCAAGTATTATCCGGACGCGGAAATCCGCAAGCCTTTGGACGGATTCCGAAGCCTGCTCGATTGTACGAAAGCGGCCGAGCTGCTCGGTTTTGTCCCCGAATACCGCTGGCGGGATTTCGTAGAGTGAATCAACTAACAACAGCCTGCCATGCGGCAGGCTGTGCTTGTTGAGAGACCCGATTCCATCGAAAATGTGAAACGAGGGTAGGTGGGGTATCACCACTTACGATGCCAGTTTTCCTATGGAAAACTCTTTGTTTTTAGTAAAGAACCACCAAAACGTCTTCGGTGGGTTACCTCCCTCCAACCATGTTTTCAGGATCGGACAGAAAATCCGTTATTTCCTGAAATGAAGCTGATTTGGGAGTGTGATCGGACAGAGAGTCCGTTATTTGCTAATTTTACCGTAAAAAACGGTATGTTTTCTCAAAATAAAGGATTTGTTGTCCGATCACCCCACAAAAAGGGGTGTTTTTGATGAAATAACGGATCTACGGTCCGTACAAACTCAACAATGCTCTCCAACGGACGGGTATACTAGTTTGTCCGGTGAGAGAACTATGAAACCGAATGAACCCGGTTTCAGCGTTATCCCGACGAAGGACTTCCTTCCGGAGTATGGTGTTCATTGGTCGCTTCTCAGCGTCAATTAGAGAAAACAAAAGAGGTGTTATCGCTCCTACTGGAGATAACACCTAGCCTTACAGTTACTCGACAGCCTGCCATGCGGCAAGCTGTGCTGTTTACACCGAGTCAAGCTCAGCTGTTATCGATAATTCAAGTCCTGGATCGAAGCTCTCCGCTGTACGGATGCTTTCGTTTCCGCCGGAACAATGACAGGAGTATATCCCTCCACCTCTTGAATGGTCTGTATCAATCGAATACGCAATTGCTCGACAATCGGCTCGAACTTGTCCAATCCGATTAAATTGGTCAACTCATACGGATCCGCATCTAAATCATACAGGAATTGTTCCACGTAAGTATCCGAGGAGCTGTCTTTCCACCCGCTTTTGTCAGGCGCCTCCACGCTATATTTCCAGCGCTGCGTACGAATAGCGCGCCCCACCTGGGATTCGCTGATTTGAACAAAAATATCGTCGGGACGATCTTCCCTTATCTTCCTTACAGCAGGAACAATAGAGCGGCCTTCCATCGTATCCGGTACGGGAATGGATGCTGCTTCCAGCAGCGTAGGCGGCAAATCTATCAAGCTGACCAGTCTTTGCACCCGGCCGCCTCCGGTAAAGCCCGGACCCGTGATCGCGGTCGGCACACGTAAAGAGCTGTCATGGCAGGAGCGCTTGTATTCGCTGTTTCTTGTTTTGAAATGGCAGCCGTGGTCCGAGGTAAACAGGATAATGGTATTATCGGATAAACCGAGACTGCGCACTGCATCCATTAATCTGCCCAAAGCTTCATCCAAACGTTTGACCATGCCGTAATATCCGCCGAGATGCTGCGGAGCGCTCCCTCCGAGAGCCGTCAAGTCAGGCGGGCTCCATTTCCCCGTGTACATTCCTTCATAGCCAATGGGTGCAGGATAATTATCCAGGTGATTCTGATGATGAGGCTCTATATAAGATAAGAACAGGAAGAAGGGGTCCTTCTGATGCTCGTCGATGTAACGGATCGCAGCATCCGTCATCGCATCCACCCGGTATCCGGGCAGTTTCACCGCTTCATTGCTGCCGTTGTACATTACCGTATCATACGAATCCGATGTGAATTCCAGCAAATTGGAAGCCAGCCAATACTCATAGCCGCCTCTTTTGCCGGCGGGCACCGGCTCTTCATCCGACAGATGCCATTTGCCAATGTAGCCGGTTCGATATCCGGCCTCCGTGAAATAGTGCGCCAATGTTTTGCTGTCTTCCGGCAAAGGGATGCCGTTGCGGTAGCAGCCCGTCGTCGTTGCATACCGTCCGGTTTGCAGGCACGATCTGGCCGGACCGCATACGGGCTGGCATGTGAAGGAGTGCGCCACATGCGTCCCTTCCTGAGCCATACGGTCGAAGTTGGGCGTCAAACCCAGCGGATTTCCATGTACGCCTGTAGTATCCCAGCGCTGCTGGTCTGTAAAAAATACGATCACATTAGGTTGTGTTTGTCGGTTCATAAGCCTCTCCTCCAGTCATTAGCCGATAGATGATTGCTCGCTGTTGTTAATTTCAAACCGTTGCTTTTCTCGTCGACTCCCGAACGATGAGCCGGGCAGGCAGGACGGTCTGGATTTTGGAATAAGCCCTCTGTCGCAGCAATTGCTCAAAGGTGTCTACGGCTGTTTTCCCGATGCGGTAAATCGGTTGATGCACCGTGGTCATAGGCGGATTCAACAAAGGAGAAACGGCGTAATCGCCGAAGCCGACTAATGAAATGTCGTCCGGCACCCGAACTCCGAGGCTCTGCAGTTCATTGCCGACAGCCAGCGTGCCCCGGTACGTAGTGCAAAATATCGCCGTCGGCCGAACCTCCTGAAGCACTTTTTGCACCATATGCCGAATGTCGGCTTGACCACCCAGTTCAACGACCCAATTTGCCTCTGCCTTTATATTATTCGATTGCAGCGCATCATGGTAGCCCGTCACCCGATCCACATCGCATGGGTGTAAGATCGGGGCATGGAATAGCGCGATTCGCTCATGCCCGAGCTGGATGAGATGCTGTACGGCTTCACGGCAGCCACCGGTATTGTCTATATCGACCCAAGAGACGTCCGATTCCGGATAGGACGCGGCAATGACCACATGCGGAATGCCGCATTGCACAAGTGATACCGGCAGAGCGGATTGTAACGGCGGATTAATAACGAATAATCCCTTGAGGCCGTTCGAACGGCAAAAGTGCGCGATATCTTTGGTTTCACTCAAGGCTTTGCCCGAATACGGGATTAAGGTCAAATGCATATCAAGGGAGTACGCGGTCTCCATCATTCCGTTCATCAACTCCCCCATATATTCGGGGAATGAAATAGTAGGCGTAATGACGCCGATCGTATCCTGACGATTCGTTACTACAGTAGGCCGAAAGCCGTGCTCATTCATATACCGGATGACTTTATTTCGGGTATCTTCATTCACATCCGGCTTGTTGTTCAGTATGCGGGATACCGTAGAAACCGATACCCCGCATTCCTCCGCGATTTTTCTTATATTCAAGAGAACGGACCTTCCTTCCCCTGCCGCTTCCTGCAGCTCGCAGCCCTCTCTGCCGCTTTACCCTGAATGACTGCTCTGCAATACTTTCAGCTGCCCCTGTTGAAACTTATGAGCTCTGTCGTTCTCCAGCTCAGGTGAGCATATAGCTCTAAGCTCGGCCTCCAGCTCCGAAGCTTTTTGCGGGTACAATGAAAATACATTGCGAAGCTCATCCGGATCGTTGCTCAGCTGAAACAGCTGATGCGGCGCTTCGGTATAATGTATCAGCTTCCAATCACCTTTACGGATCATGTAAGCCCCCGATCTTGTTCCGTGTCCGTGATACTCGGAGAACACAGCCCGCTCCGCATCATGCTCCTCCATGGTTTGCAGCGGCTGGCCCGACCAATGGTCCGGTCTCTTTGCCCTTGCAGCATAGAATAACGAAGCCTGTATATCGTGAGAGTCGACCGGCGTTGCCACTCGTCTTCCCTTCTCATAATCGGGTCCTGCTGCGATGCACGGGATCCGGACCGAGTCCTCGTACAGCGAGCATTTCCACCACATCCCGAATTTGCCTAGCATCTCGCCATGATCCGATGTATAAATAATGTTCGTACTTGTACAAAGACCGCTTTCCTGCACAAAGTCGAGAAGCCTTCCCAGCTGCCGGTCGATGAAGCTGACATTGCCCAAATATCCTCTCCTTAGACCGCGAATCTGCTGCTCCGAGAAAGCTTCCGTTTGAAAATGATCCCGGAGATCTTGGGCGTAAGGGTGCTGCGCGCTTTCCTCCTCCTTGCCGTAACGGGGCAAATCTCCCCCTTCCGGGTAAAGATCCCAATATTCTTGCGTATTCCATTGGGGGAAATGAGGATTTAACAAGTTAATCGTCAAGCACCATGGCTGTCCCAGCACAGGAGCTGTCTGCCGAAGCCATTGAATGGCCGCGTCCATCACACTCAGATCGTCGTCAAAGGCGGTATCCTTGACGCCAAATCCGTCCGCCCGCTCCACGGCGTCGGATCGGATTGCAAGCGGCCTGCGGGAGAAATTAATGTCACCGGGCCATCGCTGATCCTTGCTGTAATGGATTTCGGAAAAGCCGAGACGCTCTCCTTTATCGTAAACATGCGTTTTGCCAAAGTGGGCCGTATACACACCTTGATCTTTCAGTACTTTACCGTAAGTCGGAAACTCCGAACGAAGTCCGACATTGCAATTGCTGTACGCTTGAATTTCATGTACGCGCAGACCGGACATGAAGGCCGAGCGGCTGGGCGAGCATAACGGCGAGGAGCAGTACGCATTTTCATAGACGGTGCCCTGCTCGGCCATTCGTTCCATGTTCGGTGTCTGGAGGTAATCGTGACCGTAGACAGAAGAATATAGCGGGTTGTGCTCATCTGATATCAGCAAAATACTGTTATGCATAATCGGATATTCTCCTCCTTGATACTTTATTTCAATTCCTTGTAATCATTGGCGGTATAATCTTTCTTCAGATCCCAATTAGGGAAGATGAAATCCTTCAGATCAACGCCGGCTCCGGATGCCTTCACTTTGCCTACGGCTTCCTCCAAGCCTTTGTTCAGCTTATCGTTGTAGGCTTTCAATAGCGAAGGCGCATCCTTCTGGGCTCCCGACAGCACCGATTGCAGGATATCGTTGAATCCCGGCTTCACCTTCGGCTGATCTAGCGATCCCAGCTCTACGATCACCTTAGCCGTCTGAGGATTTTTCACCGCATAATCGGGTCTGACCTTCAACAAATCTTTATGAAGCTGAATAAATGTATCGAACTCCGGATACGGGTATAACGCCTTGTTATTATTGATGCTTTCGATAGGGGTGAGCGCTACGCCGCTTTTCAAATACTTCTCGTAGAACATCGGTGCCGCAAACCCCTCCTCCAGAAAAAGCCCAACTTCCTTCGGATGCTTGGTTTTGGAGGAAATCATATAGCCTGTCGGGTTGGCCGGAACATAATAATACGTCGGCTTACTGCCGTCGGGAGTCGGCACGGCAGCCAGACCGAATTTCGCCTCCGGCGTATCCCTTTTCACTAGCCACATGCGCGCACGGCTGTCAATCAGGAAAGCCGCTTTGTTTTGCCCGAATAATATGGCGGCCTCCGCCCCTTTCATCGTATAGGACGACGGTAATATACTTCCGTCACTTTTCAGCTTCTGGAGAAGTCCGAACGAATCCAATGTCGCTTTTTCGTCATAAACATACTTTCCCGATTTGAGATTAAACCCGCCGGACTGCTCCGGAGCTACACCTGCAGAAAAAGCATTGACGAAGGAAGCCGCACCGGAATCGCCGCCGCCGAATACGAAGCCGTATACATCGCCTTTCCCTTTGGCCGTAACCGTCTTGGACATTGCTATCAATTCATCCCAGGTTTTCGGCGGTTTTTCCGGGTCAAGGCCGGCTTGGCTCAATACTTCCTTGTTGTAATACAATATCGAGCCCAGCTGCGGTCCCGTTAACGGCCAGCTGTATGTTTTCCCGTCCAGCACATTCACTCCCTCGGCAAAGCTCCCTGCTAAGAACCGCGATTTCCAGCTGTCGGAAACAAGGCCGTCAAACGGAAGCACCTGTCCGTTGGCAACCAACGTGCGGATATCCGAGCCCGACGGCGTCTGGTAAATATCCGGCAAATCATTGGATGTAATGGCGGCTTGAATAGCGGTATTGTACTCCGCTGCAGGCATATATCTGCCTTCAACGCGGATTTTCCCTTTATATTTCTCATTGAATTCACGGATCATTTGCTGTCCCGGACTCTCGTCGCCCTTGAGAAAATCGCTCAAGCCCCACACCGATATGACCGTTTCTTTACCATCCCCTGCATCGGCATTGGCATCCGCTCCCGACGTACTATTCGAGCAGCCTGACGCCAAGAGCATAGCGGCTCCCAGCGTACCTGCAGCGATTTTTTTCCATTGATGGTTCCACATCGTAAACCCCTCCATTTATTCGGTAGTCATTAGCTTAAGCTTTTACAGCACCTGCTACGCCTTCAATAAAGTATTTTTGCAGGCAAATAAACACGATTAAAATCGGCAATAAGGAAATGCTGGCGGCCGCTGCCATTCCTGTCCAATCCATCGTATGCTCCCCGACGAACTGGAACATGCCGACTCCTAAAGTGCGTAACTCCGGCTTTCCCAAGGTAAATACAAGCGGTAATAAAAAACCATTCCAGGTAAACATGAATTGCATGATGGCGGTGGTGGCAATAATCGGCTTGGACAAAGGAAGCATGATTTGGAAAAAGGTTCGCAGGAAGCCGCTTCCGTCAACCTCCGCCGATTCCTCCAGCTCCTTGGGAAGTCCGCGAAAATAAGCTACAAACAGCAATATAAACAACACATGGGCTCCGCCGGCTTCCGCCAAAATGACGCCCCACAGCGAATTGTTCAAACCCAGCTGGTTGACCAGCGTATAGATCGGAATGATCGTGTATCCCTTCGGCAAAAACATGGTGGCCGTAATGGCAGATAAAAATAGGATCCGGCCATGGAAACGGAAGCGTCCGACCGCATACCCGGTCATAGAGCAAACGACAAGCACTATCAGCACGACGGCCACAGTGACGATAACCGTATTCCAGAAATAGACGGAAAAATGCGCCGTTTCCCAAGCCCGCTTGTAATTATCGAATTGAAATTTGTCAGGAAACAGCGAGATTCCCGAGCTGATGTATTCTTTATTGGTCTTAAATGCCGCCATAATCATCCAAATAAAAGGATAAATCCATACGATCCCTAACCCCGACAGCAGCAAATGTACCAACAGCACGAACGGCGAACGTTTGTTGTTCCTTCTTGTCATCATGAACTCCCCCTACAAGCTCCGTGTTTTGCGGCCGCCCGACAGCTTTACCAATAACCCCAGAATAAGCGAGATCAGCATGACAGCCATCCCGTACAGAACGCCGGCAGCGGAAGCGAAGCCGACCCTGGCTTCACCTTTGCCCGAAAAAGCGTAACGGTATATATACACGTCCACCATATCCGTCTTAAACGCCGGACCGCCGTCCGTCATTGCTTTGACCAAATCGAACACATGAAGCGCATTAACGGCCGACATCAGCAGAATGACGCTCCCTACCGGCAGGAGAAGAGGAATCGTGACGTAACGGAGCATTTGCAAAGGTCCCGCCCCGTCGATTTTTGCAGCCTCCAGCACCTCTTTAGGAAGCGATTGGATACCGGCCAGCCAATAAATCAGCTTCATTCCGAAGCTTTTCCAAATACCGACCAGGACCACAATGAGAAATGCCGTATCAATGGAACCCAGCCAATCAACCGGTGTGCTCAGAAGCCCTAAGCGGATCAAAATCTCGTTCACCAGACCTTTATAAGCGCCGAATATGAACCGCATTACCAAGCCGACGACTGCCGTCGTCGTTACTACCGGCAGGAAATAGATTGTCCGGTATACCGTCTTCCCCTTCAGCCACTCTGCGTTGAGCAGCAACGCCATCAATAAGGCGAGAGGGACTTGGATGATGATGACATACAACATGAAAGTCAGACTGTTTCGAAACGCGTTCCAAAAGATCGGGTCGGAGAACGTTTCAATAAAATTAGCGAAGCCAACAAAATGGTCAAGACGGCCAAAGCCGCTCCAATCAAAAAAAGCATATACGTAACTCATGATGAGCGGGTATAACGTAAACAGTAGGAACAAAACAAGCTGTGGGGCGATAAATAGCAGACACCAAAGCTGCTTGCGCGTCCGGTAATGGATCAGGCTCCTGATTGGGTTCGTATTCGATGGAGCTAGTGTTTCTTTCATATGATATCTCCTTTCTGAAGCAGCCGTTCTTGTCTGAAACAGTTCCGGTACAGTACCGAAAAACGCAAAAAAGAGACTCCGCTTCTACTTCGCGAGTCTCCGGTGGGCCGGTCAACTGTGACAGGATTTTATTGTATAATACCTAGTGGATTACTATGGATTTATTGTAACGGCCTGCCGCCTCATCGTCAACCCCTTTTTTTCGCCGAACACGTTCAAATTGTAATGGAATAATACTATTCTCTTAAAACATAAACACTCTTACAATAATAAAATCTCTTAGGGACTGGATTCACCTTGCCCTGCAAGGGATGAACGGGATTATTTTATTTAATTACAGAGAACCTTCGATTTAAGAAGGATAAATACAGAGAGAATTTCCATTTCGTATACAAAAACAGTTGAATATTTATGCATCCGATCGAATGACAGCCGCAATAGGCGCATCACTGGCAGTAAGCCCCGAAGGCTCCTCCTTGTACACAATTGTAAACTTTTATCCCCAAAGCTTATTCTGTTATTATATACGGCTGTTTGGCGTATCCTTCTATTCACATCAAACGATTCACATTCGCCACTGTATCCACAAGTGAATATCTGTTTTTATCCCCTTTGGGATGAAATGCTCCTGCACCTTTGTAGTATTTATGCAGCGCAATCATGCGTTGAAATGATCGGCAGCTGAATGTTCAATAAAGAAGAGCGCTCGGCTGCTGCCGAGCGGCGAATGGACGGCAGCACGAAAAGCCCTCTGCTCCCCTTTTTTCAAAAAAGTGAGCGGAAGGCTGTAATATGATCTTCAGTTCAAACAGCAGCAGCTGCTTATCCTCGAATAACGGAGATAGAAGGCGGTCTCACTTGGACGAGGAAATCCTCCAGCTTGAATCCGAGAGGCACGTCGGGAATCCATTCCCATTTCGGCGCATGCCTCAATTGGTTCAAGATCCACTGCTTCACGGCTGCCGGAGCTTCTTCATGCAGCTTTTGCAATGCGAGGTCTTCTATCGTTCGATACTCGTACGGGTCTACCTGCAGCCGGTACGCATAAGCATGAATTTCAGCTGCGGCTGCGTCTCCCATCCGCCGCTCTAACGTTCCGTTCGCGCGCTTATAGGCGACAGGGCCGTGTATCGGCGTCCGGGCGTAGTCTTTTTGCAATATTGGAAGTGCTGCCTTACACAGCTTGCGGAACGAATTCAGATCGAATAAGCTCATTGCGGACGCGAATTCGAAGGAGCGCTTCGCCCGGTCATCCGTGCTTCTCGGAGCGATAAACCGGTATACTCCCGTTTGCTTGGCAATATCCAAATAAAGCGACATCCCCTGATGGCGGATCTCTTCCTTCACAAACCGGACGATGTCCGACGGGAAAATAAAATGCTTGCCGTGCAGCTCCTTGATCTTATGCAGCACATACCGAATGAACGAGGAGCTCTTCTTCTTCATCAGGCTGACGAGCTGAAGAAAGCTTTGCCCGTCGTTATGCTGCTCCAAATCGCCTATACCCAGCTGGAACAGCTGCGATTGAATGTATTGGGTTAACCTGCGGTACGATTTCTTAGGCTTTACCACTTCATGGTAATGCGATCCTTTTTCCTTGGGGATAATGAAATAAGGGTTAATCGAATAGCAAGCCTTGTAATAGCCGGTAGAGTTCGGCTTAAGCGCAGCCGTGGCCGCGAAGAGCGGCTGCCCTTCGAATACAGGCTGCTTCGTCAAGACGTCGATCAGCCTCTTCATTTGATTGAGGTTGGTTTTATGAAGCCATTTGTACAAGCCGCCGTCTTTCCCGTCGGTGCGCAGATTTTTTTCCAGCGCCTTGGACGGACTGTCGTTTTGCTGCGCGGCGCCCTCCAGATACCACTTTTGAGCGGCCAGAGGCAGCTTGTAGAAGGCGTTCGTGAATACCGCCGGGGGCAGCAGGAAGTAATACCCGATCGTTCCGGTATCCGGCTGCAAATAATGATTCAGTGTATAGTGGCAAGTACCTGTAACTTCTTCCTCCGTTACCGTTATGAGGCCCATATCGATAAACTTTTGAAATGACACATAAAACTGATCGTTCGTTACAGGATCCTCGAACAGCTCCGCCTGCTTCTGATAGATCCGGTTCCGGTTGCAAAATTCCAGCGTGCCTTTCGTATTGAACACGGTCTGCACGGTTATAAACAGCTGGATGTCCGATTTCGTAATATGATGAATCAGACGCCCTCTGCCGTCGTTTCGGAATAGGAATTGATCCTTGTTATACTCGAACTGCTCCTCTATTCTCTTGAATGCATGATAAAACTGATGGCTGACTACGACGGGATTCGTCGCCTGGAGGTGTACCCTGCCTTTCAAATTATTCAAGAATACGAGCTTTTGCATGAAGGGTACCCTCCTTTCGCCACAGATTTCCAAGCATTCTCTTATCCTAGATTTTTGCAGTCCTTTTTGATATAATAATCAAAAGACAACAAGCAAACAGGCCTCTGAGGGTCCAATTTTTTTGGACGCACTTCAAGAAGCTTGTCTTATGGAGTCACGATCTTCATCGTTGGTAGCGAGCGCTGATCGGACTCGAATGTTTCTTTGCTTACGCTGAGTACTGGTAATACTCAGTAAACACGGGATGTTGGTAGCATTCCATGTTGAGAGCTTCCATGGTAAATGGGAGCTTTTTTCTTTTTCTAAGTTATTCACATGTGGATAACTTTTCTTTTTCGACATTTTCCATTATATCAACAATGATAGTAGGAAGGTAGACGCGATAGAGTACGAGCTTTTTGTAAAAAGGTCATATAAGCGACCGAAAAAAACGGTACGCGTTTTTCGTAAAAACCCGTAAAGCCGTTACACAGCGGGATGGAGCGGGTTTTGTGAATAACCAAAAAAAATATTGTGAGAAATAGTACGTGATTTTCGTAAAATATTGTATCGAAGTACGCAGATTGAGTAAAAAGAGATTGTTAAGTACGTGTAAAGAGTAAAAATGGTATCGTAAAAACGTCATATTGATCTATAATTTTTCCGCGCCACACTTGGGTTTTTTCATCGAGTACGCTAATCTTGTAAAAACATCTTTTTCAGTACGCTTTTTCCGTAAAAAGCGGATTTGAAGTACGCGATCATTGTAAAAAAGCGAAAAAAAGTATACCTTCTGTGTAAAAAGCTATACAAAGGGTACGTGTTTTTCGTAAAAACTCCCCCGCTTTTCATGAAGCTTTCAAAGGAAACGCAAAAAAAAGGACATGCTGGATGCATGTCCTCACTTTTTACATGAAACGCGGTACGCTAGTTTGGTAAAAAGCAGCGTCTATTGAATCAGGGATGGCGTAGCGGTGCCTGTAAAAAAGTCCGCTTTTTCCGATTCGGTAACCGGCGTCAAGATGATCTCGAACCCGTTGCCGACCCTTTTGTAGTCGTTAATCAAAATGTTCGCTTCTTTAAACTCCTGCAGCGACGCGTCGATTTGCTTCAGATTGCTGTCGATCCGCTTGGAGCGAAACCGGATCCGGTCCGAGAAGAAGGTATACTCGAAGTGCTTCTTCATGTTCCGTCCCTGCAAATAAGCGTCCAGCCGCTCCTTCTGGAACGCGTAGATCAAAATTTTGGACAGACGGTTCTCCAGACGGTGAATAAAGTGGCTGTAAATTTGGACGGTCTGCTTCGTAATAAACTGCTGGTGAAGCGTGTCCGAAAACTTGAGCTCGGCATACCGGCGGCCTGTCGCATCCTCCTTGGATACGATAACGTATTCGAACAGGTTGTACAAGAACGTCGTTCGCGTCTCCTTATTCGGCCCGGTGGTTCTGCCCTCCAGGCTGAAACGGCCGATTTTTTGCAGCCGCTTCGTAATCAAATCATACGCTTTCTGGCTCGTGTTGCCGTAGATTCGGGTCAATAGAGGCCGCAGGTCGAATGCGATCGTCTTATCCGTGTAAAACCGCTCCGCCCGGTGCTCCATAATGTGCTCCAATATTTCCGAATCGGTCTCGTCGAGCAGAAACATTTTGTCGATCTGTACTTCTTCGTTCTCTTCAATGGAAATGAAAGAGCGAAGGACGCGGTTATCGCTCAGCTTGTAGTCGTCGTAGATGATCGTCGCTTTTTGCTCCGAATCGAACAGCACGTTCCCCTTCAGCTTCGCCTTCCCGTCGGCAAAGATCGGGTTCTCGATCAGATCCTTGAACCGGTGCGTAATCCAATTGCGCGGCGCGTTCTTCAAAAAGTCGGCGATAATAAAGACGATATCGTTCTCGAACGCCTTCTCGATCTGATACTGCTGCTTCGAATCCAAATACGGGTAATCCGTCAGCCGGGTATCCGTATCGACAGCCCATGCCTCGATCTCGTTCAGCCGGGTTTGGACGAAACCCTCCACGTCTTTAATGCTCTTCAGCATTTCCTTGAAGCTGTCGTCGGCGTTCTTGCTCTCCAGAAACTTGAGCAGCACTTCCCGCTCCTCATGAATGCTCGAGTTTTGTTTGGACTCTACGTCCTTCTTCAGCTGCTTGAACCAGTTTTTCTTGGTTAACTGACGTCTTCTATGATAAGTCGATTTAATTTCCAGCAAATCTACTATGTCATCGTCGTTAAAAAAGATATTGTTCATAATGTTGCGCATATAATTTTCAATAATATCGCTCTCGTCCTGCAGCACCAGCTTCAGCAGCTTTTCCTTCGTCTTTTCCCCAATAAGAACAAGCAGTTCATCAAATATGAATCGAGGAATTTCTTGTATTTTGACACTCATCCTATTCCCCCCCGATCATTGGCACACTACTATTATTTTATAGTTTCTTGGACAAATAGACAATGGGAAATAGAGTGAGGTTTTTCCATTCCAGGCAAAAACGGCCTGCCTATAGGGCAAGCCGCTAGGAGTAAGGTTTATTTCGGAGTCAACGAATCGCCTAATGATTATACGATATCTAACATTTCGGGGTCACGGGGCTGCTCGAATAGCCATTCGTTACGGACAGAAGTAACTTTTCGGGGTCTACATTAAATTAATGGCATCCTCTGCGTTTCTCAAGGCGCTAACGCCAATCAAATGGAACGGCATGAATTTCTCTCGACAACTACACTCTCAACGATCCGATGGTCCGGATAATCCCCTTGCAGCATCCCGAGCTTGTGCATCAATAAGCGGACAGATTCGGCCCCAAGCTCCGAGGGCTGCAGATCCATGCTCGTCAAGGAAGGATTCAATGAGCCCATCATTGATAGATCTCCACAGATGACAAAGATCGATATATCCTTCGGTACCTGCAGCTTCAAATGCTTGATAGCGTTCATGACGCTGAATGCGGTTCGGTCATCATCAGCAATGATGGCCGTTACCTTCATCCTCTGACTACCAAGTATATGGACCGTCTCCTTGTAACCATAATTAATATAATCCGAGGATAGAAGCGCCGGCTTATGGTGAATCATATAATCCTCCACCGGAATATGATGATCCTTCAACGCTTGGACAAAGCCCTCGTTGTGGACTATCGATACGGTCATATGTTCGTTGGCGTTCAGAAACATCAAATTTCGGTGGCCTTTGTCAAGTAAATATTTACATATACTATAGATTATTTTGTAGTTATCATTATCTACATACGGGGCGTTATTCACATTGGCATTCATGACTTTGCCTACCGTAACGAACGGGATTTGCTTCTGATGCATCAGATAGATGCGTTCATCGTCTATCGTGGGACACATGACAACCGCCCCGTCAATCGGGTAGCTCGACAAGAAAGGCGTTTTCACCTTATGAGCGGGAATCATGTCGAGTAGAACCCTATAGCCGTAATAGGAAGCCTCCAATACGACTCCGTTTATGAATTGATTATGAAACGCGCTAAAAAAGAAATTGCCGTGTGGGATCGCCAATCCGATAGCCATCGTTTTCTTCGTAACCAGACTCCGCGCAATATGATTCGGCACGTAATTAAGCTGTTTGGATGCGCTTAATACCCTCTCCCTCACTTCTTTGCTTGTAGGGCGTTTTTGACTGAATACATTTGAAACGGTACCTTTCGACACGTTCGCCAATTTTGCCACATCATCGATTTTGGCCATTTGTTACCTGACATCCTTCCAAGATTGCTACGCTAACCGCTCATTCAGCCGCTCCGCCAATTCAATTAATTCAAGCGGGTCGCTGATCGTATAGTCCGGTTTTTCGCTCTCGTCCGCATGCTGCTTTGGATACCGGGGGGTCCAGTTTAAGAAGACGCTCGTAATGCCCATTTGATTGGCGCCCTTCACATCCCGGCTCAAATTGTTCCCTACCATCATGATGCGGGGGCAATCGTCCATGCTCAGATCCAGAGCTCCGATCGCCGCCTTAAACATGCGCGGACTCGGCTTAAACGCTTTTACCGTTTCGGAGTATACCATCGTCGCAAAATAATCGTACAGTCCGTTTTGCGTTAAAATATTTTTGAACGACTGCGCGTATCCGTCGGCCACGATAGCCATCGTAAAGCCTCGCTCCGCTAGCGTCCTCACCATGATATCCGCTCCGGGTATCACGTTGGCTTTAATGACGATATCGTTCTCATCGCGAATTTCCGTACCTTCATCAATAATCGTATCTCCACAGTCTAGAAAGATAATCAGCTTTTTCGGCTCCGAGGCTTTTTCCATATTAAGATTCATCATGATTTACACCTCTCAGTTTTAAATCGTTGGCATAATGGCAGGCAACGTAATGCCCGTCTCCAATGGACATTAGTTCAGGCTC
Organism: Paenibacillus sp. NPDC056579; assembly: GCF_042793215.1. Lineage (NCBI taxonomy): Bacteria > Bacillati > Bacillota > Bacilli > Caryophanales > Paenibacillaceae > Paenibacillus > Paenibacillus sp. NPDC056579. Next base: position 22,734 of record NZ_JBHTVD010000011.1, read on the forward strand.
CTTCTTGACGCATAAATCTGTTTTATAAGCACACCGGGGATGGAAGTGGCATCCGCTCGGAGGATTGGCAGGGTTAGGAACCTCTCCCTCAAGAATAATTCGATCTTTCTTCAAATCCGGGTCCGGCTCGGGCACTGCTGACAGCAGTGCTTCGGTATAGGGGTGTTTAGGCTGCTTGAACAACAGCTCTACGTGCGCTAACTCCACAATTTTGCCCAGATGCATGACGGCAACTCTATCAGAAATATTCTGTACAATGGACAAATCGTGGGAAATAAAAATATACGTGATTTGCAGCTGCTGCTGCAGGTCCTTAAGTAAATTAATGATCTGCGCCTTAATCGAAACATCCAGAGCAGAAACCGCTTCATCGCACACAATCAGCCTCGGATTGGAGATTAACGAGCGTGCGATAGCGATACGCTGCCTCTGTCCCCCTGAAAATGCGTGCGGGTACCTTCTAAGGTAGCTGACGTTCAAGCCGGTTTTCTGCGCTATGTCCGTCACTTTCTCTTCGACTTCCGATTTGGACAGCTTGAAATTGGCCAGAAGAGGTTCGGAAATAATGTCATACACGCTCATTCTCGGGCTTAATGAGGAGTAAGGATCCTGAAAGATCATCTGGATTTCTTTTCTTAATTTCTTGAAATCTTTGCCCCGCAGCGATAAAAAGTCGACCCGCCCGCCATCCTCCGTATGATAGAGCACCTGGCCCGAGGTCGCATTCATGCCTCTGACGATGCATCGTCCCAACGTCGTCTTCCCGCAGCCCGATTCCCCTACGATGCTTAACGTCTCACCTTCGTACAGCTCAAAGGACACATCGCTTAATACGCGGATGGAAGCAGGCTTGCGAAAAAACGTTTTGTCTGATTTCACCTGAAACTCTTTGTTCAGGTTAACGACGTCCAATAATCGTTTAGCCATGTCCACTGTCCCCTCCCTCATCCTGGTACAAAAAACATCTCACTGTATGGTTATCGGATATCCGTGTTTGGGGCACGGTTTGCATGTTGCACACGCCTGCGATTCGCTCCTTGCAACGGTCGTAGAAACCGCACATCGGAGGCATATTGACCGGCATGGGGACGGTACCTTCAATGGATTCCAATCTTTTATGTCTGCTACCGCCCATCCTTGGCATCGATTGAAGCAAGCCTTTCGTATACGGGTGCTTCGGGTTGTAGAAGATGTCATGCACCGTGGCTTGCTCCACGATTTTCCCTAAGTACATGACGGCCACCTCGTCGCACATCTCTGCAATAATGCCGAGATCATGTGTAACCAGCAAAATAGCCATTCCGAATTCCACCTGAAGCTGTTTCATTAATTCCAGCACCTGCGCTTGGATCGTCACATCCAGCGCCGTAGTCGGCTCATCGGCTATCAATAGCTCCGGGTTGCAGGACAAGGCCATTGAGATCATGGCGCGCTGCCGCATGCCGCCTGAAAACTCATGCGGAAATTGATCGAACCGCTTCTCTTGATCGGAGATACCTACTTTACCGAGCATTTCAAGCGCTATTTGCTTGGCTTCCTTCTTATCCTTGGTGCGGTGGATGAGAATTGCCTCCATAATCTGGTTTCCAATTGTGTACATCGGGGAAAATGCGGTCATCGGCTCCTGGAAAATCATCGCGATTTTGCGGCCCCGGATGGAGCGTATCTGCTTGCTGTTCGGTTTTAGGGAGAGCAGGTTCAGCTCATTCAACGCTTTCTCCGAATCCGAATGGTATACGATACGGCCCGACGTCTCGCACTCCTTCGGATTAATACTGAGGATGGCCCGGCTCGTTAAACTTTTGCCGCAGCCGGATTCGCCTACAAGGCCTAGCGTCTTTCCTTTTTTGATTTCGAAATCGACTCCGTCGACCGCTTTCATTTCCCCGTTATCTATTTGAATGCGGATTTTCAGGTCTTGGACGGAAAGCAGCGGTTTGCCGGAAGCAGCTTGAGCATTCATTCGATACGATCCCCTCGCTTTGTATGGGAAATGGTGACTTGCATTGGGTATGGTGTGCAAGGTGCGGCATTGTTCGGCCCGCGTCCTTTATCTCTTGTAAGGATCAGCCGCATCACGAAGCCCGTCACCCAGAAAGTTAAATGTAAGTACGGTAACAATGACGAATCCAAGCGGGATCAGCTTCCACGGGTAAAGCGCCACGTTATCGATTTGCTGGGCTTCCTGGAGCAGCACACCCCAGCTCGTGGCAGGTGAACGAATCCCGAGACCGAGGAAGCTCATTGCCGTCTCGCCGAGAATCATGCCGGGGATGGCTAAGGTCGTCGCCACGACCAAATAGCTAATGAAACCGGGAAGCAGATGCTTAATAATAATTTTCGTATCGCTGACGCCTGCGATTTTCGCTGCCAGCACGTATTCTTCGTTTTTGAGCGAGATAAATTTCCCCCTCGCCACACGGGCTAACTCCGTCCATCCGATGAAGGCGAAGATGATGACAATATACAAATACATCGTCACGACCGGGATGCGGGGCGGAATAGCCGCTGAGAGCGCCATCCAGAGCGGCAGCGTTGGGAACGAGCGGATGATTTCAATGATTCTTTGGATGACCGAATCGATCCATCCGCCGAAATATCCCGAGATCCCGCCGATGATTAAGCCCAAGACAAAGCTTATTGCGACCCCGATCAGCGGAATGCTAAGGGAGATTTGACTGCCCAACACAATGCGCGAAAATAAGTCTCTCCCCATCCCGTCTGTGCCGAATATGAACAGGCGACCCGGTTGGTCCACTCCAAACAGATGTGTTGAAGTTGGAATAATACCCAAGAAGCGGTAGCTCTCTCCCTCGACGAAAAAACGGAGCGAGTATTTAATCGATTTGTCCGGCACGAAGATTTTCCTGAAAGTAACCGGGTCTCTCCCTGATTTCAGCTCATACACAAAAGGGCGAAGATGGAATTCCCCGTCCGCATCGATAAAGTGAAGCTTCATAGGAGGTGCATTCACGTATTTGCTGTCGTAGCTCTGTAGATCGTAAGGTGCTATGAATTGGGCGAAGATAGCCGCCAGGTAAAACAGCGCCAAAATAAACAAGCTAACGCGGGCGAGCTTATGCTTTTTGAGCCGCTGATACATAAGACGCCATTGAGAGCTGTAGTAGAGATTGTCGTCCTTCTGCCTCTTATGCCGAGGGACGGATTGCCTTTTGAACACTGTTATCGTTTTCATAGTTACATCCCTCTGAACTCTGTACGAATTTTGGGGTCGAGCCATGCCAATAAAATATCCGAGATCAGCGTTCCAATAACCGTCAATATGGCCATGAACAACAGCCACGTTCCAGCCAAGTACATATCTTGACCCAGCAATGCGTTATACATTACGGGGCCTTGAATCGGCAGATTGAGGACGATCGCCGTGATCGTTGATCCCGTAAAGATTGAAGTTAATGACCACCCGATCGTACTGATGATCGGATTCAAAGCGGCGCGCGTCGGATATTTCAGCAAAATCTTAGTCTCCGACAAGCCCTTGGACCGGGCCGTAACCACATTCGGCTTGTTCAATTCATCGAGCATCTGCCCCCTCATCACGCGGATCAGCTCTGCCGTATTGGCCAATCCGATTACGATAACAGGAATAATCATATGCTTGAGCAGGTCCAGCACTTTGCCCATAGACCACGGAGCGTTGACATAATCGCTGGAGAACAGGCCGAGAAGAGGATCTCCGAAATATTCATATGACAGATACATTAATATAATCGCTAACAAGAAATGGGGGGTCGCCATTCCCAGGAAGCCTATAGCCGAGAACAGGTAATCCCCGGCGGAGTATTGCTTTACCGCACAATAAATTCCGATAGGAATCGCGACCAAATACGTAAAGGCCATCGTGACCAGGGAAACGATCAAGGTTAAGGCCATATACTGCTCGATGACGGCCAGAACGGGCTTGTTGTAGTTAAAGGAATAACCGAAGTCAAAATGCAGCAGGATGTTCTTCATCCATATGAAGTACTGGATAAACCACGGCTGGTCCAGTTTCAGGTTAGCCCGCATTTCATCCATGTCCTGCTGCGACATGACGTCGCCCGCGACGGACATTTTGGCCGCATAGTTGGATACATAGTCACCTGGAGGAAGCTGAATGATGTAGAATACGATGATGGAAATAAAGATGACCACCGGGATGACCAGCACGATCCTTCTTGCTATATAAGGAAGCATCTCTTATCCATTCCTCTCCGCTTTTGATTCGGATTGCCCGGTAATACCGGCGGGAAACCTGCGATTTTCCCGCCGGATTTCATTTTTCCTTACGGCTTAATGAAAAATTGGGACGGATGTCCGTGCCCCAGGCTGCGGAACTCATCGGAATGAATGAGATCTTTGGGGACGTTGTGCATTTTGTTCGATGCGACAATCAGCTTGGGCGTCGGGCCTGCGTAACCGATGATCCATTGGTTCTTCTGATGCAGCTTGACGATCTCGTTGCCCCATTTATTGATTTCTTCCTTAGTTGTTGATGCTTTGACTTTATTCCAATAGTCGAGAATCAACGCTACGTCGCCTTCGGGCTTCACGCCCTCTTTTCCATTGGATGAGGTGTACAGTCCATAGCTTCCGTACCATGGAGTCAATACTCGAAGAGGCACCAGCGTATCGGGACGGAAAGAGACGTTCACGATGGAGATGTTCTCGGTCGTGGCCGGGATTTTGTTCGAATACTTCTGCTCCTGATGCGTTCCTTGATCCACGACCTTCAGGTCGACCTTAATGCCGACAGCTTCATAATATTTCTTGACCAACTCTAGGAAAGGAGCCGTCGAGGTGCTCGCTTCAACGATGGTAATTGTTAAGTCCGATCCGTCGGGATGCAGGCGGAAATTGTTTTTATCGCGTTGGGTCAGGCCTATTTCATCCAAAATTTGATTGGCCCGTTGCGGGTTGAATTGGCTCCACTGCTCAGCCCAGCCCTTCTGATAGCCTACCAGCCCTTCCGGCACCGATGCTTGTTGGGGAGCACCTAGCCCGTTGGTCACGATCTCGGAAATTTCCTTGCGGTCTACGGCAATGGATAGCGCTTCTCTGAACCGGATATCCTGGAACAGCTTGCGCAGATTAGGATCGGCTATCGTCTGGTTCAACTGGATGCCTGCGCTGGACCAAGCGGGGGTGTTCCATGGGATAACCCGAAAATTCGCTTTCTTCTCATTTTCCTTTAATACCGTGAAGTCTTTAAAATCAAATTCCAGCAGATTGAAATCGCCGGCCAACGTGCCGAGAATTCGCTGTGCCGGATCCTGTACCTTGGCCGCTACGATGCGGTCCATATACGGAAGCTGGTTACCGGCCGAGTCCACCTTCCAGAAGTACGGATTACGTTCCATAATAAATTGGTCACTGTTCGGATCGTTCTTCGCTACCCACGCTCTTAAGGTTGGAATTTGCGGGTATACCCAGTAATAATAACCGGTGGCGACCAGGAATGATTTGATATCTTCGAAGCCCCATTTCTTGGCGATTTCGAGCGCCTTGTCATCGCCTACGAACTCCGGCAAAATGGTTTTCTGAAAATGAGCCGGAGCGAAAAACCATTTGTTGTCGATGGCGACACGCTCCAGAAACTGCACGCTTGGATATTTATGTACGACTTTGAACGTGTAATCGTCCACTTTCGTCACCTTGGCCAACGCTTTTTCCCCGGACACCGGATCGACGGAATAATAAGCGTCATATATTTTTTTGCCGAAGGTTTCCTTGGTGAGCATATGCTCCCAGTAAAAGATAACGTCGTCGGCGGTAAATGGCATGCCGTCAGACCATTTCATCCCTTTTCTCAAGTAAATGGTAAATTCGGTGGAATCCTTATTCACGTCATAACCCTTTGCCACGTTAGGCTCCACCGTACTGCCGTCCTTGTTAAAGCGGAACAGCGCTTCCTCTGTTGGTTGGCCAACCGTCCAGCGGTCATTAGGGCCTCCCCATGGCAGCTTCCAATCGCCGCCGTACGTACCCGTTTCTTCGACCACCTTCTCCACCATAATATCTTCTTTGACCGGCATGCGTTCGGCTACCGGTTTCAACGTTCCCGAGCTAACCAGCTTGTTGAGCATCGGAGCTTCTTTGAAAGCTGAAATCTTATCGGGAGCGACGACAGGGGGCGTTGTTGGAGTTACTTCTACGTTGGTCTTGGAGCTCGGGTCGCTCTCGCAGGCAACCAAACCGGTTGCTGCCAATAAAAGCATACATAATAGATACCAGCTGCTTTTCAAGATAATCCCCTCCATAATCTGACTAACTTTATAAAAGCAATACCATAACATAACACTTGGTCCCTGTATGAATCACCTCCCAGAAGGCATTAAACCGGTTTAATAGAGCACTTGAAAATGAAAACGCTTTTATATAATGGTAATACAAACGAACCCGTTTTATGTATGTGGTTAAAATGGATGGATGTAAGATGTAACATAAGTGGCGGATCTCTGTGGAGGTTAGAGGTATTAGCAGAAGTGTATCGTTAAACCGATTTAATTGGACGGCTTAACCAATGTAGAGTAAGCGCTTAACCCAATACTACATTGGGATCGCTTACATTGCAATAGTTTTAAACAAATTATTATCTTTTTAATTCAAAACAAAAACTTCCCTCCTGCTGAACACCGGATGGCCTGCCTGAAATTCGACCGACTACAAACTGTATCAGTTTCGCCTGTTCGCGTGCAAACGACTACTTTTTTCCTTCATCAGGTCGCATTCTTCATAATTTCTTCTAAATGTTATTATAATTAAAAGCTGCCGAAAAAATCGGCAGCCTTTTCTGCAATCACTTAAGGAAATAGCCGGGTTCGATCACGAGGGAACGCTGAAGCTTCCCGTACATTTGACTGGCCGAGTAAACGTGAGGCAAGGCGTTCAAGACCGATTGCGAATCCTCCGTGCAGCGGCAATGCCGTATCGAAACACGTCAAGATATCCGGCAAAATGATCCGGATTCAGCCCCCGGCTGCGTATTGAAGCGGAGAGCTCCTCGTAATCGTGAGTCCGCTGGCCTCCAGTCGTTATTTCGAGGCCGTTAAAGATCAAATCAAACGAAGCGGTGAGTGCGCCGTTCTCTGGTGCCGGCATCGCATACATCGGACGTATTTCACGAGGGAAAGGCAAATGTTCTTGTCATCAAACGGCTTACTCTTTATCAGGCGATAACAACGAAAAAAACCGCCGACCACGTACGGCCAGCGGTTACCTAACTATGGGTTTAAATTCAAATCCAACATCCGCAGCAGAAGGACGACGGCTTCCGCGCGCGTTGCGGTGGCGGACGGCTCGAATCGATCGCCTTCACGGCCTTGCACTAGACCGATCCCCTCCGCCGCGGTGACTGCGCCACGAGCCCAAGTCGGTACGTCCGCTGCATCTGCGAACGCCGGCTCGGTGCCTCCCGACGTCTCCAAGCCCGCCGCGCGGACAAGCAGCGTCGTCATCTCCGCCCGCGTGATGATGGCGTTCGGCCGGAAGGTACCGTCCGGGAAGCCGACGACGATGCCGCGCTCGGCCGCCGCAGCAACGGCGGACGCCGCCCACGCTTCGATGGTATCAGCATCCGTGAATCGCGGCGTGGCCCCGCTGTCTACCTTGAGCGTCCGCATCAGCATAGTAATGAATTGCGCTCGCGTTACTTGCGCATCCGGCGCGAACGTGCGCGCGTCATACCCGTTCGCAATACCGAGCTCTACCGCCCGCGCGACGAACGAGTCTGCCCAGTGACCGTCCATGTCGAGGAACCGCGGCGGCGGCGGTGCTGGCGTCGCTGTCGGTTTCGCAGGCGACGCTGACGATGCTTCGAAGGCAAACACGGCGAACTTCGCGAAGTGATCTGCCGACGCCTCGACAAACCCACCCTTGACCCGGCTTTCGATCTTGACCCATTCCTCACGGGCTTCATCGAAGTAGAATAAGGCCGCGAGGAACCCTTCGGGCACCGCCGCCGCGTCGAAGGCGAAACGAAGCGTTACCGGCTCCGAAAACGTCATTCCCGTGCCCAGCAACAGTTCGAACACGTCGCTCGCCAAATGCAGCCCAGCCGGTACCGAATCAGGAGGCAGCCCGATCTTTTCGATCGTGACGATCGCGTCTCCGGGCAATCCAGGGATCTCGATCGATACTTCCTCGCCGAACGTCGCTGTGCATCCGCCGCTAGAGCAGGCAGTCGTCGTTTTTCTCGTTACGGTCGGCACCGCGGCTGCTCCCTTCTCGTCGTTCTCGCGCGACGTTCGATACACATCGACTTGGATTTCGGAGCGAAGACCGCCGTATTCGATCGAGATCGTGGCCGTCCCCCGCATTTTCGCTCGAACGACGCCGTTCTCCCCTACCTCCGCGACGGAGGCGTTCGAGGTCGTGTACTTCGCCGCATCGGTGACATCGGTCCGATGTCCATCCGAGTACGACGCTTTGACGAGGATAGCACGGGACGATCCGGCCCTCAAGTGATAAGTATTCTCGTCAACCTCCAAGCCGACCAATGCGACAGGCGCTTTCTCCACCGTAATGACCATCGTCGCCGTCAAGCCTTCCGGATTCGTCACGCCGGCAGGTGGAGTCAACGTACCCGTAAACGCGTAAACCCCCGCCGCGTTGCCGTTATAAGACGGTACCCCATCGTCCCATGACACCCGGGCGCCTACGATGGATCCATCGTTCAGGACGACGTTAACCATAGTCGGCAGCACGAGACCGGACAAGGGCGTCCCGTAGTCGACCGTCATGGCCGACAGCGGAACGACGCTTGCGATCGGCAGCGGCGCCACCGGCGCTTCCACCACCGTAATGACCGCCGTCGCTGTCAAGCCGCCTGGATTCGTCGCGCCCGAAGGCAACATCAACTCGCCCTTGAAGGCGTATCGTCCCGGCGTATTACCGTCGTACGCAGGATTGCCGCCGTCCCACGTTACGCTCGCTGATACATTCGTTCCGTCGCTCAACCCGACGTTCACCGTCGCCGGCAATCCGAGCTCCGAAAGCGGGGTTCCGTATCCTGCGGTCCGGTATACGGCGTCCGCGACGCTCTTGATCGTCCGCGGTTCGACCGTCACGACGACCGCCGCAGTAAGCGCGGCCGGGTTCGTCGTCCCGCTCGGCGGCGTCAATGTGCCGACGAACTTGTACGCCCCCGGTACCGTTCCGTTGTACGCAGGATTGCCGCCGTTCCACGTTACGCTCGCTGATACATTCGTTCCGTCGCTCAACCCGACGTTCACCGT
>NZ_JBHTVD010000011.1:32069-293724 GCF_042793215.1 Paenibacillus sp. NPDC056579
GCCGGGTTCGTCGTCCCGCTCGGCGGCGTCAATGTGCCGACGAACTTGTACGCCCCCGGTACCGTTCCGTTGTACGCAGGATTGCCGCCGTTCCAGATCACGCTCGCTGATACATTCGTTCCGTCGCTCAACCCGACGTTCACCGTCGCCGGCAATCCGATCTTCGACAGCGGAGTGCCGTACTCAACCGGTACGCCCGCCAACAGGGAGACGGACGCGATCGAGACCGGATTCGCCGTAAAGTCGAATGAGGCCGCTTTGCCAACCTCATACCCCGCCGCCGGATCCGCTTTATAACGTACGAATACCGTCTGATTTCCTGCGAACGTCGGTGCGTCGCCACTGTCGTAAACGACGTAACTCACGCTGCCGTTCCCTATGTATTCCATGTCCTCCGTCAGTCCGGCGAGGACGTTCGCCTCGTCGTCCGGCACAAGGCCCGTCGGCGGTCCGACGTACATGTCGATTAAGTTGGCGCTGTTCCCGGCGACACGATACGAGCCGTCCGCAAGCTGCAACGTGGCGCGAAGGTTCCATGTGCCAGGAATCACCTTGAACCATTGCTCGTTCATGTTTGCGTCCGTCTTCAGTAGGACGCCGTCGCCCGCGTTGGAGCCGCCGTATATCAGAAAACCGCCGTCCCTTGTACGCAGCAAGCCTTCCGGGACTTGGGCGCCTTCGTGAGGATATTCCTTTCTCCACAACTCGTTCCCGTCCGCGTCCGTGCGCAGCACGACGATATTTTGCTCATTCCCCGCCAACACGTTGCCGATCAAATAATAACCCGATCCCGCGCCTGCATCAGCCAGGGCCTGCAGCGTAAGGCTACCCCCGTCGCTGTAGAACTTTTTTAAGGGGCCAACCCCGGAACGGGCGCTGTAAGTGTACAACGTGCCGAACGATGAGCCGGTCCCTTCGGAACCGTATCCGACGATTGCTACGTCGCCGGACGGTAGAGTCAGCCCTTCGAACGGAATGCGACCATATGTGGTCAGGTGGACGATGCCCGCCCCCGGGTTGCCGTTCACATCAAGGGTGAAGATTGAGTTTACCGCCCCGATATCGGAAAATGGCGCGATACCTCCAACGAGATACCGCACCGTGCCGGCACCTTCCATTTTCGCGATGAAATTCGCGGAGCCGCCCCCCGGCAGCAGCACGCCCGATTGAACGACGCCCCCCGTCTCATTAACGAGGCCGTAAAGCATACCGTCGTTCATCCTACCGACGAACATATACCCATTAGGCGTCTCCAGCACGTCGTTCACCGCTGGAGGAATACCGCTAGTGTCGAACCCTAGCGAAGTCCGCCATTGCAAATCGCCGTTCGCTCTCCATTTTGCCATGAACAACTCCGGGTCTTCGCCGCCTGCGTCGGTCCCCGCCGCAACGTATCCTCCATCCGCTGTCGATATGTAGTCCCCGTACCGAATATCGGGGTCCACGGTAACTGAGTCCTTGGTTACGGGCTCCAGCACGAACCGATCGGCGGCGAACGCCGAGGAATAATCAGAAAATGCGAATAAAAATACAATCAGCGACAGTGTCCATCGCCTCAATGCCCGACTTCCGAAACTCACATAATGCCCCCCATTTCCACAAAATCCCATGATACTTATCATTGTAAAGGAATGCCCGTCAAATAGGAATACCCCGATCTGGGAATTTTCGAGTCGTTATGACAAAAAAACGCCGTCAAGAACAAAAATCGACAACGCATAAATATCCGTAAAGGTTTGAATTGGCATATGTTCTTATCGTTAGACACGTGAGGTTAAAAGAAAGAGCGAGAAATTTCCCTCCGGCTCCAAGCGAACCGAACCCATTACTTCTTTAGAACAGAATTCAGCTCCGGCCCTACGTTGTGCCAGAAGGCCGCAGCAAGGCTTCATGCCATTCTTCACACCTTTCCTATAGGCCGTTGTCGGCCAGTTGTCAACGGAGCCTTACAGCCATTCGATTTGCAGATCGATATCCCTGCTACGAGGTCCTGCATTCACTCCAAGCTTAACCGGCAAGTAGACTTAGCCGCTTTCGGCTGTCAATGGTTATTATTTTACTCCAATTTGTCACGTAAGGGCTGACAATTTAGTTGATATTGATTATCATTCTCTTCAAGAGGAGCCCTGTGACCCCTTCCTTACCAATTCCGGCAGTCGCTGTCGTTCCATATATCGCTCTCCAATAAAAAAACGGCCCGCCGGCAAAAGGCAGACCGCAATTCACACATCGGTTTTTCGTCGACTCGCAGCTAAACCACAAGGACGAGCTTTCAAGAAGTCCAGCCCAACGCTTTTTTCCCAGCTTCCAGTGCGGCTACGATTCGTTCCACATCATAGACATTGCCTTTCCACGTGCCGCCGCTTACGGCTTGCAGGGCGGCCCAAAGCTTCGTATCGTCAGGCAGTCCGGGATCCGCGGCAAGTCCGGGATGGAACGGGCGCGCAGCCAGAGCTTCCGCTCCTTCCTCCGGCGTGTACGTCTTCCCTTCCTCGCCTACGAAGTGAACGCTGCCTTCCAGACGGTTACGGTCAATGATGATCTCGATCGTATCGCCGTCCCTTAGCTTGCCTACAGGCCCGCCGGCTAATGCTTCCGGGCCGACATGGCCGATGCAAGCGCCGGTGGATACGCCGGAGAAGCGGGCGTCCGTAATTAGCGCCACATACTTGCCGAAGGATAGATGCTTCAGGGCAGACGTGAGCTGGTACGTTTCCTCCATACCCGTTCCCGAGGGTCCGCGTCCGATCAGCACCATCGCGTCGCCCGCCTGGATAGCTCCGTTCTTGATGGCAGCAATGGCGGCCCGTTCCGTTGTGAACACCTTTGCTTTGCCTGTAAAACGGTATACGCCGTCTTCATCCAGCACGGCAGGATCGATGGAAGTCGATTTGATCACAGAGCCTTCCGGGGCGATATTGCCCGTCGGGAACGTAACCGTCGACGTAATGCCAAGCTGCTTCGCCCGGTCCGGGCTCATGATGACGCTGTCCGGGTCAACGCCGTCCTCATCCTGCAGCCGTTGGCGCAATAAGCGGCGGCGGTCGGACGATTCCCACCAATCCAATACGTTGCCGAGCGTTTCGCCGGTTACGGTCAGCACGGAATCGTCCAGCACGCCGAGACGGCGCAAGTGAAGCATCACTTCCGGCACGCCGCCGGCCAAAAACACCCGAATCGTCGGATGATAAACCGGGCCGTTCGGCAGCACGCTAACCAGGCGGGGAACTTCGCGATTGACCTGGATCCAGTCTTCAACGGTCGGCATCGTGAGGCCGGCCGCATGAGCGATGGCCGGAATATGCAGCAGCAAATTCGTCGACCCGCCGAAGGCGGCATGGACCGCCATTGCGTTGCGAATGGCCGAATCCGTCAAGATGTCGCGCATCCGTAGACCTTGCGACTCCAGCCGGATCACGGCACGGGCGGATTGCCTGCCGAGCTCCTCCCAGATCGGCTGCCCCGACGGGGCGAGAGCGGAATGTGGCACCGCCATCCCCATGGCTTCCGCCACGACTTGCGCCGTTGCCGCCGTGCCGAGGAACTGGCAGCCTCCTCCCGGAGTAGCGCAGGTTCGGCATCCGAGCTCCGCGGCATCGTCAAGCGATAATTCCCCATTGGCATATCTGGCGCCGATGGTTTGGATTTTACCCGCATCCTCGCCCGCTGTCGGGGGGAGCGTCACCCCGCCGGGTACGATGACGCCGGGAAGATCTCTCATGCCCGCAAGCGCCAGCATCATCGCCGGAAGTCCCTTGTCACAAGTGGCTACGCCGATAACGCCCTTTCGCGTGGGCAAGGAACGGATCAGCCGGCGAAATACGACGGCCGCATCGTTGCGGTATGGCAGCGAGTCGAACATGCCTGTCGTGCCTTGGGAGCGCCCGTCGCAAGGATCGCTTACATAGCCGGCAAAGGGAATGCCTCCCCGCGCCGCTACTTCGGCAGCAGCCGCTTTCATTAACAAGCCGACTTCCCAATGGCCGGTATGGTATCCCAAAGCGACGGGAGTGCCGTCCTGCTCACGGATCCCGCCTTGGGTGCTGAGCAGCAGAAACTGCTTCGCGTTCAGAAGCGCAGGATTCCATCCCATCCCTGCATTTTGCGACATGCCGAACAATTCGCCGCTCGGTGCCGACTTAAGCAGCTCGTCCGTAAGCGGCAGCTTCCCTTCCGGTCCGGAAGCATGAGTGATCACCTCATACAGGCCGGCAGAGCCGGCTACGGCTTCGGTTCCCATAATCTCGTCAAACGGTTTATCCATGGCTCCTCCTTTGCGGCGCGGCCGGGTTTCATCCCGCCCGGGTGCTTGTCCTGCTGCAGCTCATTTAAAAAGAAGCCCGCGAGGTTATCCCGCGCAGGCCACCGGGTTGATCAGCTTGCCGATCCCCCCGATTTCGATTTCGATCCGGTCTCCCCCAGCCAGCGTAAACTCATTAGGAGGAACAATACACGTGCCTGTCAGCAGCACGGTACCTTCGTAGATTTCGTTATCCCGGACAAGGAAGGATACCAGCTCCTCCAATCTCCGTTTGAGCTGCTTCGTATTCGCTTTCCCTTCGAATACTTGCTCCCCGCCGCGATAAATGCTGCACGTAATGTCCAAATCGTAAGGATTCGGCACTGCATCGACGAGCCGGATTGCAGGACCGATCGAGCAGGAGCGCTTCCACATTTTCGCTTGAGGCAAGTACAGAGGATTATCTCCCTCGATATCCCGGCAGCTCATATCGTTACCGATCGTATAACCGATAATGCGGCCATGGCCGTCCAATACGAGGCCAAGCTCCGGCTCGGGAACCTGCCATTGCGAATCGCTGCGCAGCTGAACCTCTCCCCCTGGAGCAACCGTACGCGCGGCTGTCGATTTGAAGAACAGCTCGGGACGTTCCGCGTCGTACACTTTATCGTAAAACGTAGACGCATCCATTTTACCTGCCGTCGCCTCGTAATTTCTCGCTTCACGGCTCTTCTCGTACGTCACTCCGGCAGCCCATACTTCAGGCGCTTCAATCGGCGTCAGCAGCTGCAAGTCCGACACATCGGCCGTGAACGGCTCGCCCGCCGCAATGCTCGACTGCACGAGCTCGAGCACGGAAGCTCCTCTCGACTCCGCCGCTTTCACCAGCGATAAGTAATCGCGGTATGGAAGCGCATAGCCTGCACCTTCATCCGTAATAGCCGCAAGCTGCGGTTCACCGCTTTCCTGTGCAATAAACCGAATAATTCTCATCCCACGCCACACTCCCGTTTTTGTTATACTCTACTAACCAGCATTACATCATGGTGTAAGTCTCTAGCTGAGATAAACAATTGCCATTGAAGCGTTTTCAAAGATGATGTGCAGATATTGAGCAGAATTCTCGTTGTCTACTAATCATCATACTATATTACCCGGCAGCGCATAAGCATTCCTAAGAATCTTTAGCGGGATTTTTTTCGCGAACTACGCGGTTAATGCTCTCGTTCCTTCAAATGCACCTTATACTTCACATCAGGATTGGCCAAGTACCTTGGATAAAAGCCGGAGAGAACATCGACGACGTTCTGGGCTATTTTCCCCTTCAGCTCCTGCTCGGAATCCTCGGAATACCAGGCAGCGTGGGGCGTAAGAAGGACCTGCTCCATGGAGAGCAGTGGATGGTCCGGTCGGATCGGCTCCTGCTCCAGCACATCCAGGGCAGCGCCTGCGATTTGCCGGCTTGCCAATGCGGTTATCAGCGCTTGCTCATCAATGAGAGGCCCTCGGGATGTATTGACGACAATGACACCGGGTTTCATCAGTCGGAACTGCTCGGCGCCGATAAGGCCTTGGGTGTCCGGGGTGAGCGGGACATGGACGGAAATAAAGTCCGATTCCCGGCACAGAGTAGCCAAATCAACCTGCAGCACTCCGAATCGGGCGGTAACATCATTGGAAATGTAAGGGTCATAAGCGGTTACGGTCATGCCGAGCGCTTGCGCTTTCACGCATAGATTTTGCGGGATTTTCCCGAAGCCGACGAGCCCCAATACTTTCTCCCGCAACCGGAACACGGGGATCGCTCTCTTATAATCCCATACGCCCTGCTTCACATAGTCATTCACCTGGGCAATTTTGCGGGCGGATGCGAGCAGCAGAGCAAGAGCATGGTCTGCCACCTCATCCATGCAGTAATCGGTGCAATTCGATACGACAATGCCTTTGCGGGTTGCGGCATGCAGATCTATCGTATTGACGCCTACGCCGTAGCGGGAAATCACCTTGCACCGGTCCAACCGGCTGATGACCTTATCTGTAATAGGCGCATACTGTGTAAGGATGGCGTCCGCATCGTGTGCCGCCGCGATGACCTCATCTTCCGTCCTGCATTGGAACGAGGTGATGAATTCCATATCCAGCTGCTCCAGAATCTTGCGTTCGATCTGCAGACTTTTATATTCATAATCGGTAATGACGACTTTGAATACAGCCATAATCCGCCCTCCGCTTCGCTTCGCGATATGTTAACTGTCGTTCCTGCCGTCCGTTCCGCTTGAGAGAATCTGATTCATAACCGACACGTAATGCGGTAGCGCGATTTCCGGTTCCTCGATTTCCGGATGCCAGCCTTTTTCCCACTCAAAATTCAAATAGCCGCTATAACCGTTACGGCGAAGCACTTGAACCGCCTCCGCTACCGGGATCGTTCCTTCTCCGATCAGCTTGTAATCAAAGCCGGCGGGCGTGAACACGGATGCATCTTTAATATGGACATGCTTGATTCGATCTCCGATCAGCCTGTACGTCTGTTCGAAGCTTTCATCGTGGCGGTAGGAATGGAGAATGTCCCATAAAATATGGAGTCCCTTCACATTATCGAGAATAGGAAGAACCTGCTCGCCGGTGCTGAAATGATCGTGGGTTTCCAGCAGAACGGTAATCCCATGCTCGCCCGCCAGCTCCACCGCCCGATTCATGCCGGCAATGATGTGCTGCAGCGTCTCTTCCCGCGTCTGATCCTTAGGGATAGGACCGCCGAAAACCCGAATATAAGGCGCGCCGAGCGCGGATGCGATATGGACATTGCGCTGCACCTGTTCCAGCTGCTTGGCAATCTCTTCAGGAGCACCGGTGACAAAACGCACACTAGTATCGATACTCACAACGTCGATTCTGTTTTGCTCGAACTTTGCTTTGGTAGCCGCAAGCGATTCGGGCTGGAACTCTTCCATTTCCCACAGGTTGACGCTGCCTCGGACAAATCGGATTTCAACTCCTTCATATCCGCTTTGTTTCGTAAAAGCAACAATCTCGTCAACACTCCACTGGGGACAACCGATCGTACTGAATCCTAATTTCATTAGAATCTCCTCCTACGATATAATTGGAAAAAAAAGCCTAGGATTGACGGACAATCAACCTAGGATGAATGGAAATCTTCTGAAGCGGGGCGGCAGCCGGATTCTCCCTTTCTTCAATTCGCTGCATCAAAAGCTCCGTCGCCTTCTTGGTAACGGTCTGGACGTCATACTTCACGGAAGTGAGCGGCGTTTCAGCAAAGCCGGCGGCAGCGACGTCGTCAAAGCCGATAAAGGACAGCTGTTCGGGAATGCGGATTCCCCGCTCACGGCACCAGCGCATCGCTCCAAGCGCGATATAGTCTCTTGTACAGATGACGGCCGTAGGCTTGACGCTCTCATACAATGGACCAATAGCTTCATACCCGTCTTCGTAGCCATCGCCCTGCACTCTGCCTACCAGCTCCGGATCGAACGGGATATGGTTGTCCTGCAATGCGGCCAAATAACCGTTCTGCTTCTCCCTGTCGCTGTAGTTGCCGCCGCCGATAAAGCCGATGCGCTTGTGCCCGGCCCGGATAAAATGCGATGCCGCTTCGTAAGCGCCGGCTCTCCGGTTCACATAGACCGCGTCCGTCGGGATGTCGTAATCCCCTCCGGCAAGCAGGATAATAGGGAATTTATTATCCCGGAGCTGCTTGATTTTGGCGAAATTCGCCGTGTACACAGGGTACATCAAGATACCGTCCACCCGCCGGGAGACGAGCACATCCAGAGCCTCCGCTTCCTGCACGGGACTGGAGTTGGTAATCATCAGCATCATGTTGTAGCCGGATTGCTTGAGAGTTTGCTCGATCTCCTGCGCGGTTTCCGTAAGAATCGGATTCATAAGCTCGGTCAAAATAATGCCGATCGTATTCGTCTTCTTCTGAACGAGCGACCTGGCGACGACATTCGGAATGTAGTTCA
Source organism: Paenibacillus sp. NPDC056579 (assembly GCF_042793215.1). Taxonomy (NCBI): domain Bacteria; kingdom Bacillati; phylum Bacillota; class Bacilli; order Caryophanales; family Paenibacillaceae; genus Paenibacillus; species Paenibacillus sp. NPDC056579. Next base: position 40,299 of record NZ_JBHTVD010000011.1, read on the forward strand.
GCTGCTCCGCGCATGCCATAATAACGGCTCTCGTTTCCTCGCTAATCCGCGGGCTTCCCTTAAGGGCGAGCGACACCGTATTGATGGAAAAACCGGTTTTTTCGGCAATTTCTTTTTGACGGATACTCTTGGCATTCATGCGTAACAAACCCTTTGTCAGTAGATTGTGGGTAGTGATCAATCAGTAAATATTAACGATAATATCTATCCTTTATTATATTTTAGACGCCTATCTTTGTAAACAATATCCATTGCTTACTCTTCAAGGAATGCAGCAAAAAGGACCGTAAGGAAAATCCCTTACGGTCTTTGCATGTTTCGAGCGGTCATCAAGCCTCGTCAATCCGCCTCTGCGAACCTTTTTCGGAAGGAGACATAGCTTCTCCACGTCTGAAAGCCGAGCTTGCCGTAAAAATCGACGAACGGAGTCATATCGATGACGATATTGCGAATTCCCCGCCTATGCAGGTGGTGGACCCCTGCCTTAACTATATCCAGCCCGTAGCCATGACCCCGATACCGCTCATCGATACCAAGCGGGCCAATACCGCCGAGCTCCTGCTCAAACAAGGGAGACCAATAGATGTTCTGCGCCAAAATCGGCGAATGGGAGTCGTTAATCCGGCAAAACCCGATGATTTCTCCGTCTTTCTCGCATACGACGAATTCGCGTCCGTCTCCGCCCCGCTGCCAGTAATGCAATGTCTGGTATACCCATCCCGGAAAGCAGCGCCGCATAAATGCATTGAACGAATCCGCTTCGTCCGCCTTAAGCGGGCGAAACAGAACGCTTTCGCGCTCAGGCAGCGGCTCGGCATCAGCGTCCTCGTATTCACGGAATAAATCGAATACGAGCCTCTGGTTCACATACCCGCGTTTCTCCAGCCAGGCGGACACATCATCGCAGGGCATCGGCACGCCGGGAAACACCCGCATGTGGAAATCGCTGCCGATTTGGATCTGCTTGGCTCCACGGTCGCGAAGCACGCTCTCGGCTTCGGACAGCAGCTTGCTCCCGATCCCTTGACCTCGATAGGCCGGTGCCACCAGCAGCGCATGAATCCATCCGAGCTCGCTTCCATAATCGAGGCCTCCTATGGAGTCCTGCCATCTTTTCGCCACCACATATCCTGCGAGCTCGCCCGTTGCTTCGTCTATGGCAACCCGGGTTCCTGCGCCAACCACATTGCGGTCCTCCAGCACATTTTGGACCAGAAGCCGTTCGCGCATCGGGAACGAATGCCCCCATTCCGTGTTCCATAATCGTTGTAAACCGCTGATATGAGCGGCAGTCAATGGCTCGTATCTCATCGTAGCTGTATCCCTTCTACTTGTTATTTGGCGGCTTTCGTGGAACGGTCGTACGCTTTTTTATAAATATCGACGATTTTATCCACTCCCAGCGCCTTCATGTCGCTGACATATTTCGGCCAATCGTCAAGACTGCGTTCTCCTACAATGAATTTGGAGATGTTCTCGTCATGCTTTTTCTTAATGGTATCGCCGGTCAGCGACAGTACTTCCATCTCATCCGGCGTGAACGCAGGGCGCGGCTGCTGCTGGCTGTCATACTTGGGCGCTTCCTGGTAAGCCTTCTGAAGCTCCGGCGACGATAGAGATAGGTGGGCATCGTAATCAAACCAAGCGTAAGTCCCGTCCGTCGACAAGCCCGTTTTCTTTCTCATATCGGCGACGTCCGCGTATTTTTCAATAAACTGCTTTTTGCCGTTTTCCGTCTTGAACGTGGTCCCTTCTTTACCCCAGCTTGCCATCGTCCGTCCTTCTTCGGTGAAAAAGAAATCCATGAACTTCATGACTTGCTTAATCTTCTTAGACGAGGTAGCTACCATGAATCCCTCATCCACATACTGTGTATAGGCATTTTTGGCCGGTCCCCCGGCAAAGCCGGCGGGCGCACCCATAAACAGCAGATTATATTGCGCATTGTCCTTACGCAGTGCCGAGTTGAAGAAGTCGATACGGCCGATGTAATCTACCGTCACGAACGCCCGGTCCGTCGACATCAAGTCCTGCCACAGCTTCGTATCCGCAGACAGGAAGTCCGGCGGGATGAGCCCTTCCTTATAAAATTTGTTCAAGTATTCAATCATCTTCTTATAGTTGTCCTCGACCGGACCGTAGCGCCATTCTTTCTTGTTGAAGTCGTAGTAGACGTCGGTGCCCGTGCCGAATGCCGGAGCAAAATTCAATAGGCGCTGCAGGCCGTTGCGGAAAGAGAACGGATAGCTCTTCGGGTACGCTTCCTTTACTTTCTTGAGCGCCGTATACAGCTCATCCCATGTCTGCGGCTGGCTCAGTCCGAGCTTCTTGAACACATCCTCCCGGTACATCCAGATCATCCGGTTCGTTTCCCCGATTCCGGCATTCGGGAACATATACATTTTACCATCGGAGGATAGGGTGTTTTGCGTCTCTAACGGATATTTTTCCATCCATTTCTTGAGGTTAGGCATCTCGTTCACATGATCCAAAATATTGACCAGCGCTCCCTGCTGGCCGTATTTGTCGGCAAGCTTCTTGTCCATGGTGAGCATAAGATCTGGCAAATTGCCGGATGCGATAGTCACGCTCAAGGCGTCCTCCAGCTTCCCTGACGGCAGCTGCACATCTAACGTAACCCCGGTCTTCTCTTCTATCATCTTCCATACGATGTTCTCTTTATTGTACGGCCAGCTTGGATTGGAGTAGTTAAGTGCAGTGAACGTCTGTTTGGCCGGTTCTCCGTTCCCTCCGGCGGCAGGCGGTGCCGATGTGTCCTTTCCGTTATCCGTACATCCTGCGAGGGTGGAAAGCGATAATCCGGCGGCGACGCAAAGCGACAACCCTTTCATAGTACGTGTCATTGAGCCCATCTCCCCATTTTCATATCGTTTTGATTGCAGCGCAATTTATCGGCAGCTCCTCGATGAGGATGGCTACCCTTTCACCGAGCCGATCATCACCCCTTTGACGAAATACTTTTGCAGGAACGGATAAATAAGCAGGATGGGAACGGTGGATACGAGAATCGTTGTGAATTTCAAAGCATCGTCCACGACCAGATTATCGCTGCCGACGCTGGTTACATTAGCGGAATTGATCTGGCCCTGCAGGACGATATTGCGTAAGACAACCTGCAGCGGGAACATATCTTGGTCGCGTAAATACAGCAGGGCGGAATAAAAGTTATTCCAGATGCCGACGGCATAAAACAGTCCGATGGTGGCCAGCACCGCTTTGGATAGCGGCAGCACGAGCCGGATGAAAATGCCGATGTCGGTAAGGCCGTCGATTTTGCCGGACTCCTCCACCTCTTTGGGCATGGCTTGAAAAAAGGTCCGCATCACGATCAAATTCCAGGTACTGACGGCGGTAGGAAGCACCATGGCCCATAGGGTGTCCACCAGCCCGTAGCTTTTCACCACGAGGAAGGTTGGAATCATCCCCCCGCTGAAAAACATCGTAAATACGATCAGAAGCGTGAACAATTGATGATGCGGCAATTCTTTCTTGGAAATGGCGAACGCTCCGGCGGCGGTAATAAGGAGCGAAACCAGCGTGCCGACGACGACATATTGGATCGTGTTCAAGTAGGCTGAAGCAATGCGAGGATCGCTCAGCACGATGCGGTACGTGTCCAGGTTAAAGCCTTTGGGCCAAATAGTGACCTCGCCCTTCAATATGCTCACCGTGTCGCTGAAGGAGACCGCGATCATATAGACGAAGGGGTACAGCGTTACTACGACTACGACGAGGAGCAGCAGGACGATGATGACGTCGACCAAGCCGAGCTTTGTTCTCATGCGATTCCGATCCCCCTTGCTACCACAAGCTGGTCTCGCCGACTCTGCGGCTTACCCAGTTGGCGGAATATATAAAGATAAGACTGACGATGCCCGTAAACAAATCGATGGCTGTCGCGTAGCTGTAATTCCCTTGACCGATCCCCGTCCGGTATACGTAGGTGCTGATGATATCCGCCGTTTCATAGATAGCCGGGTTGTACAGCAGGAATACTTTCTCGAAGCCGATGTCCAGGACGTGTCCGACGTTGAGGATGAATACAATAACGATAGCGGGCGCTATTCCCGGCAGCGTGACATGAAGCATTTTCCTCCACCGGTCCGCTCCGTCCATCTCCGCCGCCTCGTACAGCTGCGGATCAATCGATGTAAGCGCAGCCAAATAGATGATCGTCTCCCACCCGACATGCTGCCATATTTCCGAGACGACGTAGACCGAACGGAACATGCCGGGCATAACCATGAAGTTGATCGGCTCGAAGCCGAGCCACTGGATGATATGATTCACAATGCCGCTTGACGGGGATAAAAACATCAGCACCATGCTGGCCGCCACGACGTTCGAGATAAAATGCGGCAAATAGCTGACGGTCTGCACGAATCGCTTGAACAGCGCATGTCTCGCTTCATTTAATAACAGCGCAAGGATGATGGGTGCCGAAAATCCGAATACAAGCCTGTATACGCCAAGTATAAACGTATTATAAATCAATTTGAAGAAATCCGGGTTTTCCCAAAACAGCTTGTAATACTTGAAGCCTACCCACTCGCTCTCCCACACGCCTTTAAACAAGTTGTAGTTTTTGAACGAAATGATAAGACCGAACATGGGGACGTACTTGAACAGCACATAGAATAGCAGCGTTGGTAAAAATAGCAGAAATAAATATTTGCCGCGCTTCCATTGCTTCCAATAAGACGCTTGCTTCGACCGCTGCGAAGCGGGTTCGACGGCCAGCGCGGCCGATGGATTTGTGCTCAACAGTCATCTCTCCCTTTCTATTCCGGCGACTTGCTGCGGAAAGGATGGTAAGTTGAGCCTATCATAGCAAGCAAGCGTTGCACTGGCTATCATGACCTCATTTACTTTTTACCAAATCTTTAACCATCGATAAAATTGATAAGAATCGTAAAAATTGATGCAGAAGATTGTAAATTTTGTCTCCCACAGCGAATTTCTCCATGCTATAATTTTGCACAAGATACTGGCTATCGTGAGAGGGGATGACTATGCACGCTGCTATTTTACCCAAAAATAAGTACAGTGGCTCCTTATTCTACCGGCTGCTCATCAGCTTCATTACGATCATCCTGCTGCTCGTATCGCTCAATGTGGTTACGTTTACTTTTTTCCGCAGCAGCATCCGCGATGAGATTATTAGCAACAGCAGCCGCAACCTCGATGTGACCGTCGCCAGCTATGAGAAATACGTCAAATTGATTAAAGGCTTAATGGTGGGGCTCTACTTCAACAACTATACCGAATATCTTAAGAAGAATCCGCAGCAGTTCGATTATTACATGGTCAGCCAGGTTCAGAGAGATCTGCAGAACACGATGGCGGGCAGTCAGCTTTATTTATACGACCTTATTTATTTTTTTCCGCACCGGGACTACGTGTTTGACAAAGACGGCTCGCGAGAAGCCGATACGATGTTTAACAAATTGTATAAATCCCGATATACCCCCGAATTTTGGTCGGCGGAAATAGCCAAGCCGTTTTCTTTTCGCGTCTATCCTGCTGCCGAGTACACGGAAAATACGGCCTTCTCCACCCGCACCCTGGGCCGCTTCAACCCGATCGTATTCAAGAGCGCGGCCGCAGACAACTTTGCCATCATCGGCTTGATGGACAGTGTTTCCATGTTCGATGCTTTCAGCCATATTCAGCAGGATTCCGGATTTTACATTTTCGACGAAACAGGCAGCGAAACATTTTCGGCAACGAATCGGGAGTCTTCTATTGAATTGGCGCGGCTCACGGGGAATGCCGGCTTTTATATGGAAGGAACGAATTATTATTTTTATCAAAAAGGCTTCGAAACCGGCTTTACTTACGTTGTCGTCGTGCCATTTGCCACGATTACCGCACAATTTTTCAAGCTGAACGTGATTATGGCGGTACTTATCGTCGTTTCCGTAGTCATCGGAATTGCCGTATCGATCTTTTTCGCCCGAAGGTTCAACAATCCGCTCTCCGCTATCATCGGCTCCATTCAACAGATGGATCGGCATCCTTCTCCTCCTTCGTTAAGCCCGATCAGGGAATTCAATGTCATCAGCCAGAAGCTGCACGATTTATTTCAAACGAACGAAACGATTCATAAGGATTTGATTACGAAAAACTCGCTATTGAAGCATTACGCTTATTTGAACAAAGTTAAAATGATTTATACCGACATCGAGGATGCCAAAATATCTATCGACTCGGACCGGCCCTATCTTATTGTGTTGTATCAATTGATGTATAAAGACGGCGAGCTGGCCGAGATGGGGATGGATCCGAACCGGGCGTCGTACTATATTAAGGAATTCGTTCACTCCCAATTCACCCATACCTACCGGGATTCCTTGACCTTCCAAATTGAGAAAGATCAAATATTGACCATCGTCTTCATGAACGACACGGAGCTGTCCGTATTGGACGCGCTGCTGCAGAAGATATATAACATATTGGAGCTGGACGCCTATTACTGTGCCGTCACCATAGCGGTTACTCCGGTGAACGATAATGCGCTTGCTTTTAATACATCCTTCGAATACGCACTCGAATTGTCAAAGCAGCGCAAGCTGGGCGAAGGCGTGCAAGTTATTCGCAGAAAAGAGGAGCTTCCGCCCGATCTATGGTTCTCGCAGTCCGGCTTAAAGGAATTTACTGCGAACCTGTCCTCCGGCAACGATGCCATTACCGTCCCGCTCGTCAACAAAACGTTGGAGCTTGCAGTCAGGAAAGGCGCCACCTACTTTCAAATCCTGGAGCTGGCCAAAGAAATCGTCACTCTGATTATTAAGACGCTCTACGCCGGCCACCATCCGGTTGCACTGCTGGACGGCAAGCGTAATCCTGCCGACAAGCTGAGGGATTGCCGGACACTTGAGCAGTTCCAGCTCCTCTTCCAAGAGCTGCTGGCTCAGTCCGCCAGCGCCATTCGACAGAAGAAGGATGCAACCGATCATATTACGAGCTTCGTGACAAGCTACGTGAACGAGCATTTCGGCAGCGATTTATCCCTCGACATGCTCGCGGATAAGCTGAACATCACCGGCGCATATTTATCCTCGTACTTCAAAGAGAAGACGGAAACGAACTTCAGCGATTACGTAAACACGGTTCGTATGAATAAAGCGATGGAGCTGCTGCAAAAAACGGAGCTCAAAGTACAGGACGTCGCAGGACTCGTCGGCTACCACACCGTTGCGTCGTTCAACCGCATGTTCAAGAAGCATACCGGTATCACTCCTAGCGAATTCCGGCGGGCTCAAATTCTATGAACAAAGGAAAAGGACTAACCTTCCCCTATAGTACGGAAGGTAGTCCTTTTCTCGTGTCAAGTCAGTTCGTCATGGCATTGTAGTGTGCCGCTAGCTGAGCCGGGGTCAATTCGTAGTCGTAGACGGCCACTTTGCCGATCGCGCCTTGGAAGAACGAGGCGAGATCCCTTGTTGCAATCCGCATAGGAGCGGTCCCGTTGCCTGGAACGATATTGTAATCGGACAATTTGTCTTGGTCGCGTTGGACGCCGTTCTTGAATATTTTCGTATACCCGGTCGGATACGTTGAGCTTGTATTCGTTGTATTGATCGTAAGCGTATAGTGGATCCATTGGCCGGCGGTCACCGTGTCCTGGAAGTAGGAGCCTGCGCCGAGCCCTCCGGTTAAATTGAACGAGTAGCCGCTGATCCGGTTCGGGCGATTCTCCTGATTGGTCAAGTTGTACATTCTCGCGACCCACGAATGCTGACCGGAAGTCCCTTTGCCCATCCAGTGAACATAACCGCTGCTCTCACTGTGGGAAAACTGGAGGACATCCGGACGTACCCAGGCCTCGACCGTCAAGACGCCGGTGCGAGTGACTTCCAGGTAGTCGTTGTCCGGGATCGTAAAATACTGGTCTACGCCGTTAAACACCGGCGCCGCATCTCCGTTAGGCATGGTCGTATTCGTCGGGCTGCCGGTGAACGTGCCGTTCAGGCCGTGACCCGATTGGTCTGCGGTTACCGTCGTGGATAACGGCCAATAGCCGACGGGGTTGTCGGCAAGGACTGCCGTGTCGTAAGACGACAAAGCATGGACGGGGGCTGCAGGGCTCACACATGTTGTCAATGCAAGGCCCATCATTACGGCTGCGGCCATTTTGGAAATGTGTTGTTTGGTGAAAAATGTAAAGTACTTCTTCATTTCAAAATCGTCTCCTTTCCATAGTCGGAATGCGCTTACTTCTTATGTAGCTCGAAGCTCGTGCAGGACTGACGAACGAATCCCCCCTTCCCCGTACTCTCTCATCATACAGGGATGCATAGTATTAAGAAATCAGTTCGTTTTGGGAAGGTTATCATTTGTTTAACCAGTCGAACATTTCATTACAATCGATAAAAAGGAAAAGAAAAACCTGCCTGATAGGCAGGTGTGCTTGTAGTGAAAACCGTTATTTAAGGCTTTTGTTGATAGAACTCTAGAGAATGATGCTATGAAAAGCAATGCGGTCGTTTCGGACCGTAGATCCGTTATTTTCCCGAAAATGGGGCTTTTTTCATGCAAAAGAAGCAAATTTACAAGGAATAGCGGATCTCCTGTCCGATCGACCGCTAGCAGGTCCATGGAGCAGCTTTGCATCGGGCCTGATATACTGCAGCTGCAAGGGTTTCTCAAAGGCAGTTGTGCTTATCGAGAAACCCTTTGGCTTTTTCGTATAAATCGGTTTTTTCTAAGTAGGCTAGTGTGAAGGCGCGAAAGAGCGAGCCTCCTATCCCCGCAGCTTTACGGTGTCGCGGATGACCAGGGAAGGCGCAAGCGTCATTTGCACCGGCTTCGCCTTCGGCCGGGCAATCCGGTTCAGAAGGATGCGGAGCGCTTCCTCTCCCATCCGTTCTTTGTTGATGTCGATCGTCGTGAGCGCCGGGAAGGCATGCTCAGTAATGACCGACTGCTCGTAGCCGACCATGGATATATCATCGGGGATTCGCACCCTTTGATCATACAAATATCGCATTGCGCCGACCGCAATCCCGTCGCTGGCGGCAAAGACCGAATCCATGAGGACCCCGGATTCCCACAGCTCTTTCATAGCCGTATACCCGGAGGCGCCGGTATAATCGCAATATTTGACCGCGTTGTCCTCAAGCGCCATACCGGCCTCGTCTAGCGCCTTGCGGATCCCTTCCAGCTTCTTGTGGGCTACCGGACTGGTTCGCGGGCCAAGGATGAACGCAATATGCTTATGACCGGTCTCCAGCAAATATTTCGTTCCCTTGTACATCGCGTCCAGTACGTCCGGAGCTACCCAATCGATGCCCGGATAGCTGCGTCCTACAAGCACGGCCGCGATTTTGCGCTGCAAAAGGCGCTGCATGAACGAATCGTCGAACAAGCCCCCGACTATAAATACGCCGTCGACGCGGTTATTTTTAATTAAGGAAGGCAGCTCCTGGGTCGCTTCAAAGGCGGAGAACCGTTCGCTCAGCAAACCGAAGTCGGTCTGCTTCATTCCGGAGGAAATCCCGTTGAACGTATCGTAGAGCAGCGTCTCGGTGACCGAATCGAACCGGTACGATTTGTTCGTCGTATTGTCTGTCATAAAGATGAGTCCCAAAATATGTTTGATCTTTGTAGTCAGCTCGCGCGCTGCCATATTCGGAACATAGCCCAGCCTTTCGATGGCTTCGAGCACTTTGATTCTCGTTTCAAGCTTCACCGAGTCGCTGTTGTTCATAACCAGCGATACCGTGCTTTTGGAAACATTGGCCTCCTTGGCCACATCCATGATGGTAACCGGCATAAGCGAACCTCTCTTTTGACCAATTTCTATGTTCTATTTCTTCAGCGACTTGTAGATATCGTTGACTTCCTTCGTGATTTTCTCGCCGCCGGCTGCATTCCACCGTTTTACATAGTTATTCCATTCGGCGTTGACGTCCCAAGCTCCTGTTGCCGCTTTAATAAAAAACTCGTCCTCGACCTTTTTGACATCGGCGCCATACTCGCTGTAGCTTTTAACGATGGTGCCGGCAGGTATAAGCTGATCGACGGTTTTATAATTTTTTTGAAGATTGGCTTGAACGGCAGCTTCATTACCGAAGGACAGCTTGAACTGCTCCTCGTTCCGGTTGTTGATGATGAAAAATTTGATGCCCGTTTCCGCTTGCTTTTCGTTGGAAGCATATTCTTTGGTCAGCTCCGCCATGCCTTCGCCGTTTTTGGTAAAATGGACGCCTTCCGTACCTCTCCAGACCAAATCGTGAACTACCGGGTCGACCAGCTGCGCATCGAGTATTTGCAAAATCTTCTTTAGCTTCTCATCGGATGTATCTTTGCCTATGACCATATACCGCCAAACGGCGGATTGATTTTCGAACGTCGCCTCTTTGCCGCCTGGTCCTTTTAAAGGAGGCAAATAATCGGTCGTCGCCTGAGGATTTTTTTTGAAGGTAAGTGCGAAAAAGTCGCTCGGTCGGTACTTGGGCATCAAAGAGGTCCAGCCTGCCGTCTGCATCCCTACGATTCCATCCGAGAATAAAGCGGTTTGATCTTTAATGGTAACGTCTGGTTGTATATAACCGCTCTTGTACAAGTCGGCTATGTAGGCAACCAGGCTTTTGTAATTTTCGCTTACTTGGGCGCGGACGAGATTGCCGCTGCTGTCCTTGAGCCATGTATCGTCCTTGACGGTTCCTGCGGGCAAAGAAATGCCGAATGCCGCCGCCAGCGTATAAATGTTCCCATAACCGGTTGTCAGGGAGAAAGCATACGTGTCATTTTTCCCGTTTCCATCCGGGTCCTCGGTAGTAAACCGCCTGGCCACTTCCTTGAACTCATCCAGATTCGTCGGCATGGTCGCCCCGACCTTCTTCAGCCAGTCCGTTCTCACCGCCGTAAAAGGAAACAGCTCTCGCGTCCCTTCCGGAAGAGCCAGCAGCTGACCGTCCTTGTAAATGGACATCTGCTCCAGCTGCGGATAGTTCAACAGTGTCGATTTCCACACATTCGGAGCGACTTCTTTGATCATGTCGACAGGGATCGTTCGTCCTATGCCCTGATTGATGAATTTACCGATGCTGTTGGCGCTAACCAGCATATGGTCGGGTACTTCGCCCGAGGCGAGCAGCATGCTGAGCTCCTGATCTTTTGTCGAATCGGCTTTTACGGGCTGCAGCTTCACATTAAAGCGTTTATTCAGCTCTTGAACGATATAAGCGTCCTGCTCCGGATACATGCCGGCCGTTCCGTTCCCTAGCCATTTGATGTCCAGCGGCTTGCCCGAATCTGCTGCCGACTTGCCGGCTTTGGTATCGGATAGGGCTTGTCCGCCGCATGCGGTTACTGCAAGCGAAGCGGATACCAGAATGGCCATGGCGGGGATTGCTCTTTTTCTTTTGACAAACATTTCGAATCTCCTCCTGAGGTGGGAAATGATTTTTTATCCTTTCAAGGACCCGACAAGAACGCCCTTGATAAAATATTTTTGTAAAAAAGGATACATGAGAACGACCGGTCCGATAGTCACAAGGACGGTGGCGGCTTCCATCGTTTTCGTAACAATGCCCTCATCGCCTTGCAGGCTGTCGGTAATTCCTTCATTGTTGTGTTCGATCAGCACTCGGCGCAGCAGCAGCTGCAGCACCACATTGTGATTCGATCTCGTATAGATCATCGCATCGAACCAGGCGTTCCAGTGCGCCACGGCTTCCCACAGAGCGACCGTCGCAAAAATCGGCATGGACAGCGGAATAATGATCCGCAGAAGGATCATGAAGAAGCTGGCTCCATCCACAAGCGCCGACTCCTCCAACGACTCGGGGAGCGACATAATAAAATTGCGCATAATCAGAATCTGAAATGTGCTCAATAACGACGGGATGATAAGCGCCCAGATCGTATCCAGCAGTCCGAGGCTTTTGATCAGCAGAAAGTTCGGAATGAGGCCGCCGCCGAAAAACATCGGGATCAAATAATAAATCGTGAACGCGTTTCGCGCGGGAAGCACCTTTTTGGCCAATGGGTACGCCGTACAAAAGCATAAAAATACGGTTATCGAAGTGCCGACTACAGTCCGGAATATGGAATTGAAATACCCGATGCCGATCGATTTGGATTCGAACACCATCCGGTACGCTTCCAGGGTGAAGCCCCGCGGAATCAGCTTCAAGCCGGTTTTCGACGCTTCCACGGCAGGACTGACGGATACGATCAGCAGCTCCCAAAACGGATAAATCATAAGAAAAGCGACAATGCCGAGAAAGCTGTAATTAAAGACCTTGAACGCGGTCTCAGCGCTAGATGGTTTACCGGTCAACTTGGTTCTCCTCCTGTTTGATTCGATGTGCAGCTACCAAATGCCATGCCCGCTCAACCGTTTCGTTACGTTGCTGGCGAGGATGAGAAGGAGCAGCCCGACGACATTTTTGAACAGACTGATCGCCGTCGAATAGCTGAAATTAAAATCGATCAGACCTACCCGGTACGCGTACGTATCGAAAATATCGGCAACGCTGTAAACGGTCGGATTATATAGATTGATAATCCCGTCGAAGCCGGCATCCATCATATTGCCTATCCGTAGAATGAACATCATAATGATGACCGGCGCCAGAGCAGGAAGCGTAATGCTGATCGCCTGCCGCAGCCTTCCCGCGCCGTCGATCTGCGCGGCCTCGTACATATCTTGATCGATACTGGAGATAGCCGCCAAATACACGATGCTCCCCCAGCCGACCTCCTTCCATATATCTGCGAGCACTACGATTCCCCGGAACAGCTCAGGCGTCATCATGAACTTGACCGGTTCGAAGCCTGCCAGCACAAGGACATAGTTCACAACCCCGTTAGTCGGCGAAAGCACCGTCTGGATCAGCCCGCCGATCACCACCCAAGAAATAAAGTGAGGAAGGTAAGTTAAGGTTTGAATTGTCTTTTTATACCTTTGATTGCGGACTTCATTTAATAGCAGCGCCAACAGGATCGGCGCGGGAAATACAAAGACCAGCTTGTAGATGCTGATAACCAGCGTGTTGCGCAATAGAGTGAAAAACTGGCTGTTCGTAAAAAATCTTTCGAAATATTTGAACCCGGCCCAAGGACTATCCATGACACCCTGCATCGGCTGATAGTCTTTAAATGCGATCACCACACCGTACATCGGTATGTATTTGAAAACGAAAAACCATAGGAAGGAGGGCAGCAGCAGCAGCAAAAGCCCTTTGTACTTCATACAGCTCCGGAAAAACCGAATCCGCCTGTTCTCCCCGGCAATAGCGGCTTTGACGACCTCTTGACTCATTGTGATCACCTCCTGAAGTGATGAGTTTCTGTCGTTTCTCTGAATTGGAACGTTCCAATTTTAGTTTTTGGAGCGTTCCAATTTATAGGAACGCTTCTCCATACAAGCAGCAATTTTGTTGATCCTATAAAATTTCACCTCGATTAGCCAATAAATGTAAAATATTGAGCGGTTTTGCGTTATGAGTGTATCTTCTTGATGACTAAACCCCTCTGTTTGTTCCGACAATTATCATTTTAAACCGGTTTTATCAAAAGAATGTTTCCTGGGTTTTAAGAAATCGTAAATGTTGAGGCTATTTTGTTCCATAAATTGCAAGAAGACGCCGCCCGAGGGGCAGCGCCTATTAATCGATTATTTTTACTGAAGCTTACGCTTTAAACTCCGTGTAATCTTGCAGGAACCGGTCATACATGCCATCCGGCAGCTCCAGCAAATCGTTCGTAGCATGCATGTGCTCACGCAGATGGTGCAGCAGCTGTTCAATGCGTGCGCGATAAGTTTGATCTTGGAACGCAAGATTGTCCCTCTCTTGAGGATCTCTCACCACATTGTACAGCTCGATGTACGTCTCGTTCTTAAACATATCGACGATCAGCTTGTATTCCCCTTCGACAACACAACGGCTGAAGTTGCCTCTCCCGCCATTGCCGTCGTATTGGATAAAGATTCTCTCACGGCCTGAAGCACCGCCGGTGATCAACGGTATCAACGATTGGCCGGACATCGGAGATTTGGGCTGAATCTGTGCATAGTCGCAAATCGTCGGGAGCACATCGATACTGCTGACCAGCGAGCTGCAGGAAGTGACAGCCGGCTGGAAGGCAGCCGGAAACTTCATATACAGCGGCGTACGGACAGATTCCTCGTACATGCACATTTTTTGCCACAATCCGTGTGAGCCCAGCATCTCTCCATGATCGCTTGTAAAAATAATCAGGCTGTTGTCGTAAAGCCCCTCCCTCTGCAATTCGTCGATAATCTGGCCGACACAATGATCCAGCAGCGATACGAGTCCCAGATAGGCCTTCCATACCGGTCTCCATTCTTCCCGTGAGTATCGGCTTCCTATGGCACCGGTCAAATTATATAATTGCAGCGGCGACTGATTCGGCGACCACTCCCCTACATTCTCCGGCAAATCAACCTCATCAGCCAGACTGAACCATGGATCGGGAATGTCCAGTGGAGGGTGAGGCGCGTGAAACATGGCATTAAGCAGCAACGGCTTGCTGCGATCCCTATTTCTAATCGCATCCACAGAGTCTCTGGCAATAAACTCGTCAATGAAGTACGTCTGTCCTTCTTCGTACCGGCCAACGGCAGGAATCGAATACCATCTTGGACGCGTTATCGTTCCGTATGCCATCTCAGGCACGATCCCGCGGAAATTCGGCCCTCCTGGCTTTCGTTTCGTGTTCTCCTTCAAAAAGGCTTCATATCGGCCTTCAACTCTTCTCCAGTTCGTACGGCTGTCAGGGGATTTATCCAAACCGGGCTTCATCTGAAGATGCTGCTTTCCCGTATGCCAGCTGTCCCATTCGTTATCCATAAGCCCGTATAGATGATCAAGGCCGCTCCTCACAAAAGAGTGCCTCTCCTCGCCCCGGTTGATGAGGCAGCCCGTTTCATTAGGATACATGCCGGTAAAGAACGCTCCACGGGCAGGTACACAAATGGGAGAGGCACAATAAGCTCTTTCGAATACGACACTGTTTTCCTTTAACCGATTTATGTTCGGAGTATGGACGCCGATAGCGTCCAGTCTCAGTTGATCCGCCATAATCAGGATGACATTCGGTTTTTCGTTTGACTTTTGCATATCCCGCATCTACGGTATCTCCCATCTGAACCCACTGCACCGTTTGCAGCTGGTTTAAAGTCAGTTACACACGTCGCAGCTCGACGATTTTATTCTCCGCCCGCGACCGGTCGGCCGCAAATCCGATCAAATGCCCGTCGATCGACTTCTCCAAAGCGGTCGAGGATATCGATGGCTCCGCGCCTCGCAATACTTTGACGAAATCCTCGGCAAGACGCAGATCCCCTCCGCCGTGCATATCGTTGGCCACTCCAAGCTCGATGCGCTGCTCGGAATAAATGCGGCCTTTGCGGGCATCGGGATGGCGGATGATGTAGGAGCCCTCCTCGAGCTCTCCCTGAATTTCTCCTTTGGTTCCGATAATGTGAATAGCTCGGCCCGGCTTGGACACGCCGCCGGTCATCACATGCGTCCCCGTGCTTCCGTCCTCGAATTCGATAATGACGGTCTGATGATCGACCACGTCGTTATCGCAATGCCATACGCAGCGCCCGTACGGGCTGTCCGTCCGCAGCGATTCCGCCAATTCCTCGTCGCTTGCTTTGACCCCCAAATGAGTATTGTAAGAAACGTAAGCTCTCCACAGTCGCTGCTCAATGTAGTTTTTGCGTGCGGAATACGGACAGGATTCCTCTATCGCGCAATCGACCAGACATCGGGTACCTGCCCCTTCAGGCGCATTTTCCGGACGGAACTGCATCAAGCTTCCGAAGCTGCCGACTCTCGCCGGCCGTACGTCGCCCTGCATCCAGGTTATGATATCCAGGTCGTGGCAGCTTTTGGCCATGAGCATCGACGAACCGCTCTTGCCTTTGTTCCCCCACTTTCCTCTTACATAAGCCATAGCCATATGGTGGTAGCTGACATTCTCGCTTGTTGTCACGCTGACGATATTGCCGATCACCCCGTCGGCGATTTGGCGGCGAATCGATTCGTAGAATGGCGCATAGCGGAGCACGTGACAGATCATCACTTTTCTGCCGTTGCGCTCAGCTTCTTCATACAGCTCCATTACTTCATCCTCGCTCACGCCAATCGGTTTCTCGAGCATGATGTCATAACCGGCTCTAAGCAGCGGAATCGAAGTAGCTACATGAATATCATCCAACGTGCCGTTAATGACGGCATCGGCCATTTTAGGCTGGCGTACAAACTCCTCGAGATCGGCGTAGCAGCATTCCTCCGGTATGTCGAAGCGCTCCTTGGTTAGATTCCTGCGCTCGCTATCCGGCTCGACGACGCCGACAATTTTCATTTGTTCAGGATGCTGCTTTGCATAAGACGCGTAGATCAGGCTTCGATGTCCGGCTCCTACGATAACGACGGTAACAGGGCTATTTTGTTCAATATGATCTGACATCGGATTGCTCATTTTCGTTTCCCCCAGATTGTTTAATAGGTGCTGGTCGCGACTTCATCATAATTTGATTTTATTGCCTTGTAAGCGCATACCCCATTGCTTTATAATACCTTTAAATTACCACGTACCCATCGGAAAACGAATGTCCGAATAGTCGCATTACTTGTAAAAATGTGTGATTCAGCTTCTCATTATCCACTGCCATCCATAGGGAGGACGCATATGAAATCCAAAGTGCTTTCCGTTTATTTCGGCTCAAGAGCATATCCATCTGTTAGAGAACTGCACAGGCACGAGTATTGGCAGTTGGAGATCGTTACGCAAGGCGCAATTCAAAGCACCATGCTCGGGGAGGAGCACTCCCTGGACATGGGCGATATGCTGCTGGTTCCTCCAGGCTGGGAGCACGGGTTTACATATAATCCAAATGGCGCCTCTTGGCTTACTTTAAAGTTCGAGCGGGAAGATGACGGCTTTCCTGTATGGGGAGGAACGATTCACGGAAACCAGTTCACCAGCAGGCTCGTCTCCTCCTTCAAGACGGTCATTCATGATTCTCCTTACAAGAGCTATGAGGAAGCATTTGTTAACGGTTTTCTGGATACGATGTTTCACTACGTTCAGTCCGACGATTTCCACAAATCGGACGATACCTCCGAGCTGCTGGTCAAGCTTGTTATGGATCAGGTAAAAATGCGCAACGGCAGAGCAATCACGATCAACGAGCTTGCCGAAGAGCTATCGTATACGCGCAGCCATTTATCGAAGAAGTTCAAGGAAATAACCGGGGAAAGCTTAAAGTCTTACATCGACCAAGTCCGAATCCAGAAGATGGAGGAGCAGCTCCGCTACAGAGAGCAGAGCATCTCCGAAATTGCCGCCGATCTTGGGTTTAACGATATCTTTTCATTCTCGAAATTTTTCAAAAAGCATACCGGCGAAAGCCCGAGACAATTCAACAGAAAGTTTGCCTCCTGGCGCAGTTAGCAGATGGAGCAAGCTGCAAGGGTACCCGGAGGGGGGCTCCTTCCATGCAGAGATACCTCACCTATCCCCATTAGCTTTTCGTCGGTTGCCTTACATTGTATACCCTTTTAACGAAAAAACCCGGCTTTTCGGCCAGGTCTGTAAGCTATGGTTGATCATTAAGCATATCGGATTTTCCCGATAGTTTTATGGAGTATGTAAAAATAATCATTGCCGCACCTAACATGGCGCAAATCATGTACATTAACGGATACGAGGATATATCCGCCACGGGCCCCATGACGACTCCGCCGAGCGATACGCCCAAATCAGCCATTGCCAGAAACAGCCCAAGCAGCACATTGCGATTCGTCTGGGACAGCTTGAAGGTCAAATAGGTTGTGAGGGTAGGATGCAGGAGTGCTTGAGCGATTCCCATCATGACGGCACCTGTATATAAAAAAGCAGCGCCGCCTGCGGCAGAGAAGCTTATGCTTTGTGCGGAAGCGGTCTGAATAAGCAGGATCCACATGATAAATGAGGAACGCCACTTGCCGTCCGACGGGATTTTTTTCATCAAGGCAACTCTAACCAATACAACGGTACCAGCCTGAAGCATGAGATACACCCCTGCATTCGCGCCATCGATCTGAGCGGCATACAGCGGGATAAAAGCCGTAACCGAACCCAATATAACGGAAGCTGAGAGCATCAAGACGCTGCACCTGAATAAATGTGGATTTTGGACAAGCATACGGAACGAATTGAATATGGCTGCTCCCTGCTCCATCCGGGCTGAAGCAGATCCGTTCTCGTGCTTGTCTATTCGGACGCTGAAGCCAACCGCTCCTGTAAAGATGGCTATGGCAATCATGACCCAGGCAAAATAATTCGTATCTCCCGCCTGCCAAATACCCAGCGCAAGCAGGGGGCCAACAATACCCGGCAAATAGGAGCATAAGGAATACATGGAAATCCCCTGCGACCGATCCTTGTCCGGTAGGGAATCAATGATGCCCAGCTGCAATGCCATCGAGAAAAAAGCGGTACACACCCCTTGCAGTATACGGGCGACGAAATAGCCTCCCAATCCGGTAACCGTATAAAGGAGCAAGGCCAATCCATTGACGACCAGAATCGTGCGCAGTACTTTGATCGGCCCATACTGTTGAATCTTGTGGCCCGCCCACGGACGAAAGAACATGGTAGTCAGCAAATACGCCCCCATGATCAAGCCGATCGTTGTGTTGGTCGCACCGAGAGATTCAACCTTTAACGGAATCATGACATTTAATATGGAATTTGCGCTAAAATATAAAAGAGTTAACAAATATAATCGTACAAATGGCCAAGACAAGGCTCCTCTCACACCGCGATCTCCTTCCTCAAATCTCTCGGCTGTCTCTCCGCAGCTAGGTAATGACCATCTGCAGCAGCTTCCTTGCATACGCAGATTGAACGTCTCCAAGCTGTTCAACCTTAACCGTTTCTTCGATCCGGCCTTTGCGGATGATCATTAGACTGTCGCAAATATAGGCAGCAGCCTGAATATCGTGGGTGATGAAAATGTACCCCATGTTGTACATGGTTCTCAGGCTTTTTAACAAATCGAGCACTTGAAATTGAACGGATCCATCCAAGGAGCTGATGGCTTCGTCTAATACTATCAGTTTCGGCACCGTACAGACGGCTCGGGCGATACAGACCCTCTGAGCCTCTCCTCCGGACAGCTCATGGGGATATTTACTGCGATAAGACGGATTCAAACCGACTTGATATAATAACAGATCGATTTGGCTGTGCCCTTCGGCTTGTTTTTGCTTTTGCAAGCGCAGTGGCTCCATAATAACTTCTTCCACGGTATAGAACGGATTCATGGAGGAAGCATAGTCTTGAAATACGGCGCTGAGGTTCCCCGACCTTACCTTGCGGTCTTCAACCGGTTTTCCTTCGAACACAATAGTTCCTCGGTCCGGCTTCTCTATGCCAAGGATTAATCGGCCTAATGTCGATTTGCCGCTTCCGCTTTCTCCAATAATGCCGAGACATTCCCCGTGCTTGCATTCGAAACTGATATTGTTCAATACCTGTTGTCTGCTCTTAGAGAATAGTCCGAAATGTGGATAAGATTTCTCAACATTGTCAACGCGCAGCAGCATTAACACCCCCCATGATGCGCTTAAAATGTTCGGTTAGCGCCTGCTTCGTAGACACCAGATACCGAGTGTACTCGTGCCGGGCTTCTGAGAAAACGGCATCGGTCGTCCCTTTCTCTACAATGGCTCCGTCTTTCATGACTACCATTTCGTCAGCCAGCTTCCTGACAACAGCCAGGTCGTGCGAAATGAAGATCATCGAGCAGCCCATCCGATCCCGAAGTTGAGTGAACTGCTCCACCACTTCGAACTGCGAGATCGAATCGAGTGCGGTCGTCGGCTCATCGGCTATCACGAGGTCCGGCTTCAATACGATCGCCAGCGCTATCATGACCCGCTGCAGCATTCCTCCCGATAACTGGTGCGGATATTTATTCATAATATCGATCGGATGTTTCAGCATGACGCTTTCCATGGCATGCTTCATATTCGTTGTTATTTCCTCACGGCTCCACCCGTAATGCTCTACAAGGGTTTCTTTAAGATGCACTCCGATAATGCAAGAAGGATCAAAGGCACGCATGCCGTTTTGCATAATCATGCAAAGCTGTTTTCCTCTTATTTTCCTCATTCGTTCTCTCGGAAGATGAGTTAAGTTCTCCCCATTGAACAGAATGTCTCCCGTATGGCGGATCCCCGGTTTATTTAATCTCATGATCGCCCTGCAGGTCATCGACTTCCCGCTGCCGCTTTCCCCTACGATAGCCAGACTGCTTCCCTGTTTTACGTGGAACGAGCTATTAGGAATGATAACTTTGCCGGTACCGCTATCCCAAACCTTCAACTGGTTGACTTCCAAAATATTCGTCAATGATTATGCCACCCCATTTTCTTGCAGCTTCACGGTTGAGACGGCTGCGGCGTCTTGGTTCTTCTGAGGAAAAGCCATTAATTTAGGATCCAAAGCCGCTTGCAGCGCATCCGACAAAAAGTTCATCGCGGACACGACGACAATGATGGCCATGCCGGGCGCCAGCATAAGCTCCGGTCGAGAGAACATGACTTCCCTCGCTTCATTCAGCATCATTCCCCACTCTGCATTCGGAGCTTGAATTCCTAATCCCAGGAACGAAAAGCCCGATATGTGCAATATCATGGAGCCAAAGGAGCTGCTGGCTAGGACCGCTATGTCGGGTAGAGCGACAGGCACAAGGTGCTTCCACATGATGTTGGCGTCGCTGCCCCCGATGGCTTTGGCGAATTTGATATAGTCGGACTGCGCATATTGCATGACGGATGTTCGGATAATACGTGCAAACCATGCCCATTTCATCAGCGCAAACGCAATCAAAATATTTCCAAGGCCGACCCCCAAAATACCGATGACAGCAAGCGTCATGACATATCCCGGGAACGAAAGCATCACATCGCAAATCCGCATCAAAATAGCGTCGGTTTTGCCTTGGTAGTAGCCTGCGATAAAGCCAAGAACCGCTCCTATCGATACGGACAGAATGAGCGCAACGAACACCCATAACACGCTGGGGCGGATTCCATAGATCAATCTGGATAAGATGCAGCGCCCCAAGTGATCATTGCCTAGGAGATATCCCCATGAAGCAGATGCAAATCGAAGCTCCATATGGACCTCCTCGGGATCATGCGGTGCAAAGAACGTGGCGAAGATCCCCGCCACAACGGTCATAGCGATGATAGAGAAGGAGAAAGCGGCCAGCCTGTCATTCAGCACATGCTTTAAAAGTTTCATTCAGTAATCCTTTCTTAGCTTAGGATTCATCGCTGCATTGATGATATCGGAAACGGTGTTGAACAAGACGAAGGCTACGGCCAGCACCAGAACGTACGCTTGGATCATCGGAAAGTCCCTGCTCAGAATGGATTTGACACTAAGCGTTCCTAGCCCGGGCCATGCGAATATATTTTCGACTACCACCGTGCTCCCCAGGATAATCGGTATCGCCATGCAAAATACGGAAACGGCTACCTGCAATGAATTTCTCAGGATGTGCATCGTTATTTTCTTTTCCGTCAAACCGCACGCCCTTGCGTACAATACATAGTCTTCTTCCCGCTGGCTTACCATCGAGCTTCTGACAATACGAAAGTAAATACCTGAGTAGCTGATCACGATGACACTTACCGGTAAAATGTAGTGTTGGTACGAGTCCATTCCACTTGTCGGCAGCAAATCCAGCTTCACGGAGAAATACCAGATCATCAACGCTGCAAGTCCATAGGACGGCACAGAGGTCAGGAAAAAGGAAACGCCTCTTACCGATTTATCGATCCATTTGCCCTCCCTAAGTGCACAGACTACGCCTAACATGATGGACAGAACTATAATCGCAATCACCGAAACGAACGTCAGCTTCAAGGTGTTGAGAAAGGCAGGTCCGAGCAATGTCCACACGGGGGTACCCGTGACGTATGAATTTCCGAAATTCAGCTGAACGCTTGCAGCCAACCAATTTAAGTATCTTTTCATAAACGGTTGGTCCATGCCGAGCTGTGCCCTTGTCTGAGCAATCAATTCGTCCGTTATTGCCGGTACACCCTGTGCTTGCAGTACCGCTTCGGCCGGATCTAAAGGCGATAGATTGATGAGAACAAACGTAATAAATGAAATGAATAAGAGCAAAGGGAGTGACAACAATAACCTGTTCGCTATGTATCTGGCCATAGAGATCTCCTTTACATTTGACGCTATCTTATGCTCATTCGTTCAAAAGGCAGCTCGAACTGAGTTTGCTTAAAGGAGATTCCTTGGATAGCTTTTGAAGCAACTACAGTTACATTGCCGTTCGTAATGGGAATAAAGACGGCTTCATCGTGTACGATCCTCATAATATCTGAATATAACGATTTTCGGGTGGATTCATCCACGGACACCATAACCTGATCGATCTTTTGGTAAAGCTCATCGGCTCTGGCAATGCCGCTTGTCGTATGCAGGTAAGAAGACTTGGATGTAAAAGCGGCAATAGTGCTTTGTGGATCATACGCAAGTCCCCAGGTTTGATTAAATAACAGATCGTAGTCGCCGGAAGTTCTTCTATTCGCAATGGAGCTGGACTCCTCACCGGACAGCTCGAGCTGAATTCCTATTTTCTTTAATGAGTTTTGAATGAACTCGGCCTGTGTTTTTTGCGAGGAAGAGTTGGTATCGTAATAGAGCTTCATCGTCAGCTTGCTGCCGTTCTTCGTTCTGACGGCTTGACCATTCTCAAGCTTCCACCCGGCGCCGTCGAGAAGCTTTGCTGACGCTTCGAGATCGTAGCTTCGCTTCTTCAGATCGACATCCGCATAGTTCACGTTGGCTGAGAATAAGGTGTGTGCAGCGGATTCCGTTCCGCTAAAGATTTGCTTGCTGATCGTTTCGCGGTCAATGGCGTGCCAAATCGCTTCGCGAACGGCTGTTTCATGTATAGGCTGATCCCGCTTGCCGCTATTGGCAACAATCATTTTCGTATTCATGGCTTTGCTTCTAACGATTTGATAATCACCCGATTCCGCCAGCTTATTCATGGCTTCTACATCAAGACTGTCCGTGCCGCGATCATCGGTAAATATGAAGTTAACCTCGCCTTTTTTCAACGATAGAAAGGTCGTCTCCCCTGCAGGAAGAACTTTGGCCGTTACTTTCTTTATTTTCGGCGGACCGCCCCAATAGCTTTCATTCGCTTCAAACACGGCATACTGATCTACTTTATGCTCGGCGAGCATGTAGGGCCCAGTCCCTTTATAGCCGTTGACTCCGTTTTTCGTTTCACCGCTGATAAAGTTTTTGGGTGAAATGAACACATAAGGCCTGGTCATGGACAGCTCGACCAACGTCGGATAGTACGGCTCGGATAAAACCAGCTCAACAGTGTACTCGTCAAGCACGTTGCAGCTTACGATTTTCGTCGACAGCTTGATCCAGGAATGCTTGCTTGCATTGCTTTGGACGGCATCGATATTTTTCTTGACCGCCTCGGCGTTAAAAGGCTCCCCGTCGTGGAATTTGACATTGTTACGGAGATGAAAGGTATACACTTTTCCGTTGTCCGAGACCTTCCAGGATTCGGCAAGCAGCGGCTTGATTCCCTCCTCCGTATTCTCAATCAGCGATTCGTACACCATGCCTTGAGCCGGCATGGATCCCGGATATAAGTGCGGGTTCATGTCGTTGATATCCTTCGCTGTGGCGTAGACCAGCTCTTTTGCTGCAGCCGTCCCCGTAGTGGCGACGTTTCCGTTATTGCAGCCGACCAGGAATGCAAGCGAAATCATCCAAGCTAAAACAACAAACCTTTTTCTAGACATGCAGCAACCTCCGATATAAAAAATAAGATTATATAATAGTAATTATTACTATTAAATCCCGTGGATAATCATACCATAATTTTGTATGGCGTCAATATGTTTACTTTTCTTTTTTTGCGGACTTGTAATAAAAAAGCGCCGACAAGCTAGATTTCAAACTGCAAAATATAATTCACGAATAGTGAGGCGAATTGTCTCGTTGAATTCGTAGGAGGTTTTTTCCATAATAGTTGCTTGGTATCATTTGTGGCATAGTACTGTTACTCATTAGATATATGTTAATTCCTTGCGACTAACAAATGCCGGTTGCTGGAAATGGAGCCTTATGTTCATTCAAGCATAGGGTTCTCACAAAAATCTCTCAAACTTTAAAAGGCGTTACTTAACACGTTTATACGGTGCCCCGTTAAAATATGTGAATGTAAAAAATGGCTGTTAAGCCTAGACGTAAAAAAGAAACCCAACTTTTTCAAGAAAAAGTGGGTTTTTCTACAGTGTGCATTATTCCCTTGAGGGAGTCCGTACCTCACGGTTTACATCGAGTCATACCGCTGGAACAGCATCAAAGGCATTTTGAATATGAAGGCAACGACGATAAAGATTCCGATTATCATGCCAATGATGACCAGCACGCTGCTAAGCGACAGCCCGCCGATACCCGTGATGACGTTCGCGATGTTGCAGCCCGGTGCAATCCGTGACGATACTCCCATCAACAAGCCGCCGCCGATGGCATAGGGCAAACGGGAAGAACGCGGGAAACGGATTTTGAAGCTTCCGCTCAGCAGTGATGCCGCAAGCGAGCCAATGACCAGGAAGATCACGAGCGTTTCTTCCGGCCCCAGACCGACCCGGGGGAAATCGGCAAACAGCGCGTTCAAATACGTGTTGTTGAATACGACATCGTCTCCTAGCAGCTGCGCCAAAGCAACGGCTCCGATACGCGTCTCCGGACCGGTAATGCCGACATTGGACATGAGCGCGAATTGAATCGTCGCGACGACGCCGATCAGGAAGGCCACCAGCCGAATATCCCAATGCGATTGCTTCAGAGGATTTCTCTCCCAATCCGTAAGCGACTCCTTCACTCCGCCCCAAAATCCGGACGCGCCGTACCGATAAATGGCAATGAGCAGCATTCCGGCCACAAGGACAACGGGAATTACCCAGTAAGGGATCGGCAAGGTGTACAGCGTATATCCGTTCTCAACCAGCGTTAACGGTTGCAGGATATCCCTCGCCCACGGGTCGTAAAGAAAAGCGAACAGCAGATTGCCTGCAATTGCAAACAGCAGCACGATCCAAAATTGCACATACCCCATGCCGCATCGGTACAGCGTACCCGAACCGCAGCCGCCCGCAATCGTCATTCCGATTCCGAACAAAATGCCGCCAAGCAGGTTCGCGCCGCCGAGCGGTACGGTCCAGACGTCGGACACTTGTTTGATGCCGAGCGTCAGCACAAGCCCCCATCCGAGCAGAGCCGTGGCGATCAGAACGAGAACGCCGTTCAATATCCGGTTATCTTTTACGCTGATCCAGTCGCGAATGGAGGCAACGAAGCAAAAATCCGCCTTCTGTAATAGAAACCCGTACAGGAACCCGAAGACTGCGGCCAGTATAAAGACATCCAATGTGTATGCCATCGGTCTTCCCCTTCCAGTTCAGTTCTTATATTTTTTTAACGAAAATATGATATTGTCCGTTCTTTTTGGCCACGCCGAGAAACTCTCCGTATTTGTTCATTTTTACTGCAGCCGGGATCGTCTTGGTCGCGATCGTATGATCCGTAATTTCAACGACAATCTCGCCCGGCTTCGCCCGCTTCAGGCCGTCCAACGCCAAATTCAACGTATGCGGGCACACCTCGCCCACTGCATCAACGGTTATATCGGCTTTCAGTTCTAGTAATTGCTGTTCACTCAAGCTCATGGGGTAATCTTCCTCTCCAATTGGTCTAGGGTAATTTGCTCAGTGATATGCTCACGGCCATGGGCTACCTTGCGCTCTTCCAGCTGCCACTGCAGCATGCCGCCCAAATAGTTATGCACTTTCTCAAACCCGTTTGCGCTGAAAAATATAGCGACCTCCAGGCTGCGCCGCCCGCTCCGGCAAACGAATACATACTCCCGATCCCGGTCGAGCCGTTCGATCAAATCTACGATCTCGCCCATCGGGATGAGCGGGATGCCCGGAATATGGGCGGCCTCGTACTCCTCCGGCTCCCGTACATCAATGAAGATAGCTCTCCGCTCCGGGTCTGCCGCTAAAGAAAGCAGCTCCTGCGAATCGAGATGAGAAATATTTTCTATGATCTGTGCCATGGCTCCGCTCCTTATTTGACGGCTTCCGTGTCAGCCGCATTGCCCCATTCCGCCCAAGAGCCTTCATAAGGACGAATATCGGAGAACCCGAGCAGTCTCAATGTAAAGTAAGTATGGGACCCGCGCACGTTCGTTTGGCAGTATGGAATGACCGTTTTATCTTGCACGATGCCGATTTGATCGAATGCGGCTTTCAAATCTTTGTAGCTTTTAAACTTCGGCACGCCGTCCGCACCGCTCGCGTCGATCGAATCGCTCCATTCTTTGTTGACCGCTTGATCGATATGTCCGCCTTTCTGGGAACGAACATCTTCGCCTGTGTATTCCTTTGCGGAACGAACGTCGAGCAGCAGGCACTGCTGTTTGTTCAATTCTTTGATCTGATCTTTGGTCGTGACCAGCTTATCGTTCGGTTTGGCGATAAAATTGCCTTTCGTCACCGCCGGCTTGTCGGTCGATACGTCTTTGCCTGCGGAAGCCCAAGCTGCGTATCCTCCGTTAAGCACCTTCACTTTGTCTTTATGCCCGTAATATTCCAGTGCGTAAAAGACGCGTGTTGCGTTCAGCGCATTCCCCTCATCGTATAGCAGCACGGTCGTGTCGCTGTTTACGCCGAGGCTTTGGAACAGCTCCGTGAACGGCTCGGTCGCCAAGATCGTATTATTTTTGGCATCCTTGAGCAAGCCGGAGTTTAGCGCAATCGCACCGGGAATATGACCTTGCTCGTAGCCTTTGGAGCGTACGTCAAATATTTTTACATTGCCGTCCTTCGCATGCTCTTCCGCCCATTTCACATCCGCGAGCAGCTGTGCGTTCGGATACGTATCGGACGTTTTCACCACGGCAGCCGATCCGTTAGTCTTGGCGTCCCCTGCATTTACAGAGACGGGTGCCTCTTTTTTACCGCAAGCTGCCGACAACACGGCCACAGCCAATAAGGTAACGGTAATCCATTTGCTTTTCATTGATGATTCCCCCTACTAATTTGAAAATGAACGATTGCTTTCCATCACGATTCCACTGTATAATATCATCAATTCCGATAGAAATACAATGATTTTTTTGCGGACCATGAAAATGATGTTCAAGTTAGGAGAGCCTGCAATGATTACGTACAAAAAAGGGTTACTTGTTATCGCATCGTTAACCGTGCTGTTAAGCGGATGCGCCCTGGAAACGAAGCAAGAGGCGGAACAGCGCCTGCAAGGAAAGACTGCTAACGCTGAAGGATCGGCGGCAGCCAATCAGCCGGCGGCCGGCAAATTGACGAGCATCCAGTTCTATGTCCCTTCCGAGAAAGAGAACAGCATCTCCGTTATCGATGTCGTCACCAGCAAGGTGGTCGGGAACATCCCGGTGTCGGAATCCCCGTCGACCGTCATCTTCTCGAGTACGATGCGCGAAGCTTATGCGGCCAACCAGCACAGCAGCACCATTTCTTTCATCAATACGCAGACGCTGAAGGTCGTGAAGGAAGTACCTGTCGGCCCTATGCCGCACGGCATGGTGCTGTCCCCCGATAATAAAACGTTATATGTCGCTGCCGTAGCAAGCCAGTTTGTCTATCTCGTCGACACGAAGGAAGGAAAAGAGGCGGGAACAATCGATCTGGGCACTGGCGCCAAAACGAACTATCTTTCCCTGCTCGGCGATAAGCTGTATGTAAGCGATCATGAGAACCACAAAGTATATATTGTGAATGTGAAAACGAAGACGGTCGAGCGCACCATCGCTACCGGTAAAATCCCGCGTGCCGTCAAAGTGAGCGACGACGGGAAAAAGCTGTACGTACCGGCTGCCGGAGACCACGCCCTGGAAATTTACGATACCGCCGACGGCAAGCAGCTCGGCAAAATCGACGTGGCTGACGGAGCGACGGATGTCGTCGTAACCGATAACGGACAGACTGCAATTGTCACAGGAATGGAAGGCAGCGCCGTTACTTTTGTCGACTTGCAAAGCAATAAAGCGCTGAAGACGATAACCGGCCTTCCGGGAGCCAAGCATATTTCGTTCAACCGGCAGCAAACGAAAGCTTACGTGACGCTCAGCGGCTCCAATCAGGTAGCTGTGATAGATACCGAGAAGCAGGAGGTTGTCGACCGGATTACCGTCGGTACACAGCCTCATGGGATTCAGCTTAAAGCGCTGCCCGGCATCGGCGGCAGCTGCTAACCGCAGGCGGGGGAATGGGTATAATGCGAAATCGGATTATTGTCATCATCATTCTGTTATTCATTGGCGTAACCGTATATTTGAATGTATTCCAAGTCAGTGACACAGCGAAGCCGGCGGATACCGGGCCGCAAGCCGGCTATCTGGCGCCATCCTTCGAGCTGGCTTCGCTCGAAGGGCAGCCGTATCACGTAGGAGGGACCCGGGACAAACCGCTGATCTTGAACTTCTGGGCTTCGTGGTGCGGACCTTGCCGGCAGGAAGCGCCGGATTTAAAAGCGCTGTACGATCAATATCAAGATCGGATCGACCTTTATGCCGTGAACGCAACGCATCTGGACACGATTGCGGATGTGAAGGACACCGTCAAGGAGTTCGACTTCCGGTTTCCCGTCCTGCTCGATCCGAAAGGAGACGCGACCGGACCGTACCAGGTACGGGCTATTCCTACAAGCTTTCTGATCGACAAAAGCGGTAAGGTCGTCGACGTGTTGTACATGTTGGACCGCGAGCAGTTGGAACAAAAGATAAAGAAGCTGATAAGCGATTGATCAGCAGTCCCTGATGCAGGATAAAAGAAAAGCACCGGACAATGTCCGATGCCAAGATGAGAAATCCGCTGCCTCCGGCGATATCTACACTTACGATGATAATTTCCCTACGGAAGCAGGGTTTGTTGAAAAATCAAAGGCGATAACGAATATTCAGTGGGGTATGCCCTTTCCGACTAGTTTGTCAAAAAGATCGGACAGGAGATCCGTTATTTCCAGAAATGATGCTGCTTTTGAAGTGTGATCGGACCGAGAGTCCGTTATTGGATTATTTTAACAGGGGAAAATGTGTATATACGCAAAATAAAGGACCTGTAGTCCGATCAGCCTGCAAATAGAGGCATTTTTGGTAAAATAACGGATCTGCGGTCCACATCAACTTGGGCAACACTCTCCAACGGAAGGGATCGTCAACGATTGGGACTCGCTTAGGGAGCGGTGAAACGGGCACAGAGATATCGCGATGAGGGGCTACCTCCTTAACGTTGCGTCCATTGACCGCTTTCCAGCGACAAATTTCCTGAAAACTAGAGCTGCCGCCTATAATAAAGTGCATGCAATGCAACCTGCTACAGCTCTATATCAAAAAGCATATCGGTGTAGTAATAGCAAGGTCCTGGTTCACTAGTATTCCGGGTCGCAACCGGCAATATATAAGCCTGCAGCGGCACGCCGCTTTGGTAAGCTTCCACCTCAACTTCGTAAACTCCTGCCGCCAGCGTCAACTCAACCTGCTGCTCTTTAGGCGCCCTGTGATAAGCAGGCATAAAGTGGGGAGCATGTTTGCAATCGATTACGACCTCCCCGTTCAGCTTGAGCGTTATGGGACTATTCGCCGCTGCGATCAACCTCACTTGCCGATCAGACGGATTATGGAGCTTCGATACAGCCCTGTATCGTCCATCTCCATCCATTCCGACCGCCTTATCCCATGCAAGACGGTTCCCGGAGAAATCAGCTTCAATCCCATCGCTGCTAGAAGGCCCCCATACTATCCAGTGTGAAGAGGCAATCAGGGTAAACGGGACCTTCTCCGCTGCCCATACCACTTGATCGTGAATTCTTGTCCAGACCAAAGCAAGCTCATGATAAGCTCCTGCAGAAGAAGACGAACCAATCTCGGCATCCCATTGCGTACGTTCATTCGGCTGCATGACCGTCTCGAATGCATCCGGACCCTTCCACCCTTGCGGCAGGTCAAGCGAGAGTTTTCCTGCGATGGCGGTCAGCGAGCGATTGATTAGAGTGAAATGCAGTGTTTTCGTCTGATTCTTACCTATAGCAGGTCCTTCCGGGCCGTACTCGATGATCAGCTCAAGTGAAGGGCTCTGCACTGTTCCCCGCGGGAGCAAATATTGATTCGAGGTTGGAGTCCTGTCCCACAGCTCTCTAACTTCTTCCAAAGTATGGTAATGCCTATCCCATGTGCTTGGTTCATTGGGGTGAACCGTAATACCTGAATCCGATGCAGCCAGGACCTGTTTCCCCATACGAATCGTGCGGCGGGTTAATTCATCCAGATTCCTAGGTGCGGGGAACCCTTTGATAGGCGGGCTGACGACAACCCGGTCACCGACAGGCTTCACCCATTTGTCCGGGAGCCCGTCCGGACCCAGCAGCATGCCTAATATGGCACCTAGCGTAGCTGCCGTGCAATCCGTATCGTAACCGCAGTTGACAGCCTTCAGAATCGCATCTTCGAAATCTGTGCCGTACAGCCACCCCAATATCGTAAACGCGATATTTTGCGGTGCATCGGTAAAATTGTTGCTACCGTGCCTTTCCAGAATCAGCGATCGGGCCTCCGTCCAGCTCTTCCCTTCCTGATGCCAGCGGATCAAATCTTGTACTGCTTTATAGGTCCGACAGGAAGCAGGAATGTACTGCAGGCCGATCTCGATCAGACGGTCGCGATCCTTCTCGAAGAATACGGCGCTCTCAATGGCGGCGAAGAACATCTCTCCGTATACCCCTTCTCCGCCCGCGTGATCGACGATAGCATCCTGATAGGCATAATAAGCCGCCTTTTCCGGTAAGCCTGGAGAGATCATGGCCCATATTTCAGAACGGATAGGAGATCCCATACAATTCGTGAACGGATTGTTGAACGAACCGGATAATGGAGGAATCAATCCTCTTCGTAAATTGGTCAGCGCGTAACCGTATTCGTCAAAAGGGAAAAAAATGTGCTCCAGCCATTCCTGTCCCAGCTCTCGAGCCGTCAGCCCGGGGCCGTACTGTTCCAACGCGTGCAGCCAAACCAGCTGAAGATCAAGATCATCGTTCTCGAGCGGTCCGTCCGGCAGCTTCGGATAGAACGTCAATGCCAATAGATCCTTAACGCCCTCTACCGGCGCGCCGAGCGTCCCCCCTATATTTTTGCCCAGCCAGCCTCCGTATACAATCCGATAATAATCTAGTTCGTTTAATACATTTAATTCTTTCAAATATACCGCCCCCTTCAACCGTTTTCAGTTATGATATAATCGACGTAAGCCTAAACCGATTATAAATTTGCTTTTTGCCGGAGGCCATTAACGCGATTAAGATGTTTCCCCAAAAAATAGGAACGGGAGTCATTTCATGTATTATTCAATGTCGCGATTATCCGTACTGGACGTGAAGTGGGCCGATCTTTTCGATGTGAATACCAACTCTTCGTTTTTCGATAAGCATTATAATCCGTACTATGAGCTGATCGTCGCGGCAGAAGCAGCGGTACATTTGGAAGCGGGCGGAAGCCGGATGGTCTTGCAAGCCGGGGATTCGCTATTGCTTGGACCGTGGGAGCAGCATAACGGATGGAATCCGGACGTACGGCAGGGCAAATTCTTTTGGGCCCAATTTTCCTGCAGTCCCGGACTGGACACTATCAATATAAATCGCTCCACTGAGCTTAATATTATCCATGCCGAACGAACCGAGCTGCGAACCGTCGAGATCAACCATGAGGATCTGCTCATTGTCCCCCGAATGTACAAGAACCAGAAGCGCTATCATCTGCTCAGCCGATTTGAGCAGCTTGTGGAAACGATGAGGAAGCCCCAAGGCTACTTTCGTTATCAAAGCACGCTGCTTCTCGCGGAAATGCTCGGTTTCATCGCAAGTGACTTTCTGGAGCAAAGCGATCTCGACACGGCTTTCCCGGTCTCATACTTTACCTTTCGCAAATTGGTCAATCATTTGAACAATTTCTACGAATCCGACATCACTAGAGAGAGGCTGGAACGGACACTAGACTACAAATACGAATATTTATGCCAAGTGTTCAAGAAATACGCGGGAATCCCTATGGTTCAATATATCCAACAGCTCAGGGTCCAGAGAGCCAAGCATTTGCTGCTTCATACCGGCAAAAGTATTCAAGAAATAACCATGGAAGTCGGGTATTCGGACCCGTTTTATTTCAGCCGCCTGTTCAAAAAGGTGGAAGGAGTCGCGCCGCAGCACTATCGCGACGGTAAACAAACAACGCTCCCCTAAGCAGGGAGCGAATGATTTCATCGGGGAGCAGCCGAGAGTCCGCTCCAGCGATTTTAATAATTTACAATTATTTACAGGTGATGCCATCCCTGAAGCCCCTATTCACTGCGTTGGCGTATCAATTTATTAAGAGTCCATAGGCTTCGTCGCTATTGGGTTGTACCTTGTTCAACCGCCAACAAATTCCTGACGGTCGCCCCTTCGAAGAACGTTCCTTGTACTCGAATATGCTCGTAGGGCATCTGAGTGTTGGCAATTCGCCACAGCATCCGGTCGGCAGCCCGATACCCCGTTTCCTGCATAAACAGCACGGGGCGCGTAATGTCGGGAACGGTGCTCGCTTGCAGGTTATCGATGAGGATGATCGACACGTCGCCGGGAATCTTGCGGCCCGCCTCGCTGCATGCGTAGAACAACCATGACAAATTCGTCCCATGGGAAGAACAGATCAGTGCCGTCGGATTGTTCCGCTCCAGATGGTTCTGGAACGTGGCAATCCACTCAGGATCCTTCGTTGAAATCCTAATAAAGTGGCTGCTCTCTTCCACCTCGATGCCTTCCTGCTTCATCGTCAGCTGAAAAACATCCCAGCGATGCTTATAGCCTCGGGTTGTCGTCGTATCCCCCACATACATGATGTTGCGGTGACCGTTCGCGATCAGGTAACGGACCGACTGAATCGTTGCGTCATGGATATCCCATATAATACTGTCCACTCGGGCTCCTACAGGCGGAAAATTTATCAAAACCCGCGGCAGTCTCAGCTCCAATAGCAAGGCCTCCAGCGGCTCAGGTATAAGCGGGGCGAGAAACAGGCCGTCCGAGTACATGATCCCCTCTTGATCTACCCATTCCTTGAACCCCTCCGTCGAAAGAGTCGCCGGCATAAAAGCCATATCTACCTTATGGCCCAGCTCGTGCATTCTCTCCTTCAAGCCAAGGAATAATTGCTGAAAGGTAAAAGAGAAATGCGAGGTCGTAACCATCAGGAAGCGCCTCTGCTGAATGGAAAGCCGCGGAATGCCTTCATACAGGAGGCTGCGCTCCTGATCCTTCGTTAAATATCCGAGCTCCTTGGCCAGCAGGATGACTTCCCTTCTAGTCGCCTCGGACATTCCGGGCAGTCCCCGCAGCGCTTTGGATACGGTATACACGCTTAACTGCAGCTTTTCGGCTAACATAGGCAAAGTGACAGATTTTTTTCTGGCCATAGGTTCACATGCCTTTCGTAATATAATCAACAAAACCTCAACTATATCATGCTTATCATTTATTGTACCATAACGATATCCACATTTTGTAAGCGTTTTTATCCGCTAAATGAATCGTTTGGTCCGTTCCAACGGAACCCTCGTGAAAGCACGCGTGACAACTATACCATCATGATTTTCATTGACAGGGTGCCGGCAGAGCACACATGAAAAACGGAGGTTGATTGTTATGATCAAAAAGAGAGAAACCGTTTGGTTAAGCTGCCTTCTGATCGGTGCATTATTGAACGGCTGCAGCCGGGGCGAGCCGATCGAACCTGCAGGGGATCCCGCTTCACAGAAGCCGAAGGATCCGATAACGCTGACCTGGTACTTCGCGCAAAGCTCGCTCGAGGCTACCCTGGACCCATCGATCCAGGAAGCCCTAAAGGCGAAATTCCCTCACATTACGTTGAATTTTATTAACAGGGGGAAAGGCAGCGAGTACGCCGACCTGATTGCGCAGGGAACGCTGCCAGACATTATTTATGAATCGACCGCATTCACGACAAGCAGGGTCATTACGAACGGCTTCCATTATGATTTGCAGGAGCTGGTAAAAAAACACAATTTCGATCTGGGCAGCATTGAACCCAATGTATTGGCCCACACGCTCGCGCAAAACAGCGAGAAAAAGCTGTACAGCCTGCCGTTTACGATGAATAAGTACGCGTTATTTTACAACAAAGATATCTTCGACAGGTTTGGCGTCGCTTACCCGAAGGACGGCATGACTTGGGACGATGTCTATGAGCTGTCCCGGCTATTGACCCGGGAGGACGGGGCCGTTACTTACCAGGGCTTTACGACACAGCCTAATAATATTATGCTGAATAACCAGCTCTCTATCAGTCCTTTGCATACAAAGGAAGACAAAGCCACCATTCATAATGACGGCTACAAGCTGCTGTACGACAACTTGAGACGCTTCTTCGAAATTCCTGGCGCGATTATCGCTCCGTTGGGCGATTTCTCCAAAGGGACGATTGCCACGATGGTCAACAGCCATTCGGCGATTGTCGGTGCGGTTCGCGCCAATCCGCAGCTCAATTGGGACGTGGTATCCGTGCCCGGCCTGAAGGAGCGTCCGAATACCGGGTTCAAGCCGGCCACTTTGTCGCTGTTCGTCGCGCAGACGTCGAAGTATAAAGACGAAGCCTTCGAGGTCATCTCCTACATGCTCTCCGAGGAAATGCAGACGCTTCTGTCCAAGAATGGCCAAGGGACAACACTCAAGAGCGCTGCCGTGAAAAAAGCATTCGGCCAAAATGTGCCGGAATGGGCTGGCAAAAACGTAGGCGCGTTATTCTATTATCCCGACGCCCCTCCCATGGAACCGCGGGATTCCAAGCTGACCGACGTCGGCGTAGACTTCGGCAGCTCCTTCGCCACGATGATTAAAGACAAGACGGATTCCAACACGGCGTTAAGAAGCTTCGAGGAAGAAATCAATAAAGCCATCGAAGCGGCCAAGGCAGCCAAGGAAGTGAAAGCCAAGTAATGCCAGCCCAGAGAAAAAGCGTTTGGTCATTCAACCAAACGCTTTTTTTTGCTTGCACCGTTATTCCTGTCCAGCATCGTGAGGAACTGTGATAGTGACCGAAGCACTGGTCTTGTGTCCCGCTTTATCGGCAGCCGTATAGGTAATCGTGTAGACCCGCCCCGATCCCTCTCCCGC
Source organism: Paenibacillus sp. NPDC056579 (assembly GCF_042793215.1). Lineage (NCBI taxonomy): Bacteria > Bacillati > Bacillota > Bacilli > Caryophanales > Paenibacillaceae > Paenibacillus > Paenibacillus sp. NPDC056579. The sequence goes on from NZ_JBHTVD010000011.1 coordinate 75,627, forward strand.
CCTTTCCGCTTTAAGCCGGAACTCGGTATCGTTCGTCCCGTAGTCCGCGTCAGCAACACCTTCCGTGTCCGGCTCGCTGCTAACGATGGAGTCCAGCGTTACTGTGCTTATACCGGAGATGGAGTCAGCCTCCTGCACGGTCACCCGGATCGGCGTCATCCGTCCGTTCGGCGGCCACAGTTTCGCCTGATCCGGCACGACGATTATCGTCGGAGCCGTCCGGTCGACCGGTATCGTAGCCGTACGGATCTCTTCCGTGTTGCCGGCTTGATCCGAGCTGCGGTATTCGAGCACATTCGTTCCCTCGGTTGCAATAGGAATCGAACCCTCGTAGCTCCTCCACTCTCCTCCGTTCAGACGGTATTCCGTACGCGCCACACCGGTCCCTTCATCCGTCGCGTTCAGCGTTACCGTGACATCACCGGTGTACCAGCCGTTGTCTCCGGCAGGCTCCGAAGGCACTATGGCCGACGTCGACACAGGTGCCGTCTCGTCCGTCGACATCGTCATCGTATAGGTCAAGGAGCCGCTGGCCTGCAGCTTGAGCATATGGATTCGTTTGTCGTAAATCCGGTATCCCTTCTGCTCAAGATTCGCTTCCACCCCTTCGTCGAAGGTGATGTGCAGCACGGCGTTGCCACGGACCAACGTGAAGCTTCCGCCGTTCAGCATGACTTGATCGTCTGCTCCTACCACGATCGGCACGTATTCCACAAACGGCTCGGCATGCTGGACCTGCACCGATATACCGTCCTCCAGGAAGGTTACCGATTTCGTTCCGGCTGTACCCAGATTGTATTGAACCTCCATCTGACCTTGCGCTACATCGCCATGCCCGATAGCCGGCTGAAGCGTTTGTCCGTTGATTCGATAGGTCGGCAGCACATTTCCGTTCTCGTATACCCTATTGGACGAAGCTTTCATTGTTCCCCATGATAATCCTCGATTTGTTGAAGCCGACGAGGATTCCGTCTGGCTGGACACCATAATACCGCCTTGGGGGTGCCAGAGCAATCCAATCCCGAAGGCTTGCATGGCCGCCTTCTTGGGCCCTGCGTTGAATGCCGCATAATAGTCCGGACGTCTCACGTAAGTAAACTGCAGCCCGCTTCGATCGTCATTGCGCTGGTGATTAAAACGTTCGCTCGCAAGGTATGGCAGCTGGGCAACCGCCGCCGCACGCTCCGCTTCCGTTGGATAGTAGCGGTACAGAATCCGGTTGTACAGTCCGTACGGATTGTACGAGTTTCCTCCGTTCAAAGAAAGGGCCGGCACATTCGGCCAGATGCCGTTCTTGACGATATCGCTTTTAGCCTGCACGATTTCCGCCGCCGCTTCGTCCCGGGTTTTGACAAACGCTCTTGCCAGTGGAAGCTTCTCCGCAAGAGGGATATCTTTTCTCGCGTAATGACCTGAGTCTGTACGTCCCGACGGCGCCGCATTGGACGTAAAGAACGAGCCGTCCGGCTCACGGACCAGATTGTAGGACAGCCAGTCGATGAACTTGCTTTCCTTGGTAACCAATTTCTGCTCCATATCGGTATTCTTGAAATAGTAATAGTCCGTCATCATATTCTGAATATGGACGCCTACATTGTAGCCCATATCATACCCGCTGTTCTCATAATAAAATCCCGCCGGACTGATAAACGCCGCTGCAGATTGATCGAACCTCTCGCGCATTTTCGCATCGATGGCCGCATCCGGATGATAGGCCAAATAGGCGGCGGTGGCGGACCACATGAGCGTATACTGGTTCGTATAGGCGGTGCCGTGCGTCCAGAAGGCGCTGTCGTTCAACACATGCACGATCGCTTTACGGCTTGCCTCGATTACTCGGTTGTACAAAGCTTCGTCAATGGATGGGAAGCTGGGGTCCGCCGCTTTGGCCTCCTCCAACAGACGAACGGTTTGACCGAGAAATTGCAGGGCAAACGACGTTCCCGGCAAATTGTAGCCCCCTGCACTGTATTCGGAGAAAGCTCCTTGCGGGCTCTGCAGGGATAACAGATGCTCAAGCACCGCTTCCAAACGGTATTTCACCTGTGGCATCCCGTAGTAAATGTTCCACGAGGCCCGGTTCGTATAGAAATAGGTGAACCATAGATGATTTTCCTGAATGCGCGCATTGTAAGGGAAATTATCTTTCGGATCCCGGTGCACCACGATATCGATAAATCCGCGATCCGGCTCATCCAGCCTTACTGCGTTGGCCACCGTGTGGAAATGCTTGTAGTAATAAGGAATTCCACGGCGGTCGTTCACCCAAACCTCCGGCGAAATATAATCTTCATCGGCAAAGTCATCGGGATCGATCAAGCTGAAATCGGGAGCTGGAACGGCTCCGATATCGCTCGTAGCGAGTACTGCAGGACCTAGCAGCTTCGATTGATTGGTTCCCGCACGGGTCACGACACTGAACTCGTACTTGGCTTGGGGCTTGAGCCCGTTAAACGTATAGGTCGTTCCCGTAACGGTTGCCGCTTCGCTGCCGTTCCGGTACACGTGATAGGTGACGCCGGCATATTGGTTCGCTTCCATTACGGCAGGCCAGGTCACCGTTATGTGATTAAGACTTGATGAAGTAGACGTAATTGTAGCGCCGGCAGGCCAATTCAAGGCCATGTTGACTGCGTTCAAAAACGTGCTGCGCGCTTGCTTCAATTGGTTGTAGGCGGACTGCATTTCGTTCGGCAATGCATCGGGATTATTGTTGACAGCCCGTGCGGCCTCAATCGCCGAAGCGAACGCGGTGGCAGCCGCTTGAGGATACTGTCCGGGGCCGTTACCGACTACGGCGCTATTCAGCACGGATTGCGAGGCGTCGATCTCTTCTTGAAGAGCCAACCGGTTGTACACAGAGTACAGGGTCGATTTGCCGATCTGGATGGCCCACGAGCTCGGATGCGCTGCCGTATCTCCGAACACGATCTTGACATATCGGGTCCCGGCAGGCAGTGCCGTCGCATCCCAGCTCACCTTGCCCCAGCCCCCGACCAACGGATCCGTGCTGACCGTTTTGACAACACTTTCCATCGGAGTGTATACGGAGTTGTCCGGCGAAGCCTCAAAAGACATATCCCCAGGTATGACACCCGTGCCGCTTCGATTGTACCACGTCACAATCTGGAAGCCGCTCCAGACACGAATATCTGCATTCGGAGTCTCGTAAATGACATAAGCTTCCCCATTCGACGTTTTGTAAAATCTGGAGCTATCGCCTCCATACCGCTCGGGGCTGCTAGAGCTTATTGCAATATTACTTGTTTTGTAAAAAAGCTTGGAGTAATCGGCATTTTCGTCAATGACCGTCATAGGCTCCTCACTGGCGCTGACTGATGGAGTAAATGGCACCGGGGCTAGAAGCACGGTTAGTATCGCGATACATACGGTTAACAGGGTTGCAAAAGGCAGGAACGGTTTCATCTTTATCAACTCGCAAGCCTCCTTTTCTTTCCTCTCGATCTTGGCACAAACGAAAAGCAGTAATGCATCATAAGCACTTTGAGTTCAGCATCGGCTCCCTTCCATTTTAGACAGCACTTTCTTGTAAGAACAAAATCCATATATGTTAATGTAAGTGCATACATTACAGGATTTATAAAAGACGCAGAACTCACAATAGGTATAAACTATCGGATCTGCGCCTGGATTCAGTCTGTGTTTAACACGATTCCATCTTAAAGGTATATTGAAGAGCTTCTTTGGCTTCCAGGGTAAGTATCTGCATTTGGCGGGTGTAGATGTGGAAAGGCTTGGGAACCAGCTTGGCAACCGCATCTCCTTCGAATTGGATACGCAGCACGATATCGCGCCTATACAGAGCGATCTCACCGTCTTCCACAACCATCCGGTCGCCAGGAGCAACCATGAGCGGAATTTGCTCTTCGATGCGGCCGAGATGGCGGACGGTCACAGCAATGGCATTTTCCCCGAAGCGGACGGTTTTCTCACCCTCAGCCCCGAGCTCATATCTCATTTCCATATCGCCCTGAGCTATATCGGTGCAGCCCCGTACAGGGGGTATTTCTTGCAGGTCTACGTAGTATCGCGGGCAGACATCTCCGTTCTCGTATACCCGAGGTTCGCCATCCTTTTTCGTCCCCCAGGACAGCCCTTTGCTTCCTTTCAAGGCTCCCGCTTCGGTCTGACTGGATAGAAGAATACCGCCCTGCGGATGCCACAGCAGACCGAGTCCGAATACTTGCGCGTTCACCTTCTGAGGTCCGGCCGCAAAAGCCGCATAATAGGACGGCCGCCGTACGTAGGTAAACTGCAGACCGCTGCGGTCGTCGTTGCGCTGATGGTTGAATCTTTCGCTTGCTCTATACGGAAGCTTGGCAATGGCCTCCTTACGTTCGGCCTCCGTTGGATAGTACCGGTACAAGATACGGTTATAGAGCCCGTAGGGATTAAAGGAATTGCCTCCTGTCTTATTCAGCTCCGGCACATTGGGCCAGCTGCCGTCCTTCATGATCTCGCCTTTCGCCCTCTGGATATCTCTCGCGACCTCTTCCTGCGATTTGACAAAAGCTCTAGCCAGCAGCAGCTTCTCCGCAAGCGGAATATCCTTTCTCTCATAGTGGGCGGATTCCGTACGGCAGGAAGCGGACGCATTCGACGTGAAGAACGATCCGTCCGGCTCTAACACCAGATTGTAGGACAACCACTCAATAAACCTGCTCTCCTTCTCCACTACTTCCTGCTCCAGCTCGGTTTTCCTGAAATAGTAGTAGTCCGCCATCATATTCTGAATATGGACGCCCACGTTGTAGCCCATATCATAGCTGTTATTCTCGTAATAAAATCCTGCCGGACTGATGAAGGCGCTTGCAGATTGGGCCATCCTTTCACGAAGCTTCGATTCGATCGCCTCATCCGGATGGATAGCCAAATAGGCTGCGGTTGCCGACCACATCAAAGTATATTGGTTCGTAAAGCCGGTTCCATGCTCCCAAAGCCTGCTGTCATGCAAGACATGTTCAATCGCCTTCCGGCTCGCTTCAATCACTCTGGTATAAAGATCTTCGTTAATGAAAGGAAAGTCAGGATTTGCCGCTTTGGCCTCCTTCAGCAACCGTACGGTTTGGCCGAGGAATTGGAGCGCGAACGACGTTCCCGGTAAATTGTATCCCTCCGGGCTGTACTCGGAGAACGCTCCTTTCGGCCCCTGCAAGGTTAGCAGGTGCTCCAGTATCGCCTCCAGCCGGTGCTGTACCTGGGGCATCCCATAGTACATATTCCATGGCGCCGGGTTCGTGTAAAAGTAAGCAAACCACAGGTGATTCTCTTGAACGCGTGCATTGTACGGGAAATTATGCTCGGGACTGCGATGAACCACCAGATCGATAAAACCACGATGAGGCTCCTCCAGCCGCACTGCGTTTGCCACCGTGTGGAAATGCTTGTAGTAATACGGAATGCCCCGGCGGTCGCTGGGCCATACATGAGGGGATATGTAATCGTCATCCGCGAAATCGTCCGGTCGGATCCGGCTGAAGTCAGGTGCAGGGACAACTGCTGTGTAGGCAGCTGAAGCTTCTGTAATCTTGCTCGCTTTCCCGCTTCCATCGATGATCATTATGGGTTCCTCCACATCTAATAGATTGCAGCTTAAGCACCTCGATCATAATACAGCCCGCAACCTCCCATCCAGTTGCGATTTAGTTGCATAAATGAACAAGTGCAGCACCTGCGAGTGTACACCAAATAAACCAAATAACCGCAATCGGATATGTTGAAGTACTTGTTCTCATAGAACTACCAAATCATCACTTTAGCATGTATAGGTAAACTCGGTTAATCAGCATCCAAAAAGCACCGGACACAAAAAGCACCGGACAAAAGTCCGGTGCTGAGATTGAGCTATTATGCGGTTACATCCTGCGCGGAAGCTGCTTCCTTACAGCCGCGTGCGCAAGCTTGCGGCGACGTCGACGATCATATCCTCCTGACCGCCTACGGCTTTGCGCCGGCCGAGCTCAAGCAGGATATCGCGAGGGTCGACGCCGAACCGCTTGCCTGCCTTTTCTGCATGCAGCAGAAAGCTGGAGTACACGCCGGCGTAGCCCATCGCGAGGCTGCCCTTGTTAATCTCCGGCACGCGGTGCATGACCGGAGCGACCACGCTCTCGGCGAGATCCATCATCTTGTACAGATCGATGCCGAGGTCGACGCCCATGCGCTGGAGAACGGCGATCAGCGCCTCGGTCTGGGTGTTGCCGGCGCCGGCGCCAAGGCAGCGCACGCTGCCGTCGATGCGCGTGGCACCCTCCTCCATCGCAACGAGCGTATTCGCGACGGCGAGAGAAAGATTGTTGTGCGCGTGGAAGCCGATCTCGCACGACAAGGAGCTGCGCAGCGCCTTCACGCGCTCGCGCACCTGCTCCGGCAGCATCGCTCCTGCCGAGTCGGTGACATAGACCGCCTGCGCGCCGTAGCTTTCCATCTTCTGCGCCTGCTCCACGAGCACCTCGACCGGCGCGGAATGCGCCATCATGAGGAAGCCGAGCGCTTCCATGCCAAGCTCGCGCGCGGCATACAGATGCTGGGCGGATACGTCCGCCTCCGTAACGTGCGTCGCAACGCGCACCAGCTGTGCGCCGAGCGAGCGGGCCTGCTTCAGCTCGTGCACCGTGCCGATGCCGGGGATGAGCAGTACCGCAACGGCGGATTGCTTGCATTCGTCGACCGCCGCTTCGATCAGCTTCATCTCATCGACGAGCGAGCGCCCGTACTGGAGCGTCGAGCCTCCCAGTCCGTCGCCGTGGCTCACTTCGATGTAATGCATCCCTGCGTCGTCCAACGCCCGGGTAACGGACCGCACCTGCTCCACCGTAAATTGGTGGGCCACCGCATGGCTGCCGTCCCGCAAACATACTTCCGTTATGCGGACCGGCTTATCGCTATTGCGCAGCATTAGCGTCGCCTCCTTTCCCTGCCGGGGCCGCCGCCAGCCGGTACCGGGCGAACTCTTCGCCGATCCGGGCGGCGGTAGCCGTCATAATATCGAGATTGCCGGCATAAGGCTCGAAATAATCGCCGGCTCCTTCCACCTCGATGAAGATCGTCACCTTGTCTTCATCGAACAGGACGTCTTGCCTAAGCCGGTAGCCCGGCACATACTCCCGTACCTGTTCAGCCATCTCTTGCACAGATTGTCTGATGGCCTCCTTATTCATGTTCCGCACCTGGCAGTACACCGTATTCCGCATCATAATCGGCGGATCGGCCGGATTAAGAATAATAATCGCCTTACCGCGGTCCGCTCCGCCGATCTCCTCCAGCCCGCGCCGGGTCGTACTCGTGAATTCGTCGATATTCGAGCGAGTACCTGGACCTGCGCTTTTGCTCGAGATGGTCGCTACGATTTCCGCGTAAGTGACGTCCGCCACCCGGTTCACTGCATGAACCATCGGAATCGTCGCTTGCCCTCCGCACGTGATCAAATTCACATTTGGCGCTTCCAAATGGTCGCGTAAGTTAACGACCGGGCACAGGAACGGTCCGCGCGCCGCAGGCGTCAGATCGATGGCGGTGATGCCCAGCTCCTTCAGCACCTTGGCATGTCTTACATGCGCTTTGGCTGCCGTCGCGTCGAATACGATATCCGCCAGCTCCGGGCGATCCAAGATCGCCTGAATGCCGTTATCATAAGTCGCGTAACCGCGAGAGCGCGCTCGTTGCAATCCATCGGAAGCCGGATCGATGCCGATCATCGCGGTCAGCTCCAGCCATTCGCTGCGCTCCAGCTTATACATCAAATCCGTGCCGATGTTACCCGACCCCAGGATCGCCGCTTTGATTTTCTTCATGGTTCTGCTCTCCCTCCAACCGTGCTATTAAAACGTAGGACCGATCCGATTGATTCCGAAGTCGTACTGCTTCAAAATTTCCGCCTTCGTCCATTTGCCGTTCGCCACGTCCAGCACTTCGTCAAACATCCGGCGCCCTACATCCTGTACGGATTCTTTTCCTTCTATAATGGTGCCTGCATTCATATCCATGTTGTCCGCCATCGTTTCGAACATGCGAGTATTCGTGGCGATTTTGATGACCGGAGCAATCGGGGAGCCTGTCGGCGTACCGCGACCGCTGGTGAACAAAACAATTTGCGCGCCACCGGCCACCATGCCGGTCAGCTGCTCGATATCTTGTCCGGGCGTATCCATCCAGACGAGACCTTTCTTCGTCGGCTGCTCCGCATAATCGATCAGCTCCTGCAGCGGGCGGGAACCGGCTTTCGCTGCGGCACCGAGCGACTTCTCCTCGAGCGAGCTGAGACCGCCTTTAATGTTGCCCGGCGTCGGGTTGCCGGTGCGAATGTCGACCCCCATCATGATCGCTTTGGCTTCCATCGCCTGAATGACCTCGTACACGCGCTGTCTGACCCGGTCATCTACCGCACGGTTCGCGAGCAGATGCTCCGCGCCGATGATTTCCGACGTCTCGGCCAATATCGCCGTCCCGCCGCCATCGACAAGCATGTCGCTCACTACGCCTACGGCCGGATTGGCCGACAAGCCGGAGCAGGCGTCCGATCCGCCGCATTCCGTGGCTACGATCAGCTCGCTGATGTCGCATTCCTCGCGACGCTGCATGGAGGCGTCCTGTACCATACGTGCCGCCACCTGGGCTCCCCTGGCGATAGTCATCAGCGTGCCGCCGTTCTCCTGAATGGACACCAGCTCGACCGGTTTTCCCGTCCGCTTGGCGATTTCATCGGCGACGCTGCGCCCTTGATGCGTCTCGCATCCTAGACCGAGCACGACGACGCCGTACACGTTCGGATTGCTGCCGATGCCTACGTACGTGCGGAACGTTTGCTCGTAGTCGATTCCTACCTGCGCACAGCCGTGCTGATGAATAAACGACACGGTGCCTTGCACCAGCTCCGTTATACGAACGGCAGATTGTGTCGCACATACAATGGTAGGCAAGATCAGCACATGGTTTCTGACTCCCACCCGTCCGTCCTTGCGGCGGTATCCCCAAAATTTCGCGTTATGCACCAACTTGATCCCCCCGCCCTCTTTTTCCATCCAAATTGTGAACGTGGACATGCTCCCCCGGCTGAATGACCCGGTTTGCCATCCCGATGACCTCGCCGTACTTGAGGATATCTTCTCCTCCAGTGATCGGCCGAACCGCAAATTTATGTCCGAACGCGATAGGCTCGCACAATGTCACGGTCAAGCTAGCGTCGTCGACGTGCAGTTGTACCGCAGCGCCCGCCGGGATATCCTCCAATGCCGTAGCTACGTTGTCCTGCTTTTTCATCATAATGGCCCTATAGATGCTGCCCGCTGTGTTCAAGCTGCTCATCCTCCATTCTTCTGTGTACGGTTCTTATCGGGACCGAAACAGGTTATCTCGTTATCTAGCCCAGTACATCTCGCCGGACGTTTCCGTAATCATTGCCTCCTGGAGAAACTGTACCGCCTTGTTGAAGCCCTCCCGGGTGGACATCAGCCCATCCTCATGCTCGATGCTAATAGCTCCGCTGTAGCCTAAGGTCCGCAGTGTGCTGATGATTTCCTTCCATACTTCATGCCCATGACCGTAGCCGACGGTGCGGAAAGCCCAGGAACGGTTGGCGATATCGCGGTACGACTTCGTGTCCAGTACGCCGTTCAGCCCGTTGTTGCGTTGATATATGGCCGTATCCTTCGCATGGAAGTGATAAATGCGCTCACCCAGGCTAACGATGCACGCAATCGGATCCATGCCCTGCCAGAACAAGTGGCTGGGGTCGAAATTGATTCCAACGTTCTCGCCGGCTTCTTCACAGAGCCGTAGCGCCGTCTCCGAGTTGTAGACGACAAAGCCGGGATGCGGCTCCACCGCTATTTGGATTCCGTACTCTCTGGCTGCTCTTCCCATATCCTTCCAATATGGAATAACCTTTTGCTCCCACTGCCAGGTCAATGTCTCCAGAAAATCCGTCGGCCAGGGACATGTAATCCATGCCGGACGCTGCGACGTCTCCGATTCCCCCGGACAGCCCGAGAAGTTGACGACCGTTTCGACACCGAGCTCTTTAGCAAGCAGGATTGTATTCATAAAATCATCATGATGAGCTTCTGCAATCGCCGGGTTAGGATGCAGCGGGTTGCCGTGGCAGCTTAATGCACTGATCGTCAAGCCGTTTCGCTCAAGAGCGCTCTTGATTCGGGCGATCTCAGCAGGCTTGCCGAGCACCTCTTTCGGATTCAAATGCTGGTTGCCCACATATCCTCCTGTAGCGATTTCTACCGTCTGAATGCCTTGGCTAGCTGCGAGCTCCAGGGCATCTTCCAAGGAGAGAGTCCTAAACAATTTCAAAAAAACACCGAGTTGCATCGTTCCACTTCCTTTATTCGCTTAATATGGCTATAGCTCGCTAATTTTCACCCATCTCCGTTCGGCAATGGACAAGTCGACCGCTTCAAGCACCTGCTGGCACATGACGCCGTCGGCAAAATTCGGTACCGGCTGCCGGTCCTCGCGAATCGCCTCCATCAGCTCCCGAATTTCATGGACAAACGTATGCTCATAACCGATCGTATGTCCCGGAGGCCACCATGCATCCATATAGGCATGAGCCGGATCCGTCGCCAGCACACGGCGGAAGCCCTGAACGTCGGGATCGTCGTCTGTAAAATAAACCTCCAGCTCGTTCAGCCGTTCAAAATCGAAGCGGATGCTGCCTTTGCTTCCGTTGATTTCGAACGCATTGGTACAGCGATGGCCTGCGGCGAACCGGCTTGCCTCGATGCTGCCCATAGCGCCGCCGGCAAAACGGATCAAAAAAAGCGTCGCGTCATCGACCGTAACTTTGCCCTTGGGGGCGTCCTTGCTGCCCTTGGCGCTTAGACCGGACATTGCAGTAGGCATCGGCCGCTCGGGAACGAACGTTTCGCTCATGCCGATCACCTCCGACATGCTCCCGACCAAATAGTGGGCCAGATCGACTACATGCGCGCCCAAATCGCCGTGGGAGCCGGAGCCCGCCACTTCTTTTTGCAGCCTCCAAACCAGAGGGAAGTCCGGATCAAGCAGCCAATCCTGCAAAAACCAGCCGCGAAAATGATAAATCTCCCCCAGCCTGTTTTGTTCAATGAGCTTTTTGGCCAGCTGGACCGCAGGCGCGAAGCGGTAGTTGAATCCAACCATATGCTTAATCCCCGCTTGCTCCGCCGACTTCAGCATGTCCCGCGAATCCGCCAAATTCAAGGCAAGCGGCTTTTCGCAAAAGAGATGCTTTCCCGCCTTGGCGGCTGCTATAGCGATTTCCTTATGCGCATCGCTCGGGGCATTAATATCGATGAGCTCAATCGCAGGGTCGCTCAACAGCTCCTTCCAATCGGTGACGAAGCCCTCCCAGCCGAACTGTTCCGCTGCCTGCACGACCGCTAGACGGTCTCTGCCGCATATCGTTTTCATAACGGGAGTTACCGTCTCGGGGAAGAACATCCCGATCCGGCTGTACGCATTGCTGTGCGCCTTGCCCATAAATTTGTAGCCGACCATGCCGACGTTGATTTGCTTGTTACTCATCCGTATCTCACCTCGTATACTTGGAGATGAAATCGTTGATGGTGACGCTACGGCCCTCTCGGGTCGATTGAATCGCCGCACAAGTGAGGGCGAAGCTTTTGATATTGTCGGCAAGGCTTGTTACAGGTTCCCGATGGTTTCGGATCGCCTCGACAAAATCGTTCAACGAAGACATCCGGTCGCCGTAAGCTGCTTCCGGCAGCTCCACTGCCGATGGCTCGCCTTCCTTATCCTGCTTCCATATGAAGAGCTGATCGTCGGTCATCTCGATGGCTCCGTGCTCCCCGTATACGCGGATGTCGCCATTCCATGTTGTCTCCCGGCCCCGGTTTACCCAGCTGCCGAAATAGTTGACACGAATATTATCCTCGAAACGGATGACGACGCTTGCCGACGGATTGCCGTTAAACCAGCTCCAGTAGGGACGGAAGCTTTGCGCATATACATCAACCGGTTCTTTGTCCAAAATAAACCGCATAATATCGAAGTGATGCAGCGACATGTCTTCGAGCAAAATCTCGTCCATCTCGTTGCGCCAGCCCCCGACTTGATGCGCCTTGCGGAAATCGTATTCGATATAGCCTACACGGCCGATAATCTGCTCTTGCAGCAGCTTTTTTAAGGTTTGGATACAAGGTCGCCAGCGGTAGTTTTGGCTGATCATGATTTTGCGGTCGTAGCGCTTGCTCTGCTCGTACAGCTCCGCCGCTTCGTCGAACGTATGCGTGAGCGGCTTCTCCAGCACCACATGCAAGCCTGCCTGCAGAGCTTGAAGAGCGATAGATTTATGAGTAGCCGGAGGGGTGACGATCAAGGCCATATCCGCCTCTACCGCCTGAGCCGCTTCATCCAGGCTGCCGAACAGCCTGCTGTCAGGAAGCTGTGTTATGGCCGATGCCGCCGCTAAATTGTCCGGCACTACGTCGACAACCGCCGCCAGCTCTACCTGGTCATACTCGGATAGCACCTTCAACCACGATTGCCCGAACCTCCCGGCCCCGACCTGAATGACTCGAATCTTGTTCATACGATTGCCTCCCATGAGCTTGAACTGTCTTAAGTGTCGTGTCTTAAGATCAAACCGTGTTTATATGAATACTCCGCTGCCGTCGAATTTCATTTCCTCCAAATCCCCGACCACTTTCACGTGGTCCAGCGCCTCGATTTCAGGAATCAGCGATTCCGACACATACATATGCTCCAGATGCAGCGTGTTAGCGATCCGTATGATGCGGGCCTGCTCGGGACTGACACCCCAGCAGCAGCGCAGTGCCGTTCTCATCGCTTCCAGGTCGTTGTCCAAGATGATCGGAATCAATGCGCGATGCAGGAACGTGCTCGTAATCACATTCTCATTCGTTTTGTGATAATCGATCTTCTCGAACAGCCGCTTCGTCGTCAAATCGGCAAGGCCGATCCCGAGCGCGTTGCCCTGGCATTCATCGCTCAGATCGCCCGCTATCACATACTTGATATTAGGCGATGCCGGCTCATCGACGCCTAGAATGCGCATGCGGCCGATAATGTTCGTATCCATGCCGGTACCGCTGTAGTTCTTCCCGATGCGGTCGACATGCAGCACATCCAGCTGCTGTACCGGCAGCTTCGGCATGAGCGAAGCCGACAGCTTGAGCAGCTCACGCTCTCTTTCTTCGATACGAGGTGTCGGGATCGCCTCGATTACCGCCGTTTGCTCATATGCGTTCTCCACGATGCCGATGCCGCACAAAATGTTCGCTTTCTCAAATACGACGCGCGACACCTCCGGCATGAAGTCGCGGATTCCTTGAATGCCGTAATTGTGCAGCGCAAGTGCTTGCTCATGCTTGCCGAGGCCGATCGCCGCCATTTTCATAATGCCGCTTTCGATGCCGATCGGCGATTTGAAATCGGTATGCACCTTGATGCGGCCGATCAGGATAATGCCGTCCCCTTCAGAAGCGTGGCGGTCGATGTACACCGGGATGTCCCGCTCCGTCCGGCCGATCTGCACGACCTCCATCGACGACAAGATCGGCGCTTCGCAGTACGCCTCGGTCACTCCGAGGCTGGCCAGCACCTTCACCTGGCCCTCCGCCGTAGCTCCGCCGTGGCTGCCCATTGCAGGAATGATGAACGGCTCGGCGCCGAGCGACTTGAGCTTCGCTGCTGTCGCCTTGATGATCTCTGCGATGTTGGCGATTCCCCGGCTCCCGGCCGTCAGAGCGATTCTCATGCCCGGCGTTACGGCTTCATCAATGCCGGCACGGGCTAGCTGCTCCCATACTTCCCTTGCGATATGCTCCACTGCAGGCCCGGCGAAACGCTGCTTAACCTGCACCATCCGCGGCAGTTTCATGTGCATGCTCTCCTTTTCGTCTATTATCCGATCAATCGAACGGCTAGCTTCATCGCCTGCTCCATCGCACCCGGATCGGCAACGCCTTTGCCGGCAATATCGAAGGCGGTGCCGTGCGCCGGCGTAGTAATAACCACCGGCAGTCCTCCGCTGACGGTAACGCCTCTGTTGAAGCCCATCAGCTTCATCCCTGTTTGCGCTTGGTCATGATACATCCCGACCAGGCAATCGAACGGATCGGTCTTGAGCCGCAGGAAGATCGTGTCCGCAGGGTACGGACCAGCGACGTTAATGCCCTCCTGCTTCGCCTCCTGAATAGCGGGGCGGATTTCCTCAATTTCCTCCATTCCCATCAGTCCCCCGTCCCCGGCATGCGGGTTCAACGCGGCAACGGCAATGCTCGGATTGGCTATACCGGCATTCGTTAATGTGGTATGGGCAAAACGAATGATTCGGGCAACTCGTTCTTTCGTAACCAGTCGGCTCACGTCCTTGAGAGCGATATGCGACGTCACGCGGGTCACCCATAGATTATCCATGACGTTGATTTCGCTGAAGCCTTCCTTGCACTCGAGCAGATCTGCGAAGAAATGCAGCTCATCCTGGAAGTGGAATCCTCCGCTATGCAGCGCTTCCTTGTTGATCGGCGCATAAATGACAGCGTCGAGCTGTTTGTTTTGCGCGACTTTCAGCGCGTACGTCAACGTCTCGCCTGTCGCTTTGCCCGACTCAACCGATAGCTGGCCCGGCGTATACGCATTCGCCGGTACATTATGCAAATCAATGAAGTAGAGATCATCTGCCGAGTCTACCTGCCCGACATTGTCTATGCTGCGGTAAGTAATCGAGCTTCCCGCTGCGTCCTGCCCCTGCTGAAGCACGCGCTCATCACCGATCAGCACCCATGTGGCCAGCTGACGAATTTCTGCATTTTGCAGCGCTTTGACAACCAATTCCGGGCCGATGCCCGCCGCATCCCCTAAAGTGACTCCTACAACCGGTTTTGTTTTCAAGTTCTCTGCATCTCCTTCTGTATATGTTTGTGCTTAACGAATAATTAATTGAGTATTCCGAATATTTAGAGCATTGCTTTGCCTGAAGCACTGTCCATTATGGTCAGCGCACTGCACTATAAGAGTATACGAACCTCGATGCTCCATCTTTCCTGCTAATTCGCCGAGCAATTGCCCCGTTAACGGGCTTACAATGGGATCCGTACCATCCGGCCGGTTTCGGCAGACTCCAGAGCGGCCAGAATGATCTTGAGCGACTTCATCCCTTCTTCGCCGGAAATCGCGGGCTTCGTGTTAGCCGTAATATGGCCGGCAAATTCGCGCACGATTCCGCTCTCCGTCTGCTTCTCGTTGGTGGCCACCTTGCCTATTTGATGCAGTACCTTTTCCCCATTGTTTTTCTCAACAATCACGTTATAGGTTGAATCTTCGATCAACCGCAATATGCCGTGCTCGCAGTAGAATACGGTGCTGTTGTCTTCCTTCGCTTTGTAAGTCCAGCTCGCGGCCAGCGTTCCGATAATGCCGCTCTCCGTCTTGACGATGCATACTGCATTGTCGTCCACATCCGTATTAGGCTTATGCAGCGTGCCGACGAAAGCGCCAACCTCGATGATTTCTTCGCCGAGCAGATAGCGCATGAGGTCGGCTTTATGTACGCCGAGATCGCCCATCGCTCCGATAAACGCAAGCTCCTTCTTGAAAAACCAGCCCCCGGCTCCTTCGATGCTCCATGACTCCGGACCGCCATGCCCGAACGAGGTGCGGAACGTTAATACTCGGCCCAGCTCGCCGCTTGCCAGCAGCTGCTTCGCCTTTTGATGCGGCAGCATAAGGCGTTGGTTATGCCCGATCATGAGCAGCTTGCCGTTTCTTTCCGATGCGGCGATCATCGCCCTCGCTTCCGCCTCGCTGACCGCCATCGGCTTCTCGCACAGCGCGTGCTTGCCCGCCTCCAAGGCGGCGATGGTGATCGGCGCATGCAGCGCATTCGGCGTACATACGCTGACTGCATCCAGCTCCTCGTGACGCAGCAGCTCGCGATAGTCGGTATACGCCTTCGCGCCGTATTGTGCGGCCATTTCTTCGGCACGTCCTGCGAAGACATCGGCGACTGCAACAATGTCCACATTCGGCAATTGCGCATATTCCGGCAGGTGTCTTCTTCTGGCAATGGCTCCACAGCCTATAACGCCTATTTTTATCGTTGTCATGATGATAAGCCTCCTAAATGATTGAACCGCCCAATTGCGGGGCTGCTCCTCCGAAATCGGTCAACCTTTCACCGCTCCCGCAGTAATGCCTTGAATAATGTAGCGCTGCATCGCCAGGAAGAATACGATGATCGGCAAAACCGCCAGCGTCAAAGCAGCTAACGCCAGATGCCATTGGTTCGTATATTCCCCGAAGTATACATACGTCGCGAGCGGAATCGTCTGATTCGCCTTGGCGCTCAGCATGATGAACGGCAGCAGAAAGTCGTTCCAGATCCACAGCGAATGCAGGATCGCAATCGTTGTTGTAATCGGCGCCAATAGCGGGAGCAAAATCCGGAAAAATACGCCGACCGTCCCGCTGCCGTCTATCGTGGCCGCTTCCTCCAGCTCCAGCGGAATCCCCTTGACGAAGCCGTGGTACAGGAACAGGGCGAGCGGGATGCCGAAGCCCCAGTACATGATGACCATTCCGTGCAGCGAGTTGATCAGATGCAGGTCTTTGGCCACCTTGACGAGGGGGATCATCATCGTTTGAAAAGGAATGACGAGCGACGACAGAATGACCAGAAAAATAATATGGCTGACCGTTCCCGGATTTCGGACCAGCTGGTAGGCAGCCGCGGCACTGATCAGCAGGATGCCGAGAACGCCGGCTACCGTAATGATCAGCGAATTGGCGAAGACCCCGGGGAAATGAATCTGATTCCAGACGGTAGTGAAGTTGGTGAACCGGAACTGCTCCGGCAAGGAAGCCGTCGAAGCAAGGACCTCATTGTAGCTTTTAAAGGCGTTGACGAAGGTTAAATAAAGCGGAATAAAGAAGATAACGCCAAGCGCGATCATGAACAGCTCGATGATGAATTTTCCAGCGTTATAACGTTCATTCATTTACATCTCCACCTCCTTCCGCTTCATGACGAACACCTGTACCACGGTGATGGAGGCAAGCACGATAAAGAATACAACGGCTTTAGCCGAGCCGTACGTATATTCGTTCTTTGTGAACGCGTCCAAATAAATATGGAGCGCCAGCGACTCCGTCGTTCCGAACGGTCCGCCTTTGGTTAGCGCGAAATTCAGATCGAACACCTTGAATCCGTGGGAGATCGCTAGGAACAAGCATACCGTCATCGCCGGCATAATGAGCGGCAGTATAATATTCCACAGCCTCCGCCAGCGGCCGGCCCCATCCATCTGTGCGGCCTCTATCATATCGGTCGGAATGCCCTGCAGTGCCGCCAAGTAAATGACCATCAAATATCCTGCGTAATGCCATACGCTTACCAGCACCAAAGACCAGAATGCGTAGCTCGGCAGGCTGAGCCAGTTTTTTGCAAATATCGAGATGCCGGTCAGGCTTGCAATTTGCGGAAAGCCTTGTGTAATAATGAATTGAAAGATAAAGCCGATGATAAGCGAGCCGACGACATGCGGCAGGAAGAACACGGTTCTTAGCGCATTTTTCGTTTTCAAAGCCATATTCAAAACAAAAGCAAGCGCAAATCCAACGATGTTCACCAAAATCGTACTAACGACCACGTACTTTAGCGTGAAGGTAAAAGATCTTACAAACTCGGTATCGCTGAGCATCCGTGTGTAATTGCTCCACCCGGCCCATTTGACTTCGCTGCTGATGCCGTTCCAATCCTGAAACGAATACACGATTGCTCTCAGAAACGGCCACATGATGAATATCGTGAACAACAGGACAGCAGGGGAGACAAAGGCGATGTATAATAACCATTTTCTCGTTTTCGTTCGCGACATGATGCATACTCCTTTTCCCCGTTATAAACGATCAGCCTATACGCGATAACCGGAACAGCGACAATCGGCGCATGGGCTGATCCATGGGTGGGCAATTACTTTTTCACAGCGTTACTCCACAGCTTCTGAACCTCTTCCAGCACTTTTTCTCTGCTCATCTGCCCCCCGACATAGGCTTGCAGCGGCTTGGTAAACTGTACGTCCATTCCGGCCGGCCACAAGGAGTAAGCCCAAGGGATCGTTTGGTTTTTCTCCACATATAGGTTCATATCGTCAGCCAGAGGACCCAGCTCCTTCGTAGCCTTCATATCTTTAAATGCCGGAATCAAGTGCATCGAATCGACCAAATATTTCTGACCGTTCTTATGCATCCAGGTGAGAAATTTCTTCGCTTCCTCCAGCTGCTTGGAGTCTTTGTTGACAACGTAATAATTCGGGATGCCTACCGGAAGCTTGGTATCGGCGGGATTATCGGTTAGCGGAATGGCGAACATGCCGAATTTGAGATTCGGATTGACCTTCGTGATCAGCTCGATCGTCCAGACGCCCTGCTGCATCATCGCCGTTTTGCCGTTTGCAAACTCGGCTACCTGGTTGTCATAGCTGATGCCGACTGACTCGGCTCCTTTGCCGTACTTCGCTGTCATATCGAGCACATCAAAGAAATTGTTCATGAGCGGTACGTCTTGTACTTTGGCTGTGCCTGCGTTAATTTTGCCGATCAAATCGTTAGGATTGCTTGCATAGGCGAAAGGCAGGTTGAACAGGTTGCGGCCAAGCACGAAGCCTTCCTTGTAGCCTTCGGCATAGGAAGGAATACCCGCTGCCTTCAGCTTCTCATTCGCCTGCTTCAGCTCCGTCAATGTGGTCGGCACTTTGTCGATGCCTGCTTTGGCAAACAAATCTTTGTTATAAATGAATCCGTAGCCTTCCATCGCTACCGGGAAGCCGAACTTTTTGCCGTTGATCGTCATCCCTGGAAGCGCCGCATCCATGACTTGGCTCATCCATGGCTCATTCGACAAATCGTACAGCCGCTCGTTCCAATCTTTAATGCCGCTGAAGCTTTTCACGAAGAAGATATCCGGCTCATCTCCGGAGGCGAATCTCGTTTTGAGCATCGTATCTACATCTCGGATCACTTGGGCATCGATCGTAACGTTCGGATTTTCCAACGCATAATCGGCTGCCATTTGCTTCACCTGGTCGGTTACTTCCACCTTCCCTTGAATCAGCTTCAAAGTGACCTTCGGGGCGCTGGACTGCGCCGGCGCAGCCGTTTTGGCCGGTTCATTCCCTCCGGCACAGGCTGACAGAATGGACACGGTTAATGCTGCTGTTGCCGTTAGGGCGACCCACTTGTTCTTTTTCATCGTATTCCTCCTCGGTACTCTGTGGATTGACTTGATAGCTTTATTGTAAAGAGAAGCCGACGAATTCGACATGGAATATACGCGCTGAAACAAGGAGTTATTTAATCTCATTCCTCTTTCGATACGGAAACGGAGACATGCCGGCATGCTTCTTGAACACCTTGCTGAAGTAATTCTCATCGTCGTAGCCGAGCTGATTGGCGATCTCCGCTATCGGCATGTCGGTGCCGGAGAGCAGCGCCTTGGCCCGCTCCATTTTTAAATCGGTCAAATAGGTTACGATCGTCTTATGGTACGTCACCTTGAACTTCTTGGAAATGTACTGCGGACTGAAATGGAACTGCTCGGCCAGCCGGGAGAGCGATACGTCCTCATGAAAATGGCTGTCCAAATAGTCCTTGATCTCTTCCATACTGCTGCCGGACGAAGCTTGCTGCGTCATATGATCGATCAGTAAATGAACCTGGCCGATCAGCACCCGCTCCCATTCGTCCAAATCGTTGATCCACATCGGCAAAAAGGCCGACTGCGCCATGCCCTGCGGTATCGAAGCCAGCTGGCTCCACCGGCCGAGAAGCAGATTGGCCTCCATCGTGCATACTTGCAGCTCCTTAAGCTGCAATGTTCCGTGGCTCCGGAGCATGTGAACATGCTTGCGCAGCAGCTCGGTTGCGAACGGCTTATTGCCGGATTCAATCGCTTTTTTGAGCAAAAATTGCTCATTCATCAGCTGCGGAAGCTCGCCGGTTGCCGGTATGGACGCTTTGACGCTGTTGGTCCCGTTGGCCTCGTCGCTCAGCACGTCCCCGCTAAGGAGCCTCGCTCTCGCCTCCCCGATCACCGTGTGAATATGCTCAAGCTGAGCACGCGCAGCGCTCGCGCCGATCAATACCTCCAGCCGCAGCGTTTGCTGCCAGGCCCGCTTCAAGCGCTCCAAGTAAAACCTGTGATCCGCTTCGCCCGCACCCATAGCTTCACCGTCCATGACGAGCAGCCATTGATAGTCGTCCAGCCGACACAAGGCACTGGCCATAGGTCCTCCCAACGTATAGCGGGCAACATTGTCCACAGCAAACGAGAAGAGCTCCTCGTCCATCATGAACCGTTCGCTTAAAATCTTCATCCGGTTTTTGGGCAGGATGAGAGCGGTTTTCAGCGTTCTGCCGGCGAGGCCGCGCTTCTCCGCGATTTGCCGGATCGACGATGTGAACGGCGCTTCGCCACGGAAGTAGGCTGCGAGCTTCTTATCGCCCACCATTTCGTCGGCTTTACGCACCAAATAGCTCTGTTCTACGTCGATCTGCTTCGTACCCGACTTTTCCCGCCAGGCTTGAATCGCCTTTTGGAGCGCTTCCTCGACGTCCTTTCGCCGAAACGGCTTGAGAATATAGTCCACTCCGTTCGCCTTAATGGTAGCGCGCGTATATTCGAAATCGCCGTATCCGCTAATAACGACGACCTGCGTGTTAAGTCCTTCCTCCCTGATTTTGTCCAGCAGCTCGATCCCGCCCATGACAGGCATTTTCATATCGCAGAACAGGACGGCCGGCTTGAAGCTTTTCAGCTTCTCCAGCGCTTCCATTCCGTTCTCGGCCATATGCCTTTCGGTGATGCCGAATTTCGCCCAATCGATGGACAGCTCGATGCCTTCTCTTACATGCTCTTCATCGTCAACAATCAGCACATTCATCTCAAGTTCCCTCCTGAATCGGAATGATTAGCACGATTTCTGTCTTCTCATACGGCTTGCTCTCCATAGTCCAAGCGAACCCGTCGCCGTATGTAATCCTGAGCCGCTGCAGCACGTTGATTAACCCGATGCCGTCTTCCTCCGGCTGCAGAAGCCGCTGCTTGGCGAATCGTTGCTTCAGCTGTTCAATAGCCGTTTGATCCATTCCCCGGCCGTTATCGATAATGCGAAGGATCAGCGCATCGTCCATCGTAATCTCCAGGCGGATGGCCCCTTGACCTGTCCCGCTTTCGATGCCGTGTACAATGCTGTTTTCCACCAAAGGCTGCAAAATCATTTTGGGAACCATCCTCTTCGCTGCAGACGACTCACAATGTATCGTATACGTCAGCTTGTGCTTAAAACGGGATTCCTGAAGCGACAAATAATCGCGAATATGATCGAGTTCCTTCTGCAGCGCTACCGTCTCCGTATCCAGATCCATGCTGTATCGCAAAATCGCCCCGAGCTGGGATATTTTATCGCTGATTTCCTCTATATTATGGCGAAGCGCCGTCGTACCTATCGATTGCAGCGTATTGTACAAAAAATGCGGATTGATCTGCGCCTGCAGCATTTTGAGCTGTGCCGTCGAGATTTCAATCCGCTGCTGGTACTCCCGGATAATCATCTCCTTCAAATTGCGCACCATCGTCTGAAAGCGCAGCTCCAGAATGCCGATTTCGTCCTCACGCTTCTTGAACTGCTCCACGTCGAATTGTCCGATTTCCACGCGTGTCATATTGCGGATCAGTCTTTTGATCGGTGCGATGGTGGAATAAGACAGAATGACCGTAAACAAAATAACGAAAGCAAGCGCAATAAATTGGATAACCATGGAGCGATCCAACGTTTGTTTGGCCGCCTGATTGATGAACGTGGAGGGAATGAACTTTACTATCGTCAGCGGCATCTCGAGAAAACGGTCGCTCACCGCAAGAAAGACCCCCTGTTCTCCCCTGAACTGTCCATTCCAGTGAGTCTGCTGCGGCTCTTTCGTAATGTCCCTTAAAGTCGTCTCATCCAGATGAGGGGCGGATTCCTCACTCGATGCATAAATCAGCTGTTGGCTGTCGTTCATATAAATAAACACCGATTCATGATCGGGGTCGAGCAGCTGCGTACTGAGCCGTTTAATTTCGTCCATGGTAAAATACATCGACAGCAAGCCGAGCACATTCGGCTTCGGATAGTCAATCAGCTTGCGGTTAATAACTAGAAACCGGCTGTCATTCATTACCTTTGTCTCGTAAACGGGCAAATTCGTCCATTCGTCCTTAACATTCGGCGGAAGCTGCGGCTGCTGCGGCGAGCTCCATACCGAGTAGTTGAATTTGATATATTGTTGTCCGCTCATTGCGCTGTAATAGTTAACGAGCTTGATTTCCGGGCGGCTGAAATATAAGAAGGCGAGCTGCCGGTCGATATAGGAGCCGCTGTCAAAGTCCGGCTTATCGAGCCATAAATAATTGATCAAGCTTTGATCGTAATACCACGAAACGGAAAGCTGGTTGAGCTCTTGCAAATATTTTTTCAAATTGTCCATGCCGATGTTCATCGTCTTATGGTTTAACTCAATCATATTGGCCTCTAGGGCGGCGGAGGTGGAACGATACGAAATCAGATTGGAGCAAGTGAAAGGAATGACTGTAGCCATCAGCATCCATACGAGCAATTTCACGAGCAAGCTGCGCTTGTACATTGTAGTCACCGGCCTATGCTAGTTTTGAAAGCGTTTTAACATTATAGCAAACATCCCGAAACAAAGGATATGTAAAATGTGAGATAAGAACTGGATTATTTTAATCACTTTTGGCGACGGGAGCAGTAACTGAAGCATAACAACAAAAAAGCTCCGTAACGGTGTTTATCCACCGCTCGGAACGTTCTATATACCGGTGCTGCAGAATCTCATAATAGTCGTTCTTTAATAGACGCTTTTAAATGACGATAATTTTCGTTTATCATCTCAATTTCACTTTCTCTGCTGTCAGACCCGTCGATATTGTACTTACCTTGATGTACCCCGTATAGATTATAAGCTTGTTGCTGTTCATTCCAAGTTAAAAGAAAGATATATGTTTTGAGGCTCTCAGCTTTCCGGTATAGTCCGGTTGGGAATTCTGTTTTCCCGGGCTTGAGTCCATTATCTGTAATGTACGTCGGCTCTATTATGGATATTGATTGGGAAGAAGTAACCCTATTGTCATATTTTGGAACTTGATCAATTCTGTAAACATTCGTTTACGTTCTATTCCTATTTTCTCTGCAAGAACATAAGTTTTAGGTTGTGAATTGGAGGTCACAGTCGCTTTTACGATAAGGTTAACTTGAGGATGATTTATTAAATCATCGACATTGGAAAAGGGGATCACCCAAGCTTGTGTACCGACTTCGTTAACTGTTATTTGTTGATCTGCATACAAGTACCAGGCTATAGAAATGAGACATAAACCAGGTATTGAGAAAAGTGATTTTCTTCTCACAATCGCTCCCTCCTTAAGGTAATAATAGACTATTTTCAGCTCGAAAACGATACCCGCCCGTACGATAAAAATGCTTTCAAGAAAAGAAAAATCACCTTTCTCCATACCGTGCAGGCCACAGAGAAAAGTGATTTTCTTCTTTTGCTATTTTACATAAATCGGAGTTACCTTAAAGTTGTCGATCATACTTTCGCTGTTGAAGCTTCTAACTCCCACCCTGCCTTGAGTGAACGCCGTTCCGCTTCGATCGGTGTAGTCAATAACAGGCGAGTCTACGCCTTCGACATAAACCTGGATCCTCGCGCCGCTTACAACGACCTTCAAATGCTGCATCGTGCCGGCCATCCCGGCTCGTTCTGCTTTGGTCAACAATTGAAAGTTATAGTTAAACTTGCCCAAGAATACACCCTCTGGTGTCAAGTAAGCATAGTAGCCCTGGAAAAAATCGTCCCGGTTCTGATTGTATTCCGTTCCGTCAGCCGGGTTGTTCACACGGAAAATAATCCCCGCACTGCCTCCAGCCGGCGTTGCCCCGCCTAACTGAATATCCGACTCTACAATATAGTCCGACCACCTGCTGTCGCCTAGGACGGATTTCGGATACCCCTTCGGACCGGATTTATATACGCCTTGTTTGGGGACGGTCGGGTCATTATGGAACCGGAAGCTGTAAAAGTCGAATTCGCCGGTGACAATCTCCACTTTGATGGTGTGACGGCCTGCAGGAAGGGTAATCCCGTCCTTCGATACCGTCTTCCACACATGGAAGCCTCCCGTATTAGGAATATCGATGATCCCGGTCAGATCGGTCTGATCATCGAGCCACAGCCTGACTTGGCTGCCTTCCATCCCTGTAGCCAACCGCAAATCCAGCTTGTATGTACCGGCTTCGGCGACATTCACGTCGTATTTCAGCCATTCGCCGGTTTGGTTCCAGCCCGTTGTGTATCCTTCCGGAAGCAAGCGGATATCGACGTCATCGGTTCGGTATAAGCCGCGTATGTTGTCCGCTGTGTTGTCATGGTACGCGACACCTTCCCCGCCGTTCATATAATCCACCGCCAGTACGGTTCCGGGTAACGCTTGGGGGTTATTTAAAGTCTGAAACGAGAGGCTGGCGAAATCATATTCCCCCTGAACGATTTCCACCTTAAGAGTATGATCGCCTTCCGGAAGCATCAGGCTTCCGAGCTGGACGTTCTTCCAGTTGTTCCAGCCTCCGGTATTCAGGATATCCACGACTCCGGTCAAGTCGGTTACATCATCGAGCCACAAGCGGATTTTTCCGCCATCCAGCGCCGTTGCTACCCGGACGCTAGCTTCATAAGCGGCAGATTGGCTTACGTTCACGTTGTACTTCAACCACTCGCCGGTCTGGTTCCAGCCTACGTTCCAGCCGCCCTTCGGATTGACGCGAATGTCGACCCTGTCATCACGGTACTGTCCGCCGATATTCGCCGGCGTATTGTCGTGATAGCCTACGCCTTCGCCGCCTGTGTTGTAATGAACGGCTTCCACGAGGCCCGGGATCGTTGCGGGTACCTCGTAGGATACGAACTTCAGCCTTGCAAAATCGTATTCCCCTTTATACGTATCGAATGTAACGGTATGCCGGCCCTCCGGCAAATACACGTCCTTGGATACGGAGGTTTGCCATGTGTTCCAATTCGCAGTTGCCGGAATCCGGATCGGACCGGTTGTTAGATCCGTCCGATCATCCAGCCATATACGCGCTTGATTATCGCTGAAGGTCGTAGCCGCCGTGACCTCGACCCGGTACGTTCCGGCACGCTTCACATCGATGTTGTATTTGTACCATTCGCCGGCTTTGTTCCAACCGATGTTCAGCCCATTGAAATTGGTGTTCGTGCGTATATCGACGGAATCGCTCCGGTAAGTGCCCCCGATGTTCTCGGGAGTGTCGTCGTGATAGGCAATTCCTTCACCGCCCGTATTGTAAAAAGGCGCTTCGATAATGCCCGGCACCGGCTTGGGAATGTCAAACGGAAGCTCCTCCCCTGTGTCCACCCGCCAGACTGGCTCGAACTTGGACCAGCCGGAATCGTCGCCGTCATTGAAGTCGTCGGACACGGACAGCGTTTCGGCCGTTCGGCTAAACTTTAATGAACCAAGCTCGAGCGGTTTTCCAGCTGCCGTCACCTTGAGTTTATGCAGTCCTTGCGGCAATTTGACATTCGACACGATCGCATTGCTCCACTGATCCGCACCGCCTGTTGCAGGAAGCTGCACCAGAACCGGCTTCTCGTCCGATTCCTCTAGCTCCAGCTTGATTCGGGTATCCGCTGCCGCCGCATATCGGATGACGACCTGATAGCTTCCCGCTTCGGCTACGTTGATGTTATACTGCAAATTTCCCTTATCGAACGATGCGACATGATAGCTGCCGTCTGCATCTTTTTTGATCTGAATCGGGTCATGCTTGCGATCGTCTTTGTCCAACTTATCGGTTCCGCGCGGTAAATAATGGACGGCTTGAATATCTCCCGGAATCGGCTTGTAATCGGTATTGGCGTGGCTGCCTCCCACCTTGCCGCTAAAAGCGACATAACCAAAATCCGCATGCGCATCCGTCGTCATATAGCCGATTCTTCCTTTGCCCAGACGTTCGACGGAACGAGTCTGTTTGAGCATGCCATCCACATAGATGCGATAGTCTGCGCCTTCCTTTTCCACACGAATTTGATGCCACTTCGTATAATCGTAACCGGCCGGAAGCGGAGTTGTTACCCGTTCCATATCTTTGCCCCCGATGCGGAGCGTGGTCTCCAGCCGATTGTGGTTACGGTTCAGGACGGCAGTAGCGTAGTTATTCTCATTGACATAGGAAAAAACCGCACCCATCAGCGGATTAGCGCTGCTGCCCTGCTCTACCTGCTTCAAGTTGAACTCTGCCGTGAAGTCGTCGTCTGTTGCTTGCCGGGACAAGAGCATAGCGGATCGTTCCGGCTCTCCCAATGCTTCTTGAGATAACGTGCCTTCCTCCAGGATTCCCCAACGTCCTCCACCGACCGCTTTCCAATCATCTCCCAACTCGTTTCGCTTGAACCTGTCGCTAAAGTCGGGCATGGCCGGGTCAGGCTGCTCGGCTGTCGTAGGACCGAGCACAAGCATGTTGTCCCCGTTCCAGGCGATCCGATCCATGTTCAGCTGCCGTCCCGGATTGGCGTGGCTGTGGTACACGATATAATCGGTGTCCAGGTCGGGACCGCGGACGATCGTGTTATGTCCCAGACCGACATGGTTCCCTTCCGTAGACAAGAGAATCGGATTCTGCGATACCGCCGGCACAAACCCCTTGAGCGGATTCGTGCTGCTTGCGTAGTCTACACGGTAGGCATCGCTCCAGATGTGGTTTCCGGTGTAGGTCATATAATATTTCCCATGACGCTTGATGACGGTCGGCCCTTCCGTCCAGCCCTTCATTGCGGCTCCGGTATTCGACTTTTCCCCGAATGTATATGGATCGGACATCGGCCGGACATCGATATTTCCGCTGCCTGTACTGTAGAAATACCACTGCCCGTCATCGTCGATGAACACATGTCCGTCAATGCCGGTGACTTTGCTGCCCGTTTGAGCCGTGAAGGGCCCTGTTGGACTGGAGCTCTTCAATACGCGATGACCGCGAGGCGTGCTGCCGTCATCCTGAAGCAGCGCCGTGTACATGTAAAACTCGCCGTTCCAGTAAACCACCTCGGGAGCGTAGGCTCCCTTCGTAACCGGCTCGGTGGCGCATAACCCGCGGTATTCCCAGTGAACCAAATCCTCCGACGACCATACCTTCACTCCAGGCTTATCGTCAACCGTACTGGTGTACAAATAATAGGTTCCGTTAAATTTCAAGATGAAGGGATCGCCTTCCCCGTAAAAGTTCCCGTTATCCCAACGCCACGATTCGGGCACCGTTTGCGGATTGCTGTAAGTGAATCCTGCTGCAGGAAAAGATAGGATCAGAATAAATGCAAAGAGACCCGTCAGCCATGCTCTCATTAAACATCAGTTCCTTCCATGCGGATTCATTGATAGGTGCGAAATTCATGAGAATGAATCTCTCCCTATCAGCACAAATCGTTCTCTCCGGCTCCTCTGTCCCCGCTGCTATTCTCGGGTGACTTCGAGAACGTAGACGGAGGTCGCTCTCAGTGAGCAATTCACCTGACCTTGCGAAATAGGCAAATCATGAGCCTCGCATATAACGGCTTCCGGCTGGTGTACACTGTTTATCGCTTCATAATGCTCCGCCGTCAATTCAAGCAGCCGGGCTGTTCCCGTCTCGGCGAAGCCGCCTAGCTTGACTTCGGTCATCGTATGTTCCAGCCCACGGTTCACTATAAAGATCGATAGCTTGTCTCCATGCTCACTTATGCAAGCCACAACGTCCAAATTCGGTAAATCGCCGGGCTGCGGCGCGCCAGGCACAGGGCTGCTCAGCTTGTAGCTCCCGCATTCGATCCGGCTCTGAACGACATGCCCCAAATTCCGATTGGCATACATTTTCATCATGTGATAGGTCGGGGTTCCGTAGACGGTTAAGGATTTCCCGCTCCAGCCCTTCGATTTCCCGCGAAACTGATCCGCGTAATAATCCCCTACCCGGATGCATCCGCCAAGCCAGCCGTTGACCAGGTCCGAAAAGCTGCCGATCTCGATCAGGTCGCTGTTGCGAATAAATTCGTTCAAATTCGCCGCATTTGCCACCGCCGCTTCCAACGTGTGCTCATTGGGGAGACCTTTGCGGACGGTATTCGGATAATACATGGTGTTATACTCCGTAATAGCCAATTTGAGATGGGAATACCTTGGATCCGATCCGAACATCTCCCTTATCTGCCGGATCGACTCTCTTGTCCACTCCGGATAGGAAACGATCGCTTTATACCGCTCTTCTGCGGGCGTGCGGCTGTTCATTCCGAAACGGTTGTAACCGTGGTACAAGTGGAGCGTTACATAATCCATGTGTTCGGCGGCCCGCTCGAGCAATGCACGGTTCCAATCCATCCTCGTATCCCCGCAGGCGAGCAGCACAATGCCGGGATCAGCGGCTTTCATGGCTTGGGCAAAGCGCACGTACCGTTCCGCAAACTGCTCGGCATTGCAATGACCGACCTGCCACGGCCCCCATACCTCGTTGCCGATCTCCCAATATTTCACGCCGTATGGTTCGGGGTGACCGTTCTCCGCTCGCAGCCTCCCCATCGGCGTGTCGGCGCCGCCGTTGCAATATTCAATCCATTGGGCCGCTTCTTCCGGCGTTCCCGAGCCGTCATTGACACAAATGAGCGGCTCCACGTTCAAATCGCGGCAAAACCGGATGAACTCATCCGTGCCGAAGTACTTGCTCGTCCAGCCTCCCCATGCCTCGTTGACGACGCATGGCCGCTCGTACACAGGACCGATAGCCTGCTGCCAGTGATAGGCGCTGATATAATTTCCCGCCAGCCTCATCATGCCGGCGTTCAGCTCCTTGGCCATATCGATGACTTCCTTGCGGACATTGCCGACACTGTCCGATGGCAACAGCGAGATATGGTCGAGCCACAGCATCCCCGTCGATACATGATCGAGCCACCGGTCGTGCTGAGAGGGGACATACAGCCGGAACTCCGCATGCTCGCAATCCCTCTCTATGGTGAGGCTCGTTTCATAATGAAGCCAGTCGTGGCTGACCAGATCGATTCGCGACCGGCTAAGCACTTCTCCGCTCATCCTGTCCGCGATTTCGGCAATGACGAACTTGATATCGACGGATGCTCTTGCATACAGCTCCATACGGTAGCCACGAGGATCCCGCTTTACGGCTATAGCCTGGCTTACGCCTGCATAGCCTTCGTCATCGCTATACATGCGTACTCTCTGACTGTGTCCGGAATGATGCGCAGCAGCGGGCTCGAGAGTATACATGGTGTTTTTCCCATTCGTATACGGGCGCCATTGGCCGGAAAGCCCCCTGTATACTTCGTCCGTACTTTCAAAATCCATATCCGTAAGGGGATATGCCAGCATGGCGTCCATGTGGTCGCGGATGTCTTCTACAAAGTGTCCGAATAAATAAGGGTTAATCTTGTGTTTGCCTACCTGATCCGGCATCACCCGGATTGTGGCTGTTGAATTCATCATCGAAATGGGACTCCCTTCCCTTCGTTTATCCTTTCAAAGAACCGATCATAACGCCTTTCACAAAATGCCGCTGCACAAACGGATACATCAGCAGCACCGGCAGGCTGGAAATGATGATGACCACATACTTGATGCTTTCGGCCAGCAGCACTTTGGATTCCAATCCTACGTTACTGTCGACGGCATCCGCCTGGCTCACCATAAGCACCTCGCGCAGCACGAGCTGCAGCGGATACAGCTCTTTGTTACGAATGTAGATCAAGGCGTTGAAGTACGAGTTCCAGTGGCCGACCGCGTAGAACAGGACCATTACCGCCAATATCGGTTTGGATAAGGGCAATATAACATGCGTGAGCAGCTTCCAGTTGGAGCAGCCGTCCATATGGGCCGCCTCCTGGAGTTCCCAGGGGATACTCGATTGAAAATACGTTCTCATGACGATCAAGTTATAGGTGGCGACGGCGCCGGGAATAATCAGCGCCCACATCGTATTAACCATGCCCAGACTCTTCACGAGAAGATACGAAGGAATGAGGCCTCCGCTGAAAAACATCGTCAGCGTAACGAAGAACATAATGCCTCCCCTTCCGGGCAAATCCGGCCTGGAGAGCGGATAGGCAGCAAGCGTCGTCATGATCAGGTTGATCGCTGTGCCTACAGCCGTATATATAATGCTGTTCAAGTAACCGTTCCAGATCTGCTCGTTCTCAAATACATTCTTGTAGGCTTCTAAAGTCACTTGCTTCGGCAGCAATAGCACCTCGCCGTTCAGCACCAGAGCCGGGTCGCTGAAGGAAGCGCTGACAATAAACAAAAGCGGATACAATACCGCTACCAGCACTAGTGCGGCCAGAGTATTCACGATGGCATCGAATACCTTTTCATCCGAATGCCCCTTCTTGAGCGTATGTTCCCTCATCGCTGATTCCTCCTCACCATAAGCTCGTCTCCGCTTTTTTACGGGCAAATCGATTGACCAGCACCAGCAGCGCCAAATTGACTAGAGAGTTAAATAAACCTATGGCTGCCGTATAGCTGTACTCTCCTTTCAAAATGCCTGTGGTGTAGACAAAGGTAGAGATGACGTCGCTGGATTCCAAGTTCAAATTATTCTGCATAAGCAATATTTTCTCGAAACCAACGTTCATAAAATGCCCGACATCAAGAATCAGCAAGATCACGATGACCGGCAAAATACCTGGAATCGACACGTGCCAAATGCGCTGCAGCCGGCTGGCCCCGTCCATTTTGGCCGCTTCATACAGCTGCGGGTTGACTCCGCTAAGAGCCGCAATATAAATGATCGATTGCCATCCCATATTTTGCCATATATTGGATCCGATGAAGATTGTCTTAAACCAGCCGGCCGAATCAAGAAACCGTATGGGCTCTGAGCCGAACGCCTGAAGGATGGCATTCACCGGACCGCCCCGCGGAGACAGAAACAGCATCAGCATGCCGACCATAACGACTACGGAAATAAAATGCGGGATATAAGTCACGTTTTGCACGAGCTTGCTGAACGCTTTGCTGCGAATTTCATTAATAAGCAAGGCGAGCAGGATCGGGACCGGAAAAGCAATGAGCAAGGAGAATAAATTAATCGAAACGGTGTTCCACAGCAGCCTCCAGAAATAGTAAGACTCCACAAAGCGCTCGAAATGATCGAGTCCCACCCATTTGCTTGCGGCGATTCCCTTTGCCGGGTTGAAGTTTTTGAATGCGATCTGCAAGCCGTACAAAGGTCCATAGTGGAACACGAGATACCAAACGATCGGAACCAGCAGCATCAGGTACAGATCATACCTGCTCCCCACCGCCTTCCAAAGGCTGGAGCGCCTCGTTTTGGATCGAGACGCCGTGCCTGCCGTGTTCGCTGTTATCTTCATCTGCAGCCCTCCCAACCAGCATGGGTTCTTATTTTTGCTTTTTCAGGTTATCGTAGGCTGCCTGATACAGCTTTTGCAGCTCGTCAATGTTCATTTTCTTCAAAGTGGCCTGGAATTCTTCCCACTTGTCGAAGCTAAGGGCTCCCGCTATAAACTTAGTGCTCTGCTCTTCGTAATATTTATCGATATCGTTGCGCAGCACGTTGATTTTTTGCGCGGTTTCTTCATCGAACATAGGGGCCGCATAGCGGATTTTCGGCATGTATGGGTCCAGCTTCTTTTGAGCATCCTGAACCTGCGGCGGATTGATGTAAGAAGCGACCTTATCGCTGATCAGATGCGGCGCCCCGCCTCCTGCATAAGGCGTAATTTTCGATTGGTTGCCTGTGGCAAGGAATGCATCCGTATAATAAGGAATCCCGTCGCGCAATTCATAGTTTTCTCCTTGACGGCCGAAACGAAGCTTGGTGGAGCCTTCGTCGCCGAAGAAGTAATCGATCCAGCGCATGGTTGCTTCGGGATATTTGTTAACCGAGGTGATGGCAAAGGCGCCAAAGTCCCTCGGCACCGGAGAGGCGAGCTGCAATCGGTCGCCATGAGGCCCTTTTACAGGAGCTGTACCAATATATTGGTCCGATACTTTACCATCCAGCATGGGATTGTTCGTCTGGTCAAAGAAGTAACCTGTATTTCCCGTCCCTTGTTTGGCCAAATATTGCGCTTCCTTCTGGGTAAACAGCTCCTGATCCAGCAGCTTTTCCGAATAAAGCTTGTTCAAATACATTAATAATTCCTTATTCTTATCGCTGCCCATCCAAATACTTACCTTATCGTTAGCCAAGTTGATGTTATAGCCGAGCTGGAAATCCAAGCCGAACGACCCGGCCATGACGGGGACGATGCTTAGACCGTTTCGGGCTGTCATCGGAATCTCATCCTGCTTGCCGTTGCCGTTCGGATCCTTATCGCGAAACGCTTTCAAAACCTCGTACAGTTCGTCCGTCGTCTCAGGCTCCTTGAGATTTAATTTCTTCAGCCAGGCTTGATTCATCCACCGTTTGTCGGTTCGTGCCGACCCCACCGTCACAATGCCCGGGATGGCATAAATATGCCCTTCCGGAGTTGTAATTGCAGAGCGTATCTCCGGATACGTTTCCATCAGCTTTTTCAGATTTGGAGCGTAGGCATCGATCAGCTTCTCCAGCGGGATCAATTGTCCACCGGATCCATAGCGGATAGCCTCCAAAGGAGTAAGTCCGGAACGGTACAGCGCATCCGGCAGCTCATTTGACGCAAAGAGCAGGTTCTTCTTCTCATTGAACCCGTCCGTCGGCGCCTCGATAAACTCTACCTGGATGTTGCTCATCTTCTCATAGTCCTGAAACACCGGCATATCCTTGAAAGGTCCGTTGCTTGGAGCGATTCTTGTGAACATCTTCAGCTTAATCGGTTCCTTGACAATGGGAAAACCCGCCGCAGCCACATTGTTTGCAGTCTCATCTTTCGCCTTGTTCCCATCATCGTTACCAGAATTATTCGAATTGCAGGCGCTAAGCGTTAATCCGGATACGACTACGGTAGAAAGCAGTACTGTCCCCCAATTTCTTTTCATCCTTCTATTCCTCCCATCAAGTGGTTCCCCCTCTGAAAAGAAAGCGTTTTCCATCGGAGCTGATCTCATTGTAACCGTTTTTTTTGTTCTTGCCCGTTCCAAATTTATGACTTTCCATTCTACTTATTTGACGGTTTCAAACGATCTGCGTACACCTGAGGGGTCATCCCCGTTATACTCTTGAACACCTTGAAAAAATACGTGTAATTCAAAAAGCCGACTTGGCTGCTGATTCGTCTCAAGGAATAGGAGCCGGACTCTATCAGCATGCAGCTTGTTTTGATGCGGTGCCGGTTCAAATATTCGGTGAACGTCATTTGTGTCTCCTCTTTGAACAATCTGCTTAGGTAGGACGGATTCAAGCTAAGGGCCTGTGCCGTAATTTCCAAAGAAATATTGGAGGCATAATTGTCCGTTATGAATTGAACGGCTTTCGTAACATGCCGCGAGTAAGGCCCTCCAGCGTATTGCTGCTTAATAGCTTCTACGACGCGTCCGTAGTATTGAATCAGCCACTGTTCAAGCTCGCCGATGCTTCCTATTCGTCCCAGATCGCTCCGCGACGGAAGGTGATGGTTTCCATCCATTGGCACTTGGGAAAAATACCGTTTCCAGACCATGTCTACCATATGAAGCATTTCGCGCACCAGCATTTGTACCGCCATGGAATAGACCGGCAGCTCCTGTACCGGAGCCAAAACGGCTATAATCACCTGGTTAATTCGTTCTTCATCCAATTGCTCCAAATAAAGCAGCAGCTGCTTCTGCTCCTCTAACAGCAAGGACTCCCGCAAGACGGATGGGCCTGTATTTGGATACAGCAGCTCTTTAATCTGTTGACTGGCATTGTCGAAGCTGCCCCCCAATTGCTTCACCCCTCCACAGAGCGGCCCTGCAGCATAAATGCATTTCAAATTGAGAAATTTGTCGAGCGCGTGGGAGAGTCCGGTGAGCTGCTGATGGATATGAGCGTTCACAGCATGCTCGCTGCGCTCCGCAGAAGAGAACACAACGATAAAGCGACCCTCACCCACGTAAGCTACCGTCCTTTTATGGATATCGCCAACCGCCATTTGCATCACGTCCTCCGCCTGCTGCACAAAGCGGCTTTTCTGCACATCGGTAAGGGAGTCCGTCAGAAGCAAAAAAGGAATGATCTGCACGGCAGCGGCTCCAAACTTGACGGAATCGGCATAGAGCCGATTTTCCCGGGCATACGATTCCAGCGCCGCTCCGGCTTCATGCGCATCTCTGGCTAAGCCCGACACATACTCGCGATGAATGACCGGGCTCAGCCTTTCAATGATTTTGGATTGAGCGCTGCGGGCTTCATGCTCCCGTTCTTCGAATTGCAAATCCTGAACCGCTTTGTTCAGCAGCGACAAGAGAGCTGCCGCATTTAAGCGATGCTTAAGCAAATAGTCCATGGCCCCGTTGGTCAGGCATGCCCGGACGTAATCGTAATCGTCAAAGCTGCTCAGCATGATCATTTTCACTTTGGGGTAACGTTCCTTTATGATACGGCTAAGCTCCACTCCGTTCATGGACGGCATGCTTACATCCAGGATGGCGATATGAGGGACGAGCTGCTCCATCATGGAAAGCGCAAGCGGCCCGCTAGATGATTCGCCGCATAGGGTGAATCCATGCTTTTCCCAATCGATCAAACCTTTGACATCGTTGCGTGCCAATGCCTCATCGTCAACCAATAATACCCGAAACATCGGTTCTCCCCCCTGCTTCCAAACCATGAATTTCTTAACCTACTTCACTTTGATCCAGGAAAGGAAAACGGATTTGCACCCGCGTATACTGACCTGGCTCGCTATAGAGAAACACGCCGTACGACTCCCCGTACAGCCGTACAATGCGCTCATGCACGTTGCGAACTCCCATCCCGCTGAAGCGTGAACCGGCCTGGTCGCTTTTCGCTTCGAACAGCGCCTCTATCTGCTCCTTAGACATGCCTTTGCCGTTGTCGGTGACTTCGATGATCAGCTCTTGTCCTTCTTTATAGATTCGGATGACAACCAGACCGCCATGCTCCGCTGAAGTAATCCCATGAATGATCGCATTTTCCACGATAGGCTGCAGCATCAGCTTTAACACACGGCATTGCAGCAGCTCTTCATTTTCGATCTCCATAGTAACATCGATAGGCTCCACGTATTTGTACTTTTCAATGTTTACGTAGCTGCGAATGTACTGCAATTCTTCTTGCAGGGTAAGAAATTCGTTCGGGTTCCCCAGCACACCGCGCATCAGCTCGATGAGCGATTCCGATACTTCCACAATATTCGGCACTCCGTTCAGCTTGGCCAAATATTTAACCGTATTCAATGTGTTGTAGAGAAAATGGGGGCGGATCTGGGCTTGCAGCACGGCTAGCTCCGCTTCTCGCTTCTGTCTTTCTGTGGCCATAATCCCTTCAAGTAAGCGCTTTAATTCTTCGACCATCCGTCGGAATACCTGATAGAGCTGACCGATTTCGTCATTGGAGCGGATCTCCGCAGCGGGCAGTGTCATATTGCCGTCCATCACATGCTTCATCATAGATCGCAGCTTGCGGATATTTCTAGTAATTCGCGAGGAAACCTGTATTGTGCCGATAGCGATAATGATAAAAACGATAATGGCGACCTGAGCCAGCACATTGCGAATGCGCACCGTTTCATTCAACAGCGATTCCATAGGAACCAGTGCTAAGGTGGTCCATCCGGTATACTCCGATTTTCGGCTGATAACGAGATACGATTTTCGATGAATTACTTTTTCCACCGAGGCATTGGAACCGGCAAGCTCTTGACTCAGGCTTATAACCGTATCTTTGTCCAGTCCGGACGTCCCTGGCTCATAGATGAACTCGTTCTTGTCGTCGATTACATACAGCTTGCTGTCTGGAGTTGGCTTTACGTCGTAGGTCTTTTTGATGCTGTCGGCATTGAGGTCGAATAGGACGAGCCCTATCACTTTGCGGTTATACCGGAGCTCTCGCCCCGTAATAATGGAATCGTTGAAGCCCGTCTGATGGTAATACGCACGCCCTGAGCCATGCTGCAGGAAGTACTCCATCATCGGGGTGTTTAATACGGTTTTATCAAGCCAGGGAGAGCCGACGAAATACACTTTCCCGTTCAATCCGACGACGGCAGCCCGAGAAATATAAGGCTTGTAGGCTATCAAGGCAGATAGAAACTCCTCCAGCCGCTTCTGCTCCAAGAACCACTCATAGCTCGGCTCTTGGGTATCGCTCTGTAAGGTGGCCAGTACCGTATTATTGGTAGCGACAACCGTGTTGAGCCGTCCGATTTCTTCCAGCCGCACATTCACGGATTCATCAGCTTGTCTTATGCTTTCCATGACGGAAGTAAATGCGTTATTCTTGACCGTTTCTCTCATATACAGATACACAATACTCGTCACAGCAACAATGCCGAATAAAGTCACGAGACTGAAGGCGACGAAAATCTTTCCCTGGATGCTCACGCTTGGTGTAAACAGTCTTTTTAGCGAATATAGCCTCATGTACCCGCTCCTTCCCCGCTAAATGAATACAGGAAAAACAAGCACCCGGTCCGACCCGGAGCTTGATCCGTTGTTCTATATACTCGAGCAGGTTAATATACACAGCAATCATACAATGCGGGGTAATAAGTTTGAATACAGTTATTAGCACGAAAAGTGAGTATTTCCGACATGCGTAAAGCCTTGCATCCTCTATGCATTCTCGCCTGTATGTTGTGAATTGTTTCACAATTTGGATGGGATCGTCTCCATTCATTGCCTGTCTTCTTATGGGAAATGGCCTGCCATTAAGGCAGACCATTGCGTAAATTTAAACGCGAAATTTGGACAACAGCCCCTGCAGCTTCTCCGCCATCTGGGATAACGAAACGGCATACTTAGATAGATTTTCTATTGATGACAGCTGTTCCTCTGTTGCTGCAGATACGGTCTGAGATTCATTCAAGGCTCGTTCGGTCTTCTCAGAGATCAGCTGAATAGCCCCCGTAACTTGACCTTCAAAGTTCCCTTCCTAAGCATACCGATTGCTCCTCTCAATCTGTTTTACGAATCGTCATATCTTTGTCATTCACAATGACTTGATAGCTATCACCGCCACAGCTAAATTCATAGCTGGCAGCGCCCGTTAAGCGAATATCGACCACCGGCCTTTGAACGCCTTTATAAGGAACGAGTACCGTCAGATAAGTGACCGTGCCGCTCTGAATGCCATGGAACCGTACTCTTGTGGCGGCTCTTGCCACATCGTTGTCGTCGGACAGCCTTCCCGGCAGCAAATCAACTTCCTCCCATGGATACGAATAGATGGCGAGGTTCGCAATATCGCTTGCGGCTACGACTGCATCAGGGCCTGCCACTACTTCGGTAAAATCCAAATGGAAGTACCGCTCCACATCTTGCTGATCCAGTCCTTCAACTTGATCCGCAATGACTACTATTTGGTCATCAACGAGCGCGATATGGCGATGATGAACAGCCGGCTCATAATTCAAGTGGTAAGCGCTTGCGATTTGATAAAAGCCTCTGTCTTCCACATTGTAAATTTCCCCCGGCTTTTGCGGTCCGTACTTCCATGAACCCAAGTATTCGAAATGATCCCTTTCATCAATCAGAAGCGTGGAATGATAGTTGGCGCATTTAAACTGCCTCCGATCCTCATCCTCCCGATAACAAAAGAACCCTGGATCGCAAACCATATTTTTGCCAAGCGCCGTAAAGTCAAAGCTCATCAGATCGATATGCGCATGTACGTTCTGCACCGGGCTTCTGCACGTAAACAAGAAACTCAGCGCCTCGGTGTCCCATCCGCTGCGGATTATCGCTTGGTGAAGCGTCCGGTTCCAGAATGCCGTCAATTTATCGCACTCATAATGCTTGTCTTGAAGCGCGCGCAAATCCTCATGCAGCCTCTGTACATCCAAAGCACGCCATACATGCTTGCTTGCCTCATGAATAATCTTCTGATCATCAATCAGATTGGCGGCAAGTCCAAGCCAGGTCGGATCGTCCAATGCCATGTAGCCGTACACCGCACCCATAACCGCCAGATGATTCGCATAGGAATCTCCCACGGGGACACATTTTCCGGTCGGGCGCAACGAATAAATGGAGTAATCCAAATTTTTGCGCAGCAGCTCCATATACCGATCCGAGAAGCGAAAATGAAAACGCTTGGCAAGGACGACAGCCAGACCGAACCAAAACATGCAGCCATTGTGGTAGGATGGGCAGCCTTCGATCTGGCCGCCGTCTTCGGTCAATTGTGCCGAAGCGCATCTTTCGATCCCATCGATTGCAAAAGCCTTCCATTCCTCAGCTTCTTTCAGTTCTGGAAAATACAGCGCCGTTGTCAAAACACCGAGACATTCCATAAGAAAATGATTGTGATCCGCCTTGGGCCATAGAATCGGAGACACCTTGCGCAGTATTTTTATTTGTTTATATACAGCTCCCAAGTACTTCTCAAGCAATTCCTCCGTAAACATATCGGTATGTCCCAGATGCTCCAGCACGAGCGGCCAAGTCTTGTAATTCCGAATTCCCAGCTCCAAAGCCCGTAATGGATGGCATTGTGAGAAATATTCGATCGGATAGTCCGCCATGTCTTCATGGATTTCGACCGTTTCCATCCAATCCAGCATTTCCTCGATCACTTTGCGTCCATATTTGTCATCCCTCGTCAGAGAATAAGCTTGCAGCAGTTCCTGCCAGTGATTCATCCGATTGAGCTGCCAAAGAAATTCGTTGTCGTTATGTCTGTGTTCCAGCCAGCAGGGCGGGTTTCCGACAAATTCAGGCACACCGCCGGTACCCGGGAGTGTAATCATGCCTTTGTAAGCTTTCTCGGCGTTTGCTATCGTTTCTCGCGCTAGTTCCGGCATATGATCCATAATATAAGCGCTTTTAGTTTCCATAGGCTCTAATCTGGATCGGAGGCTGGACAGCAGCTCTCGTGTGGAAATCGGCTCTATTAACAAATTTTGTATACTCATTATGGTTTCCTCTCCTTCAATATGAATTGGCTGCAGAGCTTATTGGTCTGCGGCCAAACCAGCTTAATCTGTTTGCTCCTTCACGGCCTCGATCATGACGCCTTTGACGAAATATTTTTGCAAGCTAACGCTAACCTTTAAGTGACCCTACCAATGCACCTTTAACGAAGTACTTCTGCACAAATGGATATACGCACAAAATCGGCACTGTCGCTACCATAATTGTTGCATACTTGATCGTTTCACCAATCTGGAACTTATCCTGATTTGAAGCTGCCGTTGCCATGCTTTCAGTCGAGTTCGCGATCAAAATCTCACGCAGCACGAGTTGTAAAGGATACAGTTTCGTATCTTTAAGGAAGATGGATGCATAGAACCATCCGTTCCATTTATCAACCGTATAGTAAAGAATCATAACAGCAATGACCGGCATGGAAAGAGGTACAATAATCCGAAAGAAAATCGTAAAATGATTCGCACCATCAATTTTTGCAGATTCCTCTAGACTGTCTGGGATGGACTGAAATGCGGTTCGCATAATAATCAGATTGAACGTACTGATAGCAAAAGGAAAAATTACCGCCCAAAGCGAGTCAATGAGACCAACACCTTTTACGACCAAATAGAGCGGAATTAACCCGCCGTTGAAAAACATCGTCAAGACGATCATAATCATGCAGTATTTGTTCCAGAAGACATTTTTACGTGATAGAACATAGGCGCCAAGCCCGGTCAGAACCAGATTTAACGCGACCCCAAAGAAAAGGATGAACAGTGTATTTCGATAACCTCTCAAAATACCTGGATTCTTAAATACACTGGCGTAAGCCTCCAAACTAAATCCGAGCGGTGTAAAAAGAAAACCGCGGTGCGCAACCAGTTTACCTGCATCACTAACTGAAGCGAATGCGACGTATAACAGCGGATACAGTGTTACAAGGACGAGAACGGAAAGCACAGCATAAACAAAAATATCTAAGAGCTTCTCGGAAAGACTATAATTTTTATCCATAAACATAATTCTCCTTACCACAAACTGTTTTCACTGATTTTTCGCGTAATGCGATTTGCGATGATCAACAAAGTCAAATTGACAATAGAGTTAAATATCCCAACCGCGGTACTGTAGCTCCAATTAAACTCAAGAAGTCCTTTACGAAAGACGAATGAAGCAATAACGTCAGCGGTATCGTATGTCAACGAATTATAAAGCAGGATGATTTTTTCAAAACCGACATTCAGCATATTGCCAATTCTCAAAATAAACATAATTGAAATCGTCGGCAGAATGCCTGGCAACGTAATATGCGTAATCATCTTGAATCGGCTTGCGCCATCCATCCGTGCCGCTTCATATTGTTCTTGATCAATGCCGGTCAAAGCTGCAATATAGATAATCGATTCCCAACCAATTCTTTGCCAAATTTCGGATAATACGTAGATTGGACGAAACAATTCGGCCTTTTGCAGCATGGCTTGCCCGTCATAACCAAAGTGTGTAAATAGATTATTGATGACGCCGCCTGAGTTTGTGAAGCTGACAATGATTCCGCAGATAACGACAAGTGAGATGAAATAAGGCATATAAGTAACGGTTTGTGCAAAACGTTTAAAGTACTTGCTTCGTACCTCATTTAACAGCAAGGCAAGTATAATTGGAGCAGGAAATTCGAAGATAAGCGTATACAAACTGATGATGACTGTATTTTTTAAAATTCTCCAAAAATAAAAAGAAGTAAAAAAATCTTTGAAGTTTGCAAGCCCGATCCATTCACTTCCGGCAATCCCCTTGGCTGGTGAATACTCTTTAAAGGCCATTAAAGTACCGTATAGCGGGGCGTAATGAAAGATTGCATAGTACGCTATTACCGGCAGGATCATCAGGTATAGGTATTTATTTAAAGCAAAATCGCGAACAATTACCGCTCCCAGGCTATTCCGGCTGCGGTTGCGATCATTCTTAGGCACTGTTTTTGCTGCAGCAGCAATTCTGGTCATCTCTCCAGCTCCATTCGTTTTCCGTTGTTGTTATCTGAATTTTCAGAAAAATAAATCAAGGGAGCAGTGCTCCCCCTGCTTGGATTTAACGATTTAGCGTTTATTATAACGATCAAGCGCTGCTTGCTGAATTTCCAACGCACGGCTGATTTTCATCGTTTTCATTTTTTCTACATATTTATCAAAGCTCTCAACAGGCTCCGAACCTAAGACGATTTTTAAAATCATCTCATTTACTAGCGTATTCGTGTCGTTCATAATTTTCGCGAACTCGGAGCTTTCATCTGGCGTCGGTGTAATTGGCGGTAGTTGATGCTTCACCATGTCCGTCTTCTGCCAAGCCGAAACAGCGTCACGCTGTGTTTGAAGCGCAAAGAATTGTTCAGCATAGCGCTTATCTTGAATGAACGGACCCGTATAATTTCCACGGGTATAAAGAGACATCGCTTGTGCTACAGCCAATTTATCCGGGTTCTTCATGACAAGATCCGTGTACCGCGGGTAGCCGTTATCCATTTTATAACTGACGCCTTCGGTACCGAAGTTAAAGAACATTTTCCCTTCTTCACTGTATCCGTAATCTAGCATCTTCACAGCAAGCTCAGCATTCTTGGATTTTGCCGAAATGGCAACGGATCCAGCTGGCGTGAAAGGAACATCAAGTTGACCGAACTGCGGTGTTTCGCCTTTCTTTAAAGTCGGATATGGTGTGCCGACCAAGATGGCTTTTGGGTCTTTAGCGGCAACAATTGGCTGCCAACGCCCGATTCCGCTTCCAGCATTACCGACTGTCGCGCCTGTCATACCGTTAGCAAAGTTCGCATCGATTGCTTTCGTATCCGTTGTCGCCAGGTTTTTATCAATGAGACCTTCTGCATACCATTTCCGAAACGTCGACAGGAAGTCTTTGAAGCCCTGTTCCATCGGACCAAATTTAACCTTTCCATTATCTAGGTAGAACCCTCTGGTTACTCCGAAGGCACCGACGAAATCACCAGTAACGGTATCGTTGAGCGGATTCGGTTGTCCGACGAACGAGATTGGTGCAGACGCGCCTTTCTTCTCCTTGAACGTTTTCAGCGTCGTGTACCATTCGTCGATTGTCGTTGGTACAGGCAATCCGAGTTCATCCAACCAATCTTTGCGAACAATCGGTCCATGGAAAACTTGAAGGTAGCTATCGCCTCGAATGAATGGGAATATGTAATAGCTGCCGTTGTCCGTTTTCACCATTTTGTCGACATCCGGATGCTCTTTCAAATACTTCTTCAAGTTTGGCGCATGTTTGTCGATCAGGTCATTTAATTTTAGAATGTAGCCGTCCTTGATCGCCTTCTCCGGACCGCCTGGGTAACCATTTGTCCAGTTATATTCGATCATATCCGGTAAATCGCCGGATGCAAGCATAACGTTAAACTGCTGTTCGCTTCCGTTGTTAGGCGCTGTCGTATATTTGAGAGGCACTCCCGTTTTCTTTTGCCAATCCTGGAAGAAAGGAACCTCATCTAATGATGACTTTACGCCTACGATGTTACCTTGAAGAATAGCCCAATACGAAAGTTTTTGATCAGTCGTGATTGGATATGTTGTAGGTTCATTGCTCGTACTTGAGGTAGGAGCGTTTTTATCAGATGTAGTGGAATCAGGCTTTGCCGACGAGCAGCCTACAACAAAACTACTGAGCAACAAAGTTGCCGCCATTACAGATGCGAAGCTTTTTTTCACGATTTACGACCTCCTGAGATGTTCCGGTTAGTGAGCCGGTATATATGAGCGCCAGCCTCTCGAGTTGACCGACCTCCTACTCATACCCTATATCAGTTTTAACCTTCATACAATTTTATAAATATCCAATTTGATCGATAAAAAAGAGACTCGCTTGGCAATATAGCCAATGGAATCCCTCTAATCTGTGTGAATCATTTGCTATATATCCAATTTGATTGGTAATATTTCATCTATATCCGCCTACTCACTGGTTGAGCCCTCGTATAAACGGCTTTCCGACGCCATTTCTTTATATTTCCCCGGTGTAATGCCTTCATATTTCTTGAATGTGCGGATGAATACAGTTACGTCATTATAACCAACGCATCCTGCAATATCACCTATGTTCTTGTCCGTTTGATCGATCAGATGCTTTGCATGATCAATTCTCGTCCTATTGATGAACTCGAGCAGCCCTTCTCCGGTA
This sequence comes from Paenibacillus sp. NPDC056579, assembly GCF_042793215.1. Classification (NCBI taxonomy): domain Bacteria; kingdom Bacillati; phylum Bacillota; class Bacilli; order Caryophanales; family Paenibacillaceae; genus Paenibacillus; species Paenibacillus sp. NPDC056579. The sequence goes on from NZ_JBHTVD010000011.1 coordinate 118,936, forward strand.
TGATCCTTATATAACTTTGATAGATAGGTCGGCTTCATATCGAAATGTTGACCGATTGACGAAATATTCAAGTTTGGATCGTTGTAATTCGCAAGAATGAATTCGATCACCAGCCCGACACGATCATCCATTGCTCTTTGGCGATTTGCCTGCAGCTGGCGCTGGCGTAAAGGACCATTGTGATCACATACTTCCTTCACGAACAACGTCATTTCCTCACGTATTTCGTGGATCGTTTCACATGCCATTAGTTGTTTGATTCGCTTTGGATTACGGACTAGAAAGCTATCATTAAGACTGCCCGTCTCACTAACGGCCTTGATCATCGTACTAGCCAAGTTCAAGATTAAGCAGCGCGCTAAATCTATAGATACAACCGATAACTCGAAATTGTTTTGAAAAATTTCATCCAGCGCCTCTTTTGCCTTATTGAACTCGCCCAGCTTCAAAAAATTAATCAGCTGCTGCTCAATTTGAAGCGGATAATAATAGCCCATCTCACTCGGCTCCTGACGAAGCGACTCGTAAGACAAAATTTCTTTGCTGCCCATCACCAGCTTGTACTCCATAGCATCCATTGCTTCCTGGTACGCTTGAGGAATGTTTTCAATTTGGCTGTGAACCAAACTGATCGAAAGCGTCAGATGAATCGAATATTGTTCCGCAAGGAACTGCTGGGCGTCTCGTGCAATCCTCTGAAGCTCTGATGATTGTTCCGCGCCAGATATTTCTCGGAAATTAATCAGAACGGCGAGTCCTTCATCAATTTCTACGACATAGCCGTCATTATGCTGACCGGCGATCTCTTCCAAGACGTTGGTAATGATAAAATGCAGCAATATCCGCTTTTTGGCCGTATCCATTTCTCCGTACCTGTTGTAGAACTCTTCGACACTTTCCACATAAAGGAGAATGACGGCGAAGTCCTGAGTAGTGATACGCATTTGGAAGGCGGCTAATGACTCGGTAACCGGGATCGTACCATCCAGTCTCCCTTTGAGCAGTCGCACCAAAAAGTGATTGCGCAGCATTTGATTTTGCCGCTCCATCTGCATCAGCAGGGAATCCATTTTGATCTGCGTATTGTCAAAAGCCTGCTGAATAAGCTGGAATTCATTTTCTCCCGCGCCACTTCCAATATCTGCTTTGCCAGATAGTACTTGCATTAACTGATTGACTGGATTGTAATTCCGGCGAACAAAGAATACGGTAAGCAATCCGCCGCCAAGCAAACTTAATAAGCAACTTGCGATAATCAAGTTACGGACCAGCTTAGCCTTTTCCCAATATAGATTACTTGGAACCATCGATACATACTTTAGTCCCGACCGCTGCGACTTCATATAAAGTACTGCATAACGAGTGCCATCGACTTCGGCAAATGCGACACCATCATGGGAATTCATACTATCGAGCGGAATGGCAAGCGCACTATTCTCACTTGAATTCGAGACAAGAATTTCATTCTTATCGTTCAAAATAAATACATGCCCTTTGCTAAATAATTCTACGTTTGATATCGCGCCAAGCATGTGTTTCTGATCCACCATAATGACATTTGTCGCCGGCGAATTCGTGTTACCAAAGGAATAAGAGCTAACATAGGCCACCGTTTTTTGCATCTTGCTATTTTCGTCCATGCGTACCATTGGCAAGAAGCTGCGTAAGTCGTTCTGATTCACAGTGTTGGACCACTGCTCAAAGGATGGCATCTGCTCATTGTAATAAATACCGTAAGCGTAATCACCATCGTAAATATGGGAAGGTGCAATGACCTTATTGAAGTTTTTCAGATAGATATAAAACGAATCGACAAAACCGTAAACGCTTGCATAGTTCTCCATTTCCTTCGAAATATAGTAAGCATCAACGATGAAATCCCCTGGATGTATCGCGTAATTATTTGAATACAGCAGATTCCGTACATTCACGTTCCAGGACAACTCAAAGTTTAGCCGTTGCATCGCGTCAAAATAATTATCTGATACTTCCTGAACTTGACTAAGAAGCGAATGGTTCGCCGTATCAATTTCGTTCTCAAGCGTCCTGCTGGATATCAAATAAACGACGATACTACAAAGAATTGGCAGCAGGAGAACCGTCAAATAGGAGATAAGCCAAGTTAGGGCAACACTGCGGCGCTGATAAAATATTCTCTTCATGTTGATTACCCTTTCAATAAGAATGAATATCACCATTTTAAGTGCTGCTGTTCCTAATGTATAGTTCATCTTTTTTTGAAAAATTTGGATCAATGGAAACGAGGCAGAAGGATGTATCCTACCTGCCCCATCTTTTTTATCTAAAAAATCCGATGACTCCAGCCTTTTAATTTCGCCATTGCTTCTACGTAATAATAATCTCCGTAAATTAACGATACGTCGACATTCACATTACCAGGTTTATGCCCTGTCGCATTCAGCAGTATAGCCTCGTGTTCCGACATATCCCATGTTCCGCAATGCTGCGTTAACGAAGCTAGGATTCGCTCTGCTGCTGACTGATAGAGACGCGACTCTGCGGAATCAGTCAACTCGGCGATTTCGAGTAAACCAGAAGCGGCAATGGCTCCCGCAGAGGAGTCTCTTGGCTCATCCACGATATCCGGCGTACGGAAATCCCAATAAGGCACGCCATCCTCAGGTAAGCAGGCAAGAAAATAATGGGCTACTCGTTTCGCTGCGTCCAGAAATCTCTTCTCGCCGGTATAACGATAAGTGTTCGCCATACCATAGAGAGCCCATGCTTGGCCGCGGCTCCAAGAAGAATGCGGACCGAAGCCCTGTCCACCAAGCGATTCAATGAATGCACCGGTCTCCGCGTCGAAGCTGACAATGTGATTAACAGAGCCGTCAGGCCGGATAAAGTGCTGTAAGACAGTATCCGCATGGGCGGTTGCAATATGCTTGAATCTTGGGTCAGAGGTTTCATTTGCCGCCCAGAAGAGCAGAGATAAGTTTAAGGAGCAATCGATAATCGCCCAACCGGTCGTTTTATCCATCTCCCACGTATCGTCATTCCATGCACGAATAAATTTTCCGACTGGATTATAGCGTCCTGCCATAAAATTGGCTGCGGCAAGACCGATTCGCTTACCTTCGCGATCCCCCGTAAGTATGTATTTGATCACGGCCGTTGGAAGGAATTGGAATCCTACATCATGGTGCAGTTGCCCTAGTTCCCCCTCATGCAACCACTTCTCGATTTCCGCATCCCATTTCCATGCCTTTTCCTTAAAGACCGGCTCCTTTGTCATATCAAACATAATCCATAGCATGCCTGGCCAGAAGCCCGAAGTCCACCACCAAGTAGGCATGGAATCGTAAACACCGCTTTTGTCGGCACGATGTGGGGATTTGTCTTGCATCCGTTCTGCCATATCACCGACTTTAGATACGATTTGCTCCCAGATTTTATCTACTTCTTGAGGTTTCATTTATTTACTCCTTTATCACTTTGTTTAGTCTAGAGGTATATTTATCTCTTAGTCATGTAGATTATCCGTGATTGTATATCTAAAAAAAATAGTATAAATCGACATTTCCATCGATTATTTATTCTCTCTGATCGATTGTTTGAGTTTTTTAGAATAATCCGCCGAAATGTAAAGCGGCTTCCGACCATGCCGGCAGCCGCGTCTTTGTTGTTGCACAATGATACCACGATTCCACAATCGTATAGTCATATCAAATGGCTAATACTGATTACAACGGACAGCAAACATAAAACTATGGCTGGAATTGCCTTCGGAAAGGGGTCTCTAGCCACAACAAGTAGAATGAACGCCGCTACCAGCATCGTAGCTCCTAAAAGAAACCCCGATAAAACGGCAAATATTGAAAACCAGATGCCTACGATCATGCCGATCGAGCATATGATTTCAATAAAACCGGTTAATAGGTTAAAAATAGACGGCATTCCCAAACGATTGAACTCATTCGCCATTTTACCGCTAATAATTCTAACCCCTGTAAACATAAAGAATACGCCGACTATTATTTGCAAAATCAAAATGACCATAATAATTCACTTCCTTATCTCTTCTATTATCCTTCGCACCAAATACATGCTATAGCATGTATTTGGTGTTGAATGCTTTCCTTCCTATAAAACCTATTCCACTTTATTGATGGCAATGGCATTTCACCTCCTTCCCACTCCGCTTCCAAACAACTTACTCATCTTTTACGCTCAAGTATATTTTTTCAAGAATGGCTTTTAAATCCTGAATTTCAGTTTCGTTCAAGTATCTGGTCACATGATTGTGTGCCCCGATGACAACAGGGAGAAGCTTAGTTTTGAGTGTCATTCCTTTATCGCTTAAGTACAGGTTGTGAGAACGTCTATCCTGTTCATGAGAGCCAATTTCCCTGGAAATAATGAAAAAAACGAGCAGCTGCATTAGCTGCTCAGCTGCTCATCCGCTCGATGAATAAGATTTTACTCGCAAGCGATCCCCAAAATGCCTTTTTTCTCAAGCAAATCGTTCCAATCCCTTGGATGCTCCTGATCCGACACGACAATATTTAATGCTTCGGATAAGTCTGTTGGTTATATGTGGTATTACTCGGAATACTCACTCTAGCATGGCCAGGGTGGAACCGGTCTGCGTCGATGGTTGTTCAGTCATGAAGCCTTAATTTTTTCTTGATTCTTCCGGCAATGAACTCTAGCAGGACGGCAAAAGCAAGAATGAGATACGTAATGGCGCCGATTTCTCTAACATCGTAGTAATAGGAGCTGGCCATGAACATATCGTACCCAATGCCTCCGGCACCGGCTGCCGCTCCCATTGCCAGCGCTACGGCGAAATTGATCTCGAATCGCATAAACGTCCATGAGATCAAGTAGGTGATCGACGACGGCAGGACGGCTTGAAACACAATTTGAACCCAATTGGCTCCGCTTGCTTTTAAGGATTCAATGACCCCTTTATCCAGTTCTTCGAATGATTCCGAGTACGCTTTGACGAGATAGCTGACCGAATGGAACGTCATGCCTATGACGGCGGCAACGCTGCCCAATCCCGCAGCAACCGCAAAAATCAGCACCCATAGGACGGTGGGAACGGCTCTGATGAAAGCTACAACGGCTTTAACTGCGATGGAAAGCTTCGGGTTGGATAAATTGTTGGCAGCCAATAATCCAAGGACAAGGGCAATGACGGCTCCGAACAGGGTGGTTAGAAATGCAAGTCCCAGAGTGATGCTCAAATGTGTAAAGGCCTCGATTAAGGTAATGTGCTTGAAGAATGGCTGAAAGAACATGGTTTTCACGGTTTGCGTTGTCTGCAGGACTGCATCTATAAGCTGAATATCCTTATAATCGAAGGTTGCGAATGCGTACAGCGTCAATGCGACGAATGCGGTCAAAGTGAGACGGATCGCCAGCACTTGTTTATTGAAAGGTTGTTTCATTCTGAATTCATCACCGGTCATGTCCTGTCCGGTATTTTTGTGAGAGACTTTTAAAGAGGGATTCTGAAGATCCATGTTACAAAATCACCTTCCTGACATAGTTAGAGACCAGTTCAATGGCAAAAATGGTGATTACAAGGACGAGAACAATTAATGATGCAGCGTTGAAATTAAGACTCTTGTAATACAAGCTGAACAGAAAACCGATACCGGTGCCCGTCAATATGCCAATTAATGTAGCCTGTCGGATGTTGGTTTCCATCATGAACAAGATCCAACTGATGAGCTGGGGAACACATGATGGAATTACGGATTGAAAAATGATGGTAAAATAGCTCGCTCCTGTCGATCTTAATGCATCCACAGAGCTGCTGCTGACTTCATCGATAGTTTCCATAAAGGATCGTGTCAAAAAGCCAAAGGAACCAAAGAAGAGTGCCAAATAGCCGGTTAGAACATTTTGACCAAAAGAAATGAGCAAGATCATAGACCACGCAGCGACATCGATATTACGGAAGATCGTAGCGATCGATCGGCTAATAAAGCTGAGCGCCCCGCCTGTACCGGTTGTTTGAGATCCGGCAAGAGCAAACATCAGTGCAAACATGGCTGCAACCGTAGTTGCTGCAATGGAGACAAGAACCGTCTCGACAAGGCTGCTGATGATAACCGGAAGCCGCGTCAGCGACTTTTCGTTTGGATAAAAGTTGGTGACAGCCCATTCGGTGGCTTTAGGTATAGAAGTGAGTCCTTTGATGACATCAAACTCCGTAATCACTATAGCGATGATCGTCATTGCCAGCATGAGACAACAAAACATAAGTGTATTCATTCGCTTCCCGACAAAAAAGCTATCTAGCATCACGGACCTCCAGTTCTCCTTGAAGCTCACTCCACTCGGAGCCGTAAATGGTTGATAGATGCTCTCCGCTGATCTTAGACGGAGGACCGTTATACACAATGGTGCCCCGGTTTACACCGAGAATCCGGTCTGAGTAATTCAAAGCCGTATCCACTTGATGCAGGTTGACGATAACGGTAATCCCCATCGTGGCAGAAATATAGCGCAAATGATCCATGATGATTCTGGATGCATTCGGATCCAATGAAGCGATCGGCTCGTCGCATAACAGCAAGGCAGGCTTCTGTACAAGGGCGCGGGCAATCCCGACCCTCTGTTTTTGACCGCCGCTCAATTGGTCGCAGCGTTTATAGACCTGCTCTTCCAAACCGAGAGTCTTCAAAATCGAATACGCTTGAAGCCTCTCTTCCTTGGAATACAGTCCCATAACCCCTTCCAGCGTGGATTTGTAGCCTAGCCGGCCGTGAAGGACATTTTCAATCACTGACAATCGGTTCACTAAATTATAATGCTGGAATACCATTCCCATTTGGGTTCGCAGCCGTTTTAACTCGCGCTTCTTGAATTCAAGAATGTTAGCGCCATTAAACATGATTTCCCCGCCGCTTGCGTCAATCATTCGGTTAATGCAGCGAAGCAGAGTGGACTTACCGGCCCCTGACGGGCCGATAATCGACACGAACTCTCCTTCTCTCACCGTAAAATTAATATCTGTTAAAGCCTTTGTATCCGCCCCGTACATCTTCGATACCTGTTTGAATTCTAATAACGTTGTCATAGTTGCTCCCTCAAAAGGTTTTGCATTGCTATAGCCAATTAGTTGGACAGCTGTCTGATCGGATCGAAAAACTTGTCGTCCACCGTCAGGAATTTCTCTTTACCGCTCTTTTGCTTGAACATCCCGGATTCCTTCGAATCTTTAGGCAGGAAGATTTGAGTGTTTTTCGTTACGGCATCGGATGTAAAGGCATCCTGTATTTTCTTCGTATCCTCAGGGCTTACCGTACCTGCGTTAATAACAAACGGCTGGTTCAGGACCGGTGTTACGGAGATGAGCGAAAATTCCTTGCCTGTCAATGTGTTGAACGGTTCAGCCGCTCCCTGCTTCACCTTATACACGGCACCTGCTGTGTTCTCCTTCCCGGAGCTCAGCTCGATATAGTTAGCAACGCACGTATCGCAGAAGGCGGATACGTCAGCCTTGCCGGTCAACAAATTGACAGCCGAGCCTTGGTGAGTTCCTCCGTAGAGCACGTCGCTGAAAAACTTATCTTTACCGCCCATGATCAGATCATCGACAGTCATATGTTTATATTTGTCTTTTTTGCTAAAATAGTTAATGATTGCGGCGGAAGGCACTTTAAAGCCGGAGGTAGAGGAATTCGCTACGAACGAAAATTTTTTGCCGGCAATATTGTCAATCGAATAACCACTGCCGTTTTTGTATGCCTCTTCCTCGCCCTTGCGTACGCTTAACCAGCTATAGTAAGCAGCATCCTCTAGTGTTCCCGACTCCCCGCTTGAAATAGCCAGCGGTTGAACCTTTTTATTCTTGGCATTGGCTTCAACGTAGCCTTGTGCTCCCATATAGGCAATATCTGCGCTGCCGTTAGCAATGGATTCAATAGCGATCGTGTAGTCGGTTGTTGTCTTGTGTTCTACTTTTTTTCCGGTTGCAGCGGCAACGACTTTTCCAATTTCCTCACGCGAGCCTTTCATTTCTGCGCCGGATTCATTGGGATACCAAGCGATTGTAATGGTATCTTTGGTTTTTACAGCTGTCGTTCCATTCTGTGCCTCATTTGCTTTCATACCACAGCCTGCCGTTACTGCTGCGAGAGATAAAGAAACCATAAGCGTCAACATCTTTTTCATCGAACAATGCCTCCTAAATAATATATATTGTTTTGTACGACCTATAGCAGGGAAACCAGCATGTGCTCAAGCTCTTCGGGCGAGATCTCAACGGGATTGTTGTCCATTCTTCCCTTCGTGTAGGAAAGGGACACGAGGCTGCGGATGCCTTCGACGGTAACACCATATTGGCTCAGCCGGTTCGGCAGCCCGTATAACTTATAAATACTTTGAATGAAGCTGTCTACTTCCTCTGCAGTGGCGGCTCCATATGCATGAAGCAATTTCTCCGGTTCTATTAATGCAGCGAAGTTATGTTTCAATACCGCCGCTAAGGTGATACTGGCAGCGATGCCGTGATCTATGCCGTAAAGCATCGTTAACGGGTAGGATATCGAGTGGCAAGCCGTAGTTCTGGTATTGCTAAAGGCCAATCCTGCGAATACACTTGCCATGGATAATTGCTCTCTCCACTCCAGATTATCGGGCTGTTCGATTAATAGCGGGAGCGTCCCCCGAATTCGTTCGATCGCTTGCAGGGAATACACACGGGTAATTGCGTTGGTATGGACGGACCAATACGCTTCGGTTGCATGACACAGTGCATCCAGCGCAGTAGCAACGCTTAACCGCAGCGGCATCGTAACCGTCAACTCGGGAAGTATCAGCGCAGCGGCCGCGTACAGTCTCACATCCGACACCGAATATTTACTGCCGCACTCTTCGTCCCAGACGGTTGCCCAGCATGTAACCTCAGAGCCCGTTCCCGACGTCGTCGGTATTCCGATCCAAGGGGTGAACTGCGGCATCTCACGGTAACTTTCACCTGTAATCGCCTCACGCACCTCGGCAGCCGTATGAACCATCCTTCGCTGCAAGGCGGACAAAGCTTTGGCTGCATCCATAACGCTGCCCCCGCCAATAGCGATGATAAGCTCAAAGTCGAAAGGCTCGATCTTTTGTTTCAGATTCAAAATATCCGTTACATTGGGATTGTACAGCGTGACTTCAACCAATAACGTTTCTTTCCCGGAAAGAAAGTTCATGACAGGCTGCAAGCATTCGCTCTTCTCAACATCTCCACCCCTCGTTAGAAGCAATACTCGCTCGGCGTCTGCATAGCGGCTTTGCAGCTTATCCGCGAAAGCTTGAGCCGATGGTGCTCCGAAGGAGACAGCTACCGGATTATAAAAGTGATTCATACTAATCTCTCTCCAATCCTGTGCGTTCAAGCTCTTCAATGACATCAGGAAGCTGATCGATGGACCCTATAATGTAGTCAGCGCCCGCGTGTTCGAACGTTCGTCTTGTCTGGTTCATTCGTTCATTAAGTACATCCGGAGGCATGAGATCTACTTCAGCTTCTGTTAACCCAAGCTCGCTGCTGCCCTTAAGAACGGCGACAGTCCATACTCCGGCATTTCTGCCTTCATGAATATCCGATACCGTATCTCCTACCTTGATAACCGATTTCGGAGGATAGATCCCAAGCTCAATCAGGTTCTGGTATATCATATAAGGGTACGGGCGTCCTGCCTTGACTTCATCGGAAGCGATCACGAAGTCTGGGGAGTATCCCTTCCGCTTGGCTTCCGGCAAGATGACCTCCATCATGCTCGAGGTGTACCCGGTTGTCGAACCGATGGCAATCCCTGCCTCACGAAGCTGTCTCACCGTTTCAAAAGCCCCTGGAATCGGATCGGTGTACGTTCTCAACGATTCCATCAAGGTAGCTTCAAAGCGAACATAAAGCCGATCCACATCCTCCTTGACAGCTGCGGTACCGTACTTGGCAATCCAGTCGCCCTTCACTCTGTCCATCTGCAATATCGCGTGAATATGATCCCACTTCAGAAGGCCCATTGGAATTCTGGCTTCCCGAATCGTAATCGGAACTCCTGCTTCTTCAAAGGTTTGAATAAATGCATGCATTGGTGCGAAGCAACCGTAGTCAATAACCGTTCCCGCCCAATCGAAAATAACTGCCTTAATGCGATCCTTTTGCGTCATCGCGATTCCTCAATTCTTGTTGGTTTTGATGGTTCCAATTATAAAATGAAATAACGCAAACAAGCAATACAATTTGCTATATTTTACGTTAAATTAACAATTAAATGCTGTTATGTGCTGTTTTTAAAACTGAGAAAACATAAAAAAACCGCAAGGTATAATTAGCCTGCGGTTTTAATGGAAAATCCCTCTATTAGCCGATGTAAGCTTATTCAAAGGGTATGGGTGCCCGTTCATTGTGAACGATTATTCTTGCGAACGTCTATACGCTATTACAGTCCCTTTGTCCTTATACATTTTTACGATATCTTCATTGATTGTTGAATCCGTGATTATCATATCGATCTGGGACAGAGGAGAAACGTTCATATAGGATACTTTCTCGAATTTGCTTGAATCCGCAACAACGATTTTTTGCCGTGCATTGCCCAGCATCGCTTTGATAATATCGATCTCATGGAGGCGGAAATCGGTCAAGCCTTTGTCCACGGATATGGCATTGATCGAAATAAAGGCCTGATCAATATTGTAGCCGGCTATTTCCACTTCACACTTTTTCCCGTACAACGCATATTCCTGGTGATCGAAGATCCCTCCAGGCACTATGACCGTAAAATTCGGCTTGCTCGAGAAAAAATCAAGGATACGTATCCCGTTCGTAATGATCGTTAATCTTTCGAAGTTTTCGGCAAGCTTCTTGGCAACCTCCAAATTCGTCGTACCGGCGTTTAATGCAATCGCTTGTCCTTCTGACACGTACTCGCACACTAATGACGCGAGTTCTGTCTTCTTTTCTTTATTCTTTATTTCCCTGTAGGTAAAAGCATTGCGGTCGCCAGGGTCCGCTGCAAGGATCGCCCCGCCGTGGACGCGCTTAAGCACCTTCTTGTTCTCCATGGCTTCCAAATCTCTTCTTACCGTATCAATAGAAACGTTCAGAACCTGAACAAGCTCTGTAACCTTTACGGAGTCATTCAGCTTTAGAATCTCAAGTATTTTTTTGTAGCGTTCCTCCTGCAGCACATTCCCACCTGCTTCCACTAGTTCATCCGTTATTTTAATTTTATTATACAAACACGATGCGTCTAGTCAAGGTTGAAGCGGCAAAAAACAGCATATTAACGTAATGTTTATATATTGTATTGGACCGATACATCTCGCTGTGAACGTCGCCAATGAGGTGCCTTTATCCTGCGAGAACGATTCGATCGCTTGATCAGTCCAATTATCTGGCTTTCATTCCGACCCGTCTAACTTTGCTAGTAACTTCAAACTGCACTTCAATATTTTTATACATGACTTGCCAATTTTCCTTTGTCTTTACATGTTCATTCCAAAATCCCGGCTCCAAAGCTCTTACATATTCCCCAAATCCGAAAATATCGGAGCCTTCTTTTTGCGTCTTCTTCACTAACCCGGAATAGGTTTTAAGGAGTGATTTTTGATGCTGTGCCTCAATCTCTTTTAAAATCTGGGATCTATTTGTAAGCAAGCTTTCGCTTAGCTTTTCTTCGAGATTGGTTTCGATAAAAATTTTGACAACAAAATGGGGAAGACCGTCCTTAATTGAGACTTTGAATTTAGATTCGCGATGCGTTGCATAAATCATCACGGTTTTGGACGGCTGATTGTCCAGGCTGATAAAGACACGATAACCGGCAGGATTCATGCCTTTAATCCCCATATAGGCCGCAATCTCAAACGGCTCGGTCGAATCCACCATGATGGAATTTTTGAAATAGGCCAGTCCCTTCAGCTCTACATTTTGCTCTGTCATCAGCTCGATGTACGGCAGAAACGCTTCCTGTCCCTTCTTCGACTCGTTGCTCCAATAAGTGCCGAGGAAGTCGTTCGGAAACTTGCCCTGCTTCACCGAATCGTCCAGAGTCGAAAGCAAATATAGCGTCGGCACCCGCTCCAGTTTGGGTGCTGCTCTCAAGAAAGGCTCTGCATCTCCTTTAGATACGACCATCCAAGCGGTTCTGCGAATTTCCGGATTGCGGCGAAAATAATCGTTGAAGTTCTGTAATCCTTTCCGCGCTATTTTCTCGGATACGACAATGATGCGCAAATGCCCGAAAAACAGTCTGGACGATAATTGCTGCTGCAGGTTCATCAGTGCATCGTCGATCGTATGCCCTACGACTTCGATCACCCATACCGTTTCTGCCGAGCTTTTTCCTGCCGCGCCGCTCTCACCGGGTCCAAGTGGAATTTTGCCGGGCAAGGCAATCTGTACGGCAACCCGAATCATTGCTTTATTAGGAACAGGGAACTTATCGTGAAGGTGGGAAATCTCATTTTCTTCCTTCTCGGCATCAGGCCCTGCTTCATCAATGGATACGCCAAGTACAATAGCGCGGTCCTCAATCTCTTGTCTGTCCCAGCATCCAGTCAGCAGAGGAACGATGATTGACAGGATAATCAGCCATTTAAGACTCCGTACCCCTAGTCTTGTCCCCACTCTGCTCCCTCTTTTCTTTTGGATCATGGCGAATCACCAGAATCTAGGATGGATAAACGTTTAGAAAATAATTATTCCCATTTCATGCCGGGAACAAACGACTCGACCCTACGAATCCTCTCTTTTCCTCAGGCGCCGCTGGATTTTGACATAATTGATCCCAAAAACAAAAAAGCCGCGATTTCCGCGGCTATTCATGATAAAAACTTTTGGACTTCCTTACTGTACCGGTATCAAATGAACCGAAATCAGCTTTAAGCCAAGCCCCTTCTCAGCGTTCAGCTTAACAGGATTAATCTGAAGACTGTAGCCTCCGGCTTGATCTATGTTAATCAATCCGCATTCGGAACGGATTCGGTTGAAGTAAAGCGAACGCGAAGTCACAATTCGTTCCTGCTCCTCCACAACGCAGGACAGCGATTGTCCAGCCGCTTCTATACGCAGCTCATGACCGCCTTCCCATTGGCCGGTTTGCTCACCAATCGCTCCCCGTGCTTTCTCGGCCATACTTATCATTTCAACCTTATATTGGCCAGGGGTAATTACTTTAAAACCCCAGCTCAATGAATCACGGATATCGGTCCAGCCCGTAATCGTACCGGACCGGGATAAGGAGATAGACGAGTCGGGATTGCCTTGATGAACTGCAGCATGGTGCGCTTCCAATACAATATGCCGGTTCGCGCGCTGCATCAAAGTATTGTCCGCAACCGCTTCCCCGACAATTTCCAGAACCAGAACGGATACGGGTGAATCCAAGGCTTGCTGCGGCAGCTGGACTCGCAGGTCATGAGTATTCGTGTCCGAATCATAGGATTGGTCAAAAGTAAGCTGTTCCTCGGGCGATGCCAGCAAGTAAGCTTTATTTACGTGATTCTTCAAGCCGCGGAGCACGAATGATCCCTGGTTAGGCCATTCAAATAAGTGTGCGAACACTTTGCCTGGCTTGACTGTCACGGTTCCCCAATCAAATTCGGTCTCGAACGGGTTCCCCCGGGTACCCCGGACAGCATCCTCATTAATCTTAAGCCAACGCCCTACTTCCTTCAGTATTTCTACGCTAGGCGCAGGGATGATTCCTTCCGCTGTAGGTCCGACGTTCAGAAGATAGGTTCCGCCCTTGCCTATGATGTCGGACAGCAGCTTGATAATCAATTCCGGCGATTTCCATTCGTGGTCATTACTTTTAAAGCCCCAAGTATGATTGAGAGTGGCGCACGTCTCCCAGTCAACAGACAGCGATTTGGCGGGGGTTTCATTGTCGCCTAAGCAAACGTAGTCGCCGTGGCCGTTTCCAACCCGTCCGTTAACGATGCAATCCGGTTGTATGCTCCTGACGAATGCAGCCAAATCTTGACTTTGCTCTTCCGTCATAGTCATCGGAGTATCGAACCAGATCAGACCGACCGGGCCGTATTGGGTAAGCAGCTCTCTAACCTGCGGTTTGACCTTCTCCTCTAGATAGTGCCCGAAGTTCTTCTCTTCAGCATTCGGGAAATCCCAATCATTTCCCACCGCATCTTTTTCATACCAATCCTGGGTCTGTGAATAGTAGAAACACAGCTTCAGCCCTGCTTTGGCGCACTCATCGGCCAGCTCCTTCATAGGGTCGCGTCCGAACGGAGTTGCATCCACGATATTGTATTTGGAAACCTTCGAGTGATACATACAAAAACCGTCATGGTGCTTGGCTGTAATCACGATGTATTTCATGCCGGCTTGTTGAGCAATCTCGACCCATTCCCGGGCATTGAATTGTACCGGGTTAAACTGTTCCGCAAGCTGCTTGTATTCGGATATCGGGATACGGGCACGCTTCATAATCCATTCACCGATACCGTTGACTTCCTTGCCTTGCCACACCCCGGCCGGTACCGCATACAGCCCCCAGTGGATAAACATGCCGAATTTGGCTTCCCGCCACCAAGACATTTTGTTCACAAAAGGAGATGAGCTGGACTCAATCATTTCATTGTTCATAGTTAATGAAACCCCTTTCAATTAATGTTGTTAGGATTATCTTATCCAAAGTGCCGGCCGATTTGAATGTATAATCCTTATCGTTATTTGCACAATCCTAATATGTGTTTGTCCAAAAAATACTTTATGGCATCTTACGAAAAAGAGCCTGCAATCGAAAGGATAACCTTTCAACCACAGGCAGTCTTTTACGAATAAAACTACTTCACGATTACCTTATTCGATAACGGAATCGGCAACGTTCCATCCATGGAGTCGAGTTTGTCAACGATAAACACATGAACTGTATAGGCGTCTGTTTCCGCATCCGGCACATCGAAATGACCCGTCAGACTGCTGCCATTCGCAAGCTCGCTTTCCAGCGCAACATGGGCCACGGGCGTGCTGCCCTTGAGCAGCTGAAAATAGACGACTTCTTCTTCTGCATGGTCTATCGAGCCGGCCGTACGGACAACGTCGACCTTAGCGCTCAAACCTTTCATCCGGTTCAGTCCGCCGTGTGCCGCGACGGTGAACGGTTTATCCACTGCAGCGGCTACCGTTACGGTACGAACAACCGGGTCCGCCGCATTTTGTGCGTTGTCCGTCACGGTATAGATCAGCGTGTATGTTCCCGGAAGCGATGTATCCACGCTGCCGTTCACTTGAATGCGGCTTGTCAGATCGCCGTCCACATTATCCGTCGCTGTTGCGCCTGCATCCGTGTACGTACTGCCAGCCGGAATCTCGACCGCTGCCGGCCCGTTCAGGGTAATTACCGGCTTCACCGTATCCGCCGGAATGGCGGCAAGGCCGGACACCTGTAAGTCATCGATGCGTGCCGCCTGATTCGCCACACGGATCCCCGCCTTACCTTGCGTCAGCGCCGGTGGATTCGTCGGGAATAGTGTTCCGCTATCCACTTCGTCATAGATCAGACTATCGTCCACATAGCCCTTGATCCGGTTGCCGTCGACGACGAGACGCAGCTGATACCAGTTGCCGACTACATACGGGTAAGGGATTTTTTTGCTGTCCAGCTCGCGGAGCGTCCCGTTCACGACACGGCCAAGGACGATGTACCCTGTGCTTCCGCCGGGCAATCCGTTCGTGCCGTTATGAATGCGCAGCATGTAAAAGTTTTTGGCGTCGTCGGACGCGCGCGCAATTATGCCCGGCAGCGACGGGCTGGCCTGCGCCTTCACTCTGGCCCGTACATCGTAGTTGGACCATCCGCTTTGACCAACCGTAAAAGCCATGCTTGCCGTCGTATACTTCTCCAGCACCTTGCCCCGATCTTCATCCGCGACGCGCAAATGTGAAGCCGCGCCATTCGGTACGGCGCCGTTATTCCAGCCGGTCGCTTCGTCCTGATTATATGCCCCGTTCTCAAAATTCTCTTCGTACAGCACCGTTCCGGCAGCCGTCTCCGGATTCGCCAGGATATTCAGCTTGTATTCCGCCGCCGTACCGGCTTCGGAGGTAACTTTTACGGTCGCAGTACCCGATCCGTTTACCAAGACAGCATCGGTGATTTGTACCGTCGCCACATTGCTTGCCGTCGGGATCGCCTCCACCACCTTGACATAAGCCGTACGGGAAGGTACGCGAATCGTATATTCGGTTTGATTCGGAACCAGGGCAATGCTCGTTTCGGGTAATTGTCGGCCCGGCGCCGTCAGCGGATCGGAGATGACCGACAGCCTTAGGCTGCTAAGCGACGTATCGGCGCTGGCGGTGCGCAGGTTGATCTTGTAGTAATTCGCCCCGTTGCCCTCGCTCGACAGAGCGGCTACCGTGTACGGCTTCTCTTGGCCTACCGCGTCGAACGTTACCTGCCCGGATGCCGGAGACGCCAAGGCATTGGCCGTACCATAGACCGACGCCGTCACAGTTACTGCGCTGCTCGTCGAAGGCACAAGCACGGTATAGTTGTTCAAGAGCGGATGGAAGCCCTCGATGGACATGCCGTTCACCTTAATATCGCCAAGCAGCGGAACAATAGGGTACACCTTCACGTCGTCGAAGCCGGCGATGGATTCATGGCTCCGAAGTCCGAATTTGCCGGAAGTCCGGCTGGCATCCGTAAGCTCTATAACCTGAACGCCGTCGATAGAAGCCCGAAGCGTCGTCCCGACAGCCTCCAAATTCAGCTTATACCAACGATTCGATTGAATCGGTTCAGCCAAATCCCCCGTCTTAAGCACGGTTGTCGTTCCATTGACGCGCTTCTCCAGCACCGCCTGATGCGTGGAGCCGCTGCGTTGCAGCTTGAAGTAATACAGGTTGTTGTAATCGGTCGCTCGGGCGATAAGGCCCATTTGGACGTTTCCGCTGTCCGAGGTCTTAACTCGTGCTTCGATTCCGTAATCCTTTAGATTGTCGCCAAATAACGCAAAGCTCGGTGTTGTGCCATATACGTCCGTCGGCTGAACGTAAGCGGTATGATAGACGCTATCGCTCACGGTGGTCCATGGGGTGGATTTCGAACCGAAGCCAACCGTCGTCCATGCCGCCATCGCATTCGTTTCCTCGGCGGTGTCAAAGCCGTTTTTATACAGCGCTTCGGCAAAAATCTTAACATCGTTAATGGATAGCGGGCCATCGAACGTGGAGCCTGTCACCGTCAGCTTCACATACCGCGCCTTGGTCTGGAACCACTCCAGACTATTCCCCATCGAGGCTATGGAAGCCGGATGGGTTCTGTCCGCTGCGGTATGATACGCCGTTCCGTCCAAGCTCGTCGCGATGGCGTAGCTGTAGCCTCTCGACGCACTGTTTGTCCAGTCGATTTGCATCCCCGCCAGCTCATAGGGCCTGCCTAGATCGATTTGTATCGTTTGAGGATAGCTGCCGTTTGCTGCCACAGCAGCTGTCAGGCTGTTGCCGTCCACCAGCGCCGCCGTATTCGACATTCCGGTTGCGGAGGTGACCGGCTTGCCGGCGGACACAATGTTTTGAATGCTCGGATCAACCGCCTCGAGCTCTATCAGCATCACCGAATTCTTATCCAGCGTGGCGCTAAGCGTCAGGTTGTCCGCCGTGTTCGCTAAGGTTTCATCGACTAGTTGGAGCTCGTCTATTTTGTTGTAAGCGTAATTGCTGTGGGTCTCGTCGACCAAATACTTTTTGATCCGGACACTCTTTCCTTCAAAGCCAGGCGGTAAATGCTTCACGCTGAGGCTGATGTTGGACGATGCGGCCCTATCTCCCTGCTTGTTCCACACCATCATCGTCGCTTTGGAATCGCTGTTCTTCGTCGCCAGCATCCGCGTCCCATAGATGTCGCCGCTGCCGCCGGTTGCTTTCACCCGGGTATCCCCTAGCCGGGCGAACATCCTCATGGTGTTGAAATACGGGGTGAAAAAGGTGCGGCCGAGCACCTCGTAATATTTCAGCTTATCGCTAGTGCCTATGAGCTGGAAGGTGTTGATATCGGCGTTGCCCCACTTGATATCGACCCTGGCAATCCCCGGGGCCGACGGCCCCAAATCGAATTTGAGCCAGGTCCAGTAATCGGCTTGGGTAAACTGCGTCGCATCGTCACCGTCCGTAACCGCCGCAATGTTCGGATCGTTCGCCGGATTCGGAATCGGTATCGGGTTGTTGCCGCTGTCAAAAAAACGAATTTCTTTGATTTTCATCGGCTTGGAAGACGATGCCGACTCCCTCCACCCACGCAGGTTCAAATATTGTAAAGCTCTGGGAGCCGGGTTCAAAAACGTCTGCCAATTCTTTGTATCTCCGCTGCTTAAAGCATAGTCGACATCGAACTGGTTCTTGAAATATGCATTCAGCGTATGGACCGCCACCCAGTTCATCGGGATGTCCGTGCCTCCGCGGGCATAATAGTATGCCGAGTCCGTCATAAACGCCGCTTGCTTCGCCAGCCCGACGTTGTTCGTCGGATCGCTTAAGCCCCCGCCGCCCTTCCAGCCGTATTCGCTAACAATGGTCGTAGCATTAGGATAAAACTTGTGCAGGTAGCTTTTCATCTCAATCTCCTGCGTTTCGTTCATCCGCACGTCTTCCTGGTACCGGTGCCATGACACGAAATCGACTTGATAGCCGGCATTGTAAGCGAGATCGACGAACTGCTTCTGCTTCTCGAAGTTGTAGCCGGACAATACAGGCCCGCCTACTTTCAGCGGCTGCCCGGCCAAACCCTGCGTATTCACCCATTTTACGGCTTCGGACATGCCCTGATACATACGCATGTAGCCGGGAATGTCGTCCTTCACATGGCCGTAATAAGCAGGCTCCAGGTTCGGCTCATTACCTACCTCGATGTATTCGATCTTCGGATTTTTCTCCTTCAGCGTATAGATGATTTTCTTCATCGCCTTGTCGAATTCAGGCCAGTTCATCGAGGTCTCGCCGGCGAGAACACGGTTTCTCTGCGGATTCGCGTCACCGCCATACGAATAAGCAAGAGAAAGGAGAATGGCATCGGCGAATTGGGACATGAAATCGTACGTTTCCTTGCGGCCATGCTGCAAATCCGGGTTCGTCGCGTTGCGCGGGTCGTCGATGGAATATGCCAAATAATCGCTGTTGGCTTCATCTTTATTGTAGTACCAATTGATTTTTACAAAATCTCTTACGACCTTGGTCCGGATCCCCTTCAGCTCATCGACGACATGAACCGGCAGCGGCGTGTAGTTCGTATTGTTGAACTGCTCTGTGCGGACAAGCGGCCCTTCGTTTACGGCATAATCCGCCTCCAGATTCACGGGGGCGGCATGAGCGGTTCCAGAGGTGAAGCCTGCCACGGCCGATACCAGCAAAGCACCGGCCGCAAGCACGGTGCATGACCGTTTCAACAATTGCCGCAGCTTGTTTGATGTTCCAAAAGCCATCGTTACATCCCTCCTGCGATGTGTTGTACTATGCGGTACAGCATTACGGCCGTTTCCGCACGGCTGGTGCTGTCCTGCGGATGAAGCGAGCCTCCGCTGCCCTCGATCAAGCCCTCGCGGATCAACGCCGCAACACTGGATGCGGCATAGTCCGCCACCTGCGAGGAGTCTGCGAAGGCCTGCAGCTCGCTGCGAGCGTCGGTGCCGCTGCTTTCGGCAAACAGGCCGGCTGTGTGCAGCGCCCGCACTGTAAGCGTCATCATTTCCTGTCTGGAAATGGGGCGCTCCGGCTGGAAGCGATTGTCGCCGGCTCCGTCGCTAATGCCGAGGACTCGAGCTGTGCCGAGCGCCTCGTAATAATATGCTTCGGGCCGCACGTCATCGAAGCTGTCCTTGAAGGGCGCCTGCAACTCCAGCGTGCGAACTAGCAGCAGCACGAAATCGGCGCGCTTGATAGGGGCTTCCGGAGCGAACGTAGCCGGCGCAACGCCCATCAGGATGCCCTTGGCCGCGAGCGCCCGAATCGGCTTCTCGGCCCAAGCGTAGCCCGTCAGATCGGTGAACGTTTTCGTCACATGAACGACGGCGTAATGACCGGGAAGAGCCGCCCGGAAGATCACTTTGCCGCTAGCTCTGTCATAATGTCCGCTCGGTACCGGAGACGGTTGGCCTGAACGATCGATAGACCAAACCGTGATTCCATCGGGATCGGCCAGCTCTGCTGCCGACGGCGTATAAGGAATAGCGACGACCGGCGCTTCGCGATTCGGCCAATCGACCGCTTTCCCATCCAGCGACGTCTGAACCAGAATTGCCGGACGTGTACCAATGGCTGCAGCCGCCTCTGGGGAAAGCGCATTCATTTGTGCTTGCCCTATCGTTATAGAAACGGTCTGAGCACCTGCTGTCTCGCTCTGGCGGAACAGGCTGCCCTGTACCGTCACACCGGCAAATTCGGTACGCAGCTCAATCTGCAGGCCCTTGATCTTTTCAACCAGGACGCCAGCGGGCAAATGAAAGGTATAAGCCTTCGCCCCGTCCATAGGTACAGCCTCGATGCGCAGCCTTAAGGCTCCTGCTTGGAGCTGGGCAATAGCTTGGTCAATGGCCTCCTGCGTGACGGCCACCTGAACCGCTCCCGCTGCATCCGGCGGCCCTTGCGGCTGCAGCAGGAGGGCAACCGAGCCGTCCTGCTGCGGTTCCGGTTTCACCGGTGTAGGTATGGTCACGCTGCTTCGGTTGCGGCCGCTTCCCTCCGAAGGCCGGTCTCCCGGCGTTCCGGTATCGTTTCGCGTCACCTGAAACGTAAGCTGTCCCGACACGCTGCCATTGCCCACCTTGAGCGTATACACACCGCTGACGGCATCCGCAGGAATCGTGTAAGCATAGCCTTGCTCCAGCTCGCCTCGGGTTATTGCCAGCTCCTTGAGCAGCGTCCCGTCCGGAGCGAACAGCCTCCACAGAAGTACAAGCTGATTCGTCGTGCCTTGAATCCGTATCGTCCTCCCTGCTTCGACCGCGCCGATCGGGATTAATTCTAATGCAGGCTGCGGTTGCGGCTCTGGCCCCGGCCCCGGCTCGCCGCCATGATCCCCGGCGACCACCTCGAAAGCCATCACGGCGGCCTCGCTGCCTACTCCCGCCTTCACCGTGTAGATGCCTACCGGAGCATCAGCGGGAAGCGTGAGCGTTTTTCCGATCTGAAACTGCTCCTTCGTAAGCTGATCCATTTCCAGAATCGATTGATTCGCCCTCAGGACCTGAACGATCAATTCGGGCAAGTCTGTTGTTCCTTGAATGATGAAGGCTTCGCCTTGCTTTTGCTCGCCGATCGCTGCCAGCACAGTACCTGACGGCTCTGCATAGGCAGAGCCTGCCGAGGCCAGCAGGATGAGAACAAGCAGCAAATAGGCGAGTCTAGTTCTGCCTCTCCTCACATATAACCCTCCTTTTCACATAGAAATAATAGGTTATTTAATTGTGATGTGGCTGCAGCCAGCATACCGGCCGCACCAGGCGATAAATGATCGCCTGAAGCTAGCCTGCTGCATGACTAAGCCTTCCCCCGGAATTGGCCCGGGGTCATGCCCTCCATTTTGCGGAAGTATCGGATAAAATTGGCCGGGTTGTTATACTTCAGCTTCCCGGCGATATCCGTAACCGTCATATCGGTCTCTCTCAGCCAGCGCTTGGCGACGTCCAGCCGGTACTGGGCCAAATAATCCACATAATTGATGCCGGTTTCCTGACGAAACACCCGGCTAATATATTGCGGATGGTAATTGATCCGGGCGGCGCATTTCTCCAGCGTCAAATCGGTATCGAACTCTTCGGCGATCAGCCGCTTGACCTCCTCGGAAATCGTACGGAACTGCTTCTCCCGCCGCTGCTCCAGCAGTGTGATGCCCGGTTCGACGAGCTGACCGCTGAACCACGCCTCGATATCGCGTACCGTGTGCAGCTGAAGCAGCTCGTCGAACAGCGGCCGTTCATTGCGGGTAAGCGAGTAGATCGAGATGCCCGCATCTTGCAGGAGTCGGACCAATTCCACGAACAGCCGGACTAACGACAGCTGGAAGTCGTTCGGATGACCACCCGGGCTGGATACGCTCTCCATAAATCCCGTTAATGCTTCCCCAGCCCGTTCCCGATCCAACGACTGAATCGCATCCAGCAGCTGGGCCGCCGCTTCCTTCGGATACGCCGGCTCGCTGCTTTTGCCAGGCAGCACGTCCTCGATGAATAAGACGGCCTCCCGTCCGAGCTGCAGCCGGTATTTCAAAGCGGCCGCACATTCCTCATAGCCTTGCTCCGCTCCGGTCCAATCCTCGAAGCCTCGGCTGATACCTACGCTAGCCTCGATGGACATGTACCGTTTCACCGCATCTTGAATCGACACGGCTGCGCGGTACAGCCGCTCCTTGAACGCATCGTCCGTCCCCGACGGCATCCCGGCGATCAGAACAACCGCGTCCCGGTAAATAATCGGGACGAGACGTTCCTCTTCCGGGACGAGCTCGGAGACAATGTTGCTCATCGCATACAACAGCAAGTCGCGGTCCTTCTCCTCGAACCGGCTCTCCTCCAGATCATCGATCTGGAACAGGAGCACCCGCTTCTTCTCCCAATCGTGTGTATGTCCGTAATAATGAAGCCTCTCCTGCAGCGCCGCGGACTTCTCCTCGCCCATCAGCATTTTACGGACAAGCAGCTCCGTCATATGCTCCTGCTGGCCTTCCAGCTGAAACTGCAGCTTCGATTGATTGGACAGCAGCGATTGAATCCCGTCGGCAATCACGCCGAATTCGTCTTTTCCTTCCCGGGTCGCCCGGTTGTCTGCAAGAACGCGGTAAATGCGGCGGACCGGGCTGTACACTCTGCGTGTGCCGAGAACAGCGATGAGCACCGAGATGCCTAGCGCGAGAATGCTGACCCAGAGCGATGTCCAAGCGATGCTTTGCGCCTGCTCCGTCATTTCGTGAATCGGCAGGACCGCTATATATACCCAGCCGTTATATGGGGATTTACGATAGGAGACGGACATGTCCTCGTCTCCGATGGCGGACTGCAGCAATCCTGTAGGCTCGCCTGAGTCTGCAATGGAACGAATGAAATGTTCCTGCGACACGTCCTTGCCCACCCAGGAGTCGTCGCTATGAGCTATGATGCGGCTGTTCTCGTCGACGATGATGACTTGCCCGTTGCTGTCCTCAAGATCGATAAAATGGTTTGCCTCCTTGGCGGACAGCATGACGGCCATCATTCCTCGCGGATGCAAGGAATTGATGGGCCACTTTTTTACTATC
Organism: Paenibacillus sp. NPDC056579; assembly: GCF_042793215.1. Classification (NCBI taxonomy): domain Bacteria; kingdom Bacillati; phylum Bacillota; class Bacilli; order Caryophanales; family Paenibacillaceae; genus Paenibacillus; species Paenibacillus sp. NPDC056579. The sequence goes on from NZ_JBHTVD010000011.1 coordinate 142,167, forward strand.
ATGATCGTCTGTTTGCCGGCCGCCGTCAGCGGTTCCTGATCGGTATTGTACTGCCCGGTCAGATCCATGCTGACCCACCGGGAGCCTTGCGGCATGGCGGCAAACTCGTTCAACAGCCCCTTCATCCCGGGCTGGCTGTGCTCGTCGATACCGGAGTTGCTGATGATCCAATCCTTTTCCAAGCTGTACAAGAGGACGTCCTTGATTCCGAGCTCGAACGTTTGGATACCGATAAGACTGTCATAGACATCGGTAATCATCTCCGAATCCGCTGCTGTAAGCCGCTTGCCGATGGCAGCCGTGACAAGAGGCGTATTCAGCAGCTGGGAGGCGGAATAATCGATCGTCTTCAACGTCTGCTCCACCCGAAGCTGCGTCTGCCGCAATATTTGCGCGTTGCTTTCGTTTACCTTATCCAGCACCGTATGGGAAGAATAGTTATACGAATACCAACCCAGGATGAGAACTGGAAAAGCCCCCACTGCAAGCGTCAGCAGTATCAATTTGCGGAAATAGGAATGTGTCCTCATGCCTGATGTTTTCTCCTTCGGAACGCCCGTGTGCTATGGCTTTCATGCCCTAAGTATAGCAAAAAAGATATCTGCACCGTGGGGTAAAATCACAGACCTTTTCGCCATACAGCTTTGCCGGTCGGGAATGTTTATTTCTTGGCGCTTTTGTTATATTCGGCGGTGTACTCCTCCATGATCTTGCTGCCGCCGTTCTGCTTCCACTGCTCCACCGCTTTGTTCCAGCCGTTCTCGTCAATGGAGCCCATAATAAACTTCGTGCGAGCATCATCGATCAGTTTATCCAGCTCTTTGCCCTTCTCGCTATAGGTAGCAGAGATATAAGCGTTCACCGGATTTTCAATCGCCCGTTTCGCGTTCTCCTGCCACATCTTGTCACGCAGGTGCACAAGCGGGGAACCGAAAGTCGTGACCTGGTCTCTCAGCACCGCCAGCTGGGAGGAATCGCCCATGCCGTATTCGACCAGCATTTTGGGATCGGCCGTCTTCTTATATTCACCGTTCTCCACCGTGTATTGGCGGCCTTCGATGCCGTTGTACAGCATGTTCTGCATGTCTTTATCCGACAGCTTGTCGAAATAGTTCAGGATCGCCTTCACCTCGGCTTCCGTCTTGACCGACGTCTTCGGAATCATGAAGATCCCGTAAGAGCCCGTCCCGGCTATGCTGCGCAAGCCCTTCGGCCCCTCCAGCGCACCGACCAGCGTCAGCTCGGCCTTCGGATCGACCTTCTTCGCCTGCTCCTCGATGCCGTTGGCGTCATTCAGATTGGCGACCCAAGCGCCCGCCGTCCCTTTATTCATCACCTGACGTCCGTCCTTCACCACAGCGAAATCCAGGTTCATCAGCTTCTCGTCGTACAGCTTTTTATAGAACTTCATCGTTTCCAAGTAAGCCGGGGACAGGTGGGCCGGACTCAGCTTGCCGTCCTTCACCTCCCAGTCGGCAGGGCCTCCGTGCCACGCCAGCATGGTTCTCCAGCCTGCAGGCTCCTGCTGCTCGACAAGCCCGATGGTATCGTTTTTGCCGTTTTTGTCCGGATCGTTATTCGTAAACGCCTTCAAAACGTTGTAGAACTCATCGATCGTCTTCGGCTCCTTCAAGCCGAGATTGCTAAGCCAATCCTTGCGAAGCGTCAGCCCGTCCCGCGCCAGATCACGCTCGCGGAATATCCCGTACACTTTGCCGTCAATGGAGATGGCGTTCAAAGCGATCGGATTCATGCGGCTTAAATTTTTGTAATCCTTCAGATAGGGTCCGAGCTCCCAAAACATCCCGGATCGTACGGAGTTAACGATGAACGGCGCTTTCTGATTCAATACCGTGATAACGCTCGGGAGCTCGCCGGAGGCTACGGTAGCGCTCAGTTTATCCGAATAGGTAGCGGACGGCACCCAGTTGAGCTTCAGCTCGGTGTTCGTTGCCGATTGAATTTTTTTGAAAATTTCTCCGTCGGTCGACATCGGCTCCGGGTTGAAGCTTGGCAGCATAATCGACATTTTATACGGTGCAGCTGCCTTGGAAGCATCGCTGGCTGCAGCCGGCTGTCCTCCCCCATCGGTGCTCTTGGTGCCCCCGCAGCCAGCGGCAGCACCTGCCGTTAGCGTCAGCACGGACGCCATAAGCATAGATTTGTGTAATCGTTGTTTCATTGAAACTTCCTCCCCTTATTTCATCATATAGATATCGGCAAACGGAGTAAACCGTTTATCCTTTGACGGAACCTAACAGTACGCCTTTGGCAAAGTGCTTTTGCAAGAACGGGTAGACCAAGAGAATCGGCAGCGTCGAGACGACAATGACCGCCATTTTGATGCTTTGCTCCGGCGGCTGAACGAAGTCCGAAGCGAGCGAGGTAGAATCTCCCAGCCCTCCGCCGTCCGCCATGATGACGATCTGGCGCAGCAGCACTTGAATCGGCCACTTGGCCGCATCATTGATGTACAGCACCGCGCTGAAAAACGTATTCCAATGGCCCACTGCATAAAACAGTGAAAACGTGGCGATCGCCGGCAGCGACAACGGAATGACGATCCGAAACAGGATACCGAGATCGTTGCAGCCGTCTATTTTGGCCGATTCCTCGAGACCGTCCGGCAGCTGCTGAAAAAAATTGCGCAGAATAATCAGATTGAAGGCGCTGATCGCGCCGGGTATAAGCAGCGACCAGAAGGTGTCGATCATGCCCAGCTGCTTGACGACGAGGAACGTCGGGATCATCCCTCCACTGAACAGCATCGTAAAGATAACCGCCATCTGAATCGGCGTCCGGTAATCCAGATCTTTGCGTGCCAACGGATAGGCCATCAGGCAGGTCATGAAAATATTGATGAACGTCCCGGCCAGCGTGATATAGACGGTGATTCCCAAGCTTTTGAGCAGCGTTCCGGTAGAAAAAATGTATTCGTAGGAGCTTAGCGTAAACTCGGTCGGAAACAGGATGAACCCCCTCTCCAGAAGCTCCTTCTGGGTCGCGAACGACCCGGCAATAATATAGATGAATGGAATGAATGTAATAAGAGCAAACAAAACCAAGACGATGATATTCACCGTATCGAACAACCGGCTGCCGAGGTTACGGTCTTTAACCATGCCTACCCTTCCTCTCCATGTGTTTAGACGACCCCTTCCTCACCCATTTTTTTGGCGATATAATTAGAGGCTGCGACCAGCACCAGACCGACGATGGATTTGAATAAGCCGACAGCCGTGCTGTAGCTGTACTGCCCCTCCGTGATGCCCGTCGAGTACACGTACGTATCAAATACCTCGCCGATGTCGCGGTTCATCGCGTTAAGCATCAGCCATATTTGCTCGAAGCCGGTGTCGAGAAAGTTTCCCAACCGCAAAATGAGCAAAATGACAATCGTGGAACGGATCGCAGGCACCGTAATGTGACGCAGCTGCTGAAACCGATTCGCCCCGTCGATCCGGGCCGCTTCATATAACTGCGGGTCTACGCCGGCCAGCGCCGCAAGGAAAATGATCGTGCCCCAGCCGGTCTCCTTCCATATCACCTCCGCGGTGATAAACGTCCGGAACCAGTCCGCGCTTAGCAGAAAGTTGATTTTGTCGAATCCAAGCGACTCCAACGCTTCATTAACCAAGCCGCCTTCGGTTGTAAAGAACAGGTATACGATCGATACGATTACAACCCATGACATGAAGTGGGGAATGTACACGACGGTCTGAATCATCCGTTTGAACAGCTCGAGGCGCAGCTCGTTCAGCATCAACGCGATTACAATAGGCAGCGGGAAGAAAAAGACGATATTGTAGATCGCGAGCACGAAGGTGTTTTTGAGCAATTTCCAAAAGAGCGGGTCTCCGAAAAACCGGTCGAAATGCTTCATCCCGACCCATTCGCTATCCCAGAAACCGAGAAACGGCTGATAATTTTTGAAAGCGATCAATACCCCGTACATCGGAATGTATTTGAAAACAAGAAAATAAAGGATGCCGGGAAGCAGCATCAGGTAAAGCCAGCGATTCCGCAGCATGCGCCGTATGCGCTGCCGGCGGTACAGCATATCGCCAGGTACATTGACGGCCGCTGCGGCCGATTCCGTGGTCATAACGCTCCTTCCTTTCTCTCAATGAATATGCCGTGGATGGTCTCCACAAACTGCAGAGTTGATTCACCGGTGAACCTATTCTGGCTGTCACTTCTGCATCATAGGGTAAGGCTTTCATTGCCGTCCATAGTCATTCCGGCACGTAATTGCAAAGACACGAAAAAAGCCTTGCAGCAGCGGCTTACAAGGCTTGATTGTCATTAAAGGAGGCCATATAGTCATTTCTTGATTCATGGATTTGAGGCGGATACACCGGCTCCCGTTACGCAAAGAAGACGAGAAGGCTGATCTTCAGCCTGCTCGCCTTCCTAGTTGTTCCGTCTTATTAATACACGTCACGCTGGTAACGTCCCTGTTCCTGCAATTCTTTAAGATAGGCTTCAGCAGCTTCGCGGCTCAGCTGGCCTTCTTTTTCAATAATGTCAATCAAGGTATTGTGAACATCCTTCGCCATGTTTTGCTTATCGCCGCATACGTAGAAGTAAGCTCCGCGCTCAAGCCACGCGAACAGCTCCTGACCGTTCTCCTGCATTTTATGCTGCACGTACACTTTCTGATCCGTATCGCGGGAGAAAGCTGCGTCGATTGTGGTCAGGGCGCCTGCTTGCTGATATTGCTCTAGCTCCTGCCGATAAAGGAAATCCGTCGCGGAATGCTGATCGCCAAAGAACAGCCAAGCTTTGCCTGTCGCCTTGCTCACCGCACGCTCTTGAATAAAGGAACGGAATGGTGCGATACCTGTTCCTGGTCCTACCATGATGATGTCCGTCTCCGAGGATTCCGGCAGATTAAAGTGTTTGTTAACTTGAACAAAGACCGGAACGGTAGCTCCTTCGTTCAGACGCTCTGCGCACATAACAGAGCATACACCTTTGCGCTCGCGTCCATGCGCCATATAACGAACTGCGCCGATCGTGAGGTGGACTTCCTCCGGATTCGCTGTCAGGCTGCTTGCAATGGAATACAACCGTGGCGGCAATTTTCTTAGTAAAGCGGTAATATCCTGTGCGGAAGCTTTCCAAGGAGCAAAATCGCTCAGCAAATCCAGTACATCTCGACCGTCCGTATAAGCCTTCAATTTTTCCGCATCCGCCACCAGCTGCTTCAGCTCTTCATTCTCTGAAAGCTCAGCTGCCTGCTGAACGATTTTTTTGGATAGCAGGGTAATCTCGAAATGCTTCAAAAGCGCTTCTTTCAACGGAAGCGTTTCATTCTGTTTATTAATGACAACCGGAGTCTCCGCATCCCACTTCATAACCTCAATAATGAGAGCTACCAGCTCCGGATCGTTTTCAGGAATAATACCTAGGCAATCGCCGGGCACATAGGACAGACCGGAGCCCTGCAACGACAGCTCAATATGGCGTGTTTCTTTACTGGAGCCTTCTCCATTTAAATTGACATTTTTCAACACTTTTGCTTGAAACGGGTTGGTTCTGGAAAACAAGGATGGTGATTTTTCGACATCAGTAGCCTGCATTCTCTTCACTCCAACAATTTTTTTACATTTAGAATATCACATGCCGCATAACTTAGAAATGATTTTTCATGAATCATCCTATAGATCTTTACCTATTCTTCATAATTGTACACAATTGATAACATGTTTAAAACAACTATTCTGCTTCCACATGTAAAAAAAGCTCCGTATTTAAGTCCATTCTTTGTAAGAAATTTCGGTTTATCTTGAAACCTAATCTTTGCCGGTTAATAGCCGTCTCCCAAACTGCAGTCGCGCTTCAAGCTCGATCCTGCTTTTACAATCTTCGCAGTAATGCATTCCTTTAAAGTTACGTTTCAAGTTGTCGTAGGCTTGAGTCCCCTCGAAGGCATTAAACGCCTTTTTGCAGCTATAACAGGTCGAATGCAAACGAAATCCGTTGGAGAAGTCCTGCACCAAAATCCCCCTCTCATTAATCGCGGCAAGCTCCAGCATTATTGACGGGACAAACGTGATGCGTTATAACGGAGTAAAATCAAAATAACACACTGTATTATTTATTTTAATACAGTGTGTTAAATAAGACAAGGGGTGTATACGGTTGCCGAAAATCGTGGACCATGAACAAAAAAGAAAACTGATAGCTGAATCGGCATGGAGTATTATCGAAGCAAAAGGGATCGAGCATGCATCAATCCGCGCCATAGCCGCTGCAGCAGGGCTATCGCCTGGGGCCTTACGACATTATTTTTCAACCCAGGACGAGCTGCTATTATTTATTGTGGATTATTATTTGACGAGAGGAGTTACAAGGAGAGGGGAGCTGGATATAAGCCGTATTCCGCTGAAGGCTGCGAAGGAAATTCTATTAGAGCTGCTTCCTATGGATTCAGAAAAACGAACTGCAGTCGGTGTCTGGTGGGTATTCGCCATCCGTTCCCTCACTAGTTCGGCCTTACAAAATAAAAAGGACGAGCTCACTGACGGATTACATTACCTGACTAAAGCCGTCCTCGATATTCTAGCTAAGGCGGAGCTTCTCCCCTCTTCGATAGACGTTGAACTCGAAACATATCGATTGGCTGCAATCGTCGAAGGCTTGACAAGCCTAGCCTTGCTTCGCCCGGAGGTCTACACACCGGAGACTGTTGAGCGGATCGTTACCCGGCATCTCCGAGAGCTTTGTGCGAGCATGTCGGATGAATAAGCTTCCGATGCTGCTTCAATGCCGTAATGCTGCAATGTTATAAGTTTAGGGAGCAGTTGTCACAGCGATCTGCTCCCTTAAATCGTTCCTTCACCGCTATTCACTGCTCTCGATTCATCGAGTCATGAGCCATTCGTTGTGCTTCCCATTCACGCGTTTATTTATGGGACAACAAGAATTCGGCATCCCGGATGAGATAATCTGCGTATGGAGCTGAAATATGCTTGCCCTTTTGAGCATTGACATGGTTAACAAAAGCAGCCAGATTGCCGGAGGCCAATTGGCTCTTTAAGCTGTTTGCAATACCTGCGTTATCGATCCATCCGGCATTACTAAAGCGCTCGATCAATGCTTGCAAAGCTTGGATGCTTGTTGATGTCTGGAACCTAATGGTTTGGCTGCTTACGTTTCCTGCCAGATCGCTTGCAGACACATTGAATATGTGCGGACCGAGTGGAAGTGTATAAAGCGGGACTATCATGCCTTGTTGTACTTCATTCGCATCGAGAGTTATTGTCGTCTTGCTGTTATCACCCCCGATAAGTAATCGCTAAGCGACAAGACCGGCGATAGTTCCATGGAATTGTCAATCGTACCGTACACCACACCGGTCACTGTAATCACCGGGGCTGTCTTATCCAGAGTGAAGACAATCGTTGTGGCTTCCTCCACGTTGCCGGCGTTATCTACGCTCCAATAAACGATCGAATGTACCCCCTCGGTTGAGATTGTAACGGAAGTCCCCGCTTGTGTAGTCCCCCCATCTACCGAATAGTAGGTTGCTGCTACTCCGGAGCCGTTGTCTACAGCGTTGAAGCTGATAGTAGTATCCTGATTCGTCGGGACCTTCGGTGCGTTATCCGTCGTAACGGGTGCTATTGTATCTTTGTCAGCAAGGTAGCCTAATTTGTGTGTGTACAGAGGACTGGCAGGTACCGGGCGCATAAAAGTAACGTCAGGTAAACTTCCATCAGGTTTTCTAGGTGCAGATAATTGGGTTGTATCCAAGCTTACAAAATCTGCGTCCGTAATGTTGAGACCGCCATTGATTGTCCATGAATTATTCGTTACATTTTCCGAAGGATTATTATCATTTATTATTGCCTTACCAACATAAGCAACGTTATCATGCAATACTTCTCTGTAGCCGGGGATGTCGCCGACTTGAGTCGGACTTACTCGCTCCAGCATATCGAAGTTAGCTCTGCCATTTTTATAGGCCGTATTATTAGTCCAGTTAGCTGCTTGACCCGGCTGATGATTAGCATAAAAGCCGGCACCACCGTTATTTACAGCTAAGGAATATTTAACGGTATGAACGGGCAGCGGACTAGGAAGTCCTTCTGTTCTAGTAGTATATCCGCCGACTTTAAAACCGTTTTTATCGCCTTTCCCATCCTGATTTCCCCTATGATTGAAGGACCAGGAATGGTCATAGATCACCGGCGCGCTTGAACTGATGCTGTCAAACCCGTCGTCACTGTTATTCCATGCACGGGAATTAATGAACGAAACGGGACCCGCATGAGCACCAAAACCATCTGTATTTCCAGCCGATGTATCCGTTGGTCCAATGTTGTTGTATGAATCACAATTAAGAACTATTCCCGTCCCTCTTGTAGTAAAGTAAAAGCCGTTAGCTTCATTATCATGAGCAGCTACATTCTCGAAATCGGCTTGCCCAATAACTCGAAAAACTTCGGATTGCTTTTGATTCCCTACTTTAACTCCGGTCACATCAAAGCCTTTGAATTTAATACCCGTTACTTTATCCGCTACACGAAAAGCAGCCACACGCAGATTCGTCGGCACATGTTTGAAATCAAAGACAGGCCTTTCTCCAGGATATGCCTCATATGTAATTCCGCTCTTAGTAATATCATGGACATAGTTATAATTACTATCGGTATTCGCAATTTCAAAATCATCATATACTCCTCCGCGAATATATACGGTATCCCCAGAGGACGATGCTGATTGCGCTTTCATTATGCTTTTGAAAGGAGCAATCTCCGTTCCTGAATTGTTATCATTACCCGTTGGAGAAATGTAATAGCTTGCTGCAAATACTGAGGTGGATATAACAAATAATGCAGCTAAACTAATCGTTATCATAGCGACACCAATTTTACCAATCTGGCTCATAGATAAAACCATAGATTTTAATGAGGCTGCCATAGTTATTTCACTCCTTTTTAGTCTATCTCCATTACAACTCTAACACCTATGCCGGGAGTTTTCGCGTCGGTTCCGGAGGCATTACGATAGGCTGAGCGAACCATGGTATGGTCGTCTCCCCAAGCCCCTCCGCGCATTACACGAGATTCACCTGAAAGCGGACCTTGCGGGTCCACGACATCACCTTGCGGATATGCCGCTGCATACCAGTCATTACACCACTCCTGAACATTACCGTACATATCGTAAAGTCCCCAAGCATTGGGCTTTTTCTGACCTGCAGGATGAGTCCCATTATTGGAATTTTCCTGAAACCAGGCATAGTCGCCTAGAGATGATTCATTATTACCAAAATGCCATGGGGTGCTTGTTCCTGCACGTGCCGCAAATTCCCATCGTGCTTCCGTTGGCAGGGTAAATTTACGTCCGGTCTTTTCTTGGAGTTTGTTTAGAAATAGTTGAGAGTCATCCCAGCTAACACTGTCAACAGGTCGTTTATCACCTTTGAATTTACTTGGATTGGTTTCCATCAATTCTTCCCATTGCTCCTGGGTCACCTCATATTTTCCCAGATAAAAGGGTCTTGTGATCGTGACCTTGTGTTCCGGAGCCTCATCCTCCTCTCCCGTAGTCAAAGAAGATCCCATTGTAAATGATCCTGGATTAATCAGAACCAATTCCATATTCCTGCCGTGCCCGATATCAACGCTTATTGTTTTTGGCAGATGTACTGGAACGGTTTGTTCAGACTTTTGATTACTGTAATAGATTAGACTGGCACCTGCTATGCCTAAGACTACCAAAAATGTTAGTAGAGAAGACTTCATTTTCATAGGCACCTTCCTATTGCGTTCGTGTCATAGGTATTATCCCCTCCTCTCCTACTTCGCACTCGCGGATTGCAGCGCATTGTTTACTTCTTCTTCGGTTGTACGAAGCATAGTATTGATGTCCATCTCTCCGTTGACTACTTTCATCGCATTTGTCGTATATTTTCCTAACACTCCGGCTTTGCTTTCACTCACTGTTTTTTCTGCCATTGCCGGAAATTTGGAGAAGAACGCCGAGAAATTTTTGTCCTTGTACGCTGAATTTTGCCCAAGTGTTTTCTGAATCGTCTCGTCCTTCAATACGGTCATGATCCCGTTCTTGGAAGCCTCCAGCTGATACTCATCGGATGTGAGGAACTTGATAACCTCCATTGCGGCATCTTTATTCTTAGACATCTTCGTCACGGAGATCACTCCCGGATAGGCTTGCGCGCCGACACCTGGCAGCTCCTTGAATGTAGGGAAGGTAACGACATCCCAGTTCATCGAAGCCATATCCTGGGCAAATACTACCGGCAGCAAAGGAGAGGCTGTATACATGGCTAATGTTTTCTCCTTGACGAAGGTGTTGGAATCAGGAATTTTGCCTTTCGATTGCTCAATTTTTTTCTTGTAGATATTATTTTGCGTAGGGCGGATTAGCATCGTATCGATGACTTTTTTCCAAGTGTCGTTATTGATCGTAGCTTTATTGGTGGAGCTATCTACAAGCGGAAGTGAGAATTGATTGGAAACGAATACTTGGTTCAGGGATGGGGATAAGCCCGTGTAGATAACACCGCTCTCTTCCCGGGTCACTTGGTTCGAAAGCTCGATAATTTCATCCCAGGTCATTCCATCCTTAGGATAAGGCACGCCAAACTTATCAAAGAGATCTTTATTGTAATAGAGGGCCATTCGGTCATTATAAAGCGGCAAACCGTAAAGTCCCCCTCCGGACGTCTTCTTCAGTGAATCGATCATGCTCGATTCGAAACGGTTCAAGTCGACGTTATGCTGCTTAATCAAATCCATCATATCGAACGCCGTTCCGCTGTCGAGTACGGAGCTTGTGAACGAAGCAATGGAATCCCACTGAATATCGATTTGTGCGCCGGAGGTCAACAGCTGCTGCAAATCCGTACTGTTCGGTACACGCTGAATATATTTAATGGTGTAGCTCGGAAACTTTTTGCGGATTGCGTTACCGAATCGCTCGTTAAAGTTCTCCTCGGAATCCTTACTTACCGAATAAAATACAAGCTCAACCGGCTCCGTAATTTTCTTGGCTTCCTCTACTTTGCCTTGGGTTGGCGTCCCGGAGCTGCTGCAGCCCCCCGCTACTAGAGATAAAGTCGTGAGCATCGTCAAACGAATGGTCCAGTTCTTCTTCTGTCTCATGGAAATCCTCCTTATATATCCTCTTGATTCATTACATCTCATTTCATTTCATCTCATCGTCTTCCAATTGAGCTTTCCGGTGTAATATTACATTATTTACCAATTAATTTGAGTTATGTAATCGCATTCAAAGAGCATTGCGACGAAGCCAAGCTCCGCTTTCTCCACCTGCTTACATCATCCTCCTTAGAACGATTACCAGTCACTGCCTTCAGCTGCAGCTTTCCTGCGTCCGTTGTTGGGAGACGGTATATGAGTCTGCACTAGCTTGAAGCATTCCCCTACACCGCCGCAACATCTTTTCGTAGGTAGCTATAACCCTTCCGGTATTTTGGTTGTTTCTCGCTCAACGAACGTAAGAGGCACTTCCATTTCTCGAACCTCATCCTCCTTCGATCTTCCTTCGAGCTTGTTAATCAATTTATGAATGACCGACTGGGCTTGATCCATATAGGGTATTTCCCAGCTTGAAATTCCCGGATAGCTGTTAATGGCTATGTAATCGTTATTAACACCAATCAGCATCAAACGCTCGGGAATAGGAATGTGCAGTTTGTTCGCAGCGGACAACAGCTTCAATGCAATATTATCGTCAAAGGCAATGATACCGATTCGCCCCGAATGCCGCTGTACCAAATCCGTCAAATAACGCTCATAATCCAACTCTTGAATATCCGTAGATTCATGAAGTAAACCGCTTCCATATTTATCGATTCCATCCCCAAAACCAAGCCGCCGCCGTTCATCGATAATCTTTGAGCCTTTGTGCCCTACATAACAGAGCATGGTACACCCTCGATCAGTCAGAACCTTGCATGATTGCTCGCAGGCACCGGCAATTCCCAGATTAACCGAGCCGATCGAAATATCCTCAGGCCAGCTCCAGCCGTTAATCAATACCAAGGGGGTGCCTTGATTCACAATGGATCTGGTAGCCTCCATCCCCATGGCCAAGCCATGGCAAATGAGACCGTCTACTCTTCGCTGTAACAGTACTTCCAGATGTCTTCGCTCAATGTCAGGGTTCAGCCCGTTGGAAGAAAAAACGGTCAGATGGTAGCCGGCATGGTGCGCTTCTAGCTGCAAATGCTCTGCTAACATACCATAGATGCTCTTAAAGCCTGGTATAATGAGACCGATTTCAAATGTTTTCTTTCGACTTAACCCCGCTGCCATTATGTTTCGCCGGTAGCCCAGTTCATCGGCTGCCAATTCAACCTTACGAATCGTTTCTCTCGATGTTCGAATTCCACCTCGGTTGAGGACATTGGAAACGGTTGCAATTGAGACACCTGCAAATTCCGCTACATCGACTATGGTGACTTGTTTGGTCTTACTCATCAGCAATTCATCTCCACTTTGTTAAACGTTTAACACACTTATTAGATTATGCTTAAACGTTTAACATGTCAAGAAAAAAATGGAAGCTAAGGCGAATTAATGAACTATCCATTTCGGTTTTCCAATGTAAACGTTTCAAGGTTAAGTTTCTTGTAAGTTTTGCAGAAAACTCTTGATTCATTGCCAGAAATAATAATAAGATGGAACAGTTCGATTTAGCATTCACAGGTCCTCCTTGAAGCTTTCATTTTATTTACAACGGAAGGTGATCATAACCTCATGGAATTAACACAAACCCAGATCAGGAATGAAGCTTCGAAAAAACCATTCCCCATATCATTGATATCCTTAACCATGGGTGCCTTTGCCATCGGGATGACGGAGTTCGTCATCATGGGTCTATTACCCAACGTCGCTGCCGATCTAGGTGTCAGCATCTCGGCCGCCGGCCAGCTCATTACGATGTATGCGCTCGGCGTTGCCGTTGGAGCCCCGATTCTAACCGTGCTGACCCACAAAATTCCGCAAAAGAAACTGCTAGTCTTTCTGATGCTCTTATTTATTGCGGGAAATATCCTTTCCGTCGCAGCTCCGAACTATGCGGTGCTGATGGGAGCCCGATTAATCACCGCCCTGACGCATGGAACCTTTTTCGGCGTGGGCGCCGTTATTGCTTCCAAGCTAGTATCTCCTGATAAACAAGCCGGCGCTGTGTCGATCATGATGGCCGGTCTAACTATCGCCAATATTATCGGCGTCCCGTTGGGTACCTTCATCGGCCAGCATTTGGGCTGGCGGGCTTCCTTCGCCACGATTGCCGTCATGGGAGCCATTACCCTGGTCGGAATCCTGATGTTCATACCGCAATTGCGGCAGGATATGCCCGTAAGCGTCATGCAGCAAATTTCGGCACTCACAAGCCACAAGCTGCTGCTCTTCCTACTGATCGCGGTGCTCGGGAATGCCGGTTTGTTCGCCGTATTTACGTACATTACCCCGCTGCTTGTGCAAGTTACCGGTTTTGCCGAGCATAGCGTCACATGGATACTCGTTTTATTCGGCTGCGGCGTGACCATCGGCAACATCATCGGCGGCAAGCTTGCGGATTGGAAGCTGATGCCTTCCATTATCGGCATTTATTTGACCATCTGCGTGCTTCTTACCCTCTTTACATTTACGGTCCACAGCCCGATTGCTTCGGTGGTGACCATTTTCCTCTGGGGCGCCGCATCCTTTGCCGTATTCCCCGGCATGCAGGTGCGCATCATGAGTTTGGCGCAATCGGCGCCGGCTTTGGCCTCGACGACCAGTCACTCCGCCGGCAATTTGGGAAACGCCACCGGCGCTTTCATTGGTGGCACGGTGATTACTCACCTGTCTATCACCTCGCTGCCTTGGGTCGGAGCGCTGCTAGTTGCCTCAGCTCTGATTCTAAGCATCGTCTGTTACCGATCCGACCGGAAGGCGCGTTAATTGTGACGAAGCGTTTCAGATTCAAAAGAAGATGGCTCCTGGCAAATACAGGAGCCATCTTCTTTCAGTTTAAAGCTTGTGTACAATGAACTAATGATTTCCTGATTGATCATGAGGCACTGTGACGGTTGAAGTAGTAACCGCTTGGTTGCCTGCTTTATCGGTTATCGTATACTTGATTGTGTAAATACGCCCCGATCCTGTACCCAGCCTTGCAGCACGTAAACTAAAGGATGTAGCTGCAGTGCCCAAATCGGCTGCAATATCATCTTGACTGCCAGCAGGCTCGTTGCTCGTAATGGAGGTTAACTCAACAGAAGCAACGCCTGATGCCGTATCGTTCGGATGAAGTGCTGCATCGATAACGACCATTTGATTATTCGGCGGCCATAACGACGTTTTATCCAATTGAACGGATAGCGATGGTGCCGTTTTGTCAATCTTAAACTCTACCGTTTGAGTCACTTTTACATGGCCTGCTTGATCCGTACCGCGATAATGGATGGTATACAGCCCGTCACCGAAGGCTGGCAGGATTCCAGTGTAGGCAGTCCAAGGCCCGTTATTTACTTGGTATTCGAATTTCACCACACCGGACATATTGTCGCTTTCTGATAAGCTTACCGTTACATTCGATGTATACCATCCGTTACTACCGTCAGGTACGGCAGGACTTAGATTCAGCATCGGAGGTGCTGATTGAATCGTGATGTCGTCTATATAAGCCGTAAATTCACCTTCTGCAGCGTTATCGTACGCGGCTATAACAGCGACTATCGTCTTGCCTGCAAGAGAAGAGTTTACATAATAAGTTAATTCCTCCCATTCCCCTACTTTACCTTTGGCATTTTTGCCGTCAAAACCATACGTGTCACTCAAATAAGTACCGTCATCAAACAACAGATCAATGAAAACATGCCGGCCTAAGTCATTTTCTGCTTTAATAAAATAAGAAAGCTCTAGATTTTTTTGAACTTTTATTTTCGTTGGCGCAATTCGCGCGTAAAGTTGAGAGTTTTCTGAGCGGCCTTCCGATGTACCGTTGAATCGGAAAGAATACGCTCCTCTATTATAAGTATCTTTTTCTATGGCAAAGGAATCTGAAGCAAGATCCGTATGTTGCCGTTTCAAAATGGCCGGATTATCACGTTCATTCGCATCATCGGGATTGTATATACCTACGTCAACGTTGGTCAGCTCCCCGCCCATAGCTACGCGTTTTTCAAAGCCATTCCGCCAATAAACAGGGCCAGTCGAATGCTCGATCGGTACCACATAGCTTACAGGGTTATCCTCGGTTATATCACGTTTAGATAAATTAGCGATGGCTCCTGCCAGCCGCAAATAATAATCGGAAGAAAGCCAGGTACCTTCTGACGCATGTGTATAAACATACTGCTCGCCTTTCGGTATCATATAGGAATCTTCAGCACCTTTCATAATTGCAGTGCCTTCGTCATACTCGTCAAACATTGCTATATACATGGACTTTAATCCATGCTCTCTTAAAAGCGCCGCTTGGGTCCACATGAAATCTCCGCTGTCTCTAGGTATCTCAAGCGGCGGCGAGTTGACTCCTTTCCTCATGTTCGACCATGCAAATCCAGGGAAAATAACTGGCTGGAAGTCTACTCCGTATTTCTCGCAATAAGCCAGCTCGGTATCTAACCGCTTCCACCAGTTTTTGGCGCCCTCTGTGCCTGAGAACCGTCCTACCGTCCAAGGAGAAGCCATGTCAATGGACTGATAAACCTCGGCATAATCATTTGTTACCGACGCCCATGTATTATCAGGTAACCCTCCAATAACATAGTAGCCCCTGTCTTGGAACCAGTGAATAAGAGTCAGCGCCACTTCGGCGCTCGGATATCTTGTCGGATTATTTCCCGCAAGACCCCATAAGCAGACCACCGGCTTACCATTGGCATGGGCATAGCTCGTTGAGCTTACAATGCCTTTTCGTTCGATATTATAAACCCAATCTTTCTTGATTCTTTCTATTGCTGCGTCCCCTGCACTTCCGGACCCTGACATATCATACATGACATAGAAAAGCTTGTTATACTTTTCAGCCGCCTCTTGAACCAGGTTAATATGATTTTTTACCGGAATTTCAGAGACCTGTGTTTCGTTATAAAATCGCTGAACTGCTAACCCGTCTATGCCATAATCACGCAACCAAGAAGCATGCAGATCCACCACGTCTTTATTCTTAGATGTAAACAGCTTAGCTTGTTCTCCGTTTTCCAGGTTTTCAAAATCTGTATTGAAAAGAGCCGTGGTAGGATATTCTCTTACATCCGGCCAAAGTTCAACATTAAGCTTTCCAACTCCAGGCCTTGCTCCGGAGCCCCAATGAACCCATCCTGTATTGGTTTCAGTAGCAGCAAACCACATTTGGTAACCGGAAACCGTTTTTCCAATCATGTTATTACTTGGAGTCTGTTCGGCAAATATAGGAGGAGCTGTCTCATCTATAGGGGTATCCTTACCGCCGGCAATGCGTATGCTTTTTACGTAAAAATTCCCGCCGGCAGCCGATATTCTGAAATCAGCACCGCCATTTTGTTTTTTGTTCATTTGCGCATCGCTTACTACGATTCTAAGTGTTACTAGTTCTCCCGTATTATACAGCTGTATGAAGTGTCTGTTATTGTAAGCATGCCCTGTTGATTTCTGGCCAAGCTCCAAATAGGGCCTATTGGACCCAACATCATAATACTGAATTGTAAAAATCACGTCTTCGATGCCTCTAAGGGGAGAGTCTGCCGGTAATGTACCATACAGATATTTATTGGTATTAATACGCCCGACAATATCTCCTTTATACTCTTCTACGAAAGTCTGGGCTTCGGAAGAAGGATTCCCGTTATATCTGGTATAGGTCACTCCTTTTTCGACTACCGTTTCACTGAACTCAAGCAAAGCGTAGTAGGGTACGGACGATACAGATACGGAATAGGTTCCTTTTATACTTTGGTCGGCTGTGGATGATGCGGTTACTATTAATGAAGCAGCGGTTTCATTATTTGCGACCGTTAATAGACCGGTATCGCTAATCGTCGTTCCACTAGTGACGGCCTCATGATCTTGATTCACAACAGACCATGTCACGGTTGGCGTTGTTGCATTAGTTGGCGTTATTTCCGCAATAAATTGAAGCGTTCCGCCCTTTTCAACCTCTGTAGCCGTGGCGGTTACATGTATATTCGTAATTTTCACTGACGGCGTCTTTGCTACGGTTACGGACGCTACTTTCAAATCAGCATTCGTACCTGCACCACCGCCTTCTAACCCTATCCTAAAGTCGGCCCCGTTCGTTCGATTCGCAAATGCAGCATCGTTCAGCTCGAACGTATGCGTTTTCCAGGTATCTGTATTGGTGTACGCTGCCAAAGGCGCGTCTTTGAAGGCTGCGCTTGTCGAATCGTAGTTCAGCAGCAGCTTTCCGCCGCCTTCGTCAAAATATTTCACAGTGATCTGAACGTCTTGGGTATTGTTTTGAAGATAAGCGTCATCTACATTCATGTAAAAATAATACGTGCCCGGACTGGCGGCATTATTGTTCGTCTGCCAATACGTCGTACCGGCTACCGTTCCTGTCAGCAAGCCGTTTGGGTTGTCGCCCGCCCATGCATGGATCCCGTTTTCAACTGGGGTCGGCCCCAGCGTTATGCTGACTCCGTCCACAGACGCTAATGCCTCGTTCGGATAGATTTGTACTGCAGTCAGAATCAAGAGCAGGACTAGAATTCGGGCAATAGCGGATTTGAAGCTGCTACGGTTTACATATTTATACAATAATTCCACGTTCTTTCCCTCCTTAGGTTCTTCTTAAATTCGTCCCTTCAAAGCTGGAAAGCTGGAACCATTCGCAGGAATGGTCCCATCGATTTAATAGCTGATCCTCATTGTTTTGATCTCAAAAGGCTTAAAGGTAAGCTGAACATCGTTTTTAGCCTCCAAAGCCTGAATATCTTCCTCCAGCATGTTGGTTAATGTGGCTTTCATTACATTCTTATTAAACGCCAGAGTTGAATTCGTATAGGTGCCTTCAGCTTCGTACAGTCTGATTATGTAAGCTTTTTCGTTATCTTCGCATGGCTTGATCGCTTCAATGATGATATTGGATTCACTAACGCTGATAAACTTTTCAAAGCTGCATTCACCTGGAATCATAATCGGCTTATAATTAAACTCATAGGCAGGCTTGATTACGGAATCTGCATCAAATCCGCTGCTATGCGGCAAAAAAGCATAGGAGCACATATGCTCGCCCTTGTCTCCCCTGAAATCCGGACGGCAGCCGCCTTTATGCAAGGTCAGAGCAACCTGTGAATGATGTACGGATATGCCGTACTTACAGTCGTTCAATATCGTGACGCCGTACCTGTTTTCTGAAAGATCGGTATATTTATGATTGCAAACTTCAAACTTTGCTTTTTCTATATCCGTATTGCGGGTTGTTGGGCGCTTTATGTAGCCGAATTGAAGCTCTTGTCTCGCAAAATCCGCAAAAACATTCGTATCAAATACGGTCTTCAGCAATCTATGATCATCTTGCCAATTCATCATCGTTTCAAATGTAACCTGCTTGCTGTCGCTATAAAAAATGATATCCTGAATCAAGCTTGATTTTTCGGTCAGCTTATATGTATTACGGATTCTAAATTCGACTAAACCGTCCGATATGATTTCGCTATCCAGGAGAACGGCACAATCCTTGAATTTAAGCTCAATATCGGCGTCGATGTCCCAGCTGTCCCAAGCGGTGGGCACATCCTCAGCGATAAGCAAAGTATTTAGGGCATAGCCTTGACCTCGTAGTTCTCTGTTCAGACTCTTGTCGATAAATGATGTAATATATTTTCTGTCATCAAGAACAACTCGGATTAGTGGAGTATCCAGTACAGTGCCGTCAAAAGCAAAGCAGGAGCCTTCTCCGGGATCGCCTGGAACTCGTTCAAGCACCACAGACGATAAAGCTTCTACGGTTACGCCTGAAACAGCCAGCTTTTTATTACCCGAAATATCCGTTACGATTTGCTGTTGGTATTCTCCTTTTACAACATACCCTTCTACATAATCCAGATAAATGACATCGCTGCGGTCGAACGATAATGTGTTTATTATCGAAATCTTGTTCTCCACCGCTTTGACCGGCACGATCTGTCTGATTAATTCATCGGCTTTTTGAATGATGTGCGTTGTTTCCGAAATACTTCGGTCATGGACTGCCGGAATCGAAGTGCCGGGCAATATGTCATGAAATTGATTGACAAGAAGGGTTTCAACAAGAGGCTTAATATGGATATCGCTGCATATGGAATCAGTATTCACTGCATTTCGGACTGTGAGGTATTCGAGATCGTGCAGACGGATTTCCGATAATCTGTTATTGCGTTTTATTGTATGCTGATTCGTGAGAGTTCCCCGATGAAGCTCCAGATAGAGTTCGCCGGCATATACGGAAGGGGATGTAATGGACTGCTCCAGCCTGCGCATAAAATCACCGACAAACATGGTCTCCACTCTCGGACACCCTTCCAAATCGCTGCATCTCCGTGCCATTTCAATCATTTCAAATTGCGGCCCGCCGCCGCCATCGCCAAAGCCGTAAGCTAACAGACGCATATTGGATACCGTTTTCTCTGCAATAGTATCTCTCGATCTATGTCCGTCCAATACGAAGTCAATGCAGGTTTCCGGATCGGGCCATAAATGGGTCTTATTCAAATGTGTCAACACTCTCGTACCATCCAGCCCCTGCCAGTAAAAGGTATCGTATGGGAATTTGTTGGTATCGTTCCACGCCATTTTGGTAGTAAGAAAATAATCGACCCCACAGCCCTTCATAATCTGCGGAATGGACGGACTATATCCAAACGTATCCGGCAGCCAAAAGCTGTTTGACATGTAACCGAAATTCTCCATAGTAAATCTCTGTCCCCATAGGAATTGTCGCAGCATCATTTCCCCGCCTACCAGATTACAGTCACACTCAATCCAGACAGCGCCATTCGGTTCATATCTGCCTGCTTTTACCGCATCTTTTATTTTTTCGAATAAATCAGGATAGTTGTCCTTAATCATTTTCCCATGATACGCAGAGCTCTGAACAAATTTGTACTCCGGATACTGCTCCATTAAGCTTATTTGATTGGAGAAGGTCCGGGTACACTTTTTAACGGTTTCTTCAATGGTCCAGCGCCATGCAGTATCCATATGGGAATGGCCGATAACTGCCGCAATGGGCGCTAGTGATGTATTTTTGTACTGATATAAGACTTTAATTAATTTGCTGGCTTGTTCAATGGCATCAAAAAATGCTTCTTGCTCGATATTATCAGGAGAATAATAAAGAATCTCATGAATCTGCGTTAACGTTCTAATGATATTTGCCCTGACAAAACTGTTTTTGTCCAGTGCCCTGGCCATTTGATTAAAGGTCTTCAGGTCGAAGTAAAAATCCGCTATGCTCTCGTTCTTTACACAGATATCCATCGACTTGTATGTGTGCATAAAATCGGAGCGCGGTGTCGCCGCTAATGGTTGACTCGCTATTGAAAAATGACCCGCATACGATTCCAATGCAATATCGATAATTTCTCCGGACTTCACACTAGACTTCAACAGATCACAGTAATGATTGCCATGGTTTGCGCTTGACGCAGACGTAAACGTCCCAAAAGGCGATCCGTTGACCCATAAAAGCGATTCGTGTCCTCCAACATGAGGTTTTAGAAACAGGGATTGATTATCTAATTGTTGCTTAACCTGGTATTTACCTTTAAACCAGCAATAATTCCCCTCGCCGCCCCACTTTTCACCCGGACTAGCCTTTATGAACAAATGACTCTCAGGGATTTGATGAAGTCTTTCCTGTGTCCTGTAAATTTCCGCATCAAAGGTATCTACCTTCGTGAAGATGAGCGGTTCTATCGTTTGTTCAAATCGTCTGAGCTTGCCCAGCATTCGTTCCGTCTGTTTTTCGTTCAGCATCTCTGTCTCCTCATTCCTTTTTCCAACTTTTCGTATATCTTCATCTCATCGAACAGTGCTACTTGACCTTCCTGGTATTGATGTCCTTAATAATGGCCTCATCCGCATCTCTTAGAGCTGTATTGATATCTTTGGCTCCGATGATCACGTTCTGGAATTCCTTCTTCACAATCTGTGATGCAGCATTACTATAACCTTGCAGCAATTCCGGACTTCTTGCAGGCGGCTCCGGGGCATATTGCTTCAGCATGAAATAGGCCTCGACTCGCTTTCCTTTATAAAGCGGATTGTTAGACATGAACAGCTTTTGAATGCTCGGTTCCTTCACTACAGGCGCCTTCCCCTTCATTGACAGTTCTTTTTGCACTTCATCCGAAGTCAAATAAGCGATCAATTGAAACGCCTCATTACGGTGCTTGCTCTGTTTAGTCAGGAGTAAATAAGTCGCATTGGCCTGAAAATTGACGCCCGGCTTCTCCTTATATGTCGGAACGGTTACAAGATCCCAATTGAAATTCACCTGGTCGCTATTATTATTGATTTGCATGGCTGAAAGCCCCTTTTCAAACAGAAGCTTATCTTCTTCCGGGTCAGATGTTTTTAAATCGAAGGTCAGTCCTGGAAGCTGATAAAATCTAAGGATGCTTTCCGCTAATTTCTTAAAATCCTCCGTAAGCAAAGCGGACTTCTCTTCTTTTGGATCCAAAATCGGCAAGGAGAGCTGATTATTTTCAAGAAGAACGTTCTGCCATCGCTCGCTGAAACCGCGGTATTGAACTCCGCCTTCGACTCTCGTGAGCTTCTTATCCAGCTCATACAATTCATCCCATGTCATACCGTCTTTGGGATAAGCGACCCCGAATTTATCAAATAAATCTTTATTGTATCTTAATGCGTAAACCGTGGACCAAATAGGCAGCCCGATGATCTTGTCTTGAAAATTCGACTTCATGATATTCACAAGAGCCGGTTCCAGGCGGCTTACATCATAATTATGTTTCTTAATCATGTCGTCGATATCTCCAAATGTTTCGAATTCCGTTAAGGCGGGTATGGCTCCTTTACTCCCTACAACAATATCAGGAACTGCATTGGCGGCAATGAGGTCACGCATTCCAGTACCGGTTCCGGGTACGATACCCTTTAAGGTGTAGTTCGGGAACTTCTTCTGGGCAATAGGAACGACAATTTCATCAAACTCCTTTTGGCCCATAGAGTTCAGAAAAAAAGTAATTTCAACGGGTCCTTCTGATACAACCTCATCGTTTTTCATTCCGCTGTCCGTAGCTGTTTTGCTGCATCCCGCTATCACCACGAAAATACATAACAGCGTAGCTAAAAGTAAACGTTTTCTTAACATCCAAGGCCCTCCTGCCATAATAATAATTTTCCCTATAAGTTCGAGTATCGATGCCTAAGTACTTACGTTAAATGTGTTCACCTCCCCGAGCCATTAATTATCCATCCCAGTAAAATAATGCGCTTACAATCGTTCGTTCCATAACGGGTTTTCATGGTTCGAAGTGATTATAACACTCCCGTTTTGATCTGTAAATATGATGTATATTCTTATATAACTTTTATATCAATTAGTTGATTGTGATATAACGAAAAATAGCATAGTCAAAGTGCATTGCGCACCGACTATGCTTTGGTAAACCGTGGTTTTGCAGATCAACAAACTCTCGTAATTTTTTCCATACGAAGTCCACCCGCGTTTTGGTTACGGACTTTAAGCTTTACTAATAAATAATATAGTTGTATATTTGATATATCAACTGATGATAGGGAGTGGAGATGAATATGTCTATTGCCCGGAAGAGGCTTCCCATGTATATACAATTGAAAAACTACATCATCCAACAAATGAATCAGGGCATTTGGAAGCCTGGAGATAAGCTCCCTTCGGAAAATGAACTCGCCGAGCAATTTAACGTCAGCCGAATTACCGTAAAAAATGCTATGGCCGATATCGTGAAGCAAGGACTTATTTATCGGATTCAAGGGAGAGGCTCCTTCATCTCCGATGACGACTCAGGACAGCTGCTTTCGTTTGAGCAAAAAGATGACAGCCGTCCCATCGTCGCATTCCTTATGCCTCGCCTCAATAACTTGTTTACAGCCAACCTCATGACCGGTATAGAACAGGAACTGGCCGATCACGGCTACCATCTCGCGGCTAGATTGACCCATAATAATCAGGATATGGAAAATAAAATTTTGAAAGAGCTCCACGAGCTCGGAGTAAACGGAATTATTATTTATCCGGTCGATGGGGAAACCTTCAACGATGAGATATTAAATTTAACTATTAATCATTTTCCCCTTGTCATCGTAGACCGATATTTTCGAGGACTCGACGCTAATCGTATTATCTCCGATAATTACACCGGTGCCTACGAAGCAACCAAGCATTTGACCGATCTTGGTCACACCAAAATCAGCTTTATCAGTACAAAGGTTTCCGGAACCACGAGTATCGAGGATCGATTGCACGGTTACGAGCAGGCATTGAGCGATTCCGGGCTGTTCATTGAATATCGCCTGAGACTAAGTTTGGGCGCCGCATCGCCCGTCGAACAAATCAGGAGCTATTTAGCCGATAATCCGGATATTAAAGCGATTGTGGCAACGAATGCGGCTATCGGTCTAATGGCCAAAAAGGCTGCGCAGGCTTTAAACCTGAACGTTCCGGGAGATTTGTCTATAGTCTGTTTCGACAATTATGAGCAGTCCGATTTGTCGGAGGTGCCGCTTACGTATATTAATCAGAACGAGAAAAATATGGGCAGAGAAGCTGCAAAGCTTGTTCTTTCGCTTATTGAGAACCCGAAGCAAGATCGATGCAGCATCGCTCTGCCCAGCCATCTTGTTATCCGGAGTTCGACTGCAAGCCCAGCTCTAGTTCGATCGGAAGCTTGATTTCGACGGCGGAATCATGGATTGGCAGTGCTTCGCTCACAGCATTACCGTTCCGGAGGAGTCGCGTCCGCGGGGAGGTTTTCCGGCATATTACTCGATGCTCCGGAAGGCGCAGGCTGTTCCGAGATTGTCGGTCCGTAAACGACTATCGAGCCGTCCTCGCGGAAAGCCATCCTGTCCATACAAACTTGACGGTTGCCGCCACCCGCCTTAGGATCTGTATGGGTGTGATAAACCATAAATAATTCCGAGCCGTCCGGCGATACCGTTACACTATGATGGCCCGGGCCTGAGATCTTCTCGCTATCGGTGAACAGGATCGGGTTCGCCTCATATTTCGTGAACGGTCCTAAGGGCTCGCTGCTTGTGGCATAACCGACAGAGTAATCCCGTTCCGCGAAGCAATTAGCCGAATACATCAAATAATAGAGCCGGTTATGCTTCACTACAAAAGGCCCTTCATTCCACCGCCAGCTCTCTCCGGATTTAAACTCCCATTCCTGATCAGGCTTCAGCAGGAGCTTGCCTTCCTGTTTGGGTGTCAGCATGTCATCCATCAACTCGAATCCGTAAATATGGCTTTCCCTACGGCCGTCAACGATATTTTCGGAGCAATCCCTGGAATAATAGAGAAACTTACGCCCGTTCTCTTCTACCATCACGTGGGCATCAATCGCCGCGTAACCGAAATCAAACATCGGACAGTCCAATATATCGACGAACGGCCCTGCCGGATGGTCGGCGATGGCAACGCCAATCCTTAAACTATCCTTCTCCTTCCAACGGGCTGTATAGTACATGTAAAAACGGTTTTGATGCTCCACAACCTCGGGAGCCCAAAATTGCTTGTAGCCCCAAGCCTTTTTATTTTTTACTTTTTCATAAACGAATCCTTCATCCTTCCAATGGATCAAATCGTCGGAGGACCATGCTTTAAACCCGAGATTGTTGCCTGCGGCATAAGTAGGGTAACAATAATACCGCCCATTAGATGCTTTCAAGATGAACGGATCGCCAATCTGTTGAATAGCCAAAGGATTGCAATAGGTTAGTTGACCCACGTTTGTTCACTCCCTTTTCGGTTCATGGCTGTTCCTTAGTCTTTCATCTGAAGAAAAGCCTTTAAAGATTTACTTATTTGTTGTAAGACGCAATGATGACCGTAACTCAAATCAAGCTGCATCAGTAGAGCTTTCAGCGCAAGCGCATGATCGCCAAGCGTTATGTTCCCCTTACCACGGCGCAAGCTTTTCGGGCAGCGGATCGATCGTCTCCGCCATACGATGGCACAGCAGCTCCATCATCCGAAGCTTGACACTCGCATGCTCGGACGAGCTCCACAAATTCCGTCTTTCCCCCGGATCCGTCTCCAGATCATAAAGCTCGCCGTCCTGGCGCGTATGATACACGACGAGTTTATGCGTACGGTCCCGTACCATCATCGCGTACTCCATGCCATAAGGCTTCCTGTTGCTGCTCTCGTAAGCTTCACAATACACGTCGCTGCGATGATCCGCCGTCTCGCCGCTCCACAGCTTCATCAGCGATTTCCCTTGCATGCCGGGGTGACGCTCGATACCGGCTGCCTCCAGGAACGTCGGCGCAAGATCGACAAGCTCGACGAAAGTGGACGGGCGATCAGGCTGCTTGATGACGGCAGGCCACGAAACGATCAGCGGCACGTGTACGGACGGCTCATAGAAGTGCGCCCCTTTCAAATAGACGCCGTGATCGCCGAGCAGCTCTCCGTGGTCCGACATGAACACGACGATCGTGTTGTCCAGCTGTCCGGTACGCTCCAGCGCCTCGAGCATACGACCGACCTGGTCGTCGATCAGTTCCACCATCGCGTAGTAAGCCGCCGTCAAATACCGGTGATCGGAATCCGACATTTTGTTGAAAGGGTATAGTTTCGGATTAGCGTAAGCTCCTTGATGGTCTCTTCTCTGACCGCTCGTTTTCGATTCCGGCTCGCCCTCGTAATAGTTCGGCAGCGGCAGTTCATCAAGCATGTTCAGATACCGCTTCAAGTAGCTTTCCGGAGGATCAAACGGATGATGAGGAGCAAAGATGTTGACCGAGAACACCCACGGCTGCCGCTTCCCCTCATGGGCTTGGATGTAATCGATCGCTTTCTCTGCGCACCAGGCCGCTTGATGGTCCTCCGCGTCCGGACCGTACACCACATATTCGCAGCCTTCCACCGGCCGCGCAGCAAACTTCTTGCCCTTCGCCCGCAGCCATTGGCTGTATTCGTTCGTCGCCCAATCGTCCTTTGGATGGTGAGACCAATGGAACATATCGTATCCGTCGTCGATTCTGTGCTCCGTTCCGTGAGAGGCAGTCGGGAAGCAGGCGGACAGATGCAGCTTGCCGGACAGTCCGCACGTGTAGCCTGCATCATGCAGCAGCTTGGTAACGAGTACCTCGCTGTCCGGAATGTTCTGCCCGTTTTTGCGCAGCCGGACTGTGCGCGGATAGCGGCCGGTCAGGAAGCTCCCCCTGCTCGGTGCGCAAACTGTCGATTGGCTGTATGCGTTTTCAAACAGCAAGCCGTTCGAGGCAAGCTTGTCGATATTCGGCGTCCTAACGTACTGGTTGCCGTAGCAGCCAAGTGAATCGAACCGCTGCTGGTCGGTGCAAATCCATAGTATGTTTGGTTTGTCACTCATGCAGTGTACCTCCATCAATGTTGAATTCGATTATGTGTCAAAATATATCATTAATTCGTATGGTAATATATAGCCCAATCGATTAGCTATGTTTCATTTTCGATTAATGAATGAACTGTAACAATGAACTGAAGGAAGGGCTTACCTCCGTATCGGACATTAATTTCGTGGCGTTAAAAAAGAAGAACCTGGCCGAAAATCCCAGGTTCCTCCCATGCTCCTCTTACTATCGGATAACTCCATGTCCGTGTCCGTTTATTCCGCTCAATGTGCTCGATTCAACAGCCAATGACTTCATGTTGAGAAGCCATGTTACTGCTTGTCTACTTTCTCCCTGTACCGTTTCCGGTACTCTCTAGCGCTCAAGCCTTCCAATTTGACGAACGATCGGCTGAACATATTCTGGTTCTGATAGCCGATCATTTCCGCGATGTCGCGGATCGGAATTTCCGTATTGACAAGCAGCTCCTTCGTTCGCTTCATTCTGGCCTGCTGCAAATATTCCATTGGCGATTTGCCGAACGTTTTGCGGAACAGCAGCCGCAGATGACTCTCGCTAATATACACGTTTCGCGCCAAATCTCCGATTTTCATAGTTTGATTCAAGTGCTTCTCAATATAGCTGCATGCCGTCTGGATTCTCGGATCGATCGTCACCGGCTGCTCGAGCAGGAACGGACGCATCAGCCTGTAAAATTGATAAAACCAGGCGCCGAACAAGCTTTGTACGTATAGTAGCGCTTCCGTCTCGTCCGCACTGACGTTTGCTGCCTTTTTCTGGGCTTCGAGCTCCGAGATGTTCTTGATGCCCAGTTGGTTCAAAATGTGATTCGTCTCTCTCAGAAGCGTGTAGGATAGATCGATTAGCTCCTGGAAACGTGTCTGGTCCTGTATGGCCGGTACGATCGGAAACCGGTACATGTCCACAAACTCCAACGAGCCAAGCTTCAGGTCACAGCAAACCGTAATGTACCTAAACAACTCGCGGTCGTTCGCATCTGCTTCTACGTAGCGAATCGTATGCGGCGGGATGACGACCAGATCGCCGCGTTTAATTTCATATGTCTTCTCATGAATCGTAATATGCCTTCTGCCGTCCAATATAAGCCATATGATTGTGTGAGGATAGGCGATTTTGCCGACACCCATGTCCGGTCTGAAATTCCATTCAATAATCCAATTCAATTTCAAGGAGAGGTTTTTGAGAAAACTTACAGCCTGGATGTGTCCCATTTCCGGCACCTCATTTGAAGCTTTTTACATCCTATTATACTGTTTTCACAAATCGCCTACTAGGTTATTTCACGACGACGCTAGTTAACTTTAATATTCTCGTTTAATTGTAAAGAAAGAGCCCCGAATTGTTCCCGCAAGCTTAGACTTTTGTCTAGCAAACTTAAATTTCCCTTCTAACTCCTTCGGTACCTCCATCCCCTCAGAAAGCTTAAAACCAACGGCCCGCTTCTTAGGATCATCAACCGTGTACATGACGTTGACCACAAGGCCATCCTCATAAAAGACATAGGCCATTTTGATATTGTCCACTTGAAACCGCGATGTTTCTAAAGGATTGGCCGTAAACTCAATATCACGTTCTTCATTTAAAATTCGGTTCACATAATCTAGAGTCTCCTGACTTTCGCTAGCTGGAACTACCGTAAATTCATGTTTATATTTGTTCATATAGTAACGGGCTTCATTAGCACGTAAACCCGCAAGCGCTTCTGCTATAGGGGAAGGCTCTAAACCAACCGTGGACACATGATTAAAATTTACGATATAGGACATTTGCTTTTCTCCTCTTATTCTTGATTTGCGTACAAAACGACTACAAGTTAGTTCATCTTCACCTTAAAGCCTGCGGCTCTTCGGACGAAGCGCCCACGAGACGAGAACGAGAATTACAAAACCAAGGGGGATGAATATGTGGTACGCATAAGCCCCGTAGTCTCCCACGAATGCATGTGATGCAGCTGCGCCTGTCATTCCAAAGAAAATGCCCGCGTATGCCCATTCTTTAAGCCTCGAAAAACCCGGCACGAGGAGGGCTATCGTCCCGAGCACTTTCCAAATCCCGAGTATGGTTAGAAAGTACACCGGATACCCTACAATCTCCACCGTCCCTAGCGTCCCCCATTGATGGGTTAGCTCTCCAATGCCTCCGCTCCCTAAAAAGAACGCTAGCAGCGAAGTTGTAACCCAATAAGCGATAATTTTTCCTCGGGTCTGATTTTCTACTTTCGCGGTTGTTTCCGTACCGATAATCGTACTCATTTGTTCCCTCCTCATAATTGATTCCATTGGAACTCACTCCGGTTGCAGACTTTCAAAAGCAGCTATTTGTTAATTAGACACTGTTCGGTGTCTCATTTATTATAGGACACCATTTAGTGTCATGTCAACAAGACTTTTTACCGTCAGTCGGTAAAACAAGGATCCTCATCGGACTGAGCTATCCTATTCCGTCATCAGACAAAAAAACACCGTCCCAATTATGGGATCGGCATTTTGGCAAAGATGAGGTTTACTTAACATAGGAAACCAAC
Organism: Paenibacillus sp. NPDC056579; assembly: GCF_042793215.1. Taxonomy (NCBI): domain Bacteria; kingdom Bacillati; phylum Bacillota; class Bacilli; order Caryophanales; family Paenibacillaceae; genus Paenibacillus; species Paenibacillus sp. NPDC056579. The sequence goes on from NZ_JBHTVD010000011.1 coordinate 171,264, forward strand.
CTCATTTGTTTTATTAATGAATAGCATCCAACGCTCGCCTGACTTTTCTTGCAAAAACAAGAGGTCTCTCAACTGCTTCAATATTAATATAAATCAAGCGGGGCTGCTCGAATAGCCATTCGTTACGGACAGAAGTAACTATTATTCCTTGATTGCGAATAGCCCTAATGAATTTATTGACTTCTTTCTCTAAGAATGCCGCTCTTCCTAAACAAAGCGCTCTACCGGTTCTTTCATTTAAAGATTCGAACGAAAAAGAAGACGTTACTTGAAATCTTTTCCTCAGAATTGTTGCTCTTATTTCATTTCGATTGATCGTCGAGACGCATTTTCCACCGGCAAACCCTTGTTCACCCCCGATAATCCTTGAGAACCGCTCGCAAAGCGTAACGGTACGGGACATCCTTCATTCCTCCCCTGTTTTCAATTATGGTATGAGTACATGGACAGGATTGAACCGGATTATTGTCTAACTTATTTTGTTTTCGTCCCCGGAGAAATACCTATGGCATTCCGCATGAAACCGAAGGGAAGATGAACGCAGCTTTTCACGGAAATGATTTAATGATATTTGACATTAACCCTGATCAGGACGATCATATCGCCGGCCCATAGCAAAGCTACTTACGGGGTCAGGGGCGTTTATCCGATTTCGTTGAAGATTACCGTAAACGCTTTTCTGAGTGGAAGTAATCACGGTTTATTCCAGAAAAGCACGATGTACGAGGGTGCATGGCGAATTCCGCTTATCATTGCGGATCCGAGGCGACAAAAGTGGAGACAAGCAGCGACTAGCAGAATGGATGGATCTGCATCCAACCATTCTCGACTTCGCCGGTGTCGAGTATAAGAAGAGCAGCTTGGATGGCAAATCGTTAGTTTCACTATTACAAGGAGAGGCTGTCCAGCAAAAACCTTTCTCCACCACAACAAAACCGCAAAACCGGAACCCCATCGGAGCCCCGGTCCTCAACCTACCCAACTTCACTCAATTTCCCATCCCGAAAATACACAACCCGCTTCGCTTGCTGCGCAATCGCAAGGTCGTGCGTAATCAACACAATCGTCCTGCCGTGCTGATTTAAACTTTTGAATATATTTAAAATCTCCATGCCCGTCTTGGAATCCAGCGCCCCTGTCGGCTCATCCGCCAGTATAATTGCAGGATCCCCAGCCAACGTCCGCGCTATCGCAGCCCGCTGCTGCTGACCGCCCGAAAGCTCCGACGGCAGATGCCGCCTGCGGTCCACCATATCCACCGCTTCCAGCGCCTGCATGACAAGCGGCTCCCGTTCCTTCTTACTCATGCCCCGATAAATGAGCGGAAGCTCCACATTCTCATAAGCATTAAGCTGAGGCAGCAGGTTAAAGCTCTGGAAGACAAAGCCGATCTTCCGATTCCTAATCTCAGCCAGTTGCGCATCTTTGAGACGATTAATCTCCTTCCCATCGAGAACATATGCCCCATGATCCGCCGCGTCCAAGCAGCCTAAAATGTTCATCAGCGTCGACTTCCCCGACCCCGACGGCCCCATAATCGCACCAACTCGCTGTGAACAATCTCTAACGAAACATCATCCAACGCTCGAATCGTTTCCCCGCCAATCACATAGTTCTTGCTCACATGCTCCAACTGGATTAAGGTCATACGCTTCGCCTCCATTATCTGAAACCAAATAAATGAAGTATGCGACTCATCCGCTACGTCAGACCGACCTTACTTTTTCGCCTTATAAAACTCATGGTACAGCTTCATCAGCGCCCGCTTCTCAATCCGCGACACGTACGAGCGGCTGATGCCGAGCTCCTTCGCAATTTCCCGCTGTGTCCGCTCTTCTCCGCCATGCTCCAGACCGAAACGGCCCACCACGACCTCTTTCTCGCGGTCATCAAGAATATCCAAATTTTTGTAAATTTTGCTCTTCTCGATTTTTAGCTGCACTTTGTCCACGACATCATCGGCTTCCGTACCGAGAATATCGATCAATGTAATCTCATTTCCCTCCTTGTCCGTACCGATAGGGTCGTGCAGCGAAACGTCCTTGCGCGTTTTCTTAAGCGACCGAAGATGCATCAAAATCTCGTTTTCGATACATCTCGCTGCGAACGTCGCCAATTTGGTGCCTTTATCCGGCGAGAACGATTCGATCGCTTTGATCAGTCCGATGGTTCCTATCGAGATTAAGTCCTCCAGATCTTCCCCCGTGTTATCGAATTTTTTGACGATATGAGCAACAAGCCGCAAATTATGTTCAATCAATAAATTACGCGAGTGTTGATTGCCTTGGGCCATTAAGCGAAGGTGCTTTTCTTCTTCATCCTCTGCTAGAGGCTGCGGAAAAGCGTTGTTTTTCACGTAAGAGACCAGAAGCATTAATTCTTTAATAAACAGAGCAATTGCGGAAAAAAATCCAGGCACTTCAGCCACCCCCTGAGCGTAGTCGCGGAGCCGAAAGCTGATACGGGAGGCGTCCGCTATAGTGATTACTACCATTTTATGTAGGCTATAGCCTGGAAGTGCCTGTACGGACTAAAAAATAGTGCTGCTTGCCGCTCCTTACTACGTTCAATCTATGTTAAGGCTATGACGGATCCGGTTCATCCTTCTTGTCAAGCTCGCTTGCCGGCAGCAAGTCGGCCAAATAGGTAGTGGAATACGTTTTGCTCCATCCTGGGTCATCTCTCACCCGCTTCCACAGCAGGGCAGCCGTTTTCATCCGGTCCTTGATTCCTCTCGTCGCCGGATCGGCGTTAAAATCCCGGACAAACCGGTTCCATTGGTACGTAGCCTCTTCAGAAGAGGCGGCAGCAGGCGCATCCGTCTTTCCTTCGTATACACGGATCAGATCGGCAACCGTCATCTCGAGGTTTCCGGTTCGTTCGGCTTCTCTTAGAGCGGTAGCCATTTCTTTAGTAAATGAAAACCGCTCCTTTCCATAGTATCGCGCAAAAAACTCCCTCGCCTGCCGGTTAAACTTGAAGCCTTCCGGGATAAGCCGCGTCTGAGGCGTGATTTCCCGTGGTGAAGCCTTTTTGCGTATTCGCGTATGGCTTTCTCTCGCATCTGCGACGGTTTCGCCGGACAAAAAGCCTTCGACCCGCTGCTGCATTTCCGCTTTGGTACCTTGAGGGGACAAACCGATGGATTTGCAAATGCCGGCTAACTCCGCCTTATACCAGTAATGCCGCCGGAACTCCGCTACCGTGAGCTGCTCCGAGAAAGGAGGGCGCTCCATTACACATTCTCTCCATTCCATTCATTATAAAATTGCTGCAAATATTGCTCCATAAACCGGTGCCGGGACTTCGCCAATCGTTTGCCGCTGTCCGTGTTCATCAAGTCCGCCAGCTTGAACAGCTTCTCGTAAAAGTGATGGACCGCCGACGCCTCTCCTTTGCGGTATTCCTCGTAGGTAATCTCCGTCCGTACCGGCTGCTCCGGGTCGTAGATCAGATGCCCTTTCCAGCCGGCATAGGCAAAGGTCCGGGCAATCCCAATGGCGCCAAGCGCATCGAGACGATCCGCATCCTGTACAACTTGGGCTTCCTTGGTCGTCACCGGACGGTTATGCCCGCCCTTGTAGGAGATCGTAGCTATAATCTCCAGCACGTGATTTGCGACTTTTTCTTCCGTGTCGTGCGCCTGAAGCCAATTCCGTACCTTGTTCATACCGGCTTCGGCCGAAGGATTCAGCTTCTCGTCGGCCACGTCATGAAGAAGAGCGGCCAATTCACAGACGAACAAATCCGCCTGCTCTTCCATGGCCAGCAAGCGTGCGGTCCGGGCAACCCTGGCGATATGCCACCAGTCATGTCCGCTAGAGTCCGCTTCCAGCTCTTTTTTGGCAAAGGCTGCTGCTTCGAGTAATATCGTCTCTTTGTTCATGTGCTTTGATTATCCCTTCTCTTGGTAAGCTTAATGGATTGAATTCAGTATACCTTACTTTGCTTGAGCGGCAAATTCCCCCAAAAGGCAACGGTACAACTATACAATCATCATTGGCTAGTGCCGCATATGCTACTAAACATGTGAGCAACTCAGTTATGTAAACAGAGTAAGGAGTGGACAATGTGCTATTAGGATTCGTGGAAGTTAGTATCACGGAAGGCTTGAATGCAGGTATAGTCAAATTAATCTTGAACTGCGGATACGATCGGCCGGGCGATCTACATATGATTCAAAATCGCGCCGGGCTGCAGCTGAAACACGGTAAAGCCGAAAGGGAAGTAACATTTGTCGAGGAACAAGGCGATGAATGCTTTTTCAGCTATATTGAGATCAGCCCTGAACTGGCCAAAACGCTCGCAATAAAGGATGGCCAGCGGTTCTCCCTCACCTATTTGGAGGATACGAAGACTGTTATGATGAAGAGGATCGTAACCAGCACCGCTTACGGCTATCTGCTGCAGGAAACGAGAAAGCACCGCGACGATGTCATCGTCATTGGCTATGCGCTGTTAAGCAAGCTCGGTATTCCCGAATCCGTCTCCGGCAATGCGATTGCCGTAAAGAGCGGCAATATGAGCAAACGGGCAAGACTGATCATTCCGGTGAACGAGCTGGATGAGACCTTCCGTCTCACCTCGGCTATTCGGACATCGTTAGGCCTTGCTTCAGGGAAAACTTGGAGGCTGACCTACAATCAAACGACGAAAACGCTCCTAATTGCCTCTTCAACAACTGCAGTTACCCGTTTTTCCAGAAACACTACGGGAACACGGCGTATCTCGAAGCAATGATACTCGCCATGGTCATGAAGATATGTATAACATAACTTAACCATTTTTGGATAAAGAAAATTTAATATCCATTTATTGCTAACCCCTTATCTATAAACCCTCTCGGCATTGTATAGTAAATACAGTCCAACTACTGCGGGAGGTATGAAGGTTGAAATGGCTTGTCTTGCTCCATGTGTTTACAGCCATAATCGGTGTGGGGCCAACTTATTTTTTGCATGTTTTGTACAGAACAAGACAATCTGCGGGAGAGTTCAAGCATGCACTGCGTCTGGGAAGCTTGCTCGATTTATTTCCGAAGGTAGGAGGCAGCCTCTCGGTTATTAGCGGGATTATGCTGGTAGCGTGGTCACCGGTACGATTTCTCGATTTGTGGATTATCGGCTCTCTCCTATTGTACGCTTTGATACAAATTGTCATCATTGGGGTCGTCACACCGAGGCAAAAGCAGCTGAGAGCCATTTTGGAGCAGCGCGAAGGGCTGCAGGACAAGGACATGCTGCCGGGAGATATTCAAGCGAGTATCGCTTCGATTAATAACTGGCTGTACCTCGTCTCCGCTATGGGCATCGTTCTGTTTATTCTCATGATTTTGAAGCCAGTGCTATAAATGAGAACAACCTCCGATCCGATTAACCGGATGGAGGTTGGATATCAACGAGAAACGCGTTCGCCGTGTGCAGATATAGGCAGATTGATGGTAGTCGGAGCTACAGGCTGGCGATCAGATGGGCAAGCAATGCCGATCGCACCGGAATATCCGCAAGCTCCACATATTCGCCCGGAGCATGGGCGAAGTCGCCGCTCGCCCCTAGACCGTCGAGCGTAGGCACACCACAGGCGGCGGTGAAGTTTCCGTCGCTAACGCCGCCGGTCGCCGTCTCCGCAAGGTCGAGGCCGAGCTCCTCGCGCGCTATACACTGCGCGAGCTCGAACAGCCGCGCGCTCTCCGGCGTGCGCTCCATCGGCGGCCGCATCATTCGGCCGCTCACCGACACCCGCGCCAGCGGGTGATACGGCGCGAGCGCGAGCAGCGCAGCATGCACGCGTTCGGCCTCGGCCAGAGTCGGCACGCGAACGTCGATCTCCGCTTCGGCATAATCGGCCACCACATTGGTGCCGATGCCGCCCCGGACTATCCCGACGTTCACGTTGGTGCCGACCGCCGGGTCAGACATCGCGTGCAGCCGCTGGATCTGCAGCGCCATTTCCTGGATCGCGGATACGCCGCGATCCGGCGCAACCCCCGCGTGCGCGGATACGCCGCGCACCTCGAGCCTGTACCGCCCGCTGCCCTTGCGGGCGGTTTTGAGCGCGCCCATGGGAGCCATAGGCGGCTCCAGCACGAGAGCAGCGCATGCATCGCGCGCGAGCTCTTCAATCAGCCCGCGCGATGACGGGCTGCCGATTTCTTCGTCGCTGTTGAGAAACATCGCGACCTGCGTATCCGCAGGCCACATGCCGCTGTCCTGCAGCGCCTTCAAGGCATAGAACGCCTGCAGCACGCCGGCCTTCATATCGTACACGCCGGGGCCGTACGCCTTGCCGTCTCGGATGGCAAACGGCCGCCGGGCGGCTTCGCCTTCCGGCCATACGGTATCGTAATGGCCTACGAGCAGGATGCGGCGCGATCCCGTACCGACTTCGACCAGCAGGCGGTCGCCCGCCTCCGGGTGAGTGAGCCTCTGTACGTTTGCACCGAGCAGCTGATGCGCCAACGTGGCGAACCAGTCGGCCATCCGGTCGTTATGCGCTTTGCTTTTCGACGGCGAGTCCATGTTGACGCAGGCTTCGAGCCGCTTCAGCAGTTCCGGCATTTGATTTTGAATATATCCAAGTAATAACATCGATCTACATAACCTTTCTAGATGAAACCATTTTTGACTGGAAAAATCTTTATTATCAATGAGCCTGGGAGTTCGAGCCGAACAACCGGTCCAGACCGTAAACGAACTCAAGAAGCAATATAAATACAAGGCTGAGCAATATTACGACCGACGAGATCGAGGCGACCAGAGGGTCCAACGTCTCCTGCATATAGCTGAAAATAGCCAAAGGCAGCGTCGTCATAGACGGAGAGACGAGGAACAGTGATACCGTCACATTGTCAAACGAGGTCAGGAACGAAAAGATAAAGCCCGAAATAATGGCCGGCTTCAGCAGCGGAAGCGTAATGTCCCGGAACACTTGACCCGGCTTCGCTCCCAAAATGTAAGCCGCTCTCTCCAACGTATAATCGTAGGAGCTCAAACCGGTTAACGTCAGCCGGACGACAAATGGCACCGAAATGAGAATATGGGTGGCCAGCAGTCCCCAGAACGTTCCGGCAATGGCGATCCGCGTAAAAAAGAGCAGCGCTGCGATCCCGATAATGAGAGAGGGAATCGTAAGCGGCGAGAGCATCAGTGCATGGATGAGCTTTTTGCCGGGGAAGCTGTATTTATGCAGCGCCAAGGCGCAGAGCGTTCCAACCAGCGTGGCAAGCACCGCAGTTACGGCAGCAAGCTCGAGACTGAATACGAAAGCGTCGATAAATTCAGGCCGGTCGGCGATTTTCTCATACCATTTGAATGAGAAGCCTTCCGGCGGAAACGACAGCACGTTTTTGGAAGTAAGCGATACCGGGATAACAACTAGAAGCGGCGAAATGACGAACAGAACGACGCAGAACGTAATGAGGCCAAGCAGTGGAAATCGCCGCATCATGATGAGAACACCTCTTTATACCGTTTCGTTTCGATAATTCGCGTGAACAATGTTACCAGAGCATAGGTGGAGGCCAGCAGCAAGAAGGATAACGCTGCGCCAAGCGGCCAGTTCAAGGTTGCCATAATTTTCTCGTAGGCAATGACGGGCAGAACCTTAACCGAGGTTCCTCCCATTAATGCCGGTGTGACAAAAGCGCTCATCGACAAGCTGAATACAAGTGTAATCCCTGCTATCATTCCCGGCAGACTTAACGGAAGCGTAATGGTCAGGAACGACCGGAGACGCGATGCGCCCAAGATGCCCGCAGCCTTATAGAGAGAAGAATCGATCGAATACAGGCTGGTTGCAATCGACAGCACCATATAGACGATGAATGAGTCGGTCAAGCCGATAACGACGCCCAGCTCGTTATATAACAAGCGCAGCGGTTTATCGATGAGGCCGAGCTTCAGAAGCGTCGTGTTGATCCACCCCTTCTCACCTAGAATGACGACCCAGCCGAAGTTACGGATAACCACGCTGATCAGATGCGGAGAAATGATAAGAAAGGTGACGATCCCCCGCATTTTACCCGTCGTCCTCGCCATAAACATGGCTACCGGATAAGCCAGCACTAACGTTACGATGACGGTATACAGGCTAACCCGGATCGTTCTCCACAAAATGCCGATGTAGTACGGGTCCTGTACGAATAACAAGTAGTTTTGAACCGAGAACTGCTGGTGCTCGTTTTGAACGCTTTGCAAAAAGATATAAAGCATCGGAATAAGAAAAGCTCCCAGCAGCACGATAAGACCGGGGGTCAGCAGCAGGAGCGCCGTGCGCAGCGAACCTTTTGAGGCAATCGTTGAGGCAGCCATCGCTTACCGCTCCTTTCCCGGGAAAACAAATACATCGTCGATGTTCCAGTGCAGCGACACGGCTTGGCCTTCCTGAAGCCGACCCTGCAGCTCCGCCGATTGCACACGGACCATCAGCGTCTCGCCCCCGACCGCAACCTCGCACTCCACGAACGCCCCTAGGAAGGAAAGCTGCTTCACTTGCCCTTGCACAGCTGTCCATTCGGGAGAACCGGATGCCTGAGCTTCATCCAGCGACAATACGATTTTTTCCGGGCGAATATAGATCGACACGTCATCCCCTGCAGCGAAGCTTCCGGACTTCGGATTCGCCCTCAGCTCGAACGGAAGTTTCGATCCTCCTGCTCCGAGAAGCAGACGGGAGTTCTCCATGCCCTTTACCTTTCCGATAATCCGGTTGGATTTGCCGATGAACGTATGCACGAATTCGCTGGCCGGAGCATTGTAAATATCCCACGGGGTTCCGATTTGTTCGACTTTCCCATGGTCGAGCACGACGATCCGGTCGGACAAATACAGCGCTTCCTCCTGATCGTGCGTAACAAAAATGGTCGTCACGCCGGTTTCCTTATGCAATCTTTTCAGCTCGTCCCTTAGCTCTTCTCTCAGCTTGGCGTCCAGGTTGCTGAGCGGTTCGTCGAGCAGCAGCAGCGATGGCTCCGTTACCAGAGCGCGGGCGATGGCGATACGTTGTCTTTGCCCGCCGGACAGCTGCTTCGGATAACGGTCGGCTACATGGGGCAGCTTCACCAGCTCCAGCACGCGTTGTACCCGCTCGGTGATGTCCGCCTTCGGCACTTTGCGCAGCTTCAAGCCGTACGCCACATTGTCTGCGACCGTCATATGAGGGAACAGCGAATACGTCTGAAACACCATGCCCAGGTCTCTCTTGTTGGCGGGTACGCCGTTCATCCGTTGGCCCTTTATGATCAAATCGCCTTGATCGGGATCAAGGAAGCCTGCGATCATATTGAGTGTCGTCGTTTTCCCGCACCCCGAAGGGCCGAGGAAGGAGATGCATTCTCCCTGCTCGATTTGCAAATTAAAATTGTCCACAACCACGTTCGGACCGAACGTTTTTCTTATGCCGTGCAGCTCTACATCATACATTTTACTCACGTTTGCTCACCTATTTTCCTACATGGGGTGCAATCTCTTTGTTGAAACGGTCAATCCACTCCGGCGTTTTGGTGCCAACGGCTTCCAAGTCGAACTTCACAACCTTGCTGCGGTCGAATTCAAGCAGCTTTGCCGTATCATCCGGCAGCTTTACGTTCGTCACCGGATTATAGTACAGCTTGCTCGCGTACATCTTCTGCACATCGTCCGATAGCAGGAACTCGATGAACAGCTTTGCCGCATTAGGATTTTTGGCGCCTTTGATGATGGTAGCTACATTCGGCACCAGATTCGCGCCTTCCTTAGGGACGACGAATTTCAAATCCAGTCCGGCGTCCTTTTGCACCAGGCTGCGGGCCATTGTCCATGTGGTGTAGGCTGCGCTCTTGTTTTGCAAGTTTTGCTGCAGCTGAGCCGCACTTTTGGCGAACGTCGGCATATAGCCTGCGATCGTTTTCATTTTGGCGAAGCCTGCATCCATATTCTTCTCGTTACCGCCATTGGCATAAGCGAGCATGATGAGCGTGGAGCGCCCGAAGTTGCTGGAGATTTCGGACAGAGTCAAATTTCCTTTCATTTCCGGACGGGCCAGATCGTTCCACGATGTCGGAACCGGCAAGTTTTTCTCCTTCAACATCGCCTCGTTATACGAAATGCCCATTGGGGTAAAGTTGACGGCGACGCCGGTGTTGTCCTTCACCTTCAGTTCGTCCGGAACCTTCTTCATGCTTGGGATATCTTTATCGTTAAGCGTGTCCCACAAACCCTCTACGCGACCCGCCTCCTGCTCCCCGCCTTCTACAATCGTCACGTCCATTTGAGGTGAAGCCTTCTGAGCTTTCGCTTTGGCAACGATTTCAGTGGAAACGCCGGATACATATGTCAGCTTCACATCGGGATACTTCTCGTTGAACTTCTTGAAAATTTCATCCTTCATCAGCTGCTCGACCGTTGCGCCGTTACCGGCCACAACCAGCTGCTTTTCCGGTTTGAGCCCGCCTTCTGCAGCCTTTCCTTCCCCTGCCGGAGCAGCGGGCTTGTCCGCCGATGTCCCACAGCCTGCCAGTATGCTTCCGAACAGCATGACTGCCGATAATACGGAAATAGTCTTTTTCTTCATGTAAAATGATCCTCCCTTTTTATAATTGCGATGTATCCTTGCCAAGGAATTCGCCGGTAATCACCTGAAACCAAGCTATTACAGCAAATGACCTTTACAATTCAGAAAATTAACTTGTTCACTATACGTGAACGATGTATACTATATGTGAATCATAAACCGATTCTAGCATGGTTATCCGTTTTTTTCAATTACAAATGTTTACGCTTTCGTCTTAGAGAAAGACTTCTTACGAGGTTCATTAACAGATGAGCGACCTTAAAATTTTGCTTTAGTAAAACTTGCTTCGTAAGCCCAGGCAGTTTTTATCGCCGTATAGATTTTACATCCGATGCCTGAGGACACTTATAAATATTATTGTGGTGAAAAAATGTTTCGGTTATGATAAAATACCAATATTTGCGTAATTGTCTAAGGGAGAGGAAGCATATGGAAACGTATTTATCTTCCGTAAAAAACAGCTGTCATCTGCTAAAGCTGTTTCTCGATACATCCAGCAAGGAGCTCGGCGTTACGGATCTAAGCAAGCGTCTCGGTCTATCCAAAGGCGCCGTTCATAAGCTTCTCATTACGTTGGAGAGTGAAGGGCTTATTAGGCAAAATCCGGCGAATAAGCTCTATTCCCTCGGCTATACGCTGCTGGAGCTAGGAAATAAAGTGCTTAAGGATCACAACATGGTAGAGTTCGCAAGACCGCATCTACTTTCGCTGGCGTCAACGACCAAGGAGCTTGTCTGTTTGTGCGTCATCGACGGCAAAGACGCGATCTACGTTGATAAAATCGATTCGCAATATCCGATTCGGTTCGATATCGAGGTGTATCGGCGGTTTCCGCTGTATGCCACCTCGGCTTCCAGGTCCATCCTGGCGTTTCAGCCGAAGGAAATCATCGACGCCGTGTTGGGCGAGGATCTGCGCACGTTTACTCCATATTCGTTGAAATCGCCGGGAGAAATCGAGCAGCGGCTTGATGCGATAAGGGAGCGTGGCTACGAAGTAAGCTCCAACCTCCGTAACGTCGGTGTGACGGGTATCGCTGCACCTATCTACGATGCATCCGGACAAGTCATCGCCTCCATTAGCACGATAGGTCCTTCCGACCGGATGACGGAATCCCAGGAGCAGTGGATCTCTGCGGTTCTCGAGACGACCCGCAACCTATCCGCAGGCTTGGGCTATAAGAAAATGTACGGTTAAAGATGCTGCCGTAATACAGCCAAAAGCAGCTGCCCATCCATAAATGGCAGCTGCTTTATTGTTATAAGCGCCTTGATTATTCCTTGATCGAGCCGACTAACCGCTTGGCTTCACCCGTCGGTGTCGTGATCGATTCGTAGATATTTACGGTGAGCGGATATTCCTGCTCATCGGTTTTCAGATTATCGAATTGGATGATCTGCGTGCCGCTGACGAGACGATTGACGCCTGTGAAGCTTAACGTTTTGACCGATAGCAGCTTGCCTGTTGGGTCCACCAGCTCCAGCGTCATTTTGGAAAAGCTTTGATCCACGATGACTTGCTCCTGCCGTTCGATATCCAGATCGAGCTTGAGCTTGTATGAGAAGGTCGTCGGAGCAGGCGACGTAACCGGAGCCATATTCGTTCTGGCCGACAGCTGCCACAGGTTCATTTTAACCTTGAACGGATAGAAGGACAGCTCATCCTCATTCACCGTATTTGTTTGCAGCGAGATCCGGTAGGCTCCAATCGTTGTCGAAGCCGGTGCGGCCGTTTTGGTATCGACTAGTTTCAGCACAAAATTCCGATCCTTCATCTCCGCAGGCATAATGTAGGAATAGCTGATCACATACGATGTATTCGGCATAATATCCTGGGTCGTCGTTGTTTGTCTGCTGCCGGCGTAGGACAGGCCGGATTCGGTCACAAGCTTCGTCTGGAACTGAGGCAGCGGAAGCGGCTGCTCGCCCTTATTGCTCAGCTTGAATTTCCCGATGACGGTCTGGTAGCCTTCGCCTTCATTCTCATGCATGTGCATCTCAACCAACGATACGTCCATATTCGGATCGATAGCGTCCGACAGCGCGTCGAATCGGAACGGCGTATTGTATTCGTAAGCATTGCCTTCGATTGAAATATCCGACTGTCCTCCCGATGGCAGCGCGATGTTCAGGCGGCCGATGGAATACGAGGTCTGTGTCGGCGTTCCTTTGGCATCCAGCTGCTTGAACGTTTCCGTCGTCAGCAGGTTCAAGCTGGCCAAGGACGTATCTTTCTCAATAGCGACGGTATAGTGGATGTAGCGCTGCTCTTGAGGATCGAGAGAAATTGGCCCTTGCTCCACCCTTTTGCCGGGGAATACGTTCGGATCCGAGCCGGTTTGGTTCGCCGTCCGCCCATCCAGGCTGAACTCCGGCAGCGTTTCTTTTTTGCCGGAAGGGTTCTCAACCAGCAGCTTCACCGTCGTTACCGTCCCCTGCTGCGTCGTATCTTTCTGTACCGCAACCGGAGTGTAGACTAGCGGAGAGTCGATATTCGGTATACGGAACGTTTCTCCCCATGTTTTCTTGTATTCAGGTTCGGTGATTTCAGACAAGGGACCACTCCATATGTTGCTAGATACTGGAATGTTCAACAGCGTTGTTTCGGTTTTGGGATACGTGTACCAGTCGACGGAGAACCAGGACAGCCCGGTCAAGCTAACTTGATCTTTACGGTCCACCGTTGCCATATAGCTCAATTCCTCGGTTGTGTTAGGTCGGATCGCATGAGCGTTAAATACGCTGGCCTGCAGTGTGTATTCGTAACCGTCGGCGGTGGTAACCCGCATATCCGTTTCCGGAATTTTAATAACCTTCGAGCTGGTGCTCTTCATCCGGATGGTTGCGGCGATTCGCAGTCCGTCGGAAGTGGCTTCGTTCAATAGGCTTTTGACTTCTACACTTAAGGAATCCGTTAGTTGATATACGGTCACCGCCTGTTCGGGAGCGATGAAGCTGATCCCCGCCGGAAGTGCCGAAGCGGATGCCTCGACGGCTCCACTTAATTGTCCCATGGTCAATAAAGACAAACCAAAAACGATTGCCAAAGATTTTCTGTTCGTACTCATGCTGCTATCTCCTCCATACCCGTCTTCACGTTCATTTTGCGGTGCTCCCACATTATCATCAATCCGATTCCTAAGGACAATATGCCGATCATCAATACAAAGACCCCGATTTCCGCTGTAAAATATGACAAGCTGCCTCCGCGATAGCCGATGCCGCGAATGAACTTGAACAACCAGGTCAAAGGAAGCATGTGGCTTATCACTTGGATCGGATAAGGGAATATAATCGTCGCTACCTGCACGCCGGACAGCATAAAGGACGGATATACAATGGCGTATGTCCTCAGAGCCACCTTAGACGGCTCCGACGCCGACCATCCTACCAGCATCCCCATATAGGAGATCGTCAGCGTATATAACAGCAGGGGAATGACAAAAGCGGTCGCGCTGCCTGCGAACCTCAAGCCGCCCAGCTGCTTCAGCATCCCGAACGCCAGCAGCAGACTGATGCACGTGATTACCGAGTACGGCACGACCCTTAGCCATAACCCTAGCGGCCGACTCAGCGCTTGCGCCAACGTACCTTCTACCCGCAGTCTCGGGACGATTGAAGCGGTGGCGATAGCGGTAATTCCCAGCGCAACTACGTTGACAAAGCCTATAACCATGAAGCCGATAAAATCGGAGGTCGGATTGTACAGCAGACGCTGCTGCATCGATATCGGAGCGGCAATTCCCGCTGCACTTTCATCGCTAAGTCCCATTACTTTCAGTTTGCCGACGGACAGAGACAAATTCTCGATGGTGATCAGCTCTTGAATGCCGTTACGAATATTGCCTACAGCAGAGGGCATCGTGTTGTCGATCAATACCCCCACGTTCACCTGTTTGCCTTGGTACCTCAGCTGCTCCATGCCTCTCGGCAAGTAGATGACGGCTATGTATTTCTCGTTCGCCAGCAATGTATCGGGCTGTACCGCTTGGTAGAACACATCGGTCACATTCATATATTGCGATGCGTTCACCTTCTCCGTAAACTGCCGGCTGTATATGCTGTTGTCTTCATCGACGACTGCAATCGGCGCTTCGTTAATCTGGCTGTTCTGGAACATATATCCGAACAGGGCGGCTACAAGCAGCGGAGCGATCAGAATCGCCGGAATGAACTTGCTCGTAAGCGCAAATCGCCATTCATCGAGCTGGGATCTCATCGACATGTACCTCCGCAGTCATTCCCGGCAGCAGCTTGTCGGTCCGGTCAATGTAAATTCTCGCTTGGAATGTGTTCAAGTCGGCCGTACCTTTCTCACGGCTCATTCTTAAGCTTGCGAATTGCGGTGCAGCCGTTACGAAATGGACCCGGCCATCCAGTACTTGATCCGGCAGCGCAGCAAAATGCACCGGTATGGTCATATCCGGCTTCAGCTTGCCGACCTGCTGCTCACTGACGTACAGATCGAAGTACAGCTTCTCCGTCTCGATGATGACGACGGGAGCGCCGGATCCTACGTTCTCGCCCGTCTTGGGAACGATCTTCACGACCTTGCCGTCCGATGGCGCCTTCAAGGTCATCCGATCCTTCTGGATCTGCAGCGATTGCAGCAGGATGTTCTGCTGCTCCAGCTGCTTCGCCAGAGCGTCCAATCCGATTCGCTGATTGTCGATATCTTCTTGACCCAGCTGGTTTTGCTCCAGTACGGCTTGAGCTTTGTCCGCCATAAGAGCAGCCTGTTGACGCTCCTCCTTGGTCGCGCCGTTCGTCATTTTATCCAGCACGGCCTGCTGCTGATTTCGCGCATTCTCGAGCGTAGTCAGCTGGTTTTTGGCGTTCTCCATCGCATCTCTGTGGTCCTTGTAGGAGTAAGGGTTCTTATCGTAGGTTTCCTCCATATTCAACAGCTGGTTATACAGCTTCAAGGCGTGGTTGTAGGAATCGGACGCTGCTGTAACAGCCAGCCTCTGTCTCTCGATATCTTCGGATCGTGCCCCTTCCTCCACCTGCTGCTGCGATGTCTTGGCTTGGGCCACTCCGATTTGCGCCTGCTTCAATGCATTGTTCAGCTTTTCCTGGGCGACCTGGAGCCCGTCCTGGCTCTGCTTCAGCTTCAACGTCGTAACCTCAATGTCGGCCTGCGCCTTTTGCAGCTGCAAATCGATGTCCGTCGGGTCGAGGGTCAGCAGCACATCCCCTTTCTTCACAGGCTGTTCCTCCTGGATCGGCACACCGACAACCTTGCCTCCAACGCCTTGAAAAGATATGTTCACTTGCTCCGCCGTCACAATGCTCGCCTTCTGATTGGCGGCCAACGTTACCGCATCCTTGCCTTCTGCGGACAGCATGAAACCTCCGCCCCCCAAAGCAATGGCCAATACAGCCAATACCGCTGCATTCCGTTTCATTTCTCTCTCTACTCCTCCCATGATGCTGTTATATCTATTGGAATCAGGAGGCTAACTCCTGCATTTCAATCCGTTAAAAATAAACTGGGTCGTGTAGGATACGACGGACTCCAGACTGTCTTCCTTCCCGGCTTGCGGTTCGCCGGACCCGAATACAGGATCTAGGAAAGGGCTGATACGGGAAAAGATCAAAGTACCTACGACAAAATGCATCGTATGCTTCAGCGAGTCGTATTCGAAACAGCCCTTGTCGCGGCCTGCCTGCAAAATATGTCGCAATCCAAGCCATAGCGAAAACAATAATTGCTGCACCTTCTCCAGCCTCGGACTTTGCATCATGACTTCCTGCTGCAGCATATTAATGAGCTCCGGTTCCGCCATCCGGAATCGAACGAACTCGCGGATGAACGACCGCAGATCTTCTTCCGGATCCTTCAATTCATAAGCGGTATGTAAAAAGTCCGGCGCGAACGTGTCGAACAACGCGTAATATACGTTCTCCTTGCCTCCAAAATGGTAGGAAATGAGGGCAAGAGCCACTCCTGCCTCATCGCAGATTTGCCTTACTGTAGTTCCTTCAAAGCCTTTGCGCGCAAACAATATTTTCGCCGCATCGAGAATTTTCAGCTTTACATCTTTCGCATCCTGTTTCATTCGAACCTCCTGTCGGCGCACGCCGAATTCATTGAGATAGCTTCCTATGTATAAAATTCCCTTAGTTAGTCGGGTTCAACCATGGGCTCTTTAGTATCATAAAAACCCATTGGGAAAAGTGCATATATTGAACAATTGTTTTGAACGATTGTTTTGAACAAATGTTCAAATTAGCTATAATTGGATGATACATCGGTCTTTGAAGACTTGTCAAGAGGATTTGTCCAAAAACTACCCCTTGATTTCCTGAATTTCCCTCGAATCTTATAATGGATATAGAGAGAAGACACATTAAGGAGAAGGAGTAGTGAAGTGAACAAGAAATTTTCATGGAAACGATTTGGACGAGTCAGCAAGTCGATAGCCGCCAGCCTCATCGCACTCCAGGCTTTTTCCTTTGCAGGCATTGCCGGGAATACGGCAGCTGCAGCGGAGCCGAATGTCGTCAGCACGTGGATGTGGAATCCTTATCTCATCCAGAACAAAGATGCGACTCTTACCCAACTGAAAGAACACGAAGTGAACCGGGTCTATTTGTTCATAGATCCCGATTTTCCGGCGACGTACTACAAAAGCTTCATTAAGGAAGCCAAGACGAGGGGTATCGACGTATTTGCCTTGTCCGGGGCGCCGAACTGGGTACTTCCCGAGCATAACAAGAAAATGTACCAGTTCATTTATTGGGTTAAGCAGTATAACAGCTCTGCTTCTCCCGAGGAGCAGTTCTCCGGGATTCATCTGGACGTAGAACCCTATGTACTGCCTCAATGGAGCGAGAATTCCGACGCGGTGATCGGATTGTGGATGGACACCGTAAGCGGCTTTGTAGAGGAAGTTAAAGCGGATACGGACCTAACCGTCGGTATGGATATGCCGGTATGGCTCAATTATACGGATGTTAGGGACGGCTACGGCGGCAGAACGACATTATCCAATTGGTTCATCGGCAGGGTCGATCAAGTGACGCTTATGGCTTACGTGGATAATGCTAAAGGGATTACGGAATCCGTCCAGCAGGAAATGGCGGAAGCGGACCGCGCAGGCGTACCCGTGCTGGTTGCCGTAGAAACCGTGAATAATAACGAGCACGGCACCAGCTTTTATGATAAAGGCAGCGCAGTTATGAAAACCGAATTGAACAGCGTTATCGAAACATTGCGGGTCCATCCGTCTTTCCGAGGCTACAGTGTTCATGAATGGGACCGCTGGATTGAATTAAAGCCCTGACCAGGCAATGAGCAATCATAACAAACGACCTCCAACCATCCTATCCGATGGGAAGAGGCCGTTCTTTTTTTTAACCTCAATTAATGATGATGATGATGCCGTTTGGAACACATGCAATGACTTTTGCCATGATGTTTTTTGGAATGGTGGTGCTTACCGTGATGATCCTCGCATTTCATTTTTGTCGCTTTATGCACATGCTTCAAGAATACGGGTCCGACCCAAAGACGAGCATGCTTGTTGTCTCCATGTTTTACGTGTTTTACGTGTTTTACGTGTTTTACGTGTTTCACATGCTTCACATGCTTGCATTTGCATGAATGCACATGTTTATGCTTTGTCCATCTCGGCTTTCTTTTCTTCTTTGGATGACAGCTGCAAAAATGATGTTTACCCATCGATGATCATCCTCCTTAGAATTCGACAATCGATGTATTGTATGAATTCCGGGGATTATCCGTGCAGACGAACCCTATCGGCTATAACCCATTTATCGGTACAAATGTATTGGTTTGTCCCAATGAAAAAAGGCCCGGTGCTGCATGTCTGCAGCCCGAGCCTCGAAAATCGAAAATACGATTATTTAAGAATATGAATCGGATGTCCCATAGCAACCTCAGCGGCTTCCATGGTGATTTCACCCAATGTAGGATGCGCATGAATGGTCAATGCGATATCTTCCACTGTAGCTCCCATCTCGATTGCGAGACCCATCTCGGCAATCAGATTGGATGCTTCCGCTCCCACGATTTGCGCGCCGAGCAGCAAGCCGGAATCTTTATCGCTGACAAGCTTCACGAAGCCTTCCTTCAAGTTCATCGATTGCGCACGGCCGTTAGCTCCGTAAGGGAACTTGCCTACAGCAACGTTGATGCCTTGGGCTTTTGCCTCGGTCTCATTCAAGCCTACGCTGGCAATTTCCGGATCGGAGAATACAACCGCCGGAATGCATTTGTAATCGACAGCGCTTGGAAGTCCTGCGATAGCTTCCGCCGCTACTTTACCTTCGTAAGAAGCTTTATGCGCCAGAGCCAAGCCTGGTACGATATCGCCGATAGCATAGATGTGCGGCACATTTGTTTGGCATTGCTCGTTTACTTTGATAAGTCCGCGCTCGCCTACTTCAACGCCGGCCAGCTCCAAGGACAGATCTCCGTCGGTGTTCGGACGACGGCCGACAGTCACAAGCACATACTGTGCCGTTACTTTCTTCTCTTCGCCTTTTACCGTGAAGGTCACAGTAACATCCTTGTCTGTTTGCTCGCAGCCTTGAGCCATAGCTTCGGTGAATACTTCCACTTCGAGCTTTTTCAGGTTGCGTGCGACAAGCTGGGACATTTCTTTCTCAAATCCAGGCAGTACGGCGTCGGAGCCTTCGAGCACGGTTACTTTCGTACCGAATTTCGCGTACGTTTGTCCCAACTCGATACCGATGTAGCCGCCGCCGATGACGATCAGGCTTTCCGGAATTTCCGGAAGCTCCAGCGCTTCGGTGGACGACAGGATGCGTCCGCCGTAAGGGAATGCTTTCAGCTCGATCGGACGGGAGCCTGTAGCGATAATGCAGTGGTTGAAACGGTAACGAGCTGTTTCGTTATCGTTGAACACGCGGGCTTCATGATCGTTGATGAACAAAGCCTCGCCGTTGAAAATTTGTACTTTGTTGCCTTTAAGCAGCTGCGTTACGCCGCCGGTTTGCTTCTTGATGATGCCGCCCTTCCATTCTTGCACTTTAGCGAAGTCAACCTTTACGTTGTCCGCCGTAATGCCGATGGAGGAGCTGTGGCTTGCCGCCTCATAATGATGCGCAGCCGAAATCAGCGCTTTGGAAGGAATACATCCGCGGTTCAAGCATACGCCGCCCAATTCGGATTTATCCACGATCAGTACGCTTTTGCCCAGCTGGGCGGCGCGAATGGCCGCCACGTAACCGCCGGGTCCGGCACCGATGACTAGAACGTCAATCTCAACGGAAGCGTCTCCTACTACCATAGCTGTTACACCTCCATAATGAGCAGCTCTGGATCCGCCAGAAGCTGTTTAATGTAGTTCATAAAGTTTTGAGCCGTTGCACCGTCGATAATCCGGTGGTCGAAGCTCAAGGACAATGCCATGACAGGCGCTACTACGATTTCGCCGTTTTTCACGACAGGCTTTTCGGTAATACGGCCTGTTCCCAGAATGGCGACTTCAGGGAAGTTGATGATCGGTGTAAAGAACATACCGCCGGCAGAGCCGATGTTCGTAATGGAAATCGTGCTGCCTTTCATTTCTGCCCCGCTCAATTTGCCGTCGCGTCCGCGAGTTGCCAAATCTTTGATAGCTTCGGCGATAGTCCAAATATTTTTGCGGTCTGCATCCTGGATCACCGGTACGATCAAGCCGTTGTCGGTATCCGTTGCGATTCCGATATTGTAGTACTTTTTGTAGACGATCTCGTTCTTTTCTTCGTCGAGCGTTGCGTTCAAAGCAGGGAATTGACGTGCTGCCGCTACGAGAGCTTTCACGATGAAAGGCAAGTACGTCAGCTTGACGCCTTTTTTCTCTGCAGCTGCTTTGGCTCTGCCGCGCAGGGCGACGAGCTGGGTGACGTCGACTTCGTCCATCAGCGTTACGTGCGGAGCCGTATACGCGGATTTGACCATCGCATTCGCAATCGCTTTGCGGATGCCTTTGAGCGGAACGCGCTCTTCGACGCGTTCGCCGGACAATGCCGCTGCAGCCGCCGATGGCGCTGCTGCAGATGCCGTTGCCGCTGCAGGAGCTGCGCTTGCAGCTTCCGGTGCTGCTGCGGCTGGCGCTGCGCCGCCGGTGAAGCCAAGAACATCTTCCTTCGTCACGCGGCCGTTACGGCCTGTAGGTGTGACTTGCGCGATGTTCACGCCTTTCTCGCGAGCGAGCTTGCGCACGCTCGGCGTAGCCAATACTTGGCCTGCGGCGGATGCGCCCGCGGCCGGTGCTGCTGCAGCTGGAGCCGCCGCTGCAGGAGCTGCGCTTGCGGCTGGTGCCGTTGCCGCAGCAGGTGCTGCTGGAGCCGCTGCAGGTGCTGCTGGAGCCGCTGCAGGTGCTGCTGGAGCCGCTGCAGGCGCAGCGCTCTCGCCGTGACCGCCATGGCTCGGTTGCTGAGGCACCTCGCCGGATACCTCGATCGTCGCGATCAGGTCGCCGATCGTACATACCGTACCTTCGCCGACTTTGATTTCGACGATTTTGCCTTCTACCGGAGAAGGAACTTCTACCGTGGATTTATCGTTTTGCACTTCCATGATGATCGTTTCATCATTGACCGTATCGCCAGGCTTCACAAGCCATTTGACGATCTCGCCTTCGTGAATCCCTTCCCCGAGCTCCGGGAATTTGTATTCAAATATCGCCACGATTCTGATCCTCCTAAAGGTGGCGCAGCGGTGTTTGCAGGTTGGAATTTATAAAAATCGTGCTGAACACTAGAAACCATCTCAATGCCGTGCCAACTGTCTCCGTCCGCTGTTGAAAACGGATTTCTAGATTACACATTTTGCGGTTGAAATCCGTTTTCAAAGGCGGCTCGTAAACTCTCCGACAGTTACACGCCCTTCCGATTCCTAGTGTTCGGATTATATAAATTCCAAAAAGCGCTCCCGCTGCGCTTTATAATATAAATTACCCGTTTGCGGATACCGGCAAACGATAGCTTATCCCTTCAACGCTCCTGTACAGGAGCGTTTTTTGTCCCAATACGAACGCGGAATGTGGAAAGGATAGAGGGATGTGCCGAAGGAGCTTGCGTCCGCCTTTGAAATGGTGTATTTACCGCTAGATCTCATCAACCATACACCATTTCAACAGCGGCCGTAGGCATTCCCTCTTCCCTGCAACCATTACGCGACAACGCATTGGACAAACCGCCGCTCCTTGACGGAGCGTCATCCTAGAAATCCAGTACTTTATTCAAACCTGCTACGATACGAGCAGGGTTAGGCAGCCATTGATCTTCCACTTGCGCAAACGGATATACCGTATCCGGAGGCGTTACGCGGAGAACCGGAGCTTCGAGGTGAAGAATTGCCTTTTCGTTGATTTGAGCGATAACTTCCGCTGCAACGCCGGATGTTTTTTGCGCTTCTTGAACAACGATAGCACGGTTCGTTTTCTTAATGGACTCGACGATCGTCTCGATATCGAGCGGAATCAAGGTGCGCAGGTCGATTACCTCTACTTTCACGCCGCGGGTTTTTTCGATTTCTTCCGCAGCCTTCAGCGAAGTGTGAACCATTGCGCCGTAAGTGATGATCGTTACATCGGAGCCTTCGCGAACGACGTTCGCTTTTCCGATTGGAACCGTGTACTCGCCCTCAGGAACTTCAGCACGGAACGAACGGTACAGGTTCAGGTGCTCCATGAAGAATACAGGGTCGTTATCGCGGATCGCGGAGATCAGCAAGCCTTTGGCATCGTAAGGGTTGGAAGGTACAACCACTTTGATACCAGGCGTTTGTACAAGCAAGCCTTCCAGCGGGTCTGTGTGCAGCTCGGCTGCTTTAACGCCGCCGCCAAAAGGAGTACGGAACGTGATCGGAGCATTGTAGCGTCCGCCGGAACGGTAACGCATACGTGCAGCTTGGACACAGATTTGGTCCATCGCTTCATAGATGAAACCTACGAATTGGATTTCGGCTACCGGACGGAAGCCTTGAATCCCCATACCTACTGCCAAACCGCCGATAGCGGATTCTGCGAGCGGAGTATCGAATACGCGTTCTTCGCCGAATTCTGCTTGCAGGCCTTCCGTCGCACGGAACACACCGCCTACTTTACCTACGTCTTCCCCGAATATAACAACGTTAGGATCGCGCTGCAGCTCTACGCGCATAGCATCCTTAATCGCTTGAATCATTGTCATTTGTGCCATGGTATGCTTTCCTCTCCTTTACCCGATATAATCCGCTTTTTGCTCAGCCAAGTGGGACGGTGTCGTTTCGAACATGCTGTCGATGAGGCCAGGAACCGTCATTTTCTCGGTCTCTTCCGCCTTCTTGATTTGCTCAGCTACAGTAGCCTTCGCTTCTTCGACAACTTTGTTTTCTTCTTCTTCCGACCACAAGCCCTTGGCTGTCAAATACGTACGGAAGCGGTTTAGCGGATCTCTTGTCGCTTCCCAATCCGCCGTTTCTTCTTTCGTACGGTATTTGGAAGGATCGTCACCGGACATCGAGTGTGGAAGGAAACGGTAAGTGATCATTTCGATCAAAGTTGCGCCTTCGCCGTTACGTCCGCGCTCGGCAGCGTCTTGTACCGCTTTAACTACGGCAAGCACGTCCATGCCGTCCACCTGCACGCCTTTAATACCGGCAGCTACCGCTTTATGAGCAACCGATTCTGCAGCCGTTTGTTTGGCGAATGGTGTCGTAATGGCATAGCCGTTGTTTTGAACTACGAAAATGGAAGGAAGCTTGAAAGCGCCAGCGAAGTTCAAGCCTTCGTAGAAATCGCCCTCGGAGGAACCGCCGTCGCCTGTATAAGTAATAGTAACGCGCTTTTCGCCGCGTTTTTTGAATGCCATGGCAACGCCCATCGCATGCAAAATTTGCGCGCCGATAATGATTTGCGGCATCAAAACGTGCACATCGGCCGGGATTTGTCCGCCATGCTGATGGCCGCGGGAATACAAGAATGCTTGGTACATCGGAAGTCCGTGCCACACGATTTGAGGCATATCACGATAGCCCGGGCAAATAAAGTCGTCTTTATTTAAAGCGAATTCGCTGCCGACCATCGACGCTTCCTGACCGGAAACCGGAGCATAGAAGCCAAGACGGCCTTGACGGGTCAAGTTAACCGCGCGTTGGTCCCATGTACGGGTAAATACCATGCGTCTCATCAATTCTTTCAATTGATCGTCAGTCAATTTCGGCATTTCTTGCTCATTTACTACAGTACCGTCTGGCGCCAATACAGACAAAGGCGTCACCTTGGACACTGCCACTTCATATGGCTTACTCATGTACATTCACCTCAGCGATAGATTTTGATGCCTTGAAACCGGAGTTTCTGTTATAGTAGTATTATAAACCTGTTTTCTCTAATAACACAACTACTTACTTGCAAAATATGCGATCTTTCCTTTTCCATGACTATAACAGTGTAACAAAATATATAATACAGAAGAGAAAAAAGGTGCAAACTATTATAATACACTTGGAGGAATTCCGATGGACGATTCCATTTATTACAAACGAACGGTAGTTAAGGAGCTTGTCCCGTCCGCTGCGTTAGGCAAGGAAAGACCTGTCCGCGTCTTCCTGCCTCCCGGTTATCAGGAGGTCATGACATATCCTGTCATTTATTGTCAGGATGGCGAGCAGTTTTTTAATTTCGGACGCATCGTCACTCATATGAACCGGCTTATTTTCGACGAAGGCATCGATCCGGCCATTATCGTCGGTGTCGATGTCGACACGTCGGTAAGAACGAGCGAATATGCCCCGGAAGGAGAGCGCTTCGCGGCCTATACGCAATTTTTTACCCAGGAGCTGCTTCCTTATATTGAATCCAAATACCCGGTGCGCACCTCGCCCTCCGAACGAATTATAGCGGGAGATTCCTTGGGGGGTACCGTCTCGCTGCATCTTGCCTTAGATTATCCTAGCCTATTTTGCAGCGTTATATCCTTGTCCGGCGCATTTTTCCGCGAAACGCAGCAGCGGATCGCCGAGGAAGCCGATTTATCGTGGCTGAATCTATATATGTTAATAGGACTCGATGAACGGGAGGTCAAGACGGAGCGCGGCACCTTTGATTTCGTAGAGGCCAACAGAAATACCCGTTTGCTGCTGGAGGAGAGAAACTGCCGCTTGACCTATGAGGAGAAGCCGGGCAAGCATCTTTGGGGCTTTTGGCAAAATGAATTGCCTGAGGCTATGAAGCTTTTCTTAAAAGGATTGCATTGAGTCGGCTGTAAGGAATGAACAGCTTGTCCTTCGGATAGGTTCGATTCATGGCTTGGAAGTGGTAGTGTCTGTTACGTAAGCCTAGGAAGCCGATAAAGTGATGGCTCAACGACTCATCCGGCGGCGGTTGGTACAGCGGGGAGCCGGTTAAGGACGCTGCAGCCCACAGAATGCAGACGTCCTAAGGCAGTATAGTCATCGATACTTTGCTTCCGATACATTGTCTGTTTTTCAATCAATGCCGTAACGGTTTTGGAGCGATTCGACCATTTCGGCAACCTGCGCGTCATCCGGCAAATGGATCTGCTTCCAGCTTTGTTCCTCCATCCTTGAACGTCCTCTCACCGTCTCCTTCACGGCATCGATAAACGGCTGCACGTCGTTCAAGCCTGCAAGCTCCTGGAGGCTTGCCATGCTGTCGCTCTGAACGTCGGGGAATTGCTGTCCGTCCGCCCCTTCCGCAGCAATTTGATAAAACTGCCGCGCGAGACGCGCCTTCTCTTCCCCGACTCCCGTTACAACGACAAAGGCCTGTACGACGAACGCATGGGCCTGACGCCGTTGGGCGATACCGCAAAACTTTTTACCCCGTATGCTCAAATCGTAATCGCCGGGACAATACGAGCCTGCGATTTCCCCTTTGGCAACATCCGGCGTCACCGCATGAAGCGCATCGCGCACTAGATGGTACATGGTTTCGAAATCGTGACGGAAATCGATTTGCCCCGTTCGCTTGGGCAGGATGAGCGAGACGTTCACTACGCCGAGATCGAGCGGTACGGCAGCTCCGCCGGAATTGCGGACTGCTGTCGAATACCCTTGCTGCTCTAACCAGCGCTTTCCCTCTCGTGCGAACGGAAGCCGGCTGTCTCTCAGGCCCATGACGAAAGCTCTCCGATGTCTCCATAAATGGACGATCGGCGGGCCTCCCTCTCCCACCAGCTTGCACAGCAATTCCTCCAATGCGAACGGGTACAATATCTCCGCCTGATCCAGCTGCTGTGAACGATCCCAAATCAGTGTGCCTGCCGGCAAGCTCCACGGCTCCTGTTCCATGATAATCCCCTCATTCTTGTACAAAATATCTCTATCTATGTATGGTTACGCCTTCTTATCGGTTTTGGCCAAAATGTCCTTATAGATGCGGATCAGATGATGGATATCCTCGTCCGTAAGTGCGCCGAAGAAAGTATTGATGTTCACTTTTCGTTGCTCCCTGATGGCTCCGAGCACTTGTCTTCCTTCTTCGGTAATGCTGAGATAAACGACTCTGCGATCCGCCTCATCCCGGTTCCGCTCCACATAGCCCGATGCGATCAGCTTATCCGATAACGTCGTAATGGCGCCGGCGGAATAGCTTAATGCTTCAGCCATTTGGGAAACCTTAAGCGGCCCCTCCTGCTCCAGCTTCTCAAGAATGTAGCCTTGAGGAGCCGTCATTCCTTTCTCGTCGAATTTGTTCCACGCTGCCGCCATTCTGCGGTACAGCTGTCTTGCTACCTCTTCCAGCTCGAAGAGGTTCCGGTGATCATCCATCGAACGGCCCCTTTTCCTAACCAAGTTTGAGATTATAATACCATTAAACCGGCCTAGAACAATGTTTTTTTGCTTTTCATTGATATTTATCCTGCCCGAGCATAGCAAAAAGGCGTATGGATACATGCTCCATGCGCCTTTATAAACGGTTCCTGTCATATTAGTCGGATGGTTTTCCCGTTGATTGAACAGTGGATGAATGGTTAGCCGAACCGGTGGATTGTGCCTGTTGGTCGGAAACGCTTTGATTCCATTCATACAGAGCTACCGTAGTGCCGAACATTAGAAACGTCGCCAACACCAATCGGAGTGATTTACGGTTTGTCATATTCGTTTCCTCCAGTTGAACAAGATAACCGTATTATCTCACAGGAAAATGAAACGAACCTGAACGTTAACTGAATGTTCGCTGAACGCTAGCTCTGCGGCTCCAGACTCTCAATCTTGGCCTGGCCCCACGAAGCAACCTTGACGCGCACGATCATATTGCCCGCTTGCTCTTCGAGCGCCTTACCCGTTCCTTCCGGGACATAGTACTTTTCCAAACCGTATTTCACCGTTATGGCTTCATCCCAGCTGTACTGCACAACGCCTTTGAGTACCGCCTCGCCCGGCTTGACGTCTGGACTCGATCGGTAGGCGGCTTGCGCCTCATATAGACCGTTCACAGGCTTGAGAAGCACATAGACCGGCTCTCCTTCTTCCGGAAGCTTGCCTTGTTCTTGCCAGATTCCCGGCTTCAACCGGCTGATTTCGTAGCTAAGGGTTACGTAATCACCGTACAAAAAGTCCCTCGGATCGACCGGCACCGTCTTCAGCTTGATTTCATGACCGAACCAGCTTACCGCGTAATACGAAAAGGCGATGCCGCACAGGAACAAAATCTGAAGCAGGACCAGGATACCGGTCAACCATGTACGGCTTTTGACTCCAGCGCCTTTACTGATCATGATGGCTCCCTCCCTTGGCTTCCTCGAGAAATTTCTTGTTGCGGCGGTTCAGGAACCAGCTCAATACGAGGAGCAGCAGTCCCCCGATGATAAAGAACATAGATTTGTCCATGAAATCCCACGTGAGCTTGCCATAAGCAACCATGGTGCTGCAAATGAAGAGCACCGTACCGAAATTGATTTTGAACCGCCATTCTTCGATATATCCCCTCCAGAGCACATAGAAGGAGAAGAAGAACAGCGCGAGTAAATACAAGACGCTAATCCCTGCGGGCAAGTAGACGAAAGGCACAGCTAGAATCCATTCGAACGTGCTGGAGTTTCTCTTGTTCATCAGCTTGCCTGCAACGGAAGCGGCGAACAGAACGACCAGTGCGGTGATGTAATAGAGCGGCTCCGCCAGCAGCTCGTTCCTGTCCGAAGGACCATTATCCCAGGAAAGAACCATAACAATGCCGAATATGAACGCCGCGGCCAACGGGACGGACTGCAAAGCGTATCCCGTACTGCGATCCTTGTACCAGTCGCCGACCGTATACAAAGCCATAAGCGGAACAAAGAACCATAGAAATTTCCATTCATTATCCAGAACAAGCATGAGACAATGAAGCACGTAGCTCAGACTGAAGCACCAGGTTAGCAAGGTGCTTTGATTCTTCCAAGCATAGTACCCGAGACCGGCAATCATCAGCGCGAATCCTGCATAGCTGAACTGATGAAATTCCGTTGTGCTGTAATATTGCGCAATGGTAAACACGAGCAAGCTCAGTAAGTAAATAAATCGGCTGCGGACAATGTACGTCAGCAAGATCCCCGCGGTACCCCAGATGACAAACGATGTGATGTCGTAGGCGACCAGATGGAACATTTGCCCTACGAGCACGATTCCCGCTCCGAATGAAATATAGCCGAGAGCAGTCAATGCTGTGCCGAGCTTCTCATGCTCCCTGCGCCGGAACACTTCGCCTCCCCCGTAGAACGAGACCATCAGGAGGATGACCATGGCCAGCCTTGCGAGCTGGGGGATGTCTTGCCAGTTGGCGGCTACAAAGCTCAAAATCCCGAGGCCTACCAGGATGCTGCCGAGGATCGGAAGAATGCCGATCGCATGCTTTTTATCTTCATACAATAGTAAAATACGCTCATATTGCTCACGGGTCACGATATCGCGTTCAACCCAGCGAAGACCTTCCTTTTCCAACCATTTGCGGCTCATAGTCGCTGCACCTCTCTCATGTATTGCCTTTAATTTCATTATATCTTTCTCTAAATGGAAAAGAAGTACTATCTTTCCCTAGTACCTCGGTATCTCCCTATCCCTATCCTTAAACGCGCATTACACAACAAAAACCCCCAGCATATACTGGGGGCAAGCTTCGCTATAAAACGTCATAAGGTTATTCCGTTCAATCAGAACAAAACGTAGGCTCCCGGTCCGATCAAAGCCACACCGACAGCGACGGCGATAAGAATCAAATTATACTCGTAGCCGTTGGCTGTAACCCACAATCCGTTCTTTCCATGCACTTTCACAATCGCCACAAGCATAGTCAATGCGATCAGAATCGCACCTACCCAAGTCAAGACGCCGCTGGCAAACAGCAGCCCTCCGACAAACTCGCTTAATCCGGCGATAAGAGCCATCAGAACACCCGGCTTCATTCCCATCGAGTCCAGCCAACCGCCGGTTCCTTTCAACCCGTAGCCCCCAAACCAGCCGAACAGCTTCTGCGCCCCGTGACCTACGAAAATAAGACCAATGACCAAACGAATAATAAGAAGTCCTGCATCTACCATGATTATCACTCCCTGATAATTAATAACTAACATTATGTAAGTATATTACTTTATTTTAATTACTTTTGTCAAGGGGCTAACTTAAAGTAACTTTATAATATTTTATGCCAGTTGTTCTCCAAACATTCCAGCTGCAAAAAATGTTGATTTCCCGGGGAATGATCGGCCCTTCCTTTATTGTGATAGCCGTAGCGTCCCGTTATAATAAAAGAAAACCGTAGAAAAAAACGGCAATTATATATTGAATAGGGTGATGCGCCATGATGTCTCGCAGAAATTTTGTCAAAAAAATGTTAGTCTCTCTTGCTTTTTTAGCCGGCGGCGCCGGAATTGGTGCTCCTTACCTAAAACGATGGATCGCCCAAGCGGACTCGGAGAAGGAAACCCCTGCAGCGGAAGTGCTGCCGGAACCGGTTCATGTGGAGAAGGTCCTGCCTACGGAACTGCTCGCGTCGTTCTTTTTACTTAGCGATCTCCATATTTCTGTAAGCGAGTCCTCCATGACGGATAGGCTTCATATGGCGCTAAAAGATATCAGCGCTTGGAACGGCCCGCTTGACGCCATCGTACTCGGAGGCGATTTGACGGATTTCGGGCGGGAAAGCGATTACAAGCTATTGAATAGCATTTTAAATCAATATCAATTGCCCAAGCTCTACGCGAACATGGGCAACCATGATTATTATGATATATGGCTTGACCGCGAGGGCCAGTTTTCAACGGAGACGATGCCTAACGGCAAGACGGATTCGATGGCGAGGGAAAGGTTCCAATCGTTCATCGGCTATGCCGATAAGCCTTATACGGACGTATGGGTCAACGGCGTTCACCTGATCCTTGTATCCCAGGAGTGCTACGTTCAGGAGAAGGCGGACGTTGGCGAAGGAGCCTGGTATTCCGATGAGCAGCTGAACTGGCTGCGCGAAACGATGAAAGCCCACGAGGATGGAAAGCCGGCTATCGTATTTATTCACCAGCCGCTTCCCGAGCCGGGTACCGACGGGGGAACTCACCGCCTTATCCGAGCCATTGCATTCCGGGAAATATTGGCGCCCTATCCCAATGTCTTCGTATTGTCCGGGCATACCCACCGTAATTTCCTGAGCGAGGACCATTACAACAAGCAAAACACGTTCCATTGGTTTAACAATGCATCCGTAGGACGCACCCGCGCCGCTCAGCTTGGCCAGAACTCGGTGGATGTTCAGGGTCTGTTTGTCGAAGTTTACGGCCACCAAGTCGTACTGCGCGCAAGGGAATTCAGCAACCGCAGCTGGATCGAATCGTCCCAATGGACCATCCCGCTCACTACGGCTTGAGATTAGACAGATTAGGACTTTTCTCTATCGTTTTTGTAGGAAAACAGGAGAAGATGTCGAATAAAGAAATATAGGTAGTACTAATAGTGCACATAACATAATTGCATAAGGTGATGTCATTGGACGTAATTAATCAACTACTGCTGAACATGCTAATCATTATTACCCCTGTCTTACTGTATCAATTGTTCTGGGGTGACAGGTGTCATCAGATCGGCGCGAAGATAAACAGACGGATCATTGTCATCCTAGGTTCTCTAATTGCTGTTTTATGTATGGTGTATCCATTCCGGTTTTCCGATGGCTTTCTGTATGATCTCAGAATGGTGCCTCTCGCCGCTTGTATCTTATATGCGGGCATCGTGCCTTCCTTGTGGGTTGCAGCCGTCATGATATGCTATCGGCTGTTTCTCGGAGGAAGCTTCACGGCCTTAAGCCTGAGCTTGGTTTTGACCGGTATATTAATGGTCCTATTATGGCGCAGCAAACCCTATATCGTTACCGGCTCCCGCAGCAGGAATGTGACTGCGGCGGCAATAACCGGCTTACTGATCGGCTTGTTGCCGGCAGTGAGCTCCTGTATTACCTTCTGGTGGATAGGTGAGCCCATAACCATGCGTATTGTCGGCTACTTCGGCCTGTACAGTCTTATTACTGCTTTTACATTAGGGATGGTAGTCTATGTAGTGGAGCAAATTAAGCTGAACTCGCGGCAGCGCAATCAATCACAGCAAGCCGACAAAATGAACGTGCTCAGCGATCTGGCGGCTTCATTCGCCCATGAAATCCGGAATCCGTTAACTGTAGCCCGCGGGTTTGTGCAAATCATGAAGCAGCCGGGCATCCAGGACGACAAAAAGGCGCTGTACACCAACATGGTGCTGGAGGAGATCGACAAAGCCCAATCCATCGTCACTGATTATTTATCGTTTGCCAAGCCGCATTTGGAGGCGATCGAGCTGGTTGACGCGAAGCAGCTGATTCAGCAGGCGCTGAGCTCCATAGAGCCTTATGCCAAGCTTTGCCGCGTTGATGTGGAAACGCAGCTTGATGACAAACTGATCATAAGCGCGAACAGGGACAAATTCGTCCAGTGCATGATCCACTTGTGCAAGAACGGGATCGAAGCCATGCCAAGCGGCGGCAAGCTGCAGATCATCGGAACGGTCCAAAATCGCAGCGTATGCATCGATATCATCGATCATGGAGTAGG
This sequence comes from Paenibacillus sp. NPDC056579, assembly GCF_042793215.1. Taxonomy (NCBI): domain Bacteria; kingdom Bacillati; phylum Bacillota; class Bacilli; order Caryophanales; family Paenibacillaceae; genus Paenibacillus; species Paenibacillus sp. NPDC056579. The sequence goes on from NZ_JBHTVD010000011.1 coordinate 202,844, forward strand.
GATGACGCCGGATGAGATCCGCAGGCTCGGAACGCCGTTTTACTCCACCAGAGACAAGGGAACCGGTCTCGGCATGATGGTGACCTACCGGGTCATTCAGACGATTCACGGCAAAATCGACGTCACCAGCGAGGTGGGCAAAGGCACCTGCTTCTCGCTCCTCATTCCGACGCTCCACGCGACATCATATCATTGAGCTTTCCTGCCCGATTGCTCCGCCTGAGCCAATACATCCATTACTTCTCGAAAGAGAGGAATGGATGTATTTTTTGTGCCGTCCGGCACGTTCTGGACTAAGACGGCGACGGCATAGCGCGGTTCAGCAACCGGACCGTAGCCGATGAACCATTGGTTAACCCGTTCCTCGCCGCTCTTTGCTCCCACCTGTGCCGTACCGGATTTGCCGGCTACCTTCCAGTCCGCCGACTGCAGCGCTGCTCCCGTGCCGTATTGGACGACATCCGTCATCCATTCCAGCAGTAGGCCGGACGTAGCCTTCGAGATGCCTGAAGGCAATCCGTCTAACGATTTGGCCTCCAGCTTTTCCATCAGCCTGTCGTTGCGGAACCTCATCTCGCTGACGATTCGCGGCGAAGCGACCTTCCCTCCATGCAGCAAGGTTACGACCATATTGGCGGCTTGCAGCGGCGTCACAAGCACATCCCGCTGGCCTATGGAGGTTTGGGCCTTGACCCCGCCGTCCTGCTGTGGAGTCGATGCAGCAAACACCTGTCCCTTTTCCTCCGCATCCCAGGTAGTCCATTGCTCTTCCTGCAGGAAGGGGCCTGTCCATCCGATCTGTGTACCCAAGCCCAGCTTATGCGCGTATTCCTGCAGCTTAGCACCGTCCAGCCTTTCAGCCAGCCGTGCGAATACAATATTGCAAGATTCCGCATAAGCTTCCTCCAGGCTGATCAAGCCGTGACCTTGCTTATTCCAGCAGGTCAATCCGTATTTCCCCAGTTCTCCGTCACAGCGGAACATTTCACCCGGCTCAGTCACATGCTCCTCCAAGGCTGCCGCGGCCGTTACCGTCTTGAAGATCGACCCCGGCGCAGCCGCCTTGAGCGCACGGTTGCTCCACGTTCCATGCAGCAAATCGACATGCTCCGGGTGGAAGTCGGGCCGGCTTGCCATTGCAATGACATCGCCGTTGGAAGCATCCGTGACCACGACGGCTCCTTCTTTCACTTGAAGCTTGCGCATCGCCTGCTCCACCTTGCTTTGAATCGAAGCATCCAGAGTCGTTATGACTTTAAGGGGATAGTAGCCGTTGTGCGGCGACATCCACCTTGCATCCAGTCCGGGGAGCGGCCGTTTGCGGCCGTCGGTGAACAAGGATAAGGACTCCGGTCCTATCCCTTGAAGCCAAGGCTCCAACGTCTTCTCCAGCCCAGCCCCGCCGATCTTGCTGGTCAGCTGAAGCTCCCCGCGATGGAATTGGTCCGTGAACTGACGCGTAATCCGCTCAGGGTTTTGCCCGATGTATCCAATAACCTGGCTGGCCAAGACGGTATCGCCGTAATGCTGCTTTAGCTTAGTGACGGCAAGCTGGGGCAGCCGCAGCGCTTCGATTTGCTTCGCCTGAGCTTCGTTTATGTTTACGGGCTTATCTCCCGTTGTCCAAATTTGCGGCTCCTTCAATCCGGTTGAGAACGCTCTCCATTGTTCTACCGGCACTTGCAGCGTGCGGGCGATGTTCGTGTCGTCCATCCTTGTTTGCTCGGGGGATGAAGCATGCACCGGAAATACAACCAGTACCGTCTGCTCCTTCCCGGTCAAAGGAATCCCATCGCGATCGTAAAAGTCGCCCCTGCCGCTATCGAGCACTATGCCTTGAGCTCTCTGAATGACCGAATTTTGCACCAGGTCTACGCCATGCTCCGTCCAATCGCCGCTAGCCGCTACCTGAATCCAGAACAAACGGGCGTTCAAGCCGGCAAGAGCGAGGATGATAATCATTAATATATAAAAAAGGCGGTGCTTCTTCAGTGCCATTCTGCCCTTCATTCGTGTACTACACCCTCCTGCACAGCATACCTGATTATTAGCAGTATGATCTTCCGCTTCGCTCCTCAAACAGCCGACAAAAAAAGCTTTTTTCAAGGCGAGCCTACGCCATGAAAAAAGCTATTGATTACGAATCATATAGTATAAGACCGATAGATCGAGCAATTATACTTCGAACTTGGATAAAGATTCCTTCAATGAATTGGACAATTGCTCCAGATTGTCGGACAACCGCACCAATCCCGAGCTGATATTCAGCTGCTCCGCGCTCAGCGAAGCCACTTCTTGGGATGTGGCGGACGATTCTTCCGCTACGGCGCTTACGTTCGACATCGCATCGGACAGCACGACCTGCGACGCATTCAGATTATCGATCGAACCGGTTACCTCGGACAATTGAACGATGAATCCGTCCATGTGCGACTGAACTTCCTTGAAGATCATATCCGCTTCTTTAACAGAGACGATTTGCTCCTGGAAGATCGGGTATGCATTGGACAAGACATGAACCGTTTCGTCGATCTCCTTTTGAATCGTTTCCGTTACTTGACCGACGATAGCAATCGATTGACGCGATTGATCGGCCAGTTTTCGGATTTCATCGGCGACGACCATGAAGCCTTTACCGGCTGCTCCGGCGCGCGCCGCTTCAATGGTAGCGTTCAATGACAGGATGTTCGTTTGCTTCGTCAAATTGTTGAGCACATCCAAAATTTTACGGATCGAGCGAGTGCTTTCCTTCAAATTGTCGACCTTCTCGACCATATCGCGTGTCATTGCTTCCGTTGCATTGGTCTTGTTGATCAGCTCGGACATGTATTGAATCCCTTGCTCACTGGACTGCTGGACGCTCGCCGCCGCTTCACCCATCACGGAGTTGGCGTCGATAACCATCTTCATCTGGGTGCTAATGTTATGAGTAAGCTCATTGCCCCGTTCGGATTCGACAGCCAGGCTGGATGCTCCGCCTGCGATTTCCTCGGTAGCCACCGCGATTTCCTTGGCTGACAGCGCTGTTTTCTTCGAAGCATCCGACACCTCGGTAGCGGTAGCCAGCACTTCTTGAGCGGATTGGGTCGTTTGCTGCACGAGCAGCGTAATTTTCTCCATCATCTGGTTGAAGCTTTGTCCCAATTGACCGATTTCGTCCTGGGAATTCACCTTCATCCGTACGGTCAGATTCCCCTGCTCTCCTTGTTTCATAAGGTTTCGCAGCGTAACGACCGGATGTCCGATCATGCGGGCGACGAAGATTCCGATAAATACGGCAATGATTGCCGCTACACCGGCAATAATCCAGGTGTAATTAAAGATTCTCTTCGCATCTTTCACAAGCTCCTCGACCGGCATGGCTCCAATTAAGTACCAGCTTGTCTTAGGGGACTGATAGTACACAACCTGCGTATCTTTTTTGGCCGTCATCGTATTGTGGCTTTCCTCGGTTAACGATTCCGGTTGTACGTCGAGCGTAGATTTTTGTCCTAATGTATTCCGGTCTTTCGCGAAAATAACGGTAAACTCCGGAGACAAAATCAGCGTTTGGCCCTCGTCGCCCATCTTGATGTCGCCGAGCTCCTTATCAATTGCTTCGAGGCTGATTTCGAGCAGGAGAACCGCTTGCTGCGTATTGGTCGACGTATTTTTCAATACGCGTCCCAGAGCGAACGTAGGCGTGCTTGTTCCGTCAGCGTAGCCTTTTGCTTTGGATTCGAGCCATGTAGCCTTGCCGTTGTTGGTCAATGTCTTCTTGAACCAATCTTCCTGCGCTACGGACTCCTTGTTCATGGAGCTTCCCGACGAACTGATCGGCTCGCCGCTTGCACGAAGCAAATGAATCGCTTTGATGGTCTTGTTAGAATAGGAGTACACATTCAGCTTGTCGCCGATTTTTTGCCTTACCTGCAAATAATCATAGCTTCCTTTGTTGACGGCATCAATCTCCGTCAGGAGCTTCTTCATCTCTTCATCGAGCAAAATCTGCATGGATAAGTCCTCATATACTCCATACAGCAAGTCCATTTTCTGTCCGGCTTGGACAATGGTTTGCTCCGATGCGTCCACCACTTTATTCTGAAGCACGCCGCTTGAAATGTTATAAGAAGTAAATCCTGCCACTAGTACAAAGAATAAAATGCTGACCAAAAAGATAAGAAACAGTTTCATGCCCACGGACTTCAACGGATTTTCCAGACGAAGACCTGCTGCCGAACCGGGCATCGTATGTGCAACCGTACTTCCGCTGCTTGATCCCCGACTTTCCTGTTTTCTAGATGCCAACCCATTGCCGACTTTCTCTGCCCACTGCTTAAGTACTGACAGTAATTGTTTCAAAGGACCCACCACCCAGTTCTGAATATTAGGCTATTGTGCTTATGTAAGGACGTACCCCGTGTCCCCTTCAATATTTCGACACGGTTTACCAAAATCCTCTAAATAAATCGCTTACATTGCAAAAAAATAGTTCCACCGCCTTAAAGGACGTCAGCTTGTCCTGTGAATCCATTTTTTTGCGCAACACGTAGGATGATATTCCTTTTTCCCAAATTTGTCCATGGGCCTTATGTCCCATCCCTCCCTTATCCTTCCCAATGGCACAATCTTTGACAATTAAAACCCCCGCCCCGAAATACAGCAAAAAACCCGTATCGCCGGGATACGGGTTCGTACTACAGGTTTAGTTGTGAAAGCTTGGATTAGCGCTGAACTCGCAGCGTAATCAGGCTTTCCCCATTTTTTTGCGCATCATGTCAAACGGCTTGAGCGGATGTTCAACCTTCAGCCGGACGATTTGCATCGGATGGCGCGCCGCGTCAAGCTCCTGGCCTGCCTCATCGTAAATGGCAGGAACGGTTTGCTTGAAGAACGAGCCCTTCGGACCGAAAAACTCCACTTCTTGTCCTGGCTTGAAGTGATTGCGCTGCTGAATTGTGGCCACTCCCGTGGATTCGTCATACGCCATAACCACACCGACGAAGTCGTAAGGCGCCGCTTTATCTTCCGGTTCGAAGATATGATCCTCATGCCCTGGCTCGTCGAAAAAGAAGCCGGTGTTCAGCGGACGGTTCGCCGCTTTTTGAATTTCATACAGCCATTCCGGCTTTAGCTCGTAATGCTCGGGATCCTCGAAGTAAGCGTCGATTGCCTGGCGATACGCATTTACGACGGTTGCGACATAATGGACGCTCTTCATTCGACCTTCGATTTTGAAGCTGTCCACACCGGAACGCACCAGCTCCGGCACGTGCTCGATCATGCACAAATCTTTGGAGCTCATGGAGAAGGCATGATCCTCCTCGTCAAACAACGGCAGCTCTTTGATGCCGTCCTGCCCGCCCTCCTCGGTAGTGAACAGGTCGTATTTCCAGCGACAGGACTGGCAGCAGCCTCCGCGGTTGGAGTCGCGGTCCGTAAAGTGGTTGGACAATACGCAGCGGCCGGAGTAGGAGCTGCACATGGCCCCGTGCACGAATACCTCGATCTCGACATTCACGTTCTTCTTGATATCCAAGATCTCTTGCATATTCGCTTCGCGTGCCAGCACGACACGTTCGGCCCCTTCTTCCTTCCAAAACTGCACGGCCTGCCAGTTCATCGTCGATTGCTGCGTGCTGACATGAATTTCCAGCTTCGGAGCTACGCGCTTGCACGTCTCGATAATAACCGGATCGGCAACGATAATGGCAGCAACGCCGGCATCCTGAATGCCGCGCAGGTAATTTTCGATCCCTTCGATATCTTCGTTATGAGCATAAATGTTGGTCGCAACAAACACTTTGGCGCCGTAGCGAGCCGCGAACTCTACGCCCTCGCGCATTTCTTCGAACGAAAAGTTGTCGGCATTGGAACGCAGACCGTACTGCTGCCCTCCGATATATACTGCATCGGCCCCGTAATGGACCGCAAATTTCAGCTTTTCCAGACTGCCTGCCGGCGCCAGCAGCTCCGGTTTTTCCAGACGGACTCGTTTGCCCAGTAGCTCATGCTGTATCATGGTCATATCAGTTTCCACCCCTTCGTAGTTATGATTAATAGACTTGTTCTTTATAGAAAAATCCGAACGACAGCTCGCGCCGCGGATCCTGCAGCTCGCGAATCGCGTCGATCCACTCATCCTGGAATTCATATTGCTCCGGATCGGCGAAATATGCGTCGATAGCCTTCCGGTAGCTCCGGATCACCGTAATATTGTATTCATGCGATTTCAACAGGCTCTCGATACGGAAGCTGTCAATGCCACCCGCCATCAGCTCGTGCAGGTCTTCCAGCATGCAAATATCGTCGGAGCTCATAATATGCGTCCCGTTAACATCCTCATATACGGGATAACGCTCGTCCTGCCGCTCCTGCTCGATCAGGAACAGCCCTTTTTCCAGACTTGTACCTTCTTCTTGGCTGTCGCGTCCCTGATGATCTTTATAATTCGTCAGCAAAGTCCGCTTGGAATGGTAAATATTCGTCATCCCGTGAACCTGGATCTCAACCTCCATTTCGGGCAGGTTTCGCTTGATTTCGAGCGTTTCTTCGAGATTCAGCTCACGGGCAAGAACGATGCGCGTAGAGCCCTTGGAGCCCCAATATTTCGCCGTCTCGTAGTTGGTCGAGGTCATCTCCGCATTCCAGTGCAGCGGCAATCCTTGTGCACCTGCTTGTCTCAGAGCTATTAGAACTCCCGGATCGCCGAATACCGCCGCATCTGCTTTCCACTCATGAATTTGCCGCAAATAAGCCGGCAACTCAGGCAGCAGATTATTATCCATAATTTTATTTACAATGACGTATACTTTGGCCCCGCGCTCATGAGCCCAGGGAATTAATGCGCCCAGTTCGTCCAGCGGGACTTCTCCCGGCAGACGCATGCCAAATCGGTGCTCTCCGACGGCTACCGCGTCCGCACCTGCCTCAATATAGCTGCGGGCTTCTTCCGCCGAGCCGGCTGTTACATACAGCTCCGGTTTCTTCATATGATTCTCTCCTTACTGATTCTTTTTGCTGGCCGCTATGTTTTGCTGATGCTGTTCGAACGTTTCGGCAAACAAATGGCCCTTGCTTCCGTCCTTCTTCGTTACATAAAACAAATATTTCGTATTCACAGGATAAATCGCCGCTTTGATCGAGGACAAGCTCGGGCTCGCTATCGGCCCTGGAGGGAGTCCTGCGTGCAAGTACGTATTATATGGACTTTCCAGCTGCAAGTCCTTCTCAAACAACCGTTCCTTCGGCTTGTCGAACAAATACTGTACCGTAGCGTCGATTTGCAGCGGCATCCCTTTTTGCAATCGATTATAGATTACGCCTGCCACCAGAGGGCGTTCCTCCTCCAGCACGACTTCACGTTCTATTAACGAAGCGATAGTCATCATCTGATGGAAGGTTTGGCCCCGCTCCGCCATTTGCTGCTGCCAATCGGCAGGAAGCAGAGCAAGCTTCTTGTCCAATTCCAGCATCATCCGGTCTATCATTTCGTCTACCGTAATGTCCTTGCTCCATTCATAGGTTTCCGGAAACAAGTAGCCTTCCAGCCGGTTGACCAGCTTCGATTCCGCCGCAGGAACTTGCGCGTACACCTTAGCGGTAAATCCGGTATTTTGCTGCACCGCAGTTAAAAATTGCGCAGCGTCCGTACCGAACTGCTGCTGCACCTTCTCCGCGATTTGTTTCACGGTGAAGCCTTCCGGAATGGTCAGCTTGATCCCCTGCTCCTTCACGGTCAATCCTTGATTAAGAGTATCGATAATAGCGTCAAGCGTGATGCCGGGACGCATCTCATATTCTCCGGCCTGAAATTTGTTGCCCTGGTTCTTGTATTTCAAATAATAGGAGAACATCTCGGCGCTGCGTATGATTCCCGCCTGCTGAAGATTGCGGGCGATTTGCTGCGATCCCGTACCCGGTGCGATAGTAACTTTTACCGGCTGATCGGACCCGGGCATAGGCTGAAGCATTTGCCTTGCGTACAATCCGAGAGATACTCCACCTGCTAGAACGACAATGATCACCGTTACCACGATGGCTTTCACTGCCGATAGCCGTCTTCCTGAATTCACGTGCCTCCCGAACTCCTTTACGGTATATTCCGCCAAGAACAACGATCCCATCCGCACCTTCGTGCTTACGATGCGGCCAGGGGTGCCAGAATCAGGCACTTTTCGGATAAACAACGAAAAAGAGCGGATGTCTCCGCTCAGCTCCGTAATGAACACAAATTGTAGTATACTACATTTCGTCTTGCGGGAACGTCATCTCATCATACAATTCGAATACGTTCTCCCACTCGTCGTCATCTTCTATCGTTTCCAGCTCAAGCTCTCCGTCAGTCGAAGTCACCCGAAACAGCTCGGGCTCCTCCTGCTTGCCTTGTGTCCGCTCCAGGACCGCATAGCCTTGGTCACCCAGCAGAAACTCGGCCAGAAGCTTATAAGCAACGGATTGTTCGCGGTCGTCATACAAAATAATATCATCTCCGTATGCGCTGCGCAACTGATTCGTCTCTTTCATATCTTTTAACTCGTACAAGGAACTGCCTCCTGTTGCTCTCGATTAGCGGGATTCCTCTTCATCGTCGGCGGCTTCGTCCATCAGCGTATTGAAGGTTTCTTCCACGATGTTCCACTCTTCCTCGTCGTCGATCGTATACAGCTGAAGATCGTCGCCATCTTCCTCGTAACGGAATGCGTACACTTCGTCGGACTCCTCGTCGGCATCGACAGGAACAACCATAATATATTTTTTCTCGGAGCCGTCTACTTCAAACCTGGCAACCACTTCAAATTCCTCTTCATTGCCATCATCATCCGGAATCACAATGATATCCAGCTCGTCTTCTTGCAGTTGTTCGTCTTTAGACATGCCAATCACCTCTTCGATTTGGAATCCATATAGCCTTGCAATATAAGCGCAGCCGCCATTTTATCTATGACTTGCTTGCGCTTTTTACGGCTGACATCGGCTTCGATCAAAGTACGCTGAGCCGAAGCGGTAGTCAGCCGCTCATCCCATAAATGAACGGGCATTTGTAATGCTTCTTGTAAAGATTGGGCAAATGCGATACAAATTTCTCCACGCGGTCCAATCGTGTTATTCATGTTCTTAGGAAGTCCGACAACCAACTCTTTGACATCGTATAAGCCAATAATCTCGCGAATCCGCGCCAAATCCCGCTCTTCCGTCGTGCGACGGATCACTTCAAGTCCTTGAGCAGTCCACCCCAGCTCGTCGCTGACGGCGATGCCGATTGTCTTATCCCCGTAGTCCAATCCCATTAATCGATCCATGCCATAAACTCCTGGGGTCTGTCGGGGGCGCTTGACGCGCCGCCCTCAACCTGTTAACCTGCTATGATTTATGCTGCTGCAAGTACGAGCGAACCAGCTCTTCGATAAGCTCATCGCGCTCACGTTTGCGAATAATGCTTCTTGCGTTGTTATGGCGGGGAATATAGGCCGGATCACCGGATAAAAGGTAGCCGACAATCTGGTTAATCGGATTGTAGCCTTTTTCCTGCAATGCGTCATACACCGCCAACATGACTTCTTTGGGAGATGTTTCGATCTCTTCCGCTTTAACGTTGAACTTCATCGTCTTATCCATCGAACTCATCCCAACACCCCCTTCGTAAATCATAGGCTAACAACAACTAATATCTTCTTATATTCGCTGTTTGTCGAATAATTCCTGTTGACACAGCAAATTTATTTAGAGGTTGTTCAAACCATGTCATTTCATGCTATACGGTAACACTCGCAACAAGCTGTTCGACTTGCTTCAACGCGTCCTGAAGCTTGGAAGCATCCTTGCCCCCGGCTTGAGCCATGTCCGGACGTCCTCCGCCGCTGCCGCCGACAACCGCCGCCGTTTCTTTGATCAGCTTACCGGCATGGTAGCCTTTGGCAACCAAGTCAGGCGTAACCGCAGCAACAAGATTCACCTTGCCTTCAGCTGCAGCTCCCAGCACGATGACCGCCGAAGCCAGCTGCGACTTCATCTGGTCTACGATGCCGCGAAGCGATTCCATATCGCCTGCGCTTACTACTGCCGCCAATACCGGAACTCCTTGCACCAGCTTCACTTGGTCGGTCAAGGAACCGGCTTCGATTTTGCCAAGCTTCGCTTTGAGCGATTCATTCTCTCTCGACAGCTCCTTCAGCTGGGCGAACAATCCGTCAATCCGTTTCGGAACGTCCTGAATGTTCGACTTGAGCAAGCCTGCAGCATCACGCAGCAATTGTAGCTGCTGATCCAAATATTCGTAAGCATGGCGTCCGGATACCGCTTCAATCCGGCGTACGCCGGAACCGATACCGGATTCGCTGACGATCTTGAACAAGCCGATCTGGCTGGTGTTGCCTACGTGGCAGCCGCCGCACAGCTCGAGGCTGTAATCTCCTACCTGGACGACACGGACGATATCGCCGTATTTTTCGCCGAAGAGCGCCATGGCTCCCATCGCTTTGGCTTCGGCGATCGGCTTCAAGGAAATGGTGAGAGCGGTGCTCTTCCAAATTTGACGGTTAACACGCTGCTCGATCTCTTGAAGCTCTTCTGCACTGATGCTGCCGAAATGCGAGAAGTCGAAGCGCAGCCGTTCCGGGGCAACCAGCGATCCGGCCTGATTTACGTGCTCGCCCAGCACTTCCTTCAGTGCTTTGTGCAGCAGGTGAGTGGCCGTATGGTTCTTGATGATGTCGTCACGCAGCTCATCGTTAACTTGGGCTTGAACAGCTTCGCCCTTGCGCAGAACTCCGGATTCGACAACAACCGTATGCACATGCTGCCCGTGAGGCGCTTTGCCCACGTCCTCCACTTTCAGCACCAAATCGCCGGAAGTGATGACGCCATGGTCGCTAACCTGACCGCCGCTTTCTGCATAGAAAGGCGTCCGGTCGAGAATGACCTGGCACGTTTCGCCTACGCCGACCAGATCGACGAACTGGTTCTCATGGACGATGGCGATAACTTTAGCAGTTGTTACCAATTCATTATATCCAACAAATTCGGTTTTAACCGTGAAATCAGCTAAAGGTCCGCCTTGTACCTTCATACTGTCGGCATCCTGACGCGCCGCTCTCGCCCGGTCACGCTGCTCCTGCATCGCGCGGTCGAAGCCTTCTCTGTCGACGGTCATCCCTTTCTCAGCGGCGAAGTCCTCGGTCAAATCGAACGGAAATCCATACGTATCGTACAATTTGAAAGCGTCAGGGCCGCTGATTTGAGTGGAGCCCTCTTTGCGAGCCTTCTCCGTCATATCGGCCAAAATATTCAATCCGTCCGACAGCGTCTCGTGGAAGCGTTCTTCTTCCGTACGGATTACTTTCTCGATAAACTCGCGCTTAGCAACGACTTCAGGGTAGTAAACTCCCATGATTTCGCCGACGATAGGCGTCAGCGTATACAGGAACGGCTTGTCCATACCCAATACTTTGCCGTAACGTACGGCACGGCGGAGCAGGCGGCGAATAATGTAGCCGCGGCCTTCGTTGGAAGGAAGCACGCCGTCGCCTACGGAGAATACGACCGTACGGATATGGTCGGCAATGACCTTGAGAGCCACGTCATGTTCTTCGTTATCATGATATTTGACTCCGGCAAGCTGGCACGTCTGCTGGATGATCGGCTGGAACAAGTCCGTATCGAAGTTGGAATCCACGTTCTGCAATACGCTGGCGAAGCGCTCGAGGCCTGCGCCCGTATCGATGTTTTTGTTAGGAAGCGGCGTATAGCTGCCGTCTTTGTTATGGTTGAACTGCGAGAATACGAGGTTCCAAACTTCGAGGAAGCGCTCGTTTTCGCCGCCAGGCCAGCATTCCGGATCGTTCAGATCGCCATAGGCATCGCCGCGGTCGTAAAAAATTTCCGTACAAGGTCCGCATGGGCCTTCGCCGATATCCCAGAAGTTGTCCTGCAGCTTGTAAATGCGCTCTTCCGGAATGCCGATTTTTTTGTTCCAGAACTCGTAGGCTTCCGTGTCTTCCGGATAGACGGTAACGGACAGCAGGTTCGGATCCAGGGCGAGCCATTCTTTGCCCGTCAGGAATTCCCAAGCCCAGGTGATAACTTCCTCCTTGAAGTAATCTCCGATGGAGAAGTTGCCCAGCATCTCGAAGAACGTGTGGTGGCGGCGAGTCTTGCCGACGTTCTCGATATCGTTGGTACGGATACACTTCTGGGAGTTGGCAATCCGCGGATTGTCAGGCACGACGCGGCCGTCAAAATACGGCTTCAGCGGGGCCATCCCTGCATTGATCCACAAGAGCGACGGGTCGTTGTGAGGCACAAGCGGTGCGCTTGGCTCGATCTTGTGACCTTTGCTTTCAAAAAATGTTAACCATTTGGAACGTATTTCGCTGGCTTTCATGAATGTTGACCTCCTACAGAATCTATCTTGTATGTGCAAAAATAAAAAATCGCCCCTGCTAACAGGGACGAATTGATCGCGGTACCACCCTGGTTACTGTACAGACGCTCGCATACAAGATCTTCCGAGCGCATGATTAAGCTGCACAATCTCCTTGTCAGACGTATAACGGGTCCATCCGGCGGATTTGTTCCGCACTCCGAAATGAGCTTTCAGCCATCCTTCACAATAAGGCTCTCTCAGCTGGCCTTATGCTTCTGCAGCATGAAGGGCCAGAACCTTTTCTCTGGATTATGGTCTATGGCTTACTGAATTTCATCAACGCTTTGGATTATTACATTATGACTATATTAAGGAAATTATATACGTTTCACAATAGCACTGTCAACTGAGCGGATGCCTTGGATAAGCCTGATTTTACCGCTTGTTCTCCGCTTCCCACGATACCGATTCGAGCAGGCGGTGCTTGAACAGCGCCAGGATGAAATCCGTGTAATAATCGTTTCGGATGATCCATTGATAGTCCTGATTGCGGTGCGGATAATACAACACGTCGGTATGCACCTCGTTGCGGTCGAAATAGTCCCGGATCAGCCGAAATCGCTGGACGACGGAATCGTCGGGTTCGTTTAACTTAAATCGTATTTCTATATCTTTGTCGTGCCGGTTCTCCGTTATCGTATAACGTTCCTTGTCATATATATATTTCAGCATGGTAACAGCCTCCCCTGTTCATCCGTCTTGCTTGGCGAGCTTTTACATCAAATAGCGCACATAAATATAAATGTTGGCGATTACGATTGACAATATCATGAGCGGAAATCCGACTTTAAAATAGCTCATGAATGAAATCGGATGGCCTTCCCTTCCCGAAATTCCCGCCACAATCAGGTTGGCGCTCGCTCCGATCAATGACCCGTTGCCGCCTAGGCACGCACCAAGAGCCAGGCTCCACCATAGAGGCTCCAGGTTGTTTACGCCCATCGTGCCCATTTCCTGAATGAGCGGAATCATCGTGGCGACGAACGGAATGTTATCGAGAAAAGCCGATGCAATGGCACTGAGCCATAGGATCAAAACGGCCGATTTGGCCACGTCTCCCCCGGTGATCCCAACGGCATAGTCCGCTAAGGCGGCAATGACTTCGGTCTCTACAAGACCGGATACGAGCACGAACAGCCCTACAAAGAAAAAGATGGTCGTCCATTCCACCCTGTGGAACGCTTCCTCCAGGAAATGCTCCCCTGTCAACAGAAGCAGTAAAAATGCGCCGGCCAATGCAACGGTAGCCGATTCCAGATGGACGACTTGATGAATGAAGAAGCCGAATATCGTCAGACCCATGACGGTGATGCATTTTTTCAACAGAACCGGGTCTTTGATCTCCTCTTTCTCATCCATATCCATAATACCTTGGCGCAGCTCTTCCGTTGTCTGTATTTGCTTGCGGTATATAAGCACGAAGAACGGAAGGGTCAGGAACAGGATGAGAAACGAAATGAAGCTCAAGTTATTGATGAACGCCATGAACGTCAGCTCCTTCACCGCACTGCCGATCATAATGTTCGGAGGATCGCCGATCAGCGTCGCTGTGCCGCCGATATTCGAAGCCATAATCTGCGATATGAAGAAAGGAATCGGCGTTACGCGCAATTGCCGCGTGATGCTTAACGTTACGGGTACCATGAGCAGAACGGTCGTGACGTTGTCCAGAAATGCCGATCCAAAAGCGGTGACGACGCCGAGTACGATAAGAATTTTGGTCGGATGGCCTCCGACCTTTTTGGCAGCCCATACCGCAATATACTTGAATAACCCGGTCTCCGCCGTGATGCCGACGATGATCATCATTCCGATCAACAAACCGAGCGTATTGAAATCGATATGATGCACCGCCGTCTCCTGGCTGACTATACCGAGCCCAACCATCAGCAATCCGCCGATCATCGCTACGATGGTCCGGTGAATTTTCTCGGCGATAATAAGTCCGTAAATAACAAGAAAAATGGCAATGGCAATCCAAGCTTGCTGATCCAGTGTGATCTCCTCCTATGTATCGCTCATGAGTGCGCATGATGCCTGAAAAATGCAAAAAAGAGCCCTTGTTGACAGGCTCCTCCGAATTTAACGCAATTATTCATTTGTTCCGCTCGATTTTCAGGCGCTGTTCGTATTATACGGCAAAACCTTAGGGGGTTTCAATAGTTTATTGAAGGAGAGATGTCCTCGCGATTCGCTCCTCAAGTCGTTCTGCGGTGGACATAGTACATCAAGATGTGCTGCAGAATCACCTTCATTACGGCGAAGAAGGGCACTGCAAGAATCAATCCGACCACGCCGGCCAGCTCTCCGCCTACCAGCAGCGCGAATATAATCAGCAGCGGGTGCATCTTGAGCGATCTGCCTACCACTTGAGGGGAGATGACGTTGCCTTCGAGAATTTGACAGGCTGTATTTACGATAGCAACCATCAGCACCATTTTGAGCGAGATGGTCGAAGCCATGATGATGGCCGGCGCTGCGCCGAAAAAAGGCCCCAAATACGGAATGATGTTGAAGATGGCGACTAAGCAGGCGAGCAGCAGCGCATAGGGCATGCCGATCATCCAATACCCAAGGTACGCGAGCAGCCCGATGATCATACAGACGATGAATTGACCGCGTATGTAATTGCCAAGCGCCGTATCCATATCCACGAGCAGCGTAATGATCTGCTTGCGTTTCGCTTTAGGGACGATGGCAAGGACCGTTTTCTCGATCAGCTGATAATCCTTCAGGATATAGAATGCCAAGAACGGAATGATGAAAGCGATAAACAGCATATTGATTGTGCTTCCAATACCGTCGATATATTTGGAGATGGCTAGTGAAACTCCATTTTCCAGCTTCGCAAGCGATTGATTGATCCCGGTACGGACGCTGTCCGGCAAAAACTGGACGCTGTTCATGCCGTCCACGATCCCCTGCGCCTTCATGGCGAGCTGCGGGAGATGATTGTTGAGCTGGGACAGCTGCGACATGAACATCGGAATGACATTCATAAGCACTACGGTTGTCGAGAGGATGAAGACGGCGTATATCAACAGTACGGCCACGGTTCGCGGCACCTTGCGGGCATTCAATAAGGACACGACCGGATTCAGCACATAAGAGATGATCATGGCGATAATAAACGGAGCCAATATTTCCTTGAGAAACAGAAACAGCGCGGTGATTATCGGCTTGATTTGCAGCAGAAAAAACAGAATGAGCAAGCTCAGCAACGTATAAATAAGGACGGAAAAAAATCGGCTTTTGTAAAATCGGTCCAACGGTATCACCACCTATACTGCAAAATCGCTGTCACCCTTACAGTATATGTACAACCCTTCTATCTTAATCCTGTGTACCCACTTTTGCATCAATCACGCATAGTTTGGATGCAGCAGAATAAACTGGAAAGTGTGCGGACGATCCAATGGACCTCCTATTGTGAAACGGTATATAGATATGCCGATAATAATAGATTGCTTGCAGTTGACGGCTGTTTCAGGTACAACTAAAAAAAGCACCGGATCATTCGCCGTGGCTGGCGGTAGATGCCGATGCTTCATTTCATCGATCTGCTTTGTTATGCTGTATCAGTTGGCATGAACTTGCGTAATTTCCTCTTCGAAGAACAAATCGTCAAGAGAGCTGAGCGTTCCGTCCTCTTCTACTTGGAAGACGGACATTTTCTCGCCGTTTACCGTAAGTTCAATAAAGCATCCCCAGCAATAGAATTGATGGGAGCCGATTTTGCCGATATCTTTGGAATTGCAATTTGGACAACGCAGCATTTGAATCACCCTATTCTTCTTCAATTGGTATAAAGCTTTCCTCCAATGTATCATTGCAATGAACAGGTACGATAATCGCATCTTTGCCTACAGTCACCTTTTCAGGTAAAGGAAGCCATTTGCGCCCTTCTTTAAGGTCCGAAATAAAGCCTTCCGTCAGTTCGTAGCCTATTACCTTTTTACCCTTATTCTGGTCTAAATAAACGTCGTCGACGATACCCAGCTGCTGTCCGTTAACCGTTAGTACGGGCATTCCTTTCAGCTTCCGGTCTCCATTACAAAGCGATGTATAACCCGGATTGTCCTCGAGCGGGCAGAGCACTTCTTCGTCTTCAATCGTAATCGCGTCATCGCCCAGGGCGATGACATCCTTCCACTTAATGCAGCTCGGCGTGGCGAACCAATGCTTCGTTTCCAGAAGTACTGCTTCCACCTGCCAGCCCTCACCCAGCAAAATATCCTTGGCGGTGCCCAGCTGCTTGCCGGATTGTACGCAAAATATCGGCAGTCCGATTACATCACGCGCTCTTTTCAATGGAGACTTCCTCCTGCAGCAGCATGTTAATTAAACATTTGATTACCATCGGATGTCGTGAACCCTGTCACGGCGGCTGCCGCGTAATCGCAGGGGTCATAACGAAGAGGATCGCCTATACTAGATATTACGTACACGGCCCACAATGGTTGCAATGATTGCTGCAGCCTCTTCAATATGTTCCAACGTATTGCCGATGCCGAAGCTGAAGCGTATGGCCGATGTCGTCAGCGCATCGGGAAGCTGCATGGCCTTGAGAACATGGGACACCTCGAGCGAGCCGGACGTGCATGCCGATCCGCTTGCCGCTGCGATGCCTTCCAAGTCCAAGTTCATGAGCATCGTCTCGGTAGAAACGCCCGGGAAGCTGATGTTCAAAATATGCGGCAGCCGTTCATCGGGATGACCGTTCACCACTGCCTGTTCCGGACCGAGCAGCTGATGAAGCTTCGCCACCATCGCATTACGTAGTTTTTCCAAGTTTTGTTGCTTTTCATACCTGTCGCGACTCAAAATTTGCACAGCCTTCGCAAACCCGGCGGCGGAAGCAACATTCTCCGTTCCCGGTCTCCGTTTGCGTTCCTGATTTCCCCCGTACAGCATGGGCTCCATCTTGGCTTGCTTCGCTATATAAAGCGCACCGATCCCTTTGGGACCATTGATTTTGTGCGCGGAAAAGCTCATGAAATCCACCGGCATTCGGCTCAAGTCCATAGGAATCATCCCGAGCGCTTGAACGGCGTCAACGTGAAAAGCAATTCCGCGGGATCGGGCTATCGTGCCGATTTCTTGAATCGGTTGTATCGTTCCAACCTCATTGTTGCCATACATAATACTGATTAATATGGTGTCCGGACGAATCGCAGCTTCGATATCGGATACGCGAACACGGCCTGTGCTGTCCACAGGAACGTAAGTAACCTCGAAGCCTTGTGATTCCAAATGCTCGCAGGCATGAAGCACCGCATGGTGCTCCGCCTGCGAAGTAATGATGTGTTTGCCTAAGGATTGTCGAGCGGCAGCCGCACCGAATAGCGCCAGATTGTCGCTTTCCGTTCCGCCGCTCGTAAAGAGTAATTGGGAAGGCGCGCAGCCGATAAAAGAAGCCAGCGTATCTCTGGATTGATTGAGTACCGCGCGAGCTTCTCTTCCTGCGCTGTGTGTGCTGGAGGCGTTCCCGAAATTTTGTGTGAAATGGGGCAGAATGGCTTCTACGACTTCCGGATGAACCGGAGTTGTAGCCGCATGGTCGAAATAAATGTACGTCATAGTGAACCTGCAATCTTATATGTAGAACATATAGTTGTCGTTTTGTCCTTCATCCTTAAAGGTGATCAGGTCGTTCAGCGTCGTCGAATCAAGAACTTGAGCGATGCCGTCGCGAATGCGAACCCACAGATCGCGCTTAGCAGGATCGTCTTCTTCCGTAAAATCAACCGGGCTGATCGGCCCTTCCAGTACCCGAATCACATCGCCGGCAGAAATATCCTCCGCCGTCTTCGATAGTATGTATCCCCCGTAAGCTCCTCGAATACTTTTGACCAGACCTGCGTTTCGAAGCGGAGCGACCAATTGTTCCAAGTAATGCTCGGAAAGCTGATGCTTTTCTGCAATACTTTTTAGAGAGGTGGGGCCTTCGCCGTATCTGGTTGCCAGCTCCATCATGATGGTTAGTCCATATCGCCCTTTAGTAGAAATCTTCAAATAGAGCACCTCATTTACATTTCATACATTTTGGTATCTTTTTTATCGTAACATAAAACCTTCTTTTATGGGAGAAAAACCGTGACATATTCATGAAATATTTTATAATTGCTTAAAACTATGTATAATACTATTTAGACAACGGTCGAAACAAGCTGTAAAGTGAGGGTACACAGATGAACAATAAAACACGTGTCGTCCTCGGAATGTCCGGCGGAGTGGATTCTTCCGTCTCCGCGCTTCTATTAAAGGAGCAGGGCTACGAGGTTATCGGCGTTTTCATGAAAAACTGGGATGATACCGACGAATTCGGACATTGCACCGCAGAAGAGGATGCGGAAGACGTACGCCGGGTGTGCGACCAAATCGGTATTCCCTATTATACGGTAAATTTTGAGAAACAATACATGGATAAGGTGTTTCAATACTTTTTGGACGAGTACCGCAAAGGCCGCACGCCCAATCCCGATGTCATGTGCAACCGCGAGATCAAGTTCGGCGAATTTTTGCAAAAAGCGCTTGAGCTTGGCGCGGATTATATCGCAACAGGCCATTATGCGCGAGTGGAGCAACAGGACGGCGTATACCGCCTGCTGCGCGGCGTCGACAACAACAAGGATCAAACGTATTTCCTGAATGCGCTGAATCAATACCAGCTGTCGAAGGCGATGTTCCCAATCGGACACCTGCCTAAGCCTGAAGTGAGAGCCATTGCCGAAAAGGCCGGTCTGTACACGGCTAAGAAAAAAGACAGCACCGGCGTTTGCTTCATCGGCGAACGCAACTTCAAAGAGTTTCTGAGCGGCTATTTGCCTGCTAAACCCGGGGATATGGTCACGCTCGATGGCGAAGTGAAAGGCCGTCATGACGGACTGATGTACTATACCCTCGGACAACGGCAAGGGCTGGGCATCGGCGGCTCCGGCACCGGCGAGCCTTGGTTTGTTGCAGGCAAGGATCTCGAGAGCAACGTTCTGTATGTGGTTCAAGGGGAAAAGCACCCGAGTCTGTATTCGAAAGGATTGCGGGCTACCGATCTGAACTGGATCAGCGGCAAGCTGCCCGAAGCGCCGATCCGCTGTACAGCCAAATTCCGGTATCGCCAGCCGGATCAAGGCGTGACGCTGGCATTCGGTCCGAACGGTACCGTCGAAGTAACGTTCGACCAGCCGCAAAAAGCGATAACACCCGGCCAATCGGTCGTATTCTATGACGGCGACAGCTGTCTTGGCGGCGCGACGATAGACGAGCTGCTGCGGTGAGGATATTGGCTAAATAAAGATCCGAGTGACAATCGGAAGCATATTGATTGCTGAAAAAAACAAATCCGTCCTTAACCGGGACGGATTTGTTGCATTTAGGACGGGATGCGCTCCGAAGTGCCGGATTGCAGTGCGAGGCCCGGATACACTCCTCCTACAACGAAGGAAGGATACTGGTACACTTGCGGATCGCGCTCGCATACACGGACCCATGCCTCAACACACTCAGGGTCGAAATGAGACCCTGAGTTGTCAATGAGCAGCTGAATCGCTTGGTCGTGCGACCAAGCCTGACGATAAGCACGGTTGGACGTCAGAGCGTCGTATACGTCTGCTACGGCTACGATCCTGGCCAGTAGCGGGATCTGCTCTCCCTTCAGCCGGTCGGGATAGCCTGTGCCGTCCCATTTTTCATGATGCGATCGAATGATGGCGAGCTCCTCTCTCATAATGCCAAGCATGCGGCACATTTCATAACCTTTGACCGGATGGGCTTCAATGATAACCCTCTCCTCCTCCGTTAGTCGTCCCGGCTTGTTCAGAATGGAATCGGGAATGTTGATTTTGCCGACGTCATGGACAATCGAGCCTTGGGACAGCACTCGCAGCTGCTCCGGAGGCAGCTTCATCTCTTCCGCGAGCCTCATCGCATACATCGTGACTCT
Source organism: Paenibacillus sp. NPDC056579 (assembly GCF_042793215.1). Taxonomy (NCBI): domain Bacteria; kingdom Bacillati; phylum Bacillota; class Bacilli; order Caryophanales; family Paenibacillaceae; genus Paenibacillus; species Paenibacillus sp. NPDC056579. The sequence goes on from NZ_JBHTVD010000011.1 coordinate 223,189, forward strand.
GAAGTTATGCCCTGCCGTGTAGGTATCCTTGGCTTCGGTAGCAAGAATCAGCGTCTTCACGCTCGGGGAGAGACAGCTTGTAATCCGTTCAACCGGATCGTTGGTGAACAAGGATTTCATGGCCATGGCAAGCGAAGGATTCGCTGCGTACTGCTTCACCAAGCCGGACAGCATGACAATCATAGAACCGAGCAGCAGGAAGTGGTACAGCCACCAGCTGGTTCTCCAGCTCTCGCCTGCTACCATAATATATTGTGCTACCATAAGCCAGCAGCAGCTGTAGATGATTGCTTTTTGCAGGGGAAACCGGGAAAAGCGGTACGATTGATAATAGCGGTATATGGTAAGCAGATTCAGGAAAATGACGAATAATGTGATGGCTCCGTTTATCGGATATTGATCCAGAGGGATCAGGTCAAGAAGATGAGGATGAAGAAGTCCGGCAATGCCGATCCCGCCTATAAAGATCGTCCATACCGGAATCAAACCCCCTCTCATTCCCGACAATTTCGTTATGAAAGCCGAGTCGGAGGACAATGAAGACAGCCAGAGCCAGAACGACGCCAGCAGGGTGCTGGACTGGGCGGCGACTCCGGGCAAATGCGAGGAATGAATAAGAAAATTCGGTGTGGAGAGTCCATGTACCGTAAATGTTTCGGCTAATGAGATGAACGATAGCGACAGGAAGCTTACTTTGATGTTACGGACACGGCTGCCCGAGATGCCTACCGCGATCGCAACCAAAGTAGCCAATAAAGCGACGGAGCTGACGATATAAAAGTGGCCTCTGGGTACAAAGAACCTAACGTCCAGTGCAGGATTCGCCTTCAAGTATTCAAACAGCAGAAAAGGGACCAAAACAGCGGACACCGGGCCTAGAAGATCGCGAATTTTCATAAAAACAAGGTCTCCTTCGACAACAAAATACGGTATAATTAGGTATTTAGTCTCTTACTTCATCAGTTTATCATAAAATGGAAACCAGCAATATCCATCGTTTAAGATTTTATTAATGATTGTGTCGATTTTAGCGCACCACAGCAAAAAAGCGGGTTTTCACCCGCTGAGCTTGTTGAGAATTAGTTGGGTGCTCACAGACTAAAATTTGTCTGCTCCGCTTGAGGCCTCTCGTTGCCTCGTTTTTTCACGACGATTCTGGAAATCCGCAGCTGGTCCGTCTCCTCGATAACAAACTCAATTTGTTCGTTATATAGAATTCGCTGGTTTTTCTTCGGCGGAATTTCCACCTGAGAATAGACCCAGCCTCCAATCGTATCATAATCGTCTGATTCGATCTCGAGCCCGAAATAGCTGTTCACCTCTTCAATAAGCAGCCTGCCGTCGATGGAGTGGGTTTCGTCATCCCTTCTCTCGATCCTGGGACGTTCCTCGTCGAACTCGTCTTGAATCTCTCCGACAATCTCTTCAATTATGTCCTCGAATGTAACCAGCCCGGAAGTGCCTCCGTATTCGTCTATGAGGAGGGCCATCTGGTGCTTCTTTTTTTGCATCAGCTTTAGCAGTGCGCTGATTTGCATCGATTCGGGCACTTTCGTTATGGGGCGAACGATGCTTTTTATATGATCCACTCCAGAGTCGGACTTCAGCAAATCTTTGATATGGACGAAGCCGATGATATTATCTTTATCCGGATCGCAGACTGGATAGCGCGTGTGCATTTCCGTGACCGCGATCAGCCGGTTTTGTTCGTAGGATAAGTGGGAGTATAGGCACACCATTTCGGTTCTTGGAATCATGATTTCGCGTGCGTTCGTCTCGGCGAAGTCAAAGATGTTGTCGACCAGAGCGAGCTCCGTATTGTCTATCAGGCCGCTTTTGTTGCTTTCTTTCATAAGCAGACGGATTTCATCCTCGGTGTGTGCTGTAGAATGTTCCTCGGACGGCTCTATCCCCGCCTTGCGAAGCATCCAGTTCGAGGTTCCGTTCAAAAACCAGATTAATGGGAATGTCAATTTGTAAAATACAATCAAGGGGCCGGCCGACAACAGCGTTACCCGCTCCGACATGCGAATCGCGTAGGTTTTCGGAAACTGCTCGCCGAGCGTGATGTGGAATGTCGTTATGATGGTAAAAGCGATGATGAAGGAGATGGTGTGAATGACCGCAGGGGAAAGCTGCAGCGGACGCAGTACCTGCTCCAGAACGTTGGCGATGGCCGGTTCACCGAGCCAGCCAAGGCCCAGAGAGGCGAATGTAATGCCCAGCTGGCATGCCGATAAATACCCGTTCATATTGCCCATGATCGTCTTGGCAAACCGTGCGTTCCGGTGCCCTTCCTGAGCCAGCGAGTCAATCCGGCTGTTGCGGACCTTAACCATGGCAAACTCGGCGGCTACGAAAAAACCGTTAAGCAGCACCAGCAGCAAGACGAGGCTGAAGTTCCATATCGTCGGTAAAGGGTCACTATCGATCAATATGCTTCCCTATTCCCCTCGCGTGAGGCGAACAGGTACACCTCCCTTAGGTTTAATAATGTAAATGATATATTAATACACTATACATCCGCATGGTGCGCTATGCCCAAAAACACCAGAAAGCTTGCACTAAAATGGAAAAATCGGCGTATGGGATAGATCGGACAAGAGATCCGTTATTTCCTGCTTTGACCATCCAAAAACACACTGATCGGACAGCGAATCCGTTATTGCTTGTTTTTTTGGGCATTTGGACCGAATTTTGGCGTAATAACGGATCGACGGTCCGATCGCTATCCATATTGTCGCGTTTTTGCCGAAATAACGGAACCAATGTCCGATCAATGATCTTTACCCGGCTTTTACGTGCCACGATATGGAACTAGGATCGATATTCAACGCAGCAAAATCAAGAAGCACGCAAATCATAGCGCTTAACTGGCCTCAAGTGCTTCAGTACGATCCAGAATCGGTGCACAACACGGCATGAAAGGCAGAGCGTTGATCATCTCTCTTTGTCGGCATTAAGTGCCGCAGCACGGAACCAGGAACGTTGTTTGACGCATGAAAAAAAACAACGCGCCGATCATCGATCTGCGCGCCGCCCTTTTCTTCGCCGTTCCTGGTTTTGCCTGATTTTATCTTCCATGCCTTGCTGCGTCGCTTCGTAAAAATGATGCCCGTCGAGCGGCTTAGGCAAATACTGCTGATCGACGTAATGGCCCGGATAATTGTGCGGGTATTGATACCCGACATGGCCGAGCTTCTCCGCTCCCTTGTAATGCGCGTCACGCAGATGCAGCGGCACCTCTGCTGCTCCGATCGCATCGAACGCATCCATGATTTTGCCGATTGCGACGGGGATAGCGTTCGATTTGGGGCTTTCTACAGCGAACAGGATCGCCTGGGCGATGACGTACTTCGATTCCGGCCAGCCGATCTTGTGATAGGCGTCCATGGCGGATACCGCCTGGACCATCGCTTGCGGATTGGCCATGCCGATGTCTTCGCTCGAGGCGACGATCAACCGCCGCAGGAAGGTCATGGGATCCATGCCGAGCTTCTCGACGGCATAGAGGAACCAGAACAGCGCGGCGTCGCTGGAGCCGCGCACGCTCTTGTGGAAGGCCGACAAGACGTCGTACTGCGTCGACTCGTCGGCCTTCACGGTGCGTCGCCGAATCGACTCTTCGGCGACGGCAAGCGTCACGCGCACCATGCCGCCGGCATCCGGCGGCGTGGTTAGCGCGGCAAGCTCGAGCGCATTGAGCGCACGGCGGATATCTCCGCCGGCCATGCGCGCGATATGCGCGAGCGCCTCCTCGTCGGCCTCGACGGGCAGCTGCCCGAGGCCGCGGTCGCTGTCGGCGAGAGCGCGGCGCAGCGCCGCGAGCGAGTGCTCCTGCGTCAGCGCGTGCAGCTCAAAAAGCGTGGAACGCGACAGAAGCGCCCCGTTCACGTGGTGGAACGGGTTCTCGGTCGTCGCGCCGATGAAAATGATGATGCCCTGCTCCACGGCAGGGAGCAGCGCATCCTGACGCGACGTGTTGAAGCGGTGCACCTCGTCGAGAAACAAGATCGTCTTGCGGCCGTAAAGCGCCTTGTTGTTCTTGGCCTGCTCGATTACGTCCCGAACGTCCTTGACCGAGGCGTCGACCGCGTTAAGCTTGACGAAATCTCCCTGCGTAGCGCGGGAAATAATGTTCGCCAGCGTCGTTTTCCCTGTGCCCGGAGGTCCGTACAGCAATATCGACGTGACCTGATCGGCTTCGATAGCCCGGCGCAGCAGCTTGCCGGGGCCTACGATGTGCTCCTGGCCTATATATTCACTCAATGTCAACGGACGCATCCGATCCGCCAGCAGCTTGCCCTGCCGGCTCTCTTCAGCCGCAAATGAGAACAAATCCATTCTATCACTACCTTTTACGGAAATAGAGCTGCTAGTTTCTATCGTGTATGGTCTATTATATCGGATGCGGCCGGATTTACAAAGACAACCGGCGGGAAGCTCGCAGAATTACGAGTCTAGGCAAGGCAGATGGAGCAGATATTCCTTTTTCACGGTTGTTCGCTGCAAGAGCTCCGTTTTCGCCGGACCAGCGACGATTCAGCAAAACAAAAAAGCAAGGAAGCGGCTCGAAAGCCGGCAATCCGTTGCTTTTTCATACAAGCTATTTTTTCGCATCCGCAATTTTCTTGGCTGTTTCTTCCTCTGTCGCACGGAATACGGTATTGTAATCGCCTGTCATGACGACCTTCGGAACCGCCTTGGCGTACGGCGTCAACAGAAGGCTGTCGTAACGGGTTTTGGCCGGAATCGGCGCAAATTTGTTGTAGAAGGAGGCTCCGAAGTTTTTCCCTTTGAAGATGCTCTCTTCTCCGTACACTTTCTTGATCGCATCCGAATTCGATACCGGCATGAGTCCGATTTTGGACAATTTGGTCTGTATTTCATCCGTAGTCAAATATTGAATGACCTTCATCGCCTGATCTTTTTGCTTGGACATTGACGTGACAGTGAAATACGTCGGATACGCCTGTGAGCCGACCTTCGGCAAGCTCTCGAACGTAGGGAGAGACACCATATCCCAGTTCATGCTCTTAAATTCCTCCGGAAATACGAACACGATGGAGGACAGCCATGCGAACATCGCCAAATTTTTCTCGACAAGAAACTCGTTGCGGTACGGAATCGCATCCTTCAGCTGCTTCATGTATTCTACATACCCTTGCGATTTGCTTGGCCCGACGAATACGGTGTCAAAATATTCTCTCCACTTTTCATTGGAGAAAATGGTCGGCTGCTCCGTTGTCGGATCGACGAACGGGATCGACAATTGGTTCATCGGCAGCATGTGTGTCTGCGAGCTGGACAGGCCGACATACTGCTTGCCGTCCATACGGGTCAGCTGCTGGGCCAGCTTGTTGGCTTCGGTCCAGGTCATGCCGTCCTTCGGATAAGGCACGCCGAATTTATCGAACAAATCTTTATTGTAATACAGCACCATATTGTTGTTGAACACCGGAATGCCGTATATTTTATCTTTACCGATCAGCTTGATGGAATCAACGACGGATGGCTCCATTTTGCTAAAATCAATCTGATGCTTCTTCACCAGCTCCGTCATGTCGAATTCCAGACCGTTATCAAGGACCGCCGAGGCGAAGCCGCCGATGGAGTCCCAATAAATGTCGATCGTCTCGCCGGAGGTCAGAAGCTCTTTGATCCCGTAATCCTTCTGCTTCTGAATATACTTGATATTGTAGTTAGGGAATTTCTGTTTGATCGCGTTCCCGAATCGCTCGTTCCAGCTCTCTACCGAATCGCCGCTGTTCGAGAAGACAACAAGGTCCGCCTTTTTATTTGTATCGGAAGGCTGAGCCGTCGTTCCTGTCCCGCCTTTGTCTTCTCCCCCGCTGCCGCCTCCGCAAGCCGCCAACATCGAAAGCATCATGGTGGATACTACCACGGAAGCTACTGTTTTTTTGAGCATCATTGATCTTTCTCCCCTTTTCGTAACTTTCAAAGTAACCCTTCCATCACAAAATTCAATGAGAATGGAAAGTGAAACCGCTTTAACTTCATATCTTCACTCTCTATTAAAGCGATCCGATTCTAGTCCTGCGGGTATTCTTGCAGCAATTATGATATTCGGAACGATGCCCGCAGCCATAAGCTGCTGGGCACCATCCCTTTCGCTTTCCGTGCTAACAGCAAGTAATTGGAACATCCGCTATTCGAGCAAAATTGCGAAATCAATTACCGGTCGAATTCGGCAATTGTCACCGGTCCGATCAAGCCGGACGGCAGCTTCACCCGGTCCACCCGATTCGCCAAGCTGTTCGTGACGGCAACCCGAAGCTCATTGGTTCCCGGCTGCAGCAAGGGCCCGATGTCAAATGAATACGGATGCCACATGCGGACACCGGCCCATTGGCCGTTAATCCAGACCTCGGCCATTTCATGCGCTTCCCCCAAATCCAGCACAACCCGGCGGTCCGGCGATTTCGTCTCATCGATCGGGAATTTATTGGAGTAAGTCACCGTCCCGGAGAAATGCTCCCATCCTTCCCGTTCCGTCCAGCTGCCCAAGGTCAGTGCATGCTCCGTAAGCTGCGGAGCTTCTACGTTCCACGTATCGGCCGACAAACGGCGAGAATAGGATACGACAGGCCTCTTCTCCCGGCGCAGGCCTTCCTTCCCTGGAGCAGCGGACGGATCGACGCGGAAGACGAGACATTGCCGTCTCTCTACAGTGAAGTCAATAACCGTGCGTCCTTCTCGCGAATAAGCGTCCGCTTCGGATATCTCAGCCTCCCAAGGCTTCCACAGCTCCGCCCTGCCGGACACTCCGACCGACAGGCTTCCGTCGTAAGCTTGTTCGCCTTCGTTAACGACAACGTAAAAATGGTTATCCTCCTTAACGACATGGCTGACCCGGATATCTGGACATGCCGGCTCCAAGGCTGCGTCTTTCGCAAACAGACGGTCCAGCTCTGCGACGATTTGCTCCGGTGCTGCAGCTTGAGCGGTCGCAGGCATCGTTCTGCGGGCTTCGCCCGTTTGCAGCTGAATGACGGAGCCTCCCTGTTCGATAAATTGGCTGAGAATCCGGCCCGTTTCCTCTTCCCACAGCCCGTCGTTCTCAACGATGACGACGGTATACGTCTGGTTCGCGATGCGAATTTGCCCGTCGGAAACGGTACAAGCTCCTGCCAGCAAACTTTCCTCCAGATAGTTGAATTCTCGCTGATGCTCGTAAAGAGGCTTTACCGCCTTCCACGGCAGCCAATCCTCTCGCCCCAGAACGGCGATCGGGGTCACGTTCGCGCTGTCGGTCATAATCCAGCTCATCCGTTTCATGTAATCGGCAAATTGCGTGTAGTGAGGCCACCATATGTTGTTCGGCCCTACATCCGGCGGACGCTCGTTAATTCTGCGGGGACCGTCGATTGAATAATAAAAGGCGTGCGGGCACAGATAGTTGACGCCTCTGACGAGCAGCCAGTCCATGTACCATTTCATGTCCCCGGCATGAAGCGCCCAGCCTCCGCCGGGACTGCATACGCCGAGCATTTCGTTCAAATTTCTTCGCCGGCCCCGGTGTCTGGCGGCATCGGACGAGCATTTGGCCATCGTCGTATGCCTTCCTTCAATGGCTTTGCCGTCCTCGGGGGCAACCCAGCGCCAGACGACGTCCTGTCCGGGAATATGAAAATGCTCGAGCAGACCGATTTCGTCGCTTTGTGCAGGATGTCCGGTCAAAGCGATGCCGTGCTGCTCGCACCAGTCGCTAAGCGGCTTGTAATACGCGGCTACCATCCGCTTATTAACCGCCTTGCGGTATCTTCGGCGCACTTCGTCGGACGATTCCCCGTCCATCCACAGAAGCGGCAGATCGGTTTCTGCGCAGCCTTCCTGCAGAAAATATCCGAGAAAGCCTTCCGTCCAGGCGCGCAGCCCTTTCCTGTGACGTCGTCCGAGCAAATCCGGCTCATCCGTGAACATCGCTTGGATCGTAGTGCCAAAGTAATCCTTCAGCCTCTCGTAATACTTGTCGTGAGTCAAGCGGATAAATTTGGCCGTCGCCAGCGGATTCATCAGATCGGCGGCTGCCGGTGCGTTCGGTTCCCCGTCGTCTTCGCCGAAATGGATGCCTCGGATCGTTCCTCTGGAGAACGTCTCGATGAACAGCAACATCGTCCAGTCGCCGGAGTCTTCGCGCTGCAGCGAAACCTGGCCTTCGGCAGGTTCCAGAAGCGTCAGCGTCTGCCAGTCGGGCTTATCACCCGTTCTACGGACCGCTTGGGCCGAGACGAGCACATCTCCGTCTTCGAGCACATCCGACAGCCGAACCGGCTTCTCGCAGCCGAGCTCCACCATCTTCAAGCCTCTGCTGGCAAAGGCGGGATCGCCCTTCACGACCAGGCCGTTGGCCGCTCCGGAAGGGTACATCGCCTCGTCATACAGAATGACGGTCATTCCTCTGCGATAAGCATCCTTGACCGCTGTCTCCACCAAATCCAGGTACGTATCGGACATGTAGGGGATCGTTTCGGGAAGCCCGATTCTCGGGTGAATGACAAACCCCATGACCCCTTTGTCGGCAAAATCCGCAATTTGCCGCAATATTTCGGCCGGGCTCAGGTCATCGTTCCAAAACCAGAACGGAACGGGGGTAAACTCATTTGAAGGATGTAAAAATTGCTCCCGCAAATCCTGTTTGGCGCTTGTACTGTGCGTCGATAAGCTCACTGCCAAGCCTCTCCTTTCTAGCTCCGGTATTATTGTTATTCAGCCAAGGTCACTTTCGGAGGATGAATGTAGTCTTGATATTTGCCGGCTACGCCGCTTGCTGCGGTATCCCCGGTGTGGAAATAAATCCGGTGCTTATAGCGGATGGATTGCCCTTTTTGCAATAGTTTACCTCCAAGGAAGTAAAAGTTGTTCGGAGCGAGCAGCCCGTAGTCCCGCACATGCCAATAAGTAGGAAAATCCGTATTGTCGGGATGGTCGAAGGCCGCGATACCGAGCGTGTGCCCGCCTACGTTGCCGTAGTAATCGCACCATTGGGCGCGCTGTCCCCAGCATTCCTTCTCGCCGACGGAGCCGAAGGCATTGCGGATGACGCCTCCGTTGTCCGCTTTCATCGATTCCGCAACGCGAATGCCAAGCGGTCCCGCTTCCTTCGTAGCGCCAAGCTCCACGCGGCCGTTAGCCTGCAGAGTAAAATCCAAATCGATAAACCGTCCCTCTGCCGGCGTATTGTAAAAGGTCATCGTGCGGGTTTCCGTCAACTGGGGCTTGCCGCCGTAAGAGCACCAATTCTGGGTAGACGTAATGCTCGCGAATACCGGACCTTGCGTCTTGTTATCGATGCCGGTTACGATCTGCTTCCCGTGCCGCTCCTTCGGCTCGTTCCACATATCAATATCGTTCACGTCCCCAATTGCAAGCCATATCGACCGGTGGTGGGGATGCTCTTTCGTTTCAAAATCCAGGCGGGTATAGCTTTCGCCGTAAGGCCCGATTACCGTCCCCAAATACGGCTTGGCAATGGACGGATCGAACACATACGAGGTGAACCGCTGTCCACCGATCACAATATCGATCTGATGCTCTTGCTCTTCTAGTCGCACGCCGTCATCCGCGTGTTGTTGTGTACCCTTACCGCTCGCGACGGTATATTGCTGGGTCTCTCCTGCTTTGAGTCCGTTTACAATCCAGTGCAGGACGAGCTCTCCATTCTCTTCCTCCACCTGCAGAGCCATAGGCTCACCTTGCGGCCCGAGCAATTGCAATCCGTCCGCTGTCTCCCCCTGCGATAGCAGCGAGTCTGCCGAAACGCGGTACGATACGGGACAATAATCCCGGTTATGATTTCCCGAATGGACGAGCAATGCAATGGATGCCATGTTAATCCCCTCTTTCCTTCATTTGTGTAATCAGACTTTGCACATAACCCAAAGATTTGCCGCTCGCCGCCGCTGCGTCCGCAACCATGCATTCCGCGGAAATACGTCCCCTGTATCCGCTCGTTTGAAGCACGGACAGCAACCCCGCGAGATCAACGCCTTCTTCGTTGCTTCCATCAGGAAAGCCGCGGTCGAACTCGGCGTAATGGACATGGGCCAGCATCCGGTCGGCTACCGCCTGTGGAATGACCTCAAGCGGTTCCTGCTCCAAATGCATGTGATAAGCATCCGCCAGCACCCGGACGTTCTGTAAGTTCAGCTCGCGAGCCAGGTCCAGAGCTTCCCCCACCCTGTTGATCATATTGCACTCCTTGTTGTTCAACGGCTCGATCGCCACAACAATGCCATATTGCTGTGCATGCCGATCGCATAGGCGGAGAAAATCCTTGATCTGCTCCATTCCCTGCTCTTTGGAGAAAGCTTCCGGCGCCCTTCTGGCGGCACCGCTTCCGAAGATGATGATTTCCCCGCCAACCGCTTGGACGCGGCTCATGGCAAGCGCCACATAGGCATCGATTTCCTGTGTGCGGACATCCGGTCCCGTCAATTTTAAGGTTGGAGGTATGAAGCTGTTAAACACCGGAATCGTAAGCCGGTCGGCCTTCATCTGTTCCTTCAATTGTTCGAACTCCGCAGCATTCAACTGCACGAGGGCGCCGACCGTCAGCTCGGCAAAATCGTACCCCGACGACAGCAGCCGGTTCATTTCGTCAACCAGCCTTGTTACTTTATCTTCATTTCGATTCGATGCATTGCCGCTTTGCGGCATAAAAGATCCGGACGTAATGCAGCAGCCGACGGGAAACGGTTGTCTTCCATTCGTCAGCCCGCTCATACTTCGCTCAGCTCCGGTACAAAAGGAAAGAAGATTTCTTTTCCCGTTCTTGCCGACTCGTACAGTGCCTGCACGATCTCGACGGAAGCTCTGCCCTCGCGGCCTTCAATCATCGGCGGACGATTCTCGACTACCGCATCGATCATATCCTGAACCTGGCCTGCGTGGCCTGTTTTCGGCAATCCTGCAGCGGCTGTACCCGAAGCCTTGGCGTTTTGGCTGCTGCCGAACTCCTCAAGCACTCGTGCTTCCTCCGAGAATTGCTCGTCGTCGTCGGCCATTTTGAAAAGCTCAATCCGGTTGTTCTTGGAGTAAATCGAACCGGTCGATCCATGAATTTGCACCGATACCTCCAGCCCCGGATACGCGCATGTCGTGCCGATCAAGGTTCCAATCGCTCCATTGGCAAATGTCACAACGGCAACCGCGGTATCCTCTGTCTCAATCGGATGCGTATACGTGCCCGCTTTGGCGAAAATGCTTCGGACCGGGCCCATCAGCCATTGCATCAAGTCGATTGTGTGAATCGTTTGATTCATCATCGCTCCGCCGCCGTCCATCGCCCAGGTGCCCCGCCAGCCGCCATTTTTGGCATAGTACTTGTCGTCTCGGTACCACTTCAGATGGAAGTTGCACGTAATCAGCTTGCCCAAGCGGCCGCTGTCGATGGTTTCCTTGATTTTCTGATTGCCCGGAGCCAGACGGTTTTGGAATACGCAACCGAGATAACGTCCTTCTTCCTCTGCGACGCGATTCATCTCGTCGATCCGGTCGAGGCGGATTTCCAGCGGCTTCTCCGTCAATACATGCTTGCCCGCCCGCAAAGCCTTCACTGTATGGTCACGGTGCCAGCCGCTCGGCGTGCAGACGCTTATAGCATCGATATCTTCCCGTTTCAAGAGCTCGTCATAGCTCGTATAACGGTTCTCAGGAGCAATCCCGTGTTCGTCGCCGAGCTTGTTCAGCACTTCTTCGTTCATATCGCAAATGGCGACGAATTTGCAGCCTGCCGCTTTGACGGCGCTAGCGAGGTGGCTTTTTCCGACACCCAGTCCAAACACGGCATATCCGATCTCTTTTGTCGTCATGATTCAGTGTAGCCTCCTTTAAATATCCAGCTTTTTTTCTCCGGAACGGAACAAACGAATAACAGCCAAACGCAAGACAAGGGGCACGGTGACAAAGCCAATAATCAGAGAGCCGCCGAATCCGGCATTGCCGTACACCGACGAGAACCATAAGCCTGCCGCAATCCAAACCATCAGCAGAACAAGAAACAAACCGCACAATATCAATATTTTTTTGACCATGTGTGCCCCTCCCGCACTTAGTTCTTTTTCGCAGCCTCGATCGCTTTGTCCGCTTCCTCCTGAGCTTGGCGAAGTGCCGTATTAATATCGATTTTGTTCAGAGCAAGATCAGCCAGCTTGGCGGTAATCGCATTTTCCGCTGTCTTGTCATACTCGGTTTTTACCGATATCGGAGCGGACTTGTTATAATAAGCGGCTGCCAGATTTTTATTTTTATGAGGGCTGTTCTCGCCAAATGCCTTCCGCACCTCAGGATTGGTGAGTACGGTCATCCCGCCCCGTTTGGACAGCTCGGTCTGGTACTCGTCGGAAACCAAGTAAGCTAACACGTCGAAGGCTTGCTCTTTGTGCTTGGAGAAGGATGGAATAGCCCAATATACCGGATATTGCTGGCTTCCTACGCCCGGATTGTCCTTGTACTGCGGGTATGCCGCCAAATCCCAATCGAACGGCACCGGCTCCGGATTCACGACCTGCCAATCCGAGAAGACGCCCAAGATAGCCAAGTCCTGTGTTTTAAGCCATTCGCTCGAGTAAGGGAGCTTGCTGTTCAAATCCGCCATTTTGGATTGATAGAGGGAATCTGCCGCCGGCTGCAAGATAGGCTGAAGCAGCTGCTTCCATATTTCATTATCAAACGTCGCCTTGCCGGTCTTCGCGTCCACAAACGGCAGCGAATAATTGTTCATCCTCATGCTGTGGCTGGGGGAAATAGCCATGCCTACGTACTTTTTGCCGCCGTCGGTCCGGTTCAGCTTGCCTGCAACTTCGTACAGCTCTTCCCAGCTCATGCCGTCCTTCAAATAAGGGATGCCGAATTTGTTAAAAATATCCTTGTTGTAGTACAGCGACATCGTATTGGTCGTCACCGGAAGACCCCACAGCTGACCGTTGCCGTTTTGCTTCAATGCGTCGATCAGCGTAGGATCAAAGCGGTTCAGATCGAGGTTTTTCTTCTTCACCATCTCTGTCAAATCGAACGTCGCTTTGTTTCTCGGCAGCGTGGAGAAGAAGGTTCCAATCGATTCGTAGTATAAGTCGATGTTGACTCCCGCCGTGATCAAGTCCTCCAGCTTGGTCCCTGCACCTTCCCTGGGATTGATATATTTGATCGTCACATGCGGAAATTTCTTTTTGATATAGCTGGCATAGTTTTTCTCGAATTCATCGTTGTTCGTGCCGCCTGCGGAATAAATCGTCAATTCAACCGGCTCCGGGTTTGCCGCCGTTTTCTTAGTATCATCGGCTGTAGCAGTGGAGCTGCCGGTATCTTTAGCGCAGCCTGCAAGCATGGAAGCCGTCATAGCAAAAGCCAGAAAAGCCGGAATCGTATATTTACGCATTGAAAGAACCCCCTCTTTTTGTTAGGAAAAACATCGATGTTCCTTGTTCATTCAATGAAGCCTCATCTCATTTACATCCAGCGTTTCAAGCCTTCTGCGCGCACTGTCCAGCTGCCGTCGGAAGGAAATCCGGGAGCGTGCCCCTCAGGGCCTCCCTGCCAGCCGCCGGCCATCATTGCCACTGCGGTTAACAGTCCGCCGTTCCCCGGCAGGTAAGCATACAAGCCCGGACGCTGGTAATTGTGCCCGTTGGCCAAATACGTGTTTTTGGTCACGTCCTTGAGCAGCAGATCGACTGCCCAAGCCCCTTCGCCCAGCCGGGCTGCAGTCATGGCCGCCATCGGGTAATCCCATCCCCACGTATGCTCCCAGGTCCAGCTATCCATCACTTTGAGCAATGTGTTTCTCATCACTTGCAAATCCGCTTTTTTCCCCGGAAGCATTCCCAGGGCTCCCAGCATGGAAGGGTGGTCGATATTCGCTTTGGTATAAGTGTCAGGGCAGTTTTCATGTGCCAAATAGACGCCGTCCGCTTCCGGAAGCTCGGATAGCTTCTCGCGTACCTCATCCCATTGAGGCGGAACCGGCTTGCCCATTCTTCGCGCCCATTCGGCTGCGATTTCCAGACCATGACGCCAATATTCGAGCTCATACGTCGGATTCCATGTATGCTCCCCTTTGTGATTCTCTTGAGCCGGAATTACAGGCGGACCGAGCACATATCTTTGACCCTGCTCATCCCACGCTGCAAAAGAGGCCATAAATTCGGCGGATTCCAGCACGATATCTCCGTAGCGCTGCAGCGTCTCTTGGCTCGGATCGGCCAAGTAGCAAAGCTCCGCCATCACGATAGGATGCGGCTGCTGCCATATGAGCAAAGGAGCGATTACGGATGGACTTTGTTTGCCGTCGGCCGCCACCATTTTGGGCCAGCGGGCTCCGGTGTAGCCTTGAGCCTGCGCCAGCTCCCGTGCGAGAGGGAGAATGTCCGCGTACCAGCCCATACTGCGCTCAAGCAGCTGCGTCCTGCCCCAGAGCGGAAAATGAAACGCATGCCACCAGTGCATCTCCAAATGCAGCTTCCCGAACCAGCTGTTGTACAGCAAGCCGGTTTCCTGCGGCGGCACGGAGCCTGCACTATGGATCGCCGTATTGTACTGGGAGAGGACGATCCTCCGTTCCAGCTCCAGAGCTCGCGGATCGGCGCTTTCGGCAAGCTCTACCGCCCCGCCTTCCATCCAGAACGTCTCCCAATGACGGCGGCTCGCTTCCAATGTATCCTGCACGCCTGCAAGCGTTATCAGTTCAGCCGATGATGAGAAGCCTGCGGCGAATTCCAGCCTGTCGGATGAAGGTGAGCTCTGCAGCAAGAAGTCGTGCTGCCCTACCTGAGACAGCTCTCCTTGCGTCCATTGCAGCTTTACTGCATAGCTATCGTCATCCATCGTTCTCTCAATGGTGGCTCCCGAAGCTCCATCCGGAATGCAGCGAGTCACGTGAGAATCGGCTTCTCCCCAATTCAATGCAATGGTCTTGTCCCAACCCCTTGCTGTCATTCCCGGTGCAGGGAAGCGTATGCTGATGCCGAGACGCCCCTCCGATAACAGCGGGCTTTCTACGGTCACAACCAGCTGATCCCGATCGGGATGCACGCACGTTTGCACCCGTACTTCTTGCTCTTCTACAACAAATCGGCTGTGTAAAATTCCGTTCCACAGATCCAGTGTCTGCTCTATATTCGTAATGGACTCAGGCTGTACCTGAGCACCGGACGACGAAACGATATGAAACCCGAACTGCCCAAGCTGCAGCCGGTGCGGATTTTGTCTTAGCCAATGGTAAGGCTCCTCTTTATCCTCCGCATGAATCGGGTAGCCGCCGAGCTTCGTCGTCTCATCCCGATACTGGAGCCGGACATCGTCCAGTGACCAGACATCGTGTCCTCCCGAGCTGTGCCATGCCCATTGGGATTGCGTTCCCAAAGGGATGGTGTACTTGTCGGGGAATGTCTGTAAGCCCGTAAAATCGGCGGTAAAAGCAAACTCCCCGTTTCCTACGGAAAGAGGAGATAATGGGTCGATGGTTGTCATAACAGGATGATGCCGGGTTACCAAAGCTTTACGATTGATCTTCAAGCGACTGCGCCCCCTCATTTAACATGATCAATTAAATTATACCAATCTGACCGTTTGTCATATGGGGGGTTCACACGATGTTTATGGGGCTTAGACCTCATTTCGCGAAAATAACCCTACAAAAGTTAGTGCAAGATGGGTTGATAATCTGAGCGATATGTGCTTATAATGGTACAAAATAGGTATATTTTGCATTACTCCCAACGACGAGATTCCCCTATATCCGTTTATAGTACTTTTCTGAGGTGAGTGTAGATGAATCCAGTGGCAATGGAAGTGTTCAAATCGGAACAACGATTTCGCCCCGGCATGAATGTTTTCGTCAACCGCGCTTTTGAAGCGTTCAGCATTCCGCAGCATACGCACGATGCGATAGAAATCAGCTATGTCACCGAAGGAACAGGATATCAATATATCGATGATACCGTCGTTCCTGTCAAACGAGGCGATATTTTTCTGCTGCCTATCGGCACCTCTCATGTATACCGCCCTACATCTCCTGATAAAGTTCGTACTTTGGCGATTATCAATTGCGTGTTTCGATTGGAAGCGCTTCCTTCTGAGGGGAATATGCCTCCCCGCGGTTCCGAGCTGCATCATGCTTTATACAGCCCTTCGAAGCTGAAGCGTCCGTGGTTCCACTACTACGATAAAGACAGCAAATACACCGACTTGTTCCATACGCTGCTGTCCGAATACCGGCTTAAGCTTCCTGGCTATGAGGTTGTCGTCCAATCCATGCTGACTCAGATCATGGCTCTTCTTCATCGGGATACATTGTCTTGCGTCGCTCCGGAAAAAATGAACCTGAAAATCCAGGATGCGCTGCACTTCATCAAGCACCGTTATCATGAAGATATCAACTTAAAGCAGGTAGCCGAGCATGCTTTCCTTAGCGTCAGTCATCTCCAACGGCTGTTCAAACAAGCGACGGGAACCTCGTTTACGTGCTATGTGCAAAATTTGCGAATCCAGCGCTGCTGCGAGCTGTTGAAATCGACCTCGATGACCGTACAGCAAATCGCCGGTGCGATCGGCTACCATGACATGAAGTTTTTTCATACGCTGTTCAGGCAAAAGACCGGAATGACGCCCCAGGAGTACAGGAAAAACGATAATACCATCCTATTGGTGGAAGACAAATCGGAAGAGGACGATGACGATATCCGGGACATGAAGTATTCCTTTCAGCCTTATGAGATTAGAAAAGCTTCTATCGGAGTCGTTCGATGAAATGAAAAGAGCCTGGCAACCAAGAAGGAGTCCTGCTCCTCAGGTTTGCCAAGCTCTTTTTAAATTTCTATTTTACGATTTGGCTTTGGCCGCTGCCGCCAACAGATCCTGTACGACGACGCTTACTGCGATCAAGCCTGCAACCGGGGGAACGAATGCATTGCTCGCCGGAGGCTGCTGCGCTTTTCGAATTTCAGGGGCATTTTCCGGCACGATTTTCTGCGTTACGTCTTCACGAGGCTTGATAGGCTCTTCCGTCGAGAAGACGACCTTCACGCCCTTTTTGATTCCGTCTTTGCGCAGCTTTTGGCGGATGACTCTAGCCAGCGGATCCATCGAGGTTTTGGAAATATCCGCTACCTGAAACTTCGTCGGATCCATTTTGTTGGCCGCGCCCATACTGGAAATGATCGGAATCTTCCGCTGCAGGCACTGCTTGATCAAGTGGATTTTGTAGCTGATCGTATCGGAAGCGTCGATGACGTAATCAAGCGGATACTCGAACAGCTTCTCGTACGTTTCTTCCGTATAGAACATACGCAAGGAAATGACGTCGCACTCTGGATTGATTTGCAAAATCCGGTCGCGCATCAAATCCGTCTTCGGCTGACCTACGGTCGATAACAGAGCGTGGATTTGACGGTTGACGTTTGTAATATCGACAACGTCTTTATCGATCAGCACGATCCGGCCGACGCCCGTGCGGGCTAAAGCTTCTGCAGCTATGGAGCCGACACCGCCGACGCCAAGCACGGCTACGCTGCTGTTGCGCATAGCCTCCAGGCCTTCGGGACCGATCGCAAGCTCCGTTCTGGAAAACTGGTGCAGCATAACGGGCTGCCCTCCTTATTCATATATCGGTTGAGAAACAGGCGGACAAGCCGGACCTCGTGATCCGGCCTGCGCTGTTTCTTAATTATTTAGAAGCCGGCTGCTTTAACGCCAAACGGATGGACAGCTGCTCTAGCTGCTTGTCGTCTACCGTGCCCGGAGCGTCGGTCAACAAGTCTGTCGCGCTTGCCGTTTTCGGGAATGCGATCGTTTCACGCAGGTTGGTGCGACCGGCAATCAGCATAACCAGACGGTCGAAGCCGAAAGCAATACCGCCGTGAGGAGGCGTGCCGTATTCGAACGCTTCGAGCAGGAAGCCGAATTTCTCTTGCGCCTCTTCCTTCGAGAAGCCCAGAGCCTGGAACATCAGCTCTTGTACTTCGCGTTTGTAAATCCGCATCGAGCCGCCGCCCACTTCGTAACCGTTCAGAACAAGGTCATACGCTTGAGCGCGAATTTGTCCCGGATCGGTGTTGAAGTAGTGAACGTCTTCTTCCTTCGGACGGGTGAACGGATGGTGCTCGGCTACATAACGTTTGGCTTCGTCGTCGTAGCTCAAGAGCGGGAAGTCGACAACCCATGCGAACTTGAACTGGCTCTCGTCGATAAGACCGAGTTCGCGTCCGATTTTAAGGCGAAGGTTACCCAATACATCGGCAACCACTTTCTTCGTGTCGGCGGAGAACAAGAGCAAGTCTCCTTCTTCCGCTCCAAGACGCTCTTTCAAAGCTTCCAACTCCTGCTCGGAGAAGAACTTCACGATCGGCCCTTTCATTTCGCCGTCCTTCAGAACGACCCATGCCAAGCCTTTGGCGCCATAACGAGCAGCGAACGTGCCGAGATCGTCGATCTCCTTGCGGCTCCAGCTTCCGCAGCCTTTGGCGTTCAGCGCTTTAACCTGGCCGCCTTTTTCCACAACGGATGCGAACACCTTCACTCCGGACGAGGATACGATATCCGATACGTCCTGCAGCTCCAGACCGAAACGCAGATCCGGCTTGTCGGAGCCGTATTTGCCCATGGCGTCGGCGTAGCTGATCCGTTGGAACGGACGGGAAATTTCCACGTCGGCCGTTTGCTTCATCAAACGAACCACAAGCTCCTCCATCAAGTCCAGCAGCTGGTCTTGGGACAAGAAGGAAGTCTCGATGTCGACTTGCGTAAATTCCGGTTGACGGTCGGCACGAAGGTCCTCGTCGCGGAAGCAGCGGGCGATTTGATAATAGCGCTCAAGTCCGCTTACCATCAGCAGCTGTTTGAAAATTTGCGGCGATTGCGGCAGTGCAAAAAATTCGCCCGGATGCACACGGCTTGGCACGAGATAATCACGCGCGCCTTCCGGCGTGCTCTTAGTAAGGATCGGTGTTTCCACTTCCAAAAATCCGTTGTCGTCCAAGAAGTCGCGGAATATTTTCGCCGCTTTGGAACGAAGCATCAGCGTGCGCTGCATTTCCGGACGGCGCAGGTCCAGGTAGCGGTATTTCAGGCGCAGCGACTCGTCGATTTCGATGCCGTCTTCAATGAAGAACGGCGGGTTTTTAGCCTGGTTCATGATTTCGATTTCCGTTACGCGAATCTCGATTTCACCCGTTGCCAGGTTCGGATTGATAGTAGCCGGGTCGCGCTCTACTACTTTGCCGCTTACAGCCAACACGTATTCGTTACGCGCACGGTCTGCAATGTTCAACGCGTCGCCTGAGAAATCAGGGTTGAATACGATTTGAACAATGCCGCTGCGGTCGCGCAGATCAATAAACAATACGCCTCCAAGGTCGCGTCTGCGTTGGACCCAGCCGTTCAGAACGACGGTTTCTCCGACGTTCGCTTTCGTTAAAGCTCCACAATGGTGCGTTTTTAACATCATGATTTCATCAACCTCCAAATGGATTCAAAAATTTGTTTATTCGGTAAGCTTTCGCATTGCAGCTGCGAATTCATCGAGCTTCAAGGTTTGCTGCTCGCCGTTGGCCATCGTCTTGACGGTAATTTCACCGCGTGCCAGCTCGTCTTCGCCCAAGATCGCAACGAAATTAGATTGGTAACGGTCAGCCGATTTCATCTGAGCCTTGATTTTACGGCCCAAGTAATCCTTCTCCGCTCTCAAGCCTTCCTTGCGAAGCTGATGAAGCAGGCGCGGCAATTCCTTCTCGGCCGCCTCGCCCAGTCCGATCAAATATACATCGAGCGGCTTCGTCGTAGGGATCTCAACGCCCTGTGCCTGCAAAATGAGCAAGGTGCGCTCCAGCCCCAGACCAAGACCGACGCCCGGTTGGTCGTTGCCGCCGATTTGGCCGACCAGGCCGTTGTACCGGCCGCCGCCGCCGATGGTATCGATGGCTCCGATGCCCG
Organism: Paenibacillus sp. NPDC056579; assembly: GCF_042793215.1. Lineage (NCBI taxonomy): Bacteria > Bacillati > Bacillota > Bacilli > Caryophanales > Paenibacillaceae > Paenibacillus > Paenibacillus sp. NPDC056579. Next base: position 243,136 of record NZ_JBHTVD010000011.1, read on the forward strand.
ACGCCTTGTATTCGAAGGCGGTGTGAGTGTAGTAATCCAGGCCGCGCACCAGACGCGGATTGACGCGGAACGGAATGTCCATTGCCTTCAGATGCTCCTGCACCGCCTGGAAGTGCGTGCTGCATTCCTCATCCAGATACTCCAAAATGGTCGGAGCTCCTTCGCCGTATTTCTGATCGATTTTGCAGTCGAGAATCCGCATCGGATTGCGGTCATAGCGCGATTGGCAATCTTTGCACAGCTTATCTTTGACCGGCGCAAAAAATTCTTGGATCTTATCCCGGTATACCGCCCGGACAGCCGGGTTGCCTACGGAGTTGATCTCCACAGTCACATCCTTGATTCCAACCTCGCTGTAAAAGCTGTAGCCAAGAGCAATAACCTCTGCATCGATGCTCGGATCCACCGAACCGAACGCCTCGACGCCGAATTGATGCAGCTGACGGTAACGTCCTGCCTGCGGCTGCTCGTAACGGAACATCGGTCCGATATAGTACAGCTTGCTTACGTCAGGCTCGCCGTACAGTTTGTTCTCGACATAGGCGCGGACAACGCCTGCGGTTCCTTCCGGACGAAGCGAGATGCTCCGGTCGCCTTTATCGAGGAACGTATACATTTCTTTCTCGACGATATCCGTCGTTTCTCCTACCCCTCGCTGGAACAGCTCGGTATGCTCGAAGATCGGCGTGCGGATTTCGCGGTAATTGAATCTTTGACAGAGTTCTCTTGCCTTGGCTTCGATATACTGCCACTTTTCCACTTCTCCTGGAAGCAGATCCTGCGTTCCTTTTGGCTTTTGAATGCTCATCTATTGGACTCCTTTCAATTGGCTTAGATCGGATCCCCCTAAATCCCCCTTTACCTAAAGGGGGACCCCAGGGCGCTACGCCCCTGGACCCCGTAAATGTTGGCGGAGGGAGCTGCTGTGTGCGACTTCGAAGGTATGGTGGCGGTAGGATCGCTTTCGTCCGGTTTGGCTTATGCCTTGCGGCATGCCGGAATCGGACACGCTTGCCATACGTGCGGGAACGGGCTGCAGCTTGGCATTACGTTGCGGCGATAGAGCTCGCGTCTGTTCTGAACCGCTTTGCTACGCAAAGCCAGTTCAGAACACGCTTTACGTTGGTGCAAAGGAAACCTTCTCGCATGATGGGCTCTTTCGTTCCGAAATTTGCCTTCATGCTTGCTGCGCTTCGCGCTGCACTAACCGTTCAGGCACGTATGAAAGCGTGTTTTGTTTATCCATGCTTCAGCATGAGTATAAACAAAACGGACGCGATCCCACCACTTATCCCCCATCGAAGCCGCTCACTTCGCACCTTTCACCAAACTTTGCTGGGTCCAGGGGCGCAGCGCCCGGGGCCCCCCTTAAGAGGAAGGGGGGTATGGGGGGATTGACGCACGGAAACTAAAAAATCTCCCGCCCCTGACAGCATAGTCAGGGACGAGAGATTCGATTAACGGAATCATCCCGCGGTACCACCCACGATTTGAACCTGTGCCATGCTGCTCATCGAACTAACAGCTTGATCAAGGCTCACACTCATGCGGTTAACGCCCGCGCTACGCAAAGCAGCTACTGCACCGGCCAAGCTTCCGATGGTTCCCTGCCTGTCCTCGGGGAGGTCTGTTCGTCCGGTTCACATAAGGAAGCTTTCAGCCAAGGCTTCCCTCTCTGGTTATGCGGCTCTCGAAGTACTTTGTCCCTTCAACGGATCCATATTACTTATAAGTCTTTGCATAATTGTAATATCGAAATTTGGCAAAGTCAAGCAAATTGCTCGCCCAGGCGAACAATTTCCGCCAAAGCTGTCGTTATTTTGCCGTTTTTAGCTGATTATATACATCGTGAATGAGCATGTACGCATCGCCGTTGACCAGCTCTTGCTTATTCGCAATGCTGTCGACGGTTTGCTTCGCCAAGAAGCCTTTTGCCTGCAGCGTATCAATCGCTTTGCCTTGCGGAGAATCCAGCTTCAACAGAGCCGCAATCATTTGCGCTGCTGTTTCAAGCGAGATCGGCTGCTTCTGAGGCTCCTTCACATTGGCGATGACGGTAGCAGGGCTGCCGGTCATGGCCGATGGCTTGGACCTGCGCATGCCTTCCAGCAGGTTGACCATCCGCTGCTGGTTGGAAGCCTTATCCAGCTCGAAATCGTTCTTGTAGCCGCCGGTGGAAAGTCCGAGCGTAACAGCTGTCTTCAAGCCTTCGTACGATTTATGCTCCATATAAGGGAGCGGCTTGATCGAGTAAGGCTTCAAATCCATTCCTTGCTTGTTCAGCATATCCTGCAGCTTGGCGATCGACTCCTTGGAAGCGGACAGCTGACGGAACGTCATGTTCTGATCCGCGGCAAGCTTAGCCGCCGCTCCAGCCGCTTCCCCTTCCGCCATTCCAACCGGAATGACGCGCGCACTGCCGTGAGGCAGCGTATCGTAGCTGGCTGCACGTCCAACGACCAGGATGCCGTCTACCTTCTGCGGAACGATGCTGCGGAAAGGAACCGCAAATTTATCCGGATCGATTACGACAGCCCCGTTGTCTTTAGGGCTCGTCCGTTGAATGTCGACCGGATAACCGCCGAACGCAATGCGATCCCACTGATCGCGGTTTTCAAGCAAATCGATGATCGACAGCCGGTATTCCCCTATCATATGGCGGGATTCACGCACATACAGCTCCGGAGCAATGGCGTCCAGCTCCACACCCTCGAAATCAGGGTAATTTTTCTTCAAATAAGCCAGAACATGAGGCAGCTCGTCCTTAGCGATCTGTATCGCTTCCTGCCTCGATTTCGGATCGAACGGATCCACGTTGAAAATTTGCAGCGCGTTGACCAGCATCGTGTTGTCGTTTTGGCGGCCGCCGTTCAAACCGCGCATTCTTACCCGCTCTTTATTGACAGCCGGGTAATCCTGCATTTTATCGAAGCCCCAAAGGCTCATTTCATTGATACCATATTTTTGCTGTCCTTTGTCCTCGGCGAGAATCGTCTTGCCGAATTGCTTCCAGCGCTCCGGCGTAATGTTATTCAGACGGAACACCGCGGTAACGGCCATCCGGCTTTTCACATCCCCCAGATCCTCACGTCCGTGAGTGAAAGGAACGCCGGCGGCATCCGCAATATCGCCGTCCTGCGTCGCATCGATAACCGCTTTCGCTTTTACCGTCTGCTTGCTGCCGTCCGCCTTAGTAATCGTGACGCCGGTTACGGTCGTTTTATCCCCGCTCTTGGTCACATCCGGAACGATTTCCTTCGTCTTCATCAGTAGATCGATGTTCTTTTCCTTGGATACCATGTCATAGAACGCATTGGCGGCCGTCGTAATATCGAACGAATCGCCTTCGATCTTGCCGTACCACTCGCTGAAAATCCCTTTGTTCATAATATCGTGCTTGCCGATAATTCCTTTGGTCGGCTCATAGTTCATGTCGATGCTGTTGAGCCAGCCTTCCGTCATAAGACCGCCCAGAATCGTCCGGTCTCTGCCGTCCACGAGCAATGTCTTCATTCCGTTGCGCGCTGCGGAAACCGCTGCGGCAACGCCCTCGGGATCGGTGCCAACGACGATGACGTCATAGCTGTTTTTAATGTCTTTGGCGGATTTGACTTCTTGCAGCGATTGCGGTTTCGCCTTGCCCGGTGCGACCGAGCCCCCTTGCTTTGATGCAAATACGTAGACCGCGGCTCCCAAAGCAGCCACCAATACGAGAGCAATAACTGCTAACAGCCAGCCCTTTGCATTGCCGGTCGAATAACCTGCTTTCCCCATTGCGCACCTCGTAACTTGTTATTGTCTTGCGTTTTTATAAGTAAAGGAACAATTCAGGAACAATTCCCCAACTTGTATATACGTAGCAGAGTCGAATTATGTTTCATTTTAGCGCAGCTTCTTTGTAAGCCTCATCAAGCAGTTTGATTTTCTTCACGACATATTCCTTGTAAGCTTGATTATAGAGCGCGGGCTCTTTCGGATTCGGAAACCGCTCGATTCGCTGCTCATAGCCGTCCTCATGCTCGACTTTGGGGAACAAAATTTTGCTCACCGCCCCGCAGCCGAGGCCAATGATCGTCTGTCTTTCCTCCATCATCAGGATGTTGTACAAGCTCTCATAGCCTTCCAGGGCGTAGCCGACGTTCTCCTGATTGCCGAGAATGTTCTTCTGCCGGTACATGTAGTAAGGCACATAGCCTTGCTGCTCGGTCCATTCCGCCGTCGTGCGGATCATTTCCTCGATCTCGTCGCGTTCCGCTACCTCGTAATCTTCCTTGTTCTTCGTCATGCGGGAAGCACGCTTAAAAGAAAGCGTATGAACAGTGAGCGATTCCGGAAGCAGCTGCTCCGTCTGGTCCAGCGTTTTCTGCAGCTCTTTCATTCCTTCATTAGGCAGGCCGATGATCAAGTCCATATTAATGTTGTTCATGCCCATTTGACGCGCCAGCTTGAATTTATCCAGCGTCTCCGTTACCGTATGATGACGGCCGATAGCGTCCAATGTAGCTTGCGTGAAGCTCTGGGGATTGATGCTGATCCGGTCGACGTTCCATTTCTTCATAACCTCAATCTTGTCTTCCGTGATCGTATCGGGCCGCCCCGCTTCGACGGTAAGCTCCCGCACCTCATCCCAGTGCGGAAATGTTTCGCTCATCGTTACGAACAGTGCGTCCATCTGCTCGGCCGTAATACTTGTCGGAGTGCCGCCGCCCCAGTAGATCGTCGTAATTTTCAAATCCGTCTCCCGGAGCCATTGGCCCGTAATCCGGATCTCGTCGTGCAGACCTTCAAGGAACGCTTCAACAGATCCGTTGTTGCCGCGGATATCATAGGCAGGGAATGTGCAATAAGCACATTTGGTCGGACAAAACGGAATGCCGATATAGATGCTGACCTCCCGGTCGAGCCGGAACAAATCGGGAATGACCTTGAGCTGGCGTTCGGCAATCCCGGCAAGCAGCTGCACTTTGGGCTCGGTGACCAAATATTCGTCGCGCAGCATTTGAACGCAATCCTCCAAGCTGTTCTTCATCATCATGTTGTGCATGAGCTTGGTCGGACGGACGCCGGTAAGCGTTCCCCATGCTTGCTCCAGCCCGGTGTAATCCCGCAGAACATGCAGCATGCAGAAACCGATTACTCGCTTGATTGCTCGCTTGTAGGTCTCTTCTCGCGCTCCAAGCTTTTTCTCGTAACGGGAGGTGTAGACTTCTCCTCCCGCCGGGCTGCTTAGGCGGATGTCTCCGTAGGCGAGACGCGCCGATTCGTCAGTCCGAATCGTAATCTTCATATGCAGATTTGCGTCGTCAGACGGCTCGTAAATGAGCTCTACTTCTTCAAAAAACAGCTTGCATATATGAAACATATCGGTAGAATAGCCTTCAAAGCCATCCCGCTCTAAATAGATTTTCAAAGCCGAATCCCTCCGTTACCGTACTTCTATAACCTAAAACATATTGTATGAGTCGACATGCGTCGAAAAAAACTAGTCTCAGTGTACCACATGGCCCGCTACCAAGAAAAGAAACAGACCCCCGGATATCCGAGGGTCTTTCGGTTATTATCGGAACGTCTTGCGAGGCTGCCGCTTGATTTGCTCGTGGACGGATGAAAACCCTGCGGACAGCTCGTTGTCGACTAAATAAGCGGCAGCCATCCCCATGGATTCCTCCACACTGCAATACAACAGCTGCTGCTCGGGCAGTACCGCTACTTTCTCTTTGCCGGACTGGTGCATGAGCAAGAAATCTCCTTGTGGTAAGTATATGCTTATTTTGTCCAAATCCGCATAAACCTAACCATTCGGCAGTGTATGGTTTCGATATGTTTCAAGCCCAAGCAGGCTTGTACCGCTCGGCTTGCTATTTACTCTCCACGATGAGCGTAACCGGACCGTCATTGATAAGCGAAACGTCCATCATAGCCCCGAAAATGCCGGTTTCGACCTGCAAGCCCTGCTCGCGCAGCAGCTCGTTAAAGCGGTCGTATAACGGCTTCGCCTGCTCCGGACGGGCGGCCGCCATGAAATTGGGCCGTTTCCCTTTGCGGCAGTCCCCGTATAAAGTAAACTGAGAAACGGACAATATTTGTCCTTTTACGTCCAGGACAGAATGGTTCATTTTCCCTGACTCGTCCTCAAATATTCGCAGCCCTGCGATTTTATCTGCAGCAAGTTTGGCATCCTGCTCCGTGTCTTCATGTGTAATACCGACCAGCAGGACGAGCCCGTGATCGATGGAGCCGACGACGGCACCGTCAACCGTGACCTGTGCCTGCTTGCTGCGCTGTACGACTACTCTCATGACTATCGTTACCCTCAATTCATTATATTGACCAGGTTCTACGCCTGCATAATCCGCTGAACGGAATAGACGTCCTTCACCCGCTTGATTCTTTCGACGACACTGTGCAAATGCTCGATGTTGCGGATAAGAATCGTCATATGGATGATGGCCATTTTGTTTTTGTCCGAGCGGCCCGAGACGGCGGAAATCGCCGTTTTGCTTTCCGATACCGCCTGCAGCACCTCGTTCAAGAAGTTAAAGCGGTCATGTCCCGTAATTTCAATTTCTACGTTATAGTTGGCCTCAATGGAATCCGCCCATTCTACGTCAATGACACGATTGCCGTCATCCCCATTGTCCGTAACGGGAATGTTCGTACAGTTGACCCGATGCACGGAGACTCCGCGCCCCCGGGTAATATATCCGGTGATCTGATCACCGGGTACCGGATTGCAGCAGCGCGCGAACCGAACCAATACGTTGTCCACGCCTTTGACGCGGACGCCGTGAGTCGGTCTTCCTTTGCGCTCAGTCGGAGCCGATTTGAGCTCTTTGACTTCCTCGGACAGCTGCATGGCCTGCTGTCTCGCCTCTTCCTGCTGCTTGCGCAGCTTTTCGGTGAGGCGGGTAACGATTTGCGCCGCCGTTATCCCGTTGAAGCCTACGGCAGAATACATATCTTCAATTTCGTTGAAGTTGAACTTTTTGGCAACCTCCATCAGCTCGTCGTCCTTCATCAGCGTCGGAGGATCGATCCCGAGGCGTTTCAGCTCGCGTTCGATGGCTTCCTTGCCTTTTTCCACGTTTTCCTCACGCTTCTCCTTCTTGAACCACTGCCGGATTTTCGTCCGGGCGTGGGAGGATTGCGCCAGCTTGATCCAATCCTGGCTTGGACCATAAGAGTGTTTGGACGTTAATATTTCAACGATATCGCCGGTTTTGAGCCGGAAGTCCAGCGGTACAATGCGTCCGTTCACCTTGGCGCCTATGGTCCTGTTGCCGACCTCGGTATGAATCCGGTAGGCGAAATCCAATGGCACGGAGCCGGCCGGCAGTTCAATTACCTCGCCCTTCGGCGTGAACACGAAGACGAGGTCCGAGAAGAAGTCCATCTTCAACGATTCGACGAACTCCGAAGCGTCCTGCGCATCCTGCTGAAGCTCCAAAATCTCGCGGAACCAGTTCATCTTGTCCTCGAAGCTGCCGGACGGAACCATACTGCCTTCCTTGTAAGCCCAGTGGGCGGCAATCCCGTATTCCGACGTCTTGTGCATATCGAAGGTACGAATTTGCACCTCTAGCGGCTCGCCTTTCGGACCGATCACGGTCGTATGCAGCGACTGGTACATGTTCGGCTTCGGCATAGCGATATAATCCTTGAACCGTCCCGGCATCGGTTTCCATAATGTATGAATAATACCCAGGGTTGCGTAGCAATCCTTGATGTTGTCTACAATAATCCGAAGCGCCAGCAAATCGTAAATCTCGTTAAACTGCTTGTTGCGCGCGGTCATTTTTTTGTAAATGCTGTAAATGTGCTTTGGACGTCCCGAGATGTCGCTGTCGATCCCCATTTCGGACAGCTTCCCGTTCACCGTTTCGATGACATCCTGGATATATTTCTCCCGCTCGGTTCGTTTCTTCTGCATCAAATTCACGATCCGGTAATACTGCTGAGGATTCAAATAACGGAGGGCGATGTCCTCCATCTCCCATTTGATCGCAGAAATACCGAGCCGGTGGGCGATCGGGCAAAAGATTTCCAGCGTTTCATCCGCAATTCTCCGCTGTGCTTCCTCCGATTGGTGCTTGAGCGTGCGCATATTATGTAAGCGATCGGCCAGTTTAATCAAAATGACGCGGATGTCCTGAGCCATCGCTACAAACATTTTTCGATAGTTTTCGTTTTGCTGCTCTTCTTTTGTTTTGAATTTGATTTTCTCGAGCTTGGTCAAACCGTCCACCAGCATGGCACAGGTTTTGCCGAATCTCTCATTCACAGTTTCCAGAGAAACGGTCGTGTCCTCCACCACGTCGTGAAGCAGTGCGGCTATGATAGAAGTCGTATCCATCTGCATGTTGACCAAGATTTCCGCTACAGCCAACGGATGAAGTATATAAGGCTCCCCTGATTTGCGAACCTGGCCCGAATGAGCCTGTTCAGCGAACTCGTAGGCTTCTCTTATACGCTTCAGATCATTTTCTTTTACATAGCTGGACGCCTTCTCAAGAAGCTGCTCAATGCCCATTCGTTTATCCATTCCCTTAAATCGATTTTAATTCATTATGCCTTTGAATGATGCTTTACGTCAACTTATTTGCACTGGAATCGACAAACTTTGTCGAATACCATCCGAGCCGTTTCATAAAACGACCGCAGATGCTTACCTATCAAAGCTTTTTCAGCTCTTCGGCAACGATATTCCGCCGTTCAATAATATAATCCCGGATGATTTGAGGCTCTCCATCGAAGACGGAGGATGACCATTTCCGCGTCGTATCCCGGTATATATGCGGGGCGATCGATTGATACATGTCCTGCACCATCGGTTCTATTTTCTTAAGTGTAAAATGGCGGTTCAGTAAATCGTGAAGTATTTTCTTGTACCGTTTGCGAATCGGTGGGAAGGATAAGAGCATCTTGGTCAGCTTGTTGTATCCGGTCACGCGTACCAGGTCACTGTCGACCTTCTTTCCGTAGCAATTTCTCCCCCAGGTGCCTTCGTAATCCCAAGGGCTGATCCAATATTTATTGCTCGGTTTATGCCGGAATATCGCATAGTTTTGTTCAAAGCCGTCATAGTTTCCCGTCAAAACGGCGCCGGCCAGCCACCGGAGATAGTTGTCAATATGCAATCGTTGCTTCAAGTATCGCCCCAAACGGGGGCCTTTAAGCGTATTGAGCTTTAAAATGAACGATTTCCAATGGGTACGGTCGGCTTCATTGCCGATCTTTAACGTATAGCCCTGGAATAAGGAGGCTTTTCTCCGCCCCGTATCAGGGTGAAGCAGGCTGAAATCGGCCAAGTCGTTGGAGGCGTACATTAAGGAACGAACGCCAATGCCTCTTTTGCGGAAAAAAATCCGGTCTACCCCTTCGATTTCCAAATACAAGCCATGGCTTTTGCCGTTAATCTTCATAAGACAATGCCGGGTTTTGGGACAAGGCACACCTATGATTTCGAAGAAACGAAAAGAGAGCGCATTGCGGATCATGGACGGATCGTCGGTTTCGGCATTATAATGATACGTCTTTCCGTTTCGCACGATCTCGTATGATTTTTTGGGGTATTCCCTTGTATGTCCGCCGCGGATACGTATTTTGACAGGTTCCTTTTTGTCTTGGCTGACGAGTTGCGCCGGTTCGAATTTATCGCTCCATACATTTTTTTGCAGCTCCGAAAGCTCCTTTTCGCCGATCAAAATATGCATTGTGCGAATATCCATGGAATGTTTCCGCCTTTCCTTGAAAAGCAAAAAGCCTATCAACGGATGATAGACTTTTGTAGTACTTTACGTTATGCCTTCGTATAGCCGCTCGTCACGGCTTCCGCCCGTGTCTCGGGGATCTATTTCAGCGTCCGCCTCTCTTAATTTTTGCTAGTTGGAAGTGGAAATTAACTTGATCCTAGTTGGCCAACCAGTCCGAAGGACGACCGGGAACATATTAATAGAGTATCAGTTTGCTATAAAAGCCGGAATCCGTCGGAAACTTCAAATGTAGAGGAGGTGCGATATGGCAGCTTTAACCGATTTGCTAGGACAAAACGTAATACTTACGATTTCCGGAATTAATGCTCCGCTCCGCGGAAATCTGGACCATCTTGGCAACGACATGATCATACTTAATAACGGGCGGAAATATATATACATCCCGCTGCTGCATTTGCGGCAGCTGGTATTGGATGACGATCAAAGAACCGGGGATAACGGCGTCATGCTGACAGAACCGCTGTTCGACGACGAGCAGGATATCTCATATCGTAAAATGTTAATGAATGCAAAAGGCGTATTTACCGAAATGGTTATTACCGGCAGCCAGCCGCTCCACGGCTATGTAACCAGTGTCATGAACGACTTCTTCGCCTTCTACTCCCCTGTCTATCAGGTCGTTTACATTCCGATGCAGCAGTTAAAATATATGATTCCGTACGAACCGAATGTTACGCCGTATGCGTTGATGCTCGAACGCTTCCCTCTAAGCCCGCTTTCCTTAACCTTGGCGCGGACGTTCGATCAGCAGATGAAAAAGCTGGAAGGCCGCCTCGTTGTGCTCGATTCGGGGGACGATCCCCACACAATAGGTCAGCTCAAATCGATCCGAAACGGAATGGTCGAGCTTGTCGCTGCCGGAGGAGAAACGGTTTTTCTCCATATGGAGCAAATAAGAACCGTCCATATTCCATAAAGTTTGCATAAAAATAAGGCCGTCCGCTTCACTCAAGAAGCGGGCGGCCTTTCGTTTTGCCACAATAAAATTGAGAAGATATCCGAGGTTATCGGAGGCGAAGCTCTTGGAAGGCCTCGATAAACTTACCATTGAACGCGGTCGCTCATCTTGAAAGACCTCGATAGAGGTTTGCTCACCACATTGGAAAGCATAAGTTCGGTAAACCGATAAAGCGAAGCGAAGATCTTTCCTATTGGCGATAAAACCTACCATTGAATGCGGTCGCTCATCTTGAAAAGCCTCAATAGAGGTTTGCTCACCATATAGGAAAGCATAAGTTCGGCAAAGTGATAAAGCGAAGCGAAGATCTTTCCTATTGGCGATAAAACCTACCATTGAATGCGGTCGCTCATCTTGAAAAGCCTCAATAGAGGTTTGCTCACCATATAGGAAAGCATAAGTTCGGCAAAGTGATAAAGCGAAGCGAAGATCTTTCCTATTGGCGATAAAACCTACCATTGAATGCGGTCGCTCATCTTGAAAAGCCTCGATAGAGGTTTGCTCACCACATAGGAAAGCATAAGTTCGGTAAAGTAATAAAGCGAAGCGAGGATCTTTCCTATTGGCGATAAAACCTACCATTGAACGCGGTCGCTCATCTTGAAAGACCTCGATAGAGGTTTTCTCATTGGTTTAGCTCCCAAGTAATCCGCAAGCCTTCCAGTACGAGATCGGGATGGGTATGCTGGATGGTCCGGGACTCCGGAGAAATCAGCTCCGCAAGTCCGCCGGACGCGATAACCGTGAACGGAAGGTGCATTTCTTCCTGGATGCGGTCTACGATCCCATCTACCTGTCCGGCTATTCCGTTCACAATGCCATAGGTCATGCTGGACGCCGTATCATGTGTAAGCTTTCTTAGAGGGCTCGTGATATTGACGGTCGGCAGCTGTGCCGTTTGCTGGTACAGCGCTTCGGCAGAGATGAATCCGCCGGGCAGTATGGCTCCGCCGATAAACTGGCTCCGGTCATCGATTACATTGACCGTCGTTGCCGTTCCGAGCCCTATGACGATAACTGGCGGGCCGTAGAGCTGCAGCGCCGCAATAGCCAGAGCTATCCGGTCGGAGCCGACCTGCGCCGGATGATCGGTCTTGATGGTCAGCCCGGTCCGGAGGCCGGGGCCGAACTCCATCACCTGCATCCCGAGGCGGCTGCGGCACGCTTCGCGGATCGCCGACATGACCGGAGGCACGACGGAGCTCACTATGACTCCTTGCAAAGTTTCGTATGCAAAGCGGCTTTGCAGAAACAGCTGATGAAGCACGATCCAGAATTCCTCCGGCGTCATGTCCCGCTGGGTCGTCACTCTCCAGAAATAGTCCATATGCTTTCCGTTGTAGACGGCAATTTTCGTATTGGTGTTACCTACATCTATAACTAAAATGACGGCTGGCATCGATTCGATTCTCCTTATGGGGCGTATCCGGCTATTTCCATTGCCTCTCTATTATATACAAAGCGATCAAGGGCCGCCAGAAGGCGGCCCTTGGGTTGTAGAGAAGCCTTTATTGCATTGAGATTTTTGTAATAGGTAGGTTGGGTATAGCTCGGAGGAGTGTAAGTCCGCCATTGAACCTGTTTAAAATACCACTTACTCTAAACAGATTCACGGGTTTCAATTGCGGCTGGAGAGGTATACCGCACCGGGGTATGCAACAAAATTTCAGTTTTTGCAAGTTTCTGAACAAACTCCAAGGGCAACCGGAAGGTGGCCTTTGCTTGTCGAGAAGCCTGTAGGATTGTTGAAGCTGCTGCAAGGTATCAGGCCCGATGGCATATCCAATTGCGACCTCGCATTATTACATAGTAAATAGTTGTCCTGGGATCCATTTGTTTATGATTATGGAGAGAGCTTAGGACATGGTGGCTGGTGGTGGTCTATCGGACAGAGGTTCCGCTATTCCTTGGTATGAGGCTTCTTTTGCAGTGTGATCGGACACAGAGGCCGCTATTTGCAAATTTTGCATGCGAAAACAGTGGTTTTTGGCGAAATAGCGGAACTACGGTCCGATCACCCTGCAAATAGAGGCATTTTTGGTAAAATAACGGATCTGATGTCCGAAACAACATTGCTCATAAGAAGGCACGCTCTTGAGTTCTAACAGTTAAACCCTTTAATCCATGGGGCTTTGTCAACAATCTGAAGGGCCGCCAGAAGGCGGCCGCTGTCTTGTCGAGAAAGCCAGGTTATTGAAAGCTTGGTGAGAAGGTGGTGTATCTCTTGGAGGAGCGATAGCGCCCGCCTTTGTTCTCACCGGAAGTTACCGCACGGACGGATAAGTTCCCGAAAACAACAGCGGATAAAAGGAGGTACCCCACCGGGATACCCAGCAGCAGCTTTACATTCATTGGTTTTCTCGGCAAAGCTATTGCCGCCAACAAGTCCTTGCCGCTCAACCGTTCCACGACCATCCATACGGATAGGCGGGTCGTATAGTAACAGGCAGCTTGCCGAACGCTTGAATCCGCCCAGCCAGCACGGAAGCCAGCGCCCTCATAGCGGAAGGCCGATTCTCGTAACAGGCAATGTACGTCCCGATATGGGGAAAAGCATTCAGATCGTAAGGAATCCGCACGGAGGCGACAATCAAGGAAATGCCGCGGGCTTCAAGCTTCTTGACAAGCCGAACCTGCTGAGGCGAAGCTTCAGCGTTGTATGTCAATACAACCACCTGCTCGTAACCCAAGCTTTCCTGCAATAAATAGTCGGCTTCCCATTTCATCGTGGTGACGCCGATCCGTTCCTCACGAACGGTATATCCGAGCCGCTGCAGCCAGAAGCCCAATGTTTCCGTCTGAGGTATCACTTCATCGACCTCGGTGCCGACGCGAACCTCCGGCCAGACGACGAAGACCGGCTTGCCCGCGTCGAGCGGCAGCCGCCCGGCCTCCTTCACCAGCGTGACGCTCCGCTCGCTGACTGTCTCCGCAAGCCGCAGCGCAGCTTCTGCGGCTGGCACATCACTGGCGGCAGACGCCCCGCCGCCGCCCAACAGCCCCCTGCGGCGCTTCATCGCCAGAATCCGTGTCACGGATTCGTCGATCCGCCGCTCGGGGATGCGCCCCTGCTCCACGGCACGGAGCAGGGCGGCTAGCGCGGCTTGCTGCCGCTCGATGCGGTGGCTGACCAGAATGAGGTCAGCCCCGGCCTCGACGGCGCGCACCGCGCCTTCCGCGACGCCGAAGTGATCGGCGATCGCGCCCATTTCCAGGCAGTCGGTGACGACGACGCCGGTGAACCCGAGCTGCCTGCGCAGCAGCTCGGTTAAGACCTTGCCCGACAGCGTGCACGGCACGCGCTCCGGCTCGAAGGCCGGAAACATGACGTGAGCCGTCATGATCGCGTCGACGCCGGCCGCAATCGCCTGCCGGAATGGAGCGAGCTCCACTCGCTCCAGCCGCTCGCGGCCATGCGGTACCAAGGGCAGCGCGAGATGCGAATCCTCGCCGGTGTCGCCATGGCCAGGGAAATGCTTGACCGTCGCGGCCACGCCCGCCTCCTGATAGCCCATCGCCGCGGCGGAACCCAGCTCGCCTACAAGCTGCGGGTTTTCCCCGTAAGATCGTACTCCGATCACCGGATTGGCCGGGTTATTGTTAACATCGAGGCAAGGGGCAAAGTTCATGTTGATGCCGAGGCGCTTCAGCTCCTCACCAGCCGCACGCGCCGTCTGCCGGGCGAAGGCGGTGTTACGCGCCGCGCCCAGAGCCATCGCTCCCGGCATGATCGTGACACCGTTGTCAATCCGGTTCACCATGCCTCCCTCTTGATCGATGGCTATGAGCAGCTGCACCTTCCCGCCTGCAAGCTGCTGCAATTGCGTAGACAGCCTCCGCGCTTGGGCAGCATCCCGTAAATTGCGGCGGAAATAAATAACGCCGCCGATATGCTCGTCGCGAATCAACCGGGCGATATCATCCGACGGCTCCGTTCCATGGAAGCCGCACATGACCATCTGGCCGATTTTCCGCTTTAAGGTCCAATGGTGATCCGCCATCATCCTTTTTCACCTTCCATCCTCAGGTTTACCGGCTAGAATTCAACGGACTGGAATCACTTGGACAGGAACTCGGCTGTGAAAGGTACTCCCGATATTCCGAGGGACTCATGCCCTCATGCTTATGAAACACTTTGGTGAAATAGCGCCGTTCCGCATAGCCGACCAGCTTGCCGATTTGCGTTACGCTTTTGCCGCTCGACGAGAGAAGCGTCTTGGCAAGCTCTATCCGCTGCCGCGTCACATACTCGACGAAGGTTTCTTCGAAATGCTGCTTGAACAGCTGGCTGAAATAGCTCGTGCTGATTCCAAGATGACATGCGAGCTCCTCCACTCCCAAGTCGCGGGTAACATTGCGGTGAATATAGTCTTTGGCGCAAGCCATCAGCAGCTCAATGGATTTGCGGCTGTTCCCTGCGGATCCGTTCGCGCATTCGGAGGCGATGCGGTAGATCGTCTGCACCAGCAGCTTGATGTGACGACTCCCGTTCAGCTCAAGCCACAACGTCTGCTCCTGCTCGGCCGTCAGGATGCCGACGCTTCTCATCTCCCGCAGCAAATGGATGCTTAGAAAATGGAGCATCGGCTCCGCCTGCAAGGACGACGGCTCCGCCAGCTCTCTCAAGAGCCGCTCAAGCAGTTCGTGCGCCTTCTCCTGATCTCCCTGCAGCAAAGCCGCAACGAGACCGTCGGCCATAGTCCAAAAGGAGCTTACCGAATGAACGGCTTCGGCACGTTCTCCGATGATTTCGATATGCTTCGCCTGCAACGATAACCGCATGGCTTGTTTGGCGCTCCGGTAAGCACCCGAGAGCTCCTCCAGTGACAGCGATGCCGGATATACGCCTACACTGACCGAGAGCCGGGTGTAGCGTTCCACGGCCTGCTGCATCCGTTCCGCCCAATGCCTCAGCTGACCGGACGGCTTGCCCGGCGATCGTTCTTCTGCTGCGAGCAGGCACCATTCTCCTTCTCTCGTTTGCAGAACCGAGTAATCGGGACAATCGTCGAGCAGTACCTCCTGCAGCACATTGCGAACGGCAAAATGCACCAGCCTCCGCTCCCGCTCATCCTGGACGGTAAGCTGCGAATAATCGTCCAGATCGATTACATACAATATAAACCTCGTATTGTTCCATTTTATGGAACCTACATCGAGAAGTTGACGGCTTATCCCCGCAGGACAATTCATAAGCGCGTCGAGAAGCACCTTCTCGTATGCGATGCCCGACAGCTGCTTCCACCGGTTGCTGTCTCTTTCCCTGCCGGCGAACTTGCTTCTCAGCTCCCCGGCCAGCCGTTCGATCACCTGCTGCAGCTCCTCGTAATCAATCGGCTTGACGATATAATCCTTCGCGCCGTACTTGATGGCGGACCGCGCATAATCGAACTCCTGGAAGCCGGTCAGCATAATGACCTCTCCTTGGAAGCCCTGCTCCCTTAGCCGCTGCAGCATCGTAATGCCGTCCATCACCGGCATGCGGATATCGGACAGAATCAGGTCCGGATTATGCTCTTGCGCCAGCTCCAGAGCCATAGCACCATTCGAAGCCATCCCTACGAGCTCCAACTGCATGGCTTCCCAAGAAATGACTTTTTGCAAATTCCGGATAATATTGATTTCATCATCCACAAGCATCGCTTTAAGCTTCATCCGGTTCACCCGCCGTTTGTTTAGGAATGACGATCCGAATCAGCGTGCCTTGCCCCGGCTCGCTGCACAGCCATAGCCCGTACCGGCAGCCGTAGCGGATTCTTAACCGGTCCGCCACATTGGGTAGACCGAGACCGGTTCTTGCGCTGGCTCCTTCTTCCCGAACGGCAGCCGCAATAGCCGCCGCATGTAATTTTGCCGCCGACTGGCTTATGCCGGATTTATAATGTAAACGGGACAGCACGGCCGAATCGATGCCGATGCCGTTGTCATCCACCCAGAGGACGATGTGCTCCCCGTGGTCCTCCGCTTTGACATGAACCCGACCTTTATAGGCAATCCCCTCGAACCCGTGCTGAATGCTGTTTTCCACCAATGGCTGCAAGGTCAGCTTCAGAATCAGACTATCGCGCAGCGAATTAGGGATGTCAAGTTCATATTCGAACAGCTCCTCGAACCGGTAGCTTTGGATTTCCAAATAATTGCGCAAATGATCCATTTCCAATGAGAGCGGTATTTGCTCTGAAGTCTGAAAGCTGATGCGCAGAATCGTACTGAGCTGACGCACCATTTTATTGACTTTGCGCCCCTCGTTTTGCGCGGCCAGCGCGTTGATGGATTCGAGCGTATTGAATAAAAAATGCGGCTTGATCTGGGCTTGCAGCAGCATCAGCTCCGCTTTGTTTTTACGCTCTTGCTCGCGCTTCACCTCCTCCAGCAGACCGCTGATCCGCTCTACCAGACTGTTGAAGCCGCGCGCCAGCACGCTCGTTTCATCGTTCGAGGCCGCCTCCGCGCGGATGCGGAGGTCTCCGATCTCCACCCGTTTCATCAGCTGCACGACATATAGAATAAAGCGGATGTTCCGGTTTACGAACAACAGGTTAAACAGCAGAGCGCTGAGCAAGCATAGCGCGGTAATCGCTCCGATCCACCGCAGCACCTGCTCGGTTTTGCCGGACAAATACCGCCATGGCGTGACGGAGACGACACTCCAGTTCATTTTGCCGTAGCGGTCAAGCTCCGGATGGTGCACGGAAACGACGCTTTCTACGCCACCGAACTCGAGCTTCCTGCTGTCATAGTCCTTGCTCCAATCCATACTCGAGCTAAGCAGCCCGGACAGAAGGAGACCCTGCAGCTCCGACTTGCTGTCGACCATGACGAGCCCGTCCTGATTGACAAGCATATACCGGTTATCCGCATTCCGACCCGAATCGTAATCGTTAAAAATTTTGTTCAATTCCTGAAATTGAAATTGCTGAAGCAATATGCCTTTGTTATCCAGCGTATATTTATCGTTGACCACCCGCAGCATCGTAAAAAACGGGCCGTCACCGGTCAATTCCGGTTCCTCGTGGGGGCCTATCCACACCGGTATCCCGTTCAGCCTCATCGCTTCCTTGTACACCGGCTGCCGGAACAGCTCCTCGTAAGATAATCTGCGGTATCCGATCTTGCCCTCGCTGAACACCTTGCCGTCAAAATCGTATAAAGCCGCGGAATAGGCCGGTGTGTAGGATAAAAAAGTCCGCTGCAGCAGCCTTCCGTACTCGGTCAAGGCAACCGCATCAAAGGTTTGGCCCGTCCCCAGCACACTCTGGATATCCTCACGCAGCATGTAAGATTCCGAAAAGTAATTCGCCTCTTTGAGCACATAAGTCAGATTGCGACCAACCGCTTTTAACGTAAGCTCCGATTGCTCCGCATAATTCTCCCCGATAATATATTGCGATACGAGGTAGGTGATCAGCCCGAGCACGAACAGCGGAAGGACGATGAAAGCCATGAAGGCTATAAACACTTTCTTGCGAAGATTCATCGAGCCGTGTCTCCCCCAACCGGCCAAGGAAGGCCGCGGCTCCGCTATCCTTTCGTGCTGCCTGCGGTAACTCCCTCGATAATTTTCTCTTGCAATACGGCATATACGACAATGACCGGCAGCACGCTGAACATGATGGATGCGGCCAAGCTGCCATAGTTCATGTTGAACTGGTTCATGAACGCAACCATTCCCGTCGGAAGCGTTCGAAGCTTTTCTTTGGAGAGAAATAAATAAGCCATGACAAACTCGTTCCAATTGGACAAAAAGTTCAATATGAACACCGTCACCAGCGCCGGAACGGTAATAGGAAGGATAATTCTGGCGAACAAGCCGAAGGCGCTTAATCCGTCCATGACCCCCGCTTCCTCCAGCTCCTGCGGGATCGATTTCATAAACGCGGAGATTATGAACACCGTTAACGGCAGGCCGAATGTGATATATGGAAACAACAGCGCGAAATGCGTATTGTACAAATGAAGGTCGCGCAGCCAAATGAACAACGGCAAAATCAGCGTCCCGCCCGGAACGAGAAGCGCCAGCAGCAGCAATCCGCCGACCGCTTTGTTAACCGCTTTCATCCTCATTCTTGTAAGCGCATAAGCCGCGGCGGCTGCGAGCAACATCGTTACTACACTTGCCAATATACTAACATAGAAGCTATTGAAAAAATAAGTGCTGACTTTCGCTCCCGTCCAGGCGTTCGTATAATTGCTGAACGTGAATTGCTGGGGCAATCCCCACGGATTGGAGATGATTTCTTTATTCGTTTTGAACGAGGAGTTCAATATCCATACAAGCGGATACAGTGTGAAGATCAGATAGCACCACAGCATCAAATGGATCAATGCGCGTTTCATCATTGCGGTTTTCATGTCTCCACCTCCCCGAATCGTTTGGACACCAGCTGAAATAGAACCGTTAATGCGAGGGTGAACAGCACGATCAGAATAGAAATCGCATTGCCGTACCCGTATTCGTTCAGCCGCGTGCCTTGCTTGATCATATAGGTGGCCAGCACTTCGGTCTGGTTCGCAGGCCCTCCGCCGGTCATGACCATTACAATATCAAGCGCCTTCATCGCTCCGGTTATCGACAACAGAATAATGACCATAATGACCGAGCGAATAAGCGGAATCGTAATATGCCATGCTTTGGACCAGCCGGTAGCCCCGTCGAGCTCTGCGGCCTCGTATACTTCCGTCGAAATGCCAAGAATGGCCGCCAATACAAGCACGACATAGAATCCGGTCCACTGCCAGGCGTTCGTAACGAGAATAGCGAGCATCGCCGTTTTGTCGTCGGCAAGCCACGTATGGACCAGACTGCCTGCTCCGGCCGATTTGAGCAGCTGGTTCAGTAATCCGATCTCCGGATGGTAGATGAAGGAGAACAGGATGCCGACGACGGCGGTGGACAAAATGCTCGGAACAAACACGGTCGTCTTATACAAGCCCTTCCAGCGCCGGATCGAGGAGATGGCAATGCCCAGCACGATGATAACGGGAATTTGCACCACGACGGCAAACAGAATGAAGCAGATGTTATTGAGCAGCGAATGCCAGACCAGCTCGTCTTGGAACGCTTGAATGAAATTGTCGAGCCCGTTGAATTCGGGCTGATTAACCCCGTCCCAGCGGGTAAACGCGTGCTGCAGCGACTGAAGCAGAGGAATCATGAAAAACATCATGTAAAACAGCATCGTAGGAATGATGAATAGTGTATAAGTGAGCGGATTGCGCATCGTCTTATTCATTGCGGAGTCCTCCTTACTTCCTGCCTTTTGCGAAAGGATGGGCCTGCCGTCCGGAAGCAAGAACGGGTATCCCGTTATGGCGAGATACCCGCATCCGTGGTAGGGACTATTTTTTCGTATCCTTGTTCGCGTCGTCCTGCGCCTTTTGCACCTTTTCCGTCGCTTTCTCAGCGGTGGATTTGCCCCCGAGAAGCTCCTGCATTCCTGCCTCCAGCGCTTCTCTTACCTTCGCCTGAACGACGGAATCGAATGCCGGAAACTGCTTCGCATTGGCCGCATTCAAAATTTCTCCGACGATCGGATTCACACCGGACAAATCGGATAGCTTCATAGCCGGCAGGAAGCCGGATTCCTTCAGCTGGCGCTTCTGCATTTCCTCGCTGTACATCAGCTTGATGAATTCCTTAACCGCTTTGAGCTCGGAATCGTTCAATGCCGCCGAGAAGCCGTAGCCGTTGGAATAGCTGCCGTTGATCAGCCCGTCGCCCTTGCCGCCGACACCTGGGAAGTTGAAGAAGCCGACGTCGTTCGGAATCTTCGATTTCTCCGGATCGACGACCGCCGAGTTGGCCCAGCTGCCGTCAAATAGCATGGCTGCTTCGCCTATGCGGAACTTGTTCTGCTGCTCGGCATATTTCAAGCCCAGGTTGCCTTCCTGGAAATATCCTTTTTTCACCAATGTTTCATATCGCTTGAATGCGTCCAGCACATCGGGGTCCGTCCATTTCTTGCTGCCGCTTAAGAACCCGGCTACGGAATCCGCTCCTGCGGTTCGCACCCACAGCGTATTCATCATCATGTTGATAACCCAGCCGTCGGCCGAAGCGAGTGCCAGAGGCGTAATTTGCTTCGCTTTTGCTTTTTCGCTTACGGCAAGAAATTCGTCCCAAGTTTTCGGAACCTCTACGCCAAGCTCCTTGAATATTTTTTTATTGTAAAATACGCCCTCTACGAAGCCTGCCGTAGGCAAGCCGTACACTTTCCCGTCGACCATAAATTCGTCCAGGTTGAAAAACTTGTCTTTCAAACCGAGCTCGCTCAAAATCGGGGTCAAATCAAGCAGTCTGTTCGCTTTCACATATTTCTGGGTATCGGTTCCGCCGAATAAATCGAATATTTTGGGCGGCGTTCCCGCGGCCATTTCCGCAGGGAGCTTTTCGAATCGGTTGACCTTATCCTCTACGCCTTCAAGCTCCACTTTCAGACCGGGGACATTGGCTTCCATCTTCTTGGCTACATCCTCGAGCAATTTCAACCGGAGCTTCGCATCGTCCCTGACCTGGGTATGTCTGAGCGATACGGTAAACGCCTTGGCTTCCGGCTTCTTCTCCCCCGTATTGCTGCCTGGAGCCGGATTCGTATTCGTCTTCGGCTGCTCGCCGCAGCCTGCTGCGACACTTGATACGAGAAGCAATAATGCCAGCCCTGCGGCCGCTTTCTTCTTCATATGACCCCTCCGCGATTCAAAGTGTAAGAATTTGCTTTGATAAGGTTGATTATAGGGGCGCACCGCGGTTCACAACAGGGTATGAAATCGATACTAAGGGGATAAATTTATCTACTGTCGTAAAAATTTTTGAAACGCATTCGCACCCTCTTGCGTATTACTTATATTGTGTGTACTATTTTGGCGAGATCACACACAGATAAAGTCTAATGAAACCGCTGTATGTCGATTTGCGTCATTTATTTTTTTTAGCCAACTGTTTTTATTGCCAATAGATGTGATCTTCGATACGCTTTATTGCTTACCCTATGTGGTATAATAACATCAATTTATATAAAGGTTAGGAGAATCGCTAATGAGTAGAGCACAGGATGCTTCCATGTTGTTAAAAAGCTTGCTCGCAATGGGACGCCAAATGAAGCGGTCGCTTCAAACCATCATTATGGATCCGCAATTAAACAATTCGACCATATCCGTTATGTTTCAGTTAGAGCATCAATCTATGAAAATGAACGATATTGCCGATTATTTAACCATCACCTTGGGAGCGGCTACAAGCCTTGTCGATAAGCTGGAGCGGCAGAACATTGTCGAACGGATCCGCTCGGTAGAGGACCGGCGCATCATTTACGTACAATTAACGGATACCGGCAAGGAAAAGCTGAATTCGCTGCGGGAACACATCTGGGCGGAAGCGAATACGATTTTTGCCAACCTGCCGGAGGAGCAAATGCAAGAGTATATTCAGACGGTCGATCGGATAACCAGACATTTGGGCGAGTACAACGGCTGTGTCGGGGAAAAATCATGCCAGGAGCAGCAGTAAAGGCGCTTTATGTGAGCCGAAATAACCGGATATTTTTGAAACCGTTATCAAAAAAAGGAAATTAGTAAGACCGCCCCGCCGGATACCGGCAGGAGGCGGTCTATTCGTATGTTTATTCGACGCCTTATTTCAAGGAATTTGTTGTCATGAACGCTACACATACCGGTTCGGAAACGGCAATCTCCTGCCCTGTCCATTCCAGCATGCCGTTTGTCCGGTCGATCCGAAATGTAACTAGATTATCCGATTCCTGGTTCGCTGCAACCAGGAAGTTACCGTCGGGAGTGATCCCGAAGTTTCTCGGTGTCCTGCCGCGGGTCGGCACATGTCCGATTGGCGTCAGCCGGCCGTATGTTGGCTCGACCGCAAAGACGGCGATGCTGTCATGGCCGCGGTTGGAGCCATACAGAAACTTGCCGTCCGGAGACAAATGCAGATCGGCGCAGGTGTTGCTTCCTTGAAAATCGGCGGGCAGCACCGGTACCGTCTGAACCGGGCTCAGGCTTCCTTGGCCCGCATCGTAATCGTAGGCTGTTATCGTGCCGTTAAGCTCGTTGATAACATAAGCTCTCGGCTGATCCGGGTGAAATACGAAATGGCGCGGCCCTGCGCCGGCATCCGTCTCCGTTTCACCATGCGGAACAAGTCCGCCCTGCTCCGGAGCGTTCAAATAAACGACGAGCTTGTCGCGCCCTAGATCCGGTACCACTGCATAGCTGCCGGAAGGATCCAACACAATGGAATGCGGATGAGGCGCTTCCTGACGGTCCGTCGCTAGGCTTGCTCCCTTGTGCGCGATGATTTGCGAGGCCGGTTCCAGCCCGCCATCTTCATTCCGCAGCGGGAATCGAGCGACGCTGCCGCCGGAGTAGTTGGCAACGAGCAAGCATGCGCCATGCGCTCCGTGCCGATTTACGATCACGTAGCAAGGATCGTTGCCATGTGTAAGCTGCCGCGGTCCGTGCTCCGTCAGCTTGCCCGACTCGGGATCGATACGGTAGCAGGCAACCGCACCGCCGGGCTGGCCGTCGGTTTCGTGCACCTCGCTTACGGCATACAGCTTCCCGCCCTCAGCATCAACGGCGAGAAACGAAGCGTTGCGTATTCCCGTCACCTGCTGCACAAGCTCCGGCTTGTCCAGAGACGGATCGCAGCGGAACACGGATATGGCCGCTTCCTTTTTGTTCGTATAGCAGCCGACATACATGATAAGAGCATTATCCTTACTTGGCATCGTCAGGAATCCTCCTTGGTTTTAAAGCTTATAGAAACGCGCCGCGTTGTTGCCGAAAATATCTTCAAGATCCGTAGAGGTCAAGCCGGAAGGCAGCGTATGCTCCAGCAGCTTGTACACTTCGCTGTATTCCGCCGCGAGCAGGCAGACCGGCCAATCGCTGCCGTACATGACTCTTTGCGGGCCGAAATGTTCCACAACGTGGCGCACATAAGGAACGAAATGCTCCTCCTGCCAATTCTCATGATCGGCTTCCGTTACCATGCCGGACAGCTTGCAATATACGTTCGGGTGCTCCGCCGCGATTTGTGCCATGAAGGCTTTCCAAGGCTCCGTCTGCTGAGCGGAAATGACCGGCTTGGCAATATGGTCAATCACAGCGTGCAGCTTAGGCAGCTGCTCCAGCAGCTTGACGGTCTTCTCCAGCTGATGCGTCTTGATTAACAGATCGACCGGGAACTGCTCCCGTTCGAAAAAGCGCAGCGCTTCCAATACGGCAGGCCGGAAAGCAAATTCCATATCAATATCTTGCAGCATGATCCGAATGCCTTTGAAATAGCGGTTTGGCTTCAAACGCTCGTAGTCGCTGCGGAAGCCCGCATCTTCCAGATCCAGCCAGCCTACTACTCCGGCTATCGTATCGTTGTCCTCGGCGAGCTTGAGCATAAACTCGGTCTCCGCTACCGTTGCGGCAGCTTGAACGACGATCGTCTTATCGATACCGTTAGCTTGCAAATGCTCCTTGAGCTGCTCAGGCAAAAAATCCCGGTACAACACCGTCGATTCCGGCGTCAGCCAATCATAGTCCCCGCGGTCCAGCTTCCAATAATGCTGATGTGCATCGATTCTCACAGCCGCATCCTCCCTATCGTTTCCTTCGATCGATTACCGATTTTTGTCACTTACATGTCTGATAATAAACGAAGTCACTTCATTTCACAACAGGCCGCCGGCGATAGCGTCCGCCGTTCTGATGGCCAGCGCTGCCGTAGTCAAGGTAGGATTGGCGGCGCCGGATGTAGGCAGCACGCTATTGTCAGCCACATACAAGCCAGTGACACCGTGGACCTGGCCGTGGGCGTTCGTGACCGAATACGCCGGATCCGTGCCCATGCGGCATGTGCCGCATTCATGGTACGGCCTGCCGGGAAGTCGCAAGCAGAGATCAGGTTCTCCATCTCTTGGCACAGGTGCCGCTCCTAAGGCGGCCATGCTCTTCATGAGTTCTTCGGCCATTCGGGCGATCACAAGACGGTCTTTGTCGCTGTAGGAGAAGCGGACCCGGATTTCCGGCACGCCATAGGCATCGGTCTTCAGAGTGTCCAATTCGACCCGGTTTACATAACGGGACTCCACCTCGCCAAATCCGCTTAAGTCAAACAGGAGCTTCTCCTGCAGCGGCACGTTAAGCGACTGGGTCCAGAAATTGCCGCTGATTTGAATTTGGAAATGGCGCTCGGCCGTTGAAGGAATAAGAATGCCAAGACCTCCAAGCATCTCGGGAAATTGCTTTCGGCTAATTGAAGCTTGGGTCGTAACGATAGTATGATTGGTTAAGTAATGACCGACGCTCTTTCCCCCGATTCCTGAGTTCAGAAGAATTCTTGGTGTCTCCAGAGTGCTTGCGGACAAAATAATGATCGGTGACCGGACGGTAAACGATTTTTTGTCATTTGACATGACCTTAACGCCCGTTACTCTGCCGTCTTCGGTAAAGAGCCGCACCGCCCTGGCATTGACCGCCAGATCGAACGGACGCGCATGTCTCGCAGCGGCCAAAAATTGAATCGAACTGAAAAATACATTCGAGTGGATGACCCCGAATGTGGTCGACTCCAGATCCGCAGCAATCGGGTAGGCCTCAGCATCGGGATAAACCTGCTCACGCAGCCGCTCAAGCAAAATTCGGGTATAGGGGGATTCCCCGGAAAACTGCCTCGTCACCCGCATGAATTGCTCGGCTATGTTGTAATATGGCTCCAGCTCCGATTCGGTGACAGGCCACCCTTCCAGCTCGAACCCTCTTCTGCGCGGAGTGACTGCGCCCCAAAATATCGTTCTTCCCCCAAGCAGCCGAAACCGCCGGAATCCCCGGAATTCAGGCAAGACCTCACCGAGCGGCTCTGACACCCGAGGATTGAGCAGGTAAGCTTCCGCAAGCTCCTCGTTCATTGTGGAGATATTTTGGACGTGCGTCGGAATAACAGGCTCCCCGGCTTCTATCATCCCTATCCGTTTCCCCTCTTGTCTCCACCGCTCGCACAATCTCCATAGGGCGGCTCCTCCCCCCGCTCCGCTGCCTATTACGAGAGCATCGTATTCCGTCGCCGCCATTTGCTCCAGACTTACGGTTGGAATCCAATAGTTCAGGTAGTCCGGCCCGGGGAGAGGACAGTAAACCGGTAACTTTCCATCTACCGCCGATGCCTCGTTAATTGGCCTATCCTTCCGTGCATGAAAACGAATGTTCACCCTCGCGCCACTTCCTTATCCTGAGTTGCCTTAGAGCATTATATGAGCCGAAAATGGGCTTTTGTTCCATCGATACCGGATTGACAGAGAAAAAACAGCGTGGTATAGTGTGGGTAATTTAGTTCTTCAAAGACGTGGATGGGGAAAGTAGACACGGTGAATTTCTAAGCGACTCAGGGACGGTGCGAGCCTGGGATTGAAGCCATGACGAAAGCCGCCCCGGAGTCGCCCTCTGAACATTGCAGTAAGAGAAGGCCGGTTTCCGCCGTTATCGGAATGAGTGGACATGATGATGTCAATTAGGGTGGTACCGCGTGAGCCAAAGCTCTCGTCCCTTTCCGGGGATGGAGGGCTTTTTTTGTTGCTTCCTTACCGGAAAAAACCTGACTCCCTATCTCTATTACGCTTCTTTTGCGCTGTTTTTAAGTGCGAGGTTGGCGTAACCGGAGGCGCGTCATGATGTCAATTAGGGTGGTAACGCGTGAGTTTTAGGCTCTCGTCCCTTTATAGGGGCGAGGGCTTTTTGTATTTCAATCCAAATTTCATTCCAAAGAAAGCTGGTGTAACCATGATTACAAATTGGTCCGATCGCATTTCTCCTACCATCCAAAACATTCCCCCTTCGGGAATTCGCCGTTTTTTCGATATGGCTTCCGAAATGAAAGGCGTCATATCGCTCGGGGTCGGCGAGCCCGACTTTGTAACTCCCTGGAACATCCGGGAAAACGGCATTCAATCGTTAAGGCAAGGCTATACGATGTATTCTTCCAACGCCGGACTGCTGGAGCTCCGGGAAGAAATCGCCCGCCATTTGCACGACTGGTACAGAGTCAAGTACGAGCCGCGCAATGAAGTGCTTGTTACGGTAGGTGTCAGCGAGGCGGTAGACCTTGCACTCCGCGCCATCCTCCATCCGGGAGATGAAGTGCTGATTGCCGAGCCTTGCTACGTGTCCTATGCGCCCTGCACGATCATGGCCGGAGGGGTGGCAGTTCCTTTGAGCACCGATGCCGACAATGAATTCCGGCTTACCGCAGAGCAGCTGGAAGCTGCTATTACACCGCGTACCAAGGCATTGCTTATCAATTACCCGAACAATCCGACCGGCGCTACGATGCCGCGCAAGGAATTGGAGAAAATCGCCAAGGTGGTGGAGAAGCACGACTTGATCGTCATCTCCGACGAGGTGTATGACAAACTGACTTATGTAGGCGAGCATACTTGTTTCGCAGCGCTGCCCGGCATGAGAGACCGGACGATTTTGCTGAACGGATTTTCCAAGGCTTACGCCATGACCGGATGGCGACTCGGGTATGCATGCGGCCATCCGGAAGTGATCAGCGCCATGACCAAAATCCACCAATATACGATGATCTGCGCTCCCATGACGACCCAAAAGGCGGCTATCGAAGCGCTGCGCAACGGCACGGAGGAGATGAAGGAAATGGTCGCTTCCTACGATCAGCGCCGCCGTCTTGTACTGAAAGGGTTCGAGGAGATCGGTCTGCCCTGCTTCGAGCCGAAGGGCGCGTTCTATGCCTTCCCTTCCATTAAGCATACGGGACTGACGTCCGAGCAATTCGCCGAGCAGCTGCTTAACGAGACCAAGGTAGCCATTGTCCCCGGCAATGTGCTGGGCGCATGCGGTGAAGGTCATATCCGCTGCTCTTATGCTTCCTCCGTTCAGAACCTGACCGAAGCGCTGGAACGGATGGGTACTTTTTTACAGAGCTTGACGCAAAAAGTGTAGGCTGACGCTTTGGCCGCATCCAGTTAGCGAGCTTTTCTCTTGAACATGGCCGCAATCGTAATGAGCACTAACGGAACGTACGCTACAGCAAAGCTCATCAGCG
The DNA here is from genome assembly GCF_042793215.1 of Paenibacillus sp. NPDC056579. Classification (NCBI taxonomy): domain Bacteria; kingdom Bacillati; phylum Bacillota; class Bacilli; order Caryophanales; family Paenibacillaceae; genus Paenibacillus; species Paenibacillus sp. NPDC056579. The sequence continues at coordinate 270,932 of NZ_JBHTVD010000011.1, forward strand.
GCCTTACGACGGCAACATTGTCGCGGAACTCCGCATCGGTTCTAAACATGGTGAGGGCGAGCAGCAGAACGATCAGTGTGATGGGGAAGGTTACAATGCTTTCATCTTGAAACTGAAACAGCTGCGCCGCCACCCTTGTCAAAACAAACAGCACGATGGTTGTTTTCATAAAAGAACCGACTATCAGCGAAACGCCGATAATGGATTCCACTCGTTCGAAAATACTCTCGACACTAACCATCCGGGCAATCTGGAACAAGGAAAACCGCAAATCTCCAGCCATCGGGCCAAACGCCATGATCGTGCATACCGTAACGATAAGCAGCCCTGCCGTATGGAGAAGCAAGGCAATATGCAACGATGCCCCCGGCGATTTTCCTTTTTCCGTGCGGACGTAAGGCATTAACATGGTCAGCAGCACCACGTCTGCATAAGGCACTCCAAACGCCATATAGGCGCCGTGAAGAACGGGATTGAAGCCTTTCGGAAGCAAGGGAGTAAGGAATTCCGGCTGGTAATAAGGCAGGACCAGCAACAGGACCGCTATAATGAAAGTGAACATGACCATGATCAGCAAGATGAACATTCGGGCCATAACTTCAATACCTGCTTTTACAGTCAATGCCGCCGTCATCAGTATCAGCACATCAAAGACGTAATCGGGAGTCAGCCGCATCATCGACGTGGTGAAGAATGCGGAAATATCTCTTACGATATTGGCTGTCAGCATGAGCGGCATACTGATAAAAGGAATAATAATGACAGCCGTCCAGCCTGGGCCTATCGCTTGCTTCAAGATTTCGACGATAGTCAATCCCGGGTAGCGGCGGTATAAATACAAAATACAGATGAGCGCCGGCAATCCCAGCCCATAGGCGAGAAGAATGGATATCCAGGCAGCGTTCGACGACGCACCTATGAGAGGCTGAGGAATGTTGACAATGGAGGAACCCGTTAGCGAAATGAGAAACAGAGCGCTCAACTGCGCTACACTGATCGTTTCTTTTCTCAAGCGTTTCCCCCCTTTTGGTAGCTAGTATTTGCCATTATGGCTGGAAATATTTGCGTCCGGATCGAAGAATTGTGCTGATGCGGAAGAGACCGCATATACTGACAGCAGCGAAAGCTCTGTACATTTCGTTCGAAGGGGTGGCGGAATACGTGAAAAGGGCATTTTCCATCCGAATCCATGATTCGTCAGTGATGCCGAAGCGCTCGGACCGATATAAAAAAGCGCTCATCGTCTACGGAGACGATGAGGGGCACCGACACAAAGATGTCGCTCAAATCATGGGCGGCTGGCTTCGGGAGGAAGGCTTTGATGTCACGCTTTCCGATACGCTGGACAGCTTTTTGGAGACGAACCGCTTGAAATCGATGCATTTAATTGTACTGATCTGGACTAGAGGAACGATCCGGCCACAGCAGTTGGCCAATTTGTTATCCGCTGTTCGCGATGGCGTCGGATTTACCGGAATTCACAGCACCATAGGCGCCTTTCGCGGAGAGATCGACTTTCATCATATGATCGGAGGGCAGTTTCTGGCGCATCCGGGGGGCGCGGACACGACCTATACCGTGCACATGTCTGGCAATCACCCGCAAATAACGCAAGGACTGTCCGACTTTACTGTAACGACGGAAAAATACTATATGATGCTGGATCCGGCGATCTGCGTATTGGCATGGACGTGCTTCGGCGAAGTGGAAATGCCCGTGGCCTGGACGAAAAGCTATGGACACGGAAGGATTATGTACTGCTCCCTCGGCCACACCTTGAACATGGTTACTCTGCCTCAGGTCGAGATACTAATGAAGCGTGGCATGAATTGGGCGTCCCGATAGCTTTACGTTTCATTAATCGGGTGCTTTTACCGCTTCTACAATCCGCTTGCCCGGCTGCTCGAACAAATAATCTACGGCTTCGTCCAGATTGGGCCATGGCAAATCCAGAACATAAATCACAACCAGGTACAGAGAGCATAGCATTAGAATACTGTAAACCATCCGCTCATGGCGGCGAAGCTTTCGCAGCTTTGGAAATTCGCAGGCCAATACTGCGCTGTAGCATAGGAGCATGACCAACAATTTTTCGAATATGGTTCTCATTTCGCTATCGATCTGCCGGAGGTTGTTCCCGTATTTCGAAGAACGACCCGGACGTCAAATTCAAATTTCACATGAGCGAACCGCTCTTCCCAATCCGGCTTCCAGCGTTTCCATAGCTTCAGATGCTGCCTGTACACTTTGTTGCCAAGTCCAAGGGAATCCACCTTCTTCTGTTGCAAATGCCGGACTAGCTCCCGCATTTCCTGCACAACCTTCTTTTCTACCTTCCGGGTAAAGGCCATCTCCTGCTCGCGCGTTTTAATCGTGGAACAGTGCATCTCACCTACCGCCCCCTCTATATTGGTTATGTAATGAACTGTCAACGTCTCCCCTTCAATCTTCATCTCCGATGTCGTATAGGAGTTGAATACTTCCACCGATTCGTCTTCAAAATGCTGCCCGCTGTCATTTTTGCTGCAGGGCAGGTCAATAACCCCGCTCTCGTAATCATTCGTCAGCATCGAGAGCCGTTGAGCTTCATTGGAAGTGAGGAGGTCGACCATCTTCCCCTTCTTCAAAACCGCAATCCCGTCGACCGTCGCATCCTCACCATGAAAGCGCAAATAAGGAACCGTTCCGAAGCCGGTCTCGCTCTTTATTTGCAGTGCGATGTTGATTAGCGCCGTTTTGACGGTTTTGGAGGAAAAGCGGGATGCCGTTTCTTGAATCCGCTTGAGCTGCTGCGCCATTGTATTTTCAATGAAAGGCTTTATGCTTATATATTTGCGTGCTTCCCCTTCCGTAATAAATACGAGTATCGTTCCGCGAGGCTCGTGATCCCGTGAGTAAAAGTCCAGGACCCTTCCGAGTCCCTGCGATTTGGCCAGCGATTCACTCACAAGAATGACGCGCATATGGTCCCATTTCGCTTTCCGGCCAAGATGAATGGGTATATCGCGAATCGCTTCAAATACCGAATGGCCTGTCGTTTTGACTTGGAATGAGGAAGGCCCTCCTTTGGCCGCCATATGGGACTCCATCCCCCCTCCGCCTGGCTTGTAAAACAGTGTCGTCAACTCGGTATCTCCCACCCTGTTCTCGTCTATCGCCGCTCCTTGTACGAAGCCGTACTCCGGCAATTCCGCCTTATCCCAGCATCCTGTCAGCAGGACGGAAAATACCATGAACCCAATAGTTAGCCAGGATGTTCTCATCGATATTCCCTCATTCCATCTACCGGTTGATCTAACGCCGCCCGCCGCCCATCCTGCGGACACGCGAGGAGCGGAGCAAATACTTTAACGGAGCGCGAATCAGCACGTCTCTCAGCTGTCCGGGATGCAGCGGAGCGTAGGCTGACAAATAAGGCTGGCCTAACGATCTCAAAGCAGTCAAATGCAGCAGAATAAGCAAGTATCCGATCATCAGGCCGAAAACACCAAGCGTCGCCGCAAATATCATGAGAGGGAAGCGCAGTATCCTTACGGTAATTCCCAGGTTGTATTGCGGCATTGAGAACGAGGCGATCCCTGTAAGCGCTACGACGATAACCATGATCGGCGATGCAATCTTTGCTTGAATGGCAGCTTGTCCTATGACAAGCGCTCCCACGATGCTGACGGCGGAGCCTACGGGTCTTGGCAGACGAATGCCCGCTTCCCTCATGATCTCAAAGAAAAACTCCATGATGAGGGCCTCCAGATAAGCGGGAAAAGGAATTCCTTCCCTTGTATCGAGAATGGCGAGCAATAATACCGTCGGGATCAATTCGGGATGATACGTCGAAAAAGCGATATAAAGACTCGGCAGCGTAAGCGCCATGAAAAAAGCGGCGAACCGGATGGTGCGAACGAGCGTTGAGTAAACGGTACGTTCATAATAATCCTCGCTTGTTGACAGAAACTCAACGAACAGGCCGGGACATATAAGAATGGAGGGCGTTCCGGACACCAGAACAATGATTTTGCCGTCAAGCAGTGCCGATATGGCAACATCCGGCCGCTCGGTATATCGATACTGGGGAAACGGCGAATAGGTCGAATCCTCGATAAGCTCTTCTACATATGACGTTTCCAAAATATTTAAATCTTGAACCTGGACGATTCTTCGTTTGAATTCAGCCAATGTTTCGGGATTCACATTTCCGTCCATATACCCGTAAGCTACCACCGATTTAGTCTGGCCTTGGGTCGTGATGGTCTGGATTTTGAATTGGGAGTCCCGCAGCCGCGACCTTAGAACACCGATATTTTTGGTTATGCTCTCGACCGTGCTGTCATGCGGGCCGCGGACAACGGGTTCATTAATCGGTTCGCCGACTTGTCTCGTCTCTACTGCATAAGCAGGGAAACCAAGGGCAAATTCCCAGCTGTCCAGAAAAATGACAACCTCCCCGTTGAGCACTGCATGTACCGTTTCAGGGAAATGGGTCCATACGACAGCAGGTCTTGTTGACACGCCTTGCCTGCTGAAGAACAGCTTCACCTCTTCGATATTTACAGCTTCGATAGGCTTGTTCTCGCGTTCGGACAAATCCTGCAGAACCGTTTGCAGAAAGTTCACTTTGTGCGAATCAATAAGACTCTCGCAATAGACAGCGATGGACTCATATTCGAATCGGGGACCGAAACGGTACCGGGTTATGATAATATCCGAGCAGTTGGCGAACGCTTTGTCCAGCCGCTCGTAATTTTGGTACAGGCTGCAAGAAATGGCGTCATCCGTACGGTTACCGGGTTGCTTGTTATCCATCTCGCTCCCCCTTTTTCCTATGGTTCCTTGGTCTTGTTATCATTTCTCAAAATGGGAATGATATGCATCCAATGCCTTCGCCCTGCTGTCTTTGCGTCCTCTTGAGACAATGACAAAAGCCCCTGAGCAATCAGCTCAGAGGCGTCTGTTTAAGCAACGATTATTTATTCTTCAATCCGTCTAATAATTTATTCGCTTCTTCCTCGGCGGTTCTCATCATCGTATTGATATCCATTTCACCCGATGAAACCTTGTTTAAGTTTTTCGTGTAGGTGCCAAGAATCGGAACCTGGCTTTCCGCAACCGATTTGTCGGCGATGGCTGGGAATTTGTTGTAGAAGAAGGCTGCGTAGTTCTTTCCTTTAAAAGCGCTTTCTTGTCCGAGCGCCTTTTGGATCGATTCGTTTTTCAACGTTGTCATGATGCCTTTCTTGGAGTATTCCATTTGATATTCGTCCGACGTCAAATATTTGAGCACTTCCATGGCGGCGTCCTTGTCCTTGGCCATCTTCGTAATGGCAAAATAGCCCGGGTACGATTGCGGCCCTACTCCCGGCATATCCGGCATGGTCGGTGCGGAGACGATATCCCAGTTGAACTTGGACAGCTCCTCTTTCATTACTTGCGGCATAACCGGCGAGGAGATGTACATCGCCGTCGTCTGCTCCTTCGCGAAGAAATTCAAATCAAGGATTTTCCCTTTGTTGTTAGCCATCGCCTTCTGGTACACCGGGTTGTTCGTTGGCTGAATCAGCTGCAGGTCCAATACTTGCTTCCATTTCTCGTTCGTAATGGTGGAGCGCTTATTCTTATCGATTAACGGCAGCGAATATTGGTTAACAAGGAACAGATGGTTTACCGACGGTGAAAAACCGGTATACGTGATGCCGTCCTTCTCGACATTCAGCTTCTTGGCGATTTCGTTCAGCTCGACCCACGTCATGCCGTCCTTCGGGTAAGGAACGTTCAGCTTGTCGAAGATGTCCTTGTTGTAGAACAAAGCCATGCGCTCGTTGTATACGGGCAGACCATAGATTGCACCGTTGCCCAGCTGCTTCATGACGTCGATTAGGGAAGGCTCGAAGCGGCTCAAGTCCACCTGATGCTTTTTGAGCAAATCGGTCATATCATAGCTGAGCTCGTATACCATGTTGCTGGACGGAAACGAGCCGATGGAATCCCAGTGGATATCGATTCGTGTGCCTGCATTGATCAAATCCGGCAGATCGGTTCCTTGCGCTCTTTGTATGTATTTGATGGTGTAGTTCGGGAATTTCTTGCGGATCGCATCGCCGTATCGGTCGTTGAAGCTGGCCTCGGAATCGCGGCTCATCGAGTAGAATACGAGCTCGGCCGGCTCTTTGTTTTCCTTTACCGCTACCTCCTTGGGCTCTTGCGTCGCACCTGCGGGACCGCTTCCATTGTTACCCCCGCAAGCGGTGCCCACCATGCTTACCGCCGCCAATGCGGCCAAGGTGCCTGCCATTTTCTTTTTCATTGAAACATCCCCCTTAAATCATCCAAAAATAAGAAAATATTACAGTAAAGATTTACACAAAAGCCCGCACCGGTAATCGAACGAGCTTTTGTGTTTCATCTAGGCTGTCTTAGTTGTGAACTGCCGCAACGGTTTCCGCGTTGACCAGCGCATCGCCTATGAGCTCCAGGCAAACGATGGCGTTCAGCGACCATTGCGAGACCGTATTGGTTGCGATCCAAGGGATTTCCTTGATCGGACGTATATACTCAAGCGTTGGAACGGGCTTCGTAATTTCCGTCAGGGTGACCTTTCCTACTTCGTCGTTCAGCAGGATGTCCCAGGCTAGCTTAGCCAAGGCTTCATCTTTGTTGTGGAACGCTGCATAGGCTGCGATGCCAGTGGAGAACATCGGCCACGCATAGCCTCCGTTGCCCAGATCGCCAGCCAGCTTCTGGCGTTTCTCTTCCCGCGGCAAATTATAGAATTCGCCGATCTCCACGAGCATGCTCTGCCATTCGGCGTCCTTCAGCATCAGCGCGAGCTCCATCCAAACCTGCGGACCGCCCATGCAAATAGCCAAGTGGCCTCCGGCATTGTTGCCCATGTCGTACAGCTTGCCGGTTTTCGGATCGTAGCCGTGAACGGCGAGATTTTTCATCCGGTTCGGCATGTTCTTCAAGCTTTCAATGCCTGTAAGCAGCTTGTCACGATATCCTGTATCCTCGTAGCGTTCCCAGCGGGTCATCCAGTTGGAGCTGAACGCCGCCCAATCCGGACCTACACGGGCGTGTGTCGGATACTCGTCTTTCGGGAAGTAATAGCGCATCGGATCGAGATGCACCGTCGTATAATCGGAATCGGTCACCTCGTCCATGATATCCCCGATCCGCTCGTCGGCAGTCAAGTAATAGTAAAAGCGGTGCAGGCCAGCCATGCTGATCCGCGCTTCCTTGCAGCCGCAGCCCCAGTGAACGACGTTGTGCCTGGAGCCGAGCCCCGCGTATTCGCCGAAATGGTACACGTCGACTTCACTCGTATGCCGCGTCATCGCTTCCGCCATGCGGAAGATGTCTTCCCGGCCGGAGCGGAGGAACATGTACCAGAGCCACATGTTCGGCACGAGCTCCGTATTCTGCCATGCGCAGCCGCCGATATCGTAACGCCAAGCATGACGCGTCGGATCGTAGCCGTGCATCACGTCCCCGAAGTCCCAGAACCCGTACCAGCGGCGCTGCTCGATCTCTTCCTTGTAGAACTCGATGCCGGCGTTCAGTTGGTCTTCCAGCCGGGCGTGGGCTTGCGTGCTGCGATTCGGAAGGCTCCAGACGCCGAACGCTTTGACTTCGTGATAGTATTCAGGCTCGCATACAAGCAGGGATGGAGACTGGCACTCCAATGCCGCTGCATACAACGTTTCGTGAGAAGGGGTCTGGTCGTAGCACCAGATCGCCAGCTCGCTTGTGTTCGCGATGCCGTAAGGAGTGCTGCGCATTTCATCGAAGCCCTCATAGGAAGACTGAAGGTGCGTCGTCGTGTCATAATGGCGCAAATCCATCGGTTCGGCGTCGGGAGACCAGAACCATACCGTCATTTCCGCTTCGTCCTTGGACGTATGATGAAGCTCCATGGACGAAGGGTACTTTTTCCAGAAGTTGCGGACGCCTACGCCCAATCCTCCGTTTTCTCCGCCGGCATAGACCGTTCCTAGCGAGCGCTGTCCGAACGCCGAGCGCAGCCATGTGCAGCCTTCCTGCGTCCGCTTCGTAATCGTATAGGAATCGGCGGTGCCTTGAACAAGCTTGAAGCTGTCCCATACGGCCGATTCCTCGATCAGTCCGATGAAGCGCTCGTCTTCCTCAGCGTCGAACCCTACCTTTTCACCAGCCGTCTGGCGTTTGAAAATCTCTTGATACTTCCCGTTGGTCCGGAAAGTCATCAGATGCTTCGGAGATTCGGCGAACAGCCCGCTGTCTCCGGTAAAGCGGATATGACGGTTGTACAAAGGCCCTTGCATCGGTACGCGGAACGTCATACCGATCCCTTTGATGAAGTCCATGTGCGGGTTGCCGTCGAATACGAACGTATGAAGCGCTTTGATCGTATGCTGTCCCGCATAAAAGTAAAGCCGCAGCGTGAACGGAATCCATTCCCGCACGCCGGTGTTCAGCTTATGATTGCCTTCGATGCGTACAACGGCGCGGATCGGGCCGTTCTGCTCGACAACGGCTTTGGAAATCCGGCTTGTAAAATGATGCTCCTTCGTTGTTTTCATCCCGGAGGTGGTATGACGCTCCTCCCGGATGCACTGCAGTTTACCGTCGGAGCATACCAAGGATCCTTCACGGTGAATCGAGCGGATCAGCGAGCTTCCTTCACGGTTCAAACGGCAGATGATGCTGCCTGTATCAACGGTAATGGTATCGTCCGATTCCGTTACTGCAACGGATTCAGCCGCAGCGGCGGCCTTGCCTTTTACAATGGAATAAGTATCGGAGCGCTCCCCTGCAATGGATACCGCATGCGCGGACCATTTGACGCTTCCGTCGGGCCAAAACGCCGTAGGCCAAGTCTGTACGGGAAGCTCCTCTCCATCCGTTCCGAGCAGTGTCAGCGATTCGCTGCGCTGCAGAACCCCTTCCGCCCACGGAATTCCCCAGGTAACGCCCGCTCCATCAGGTACATGCCCGCTTGTACCCAGCCATTTCAACTTGATTTGATCTGCTTGTATAGTCACTGTTTCGTTCGCTCCTTTAACTGTTAGCTTTGTATGGATTTCATAAATGGACGCAATGCAGGACATACTTCGGCCAGCCCGGCAACCGCCAGCCCCGCCACTTCTCTTGCTCCGTACTCGTTAAAATGCGTGTTGTCCTGTACTCCTTTGGGATAATTGGGATGCTGTCCCGCCTCAAGCCAGACAAACAGCTTCTTCGAGCTCTCAGGACCCAAAGCGCGGTACAGCGCTTCGGTCTTCGCTTCCAAATCCACCAGCAGTACTTGCTGCTCTCTCGCGAGCCTTTTCATCGCTTCCGGATAAGCCCCGTGGGTAGGGACCAGCTCTCCATCCGCATTAAAGTGTCTTCTCGCTACCGATGTGAACAATACGGGTGTGGCTCCAGATTTACGTGCGAGTGCAATATATTGCATCAAATGGTCCAAATAAGTCGTATCCGCATCGGTATGCCGCGCGGCATCCTGCTTTTGGTCGTTGTGCCCGAACTGAACGAACAAATAGTCGCCTTGCTGTATCGATTCGGCGATGGGGTTCAAACGGCCTTCGTCAAGAAAGCTCTTGGAGCTTCTGCCGCAGGAAGCTTCATTGAATACCGCAATCTCCCCTTGGAGAAGCTCGGGGAGCATTTGTCCCCATCCGGCCATAGGAGACTGCTCGGCAGGATAGTTCGCGGCTGTCGAATCTCCGCTTATATAAATTCGAGTCGGTCTTGACACAAGCTTATCCCCTCTCCAGCGCATGAATGCTTAAATTGGCATACTCCCCGATCATCGGAGCCAGCTGGCGAAATCCGATCTTGCCGCCCTCCAGCCTCTTGCCATATGCCGTTCCGTCATCATGCCATTGAAACACGATCATGTCGTTGATCTTGAATACGATTTCATCTTTCCATTTCAAAAGCTGGATACGGTACGGACCGGCGGCATCCTGAACCGAAGGAATCGGGTCTCCGCCCTGCGCTACCAGGTGCAGGCCGTAGCTTTTGCGCAAATTACACGTATGAAAGCTGCGTTCGTCCGCTTCCTTCCGGCGGAAATAAGATACATGGTACGCGTGGATATCGCTGTGATGATATTGCGGATAAATGCCTGTTCGTTCCGCCAGCGACGGATCGAACAAATCTTCTCCGTTAGCCCCTTTGGCGGAGAAAAAGGTCATGCAAAGCCCGGGCTCGCGGATCGGCCAGAAATCCCAGGAAATCGCAATCGAATCCGGGAATTCGACCGGACACCAGAAGACGAAGTTCGCCTGCTGACCCAGCTTCGGATCGAGCACGTTCTCCATTCTCATTCTTCGCTGCGGAAAGCTGATGGCCGCCTGCCCTTCCATAATAAAATCACTTACATCGTGTTCGCCCGACAATGGATTCTGATAAAGCTGTTCTCCCAGCTTCCATTGTACGGTCTCCGTTTGAGCTGCCATATTGCCTTCCTCCTTGCTTTATTGCTTTACTGTACTTGACGGGCTGTTTTCCAGCCATTGGATATTCTTGTGATGGCCGTCATCGGGCCTTAGACTTTGTTGCAGCGATTTTCACTTCCTTGCATCCTGCTGCTGTCAACAGCTTATGCGGGCGCCGCAGGGCGCTTTTCCCCTTAAGAATGCAGAAAAAGAGGCTGTGTCTCACAACACAGCCCGGAGTGAATTATTTCTTTTTCGAAGCTGCATACAGATCGTTGATTTCTTTGACATAGTCGTCGCCGCCGCTCTTCTTCCACAGCTCTACAGCCGCTTTGAAGCCCGCCTCGTCGATTTGTCCCACGATGAACTTCGTTCTGGCATCGTTGATGATGTTATCCAACTGTGGTCCTTTTTGAGCGTATACGTTCGATACAAGCGGTTCTGCAGGGTTAGGCACGACGATGGATTCGTTCGCTTTTTGCACGTCGTTCGATTTTTTGCGAACCGGCGTTTGAACGACCTCAAGGTAACGGTTCTCAGGAATACCCATGAACATTTGGTTCAAGCCGCTGACTTCCTGATCCATCAAAGCCGTGTCCTTGGTAGGCTCGATGCCGCCTTCCACTTTCTTGTAATGCTTGCCTTCGATCCCGTTGAAGCCCAGGTTTTGCGCTTCCGTTTCGTTCAGCTTGTCCAGGAAGTTAAGCACTTGACGAAGCTCGGCTTCGGTTTTCACCGTCGATTTGGAGATAGCTACCATACCGGCATATCCGGAAGTCGGAAGCGCGCGGTTTCCTTTAGGACCGGATACGGAGCCCAAAATATCCATGAAATATTTGTCCTTCTGATCTTTGCCCGCTTGCTGCAAAGCCAGATGAATCTTATCGTCGATCCTTGCCGCGTTGTCCGTTACGTCGACCATGACGCCGGCTTGGCCGTTAACAATCGGATCGGTCCACTTGTTCGAATCCATAACCGCAAAATCCGCATTGATCAGCTTCTCGTCATACAGCTTTTTAAAGAACTTCAGAGCTTCCAAATACTCCGGTGTCGCATGGGCCGGAACTAGCTTGCCGCTTGCATCCTCACCCCATTTATTAGGCACGCCAAACCAGGTTTGCATAATCTCGAAAGGCCCGTTGTACTTGGAAATAACCATGCCGTACGTATCGTTTTTGCCGTTTTTGTCTGGGTCTTTCGTTGTAAAGGCTTTCAGCATGTTGTAAAAGTCGTCAATCGTCTTCGGCTCTTGCATTCCAAGATTATCTAGCCACTCTTTGCGGTATACGATACCGTTTCTCCCGAGCGGTCTTGCGCGGTAGATGCCGTATACTTTGCCGTCGACGGAAATGTTGTTCAATACGATCGAATTCGCTTTGCTCAGGTTCGGATAGTCCTTCAAGTAAGGGCCGACTTCCCAGAAGGCGCCGGATCTTGCGGCATTGATGAAGCTTGCCGTCTTATCCTTAATAACCATGATGGTCGGCAGCTTGCCGGATGCGAGCGTAATGTTGATTTTGTCGGCATAAGAGGAATCCGGAACCCATTCCAGGTGAATTTTCGAGTTCGTGAATTTCTCCAGCTCAGCTACTACCGGGCTGCCGTCCTTTGGAAATGTAGGCTTAAAGGCCGGGAGCATAATGCTAAGCTCGACAGGGCCTTGTGCTGCTCCACCCCCATTGCTGGCTTCAGGAGCCTTGTTGTTGCCACAGCCTGCTGCTGTAATAGCGATACTGGAGATCACTACACCGCTTACCAATCGTTTCATTGCTTTCTTATTGGATTTCATGAATCATTGCCTCCCTTTATCTAGTAAACGTTATATATGGATACTCGCATGGCCGGAGTCGACTCTCTAAGATAGTCAGGCAATAATTGTAACGCCGGCTCCTATTAGCCATGTGAAAGAAAACCCTGTTTCATACTTGCGATGCCGACTCTTATTAGCCTTTGATCGATCCGATAAGAACCCCTTTGGCAAAATGCTTCTGCAGGAACGGATACACCAGCAGGATCGGAATCGTACCGACTACGATAACCGCCATTTTGATCGTCTGCTCCGGCGGCTGCACGAAGGTCGGATCGAGCTGGCTCATATCCCCGATGTTGCCCTGGGAGAGCATGACGAGCTGTCGAAGCATAACCTGCAGCGGCCATTTCTCGGGATCGTTAATGTACAGCAAAGCGGTGAAAAAGTTGTTCCAGTGGCCTACCGCGTAAAAAAGGCCGAAGGTGGCGAGGACCGGCTTGGACAGAGGCAGTACAATCCGCCATAACACGCCGAGCTCCGTGCAGCCGTCGATTTTTGCCGCTTCTTCCAGACCCGGCGGCAGCTCCTGGAAAAAGTTTTTGACGACAATAAGGTTAAATGCGCTAATGGCTCCCGGCAGCATCAATGCCCAGTAGGAATCGAGCAAACCTAGGTTTTTAACAACCAGATAAGTAGGAATCATCCCGCCCGAAAACAGCATCGAGAACAGAACCAGATTCAAGATCGTATTGCGCCCCATCAAATCGCGGCGGGCCAGCGCATACGCCATCGTTACTGTAAATGCGAGATTGACCAGCGTCCCCATGACCGTCACGTAGATCGATACGAGAATGCTTCGGAATAACGTGTCCGAGGAGAAAATAAACTGATATCCGGAAAGCGAGAACGTCTTCGGAATGAGGAAAAACGATCTTTGAGTCAATTCCGCTTCCGACGCGAACGATCCGGCGATAACATACAGGAACGGCAGGATGGTAATAATCCCGAGCAGTCCGAGAATGGTATAGTTCAATCCGTCAAACAAATTGCCAAGCAAGGTTTTTTGATGTCTGACCATAGTGTTCGGCCTCCTCTACTAATAAATGCCCGATTGACCGAATTTTTTGGCCAAATAGTTGCTTGTAAACACCAGGATGACGCCTACGATCGACTTGAATAAGCCGACTGCCGTACTGTAGCTGAATGCGCCTTGCGTGATCCCCATCATATACACGTAGGTGTCGAATACGTCGGCGACTTCCCGGTTCAGGGCGTTCGTCATCAAATAAATTTGCTCGAAGCCGTTCTCCAGAACATCCCCTACGCGAAGAATCAGCAAAATAATAATGGTGCTGCGTACCGACGGCAAGGTAATGTGCCACATTTGGCGCCAACGGTTGGCTCCATCCACGATAGCGGCTTCATATTGCTCCGTATCGACTCCGGCCAATGCCGCCAGGAAGATAATCGTTCCCAACCGCACTCTTTCCACATCGTTTGCAGAATGATAAGCGGTCTGAACCAGTCCGGGTTCGAGAGGAAATCGATTTTTTGGCCCGTGTACTGCTCCAGCAGGCTGTTGACGATACCGCCTTCCGTCGTTAAAAACACATAGGAAATACTGGCGACGATAACCATCGAAATAAAGTGCGGAACGTAAATGAGGGTTTGGATCGTCCGTTTGTAGAAGTCTTTGCGAATCTCATTAAGCATCAGCGCAATAACGATAGGCGCCGGGAAGAAAAAGACCAGGTTGTAGAACGACAGCAGCAGCGTATTGCGCAGCAGTCTAGGAAAGTCAGGGTTTTGGAAGAAGTCGCGGAAATGGTCGAGCCCTACCCACTCACTGTTCATGAAGCCTGTAAAAGGCTGGTAGTTCTTAAAGGCAAGAAGAACGCCCCACATGGGAACATACTTAAAGATGGCGAAATATAACAAGCCGGGAAGCAGAAGAATATACATCCATTTGTCCCGTTTCAGTCTTTTGAGGAATCGCGACATCGCGCTGTCCTTATTTTGCTCCCGCATACGGATGCTGTCAGTCATAGTTGTTTGCCCCATAGTTTCACTCCTTGATTCAAAAGTCTAATTCCTGTGACGACATTTTCCGATGTACAACGCTCTCTTTCGACTCGATTCGTCATTCGGTTGTGCTATAGCCACATTGTGTTGCATGGGCCATTTGTTTGCAATTAGACATTCTTGTTTCGGAGATTTAGGGCGGTTGCGCTTCTTTTGCAGAACTACTATTTTCTTGATAAGGAGCTAAAAACCCGCTCCACAGAGCGGGTTTTTAGCGTTATGCCTTGCGGCTCATCTCACGGTATTGGCTTGGAGTGACACCCTCGTACTTTTTGAAAATACGGTTGAAATAGCTGTGCTGATAGCCTACCTTCTCCGACACTTCGTTGATTTTCAGCTCGGAGTTGCGCAGCATTTCCTTGGCCTTCTCCATCCGCAGATCGGTCAAATAATCGATGAAGTTTTTGCCGGACACCTGCTTGAACGTCCGGCTCATGACGAAAGCATTCGTGCCGCAATGCTCTGCGCAGCTGTCCAAAGAGATATCGCTCATATAGTTCGCTTGAATATACAGCATCGCCTGCTCGATCATCTTCTTGAGCTGGAAGTCGGCGCGGTTCTCCATGGCCGTAATGAACGGACGGATCACTTTATTCATGAACCAGGTCCGGATTTGCTCCGGTTCCTTCAGCGCAGACAGCTGCTCGAACATGTTCGAGGACTTGAACAGCTGGTTCGGATTCATCCCCGACTGCATGATGGCATGCTCCAGAGACCCTAACAAATTCATGATTCCTTGCTGCACGTCCATCTCCTTGGCGCCTCCCGCCGTCAGAGCTTCCATGAACGTTTGAATGTGCTGGTCCGTCTCTTCTTCTTGCCCCATCCGCATCGACTGAATGATTTCCCTCTCCAGCGAGAACGGGTACTGGAACGGCTGCTGCTCTTCCATCTTGCTCAGCGCCTCCAGATCGATGATCTGATTCTCGTTGCCGAAGTTGCGGTAGCTGAGCGCCAGCTTGGATTCCTCGAACAACAGTGGAATTTCTCTTACGCAAGGCGTCGCTTTGCCTAAAGTAATGGTCACCTGCATTTTGAGAATTTGGTTGATCGTCTGCATCAGCGTATCGCTTAATTGGTACATTTCCGTTTTATAGGCTTGCCCGCGCGGCATGCTGACGAGCAATCCGACGGTCAAATCATGAAAGTTAATGACATGGCAATCCTCGAACCGTTCTTTGGCGAGCTCCTCCACCATATTGGCCGCCGCGAACGTAATCAGTCCTTCGTCCCCATGGGAAAAACGCCCTACGGTATCAAGCTGCGTCATGCCGATTAATTGAATATACAGCACGCTATACTGCCTGTCGGCCGTATTCCAGCCGTAATGATTCATGCGGTCGATCAAATCTTCTTCGGAATACGCCGTCAAATAGCCTTGAATCAATTGGAGCAGGAAGCCTTCCTTCACCTGCGGCAGCTGATTCGCGAGCTTGCTCTGCAGCTCCAGACTTTCGCGGTTCAAATGCTCCCAATGCTTCTCAATCAGCTCGAATTCATTGCCTTGGGTCGATTTGCCGCCGCTTAACAGCCGAACCAGCTGATTGACCGGGGAATAAATTCGTCTGGAAGCGATCCAGGCCAGCACCGCGGCCAGCAATAATCCTACGCAGCTTACTAGGACGATGGCTTGGGACATAAACACGATCGGCCGTTTGATCGCGCTTGTAGGCGCAATGGATACGTAAATCCATTTATCTCCAATTCTCTCCAGCGCTCCGGCGGAGACGGAATACGTATTCTTCTCCCATTTGAACAAAAAGGACGTTTGTTGGAAATGTTTGCTCAGGACCTCCTGCTTAACGGCTTCGATCAATGGAGACGCATCGCTCTTCTCCCCCGTCGAAACAAGGATGCTGCCGTCCTCCTGCATCATGAAAGCTTCGCCTTCATCGTAGGGAGCAACCGTTTTCAGCAATGAAACGACGTTATCGTGATCCAGCCGGGCGACCATCAAGCCGAACGGCTCGGAGGTGCCGCCAGGAATTTTATGAACGAGGGCCAAATCCTTGTCATCCGGATTTTTGCTAAGAGAGGACACGTTCGTCCAATACACGTTCGGACCGTTATCCTTCAGCTGCTTAAATTCGTTCCATTCCGCCGTATTCTCGCTTGTTACACTGATTTCCGGGTTGAAATGGACCGGCAGCATGCCGTCGATATACAAATCGAGCCGTTTGGCCAGCGGCATAGCGCCCTGCATCAGTACTATCGTTTTGGAAATATCGCGGCTTATGGAAAATTGACGAAAGAAGTCCACTTCCTTCAGACTGTAATCGAATTTGGTGTCCAGCGCGCCATGAGACATCGAAAGCTCCATGTTGGCGAACTGTCCGTCTATGTTCTCCGCTCTCTTGATAATTTGATTTTTATGCAGCTGCAGCAGTTCATTCTCAATCCGGCCGCCGACGAACCAGTATATGATCGCGCCTGTAATTAAACCAGGGATACTGGCGATCAGCAGGATCATGATGAGCATTTTTCGGTAATGTGTTCCTTTGCCGCCATAAAAATGAGATCCCCAGCTGCCAAGCCGTGATTTGATCGAACCGAACAATGCCATTCACCACCAAGCCATATAGTAGAATCTATCTGTTAAATAATGAAATATCGCAAAACAAACACGTGCATTATAAACATACCTTTATTTGTTTTTGTTTTCAACCGTTTTATTTTGAAAAATAATCTATGATGTCTGAAAATGATTGATTTCCAGAAAAATAGAAAAACCTACGAAAGTCGTAGGTTTTAATATACACTATTCTACTCGGATTATCACGGCAGGATTTGATGGAAAATTATTCGCTATCTTTCCATTTGTACGTCAACAGCGATGAAAGGAATACAAGCGCAAGTCCTTGTCCCCAGCCTTGAATGCGTTGATGCGCAACCCCTTTGTAGCCTTCCGCATCCTTCATGACTGCCGTTCCTGCAGAGACGCCTGTTACCGTTCCATTGGCGCTTACGCGTCCAAGCACGCCTGCGATCGCTTTTTGAATCTGCTTGTTATACAGCGGCGATCCGATTGCTTCGTTGAACCGGACAAGGCCTGCAGCCAGGCCAGCCGAACCGGAGGTTTCGGTATAGGCGGACGTATCGTTCAGCACCGTATGCCACAGTCCGTCTTCCGCCTGCAAACGAACGACTGTGCTAAGCTGGTCTCTCAGGGAATCGTACATCTTCATGTAGGACGGATGCGTAACCTCGACGATAGCCAGAGCTTGTCCCATCGTATAAGCCGCCCAGCTGTTGCCTCTCGCCCAATAGACGGCCGACATATTGTTTTGCACCGTGTGATCCCAGCCGTGGAAATACAAATTCGTGTCCGCATTTTGTAAAAATCTCTCGTGCCCGTGGTATTGAAGCAGCCCGTCCTCCAGGTAATCCTCGCGGCCCAGCAGCGTTCCGATCCTAATCAGGAAGTAGCCGGCCATGAACATCGTGTCGACCCACGCCTGCTCCGGGAAATAGTAATTTTGGGATACGGTATGCTGAAAAATGCCGTCGGCGAAACGAACCGCATCGTTCTTCAAATGCTCCGCCATTTCGATGGCTGTCTCCAAATATTTCTCTTGCTTCGTCTCCTCATACAGGCTCAGCAGCGTATGGCCGATCGATACCGCATTCACGGTAAGCGGCGGAATCCCCTCTTCGAGCTGCTCATCGACCCAGCGGGTCATAATCTCTAAATACGCCTCGTTCGTCGTAGCGGCGTAAGCGCGGCTGATCCCGTAGAAGGCAACGCCTGCCGGCCAGTCCCATGTGAAATCCATATTGCTCGTACGATGTACGATCCGGTCGATGGTTTCTTTAATAAGCTGTTCGTCAAATTGTAGTAATGGCAACTTATATCTTCCTCTCCTTGTGCTGTGGGGCAGTTCTTTGGAACTGCCGGGCTTGAGAAAACCGGTATGTCGTAATTTGATAGCACGCTCCGGTGTGGGATGCCCCTCCGGCCGCTGTTGAAACCTGTGTATTCGATTAGAAATAAAGGTATTTTCACAGATTTCAAAGGCGGACGTAAACTCCTCCAGGACATTCCCGTTGTGTTTACTAACCGCATCTTGCCTGCTTCCACCTTATTCGAACGAGAGCTGGTTTACAATCGCACTCTTTTGCTTACGGAGCAAAACGCGTTTGTACTATTTTGTAATGCTTAAGACTTCCTTGCCAAGAAACGTGTCGATATAAGGCTGTACATATCACATAATTCAGTCTTAGCCCACATAGGATAGGGATACATCAATTTCAGGGAGGTGCAGCGATGGCCGTTGTCAAAGCCAGGCAGCAGGATATCGACTTGCTGTCCAGACTGCTTCGTGCGGAAGCCGAGGGTGAAGGCGAGCAGGGAATGCTGATGGTGGGAAATGTCGGAATCAACCGGATTCGCGGGGACTGCTCCGATTTTAAAGGGATTCGAACGATTCCCCAAATGATATATCAGGAGCATGCGTTCGAAGCGGTGCAGCACGGGTATTTCTATCAGTCGCCGAGAGACAGGGAGAGACGGCTTGCCCGCAGAGCCGTTAACGGCGAACGGGTGTGGCCGTCCAAATTCAGCCTATGGTATTTTCGCCCTCAGGGTGATTGTCCGGACACATGGTATAATCAGCCGCTGGTCGGACGGTTTAAGAAGCACTGCTTTTACCAGCCGAAGCCGGGAGAATGTGACGATATTTACAATACGTTTTAGAGCCGAAGGTTCAAAAAGCGAATACCCGTTAAGCGGCATATCGGAGCTGTTGCCTCCCCGCCGGCTTCCCGGGTTTTTTACTTCTATAGAATTTATAATCGGGGCTCCCCGCAAAGTATCTGATTGACTTCGATGCCAATGCTCCACTTAGTGGGGATATTTAGCGAAAAATATTTCTACAATCTGTAACCTTTTTCCGCTATTATCCGTCTTACTAGTAAAATAACAAAAAAAAGTAGAGGCTGTAGCCAAATTGTAAAACTTTTTTAATGTTATTTTAATAATCGTAATATATCCTATTTACATATCCAATATTAGGGTTGGTGATCATTGATGAAGCTGTTTATTACTATCCATAACAAAACAATTCCCGTTTACACCGATGATAAAACAAGTAAAAAATTCAATTTGCTGAAATCCGCCTTGGAAGCGAAAGTAAGCAAAGGACGAAAAGCCATCAAGAAATGTCTGGATTCTATCATCAGCATTGAAATTGTAGGCTGTGAAGCGATCCTGCATTCATTCAACGAACGGGATACTCTCGCTCTGTCGCTTTATTAATCGGCAAGTCTCTCATAGACGCATGAATCAACTGCTCGTACGTAGCCATACGCCCGAGTTGTTGGTGCATGCGTTTTTCTTCTTGCTGCCATCCCGAAAGCTGTTCATGAATGCTAGTTTGATAGAAAGGGTCGGGCTTGTAAGATTCTTATTTTTCTATCTCCGATAGTAACGGTATAATATACGCTATGAACTCAGACGTTATGCACTGAAACTGGTAAGGAAGATGTGGAATGATGACAAAGCTGCCAATAGAAGCCGTACTGCCGTCTCTTAAGGAGACTCTGATGATCCATACCAACGCGGTGCTTGTCGCACCGCCTGGAGCAGGGAAAACGACCCGCATTCCTCTTGCGCTGCTGTACGAGCCATGGCTTGCGGGACGGAGAATCCTGATGCTTGAGCCGCGAAGACTGGCGGCGCGCTCCGCCGCGCGTTATATGGCAGCCTCTTTGGGAGAAGGCGTCGGGGAAACCGTCGGATATCGGGTGAAGCTCGATACCAAGGTCGGACCGCGGACGCGGATCGAGGTTATTACCGAAGGGATATTGACCCGAATGCTACAGGAGGACCCGTCGCTGGAGGATGTCGGTGCCGTTATTTTCGACGAATTTCATGAGCGCAGCCTCCATGCCGATTTGGGACTGGCGCTCTGCTTGCAATCCCAGGCTGTGTTAAGAGAAGATCTTCGCATCCTGGTGATGTCCGCTACTCTGGAGGCGGAGCCGGTGGCCGCATTGATGAACGATGCGCCTGTGATTACGAGCGAGGGCCTCAGCTTTCCGGTGGAAACGCGATATGCCGCGAGAAAACCGGAAGGCCGCATCGAGCCTGCGGCTGCACGATGCATCGCCGAGGCGCTGGAGAACGATGACGGCGACCTGCTCGTCTTCCTGCCCGGAGAAGGGGAAATTCGCCGGGTAGAGGCACTTCTCAACGAAACCGCATCGCTGCGCAGCCGTTCGGTTCGAATCACTCCGCTGTACGGCAACCTCGCGCAGGAAGCGCAGGATGTCGCCATCGCGCCGAGCAAGCCCGGCGAGCGCAAGATCGTGCTTGCCACGGCCATAGCCGAATCAAGCTTGACGGTGGAGGGCGTGCGGATCGTCATTGACGCGGGGCTTGCGCGCGTCCCCCGCTTCTCGCCGCGGACGGGGATGACGCGCCTCGTGACCGTCCCCGTCTCGCGCGCCTCTGCGGATCAGCGCCGAGGCCGCGCCGGGCGTACAGCGCCCGGCGTCTGCTACCGGCTCTGGACGGAGCAGGACGACCGCAATCTGGACCCGCGCAGCGTGCCTGAGATTGCGGAGGCGGATCTGGCGCCGCTCGCGCTGGAGCTGGCGCAATGGGGCGTGACCGATCCAGAGGAGCTGCTCTGGATCGATCCGCCGCCGGCTGCCGCTTACGCCCAGGCGCGCGAGCTGCTGCGAGGGCTTGGCGCCCTTGGCGACGGAGGCGCCATCACGCCGCACGGCAAGAGCATGGCCGAGCTCGGCCTGCATCCGCGCCTTGCGCACATGCTCCTGCAGGCTGCAAGCCTTGGCTTCGGCCGGCTGGCCTGCGAGCTTGCCGCGCTCTTGAACGAGCGCGACATTCTGCGATCCGAGGGCGCCGCGCCCGACGCGGACCTGCGCCTTCGGATCGAGGCGCTCCGGCGGCACGCCCGCGAGCGCACGGAGCGGCAGCAGCCTGCCGCTTACCAGGGCTTCCGCGTCGACACCGCGGCGTGCCGGCGCATCCTGGCCGAAGCCGCGCAGTGGCAGCGCTCGCTTAGGCTCTACCCCGCAGGCGCCGATGGCGATGGGGATGGCGGCATCGACGCCTGCGGCATCCTGCTGGCCTTCGCCTACCCCGACCGCATCGGGCAGCGAAGGCCGAACGGGCGCTTCCTGCTGCGTAACGGCAGGGGGGCCGCTTTCCTGGACGTGCAGCCGCTGGCAAGCACGTCATATTTGGTCGCCGCGGAGCTGGACGACCACGGGGCGGAGAGCCGCATTTATTTGGCGGCTCCGGTAGAGCAGCATGAGCTGGAGCGTCATCTGAGCGACCAGCTCATAGAAGAGACCGCGGTCCGGTGGGATTCGGACACGCAGTCCGTCCGCGCAAGGAAGCGCCTCTATTTGGGCGCTCTGCTGCTGAAGGACGCTCCGGTGGCGAATCCCGATCCGCAGCTGGCATTAACCGCGATGCTCGAAGGCATCGCCCAGGAGGGGCTGTCGCTGCTCACGTGGACTCGCGCCGCCAGGCAGCTTCAGCAGCGGCTTTGCTTCATGCACCGGGTCGATCCGGCATGGCCGGATGCGTCCGATGCAGCGCTCCTCGCTGCGCTGGACCAATGGCTTGCGCCGCACCTCTACGGCGTGCGGAGCCGCGCCGAGCTGGAGCGGCTGCACGTCGCCGATATGCTCGAGGCGTGGATCACCTGGGATCAGCGGCGGGAGCTCGATGCGTACGCACCGACCTATATCGTCGTCCCCAGCGGCTCGCGTATCCCTATCGACTACAGCGACCCGGATGCGCCGACGCTGGCCGTCCGGCTCCAGGAGATGTTCGGGCTGACCGAAACGCCGCGTATCGGACGCGGCAAGGTCCCGCTCACCCTGCACCTGCTCTCCCCTGCGCAGCGGCCGGTGCAGGTGACGAAAGACTTGGCGAGCTTCTGGTCCAACGCCTATTTCGAGGTGAAAAAAGATTTGAAAGGCCGGTATCCGAAGCATTATTGGCCGGATGACCCTCTCGTCGCGATGCCGACCAACCGGGCTAAGCCGAGAACGTAATCGTCAAATGCGCGTCTCGAATCACTTTGCCGAACTTAAGGCTTCCTGGCGCGAAAACTTCTACTAATCGCTTCAAAGATGAGCGTCCATAAAATCCAAGGACCTCGGAATCTTATAAAACTAGCGTGCTAAAAATAGCGTCCTGCACAAAAGTGCAGGACATCGGGCTTGTTGTGATCCTAACTTGTTGGTTCTAGAATCCTTTGGTCAAGAGTGCCATGTAGGCTGCCATCAGACTATTTGGCCGTACTATCTATCGGTCAGGAATTCCGTTATTTTCTGAAATGATGCTTCTTTAGCAGAGTGATCGGACAGGGAGTCCGTTATTTGCCAATTTCACCTGAAAAAACCGTGTTTTCGGTTAGGCCCCCTAATTCCGGAAAGTTCTTGAGATAACTCACGCCTATCGTAGAATAGCTGTTCTTTCCAGCATTTTACGAGGATTTTCGTTTTACACTGCACGTCTATATGCGGCCAGTTCGCTTGAAGCTTCTTTTGCCCACTCTAAAAATGCC
>NZ_JBHTVD010000012.1:0-45480 GCF_042793215.1 Paenibacillus sp. NPDC056579
CAAACTCTCCATTAAAGTGTCGCCGAAGCGACCGTATAACAGAGCTTGTCTTAAGCTCAAAATTCAATGCTAGCGAGAATTTGCATTCTCTATTTTAACACTCACTCGTTGTTCAGTTTTCAAAGGACAATATCTCTGACATTTCGTGCAACTTCGACTGAAGTTTACTCTTTGTCATTTGTTGTCACTGTGTTTAGCAGCGACCTTTATAATATAACACATTCGCCTATCTTAATGCAAGCATTTTTTTATTTCCTTTTTCAACCAATGCTTGATATCGATTCATAATGTGCATGCCGTTTTTAGCGGCGAGGACTAATGTATCATAGCAGACTACACAAAGTCAAGTCTATTTTTCAATATAAATCTACGGCACTGGAACGGTCGGACAATCAAAAGAGCACAGCCATAAAAGGCCATGCTCATTAATAACCAGGAAACAATTTATTCAATCATTCCTTCAACAGGGCTGCTAGCGGATGCGTAGCGTTTTTTCGGAATACGTCCGGCCTGGAACCCTTTGCGGCCGGCCATAACGGCCAGCTTGAACGCCTCCGCCATCAGCACGGGGTCTTGAGCTCCGGCCACGGCCGTATTGAGGAGCACACCGTCAGCTCCCAGCTCCATAGCTAGCGCCGCGTCGGCAGGACCGCCGATTCCCGCATCGACAATAACAGGAACCTTGGCTTCTTCAATAATAAAGCGAAGCTGATTCGGATTCGCAATCCCTTGGCCCGAGCCGATAGGCGACGCTCCCGGCATGACTGCGGCAGCGCCTGCTTCCTGCAGCTTACGCGCAAGGATCGGATCGTCCGATGTATAGGGCAGAACGATGAATCCGAGGTCAACCAGTATTTTAGTCGCCTCCAGCGTGCCGATTGGATCAGGCAGCAGGGTTTTCGGGTCACCGATGACTTCGACTTTAATCATATCGCATAAGCCGGACGCTTTCGCCAGCTTGGCAATCCGTACAGCTTCTTCAACCGTATAAGCGCCTGCCGTGTTCGGAAGCAGAGTGAACCTTTTCAAATCCAATGTTTCCAGAAAGTTCGGAGCTTCGGGGTTGTCTATAGGAAGACGGCGGATCGCGAAGGTCAGTATCTCGGACTCGGATGCTTGGACGGCTTGACTCTGAATATTCAGATCGGAAAATTTCCCCGTGCCAAGAAGTAAACGTGACTTAAATTCATAAGGACCAATTTTTAATACGTCGCTCATTGTTAATGCCTCCATATATTCATTCTAGAAATCCAGCTTCAAGGAGAAGACGCTTAGCCTCCGCCTACAAAATGAACGATCTCCAGCGAATCGCCATCGTGCAGCAAAGTGTCGGAATAAGAAGAACGTTCGATAATTTCCCGGTTCAGCTCAATGACCAAAATTTTGGACTCCAGCTTGAAAGCAACCAGCAGATCGGAAATGGTAGAAACGTCGGGCAGCTCGCGCGCCTCTCCGTTAATGGTCAGCTTCATAATGATGCACCCCGCTTTCTATAGAAAAGTGTAAACACGCGTCAAACACAAAAAAAGCCAACCCGCGATAAGGAGTTGACTTGACGTAATCATACTGAATACAGCACAGTTACCGTTCGTCCACTTCCCTACGCTGGCATCATCCAGAACATGGGTTATTCCCATGCATAATCAGGTTCCAAGGGTCAAGGAATTCTGCTTCCTTTTCTCAGCCCCGCATAATAGGGCTCCCCTAGTGGCTATTCAATTATTTTGATTATAGCAGAAATCAATGGCTTTGTCCCGCATTATTACCTTGCTGTGTAACGAACCTCCAACTCCGACGCTTCCTCGTCCTGCGTATGGATAACTTCCTTGGTCAAGGACTTCTTCACCAGCTTGTTCAAAATGAAAGGCAGCTCAAACCGTACCTCGGACAGCTCGTCGCATTGCTGAAGATCATGAAGACTCCAAGCCTCTTCACGGCTCGTTAGCACGGACAGCAGCACTTTACAGCAGCGCTCCATCTTGGACATGACGGAAAACTCACAGGCAAGGAGGACCAGCTGCACTCTTTGCTTCAGCGTTTCATTGCTTTGCGTGAGCTCTTCGTACAGCTTGTACACTCCGGGATTGATCGTTCTGACCTGCTTCCACACCGTAATTTCCGGATGAATGCCCGCTTCTATAATAACAATTCTTGCATAGTGGTGCAGTGCTTCCAAAATATTATTATAGGCATCAAGCAAATGATCCTCCAGCACGTGCTCCTTGCTCTCGGAATATTTACGCAAAAACTTGGAAAACTCGATCATCAGTTTCTGCTCACGCATATCGGAAGGAAACTCCAGCATGCGATGCCGCAAGCCTTCTAAATACGTGTTTCGATCCAGAAGAATCTCTCCTTTTAAGATCCAGTAGATCAAGTTGCGGTGCTCTCCGTGCAAAATGAAGCTATGAAGTGCATTAGGATCTATCCATCTTTCTTGTATACGGCAGTTGTCTTTTATATAATGATACTGTTGATCGGTTTGCACGCCTTTATCGGCAATGACAAGCAACAGGAGATCGAATCCGTCCGTAACAGCAGAGAACAACGACGGATTGTCCACCGCCAATACACTGATGACTGCTTCATCTTCCCGGAGCCTGTCAACCCGTTGTTCCTTTAAGGCATTCATCGTTGCAGCCCCCTATAATTCGTTACACATATTACATCTTTATTTCTACACAAGTAGGCGGTTTCCTGCATCGGTTTCGTGACAAATATCACAATTTATTAAGGAAAGAAGTGACAGCAAATGAGATTCAGATCCAGTAAAGTCAACGAGTTCCGGTTATGGGGGCTGCTGTTGACCATGGGCGGCATGCTGCTCATGATCGTAGGCTTGGCCGGGATTGTATTTAATTGGGGAGCTGTCGGCAAAATTATGGCGGGCATTTTCATGGTGTTCGGCGCCATATCGATGCTGGCCAGCATGGCCGTATATTTCTGGGCGGGTATGATGTCTACAAGCACCACCGTGGTGGAGTGTCCGGAATGCGGCAAGCCGACGAAAATCATCGGAAAAACCGACCGCTGCATGTTCTGCAGAACGATCTTGTCGCTTGACCCTAAGCACGATCCGGATGCCAATACAATGACTAATCCTTAATTCCATCCTCCGGTAAAAATGAAAAAACTGGCCCGCTCCTTGCCCTAAGGCATGAAACGGCCAGTTTTCTTTTGTTATAGCAGCTAAAGGTGACTAGCTTACGGCTTTAACTCATCGCGGATCAAATCCCAAATAGCCGGATTCTCGTAGCCTCTTCTCCAGGAAGCGACTCCCGCCAAATTGTATTTTTTGATCAGGTCCATACGCGCTTTCATCGAAACTTCGTCTTCGATCCATATTTTGATCAGCTTGTCTCCGTCCTTGTATTCTACATAGTTTTGGCCGGTATCGGGCTGAAAGACGGGAGTCAAATTCTTCTCCTTGATCGTCCTCTGCGGATTGTCCATAAATACCGATCGGGAGCTTACCTTCTTCTTGCCGTCCACCATTTCTTCGGTCCATACTCTCGTGTAGAAAGGAACCCCCAGAATAAACTTATCGGGAGGAATATTGTCCTCCTTCATCATTTTGACCAAATGCTTCTCCACCCAAGGCAAGGAGGCTACGGAACCCGCTATCGGGCTCGCCGCCCAAAATTCATCGTACGCCATGATCATCATATAATCCAAAGAATCTATGAGTGCTTTTCTATCAATAAATGCAGACCACATTTCACTGTCCGATTTCGGCGTTACGGCCATCGAAACAATCAGGCCCTGCTCGTGCATTAGCGGCGTCATTTCCCTGACGAATTGAACGAGATTTTCCTTGTCCTTCGTGTACACATTCTCAAAGTCGATGTTGATTCCTTGCAATGAGTACATTTGAGCGTAGCTTAGCAGCTGCTTGATCATTTTCATCCGTTTATCGTACGTGGATAGCGCTTCGGTCGTCCGTTTGGGCTCGAATCCGTTGCTGAGCAGCCCCCATACCTGGTAATTTTGGCTGTGCGCCCATTTTACATAGGCAGGGTCGGCGATGTTCTTCAAATTCCCTTGGCCGTCATCGATATGAAACCAGGTCGGACTGACGACATTGACACCGGGCATAGCTGGAATCTTGGTTGTGTCCGGATTTTTCGCAGCAACCTGCTCCCAGGTGAGATTGATCTTCCCTCCGGCCGGCTTCTGCACAACAAAGCTCGGGGGCAGCTCCTGCTTCGGAATCGTCTCGGTACGCTCCTCTGTCAGCTGGTCTTTCTTCACATAGCCCATATAACCGTTCGGGAGCTGCACTCTATACCATTCCGGCTCCTCAGACCAGATGATGACCTCCTGCTCCTGCTTCAAATCTACGAGAATCGGAGATTTAATTGAAGGCTCTTTACGCAGAGCAACGGTCTTTTCCGGTTTCTTCGGATAAGAGATCGCCTTACCCCATCGTATCGTCTCTCCTTCCTTGAAAAGGAGAACAGCGCCGGTATCCTGCGATTCCCGGAGATCAATCCGGTAAAGCTGCTTCAGCGGGTCTATAGGCAAATACAAAATTCCGTTTGCTTTGACGAGAGGAAACTTCAGCGAAAACGGCTTCTCGTTGATCAAGCCGGTCAATTGGCTCGTTCTTAACCGCACCACTTTATCTTCCGTCGTAATAATCGTGGAGTCGCTGGACTCTTCATAGATCATAGCCGGATCGACAATTTCCTTCACGATCTCGAACGGCAGCTTCAAGCTCTCATCCTTACCTTCCGCCGGCTTAGCGAGCATAGCGCCTTGATAGAAGATCGGCTTCGTCATTCCGTCGAACGAGGGATCCTCATGCTTGCGGGTAGGGACGTATTCATTCCAGTACAAAACCACCGCGGCACCCAAAATAACGGCGAATAATGACATCCACAGGGGCCACTTCCTTGATCTTCTTCGAGCTCTGTTCGTCATATGATCTAATGCCATTGTTTCACTCCTATGGTGACTCTATTAATCTCTGTATTATTCTAGCAAAAAAGACGTACCAAAAGCCACTTGTACGACAAGTTGACCTCAGGCACGTCCATTATACCTTACATTATGCTGAGCATTCCAATGAGAAAAATTAATAACGGATTCACTTCAAAATGAGTGACCTCAAAGCTTTGCTTCGGCAAAGCTCACTTCATGGGCAAGTGATTGTTATCTCGCTTGTTTGACAGACGCACAGTCCGAGCAAATCCCATAGACTTCAACACGATGGCTTTTTACTACAAAACCGGTCTCTCTTCCCGCCGTCTGCTCCAAATCGTCGAGCGGCTTGTAAGAGAAATCGACCAGCTTGCCGCATTCCTCGCACAAGGCATGGTAATGCTCCGACATATCCGCATCGAAGCGGCTGGAATGATCGCCATACGTCATCTCGCGTACAAGTCCGACCTCAATAAATACCTTCAAATTATTGTACACCGTAGCGACGCTCATGCTTGGAAATTTGGGCGCCAGAGCCTTATAAATGTCGTCCGCCGAAGGGTGCGCCATCGTATTTATTAAATAGGCAAGAATAGCATGTCTTTGCGGGGTCATGCGTACGCCTGTCGTCTTCAGCTTAAATAACGCTTGCTCCAATCGGGAATCCATGCTGTCTCACCGCCTAATCCGATCATAATGGTATCGTTTTATTTTACGCGGCATGGTTTCGATTTGTCAATGAAGGGAGCCCTGAATCACCCGAAATATCAGCCTTAATCCGCTTTTTGGATGGAAATCGAGCCGTTAGTATTCAATTCGATTTTGTGCTTGCCGCTGCCGATGTTCCCTTTGATCGAATCTTTATCGATTTGCAGCGGAAGTGAAGTGCGGATCGCCCCCTTCTCCCCTTCGCCATGGACGGAATAATCTCCGTTAGACGGCAGAGACAGGTTAATGCTGCCATGATTCGTCTCGATATCCCATTCCCCGTTAACGGTTCGGCTCGTCACCTCGACGGAGCCGTTGGTCGTATTGGCTTTCAAGCCGGACGGAGCTTCCTTGATCTGAATGCTGCCGTTCGTCGTCTCGACCTGCATCGCTCCGCTAACATTACTGAGTGCCAAGCTGCCGTTCGTAGACGTAATTTCTACGTCCCCCTGATGCTTGGTGACCTCCATCCCGCCGTTCGTCGATTCCAGTCTCATCTTTCCTGCCGTTTCTGAAGTAATAATACGCGCGTTGGTAGATTCCAGATTCAATCGAGGCGCCTGAACGGAAGTCAGCTGGATTTGGCCGTTAGTGGTGATGACCTGCAGCTCTTCCTTGAACTTCAGCTTCTCGGCCGTAATCTTACCGTTGGTAGATTCCAAATCCATGCTCACCGATGCTTGAGCCGGGATACTGATGATCATATCGGTCCGCACTTTGCGGTGATCCCAGAAGCTTTGTCCGTATTCCTTGCCTTCGGCCTTAATCGTCAGTTTATTTCCTTGAACGCTGTGCTCGATCTTGGACTGGGAAGCAATTTCGCTCGCCTTCTGTTCATCCTGCACCGCTACATAAACGATGGATTGAATTTGCAGCTTGTCGGAGCTTCCCGGATTCATCACGACGCTTCCGTACGGATTGATGACCTGGATGCGGTCAATGCCCCCGTCCAAAGGAATGTCCGTCGTTCCTTGATCAAACTTGCGGCCTTCTCCGTCCGTAATAGCCAGCATCGCGTCACCGAAGTCCAGATTGCCGAACCAGTTGCGGATCGTAGCTGTAGATTGGGTGCTGCCGATCACAACGGCGGATATAATAACGGCAAATATCACTCCGGTTACATCGAGCTTCAGCTGCTTCTCGCTCTCCCCGTACTTCATATTAAAAAGAATATATTCGATACCCAAGGCGACGAACAGTACAGGCCACCATTCTATCAGCAGAGAGGTCCATTGCGTCCCCATATACTGATCTGCCATAACCGCCGCGCCGACACAGATTAACAATAGAGCGGCTGTGTAGCGACCCGCTTTGCGCATGATCAAAAGCTCCTTTCTTGGTCACTGCTTATTTTTTGGTCGATTCTCTTAAGAACAGCACGATGCCGACGACTATGAGCAGTATGGCGCCGATGGAGGAACCCAGCATATCAAAAATCCGATTCAGCCAATCAGGCTTGCTGCTGACAAGAAAGAGAAACACCCCGCCGATAATGAGCAGATAACCTAGCGTGCTGCCTTTCGGCATTCTTCTCGTTACCGGCTTGAACACCGCTTCCGCTTCACTTAACGGATCGGAATAGGGACCGCTCCACTGTCCGTTCACTCTATCGGTTTGCTGGAGGGCGTCGAAAATGTTGTAAAAATAAATAACCGGTACAAACAAAGAGAACAATACGATAAGTGGAATGCTCGAATTCGAATGCGTGGCAAAAAACACGATAGCAAAAATATCCAGTATCAAAACGAGCATGATCATCATGCCCCGCTGCATCTGTCCTAAATACAGCTGGCCTGTGCCCGGGATCAGAAAGGATAGCAGGCACGCTACAAGCTTGCTCTTGCGCGGCGTTGACCGGAACGGGTCGAAAGGCTGCTTCGTTCCCGCCGACTGACTCCACCGCTCCATCCGTTCCCGCAAAAACGCATCCTCTCTCTCCTCCTCCGGGTTACTTCGCAAAGGATCCTTACGTTGCTCTTCCATATATCATTTACCTCCATTCACTAAGACGGCTAAATTGGGTTCGACGACCAGTTGATTAGGAATACAGTATATCCGAAAGCTACAATAGAAGCTGAATGGATATGCGATGCACGATGATTCCGACGACGGCGAGCTTGCTTTGTACATCGGCTCCCAGCTGATCCGCATTGATGGACAGAAGCTTGCCCAAAATGCCGGAGGATACGAAGATATAAGTAGCGGCCGTAGCTACAAGCCCATGCATCAATTCGGGGCGCCACCGCGAAGCGCTCTTGGGTGATTGGTTAGCCGCTGACGTTTCACGTGCTATTCTGCTCCCCTGATTCTCCATTTGAATGAAATTCATGACGCGATCTTCCAGTCCGGCGGGAGCCGCCATGACCGGCATGTCGTCCAGAAGCACTTCCATATCGAGATACGCACGAAGTCGGGTCCGGCAATCGGGACAGCCTTGAATGTGGCGACCGATTTGCTTCAGTTCCAGCTCGGAGCAGTGGTTACTTAGAAATCGTTGCAGCTGACGATCGTCCGGATGCAGATGATGTTTGTTCATTATTGCGTACCTCCTGCCATTTTTGTTTAAGCAATGCTTTTCCCCGGTACAGCCTGGTTTCGATGGTTTTGAGAGGAAGCTGCGTCACATCGGCAATTTCCTGGTAAGAGAGCTGCTTATAGTGGTATAAGTACAAAATCAGCCTGTATTTGTCGGGAAGCTCGGACAGAAGCTTCTGAACCGTCTGCTGCTCCTCCTTTTGCAATGCTACTGCTTCCGGCTCTTCCTGCCGGCTGCCGAACCAGCCCTTCACCTTATCCAATATGGCTTCATACGGCTTGCGGTGCTGAGCCCGGCGATAATCGGTAACCAGATTCACCGTCAATCGATACACCCAGGTAGTAAATTTGGCATCTCCACGAAAATGAACCAGCGACCGATACAGCTTAATAAAAATTTCCTGAGTCAAATCTTCGGCGGTTTCGCGATGCTCAACCATGCGATACACGAGCGTATAAATGTAGTTTTTATGCCGCTCGATCAAGAAGCGGTATGCTTCCTCATCGCCTTGACGGATACGGTCGACCAACTGCTCATCCGTCAAATGTTCCATCGTTTCACCGCCTTTGTTTGTTGTATAACCTATAAGACGCACGAGACCGGCGGACCCCTTCAAATTGGTAAAAAAATTTATTCGCAGGAAACCGAATGAACCTCGGCTATATGCTGCAGCTCTTCGATCAGAACGACTGTTGGCTTCCCTCTCGCCATTCTGACCGTAATCGAAATGAACATAATGTGCTGCCCCTCTTCGCCTTCCTCGACGGTGAGCTTATGCATTTCGTGTCCCTGACCGTTTAACACAGCCGAGATCCGGCTTAGAACTCCCGGGTAATCGTCGGCACGAATCTGCAGCAGCCGCGGCCTTTTGCCGTTAAAATACCGCTGCTCAACGAGGTTCAGCACCCATAGGCTTAACAAGGTCAGTACGCATACCATGACAGCCGGGTAATAAAAGCCTGCGCCTACGGAAAGGCCGATCGCTGCAACGACCCATAAGGAAGCGGCCGTAGTAAGGCCGGTAATGGCTTTGCCTGTATATAAAATCGTCCCGGCGCCAAGAAACCCGATGCCGCTGATGACTTGGGCCGCGAGCCGGGCGGGATCCAGCCGGACATTGTCCGATCCGAGAAACTCCGAGAATCCGTACATGGAAAGCAGCATGATTAAGGTAGAGCCCAGGCAGACAAGAATATGCGTCCGAAGTCCAGCCGCATGGCTGCTTCGTTCCCGCTCGAAGCCTATCAGCCCGCCCAGCATTAAAGAAAGCAGCAGCCGAATCGTCAATTGAAACGAATCGATATACCATGGATTAGTTATCATTGGAGACCGCCTGCCGCTTTACGGACAGCCGCAAAGCAAGAAAGGGATAGGCCGGCGGTTGCATACGCTGTATATTTTATCATGCTTTCCTCCCGTTTTGACGAAAATGTTTTGCCTTCAACAGTTGACTTCGCTCCCGATGACGGTACACTTAATGTAGATGAAACGTTTAAAGATGCAGCAGTCATAGAAATGAACGGAGGAACTTCTCTAATGGTATCTACTCAATCAATGATTCAAAGACAGAAAGCAATCCGCAAGCTTGCGGCGCACAAAGCGCTGGAGCTTCCTTTATTGCCAAGCGGCTTCTGGTTCCACAGCGATGTTCGCGATAACTTTTATTATGCGATACATTTGTTCGCTTATTGCGCGGATAAAGAAGAAAGTTCCGATCTTGGCGAGGAACAGCGCCTGTCTGCCGTGAGCTTGGCTTCGGACATGATCCGCAAGGTGCTCGCCCTTCAGGTGACCGACTCGGCTCATCCGATGTACGGCCATTGGCCTCTTAACCTGGGGACGGATCCTTCATCCGCTAAGCCAAACCTGCTCCCGGTAGAGCTGATGGGCTGCTTAATTATTTTATTTTACAATAAATACCAAAATATACTGCCTATCGAGCTGAAAAGCGAGCTGAATCTCGCCATCCTTCATATATATCAAAGCAGCGTCTACCGTCAGCCGCTTCAGCAAATTCACCATCACGAAGCGAAGCACACATCGCTTAAGCTGCTGCTCGGCCATCAGTTCGATGATCGCGAGCTGCTCGAGCAGGGTCTGCAATTCGCCAAACAGCAGTTGCAGCATGTGAGAACATTCGGCTTCAAGGAGTACGGCGCTCTGCCTTGGCATTGGCACTGGATTCAATCGTTCACCTGCGTATGGGAAGTGGTCGATGACGCTGCCGTACGTGTAACTGTCGGCTCTTTGCTGGACTATTTATGGAGACTGCGCGCCGACTATTATTTGAAAGGCACGTGGATCGGAGCCCAATCCCGCCAATGGCCGCATGACGGGCCGAAGGACAACAATACGCTGCTCGACTATATCCAATTCGGCGATTTCCCGCTTCCTTCTATTATTACCCGTCTGGAAGGCTCATGCCTATACACCTACGAGGTAGCGGACGATATTAGAAATAGAGCGACAGAACGCAGCGAATCCGAGGAAATCCGGCGGCGGATCCAATTTGCCGGAGCAGACGGTCAAGTAACGGAGGAGGCACACACTTACGTTTATGTGACGCCTGACTATGCCGTTGGAGGCATCTGGGAGCGTAGAGAGGAATTCGATAACGAGCAGCAGCGCTGGGATCTTACGCTGCCTTTGACCGATCCCGCTGCAGCGGTCGGGGTGAATCAGGCGTTCTTCTTCCACCCAGGCGCCAAGTACAAGGAAGGCGACGACCGGCATGCCAGCAATTACGGCGAGGTGCTCCTTCATAAGGATACCGCCATTCAGCTGTGGGATATCCCTGCGGAGGATACGGAAGCCATCCCTCATCTGGTAGGCTGCCTGCCGAAAGGGCAATGGACGTTTACCGCACGCAGCGGTTATGGAAAAATCGGCCGCGTTTACGCCGCATTCCATTTGCAAAACGAGTTCTCGTCCGAAGAACGGGCTGACAGAATATCCATAGCTAGTCCGTTCGTGAACGGATCCAACGGCGTCGTATTCGAGGCGATGTCCGGGCAGGAGGCGTCCGGGCTAGGCATTGATAGTCTGGAGCAGTTCGCTGCCTGGATGGAAGGGAACGCTCAAGCAAGCTTCGGCGATGCCGCAGAGGCACAAGAGGCCAACGGCAAGCAAATCGCTTATACGACAAAAAGGCAGGATAAGCTGACCTTAACCGTTGCCGGCGGACAAGCCGTACCTGCTATTAACGGGGAACCCGTACGCTGGGACGATTATGTGATCGGCTAATATGTAAATCAAATAAGCCGCTCAGATTCTTACACCGTAAATGGAAGGTGATAAGTATCGGAGCGGCTTATTCATTGCGATCAGCAGGGCAGGCGTTATGGGAAGAACGTGCTGCCCTCCGGTTCACTATTTTCTCCTTCCGCCCGCTTGTAAAAGACGGTCAGCGTAACGTTCGGAGCAATTTCAATCTTTTGGCAGGGTTCAAATCCATGCTTCGTATATAACTGAACCGCGGGCTCATTGTTCGTGCCCGTAGATACTTTCACCGGCATCCCGGGAACGGCGATTTGCTCTGCGAATTGCAGCAGCTTCGTCGCAATGCCGCGGCGGAAGAATGAGGGATGGACCATCATTCTGCAGATCGTGAGCTCTTTGGGACTTTGCTTGACGGAAACCGCTCCGGCCAGGCGCCGGTCTTCATAGTAGCCGAAAAATCGCTCTCCCGACCCTTGTATCGTTTGCGGTGAATCGAACAGCGGCGGGATTTCATCGAAGCCAATACGCTCTGCTTCTACCCGGTAAGACAGCTGCTGCAGCATCAGAAGCTCCAACACCTCTTGGGTGTCCGTTACATCAATGGCTCGAATCATGAGGGTCCTCCTTTTCGCAACAGCTTTAGAAGAAGTATACAACAGACCCGCCTATATTCCAATCGTTACCACCACGCATAACAAAACAGCCTTCCGCCATGCTTAAGCATGGCGGAAGGCTGTTTCTGCTGGTATCGTTATTGGTTTAAGCATTCCACTATGAGCTTGTTAACAAGCCCAGGGTTAGCTTTTCCTTTGGTTTCTTTCATGACTTGACCGACGAGGAATCCGACCGCTTTATCTTTACCGGCCTTAAAGTCGGCAACCGATTGAGGGTTGTTCGCAACCACCTGCTCGACAACCGCCTTGATCGCGCCTTCATCGCTGATCTGAACGAGGCCTTGCTCCTCGACAATCGTTTGCGGAGCTTTTCCGCTTTCGAGCATCGCCTTGAATACCGTCTTGGCGATTTTGCTGCTGATCGTTCCCTTTTCCATCAGACCGATCATTTCGCCCAAGCCTTGTCCGGTAATCTTCACGTCTTGAAGCTCCAGGTTGTTCGCGTTCAAATAGCCTAACAGATCGCCCATAATCCAGTTGGATACGGCTTTGGCATCCTTCGTATAGTTCAAGCTCTCTTCAAAGAAATTCGCCAGCTTCATCGAAGCGGTGATAACCTCTGCGTCGTAGCTAGGCAGGCTGTACTCGCTCACATAGCGCTTCTTGCGCGCGTCCGGCAGCTCCGGAATCGTCGAACGGACGCGATCCTTCCATTCGTCGTCGATATACAGGCGAACCAGGTCCGGATCCGGGAAGTAGCGGTAATCGTGCGCTTCCTCCTTGCCCCGCATGACAAGCGTCTTGCCTTGAGCTTCGTCCCAACGGCGAGTCTCCTGATCGACTTTGCCGCCGCTGTCCAGCACGTCGGCCTGGCGCCACTCTTCGTACTCCAGTCCCTTTTGCACGCCGCGGAACGAGTTCATATTCTTGAGCTCGGCTCTGGTTCCGAACTTCTCCTGACCGAACGGGCGAATACTGATGTTCGCGTCGCAGCGAAGCGAGCCCTCCTCCATCTTAACGTCGGACACGTCGCAATATTGCATGATCGCCTTCAGCTTCTCGAGATAAGCGCGCGCCTCTTCAGGGGAGCGCAGATCCGGCTCCGATACGATCTCGATCAGCGGAGTTCCGACGCGGTTAAAGTCCGCCAAGGACGCGTAGCCGCCGTCGACATGCGTCAGCTTGCCGGCATCCTCCTCCAGATGAACGCGGGTGACGCCAATGCGCTTCGTCTCGCCGTTCACTTCGATCTCGATCCAGCCGTGCTCGCCGATCGGCTTGTCGTACTGGGAAATTTGGTACGCTTTCGGCGAATCCGGGTAAAAATAGTTTTTGCGGTCAAATTTGCTGTCCGTAGCAATCGTACAGTTGAGCGCCATGGCCGCTTTCATCGCATATTCCACCGCTTGCTTGTTCAGCACTGGCAGAACGCCGGGGTAGCCCAGACAAACTGGACATGTATGAGTATTCGGCGGAGCCCCGAATTCGGTGGAGCATCCGCAAAAGATTTTGGACTTCGTGTGCAGTTCTACGTGAACTTCCAGTCCTATGACGGTTTCGTATTTAGTTCCGGTTGCAGACATGCTGGCTTGCTCCTTTCGTCTATTCTCTTACAGCTCAGGGCGCTGCTTATGGTGATCGGTGTTCTGCTCGTAGGCATGAGCCACGCGCAGCACGGTCGACTCATCCAGCGCTTTCCCGATAATTTGCAAGCCGACCGGCATGCCGTCAGCAAATCCGCAAGGTACGCTGATCGCAGGCACTCCCGCAAGGTTGACCGGAATGGTCAATATATCGTTCAAATACATCGTGATCGGATCGTTCACTTGAGAACCGATTTTGAACGCCGTAGTCGGCGCCGTCGGTCCGATCACAACATCGTATTGCTCGAACACTTTGTCAAAATCCTGCTTGATCAAGGTACGAACCTTTTGCGCCTTAAGATAGTACGCATCGTAATAGCCGGAGCTGAGCGCATACGTACCAAGCATGATCCGGCGCTTCACTTCCGGACCGAAGCCTTCGCTTCTCGATTTCAGGTACAAATCAAGCAGGTTTTTCGGATTTTCCGCACGTACGCCGTAACGCACGCCGTCGAAGCGCGCCAGGTTGGACGACGCTTCCGAGGAAGCGAGCAGATAGTACGAGGCCACGGCGTATTCCGTATGCGGCAGCGATACTTCCTCGACAATGGCTCCCATGCTTTCCAATACTTTCAGAGCGGCAACGACAGCCTTACGGACCAACGGATCGATGCCTTCGCCCATATATTCCTTCGGCACGGCTACACGCAAGCCTTTGACATCGCCCGTAAGCGCGCTGATATAGTCGGGAATGTCAACGTTCGCCGACGTGGAGTCCTGCGGATCGTGACCCGCAATCGCCTGCAGCAGGTAGGCGCTGTCCTCGACGTTTTTGCTCAACGGACCGATTTGGTCCAAAGAGGATGCAAAGGCAACCAAACCGAACCGGGACACAAGTCCATAGGTCGGTTTCATGCCGACGATACCGCAATAAGCGGCCGGCTGACGAATCGAGCCGCCCGTATCCGAGCCGAGCGAGAAATACACCTCACCCGCAGCCACAGCTGCAGCGGAGCCGCCGCTGGAACCGCCCGGAACATATTCCAGGTTCCACGGGTTATGCGTCGCCTGGAAGCTGGAGTTCTCGTTCGAGCCGCCCATGGCGAACTCGTCCATGTTCAATTTGCCGATGCTGACGGCTTGCGCGTCTTTCAGCTTTTTCACAACCGTTGCGTCATAAACCGGATCGAAGTTGCGCAAAAATTGGCTGGCGCAAGTGGTTTTCACGCCTTCGGTAACGATGTTGTCTTTAATGCCGATAGGCAGGCCGAACAGCAAGCCTCTCGTATCGCTCTTGCCCAGCTGCTCGTCCAATGCTTTGGCAGCGGCGCGGGCGTTCTCCTCATCCAGCGTCAGAAACGCTTTCACCTTGTCTTCCACTTGGCCGATCCGCTCATAGGATGCGTTCACCAGGTCGGAGACGGATAGTTCTTTGGCGCTAAGCCGGTTATGTAATTCCTGCAATTTCAAATCAAATAAAGACAAAACAGCATCCTCCCTTCATATGAATGACAGCTATTCCAGTACGGCAGGCACCTTGATCTGCCCGTCCTCTTCGTCCGGCGCGTTCAGCAGCACCTTCTCGATCGGCAGGGAAGGCCGCGATACGTCCTCGCGCATAACGTTCGACAACGGCATCGGATGGCTCGTAGGCTCTACATCGTCTGTATTCAGCTCATTCAGTTTTTCCGCATATTTTAAGATGGCGTTCAATTGCCCGGTAAACGTCTCTTTTTCCTGCTCACTCAGTTCCAGTCTGGCCAGCTTGGCTACATGCTCAACATCTTTAATCGTAACGCTCATCGACTGCCCCCCGCTTCGTAATCGTCCTCATTTTCGACATCATAACCGAAAACTCATCCTTATATTATAGACCAGATGCATATTGAACTCAATTCCAATCCCCCAAAAAAGAAGTACCGTGCCCCGAGCGGCCGCACCTTGCCGGACCAACAGAAAAAAAGCCCGCTGCCGGGGCCAAAAGCTCCGAAAGGGGCTGTCCTGTATAGTGCTAATGCGGATGACATGCTGCCAAGCTGCCTCGGATTAGATCCAGGCCTTTAGATTGACTTGTTTGATGAAGTCCTCTTGAGACATCACTTCTTTGGCAGATTCTGTCGATTCCTCCGGCTCCTCGTCCCCGTTCATAATGCGGCGGAACAGCTCTTCGTTCCTGGTGGCAAGAGCGAAGTCGATCAATGCCTCCCGCTCCAAACGGTCAACCTCTTGTTGAATCAGTACTTCCTCCAGCTCAATATCATCGCCGGTTACGAAAAAGTGTTTATTTATTTTAGGAACACGCACGACATAATCAAATACATTATCCGCATTCCGATCATAAGCGATGATATAACCGTAATCTCCAACGGGCAAATTTTGCTCAAATTTGTCTGCGACGATATAAACCTTTTGTCCCAAACGAAGCATATGCCATTCCTCCCAAGACTAACGCGCCTATTTGATTCAAGCCCGAAATTCGTTATGATGTGTTAGTAATAACATCCTTACTAGAGGTATATGATGAGTCGAGCTATGAATGTCAACATACGTTTATGTTTAATTCTATTAATCTTAGCATTTTTTTGGTTCGTAAGCAATGATAGACAAGAGGTCTCCGCACATCCGTTGAATAACGGCTATTCCGAATTGACCGTCACCCGGGAAGAAGGCGTCCAATACGACTTGTTCATACCGGAACTCAGCCTCTCCAGGTTCGACACGAACGGCGACGGAAGCCTTTCCTCTCAAGAGCTGGAAGGACAGACTGGGCAAATCATGCGATATTTGCAGGACGGCATCCGGCTCCAGCAGAACATGGAGGATATGGGTTTCCACCTTCAATCCATGAACAAAAATGTGAAGGAATCAGTCCCGGGGGTCAGCTTTCAACTCTATTATACTAGCAGCCAGCCTATCATCGGCTTTACTATTCAATATAACCTGCTTTTTGACGATTCAGACCCGAACCATCTGAATTTTGCAATCATGGCGGACGGAAACGATTTAGATCAAACGGTATTCGACGCCTCTCACCGCAGTTACCATTTTGAATCGTCGCATTCCGCGTCACTTGGCACTACCCTATGGCGTTATTTTACGCTGGGAATCGAGCATTTCGCGACAGGCTACGATCACCTGCTCTTTCTCTTGTCCCTGCTTGTCATCGCAGACAGCTACAAGCGTATCGTTCAGATCGTCACTGCCTTTACGATTGCGCACAGCGTAACGCTTCTGTTAACCGCGCTGGGTTACATTAACGTAAATCCAGTGTGGGTGGAAGCGGCAATCGCCTTGACGATAGGTTACGTAGCCATAGAAAATATAGTGTCGCCAAAGCATTCGCTTCGTTCGCTGCTGACTTTCCTATTCGGACTTGTTCACGGGATGGGATTCGCCGGGGCGCTGGGGGAAATCGGTCTGCCCGCCAACTATTTCGTCAGTTCGCTGGTGGCTTTTAATGCGGGAGTGGAGGCTGCACAGCTGATCCTCGTCATAACGATCATGCCGATGATCTTATGGCTGCGGAATAAAGCGGGATACAAAAGTATTGTCGTTGGAGGATCGGCAGTGATTGGAGTTCAAGCGCTTTGGTGGCTGTTAGAACGTACGGGGGTCATTGGATAGGATGGGTAGCGGTTTAGCACTTGCGGACTGGCCGATACTTACGCAGGCTGTGGGAGAATCTCCCACAGCCCCCTTTTTCACAATTGGATTTCTCTCTCTTTAAAAATTCTCATCACAACATCCATCGAGCTAATCGCTTTCGGGAATCCTACGTAGCCGCTTAAATGCATGACCAGTTCTACAATTTCCACAGGTCTTACGCCTACATTCAACGCTGCATGGACATGAAAATTCAGTTGATCGATCGCTCCCTGAGTAATTAAGGAGGAGAGCGTGATCATTTCCCTCTGCTTATGGTCGAGCTCAGGACGGCAATATATATCGGCAAAGCCGTTCGTAACAATCATATTGGCGAAATCGGGGTAAAAGCTGCGGATCGCTTCAAGCGGCGGGAACTGCTCCCCTCCGACCATTTTCTTCAATACATCCATACCTTGCTCATAACGGTTGTCAGACATTCGAATTCATCGCTCCAGTCAAAATAGTTATCGGTATCGCTCCTGCCGGTGCTAATCGAGTGAAAGCAAACGGCTAAGAATCGGAGGCGTCTCCAGCGGATCTACCATAATCTCGATGACCGTAGGGACATCGGCCTTCACGGCGTCGGCCACGGCAGCCCGGATCTCCTCGCTTGTCCGGCAGCAGACTCCCTCCGCTCCCAATGAACGGGCAAACATCGCCGTATCGAGAGGATTCCGATAGATAGCGCCTACGCTGCGGCCTGTATTATGGGACATCCCTTTATCAACCATATCAAGTCTTCCGTTGTTCAAGACGACAAAAATAACAGGAATCCGGTGGTTGACCGCCGTCGATATTTCCATTCCGTGCATCATGGCGCAGCCGTCACCGGTCAAGCAGACGATCGTACGGTCCGGCCGGGCCGCCTTCGCGCCGATCGCATAACCGATCGCATGTCCCATAGCTCCGAACACGTCGTCGAAGTGGAACGTGCCCGGCTCGACGATGTCGAAATGGCGAATCGCATAAAAGGTATGACTCCCGTCGTCCCCAAATACGACAGCGTCATCGGGCAATGCTGAGCGAAGCGCCTTCACGGCAAAAGCGGCGGATAGCTCGCCGAGCGCATTATACTCCGGCACAGCTGGGAGCGGAGATTCCAGTGTCGCGGCCGCTTCGTACATCCGGCTGCTTGCCTTGGCTGTTGCAATCAGCCGCTGCAGGTTCCCTTTGGCATCTCCAAGAACAGGGAGTGTCGGAACGTCGAGCGTTTTGCCAATGAAAGTAATGTCATAGTCGAAGTGAATGACCTGCTTCGGCATCATGTCCGCGGTGAACCCCGATAAGGTCATGTCGCTTAGCTTGGTGCCGACAGCAATAAGAAGATCGACGCCGGATTTCAAATAATCGCGCGCTTGCGCCGTCCCGCCCAAGCCGAAGTTGCCGAGGCACAGCGGATGCTTCGTAGGAAATACGCCTTTGCCGCCCGGCGTAGTGATGACAGGAATGTTCCAGTGCTCAGCCAGTATACGCACCTCTTCGTACGCATCGGCTGCGTTGACTCCCTTCCCGAGGAACAGCACCGGTCTTTGGGCCGCGTTCAACAGCGGAATCGCCTCTTCCGCATTCGGGGAAATGGCTTGAGGGATGTTGATCGGCAGCGATAAAGCAAACGGCTCCACCTGGGACATTAAGATATCGAACGGAATGCACAGGTGCACAGGACCTTTGGGACCGGTCAATGCTCTTTCCAGCGCGTGGCGAAGATACATGGAGAGCAGATCGGCCCTCTCCACCCGGGCGCTGAACAGAGTAACCGGCTCGAACATCTTCACCAGATCGGTACCGAAATAGCTTGAATCCTGCCCCAGCGCTTTGCCCGAATCACTTGCCGAAGGCTGGCCTGTAAGGATAAGAAGCGGCAAATTGTAAGCCTTGGCTTGACCTGCCGCCGTCAGCAAATTGGTGCCTCCCGGTCCCGACGTCCCGAGCGCGACTCCCAGCTTGCGGCTGCTCATCGCATATCCAGCAGCCGCAAATCCGGCTCCCGCCTCGTGACGTGTCAGGACAAACTCGATACCTTCGCTGTCAAGGTCGAGCATCATAGGGGAAATCGGTTTCCCCGGTATGCCGAAAACACGATCGATGCCCCATGTCTTCATATTGGAAGCAAGAACTTGCGAAACTCTCATCACTCTTTCATCTCCACCCCATGATTGTTCTGTTCTTAAAATATTTCTCTTCCAGCTCTTCAGCTGTCAGCGGCTTACTGAAATAGTAGCCCTGAATCTCGTCACACTGCTGCTCCTTCAAGAAAGCAACCTGCTCTGCTGTCTCTACTCCCTCGGCTATAACGTTCAACCCCAGATGGTGTGCCATGGAAATGATAACTCCTACGATTCTTGCGTCGCTCTCGTCGCTTGTAATGTCCCGGACGAAAGAACGGTCGATTTTCAGACGGTGAATGGAGAACTTTTTCAAGTAATTCAACGAGCTGTAGCCCGTGCCGAAATCGTCTATGCTGATTTGAACTCCGAGCCGGCTAAGCTCGTCCAAAATCTGGCTTGACCTCTCCACATCCATAGTCATGGTTTCGGTAATTTCGAGCTCCAAATATTTCGGATCAAGCCCGGTTTCCGCCAGCACGTGTGCGACGGTCTGATCCA
Organism: Paenibacillus sp. NPDC056579; assembly: GCF_042793215.1. Classification (NCBI taxonomy): domain Bacteria; kingdom Bacillati; phylum Bacillota; class Bacilli; order Caryophanales; family Paenibacillaceae; genus Paenibacillus; species Paenibacillus sp. NPDC056579. The sequence continues at coordinate 19,835 of NZ_JBHTVD010000012.1, forward strand.
GATTTTTCTTCATAAACTGGGCCGTTGATAAATTGACCGCGACGCGTACCTGCGGATACCCTGCGTCCTGCCACTTTTTATTTTGCATGCACGCTTGCTTCAACGCCCACTCTCCAATAGGGACGATCAAACCCGTTTCTTCGGCAAGCGGAATAAACTCGGCAGGAGAAACCATCTTGAACTCCGGATGCAGCCACCGGATTAACGCCTCGACTCCGACCACTTCGCCTGTGCGGATGTCAATTTGAGGCTGATAATGAAGCACCCATTCCTCACGCTCAACGGCTCTGCGCAGCGAGCTGTCCAAGGCAAGCTTTTCATGCGACGACTGGTTCATGGACGGAACGTACAGCATATAGTTGTTTTTGCCCGTTTCCTTCGCTTTGTACAGCGCCGTATCCGCATGAATCATCAGCGTCTCCGCATCCTGGCCGTCGCTTGGATACAAGGAAATGCCGATGCTCGCCGTAATGTGAAAATCGTGCCCCTGAATCGTGAAGCTGCGCTTGAACTTCTGAATGATGGCATCGGCTATGGAGACGGCCACCTCCGGTCCCGAGGCGTCCGGCACGATAATCGTGAACTCGTCTCCGCCCATACGGGCCAGCATGCAATCCGTCTCCAGGCAGTTTTTCAGCCGTTCCGCGACTTCCTGCAGCAAAATGTCGCCGTTGCGGTGTCCCAACGTATCGTTGACCATTTTAAACCGGTCCAAATCGATGTACAGGATCGCGAACGAATTTTGATTTTGCTCCGCACCCTCGAACATTTCGTTGATTTGCTTGTAGAACAGCCTGCGGTTCGGCAAGCCGGTCAAATCGTCATGATAAGCCAGATGATTATATTTTTCCTCGGCCTCATACAGCTGGGTCACGTCCCGGAATTGGCCGAAGGCTCCAATGATATCGTAGTGCTCGTCATAAATTGGGAGAGCGTCGAACAAGCACACAAACTTGCTTTTGCCATTCTGCCGCTCGAACATGAGCTGAATGTTTTCGTATTTGCTGCCTTTTTCGATGACATCGGAAATATATTGGCCCATCGGCTTGAACTGGCGCACCGCCTGGTGGCGGATCAAGCCTTTTTTCAACCCGGTCAGCTGCTCGGCTACGTCGTTGAATTCAATAATGAAGCCTTCTTTATCGGTCATAATAATGCCGCTGCGGGTCGAATTGATCATGATCTGATTCAACACGTTCAGCTTCTGATTCTGCTTGACCAGGAGCAATTCCCTCTCAATGGAATCCACCGCCATCGTCAGTAAAGTCAAGTAAAACGGATCGGCCAGTCCGACGGAGGTCATAATGGAGATGCTGCCCAGGAGGTTGTTTTTATCGGTATAATGGAACGGTACGGAGTAGCAAGCGCTGGAGAATAGGCAGGAATGGTAATGGTCGTCGCCGATCAGTTCGATGGGCACACATTGGGAAAGCGCCAAATTGATGACATTCGTGCCGCACGTCTCCTCCGTAAACCTCACGCCGACGCGAATTCCGAGCTGATTCACCGTTTGCTTGATCGTCTCGTCGCCCTCCATGTCCAGCACAACGCCGTTTTCGTCGGAGACGACTATAAGAATCGGGTTTCCTTTCAACGAATCCAGCAATTTTTTGACAAAAAATCGTACTACCTTCAGAACGTCCTCATATTCCGAAAACTTGCGCAATAGGTCTTTGTGCGACAAATTTTCTTCAAAAATCGGGATCGTATCCGGATCCAGGCAATATTCCCGGGACTTGTTATGCGAGTCCAAAATATATTGAGGTTTGGAGTTGGCCATGAATTCCCTCTCTTCTCACATCTTCTTCCTTTGATTATTCGGTTTGGCTGTCAGAAAATCCTTCTTCATCCAAAATAAAATACCCTTAACAATTAGGCCCCTCGGCCCATCGTTTGTCGAGATCTTCCCGGATAATTGAACCATTGTCAAATGAGATCGAATTTTCGCAAAGCTGTCGTTCTATGACAATTAATGCTTGCGTACCGCATAAACCATATGGATCCACTCGTTCAGCTGCTGCTGGATAGTAATAAAACCATGGCTTCGGAACCATTCGAGCAGCCCAGACCTGTCTGCAGGATACCGGCTCGTAAGCTCGGACAGCCGCTCCCGGTCTCCTTCACGTTCCAGCCTCGACATAAGAACTTCACGTGCTTCCGCATGCTCGAACATAAGACCCGTTATGACGATCCGGCCCTGCGGCCTCAACACCCGGTTCATCTCCTCCAAGGCTAGCCGCTGTTGACCCTCGTTCAAATGATGAAAGGCAAAGTGCGTCGCAATAAAATGAAATTCACCTTCAAAAAATGGCAGCGCCATAAAATTGCCCAGCTTGGATTGCACATCCGGATAATTGCCGCGGCAGCGCGCGAGCATCTGTCTCGATTGCTCCACTGCGTACATGGCGGCTCCTTCCTGCTGAAGGCGCCCGGCCAAAACACCCGTTCCGGTGCCGACGTCCAATCCGGTCTCTCCCGGCTGAGGGGCTATCCACTGCACGGTAAAAGCAAGCGCCTGCTCATATTCGTCCGCCGTCGCCATAAAGCCTACGGGACTCATTCTCTGGCTCGACAAGCGGTCGAACCGTTCGGCAAGACCGTCGTAATCCCACCGGTCCTCCCAAGTGGACCGCACATGCTTAAGCTGCCTAATGTTATCAGCCAGCTCGAACAGGTCGTCCAGCTGCAAAGGCTTTTGGCCGTCTGCCCGGTCAATCAGCCTGTCCAATGCGGCAAGCAGCTGCTTCCACTCCACCCACCGGGAGAACAGAACGGCTCGCTGCAGCTCCAAATAATGCCGGAACGTATCCCTGTCTCCGCTATCCACATAAAGGAGCAGCTTGGCGATGGCTTCGATGCCGAATCCGATCTCCCGGAAAGCCGTAATGGTTTGCAGTCTCCATGCGTCATCCTCCGTGTAGAAGCGGTAGCCGTTATCCGCATAGCGAGGATGCAGCAGTCCTTTTTCCTCATAAAAACGAATCGCTCTAGGCGTGACGTCCAGCCGCCCTGCCAGCTCGTTGATTTTCATTCACTCGACCTCCGTAGCACTTATTGTAAACTATGACGTTAGGGAAAGGTACAGATGTGAACAAATTGTTGCAACTGGATGGGAAGATGCTCAGCCAATTGGATGGTTACGAATGGGGCGATTTGAGGTACAATAACTATGTCGATTATCAATGCCACATTAATGAAGGTGATGACATGAATCTTACCGTTCTTTATGTTCTTATTTTTATTGTCGCCATGTTCGGATTAACCGCGACTATCGCTGTCGGCGTTTCCCAGAAAAATAAAGAAGGGAACCCCACCTACGATAAGAGCACAGGAAAAATCTTTCTGCGACTTGCGATATACTACGTAATCGCCATTGCAGGCGGTTATTTGGCTTATGTGCTATGGGCGTTCAGCTGATTACCTTCTGACCGCCCCGCCCGCTGCGTATGCATTAACGGGAAGGCCGGCCCTTTTTCGAATCGTCTGGATTCGAAGAAGGGCTTTTTACCTTGCCTGTGCCTCTTTTAAGCGATTCGCAGCATAGCGTGGCCTTACTTCGCTTGTCCGGCAGTCAAAGCGGCTAAAGCGGCTATGCTCTCCTTTTCCTCCGGGAACTTCGTTGTCAGCTGCGCATAAACGGCTGCATCGCTCTCTCCCTTCATCTGAAGGGCCGCGAGATACCACCGGGCAATCATCCGGTTGATCTCGATCCCATAGTCTGCCGAAACGTTGAGGCGCAGCGCGTCGGCCGCTCCTGCATAGTCTTTGTGCGCAAATTTCGCCTGGCCTATGAACAAGGACATGACCGGCGTTACACCGAACGGTTCTCCCTGCATTTGCCCTTTGGGCAGCAGCTTGAGCGATTCGGTTTTGGCCGTCACCGTATCATAAAGCGAATATGCCCGATTCCAGTGGGCATTCGCCGAATCCGTCTGATTGGCTGCCCTTGCCCTGCTGCCTAATTCATAGCAAAGAGCGATGGCGCGCTCGTACCAGTTCGGTCTTTCCTTATACACCGATACGCCCCACGGATTCAGCTCCAAGCTGCGCAATGCCACCTTCAACGCTTCATCCAGCCTGCCCGTTTGGACATATTGGTCGTACTCCGTTTCCAGCCTTTCCTTATTGTAAGGCTCGTATTGGTCCAGCAAGGCCAGACTGCGGTTAGCTTCCTGCTCGAACGAAGCTTCTTTGGTTTGATTGTAAGCCTGATGCAGCAGCTGAATTTTGAAATTTAAATAGTCCGGATGGCCCGTAGCATACTTTAGCGCCGCGTCAAGCGGCTCCATTACTTCATCAAAGCTCGGCTTGGAGCTCGCGCGCACCAGTTCATTCGCCTGAATAAACAGCTGGTTCGACTTCAATTGAACGGCCGCGGAGTAAAACAGATACACCGAAGCAGCTCCCATAAGGACAGGGACAGCCCACCGGATACGCTTGCTTCCAGCCGAATCCGGCTTGAATAGAGCCATCGGCTTATCCGCTTGCGACGCCATTCCCCCGAGACACAAAAATACGAGCGAAGCCAAATACACATAGCTCATCTCAAAATCCAGCATGCTGTGAATGAGGATACTAACCGCCACGATATAAAAAATATGATGGCTCGCCCTGTCCTCCTGCCGGCTCCCGAAGTAATGACGGATGTAGCCGTAGAGCACGCAGCCTAGCAAGCCTACCAAGCATAGCAAGCCAACCAGCCCTGTCTCTATCAAATATTGCAAAAAGAAATTATGCACCTGCTTTACAACGTACGGGTTGTTCTGATACTTCTGGTACATGCTGATCCAAGCTCCTCCTCCGGCTCCCGTTACCGGATAATCGGAGGCGATTTTCAAGGAATCCTTATACATGGTAAACCGTTCGAGAACGCTGTGCTGCTGGAAATTAATCGATGACAGCCTTTGCTGCAGCGAGTCGGGAAGAAGCTTCGTGAGCGGCGTATTGCCGGATAGAACCGCCGCTCCGAGAATACAGGCTGCGATCATCAGCGCCGGAAGAAGCAGCGGCATGAACCGCTTGTCCAGCTTGTCGGCGTACCGTTTCTCCGTCCGCGGCACCAGCCAATAGTGGAGGCATACCAATAGCACAGCCGTCAGCAGGGAAACCCCTCCCAGCAGCAGCCATCCGGAGATGGAATCCGGTGTAAAAAAGCCGATCCGCTGCTGCTCAGGCTCAGCACTCGAAACTACGCGGCGAACGATGGCTTCCGCTTTGCTTCGTATCGGCTCCAGGATGAGAAGAGAGCCTGCCGTTACGATGGCGAGGTAAACGAAAAAAGCGATTTGGCGGATCAGCGTAAAAAAGGGAAGGATCGCAAGCAATATCAGCGGTAGCACCACGATGCCTCCCCGCGATAGCGTCAATAGAAAGGACAGCATGATCGGAAGCAGCATGATGCCGTGCAAAAGCATCAAATACGGCTTGCGAGTATTCATGAACGTCCAAATGCATGACAACAAAAGCGCCAGTAAATACGCGGCATACGCGTTGGCATACTGGAACACGGACGTCAGCCGCAAGCCTTGGTCCGTCAGCATGACGGCGTCGCGGTAATATGCATTTCCGAACATATTCATGAAGCAGTAAACCACGATAATATAACCGGAGAAAACGATGCCTTGCTGCAAAATACCCGCTGATGATTTGTTCGCGGCTAAGAAGACGGCTATAGCAAAAAATGCGGCATACATCATGTTCATTTCGATCATATTGGCTGAAAAATGAGAAGACGCTGCGGAAATCGAGGACAACGCATAGGAGAGCGGGATCGTCCATACGGCCAGCGCCAGCCAATCTCTCATTTGTTGAAAACGCCAATGATAGAAAGCATAGAAGCTTAGCAAAAGTAATAGCACTCCGGACAGCATGACGGCGGAATGGATGTTCACCTCATATTGAACCGTATATCCGTAAAATAATGCAGCATGAAACGGCGCGACGACCATAAACAGCGTTATGCCTATCAGCATCAGGCCGCTGAGAATGGAATGCTTCTCTGCCGCCCTCTCCTCCAGCCTGCTCCTACCGGCACCGTATACAGGTGCTCTCTGTCTAGTAATCATGTTCTAGCGAAACCTCCAATTACCAATTTTCACCCATCATCTCCTACATTAGGATTATACATCCAAAATTTAACAATGTCACTTTGTAGGATTTCAAATGATAGATTGGCATCGGAAAACAGCAAAGAACCCCTGTATAGACGTTATGCCTCCAGGGGTTCCATTCGATAATAGCCGCAGCGGACATCCTGTTATTGGGACATACTGCTTACGACGTCGTCCATCACCTTGGTGCCGGCAATCAATCCGTTATACAGCCAGCTACGGGTTCTGTCCATTTCGTATACACGGCCCGCTTTGACCGCTGGGATATTTTTCCACAACGGCTCCTCCAGATTGCCTGCCTGGCCCTTATCGCTATTGACCAGATAAATATAGTCGGCATCGAGCTCCGCCAGCTTCTCGAGGGATATCGATACCCAGTTGGCTTTGGCCTCGGGCAGCACAGCCAAAATATTGGGCATCTTCAGGCCCAAATCGCCATAGAGCACGGCACCGCTGGCAATTTTTCCGTTGACGACATAAAAGGTTTTCTTGGTTACCCACAAGATAGCGACCTTCTTGTCCCCAAGCTTCGGACCCACCTTCTCCTTGGTTGCCTTCACTTTCTCTTCATAGCCGGCAAGCGCCTTTTCGGCAACATCGGATTTGTTCAGCAGCTCGGCGATTTTCCGCAATGTCTTGCGCCAGTCATTGTTAATTTCGCTTCCCAGCACGTAGGTGGGAGCTATTTTGGAGTATTGCTCGTACAGCCCTTTGGCAACCGCCGATTCATTGCCTATAAGCATGAGATCGGGAGCAAAGCTCAGCACCGTCTCCGGAGGCAGGTCCGAAGGGATCGTCGGCACACCGCTCAGCTCTTTCTCCAAATACTGCTGCGTGCCGCTGGCAACCGACCATTGGGCAACCGGCTTTTCGCCGAGCACTAGCAGCGGATCCTCAAGATACGAGCCCAGAATCCGTTTCGGCTGCGCCGGAATGGTCACCTCGTGGCCCATCCCATCCTTGACGACTTTCTCCTTCGCCGTCGTACCGGACGAAGCCGGGGCCGAAGAATTGGCTTGCTCCCCCGTTTGGCCGTCAGGGCTCGAACCGCACGCCGATAGCGCTAACGCTAATGCCGCGACGGCAGGCAGCAGCCATTTTCGCTTGTTCATTTGAATTTTTTTCATCCTTAATTTCCTCCATTGCTGCATAATTTCCGATAATGGTTCCGCTTAATGAATGATAATGAATATCATTTTCAAAGTCAACCCATCGACTCCATTTTGCAAATTAAACAGCGCATATTGACCATTCGGTCAGCATATATTATAATCGAGCTAACCGATCGGTCAGCATAATGGGAGGTGATGCTTTTTGCCGCTGCAGCTCTACGAAAAAGAAAAGATGCTGGAGGCCTGCTTGTCCTTGTTTGCACGCCACGGGTATAAACAGACTTCGACGGAAATGCTCGCGGAGGCGGCCGGCATTTCCAAAGCCTTGATCTTTCATCATTTCAAAAGCAAGAAAAAGCTGTATTTCAGCTTGCTCGAACACTGCTCCGAAAAAATCGGGTCCGAGCTGAAGATGGATTCGATTTTGAAGTACGAAGATTTTTTTAAAGCCCTGGACGAGTTCGGCCGACTGGAGTTCAATTACTTTCGAAATTCACCCGATGAGTACAAATTGGTGTATGAGGCTTTTTATTTGACGCCGGACGAATTGAAACCGGATATTGAGGCAAAGTATGGTGACGTTATCACATCGAGAAACCAATTGTGGAGAACATTGTTTGACAAAGTTCCGCTTCGGGACGGGCTGGACCGCGATCAAGCATTTGAGCTGATCATGATTGCATTAGAGCATTTTGAGAAAAAGTTCCTGTTGGATGTCTCTCAAATTGAGGCTGTCGACGACGAGTATGTTCAGCACTATTTCGATAAAATGAACCGTTTTTGCAATATGATCCGCTTTGGTATCGAACAATAAAACGAGGTAATGGGAAGGGGTAAGAGCATGGAGAACATCACCAGCAGCGATTTTACTTCGCCGGAAACGATGCGAGATTTCTTCGCCTTCTATCATCGGCTTGTTGAACAACAGGAGCCGCTCTACCGTTTGGACGACTTTTTTGGTATGGGGGGCGCATGGATCGCCTTTCGGCACGACGATGCTGCCGCCGTATTGAAGGACCCCCGTTTTCTAAAAGATATGCGGAAGCTCATGCCGCAGCAGGACCAAGCCGGTTCAGCCGCGACGAATGCATCCGTCAATAAATTGATTGAATGGATGAAGCATATGCCCAACATGCTGTCGGTCGACCCGCCCGATCATACCCGCCTCCGCCGATTGGCGTCCAAAGCGTTCACCCCGCAAATGATCGAGGGTCTTCGCCCGCGCATTCAGCAAATTGCGGATGAGCTGCTGGATCGTGTTGAAGGCCAAGGCAGGATGGAGCTGGTCGCGGACTTTGCCTATCCCCTCCCCATTATGGTCATCTCCGAAATGCTGGGGATTCCCGCTTCAGACCAGAACCGGTTTCGGGAGTGGACGCAAAGACTCGGAAAAGCAGCATTGGATCCCCGCGATTCGGATGCAGTGACAACGGCTCTCGATGAGTTTATTCAGTATATTAAAGGTCTGCTCGACGATAAGCGGCGAAATCCCGGCAATGATGTGACAAGCGGCTTGGTTCAAGCCTTTGACGAAGGTGACCGGCTAAGCGAGAATGAGCTGCTCTCGACCATTTGGCTTCTCATTACCGCCGGTCACGAAACGACGGTCAACCTGATCGGCAACGGTGTGCTTGCTCTTTTGCAGCATCCCGAGCAAATGAATTTGCTTCGGGAAAATCCTTCCTTGCTCCCTACCGCCGTCGAAGAGCTGCTGCGCTATGCCGGCCCTATCATGATCACGAGCCGTTTTGCCGGCGAGGATGTCATCATTCACGGCAAGACTATCCGCAAAGGGGAAATGGTGGTCGTCTCCATTGCCGGCGCCAATATCGATCCGCACAAGGTTGCCAATCCCGAGACGCTCGATATCACTAGAGAAGAGAACGAGCATCTGGCTTTTGGCAAAGGGATCCATCACTGCCTGGGGGCGCCGCTGGCCCGTTTGGAAGGACAAATCGCTTTCGGCACGCTGCTGCGGCGGCTTCCCAATCTGCAGCTCGCAACCGGCTCAGAGCCGGTGGAATATCATTTCAGCACCTTGAGATCACTTGTAAGATTGCCTGTGACATTTTAAATGGAGCGTAAATAGGAAGAAGCCCCAAGCTCGACTAAAAAACGGCTTAGGGCTTTTTCACGTTAGTTTGCAGGTGCCGAAGTTGTCTGGCCTGCCGAATCACTTCCTTGCTCCGTCTCGGTTTGGTCGCCGCCATTCATCCCGTTCGGGAATCGGCCTGGCCCGCCTCCGAAGCCGTCTTTGCCGGGACCACCCTTACCCATCCCGTTGCCCAGCTTCGACAGATCCACCGCAGAGGCATCGATCAGTGCGCTTGCGTCGGCTTTTTGCCCCTCGGTTGTTGAAGGGATTTCGTCTTTGAGCTGCCCTTGAATGCTCTCCGACCGAAGCGTGCCCAGCTTCGTTAACTCGGCAACCGCCGATTTGTATTCTTCGTAGGTGTTGAAGGCGCTCGGATCGTTTTGCACATGGCTGGAAATCAATTGATCGAGGTTCGCAACCGTTTGTTCAAATTTGCCGTCAGCAAAGTAACCATTCACGATTTCTTGCAGGTAGGCATGATACTTCTCCTTGTATTCCGGCACTTCGAGCAGCTTGCCAAGGATCGGACGATCCTGCAGGCTTACGCCGGAGAGCGGCGTGTCAATCGCCAGATTGACAACCTCGGATGCGTTACCCGCCTGAAATCCTCCGAACGCCATATTGTAATCCCAAGGCAGCATGCTGAGCTGACCGTCGTTTTCATAGAGGTAATAGTTATGCCCCATATTGGAGGTGTAGCTGTCCATGTTCACAACGACGGTATGCGCGGCAAAATATTTCAACACCGCGTCCACATCCACCGACGATGCCAGATCCGTGCCTGTGCTCAGATTTTTCAGCGCGGCGATAACGCGCTCGTAGTCGGTTTCATCCGTTTTCGTTTCAGCGTTATCAAAAATGGCGGAATAGCTGCTGGCCTTATCGTCCGTATACACGAGGGAAACGCCGTTCTGCGCGCTATTCATGCCTCCGCCTGGACCGCGGTTCCCGTTGCCGTCAGCCGGGGGCATGCCGTTTGGTGCCGTTACAGCGTCTCTCGCCGGTCTCTGCGGTGGCAAGCCTTCTGTGCCGGCATTCCCGGAAGCGCCCTGCGCACCGGCCGCCGCTGTATCGCCATTTGCGCCCGCCGGGACTCCGCGCATGTTGCCCATGCCCGCCATCATCTTGTCATCGTTGTTCGGTTTGTACAGCTCGCCCTCACCGTCTTTCGTTCTGTCGAGGTAGCTGCCGTCCATCACTTCAACGGCCAAGTAGAAGCCCCATGCCTTTCCGTTCACTTGGATATCCGCAAAAGCATACAGCGGAGCGTCGACTCCAATGTAGCTCATGATGTCATAGCTTAAATACTCTTTCATATAGCTGCTGTCGGACTGCATATTGTTGACGACGATTTTGTCGAGACCCATCCATGTTTGGCCATCTACATACTCATCGAATTTGATTTTAAAACTGTAACGGTCTGTAGTATCATCTGCTACAACTTGCTTCAGACTGGAATTGCCTTTGGGCCGGATCCCGACATTCTTGATCGTCGTTCCGTTAATCGTAACATCGGCTGAAATGTATTCCTCTTCCGCTGCGGTTTCCAGCATCTCCTGCCACTTCGCTTCATCGACATTGATGGAGAACGTCATGATCTTGGTTTTATCCATTTCCTTGACGTACCCCAGCGTTTGCTTACTTGAAGCGCTCGCCCCGTTCGTTGCTGCGGCTTCGGTCGACGTACCTGACGTTTGCGTCTTTCCTGGGCTGCATGCCGTCAGCAGTGCTGAGCACAATAACACATAGCTGGCTTGTTTGACTATCAATTTTATATTCATATCGGCATCTCCTTATCTATGCGGTTCGTTGCAAGATTGACTGTGACGTTCTTAGTTTAAGAAAGAAACCTTTAATGAAACTTAAATGGAGGCAGACCCGTGATCATTCGGCGTGGCTAACAGGCGTTCACTCAATGAGTGCACGCCTGTTTACTTAAAAACCAATTTGTCACCTCAAAAAAAAGAGGCAGATGCCCTTTTGACAAAAAACAAAATACGTAATAAAATATTTTTACGCTAGTATAATGTTGTATGGAGGTCGGTATGGTGTGCAGCAACCTATAATGGAAAGCTGTCTCGTGCAATCGCCGGAGCAGGCGGTAGCTCTGCTTAATCCGCTTCGGGCGGATATCGTGTCCCGGCTGGCCGAACCCGCTTCCGCGGCGGAGCTGGCCAGAATGCTTCACGAGCCGCCGCAGCGAATGAATTACCATATTAAGGCGCTGGAGAAGACGGGACTCATCCGCAAGGTCGGAACAAGACAAGTGCGCAATCTTGTTGAGGTTTTATACCAGGCCATAGCCAAAACCTTCGTTCTCGCCGAATCGCTCAGCTTATCGGAAGAGACCATCGAGCGTTTGAAGGAGCACGGTTCCTTAGCCCAGCTCATCACGACGGCCGAACAGATGAAAAAGGACGCCGTAACTCTCATGGACCATTCGGAGAAAGGCACGGAAATTCCAAGCGCCACCCTGCAGCTTCAAATCCCGCTCAAGGACCAGGATGCACGAGAGGCATTTATCGCCGATTACGTCGATACGATGAAGAAGCTGGTTGCGAAATACGCGAAGGCGGCTGAGGGCAGCGGAGACAACACCGCACAGTATCAGGTTATGCTTGCCGTTTATCCTAAAGCTGCGGAAGGAGATCGATCCGAATGAGCAATGAGAAGAAGGAAACAGCAGCCCAAGAGCTGCGGAACAATGAATGCGCCGCCGGACAAGAGCAGATTCAGCCCGTTTCTTCCCCTCTATTGGTTATAAGAAAGCAGGCTGATCGTATGGCCGGAGCTTCATCAGCTGCCGGACACGAGCAAGTAGTGGATCTCGACGCCTATCGAGCCGGTCAAGAAAAAGCATCAGAGGTCGAAGAAACACTCGTCAATGAATGGCATCTAACTCCTGGAAACACCGAACCGTTAATTAAGCTGATTATGGTGTCGTCCGGATTTGGAGGCAAAAGGGGCGTACGTCCTCGCAGCACCGATATTCAGTGTCTTGCGGCATAACATTATAAATCCGTTTGGAGGGATATCAGATGATGAATTATGTTCCGGTTGTTATCGAACAGGACGGTCGCGGAGAGCGCTCCTATGATATTTATTCGCGTTTATTGAAGGATCGCATCGTGTTTCTTGGATCCGAGGTCAACGATCAGGTGGCTAACAGCATCATTGCACAGCTGCTCTTTCTGGCCGCGGCCGATCCGGAGAAGGATATTCATCTGTACATTAACTCCCCGGGCGGTTCCACCACGGCAGGTTTGGCCATCTACGATACGATGCAGTTCATCCAGCCGGATGTTTCCACGATATGCGTCGGCTTCGCTGCGTCCATGGGCGCCATTCTGCTGACCGGCGGAGCCAAAGGCAAGCGGTATGCGCTGCCGAATTCGGAAATTATGATCCATCAGCCATGGGGCGGTACCCAAGGCCAGGCGTCGGATATTCAGATTCGTGCCAACAATATTATGAAAACCCGCCGTGTGCTATACGGGATCATCGCGGAAACGTCGGGGCAGCCGTACGAGAAGGTAGAACGCGACTCGGACCGCGATTATTTTATGACCGCTGCGGAAGCCAAAGATTACGGGCTGATCGATAAAGTGATCGAGCGCGTGCAGGGCTGATGGTTACGGCATAGGCTGAGTGCTTGCACGAGCTGTGCTCCGCATCGGCAGCCGATAACAATAAAGCCGATATGACGGCGCTATTCTCCGTCATATCGGCTTTTACTGTTATGCATTACGCTCTCGCTACACGACAATGAGCCCTTCCCTCGATACGGTCAGACGCTCAAAGCCTGAATCGGTGATCGCGTAGCTGTCTTCAATGCCGACCACGCCGCGCTGCGGAAATGTGAACTTGGGCTCGATAGCAATGACCATACCGGGCTGCAGCGGATAGCTGAAGCCTTTGGCCAATACCGGCAGCTCATCGATTTCGAGGCCGATGCCGTGGCCCAGGAACTTGACCTGATCGTCGCCATAGCCCATGAAATGGTCGCTTAGCCCTGCATCAAAGGCCAGCTGCAAAGAATGCATATACAGCCGCTCGCATATTTGGCCCGGCTTCAGCATCGACTCTACGCTGCGCAGTATTTGTTCGGACGTATCATAGGCTCGAACCAGATCGTCAGGCAGCGTTCCTATAACCGCGGTACGTGTCTGGTCGATGACGTACCCGTCGATACAGCAGCCGATATCGATCAGGATCGGCTCATTGGCTTGAATCGGGCGGCGGCTCACGCTTTGCGGAACGGCGGCGCTCAAGCCTTGTCCACCAGCCGGACCGTCAAAATAGGTCGGCATAGCGGCCGCCTCCCCGGCTCCAACCATTCCGGTGATGACCTCCTGATTGTAACCGCGCATCCGCATGACTCCGATGTGCCCGTGCCGGCGGATGAACAGCTCGATGCCGCTTATTAGCTCCAGCTCGGTCATGCCCGGCTTTAGCGCAGCTATCGCCTGCTCAAACGCCAAATCGATAATTCGCGCCGATTCGCGGATAAGTTTGATCTCGGATGACGACTTGATCATGCGCAGCTCGCGAACGATCATCGAGCCGTCTACCCAGTCGACGTCCGGAAGCACCGTTTGCAGCCTCTGCAGCTGCTGTACCGGCAGTACGTCGAATTCGGCGGCCAGCTTCAGACGCCGCGATGCAGCCTGTCCGAATGGCGCAGCGAACAAGGAGGCAAGCCGTTCTCCGAAGGTGCGAAACGAACCCAGCGGCTCTACTTGAACGGCCGATTCATCCTGAGCGCGCACGACGCTCCGCCGCACGAAAAATACCGCCTCGCCCTCGCTCGGAACAAATAAATATCCGGTTTGCATCGAACCGGTAAAATAATACAGATCTATGTTTTGCGTGATCATGCAGCCGTCCAACCGCTGCTGCACCAGCCGCTCCTGCAGCCGTTCCACCCTCTGTATGTATTCGCTCATGCTGTACTCCTTTCTATCTAACCGGCAGCCAATTCAAAACCGATTGGATTTTGCAGTCCCAATATGCCCAATCATGGCTCCCCGGCTCCTCCTCGTACGTCAGCTCCAGGTTCAAACTATGGCAGTGATCGCGAAAACGGACGTTCGCTTCATACAGAAAATCTTCCGTTCCGCAGCACTGATACAGCAGCGGTCTTGGGCCGTTATGCCGACTGAGATCCTCCGCGAGACGGAACACATCGTGACGGCTGCCCTCCACCTGCTCCAAATCCCCGAATACGTGCTGAAACTCTTGTGAGCGCTGTCCGACGAACTGGGCCACATCCGTGACACCGGATAAGCTGGCTGCAGCGGCAAACCGTTCCGGATAAGTTAAAGCGAGCTTCAACGCACCATAACCCCCCATCGAATTGCCTGTAACAAAGTTGTCTTCGCGCTCCTCGGATAACGGGAAAAAGGATCTCGCCAATGCAGGAACCTCTTCGCTAATAAAGGACCAATACTTATACCCGTGAACCATATCCGTATAAAAGCTGCGGTTCACCGCCGGCATAACGACGGCCAAGCCGTGCTGCGAAGCAAAGCGTTCGATGGATGTCCTTCTTAGCCATATCGTATGATCGTCCGACAAGCCGTGAAGCAAAAACAAGGTAGGATGCTTGCTCTTCACACGTTGAGCGGTCATTCCGATCTGTCTTGTCGTCGGCTGCGGCAGGATCACATACATCGAGGCTGTGACCCCAAGCGTCTCCGAGAAAAAATGGCAATCTATAAAAGCCATTGCGTGTCACTCCCTTCCGTTTGCCTTGAAGTTTCGTCTCTTTTGTAAGAGTACCCCATCTCTCCACCGCTTTCAATAATGATATCCCAATGAGTAACGTTCCTTGACGGTGAATAAAACCGCTAAGTAAAAGCCTCTGCCAACCTTCACTAAAAAGCGACCGCATTAGAGGTAGTTTTTATCTCCCAATGTAATTTTGTATCCGATGAATCGGTTGTGATAAAAGAGAAAAGCCCTGAGCCGCGCTCCGGCGCGAAACTCAGGACTTCCTTCTGCTGCCTCACTTTTGTTTCCTACAATTACTATTATGGATGCTTCCATTTATACTCCATTCGCAGCACTTATCGCACCGACGATAAGGCTGCATTTTAAGCAGTTAATCCGATTCCAAAGATCCACAATCCAGCCGGCACTAGGCAGGATGTACGGCCTGCTGCAGACGCTGCAGCACAACTACGGCTTCCGCCCGTGTAACCGCACGGTCCGCCACCGCTTCTACCTCGTTCCCTCCATCGATTAGCCCTGCAGCCGCCGCTTTAGTCTTCTGCTTATCGGGCTCTGGCTCGACCGCTGCAGGATCAAGAGCGGCAAGCGAGAGCCGAATCATCTCCGAGCGGTACAGCTCGCTGTCCAGCTTCTCGGCAGAAGCCCAAGCATCATCAATAATGCCAATATCTCGAAGAGACTGAAGATATGCCGATTGGACATTTTCGTCCGTCGTTTCCGCAGCGACGGGAATGTGCAGCGATGCTGCGAGCATCGTTGCAAACTGACCCCGGGTAACCGAACGGTCGGGCTGAAAGGATCCATCCTCATAGCCTGACACCATCCCTTCGGATACAGCCTCCAATATCGGCTTTTCCGCCCAATGTCCCTCTATATCGCTGAAGCTGCTGTCTTTTGAGTCCGCATATGCGTGCTGGCTTACCTGAGGCATAGTGGTGAAAGGCAATGTAATGAATGCCAGTACGTATGCCGTCCGGCGAAGAACAACGATGAAGGCTGTGGCAAACATCAGTTTCACTTTATTTCTTTTTCTGCGTAATATCGGAAACATAGTGGTCAGATTCTCCTTTTCAAGCATTTCGTTTATTCAGCTTCATAGACTTTTAAGGTCCGGCCGCTCTCCCGGCGCTCTATGGACGTAACCGTCACGTATAGAGTACCTCCAGCGGATTTAAGGGGCAGCCTGCTAATGGTTGCTACAGACGAGCCTTCGCTAACGGTCGCTACAGCATCGGTACCGAGCATAGTCTGCATCGGTGTCAGGCTCGTCGCATCCCAATAAATCTTGACCGTGTCACCGGCGTGAAGACCCAGAACCGACACTTCATCGCTGCCGTTTGTATCCGTGCTGTTCACTACTCGAATAAGATTCGCTGATACGGGGAGCGTAACCGGTTCTGCATTATAAATTTTGGGCGTTCGCGCGCTTTCTTCTTCAAGTGCCCTAGTAACCGTAACATATACAATCCCGTATCCGCTGCTTGGCAATGCAGTGCTGACAACCGCCGATGTAGAGCCGTTGGCCGCAACAGCGCTGCCTATCGCTCCGGATGCCGTCTCATCCGCATATACTTTCACAAGATCCCCTGGTTGAAGACCTGTTACGGTAACCGTATCATTCGCTCCGACCCCGTTGTTGACTCGAATATCCTCTCTGCTAGGTGCCGCGCTTGCCTGTTCGGCAACGTACACCTTCATAGTGCGTCCGCTCTCGGTCTTACCTTGGGAGGTGACGGTTACATACACATAGCCTGCCTCCCTCCCCAATTGGGATATCCGAATGACCGCCCTGGACGAATCGGCTCCTACGCTGGCTGATCCGATGATAAGCGAGTCGGTCGGACTGCCGTACACTTTGACAACGTCCCCGTACTGTAACCCTATGACTTCAATACGGTCCTCCGTCCCCGCTTCCTCATTCGTTACAACGATCGTTCCTGGGGCTACGGCGGATGTAACCGGCTCAAGGCGGTACTGCTTGGCTACCCGGCCGCTTTCGCGCAGCAGCGGGCTTGTCACGCTGACATATAGGCTTTGCTTGCCCGCGTCCGTCGAAGGAATAGCCACGGGTACGTCCGCTACCGTAGAACCTGGCGCAACCGTCTTTTGAGCCAATGGAGTGGCTGAACGGTCGGATTCATAGACTTTGACCGTATCGCCCGGTTTCAATCCCGAAACGATGACACGATCGCCCGATCCCCCCAGTTCGTTAACGACGTTGATTTGACTAATGAGCGGTTTAGCCGAAACTGCCTCTCCCTCGTAAGCTTTCTCCGTCGGCCTGCTCTCTCTCTTCCCCTGCTCGGTCACCGTTACGAAAATGACTCCGCCCGCAGAATCCAGCGGACTTACGGAAATAACGGTTCCGTCGGTTGTAGCCCTCGATACTGTGCCTGAACCCAGCGTGGTTCTTTTCGTAGAATCGGAGTACACTTTCACCTGATCCCCTGTATGCAGCCCAAGCACGGTCACCTGGTCGCCGGAACCGCCTGCCTGATTGGACACGCGAATCGAAGTCGCTGCCGGCGCTGTCGATATCGGTTCGGCGGGGAACGATTTGACAATACGCCGGCTCTCCGAATAGGACGGCTGTGTCAGCGTCACATAGATGTGCCCTCCAAGGGCACCTAATTGATTAACAGATACTGTAGCACTCGTAGAGCCGGAGCTTACTGCGGCCGTTCCGAGCGAGGCGGCCGCCCCGCCGTCCGCATACACTTTGACGACATCTCCCGGCGATAAACCGCTAACGACTACCGTATCAACGGAAGGCGCCAGCTTATTGTCAACGCGAATAGCGCTTGGAGCGGGGGAGACGGACGAGGCCGCATAAGCTAAACCCGCGGGCAGTATCGGCAGCAGCAGCGTTCCGCTTAGCAGCAGCCGCACCAACGTTCGCTTTCCTTGCATTCGTATCAAATCATTCACCTCTACTTTTCTATATCCGGTCATTCTAACGGATACTCATAGATAACGTTCTTGTAAACATCGCCAACATAAGACCAGGCATGAGTTCTGGGGAGCTTCACCTTCACTCTGTAAATGACGGCGGGGCCTTTCAGCACTTGGTATATGTGCTCGCTTTCCCGTACATAGCTGAAGGGGAACGCTACTCCCGGCGTGCTGTCATCTACATAATCCTCGAACACAATGACGGGCTTCGACTGAAGAAGCGTACTAGCCCGGGGATTGCCGCTGGAATCCAGCTGCAAATTATGCTCCAGCCCTTTCTCAAACACCGCTCGCGCCAAACCGCGCTCGAATACAATGTCCCCCTCCGCCAGCCGTTCCTTGTCCACTTGCAGCGCCGCATCGTGAGCTCCCCTGTTCAACGAGAATTTAAGCCGGTTGTGGGTCGTTGTGGTTACATAGCGGTCGGCTTCGTAGCCGGTTGTGTATAAAAACATCAGAACAACAAACATCAGCAAAAGCACACGATTCATTTACATTCACCGGACCCACGCTTCGCTCATTTGCTTGGCATAGCGGACAATTTCCGGGGGGTCCCGGTCGGCGCTCCCGAACATGCTGCGAAACAGCCAACGGGGCGTGCTCTTGACCGCAAGCGTCCCTTCGATATATTCCCCGCGCGGGGTCAGCTCCGTAGTTCCGCTAAAACGGATATCGCTCTCGTCCAGCAAAAAGGTGTGCACGAGCGTCCCCCGCATTTCCTCAACGATTTCGGGCGTAAACCTGCCGTGATCCGAGCTCGCCGCTTTTTGAATCGCACTGTCGAGCACCATTTCCACGGCATTCGCCCGAGTCGAGTAAATATCGTGCAGCACCGGCTGAAACAGCAGCAGCATAAGGATGTACACAGTCAGCATTTCCACCAACGCCTGCTTCATGTAATTAACGTGCCGGTATCATTGCTTGAAGGGAGATTGTCATTCTCAATAAGTCCGGCGTATTCCGGTGCCGTCTTCATCTGGTAATGGAAGCTTGTCGGGACATTAGTATTGTTGAACAGATCGTCCATTTGCGTCTTCTTCTCCTTGATCGAGCTCCACAATGCAACAAAAATAAAAATACCTATGGCGGCCAGTGTAGCCGCGATAATTAAAAACTTTTCCAATGCCGGTTTCATTATTGATTCGCTCCTCGTTTCCACATCGAATGGGATCAGTTTATTAATAAGATCGGGCTCAGCGCTATCGCCACTCGCCTATCGCTTATATCTAATTGGTACCAATAGACGACATACGGTGCTTAAGCCCAGTCCCGGAACTACCAGTGAATCTTCTCAGCCAAAATGGTTCGTGCTCCGCGCCAAGTCCGTAACATATTGCTGAGCTATGTTCAGCGCATTCCACAAATAAATGAGCAGCGGGCTGAAGGCCGCCCCGTATGCCAAGCTTCCGAAAAATTTGCGCTGCCTTCGGCGGTTTTCCCGCAGCATCTGCGTGTAGCTCTCTTCCCTTGTATCGACTAAGGCGGATATATCCTCGGGGGGCGTGAGCTCCAAATCGGCAAGCAGCTTGCACAGCTCCCTGGCCTCCCTCGTTCCGATATCGTCGGCTATGACATGAAGCGCGGTTTGCGCTCCCTCATCGAATAGACGCAGCCCTTTATTCAAGGAAGGTCTGATCCGAACCGTATAATCGCGCAGCTTCGTCAACAGCGTATGTAAATTCAGCCTTCGCCTTCCGTTGCTCTTCAGCTCGTCGGCAATCATGCTGTAGATCATGAACAGCTCCCTGTTTTTCTCGCCGTCATCGACTTCCTTCCATTTGCTCAGCGCATAGGTAAGCAGGGATGCCTTTGTATTGGTGGCAAGCAGCATAACGACCGGTCCCCAGAACGTAAGCACAATACCCGCTGCGTCCAGCTCCTCCCAATTGGAAGCCGCATCGTACAAGCTGTTCACCATCCATACGAACGCTGTGCCGTAGCGAATCGATTGGATTTTCCAGGCATTCAGCCTAAGTGGATATCCCGTCTGCTCTAACCTTCGTTCAAGCTCGGGATGATGCAGCCACCGTCTCAGCTGCATATACTGCAGCCGGGTCATATGTTGAAGAGAAACCGGAGAACGGAGTCGACGGTGAACCAAATACGCCGCATAGGCGTAAATAAGACAAATCAGCACTCCTAACAATCCGCCTGCTATGGCATATAATTGCTGCTGCAGCTGCATGAAACGCATCACCTCACTCCCGGTCAATAATCATTGGGCGGACGGCGGAACCAAAGCGCAAGCAGAAGCGAGCCTCCGATGAAGCAGAGCGTAACCGTGAGCCAAAATCGGCCTTGCTCCGTCCCGAGCTGATAATGAATCGTACTGTTATACCCCATAAAAATAATCATAATGACAATAAGCAGAGGAAACAGAATGACGTGCAGCCAGCTCAGCTGCAAAACCTCGGAGCTCGAATCTCCTTCGTCCCGGAGCATATCGATCTGCTTGTGAATGTTCCTGTCGATGGCGGTAAGAGTGCTCTCGACGTTCTCGCTGCGCAGCAACCCTTTGAGCACGGTCAGGCCTAACTGCTTGGCGAACGACGTTTGGATGCTGTAGATGAATTCTTCAATCGCCTTCTCCATCTCCCGCGAATCTACATAATTCAGCTCCTCCCGAATCCAGTTCATAAAATGCCGCCGTATCGGCGCAGAGGTGATCTCCAGACTCGCAAGCTGCAGCGCGTTTCGCATGTTGCCTCTGGTCACCTTGTACTTGCTGGATAAAATCCCGACCGCTTCCGCCAGATCGTAACCGCTCTGGATTTGGATATTACGCAGCTTCAGCCGGTAATACGCCCATGGTGCAGCAGCAACAAGTACGCTCAGAAAACAGCTGAACCGTAAGTCGGAAGTAACAAAAAACACGATGATGCCCGACGAGACGGCAGTGGATACATCCAGTAAAACAAAACGTTGGACCGTAAAATCGCGGAATCGCTCACCCTGCACAGCCTTCAGCAATAATTCCAGCTCCCTATACATCCTGTGCCATAGGACAAGCATCCATCCGGGTTCGCGAAGCTCTTCATTCTGCTTGCGCAGGAGCCTCATTTCCGCTCTATGACGCCGCTCCGTGCGCTTCAAAGCGCCCAGATAACGAAGAAGCGGCTGAATGGTTTTGTATAAACCATGAGTGAACAGCCATGCGGACAAGCCAAGCACGGTCATATGAACGAGCGGGTATACGGCCGTCATCCTATCCTCCCCCGCAGAACGCAGAATCTGCTGCTGGCTTAGCAGCAGACGCTTTATCCGCAAATGATGCTTCGCGCATTCGCTCCAAAGTTACGCTTATACGATGGAGCGGGTCGGCATCCGCCGGATTATACACCGTGATCCCGACGTCATCCGGTATAGGTGAAGCTTGGGCCAATCGATTTAACGTCTTCTCCGTAATCTCGGCCCATTCTTGATGCACCTCGCGCATCTCGCTGCGCAAGCGGTCACTCAAATCCATACGGTACGACCACGTATCGTCCCTCTCGTTCCAGCGCATCAGCTCATGCGTGCTAATCTGGCCGTTCAGCCGGTTGTAGCGCAGCTCCATAACGCTTTTGATTCTTTTGCGGGTTCGTCCCGGATCCTGCGTCTGAACGATCAGGATATCGATATTTTCGGCGACCCGCTTCTCCTCTTCCTCGAATCTGACGCCGGGATTCAAGCCGCACAGCAGCCTTGCGAACTGGGAAGGCACCGTCTCGGGCTTCCATGTATGGAACGTGCTGCCGAACCCTTTGAGCAGCCGCTCGCAAGCGAGCATCGCCCCTTCCGCCTCTACCCGCCTCACTTCTCCAATAATGGCGTAATCGACATCGAAACGGAGCACCTGATCCATGGCATGATGGAACGTATTTTCGTGCGTGACGCGTTCAATCAGCTTTTTCTCAGGGAAATCGCGGCTTGCCGCCAGCTCGTAATGCTTCTCAATAATCGCCCCCGTATAATAATCCGCCCGCTCGGCGATCAGAGCCTTGAGCGTAGTGGACTTACCCGTCCCTGGCGGGCCGATTACCAAAAAGTTGCAGTGTGTCTTGGAAATTCCCCTGAACAAGTCTGCCGCTTCCGGAGGAATCGTCCGGCGCCGGTCGTCGGCCAAATCGTCCACCGTCACTCTGCCGATCAAAAACCGGCGGAAAGTAATGACATCGTGGCGAACATCCGGTTTTACCGTAAGCGTCACCCGCTCCCCGGTGTACAGATCGACCTCCAACGTCGTATGGTACAGGTTAACGATGGCGTCTTCTTTTTGCCGGGTTAGGGCTCGGATAATTTTATCCACCTCCTGGGTGGAGGAAAACTGAAACGGCATCTTCCGGTGACGGCCGTTATGATGAATCCATATCGAGGTGCCGATAATCTGGGCCGCATAGCTGTCGGGGTACGTCTGCCAGTGGGCTAGCGCCTTGAAGCCGTATATTTCGTGAAACATCGCATGCGTAATATCGGAATAGCGCCTCTGTTCCTCCCTCGCATATTGCTTGAGGCCGAAATAATAGTCGGGCAGCTCGACCTGGTACAAGCCGTTCTGATCGACGTACGATTGTATTTGCTCCATAATGGCCGATACGGTTTCCGGAACGCCGATAATCGCTTTGTTCTCCAGCTCGACGAATGCTTGCGCCTCATCCGTGCGAGCCTCGTCCGTCAACAACCGCTCCGTTTCGCCCCGGTGCACGGCTCCTGCGAACCGTTCGCCGACCAGCTCCTTGTAAGCTCTGCACACCTGCTCGAATTGCGGCTTGCCTCCTTTGCCAGCCGATACGTCCGCCGAAGGCGGTGCCGGCACCGGAGGTGCTGGATCCGCTGCCGTATCCAGATGAAATTGCCCGATATGAAATCGCCGCCGGTCGCCCATAGACAAAGCCACAGCTATCAAGCCCCCTTAACCGGCTTCATCCAGCGCAGCCATGACCCTTTGGGCGAATTCAGCGTAGCAGGAGCAAGTGCTTCCTTGCTCTGAACGGCCGCGAGCGGAACATCATAATAGTGCAGTATCGCTTTGGACACTTTTTGCAGCTCCTTCTCATATTCTGGCCACTGCTGCACCAACAGGCTTCGTTCCGTCTCGCACCGGTAAAAGCTCTCAACCTGAGGCAAGCTTCCGATATAAGGCATGTTCAGCTGACGCGAAAGCTGCTTCTCGTTCTCCATTTCCGGAGATCGGAGCATCCGGTTAAACACGAGCATAGTTTGCCGTTCCTCCAGATGGAACACCGGCTGCAAAATATGCTCAAGCATTCGATTCCACTGCTCTCTCGCCTGCAAGCTCTGATTCGTCTGCACGAGCAGGAGGTCGGCGGAGTGGATGCTTTGCGCCGCCAGCGCATGATCGGGATAGCTGCCCGCATCGAGCAGAACGAGGTCGAAGCACTCCCGGGCTTTCTCTATCAGCCAGGAGATCCCATCCGTATGATAATAGTAGAGCTTCTTCATATCCCGGTTGCCGGCCAAATAATGGACTCCAGTTGCAATTTGCTGCATTTTGCCGCGAAGCTCCCCGCCTTGCAGCTGCCGGCCCTGCAGGCTGCCCCACAGCTCGTCCAAATATTTGCCTGAATAGTTCAGCCCGCTATCCCCCGGATTCCAGCCGTTCAACCCCAAGATGCCGACTCGAATCCCCGACAATCGGGAGAGCGTCGTCCCAATGCGTAACAAACTGGAGGTCAGTCCCATTTGCGGCAGCGTTCCTATCGCCGTTATCACTTTGCTTGTCCGCTGTTCCCGCGAAAAGCAGATAGACCCGACTTGACCTGCTACCTGCTCGGGCGTATGAAACGGCAGAACGTATCTTATGCCGTGGGCGGCACACAAGCTTTGCGTCGCCTTCATGGAATGGGAATCGGAATGGTTGCTTAACAAATACAGAAATTTATTGTTGAGAAAGCATAGGCGTAAAGCTACCGCCTCGTGAATATCGAGCTGTTCGTCGCTTACAACCCAGACATCACCCGGCGACATTACAGTCTCGGTCAAGCAGTCCTGCCCTGGAGTTCGGTGCTCGCCGCCGCCATAGCGCAAAGCCTTCTCGGCCGCGCCTGCCGAGGTCTTAGCCGGCTGAGGATGCGCTTTCGAGTCGGCCGCTCCTCTCCGCTCCTCCGTTTCCAGGAGCAGAACGGCAATCATTTCCTTGGATACCGAAATGACCGCGCCGTAATCGCCGGACTGCTTCAGCGCTTCTATCAGCCTGCGGTCGGCGGATACTACATAAGCATTCAATGTTCAACGCCTCCTTCAAGATGGATCATCGATATACAATCAAAAACCGGTACCCCTTCGTTCCGTATTTGCGGATCAACTCCTTTTGCTCCTCATTCACAATAATTTCCACCGTATTGACGACACCGGTTGTTTTCTTGCGGTCGTCGGAAGAAGACACCTCCTGGTTGTTCGTTCCTTTAGCGTAGCTAACGACCATTTCCTGCAGCTTCTTCTCCTCTTCGAACGGAATATTGAGCTGCTCCAGCTTCTCCCGGGTCAGCTCCTGGCCTGATTTATCGTCGGCCTTCTTGGCCTCCTCCTTCTGCACGAGCAGCAGGGAAATCCGGTCGCCGCGCAGCAGGCTGCCCGGAGGCTTGCCGAACATCCATTCTGCAGGCAGCGGCATGTTCCACTGGCCCGGAGCGGGGAGAAGATGCTCCGTATTCAGCATCGCATCCGTTATTTGCTCGTTCGCCCGGATGGCCCGGGTCGTCTCCTGCTGAAGGGCATCCGACAGACGAACGACGGCGCCGCCGACCAGCAGCTCTTTTTTCACCTTCACCGTCTTCAGGTCGGCTTCGGAAAGGCGGGCTCCCCGGTCAACGGTACGCGCCGCCTGAATGACGTCCACCGTACCCCAACGCGGCTCGATTCCCCACTTCCAGACTATTAACAGGGCAGGACCCGACAAACATAAACCGACAACCAGAACGTAATAAACGCATTTATACCAAAAATTCATCGTGCCCCTTCTTCCGTATTAACCGTTTTTCCAAAGCTTGCGCAGCGTTCGTTTGGCCCCGCCGGCATCGGCCGCATAAGCCTCATGCGGCAGCCAGCTGCGCAGCCAAGGGTATACCGCCCGTGCCAGCTGCTGCTGAATGCCCGGCCGGTCCTGCACGAGCTGGCCGAGCCAGCTTGCCTCCGCGACCTTGAGCGCGTCGATTGCAGGCAGCAGACAGGCAGGCGGCTCCGGCAGGACGCCCAGCCACTGGCCCGTATGCTTCGACGCGACGGTCTTGTTGGCGATGCCGTGCACGCGTTTGCCTGCGGCCCGCAGCTCATGAAGCAGCTGCAGACGGCTGCGCGTCGCAGCAAGATCCAGCTTGTGGACCATCGGGTCCACAACGTATACCACCTCCGCCGCGACGCTGAGCAGCTCGCGGACGTCGTGCCTGTGCCACTCGTCGCCGATGTCGACGAGGACGAGCGGCCGCTCCAGCGCGAGCAGCTTTCGCAGCCAGCGCGCGGCTGCGGCTGCGGCGGGCTGCGCCGGAGCGCGCGCCGCTTCCGCGGCCGGGGGGGGGGGCGGCCCCACCCGGCACGCCGCCCCCCCCCCCGCCCCCCCCCGCCCACCCGGAGCCTCGGATCCGCCGCAGCCCACATAAGTCGTCGTCAACCCTCATGCTAACCACCTCCTAGTTAGGTGGTATAAGT
>NZ_JBHTVD010000012.1:45490-223905 GCF_042793215.1 Paenibacillus sp. NPDC056579
TTTTTTTAAACCACCCCGGGGGGGGCGGGGGCGGGCGGCGCGGGCGCGCGCCCCGCTCCGGGGGGGGGGGGGCCCGCCCCCCCCCGGGTCCCCCCGCCCCCCCACGCCGCCTCGCGCAGCGCGGGCTCGCCCGCTGCTTCGGTGTAGCAGCGGTAGCCTGCAGGCGCGTGCTTCTCGCCGAACAGCAGCGCGTACAGCTCCGGCTGCTGCTTGGGCGGCTCCACCAGCGCGTGCGGCACGCCGAGCCCATGCAGCGCGCGGGCCAGGGCGAGCGCCGCGAACGTGGCGCCTGCGCCGGCGTACAGCGCGCCTACGGCGACGAGCAGCGGCTGCCGCTCCCCCCGCCGGCTGTCCTGCGCCCGCTGCTCCGTGAGCAGGCGCTGCAGCTCGCCGCGCACCTCCGCAGCGCTTTGGCAGCGCGAGTCGGGCTCGGCCTGCAGCAGCTTCTCCACCAGCTCCGCAAGGCCCAGAGGCAGCCCGGCATCGAGCTCGCGCAAATGCTTGCCAGCGGCGTGCCGGTATTGCCCGCCGCTCATCAGGTAGTACATCAGCGCGCCAAGCCCGTACAAGTCGGTCCGCGCATCCGTCTGCCGTCCGGCAAATTGCTCCGGCGCGGCAAAGCCGATCGTGCCGATCGGAACCGTATCGGCATCCTGCCCGATTCGATAGCTGCGCGCAATGCCAAAATCGATCAGCCACAACCGCTCATGCACATCGATCATCAAATTCGACGGCTTCAAGTCCCGATAAATGATCGGATCCTGCAAATGCCCGTGCAAATAGTCCAGCACATCGCACAGCTGCAAAGCATATTCGCTCACTTGGCTTGCCGGCATACGCCGACCTTGCCGCTCGAATCGCTGCAGCAGCGTTTCCCCCTCGATATAATCCATCACCAAATAGTTAAAGCGGCCTTCCCGTTCCGCCCCGTAGTAGTCGACGATATCCGGCAGATTGGGATGGTTCAGCTTGACCAGCATATTGGCCTCGGCGAGGCTGGCGCGGGCTCCCTCCTCCTGCCGGGATTGCTTGACGGCGCGCTTCTTGCCGGGCAAGCGCATATCCTCCGCCAAGTAAACGGTGCTCATTCCTCCTTGTCCGATTAGCGCCTCGATCCGGTATCGCCCTCCAAGCACATCGCCCGGCTTCAGCCTTTGCGGCAGTTCATCCATGCAGATCGCCTCCATCATGTTCTAGTTCCAGCCTTTGATTGTACGGATTCAGCCTGTTTACAGGCTGCACAACCATTTCTGAACAGCAAAAAAAACCGCCCCTCCATGCGACATGCGCATGGCAGAGGCGGTTCTTCCGCTCACGTTTACCAAATGTTGTATATAAATTACCATATATTCCTTACAAATGCAATAAAAAACTCTTTCATGCCCACTGCCTTTTTTTCTCGGTCTTGAACAAGATAGCTAACCGGCCGCTCTGCTTATGTATAAATTCGGACGGTATCGCCCGCATTAACCGTTCCTTCCCGTTCTACGGAACAAACGATGCCCCGCTTCTTCTTGGCTGCCTTTACGAAGGTCGCGGCAATCTCAGGCTTGCCCGTCGCCCGTGCGATCGCTTCCCCCGGACCGATACAGGGCAAATTCTCCCCTTCGCAAATCAGTCCCGTCCCATCGGGGAATAAGAGCCTTGCTCCCTGAGGCAGCAGCGTCAACCCCTCGTACCCGCTTAGCAGCATATTGGCTCCAAGCCATTCCGGAAGCACCTGCTCAATCCCCAGAGCCTCCGCAATTTGGGCGCACTCTTCTGCGGAAACGATACTGATTTGCCTCCGGTTCGCAATCATCGTCCCCCGAGGATAAATGCGCTGTCTCGAATCTGCCGGCCGCAATAGCCCAAAGTGCCGGTCGCCGGGAATCCCTCCAAGCTCAATTGTAATCCGAGGCTCCCGCGACGTAATAAAATGATCGGTATCTCGTGCCGCCAATACCGCATCGGTAACCGCTTCATATACTTTCATTGGCTTCTCCTCCTTAACCATGCCTTTCAGTCGACAAGCATACGGATTCTGTTCCCCAACGCATAATATAAGCTCCGTATTTGTATACCGAACCGGTCATCCCTCTATTATAACTTATCGAATCAGGACGATACTATCCAATGGTCAGTTCCGGATAAAGTTCTGCGAATGATCAATTTTTAGGAAATAATGGGAATTGGATGGATGGGTAATTTTATGCTATTAGGGAAGTCTATGAAGCAATGGAATGAGCACGAAATTACAGGAGGCCATGGGTTATGCATCGTTCAAAAGTGAAAGTATTCGTGCTTTCAAGCTGCATGCTGCTTGCTTTTGGGTCCGCTATAGCGGCGGCGCCGAGCAAAGGGAAAGGACGCCAATATTACGAGAAAAGAGGCGAAGTCGTCTGGGAGGTGCCGACCGAGGAGAAAGTCATTGCTCTGACCTTTGACGACGGCCCCGATCCAGAGGATACGCCGTATATTCTGGATTTGCTGAAGGAATACGATGTCAAAGCGACCTTCTTCATCATCGGCAATAAAGCCGAAAGATACCCCGACTTGGTCAAGAGAGAAGCCGACGAAGGGCATGAGCTCGCCAATCATACGTACAGGCACTTGTATTTCAGCAACAAAGTATCCGAGCGGCAATTCAAAGAGGAATTGAGCAAGACGCAGGAGGCTATTTTTAAAGCAAGCGGGCTTAGACCTCATCTATTCCGGCCGCCTGGCGGGTACTACAACGATACGCTCGTACGAATCGCCAAAAAAGAAGGTTTCAAGGTCGTCATGTGGTCTTGGCATCAAAATACTAACGACTGGAACACGCCAGGCGTTGGCAAAATAACGTCCACCGTGCTCAACAATGCCCGCAATGGCGACATTGTCCTGTTCCATGATTATGTAGAAGGCAAAACGCAAACGATCCCTGCGTTGAAACAAATTTTACCGGAGCTAAGAGACAGAGGCTACCGGTTCGTCACCATTTCCGAGCTTTTGACTTACAGCAAGCATACCCCTGTTAAGCAGGCCGACGATCTGAAATAATGGGCATAAAAGAGAGCAGCCGCCGAAAAAATCGGACAAGCTGCTCTTTTCTTCGTGTTATTTCGTTTTCAAATCTTCAATCGATTCGAGGTTCACATACGAAGGGACGACAAGACCAGTCTTGGTTCCGTTCAAGTTCGGGCCCAAATCTTCAAATTTTCCTTTATACTTGTCGTAATAGTCTTTATGCGTCGTCGGCAGCCAAGCCGCTACAATCGCGTCCGCATCGCCGTTTGAGACTCCGGCCCACATCGGTCCCGCTTCAACCTGAAGCAAATCCACCTTGTAGCCAAGCTTCGTTTCGAGCACCTGCTTGATCACATTCGTGCTTGCGATCTCCGAATCCCATGCGACGTAAGCGAGCTTCAGCTTTTTGCCGTCCGCTTTGGCCGCATCTTTGCTCCAGGCATCGACTTTGGCTGCGTTGCCTTTAACCCATTCCGCAGCCGCTTCCTCCGGCTTTTTCCCGTTCTGGATGTCCACCATCACTTTCGCCATATCCTCAGGCGTCCATTCGAACTTATCCAGCACGCTGTAGGCCGAAGGCTCATCCGTCTTAAGGCCGCTGCGCACAATCGTATGAATTTGCTCGTCTCCGCCGAACACGTTTTTCGGATCCTTTAAATATTTCAAATCGTATTTGCCGAACATCCAGTGCGGAGTCCAGCCGGTGATGATAATCGGCTTTTTGTCCTTGATCGCTTTATCCAAAGCCGCCGTCATGGCTGCGCCCGAGCCCTCGACAAGCTTCCAGTCCTTTAGATCGTAATCCTTGAGTACCTGCGCCGTCGATTTCATAATTCCGGCTCCAGGGTCGATTCCGATAATTTCGTGCTTCACCTGATCTCCGACCGTTTGCGAGGCATTCGCATTCGCATTCGAATTCGTACTTTTGGAACAACCGGATACAATAATAAGTGCAGAAATACTTAGTACTAATATCGATTTAATAGGTTTTAATTTCATATTACCCTCTCCCTTTTCTTTTTCTTTTCATTAAATGCTGTGTCATCCGGTCCAAAAAGATGGCCAAAATGACAATCGCCAGTCCGGCTTCAAACCCTTGCCCCGTTTTAATTTGCGTAACGGCCCTGTAGACGTCGGCGCCAATTCCTTGTGCTCCGATCATGGACGCAATGACGACCATGGATAGAGCAAGCATAAGCGTCTGATTGATGCCTGCCATGATGGAAGGCACCGCTAGCGGCAGCTGAACCTTGAACAGCATTTGCCCGGATGTCGAGCCAAATGCGTCGGCGGCTTCCACCAAATCGGCTGGAACCTGCCTTATACCCAGATTGGTCAGCCGGATCGTTGGCGGAACGGCGAAAATAACGGACGCGATCACTCCGGGTACGACCCCCAAGCCGAAAAAGGTAACGGCGGGAATCAAGTACACGAACGCCGGCATTGTCTGCATGAAATCGAGCACAGGCGTTAATATATTTTGTACTCTCTGGTCCTTGGCGCACAGGATTCCGCTAGGCACTCCAAGCGCTATCGAAATGAGAGCGGAAGTCAGCACCAACGCCAGCGTGTCCATCGTGTGCTCCCAGTAGCCCAGATTGACGATCAAATACATCCCGATCACGGTAAACAGCGCCAGCGGCAGCCTCCCGAACCAATAGGCCAATCCCCCCAGCAAAACTATCATGATAAGTGCCGGAGGCAGGTGCAGCAAGAAGGAGAAGCCTTCAACAATCCCTTCAATGCACCCCGAAACGCCGTCGAAGAAAAACGATAATGACGAGCCCAGCGCATCGACTCCGCTCTCCACCCATTCATCAAGAGGTAGCTTCGGCAGCATGCTCATCCGCCGTCACCTCCTTCACCGGCGAATATTGCCCTGCTAATGCCCCCAGCACGGCTCCGCGCACAATGACGCCGACAATACGGCCAGTCTCATTAATAACGGCAACGGGATATTTGGCCGTCCCGCTTATTTCAAACAATTCGTTCAGCAGCATCTCCGGCGCTACGGTAGGAACGTTCCGGATGACGATATCCTCCAGCGTCCGGCCTTCCCGCGCAGCCGCGGAAGCATCCTCCGCCGTAATAACGCCGATCAGCCGCTTGGACCGGTCAACGACGAACAAGTTCGATATGCCGCTTTCGCGCATAAGCTGAAGGGCAACGCGCGGCCCGCGGTCCAGAGCGATCGTTTCCGGTCTCCGCATGACGTGCGCCGCTGTCAGCACTTTCGACAAATCCACATCTTCGACGAACCGTTCCACGTATTCGTTGGCCGGATTGATCATAATCTCTTCCGGCGTGCCGATCTGTACGATGGCTCCGTCCTTCATAAGCGCGATCCGGTCTCCGATTCGCAGCGCTTCATCCAGATCGTGCGTAATGAAGACGATCGTTTTTTTCATCGTTTCCTGAAGCTCCAGCAGTTCGTCCTGCATATCCTTGCGAATAAGCGGATCCAACGCGCTGAACGCCTCATCCATGAACAAAATATCCGGGTCGTTGGCAAGCGCTCTCGCAAGACCGACCCTCTGCTGCATGCCTCCGCTCAACTGGTCGGGATAGCCGTGCTCCCAGCCCTTCAAGCCGACCAGCTCCAGCGACGCCATCGCCTTTTCCCTGCGGACCGCTTTGTCTATGCCCTGAACCTCCAGGCCGTATTCCGCATTTTCAACTACGGTGCGATGCGGGAACAAGGCGAATTTTTGAAAAACCATGCTGATCTGCTCTCTCCGTACCCGCCTCAGCTCCTCTTGATTCATCTTGACGATGTCTTTGCCGTGCACGGCAATCGATCCGGCCGTCGGCTCAATCAGACGGTTCAAGAGACGGATGAGCGTGGACTTCCCGCTTCCCGACAAGCCCATAATGACGAAGATCTCCCCAGGCTCGATCGTAAAGCTGACTTTGTTGACCCCTATCGTATGCTTCGTTTCTTTGTAAATCTGCTCTTTCGACTTCCCATTCGCAAGGTGCATCAGCGCACTTTCCGGATTAGGGCCGAACACCTTCGTTAGCTCCTTCACCTCGATAATGGCCAAGGTATCACCTCATTCCAGTTTGTTTCCAGTTCACTTAACTAAGTGTAAAGAAAGCACTCTGATGAGTCAACACTTTTTTTAGTTTATTTCGTACGTACAGAAAAAACTGTACAATGTTTTATTTCATTTCCTCCCGTATGCTCCGTTATGTTTGCTTAACGGCCGCTTTACAATCGTTGCATTGTTTTTTACAATAGTCGTGAGTTCTAATCAGGCGGGCGATCCGGATTTAGGACATCGACAGAGGAGAGTGTGCAATATGGACGGGCTCGAAGGAATGACACCCGAGCAGGAAATCGCGATTCAGAAAGCGCGTAAGCGCGTCATTGAGTCCATCGGCAAAAATATGGATTTGTACGGGATCACTCTGTCCCACGGACTTTTATACGGTTTGATGTTCTTCCAAAATAAACCGATGACGCTTGACGATATGGGCAAGGCCATGGAGATGAGCAAGACGAGCATGAGCACGGGGATTCGTACGCTGCTCGATCTGAAGATGGTCAATCAGGTGTGGGAAAAAGGATCGCGGAAAGATCTTTATGAGGTGGAATCGGACTGGTATCAAACCTTCGCCGATTATTTCGGAATCAAGTGGCGCAAAGCGGTGGAAATTAACCAGCAGTCGCTGCGCAAGTCATTGGCCGAGCTGCGCGATTTGACGGACCGTTATCCGGACGATGAATCGTTTCAAGCCCAGCTGGCCGCCGATACGCATAAAATCAAAGAAGCTCTTGCCTACTACGCTTGGCTCGGAAAGCTTATAGATTCGTTCGAATCCGGAGACATTTATCAGTTTATTCCCAAGGAAGCGCCCGACAACGACGGCAAATAAGCCAACCATAGAGCGACGTACTTCAAGAGTGAGGAAAAACAAAAAAGCCAAGCGATCGATAAGATCCTTGGCTTTCTATTTTACCGCATCAGCCCTCGCCGCCATCCGCCGCACCGAGCGCCCTCATGATAAACAGACAGGCGTATTCCGCCGTTTCCTCTACGGTAGCTTCCCGCCCGGCTAAGAGCGGCTGAAGCATGGTCGCTTTTTTCATCGACAAGGCCGTGCTTACAACGAAAATCAAAGTGTGGTCCAACGATTCATAGCGAAACCGTCCGGCCTGCTTTCCCTTTTCGAGCATCTCCCTTATTTTCATCCAGAAGGGTAACGTCCGCTCTTGAATTTGCGGCGCACGCTGCGAGTTCGCAGCAAACTCCTGCTGAATGATGGAAGCCAGCTCCGGGTCGTTCATGCAAAACCATACGATCTCCCGGATCAGCAGCCCTAGCCCTTTCACCGGCTCTCTTAGCTGCTCCTCCACCTCATGCAGGCGATGACCGACGAAAAAATAATCGAACAAGGCATGGAACACTTTTTCCTTGCCGCCAAAATAGTACGAAACCAGCGCTACATTCGCGCCCGCTTCTTCACAAATTTGCCGGACGCTTGTTCCGTCAAACCCTTGCAGAGCAAACAGCTTTTTGGCTGCCAGCAAAATGCGTATTTTCATATCCGATTCCGCGTGTGCCATTGGTATCTCCTTACATATTCCTTTATGAGAGCTCCCAGCTGCAAGCCATGCTCTTTTCTTATTGCTGCATTTCTTCTATTATGAAACTTTATTGGGCGGAGCGCAAGCGATTGCAAAGCAGCTGCATTCACTCCCGTACGGTACTTATTTATCCTAATGGATGCAACAATAACCGCCCGTTCGTCGTCCATCATTCCGGGAGAGGTAATCCCATCATTGTAGAGAGGACCATGCATTGTGTACGACATAGCGATTTTAAGTTATACCGGTATTGTCATTCAGACCGTAGCGCTTATCGGGCTCTATTTCATCTACCGGAAACGGGAACACCTGGAAAATGGATTTGCCTTGAAGCTGTTAGGCTATTTTATGCTCGGCTGCTTCTCCTTCAGCTGGAACTCTCTGTCCATCCCGCTTGGAATAGCGGCATATTTGTTGTGTTTCCGCCCGGTATTGAATCCGGCTCCGAAACGCAAAGCCGTATTTGTCGGCTTCCTGGTGTTTTTGAGCGGCTTCGTCTATCATCTGCTGCCGGACCATTATGTGTCCAGCCACCAAGTGGACGTTCCTGCATCCGACTCGAACATTTACCAGATGAACTGGAAGAGCGACTGGAACGAAATATCCCGCTACACCGGAACCGATGCCATCGTACAGGACGTCCGCGTCAACTTCGAGCCTGACGGGACGCTCGAGCAGTTAAACATGAATTTGGTCCGCGATTCGAATACGGATCATGCCGTTTACTATGCCATCACACTTGACCCGGATCAATCCGAATATCGTATTCAGTACAGCCAGACGCACCCTAAAGATCCGAGGAAGCCTTCCGTCTCAACGAACGGCGGCACAGGCCCGTCACGTCCGCTCTCCGTTCAGCATGTCCGAATGGCTTCCCTGATCCAAACGTTGACCGATCATTCCGTTAAAGACCTGCTGCCTCCCGGGCAAGCCGATGGAAACGGATTCGGTATTTCGGTAGACGGGCAGCTTTGGAGCAGCCATGTCCCCGGTCCGTCCGAAACGGCTTTTGCGATCGACAAAAAAAAGATCCAGCCGCTTGAATCCGGACAGCCGGTTCCGCTGCCTTCTTTTTACCGGATTCTCTTTTACCGTATGGTAAAAGAACCGCCTCAGTATACCAAAGACGGATCGTACACCTTAAGCAGCCGCAGCGAGCAGACCCGTCATTGCTACGTTGCTCCTTAATCCGGCGGGCGGGTTAGGCTCGGGATAATTCCGGCCGGGAAGGAGCGGTACGTGCGCCCGTTTCTTTGCGCAAGCCGACTGCCGCGGTAGCCAGCACCCCGCATACCAGGGCGATGATCGCCAGCGCCCCTGCATCGGAGCCTGCTCCCGGTCCACCGAACAAGATGTTCATCATTCCTTCGACGGCATACGTAGCAGGCAAATAATCGCTTAGCGTCAAATAGAAGCCCGACAGCAGCTCCCGCGGCACCATCGCTCCCGAAGAGACGAGCTGAACGGACAGCATCGCTATGTTAAACAGCATTCCCGCCATGCCGAAAGCAAGCAGGAACAACTGGGAGAACAGCATAAACGTGAACAAAAATAACGTCTGGAACAGCCACATCGCCACAAAGCCCCCGGCCGATTCGCCCCCAAGAGCCATCACAAGCGAGCAGCCTACCAATGCAATTACGACGGATGAAACGATGTTGATAACCATTCTGGCACCAAATTTGCCCCATTTACCCGTTAATTCGGTAGATGGGATCGATAGCGTCGACTGCTGCAAATTCATCCCCATAATCATTGTGCCGACGAAGGAAGCTAGCACCAGCATCATAGGAATCATTTGATTCGCCATATTGCGGACCGGATGCGTATATTCGATGGCCCCCTGCACTTTGTCCGCGATCCCCTGAGCGATCCCCTGAGCGATCTCTTGGGCTTGCTGCGGAGCCATATTCGTTTGCGCCAAAACAGCCTGCGCTCCCGCCGCTGCAGCTTCTTTGTTCACCGTCGTGGTGATGCCATTGGCGACACCTTGCATGATGCTTTTGATTAAAGCAGGATTGGATTCGTTGATCGTGTAGCCGATCTGCCCTTTTTGTCCGGCGGATTGAAGCTGCCGGGTAAAATCGGCCGGTATGTGAAGCACCATTTGCACGTCTCTCCGTTCCAATTGGGCCAGCGCTTCCGTATGGGACGCTTCCTCACGGATCTCGAAAGGCAGGCTTGCCTTTACTTTCTCGGCGATGGCACGGCCCATTCCGCTGTCCTCGTTCACTACAGCAATTTTCAGATGCCTGGTATTGTCCGTAACCCCTGCGTATCCGGTCATCCAGATGACGCTAAAAATAATTTGGAACATCATGGCCGTAACGATCCCTATGATCGTCGTCGGTCTTTTCAAATACTCGCGCAGCGCAGGCAGCATGTATGAATCTCTCCTCTATGTAGGTCTTAAACGTTTATTTTAATTAAACGTTTGTTTAAATAATAAAAGCTATATGTCGGTCCTGTCAACAGCTTCTCGGTTTTATGGCTCGCCGCCGCCGAAGGCCACCCGCGAAAGGCTCCCCACCCCCACCCGAAAGAGTAAGGAGCCTTCCCATCATGGCAGTAGCAGCGCGTTAATCAGCACGCGCATTACCTACTGTGTCATTTTAAGCCGCAGCGCAAGATGATCACGAGCAGAATGAACAGAACCAGAATTGTTCCTGCTGATGATACCCCGCCTACATGGCAACCATGATGGTGATGTTTTTTCGGCCCGTAAATGTTGATTTCTTCGTAGCTGGCGTGAACATTAACCGGTCCCATAGGGTAAGACATTGGCGCAGTCATTGGTGCAGATATTGGCGCAGGACCCATAGGCATTTGCATCGCAGGGGAAGTCATTGGCATTGGCATCGGTTTGTATTTTTCCATGAGGACACCTCCGTAATTTGTAGGGCGTGCTCCTATCGAACACACCAACAGTCTATGGCAATACACCTACTTGGAACACGGCTATTCACCCATATCCCGAAAAATTAGACACTAGCCCTTGAAAAAGCGGTACAAACGCAGTTTCGTACAAGCAACTTTTGGGAATAAAATGCGTCAAAATAGTTAATAAATATTTCCACAGATGGAAAAGCGCTAGCAAGCTTGTCCCCTTTTCCTCTGGAGGCTAAGCATCATGCTTTCGAAGTAAGTTTTGCTCCTCGCAAAACTCAGTAATGCTTTCGAAGCCAGCTTTCCTTTGGAAAGCTCTTAGGAGGGATCCCATGAAAAAAACGCACGAAACCAAGCCGGAGCCGGCACGAACCGATTCCGAAGCCGAATACGTCAATCCTCTAATGCTGGATATGCAAAAAATCGAAGGCGGCGGAACGCCGAAAAAGGCCGACTTGGATTCCATGCCATCCCCAATCCGATATTTCGGCTACTTTTTCTTTGCCTCGGCAACCATCATGCTGATCGTCGGGTTATGGATGCAATTTATGAAGTAAAGCGGCTGCAGCTTGATTGAAGCCTTAAGCGTTAGCGTCATTTATAAGTCAAAGCCTGAACGACATGCGAAATATGCGCAAAAAGCAGGGAAGCCCGCACTGCCGCGGACTTCCCTGTAAGCGCTTTTATAGCGTTAAATGGCCCAATATCACTTGCTTATCCGCACCCGTCACCGCCGGCAAATTGCCGGGCTTGCCCATCAGCGACTGGTGCCCCAGCACGGCAAAGGCAATCGCCTCGCGCGCATCGTCCTGCATGCCGTGTTCGGCAGTGGTCGAAAGCTTCGTGCTGTCCGGGAGCATGCTGCGCATCATGGAGAGCATCGTCTTATTATGCGAGCCTCCGCCCGAAACAATCACTTCCCCGATCCCCGTTGCCGGAAAAACAAATTGCTCGTACGACTGTACGATCGATCGGGCCGTCAAAGCGGTCGCCGAGGCGGCAATATCTTCAAAGCGGAGCTGTCTGCGTCTGCCTTCCGCCAAAAAACGTGCAGCGTAGCCGGAGCCGTATACTTCCCTGCCCGTGCTTTTGGGAGGAACCCGCCGATAAAACTCGTCGCTGTCGTAAAACAATGCAACCAGCTCCTCACAAACCTCGCCCGAGGCGGCAATGGCTCCGCCTTCATCGTACTGCAGCCTGCCTCCGCTCTCTTCACGGACCAATGCGTCGACGACCATATTGCCCGGCCCGGTATCGTAAGCGTACACCTCTTCACCGGTTGAACGTGCCGGAATGACGGTGGCGTTGCCGATGCCGCCGATATTTTGCACGATGCGCCCCTCACCCGGATGTCCGAACAGAAGGCTGTCCAGATATGGAGCGAGCGGTGCTCCTTCACCTCCCGCAGCCATATCGCGGGCACGCAGATTGCCAATGACGGGGATGCCCGTTCGTTCGGCGACCACGGCGGTTTCGCCAATCTGCAGCGTCGAGCGGACAGCTACAGGTCCGGTCGGACCCGGGAAATCGCTCCGCTCCGGCGCATGCCAAATCGTCTGGCCATGCATGCTTATCGCATCGACCTCCGACGGCTTCATCCCCGCCGATTGCAATAGAAGCTGAACCGCATGGGCATACCATTCGGACACCCCGAAGTGGGCCGTTACAAGCTCATCCAACCTAGCGGTGTCGACCGCGCACAAGCGGATGAGCCTATCGCGAAGCTCCTTAGAGAACGGAACGTATTGGAATGCTGCCATGCTTAAAGACTTGATAGTGCCTCCTGAATCAGCACCGGTATCCGTATCGATTTGAACCAAAGCCGCATCCACACCGTCCAGCGATGTTCCGGACATAATGCCGATAACAAAATGCCGTTGTTTGGCTCTATATGACGACCACATCGGAAAACTGCCTTCCCTCACAACCGACTCCCTCCCCATCCTGCTTGATATTCGGGGCTGAGCGTTACAGGCAGCCGGCCTTTGGCCGGAATAGCCCCGATCAAGCATCTAGCGATGCTTTGCAATGCCAGCGGCCGCGATTCATAGGCGGCGAGATACGTTGATATATCCGGGAATTGTTTTATATCGTAAGGATTACGAAGAGCTACAACAATCAGCCGTTTCCCCGTCCTCTGCAGCTCCTTGACCAGCTGTACTTGACCGGGATGGAACGATGCATTGTAGGTGCCGACGACGATTTGCTCGAAGCGTTCCGCCAGCTCGTGCAAGACTTCAAGCTCTTCGCCTGCTTTCGAGGCGGGAATCATCCGTTCTTCAGTCCGAATTCCGGCGGCCGATAACGCTCTGCCCAAGGTCAGCGGCATATGAAGCGTTTCGTCGACAACGGACGAAACCGCCGCCTCCATCTGGATCACCAGCGTATCCGCATGCCGCAAGGGCAAATAGCCGTTGTCGTCCTTCACTAGAGTCATGCTGGCCTCACTTATCACTCTTGCCTTCTCCCTGTGCTCCCGGCTCCCTACCTGCTCGATCGCCATAGGGGCATTCGCCTCTGCGAGCCGTTTTCTCTTGAGCGCCAGCAGCCGTTCTACAGAGCGGTCGATCCGCTCCTCGCTGATTATTCCGGACTCCACCGCCGCAACAATCGCTTCGATAGCGCCTATCTGCAGCTCGTAGCGATGGCTGATCAAGATGCAGTCGGCCCCCGCCTTCACGGCCATGACGGCCGCCTGCACCGTTCCGAAATGGTCCGAAATCGCCTGCATTTCCATGCAATCCGTGACGATGACGCCGCCAAACCCAAGCTCCTCCCTCAGCAAGCCGGTTAGTACGGCAGACGACAGCGTGGCCGGAAGCTTACTCGATTCGAAGGCCGGAGAAACGATGTGCGACGACATAATCGCCTCCACGCCGGCATCTATCGCCTCATGGAACGGCAGCAGCTCCACCTGATCAATCCGTTCCCGCGGGTGGCTGATCGTCGGCAGATCGAGATGCGAGTCGACATTCGTGTCCCCGTGCCCCGGGAAATGCTTGGCGACAGCCACGACACCGGCATCCCGATAACCTCGTATTGCCTCAGCTCCAAAGTCAGCCACTGACTGCGGAGACTCGCCGAACGAGCGAACACCGATAACCGGATTATCCGGATTGACGTTCACGTCCAAATCCGGCGCAAAGTTCATATTAATCCCAAGCGTCCTTAGCTCTTGGCCGCATAGATTCGCCGCATCGTATGCCGCACCCGGATCGCCGCCCGCCGATATCGCCATTTGACCCGGCATCAAGGCGACTCCTTCGGTAATCCGCGCTACCATGCCGCCTTCCTGATCGATAGAGATCCACAGCGGGATGTGGCCGGAGTTTAAGGCAGCCTGTTGAAGCTTATCCGTCAAAGCTGCGACCTGGTTCACGTCTTGAACGTTGCGGGCGAACAATATGACCCCGCCCAAGTGATGCTTCTCGATCAGCTCTATTATTTCCTTGCTTGGCTCCAAGCCGTCGAAGCCGGCCTGAATCATTTGTCCGACCTTTTGCCTCAAGTCCATTGCAGCCAATGCCGTACTGGTAATATGAGCCTTTTCCACCACTACGCATCCACTCCATATAAAAGATAGGGCTGCCGGGTTCGCTCCCATTCGCCAGTTTGACTGTCCCATGCAGAGATGATGCCCTGAAGCCCCTCCGGCTTATGGATAGCGGTCCGAACCGCATCGCTTCCCGACAAATAATCGATGAAAGGTTTGCGCCCTTCCTTGAACGGAGCGATCCATTCAAACTCCGTCGGGTGCATGTCGATCACCGTATGCAAAAGATACAGCGCGCTCATTACGGACCGGTACGAGCCCGGAGAAGTCACGAATGCCTGAACCCCGCCACACAGCTGCCCTTGATGCTTGGAGAACATCGGCGTAAATGTTACCGGATGGTAATGCACGCCGGGAAGCTGCAGACGGCTCATACGCTCGCACAGACGGCGGCCGTCGATCCATGGCGCTCCGATCAATTCGAACGGACGCGTCGTTCCTCTGCCTTCCGAAACGTTCGTTCCCTCGAACAAGCAATGCCCGGCATACACTCTTACCGTATCCATCGTCGGCATATTAGGCGAGGGCATCAGCCACGGCAAGCCCGTTGCAGGATATTCCATCCCGCGCCGCCAGTTCAGCATCGGGATGACCTGCAGCTCACAAGGCTTCTCGAGCCGCGAATTGAAATAACGGGCGAACTCGCCGATGGTCAAGCCCGTGCGAAACGGAACGGGCCCGGCGCCTACCATCGACTCGAACCCCGGCTGAAGCAGCCCGCCCTCACAGACGATGCCGCCGAGCGGATTCGGGCGATCCAGCACAACGAGACGCTTGCCATACTGCGCACATGCCTCCAACATATAAGCAAGCGTGGTCAGATACGTATAAAAACGCACGCCCAAATCTTGAATGTCAAAAATGACGGCGTCGACCGTGCTCATCATTTCTTCGGTCGGCTTTTTGTTCGTTCCGTACAGGCTGAACACGGGGATGCCGAGCAGCGGATCCGTCTCATCCTCGAACAGCACCCCGGCCTGCTTCTCTCCGCGGATTCCATGCTCGCAAGCGAACAACGCTGTCAACACGGCAGAAGACGCGCTTCCGCATACATCGATGAGCGATTCGAACCGGCTCGTTATTCCGGTAGGATTGGTCAGCAATCCGATCCTTAGCCCGCCGATGACCTCCTTTTCCAGCGACAGAAGCCGGTCTGCCCCTGTCACTACCTCGCAAGTGTACGTCATACAGCACTATCCCTCCCTGAGAAACAGCTTCGAGGCGTCGGCAGACAGCCTGCCGTTCTCGCTCCCGCCGGCTTCGTCTTCCTTGCCTGGCAGCACGTTAGCCGTAATTTGATTCAGGAACATGCCGAGCATGCCCAAGTACAGGCAGCCGAAGCCGATTACGGTAAGCCCCAGCAGCAGCGCCATGCTGACCGCCTGAATGAAGGCGCCGAGCGTATACATGGGGTGGGCGACGAACAGCTTCATGCTCCTGCCCATAGCGGTAAATATGCCCGCCTTCTCCTGCACAACCAGTGGAAGCACATACAGCTGCGATACGAAAAACATCGCGACAAAATACGTCTGAAACACAGCCAGGGTCAAATACAGCGTGCCGTTTTTGCTGCCGTAATACCACCAGGACGATACGAGGATCAGCACGAATAAAGCGCAGACGAGCCCGAACAGCAGGGAAGGAAGATAATATTTCCCGGCTCCGGCCAGCATCGCACGAATTCCCGCCCGCTCCCCCTGCAGCTTGCGGTGACAGGCGTAAATGACGCCGGTGCATAAAGGTACATACAGAACAATAAGCGCGATGACGGCGAAAGCGACAGGGAGCAGCAGTACAACCGGAACAAGCACGGCCGAGCTGATCATGCTGAGAAGAAAGACGAATATGATTTCGCGATATACCTGCACCCCGGTTCGGGCTACCATTTCGCTAAGCTTACGCATACCGGACACTCCTTTCTAGCGCTTAAGGCAATTTGCCGATGACAATTCTCGCTTCCGTCTCCGGATCGAAAAAATGCAGCTTGTTGCGATCGAACGCGAACAGCTTCATTTGTCCTACGGCGGCGTCCGTTTCCGGATGTACCCGGGCCGTGACCATACGCTGGCCGACTTTGAAATAAAGCAAGTTTTCCGCGCCCAAATTTTCCACAACCTGTACGACGGCGCGGATTTTATGCTCGCTTGCCGATGGCGGGGCGAACTCTTCGCCGTAAACATGCTCGGGACGTATACCCATAACGATGCTTTTCCCTTCATAGGCTTTCAAGCCTTTTGCCAGCTCGTCACTCAGAGCGAACGAAGCCCCTTCTACATGCGCTTTGCCGTTATCGATCCGCGCATCCATGAAATTCATCGCGGGCGAACCGATAAACCCTGCAACGAACATATTGTTCGGTTCATTATACAGCACCGTAGGCGATGCGACTTGCTGAATCAAGCCCTGATTCATGACGACAATCCGCTCGCCGAGCGTCATCGCCTCGACCTGATCGTGCGTCACGTACACAATCGTCGCTCCCAGCCTTTTGTGAAGCTCCGCCAGCTCCACCCGCATTTGAATACGCAGCTTCGCGTCCAGATTGGACAGCGGCTCGTCGAACAGGAATACCTGCGGATTACGCACGATCGCCCGTCCGACCGCGACCCTCTGCCGCTGGCCGCCGCTTAATTCCTTCGGCTTGCGATCGAGCAGCGCATCCAGACCGAGAATCGTTGACGCCTCATTCACTTTGCGTTCGATCTCGTCCTTGGGGCGTTTCAAATTCCGCAGCCCGAACGACAAATTTTCCTTGATCGTCATATGCGGGTACAGGGCGTAATCCTGAAACACCATGGCAATATCCCGGTCTTTGGGATGCATTTGGTTGACGACCCGGTCTCCGATGTAAATATCTCCGCTCGTCTGCTTTTCCAATCCTGCAATCATGCGAAGCGAGGTCGTTTTTCCGCAGCCGGAAGGGCCGACGAAGACGACGAATTCTTTATCTTCAATGACGAAATTCGAATCAGCTACCGCTGTGAAGCTTCCTCTTTTTTCATCTACATATTCTTTGCGGACGTTTTTGAACACCACTTGTGCCATCGTTTCCTCCCCCTAGCCTTTCACAGCTCCGATAGTAATGCCTTGCAAGAAATATTTTTGCAGCGAGAAAAACAAGATGATCATCGGCAGCGCCCCGATGGTAGCTCCCGCCATGATTGCGCCGTAATCCGTCGATTCCGCAAATTTGAAGCTGGCCAAACCTACCTGAATCGTCCTCATATCGTTGCTTCGGGTAACCAGGAAAGGCCAGAAAAAGTCGTTCCAGTTGGCGACAAACGTGAAAATCGCAAGAACCGCAAGCCCGGGCTTAGCCATAGGCAGGATCACCTTCGAGAAAATACCGAATTCGCTGCAGGCATCGATTCGGGCAGCATGAATGAGCGACGTAGGCAGGGTGGACATATACTGCTTCATCAGAAAAATATTCCCTACGCTGACGAGCGTCGGCACAATCATCGCCGTATACGTGTCCGCCAGATCGAAGACGTTAATGACAAGAACATAAAGCGGAATCAAGGTCACCTGCGCCGGAATCATCATCGTGCCGAGCAGTACCCAGAAGATCGCATTGCTGCCCGGAAACTTCAGCTTGGCGAAGGCATATCCCGCAAGAGATGCGAACAGCAGGTTCGATACCGTCAGCACCGAGGAGACGAACAACGAGTTCAACAGCCATTTGATCGCCATCGTCTTGGAAAAGAACCGCTCGTAAGGAGCGATCGACCATATGTCCGGGATCATCTGAGGCTTGAACGAGGCGGAAGCCATGGAATCCTGAAATGAACCGATAACCATCCAGTACAGAGGGACGATCGTAATGAACGCCCAGAACGAGAGCACGCAGACGGTAATGCTTATGAAAATCACTTTGGCTTTGGTACTCAACACGTCACCCCCTAGTACTCAATGTCCGATGAGAAATATTTGAACTGCACGATGGATATGAGAATGATGATGGCAGCGAGCACGAACGATTGAGCCGACGCCAATCCGAAATCGTAGAACACAAACGCGGTTTGGTAAATCAAATACGCAATCGTCGTCGTGGCAAAGTTCGGACCGCCCTGAGTCATCAAATAGACGCTAATAAACACCTGGAACGACGTAATGACCCCTGTCACGAGCAAATAAAGCGTCGTCGGCTTCAAGAGAGGCCAAGTAATCTTGGTAAACTTCGCCCAGCCGCTGGCATGGTCGATATCCGCCGCTTCATACAGCGATTTCGGAATGCCTCCCATAGCTGCCAAATATAAAATGATCCCGCCCCCGTGGGAGCCGAGGTAAGTCATCAGCATGAGCGAAAACAGGGCGCTGTTCGACTTTCCCAGCCAAATGACCGGATCGAGTCCGAACCAGCTTAATACGGTATTCATAAGCCCCGTAGGGGTCGGATCGAAGATGGCCAGCCAGACGAGCGAGATCGTAACGCCGGAAGCGACTCCCGGCAAATAGAGCGCCGCTTTGAAGAACGTCTGCCACGACTGCTTCATCTGAAAAATAAAGAAGGCCAGCCCAAAGGTAATGATAATATTAACCGGAACGGTGCCTACCGTGA
Source organism: Paenibacillus sp. NPDC056579 (assembly GCF_042793215.1). NCBI lineage: Bacteria > Bacillati > Bacillota > Bacilli > Caryophanales > Paenibacillaceae > Paenibacillus > Paenibacillus sp. NPDC056579. The sequence goes on from NZ_JBHTVD010000012.1 coordinate 64,070, forward strand.
AAATAACGGTGTTTTTCAGCGACTTCCAAAACACCTCGTCCATGAACATATACCGGTAATTGTCCAGTCCCACCCATGTCGTCTTCATGACCGTGTGCTTTTGGAAGCTCATCATAAACGCCGAAATGACCGGGTAGAGCGTAAAGATGAGAAACAGCAGCACCGGGACAAGAATGAACAAATAAGCCCAGCCGTATTCCCTTATAAACTGCCTGACGGGAGAAGCCGTTCGTTGGTCCTTGACGGAGCGATTCGGTACCGGATGTGAATTGTGCATCGCCATTCTCCTTATTCCTTATTTCTTGTAAGCCACCCCTTGCACAGGGAAAAAAGGAGCCCCATATGAGCTCATATAGGGCCGCCGGATTTCTTACTGACCAAAAATTTGTTTCCCTTTCGCCTTGAATTCCTCGGCAATCTGCTCAGGCTTCTTCTCGCCTGCGAGCAATGCCTGGAACGCCGGCTTCTGCACCTGCTCTTGGAACTGCTTCAGCTTCGTCGATTTGTCGACATCCAGCTCGCTCTCGATGGAAGTAACCGTGCTCTTGGTAAAGTTTTGCGCTGCTGCCCAGTTGTGAGGCGTCGCCTTGCTTTTGCCCTCGAACAGTTTGGCTTGGGATTTGCGGACGAACGGCAGATTCAGCTCGTTAGAGGAATTGCCGGCCTTCGCTCCGCTAAGTGCCTCCATGACGAGGAAGGCGTTTTTGGCGTGCTGCTCGCCTTTATCGTTCTTCTGTTTAAACATCACGTAGCCTTCGCCCATGACGTACGTTTTGCCCGGAGCGCTCTCATGGTGAGGAACCGGCAGGTAAATGTAGTCGATCTTCTCGCCCTTCACTTTGCCTGCGTCGATATCCTTGTTGCGGTTCGCAATGATCGTATCGTAATAAGGCAGCGCCTTGCTGATGACAGCCGCTTTGCCGTCATACAGCATTTGCGTTCTTTGTTGCGGAGACAATGCGCCGGTTTCCTTCGGCATGATGCCTTCCTTCATCAGCGTATCGATGAATTTCAAGGAATCGAGGATTTTATTGTCGTTCCAAATAAAGTTGCCTTTGGCATCAACAACTTCGACCAGTCCGGCATTTTTCGTAATCATTTGGCTGAAGTCGAGACTCGTGCCGTCGGTAGCAAGCCCATATTGCATCGATCCGTCAGGGAGCTTCTTCGTCAGCTTTTTGCCGATTTCAATAAACTCCGACCAGGTCCAGCCCTTCTCCTGAATCTTCTTCCAATCGACTCCTGCTTCCTCCAGAATTCGCTTGTTGCCGCCCCAAGCCCATTGTCCCTGCGTCAAAGGCAGACCGTATTGCTTGCCTTGAATTTTACCGAGTTCGAGAGTGCCGGGCAGGTAGTCGTCCTTAATTTCCTGAGTCAAATACTTGTCGAGCTGGATAGCCAAGCCCGTATTCACGTAATGGCCGGATACGGCATGATAATACAGATCCGGCGGATCTCCGGCGTTCAGCGCCACGTCGAACTTCTTCGGTCCTTCCGCCCAGGAGAGCATTTCCGTTTCCACCTTGATGTGCGGATACTGTTTATTGAAATCGGCAACCAATTCCTTCAAGTCTTTCTCATAATCCAAATGAACGGGATAAGTCCATACCTTAACTACGTCAGGCTTGTTGTCGTCCTTGGCCGGCGGAGCCGCCGTATCGCCCTTCGGCTGTTCCGTCTTTGAGCAAGCGGATACGACTACAAGACTCCCGGCGAGCGTTAGTGCCAATAATTTACTAACCTTCATACGTCCATCCCCCAGTACATGGTTTTATTTATGATATTTCGTAAAACCGTTCTCCAGCTCGCGTATCGCTTGACGACTTCTATCCAGGAACATGACGGACTTCTCGTAATTGTCGCTGGCTACGGCGAGATACAAAATGTCGATGACATTCAGCTGAGTCATTCTTGATGCCATAGCGCCGCTGCGGATTTCGTTCTCCGTGGACGAAATGCATAGCGGAATATCCGTGAACGCTCCGAGCGTCGTGGCGCCGTATTTGGAAATGCTAATGGTCGTCGCTCCATTCTGCTTCGCGGCTCGGAGTGAAGCAATGACCTCCCGCGTCTCTCCCGAGTAGCTGATGCCTACGGCGACATCGTCCTCTGTCAGCGTTACCGCCGAGGTCAACTGCACGTGCGGATCGGCAAAGCAGAAGCACATCTTGTTGATGCGCAAAAACTTTTGCTGCGCGTCCTGGCCTATCAGATTGGAAGCTCCTATTCCGTAAAAATAAATGCGTTTGGCTCGACGGAGCGCTTCAACAGCGCGGCTTACCTGATTCAGATCCAAAATTTTGACCGTATCGCGTATCGATTGGATGTTGTTGTTAGATACGTTGTGCACAATAGTTTCGATGGAATCGTTCGAACGAATTTCTTGATAGCCGTGACTTTCCGCGGCGGCCTCCCGCAGATCTCCCGCAACCTTAAGCTTCAAATCCTGATAGCCTTTGACACCCATCGATTTGCATAGTCTGACGATGGCCGCCTGGGAGGCGCCGCTGAATTCGGCAAGCTGTGCGACCGACAGCTCGATCATGCTACCCGGGTGCTCCAAAATATATTCCGCTACCTTCTTCTCTGAAGGGGTCAGATGCTCTATGATTTCCCGTAACCGGACAAGCCCCCCATTCAAAACTCACACCCTCTTTCATGTTATATTAAATTACATAGTACGTATTGTTTTTGTAGGTCTCTGTTATTGATTACGTTTTCAATGAGTCGATTATACAATACATAAAATTTTATATCAATACAATTTTATTTTCATGAAATTTTATTTTACAAACCTAAATTCTTACTTTATACTCTAAATCAAAACTATGCGGGCTCTTTGTCCCCGGTCGAGAGAAGCGGCTGCTGTTTACAGTCGACAGTCCTTTCATTGGACCCTAACCTATTTATAAAGGAGCAAACTTATGTCCAATTTATTGAGCGAACTCACGACGGAACAACGCAATGAACATACGACCCACATCGACAGGCTCTCGTCCGAGCAGATCGTTGCCCTCATCAATGAAGAAGATAAGAACGTGACCATTGCCATTGAGCAAATAACGCCTTTCATCGCCAAAGCTGTGGATATCATTGTTGGCGCTTTCAAACGGGAAGGAAGATTGTTTTATGTCGGAGCCGGAACAAGCGGCCGTCTCGGCATCCTCGACGCATCGGAATGTCCGCCTACATACGGGACGATCCCGTCCATGGTGCAGGGTATTATTGCAGGCGGCGACCAGGCGATCAAGGAATCGGTCGAAGGCGCTGAGGATAACCCGGAACTGGGAGCCCGGGACATGGATACCTACGGCGTCACCTCCCTGGATGTCGTAGTCGGCATAGCCGCCAGCGGCAGAACTCCCTATGTGCTCGGCGCAATGAAGCGCGCGAAAGAAATCGGTGCCAAAGTGATCGGCTTATGCAATAATGAACATACACCTATGGTACAGACCGCGGATTTAATGCTGGAGGCTGTTGTCGGACCGGAAGTCATTCTTGGCTCTACCCGTATGAAATCAGGCTCCGCTCAGAAGCAGATTCTGAACATTTTGACTACCGCCTCTATGATTCAAATGGGAAAAGTGTACGAGAATCTTATGGTCGACGTCATGCCTTCGAACGAAAAGCTCGTCTTCCGCGCTAAACGAATCATCAGCATGGCGACCGGAGCGTCGGAGGAAGCCGTCCATCAAGCGTTCGTCCAATCCGGCGGCCATGTGAAAACGGCTATCGTCATGATTTTGGCGCAGGTGGATTATAACGGGGCGAAACAGCTGCTGGAGCAAACCAATGGTTTCGTACGCCTGGCCCTATTGCAGGCAGAAATGGAAGCAACGGAGCACATTAAGGGAGGAATGTAGGATGTTGGAAATTCGGACGGTCCGTCCGGAAGAGATGAACGATGCCATTGCATTGTCGGATGCCGTATTCCGGGATTCGGAGCAGGTGTCCATGGGAACCGCGTTCCCGGACGTGTTCTCCACAAGCTTGGGACAATCGTACGGCGCGTTCGATAACGGAAAGCTTGTTTCCTTCATGGGCCTTGTGCCCGGTGTCATTCGTATCGGGCAAGCCCGCGTTAACGTTTATTTGCTGGGCTCGGTATGCACGCACACCGAACACCGCGGCCAAGGCTACGCCAGCCAAATTCTCGAGCGCATCTTCGAGCATATCGATAAAGCGGGAGCTTCCCTGCTGCTCGTATCCGGGGGACGCTCCTTGTACACTCGCGTCCATTGCCTTCCCTACGGGCAAATTCAGCGCTTCTCGCTGAATGCCGAGTCGACGGGGCAGCTGCAGGACAGCTCCGGACAGCTGACGCTGCGCGAGCTTGCGCCAACGGATTGGCTGCACCTGCACAAGCTGGCCGCAGCCCGGACCGCTGCCTTCGAGCAAAGCGTCTTTGATATCGCCAAGCTGATACAGAGCGAGGCGATCGTCAGCTGCATCAAGATGAAGCATCGCGTAGTGGTTGCCCAGAAAGCAGGCGTCCCTGTCGCCTACGCGGTCATTGCCGTTCCGAATCCGCCTTACACAAACAAGCGGACTCCGTTCGTTGTCGAGCATGCCGGCGATGCGCAAGCGATCGCCATGCTTGCAGACTATGCGCGTGAGCGATATGGATTGAGCGAAATTCGCGTCGCCGTATCCCCGCATGAAACCGGGCTGTTGGAAGCAATGGCGCCATTCGAATCGAAAACGGAGAAAAACCAGGGAACGGTCAAGATCGTCAGCCTTCCACGCTTACTCGAGCAATTGCAGCCCTATTGGCAGGGCCATCCTGGAGCGGCGCAAGCTCTGCAATCGTTGTCGGTCGAAGCTCTGGAGGAGGACATGATCCGTCTTACCGTACACGGACAGTCCTTCACGCTGAATCCGCAGCAGGTCATCTCGCTCGTATTTGAAGGCGACCTCCCATCGGAAGCCGATCCCCAGGCTGCTTCAGCGCTGTCGGCCCTGTTCCCGGTTCCGTTTCCTTTCACGGATGGGCTTAATTACGTGTAAACGTATTTCCCGCACGTTCGCTCGGGTGGTTAACATCAATAGCCATTAAAAAAACAGCCGGAGACATGAGTATCATGTTCCGGCTCAGGCTGTTGATAAACCTGGCTTACCCGTTGTTTAGTTGCAACGGACCGTAGATCCTTTATTTTACCCAAAATGGCTCAGTATGCAGGGTGATCGGACTCTAGATCCCTTATTTCGTGAAAATACACATGTTTCTCAGGTAAAACTAGCAAATAACGGACTCTCGGTCCGATCGCATTCCAAAAGCAGCATCATTTCAGGAAATAACGGATCTCCTGTCCGATCGATCTTCGTAAGGCTTGACTGGAGAGTGCCTCCACCAACCGAAATATATAATCAAAACACGAGTACCTAGGTATCTCAACAAGCCCAACCGGAGACATGAGTATCATGTTGTTCCGGCTTTTTCTATTCTTGTCTTGGCAGGTCCGACAATCATACCGCCCATCTCGAACCTCCTGGATAAGGGCACCCTCGTTCCTTAAGCAGCGCCCGGACCTGCACGAAGCAGCCGCAATGACGGCATGTATGCGAATCGAGCAGCGATTCGCAATCCTGGCAGCGCGCCAATCTTTGCTCGTACACATCGTCCGGCACGCAATCGGATGGCGTGCGCCGCACGACGTCGGTCAGGCGGACGATTTGCTCCGCCGTGACTTCCATGGCGCCGGGACAGCCGCGGCACGGTCGCGTCGCCATAGCCATCAACCTAGGGTCAGCAGGACTACGGACATCGGCGGCAGCACCGCACTCACCGCTCCGTCCTTCAGCTCAGCGCCCGTGAATTCCACCGCTTGCACGGCCGCCGGCTCCGCAAACGTGTTATGCGCGTTCATGCGCTCCGACGTGACGATCCGCCCGGCAACCGCCGATCCCGTACCGGCATCGGTCTCCGCTCCCCGCAGCTCCAACCGGACGGAGGCTTCCGCCTCATGATCGACGTTGCACAGCGTAATCCGCGTCCGCCCGTCCGTTCCTTTCGAAGCCGAGACGCTGATTTGCGGCAGTGTCGCCCCTTCATACGTATACGGCTCCGATTCCAGCACCCGTACATCCAGCAGCTCCGCATCCTGATGACCTTGGAACAGGTCGAACACATGATAGGTCGGCGTTGTCACCATAGCTCCGCCTTCCGTCAAAATCATCGCCTGAAGCACGTTGACCGTCTGGGCGATGTTGGCCATCTGAACCCGGTCGCAGTGATTGTTGAAAATATTCAGCGTCACCCCGGCGACCAATGCATCGCGCAGCGTATTTTGCTGGTACAGGAAGCCCGGATTCGTTCCCGGCTCAGGATCGAACCAGGTGCCCCATTCGTCGACGATCATGCCGACCCGCTTCTCCGGATCATATTTGTCCATGATCGTCGCATGCTTCGTAACCAGCTCATTCATCGCCTGCGCTTTGCGGATGGTCGTGAACCATTCGTGGACCTCGAAGTCGGTCGCCGAGCCCTTCTTCTGCCACACTCCCGGAACCGTGTAGTAGTGCAGGCTCAAGCCGTGCATATGCCGGCCCGCCTCGCGCATGAGCACCTCGGTCCAGTTGTAATTAAAATCGTTCGCCCCGCCCGCGATTTTGTACACCTTGTTCTCGCCGAAATTGCGCACATACGTCTGAAACTGCCGGTATACGTCCGCATAATATTCCGGCCTCATGCTGCCGCCGCAGCCCCAGTTCTCGTTGCCTACGCCAAAATATTTCAGCTTCCACGGCTTCTCCCGCCCGTTTCTTCTACGCCAATCGGCCATAGGAGACTCTCCGTCGAAGGTCATGTATTCGATCCATTCCTGCATTTCCTGCACCGTTCCGCTGCCCACGTTGCCGCAAATATACGGCTCGCAGTCCAGCAGCTCGCACAACCGCATAAATTCGTGAGTTCCGAAATGGTTGTTCTCAACCAGTCCGCCCCAATGCGTGTTGACCATGCGCTTGCGGGTTTCCTTCGGCCCTACGCCGTCCTTCCAATGGTACTCGTCCGCGAAGCAGCCTCCCGGCCAACGAAGAACCGGAATATTGACCTTCTTAAGCGCTTCCAGCACGTCGTTGCGGAAGCCTTCCGTATTCGGAATCGGCGAATCCTCCCCTACCCAAATGCCTTCGTAAATGCATCGCCCGAGATGCTCGGCGAAATGGCCGTAAATATTTTTGTTAATGGTGCCCCGGGTGATGTCCGTGTTAATAACGATGCGAGTTGTCACGAGAATCGTCCCTTTCTCCATGGTTTGCATGCCAGAGTTTAATTAGATTAATAAATATGTAAATTTAAATAACGAAAACATTAACAACTAATAGTTAATCACACACGAAACCCTTTGACAAGTCTCTTTTGGCTTAACAATGTTGACTTTGTTGAATTTATGTTTATATTAATTACATAGACAAGGTTTCATTTCTAGCCGAATGGGAAGAAGGAGCATCGTATGCTAAAAGCTACAACAGACTCTGTTTATTTGCCCTTGTACGAGGCGCTGGCGAGCGAGGTTAGGCTTCGCATTGTGCAAATGCTGGCGGTACAGCCTATGAATATAAAAGAAATCGCCCATGAGCTCAAGCTGAGCAGCGCGATCATCACGATGCATATCCGCAAGCTGGAGGCGGGCGGGCTCATCCGGACGCAGCTCGTCCGCAAAGAGGGCGGTACGCATAAAATGTGCTCCTTAGCCATAGAGCGCATCCAGATCGACCTTCCGCACAGCGGTACTCCGCAGCGGCATGTGTACGAAAGCGTCATTCCCATCGGGCACTACACGGAGTTCGACATTCATCCGACCTGCGGTCTTGCGACCAAGGAGAAGGTGATAGGGCAGTTCGACGATCCGCGGTATTTTATGGAGCCGGAACGGATGCATGCGCATATCCTCTGGTTCGGCAAAGGGTATGTAGAGTACCGCATTCCGAATTATCTGCTTCCCGGCCAGCAGCTGGAGGAGATCGAAATTACGATGGAGCTGGGCTCGGAAGCGCCGGGCGCGAACGACAATTGGCCGTCGGACATACGCTTTTACTTGAACAGTGTGCCCCTCGGTCAATGGACCAGCCCCGGAGATTACGGAAGCAGCAGGGGACGGTATGCGCCGGACTGGTGGTGGACGGGACTGAATCAGTACGGACTCTTGAAGGTGATTCGCATTCAAGAGGACGGAACCTTCATCGACGGGCAGCTTATGTCGGAAACCGGCTTGGCCGACCTGCCGCTCGACCGCAATCATTGGACGTTGAGGCTTGCGGTGGAGGAGGATTCTACGCACGTCGGTGGCTTGACGATATACGGCGAAGGCTTCGGCAACTACAGTCAGGATCTGCTGTACCGCGTGTATTATCGCTGAGCATAGTCGGCTGCGGCTACGGATTCAGCTGTATGTTCAACAACAAACAGCGCCGGGAAAGAACATGACTTCATGTCCGTTCCTGACGCTGTCTTTTCATTCTATGATCTTTCGATAGAGTGCTCTATATGCTTTTACGTCTTCCGTCTATACGTCTATCGAATACACGTAAAACCCGCTTCTTTTCTCCCAGCCTACCGACGACCAGAAGCCGTTCCCTGCCTCATTATCTTCTAGAACGAACAGGTGGCACTTGTCGATCCCTTCTTTGCGCAATTGCTCCAGGCTCGTTTGCACCAGCTTGTTGCCGAGCTGCTGTTTCCGGCAATCCGGATGTACAGCCACGTGATAGATGTACCCTCTTCTGCCGTCATGCCCGCACAGGATGGTTCCGACAATGGTTTGATCCTGCTCGCCAACGTAGCTTAAGCCCTTGTTTCTGTCTAAATAGCTCTCGATATTGTCCCGGGAGTCGGCATTGCTTAACGCTAGCCCCTCAATGCTGCTCCATAGCTCTATCATTTGCTCGTAGTCGCGGATGGTCATTTCTCTGATCGTGATCATAACGATTGTTCCCCTCTAGGTGATGTATACCATGCCTTTGCTGTGAAAAAAAAGCCGCCTATCCAATCGCGGAAGTCTCATTCCGCCGCAGGCTGCTCGATGTACACTCTTTTATATCCCTACAGTTATCATACTGCAAAATTCATGCCAATAACAGACTGGTAATTAATTTCTTATCGCCGATAATGGGTATATGTCCGAACAAAACAAAAGTTGGAAGCGGAGGTATGAAAATGAAAGTCGGAACTGCACGCACAATGGCGACAGAATGGGTTATACGGCAGGCCAGCCGGGAGGCAGGATTTATCGGGGCCTATTTCAGCGGATCGACGACAGGACTGCCCGATGATGCGGAGCTGTCGGCCTCCTCCGATATCGATGTCATGATCGTCACGGATCAAACCGAACCCCCGCTCAAGCTCGGGAAGTTTACGTACCGAGGCACGCTTGTAGAAGCAACGTACTTGTCGTTGAAAGAGCTCTCCTCTACTCAGGAGGTGCTCTCATCCCATCATTTGGCGAGCAGCCTTCGTCTCGATACGATCATCGCCGACCCGACAGGACAGCTGCGCAGCCTGCAAAGCGAGGTATCGCGCCATTTTGCCGAGTCGGTCTGGGTGCGGCGACGGTGTGTGAATGTGCTGCACAAAATCGAAAGCGGACTGCGTAACACGGATAATTCCGCGCCTCTGCACGATCAAGTGACGTCATGGCTATTCCCAACGGGAATCACCACGCATGTGCTCCTGTTAGCCGCACTACGCAATCCAACGGTAAGACTCCGCTACCTCGCCGCACGTAATGTGCTGCAAGAGTACGGCTTGGACAGCGTATACCCGGAGCTGCTGGGGCTGCTCGGCTGCGCCCATCTGACACCGAAGCGCATAGAGCAGCATGTCGACGGGCTCGCCCGAACCTTCGATGCCGCTGCGGCCGCAGCCAAGACGCCTTTCTTTTTCAGCACGGACATCTCCCCGGTATCTCGGCCCATCGCTATCGACGGGAGCTACGAGCTGATTCGGGCCGGCAACCATCGCGAGGCGATATTCTGGATCGTCGCCACCTACGCGCGCTGCCACAAAATATTGGCCGCCGATGCGCCGCATTTGCAGCATGAGCTCGCTCCGGCATTCGAAGCCGTCATCGCCGATCTTGGCATTGCCACAAGCGATGCACGTAAACGCCGAGCCGACGAAGTCATCCGTTTCCTTCCCAAGCTGCGGGAAACTGCTGAGGCGATTATGCTGGCCAACCCGGACATCGTGAACAAGTAATAAGGACTCGACACGCATGCTAAATCGCGTTCCTTACACCCTCCCGTGATAGTGATAAGGGACGGTGCCGCCCGGTTTTATTTTCAATGTATCAGGCAGGTAAGGCATGAGTTCATTGGCCGTATGCAGATCCATCCACCTCACTTCTTCAATGTCGTTGTCCGGATCCAAAATGCTCATGTCCCCGCCTACGATATTAGCCAAGAAAGTAAACATGATCGCGTGATGTCCCCTCTCTTCGAACAACGCCTCTCTGACCGAATACAGACCGGCGATCTCAATATCATAGCCGGACTCTTCCTTTGCTTCACGTATGGCGGCTTGCTCCAGCGTCTCTCCTTCCTCTACAGCGCCGCCCGGGATGCTCCAATAGGAGGAGTCTCCTTTTTGATTTCTCACCATTAGTATTTTTTCATTGGACGAATCGAATATTAATGCGCATGCCACATTCACTCTAATCACCTGGCGCACCTCCAAAAATAATGACGACACAAAACAAACATAAGCAGACTGCCGCAGCAGTCCGTCCGTTACATAATTCACCGGTTATTTTATCGTACCATAAAGCTCCGCCCGAGTGCTCCCTGCTTTTCATATTTCCGCATGCCAAGCACAATGCTTACAAAAGAAAAAATCCGGGGATAGGTTCCCGCGGATTTTCCTAGAAGCGCTGCGGTTCGTCAGCGCAGCGGTATGGATTTAAACTCTTACTTCTTCATCTTAGCGTCATAAGCTGTTTGATAGATTTCCAAATAGCGCTTCAAATTCATATTTTCCAGGTTTTTCAGGTAACCGTCCCAATCTTTATCCAAGTTTGCATCCCCGATGATAAAGCGGGCGATCATTTCCTGAACATGGTCCGTTATCGTTTTCTCCAGATCTGCGAGCTCCATAGCCTGATCATTGGTGAAGAACATTTGCGGCAGAACGGTATTCAAATTCTGTTTGTAAGGCTCATAGTTCTGTTTGGTTTGGTTATACAGGATCGTCTCTTGCGGATTTTTCGGATCGGCAACCTGGCCTAACCGCAAATCATTGGTTCTGAGTGTCGGTGCGGTTTGCGACCAGGAGACATTTTGTACCGTCGGCAGGATGACATCGGTCTTTTTCCAAATGGCCGGTTTTCCGTTAATGCCCAGCTCGCTTTTATCGGCGTATTTCCACTCAACATCCAGTCGGCCAATCGTTTCACGCATTGTCATTTCTTCATTGTACAGCAAATCTGCAAGCCGGAACGCGGCTTCCGGGTTTTTACTAGCTTTTGTAATAATAAAACGTCCTTGTCCCACGCTGTTGTTAAGCGGTGTAATTTGCACTCCTTTTGGTCCTTTAAGCGGCGGAACCGCAACTACATCAAGCCATCTGCCGCTAGGTCCGTTAAATGTCGTGAATACCCCGTTATGCTGAGCGATGGCCGCTCCTAGAATGTTGATGTCCGGATTTTCCCCCATCTGTCTCGCCTGATCTCTATCCTGCGTGAACGATTGCGGAGCGATCAGTCCTTCGACATACAGCTTATGCAAGTAGGCCAAGCCATCTTTCCACTCCGGCTTATTGTAAGGGACATCCACTTTCCCATTGTTTACAAACAGCCGGTTCCAGTTGTTTTGTCCGACCCCGTTGGCGCTCGAGTCCAGAATAAAAGCATTCATAATAAATGAATCGATATTTACGTTAGGACCTACAGCCGCCCCTGCCAAAGGAATCTCATCCGCCTTGCCGTTGCCGTTGGGATCCTTGGTCTTGAATGCTTTCAGCACTTCGTACAGCTCGTCGGTCGTCTTAGGTACAGCCAGTCCCAGTTTGTCCAGCCACGGCTTGTAGATCCACAGCTTCTGCGACATGGAGCAGTGGAAGCATTCGTTGACCATAGGCAGTGCATAAATCTTGCCTCCCGGCGCCGTAATGGCTTCTTTGACTCCCGAAACCTTTTCGAACATTTTCTTCGTCTCGACTCCATATTTGTCGATGTAAGGAGTAAGGTCAAGGAAATCCCCTTGAGTTCCATAGATGAGCTGCTGAGTAGGAGAAACTCCGAAGCCCATAATCACATCAGGCAAATCTCCGCTTCCCAGTACGAGATTCAGCTTCTCTGTAGCCGATTTCTCCGGAGCAACATCCCATTCGATATGAATGTTCGTCTTCTCTTCAAGAAACTTGGTAAATTCATTTTTGGAGAAATCCTCTACGAACGGACTTCCCTTCACAAGAACCTTTATCGTCGTCTTTTCATTCGTGATCGGCAGCTGTCCGGCCGGATTCACCGTTACCTGCTGTGATTTCCCTGAAGCTTCTTTGGAATCTCCTTTATCCGCACAACCGCTTAGCAGCGTCGTGGTAGCTACCGCCAAGCCCAAGCCTACCGAAACCCATTTTTTCATCTGCATGCTGTTAATCCCCCTTTGAATTTTGCCAATCCATGACCACGTCATCCTATAGCGTCTTAGCCTTTTAACGAACCGATCATAACACCCTTCACAAAATGCTTTTGTACAAACGGATATACCACAAGCAGCGGAACCGATGATACTACAATGAGCGAGTATTTTAACAAAGACCGCAATCCTTCCCGGCTCGCTTGATCCTCTAAGTTGGATAACATGCTTACATCCACCTCGTTTTGTACGAGAATCTCCCTTAACACGAGCTGAAGCGGATACAAAGACGGCTGTTTCAAGTAAATCAAGGCATTAAAATATTGGTTCCAATACCCTACGGCCGAGTAGAGCATAATGACGGCAATAATCGGACCCGATAGCGGGATGACGATTTGCCATACGAATTTAAAATCATTGCAGCCGTCCAATTGGGCAGCCTCCAGCAATTCATCCGGTATCGTCGTCTTGAAATACGTACGCGCAATAATGACATTGAACACACTCAGGGCGCTAGGCAAAATCATGGCCCACACCGTATTTAACATGCCTAAATCTTTTACCAGAATATAGCTTGGAATCAATCCGCCGGAAAAAATCGTAGTAAAAACGAACAACAGCATGAAAGCGTTCTTACCGAACAAGTCTCTTCGCGCCAAAGGATAAGCAGCCATAACCGTCAAGACAACATTGATCAAGGTTCCCGCAACCGTATAAAATACGGAGTTCCGAAACGAGCTCCAAATGAGCTTGTGCTTGAAAACCGCAGCATAGCCTTCAAGGCTTGGCTCAACGGGCCACAGCCATACTCGTCCCGAGGTCACCGCATTAGGGCTGCTGAATGATGCGCTTACAATAAATAGAAGCGGATACAGCACCGTGATGAGGAATAGCGCAAGGATGACATAATTGATAATGTTAAACCAACGGTCGGTTCTGCCTTCTTTTATATTGATGTAATCCATCTCGGTTTCCTCCCCTCTTCGGATCTACCATAGGCTCTCCTGCTTCGCTCTTCTAGCGATGGAGTTGACTGTCACAAGCAGTACCAAGCCTACAACCGATTTGAATAAATTGATCGCCGTTGAGTAAGAGTAATTCATCGCTTGGGAAGCAAGCCCCACCTTGTACACGAACGTATCAATAACTTCGGATGTCCGTACGTTCAGTGAATTTTGCATCAACAGTACCTTCTCGAAGCCGAGATCAAGAATGTGCCCCGTATTCATAATCAGCAATATAATCATGACCGGGATAATACTCGGAAGGTCGATATGGAACATCCGTTGAAATTTGTTGGCGCCGTCAATGACAGCCGCTTCGTGTTGAGCCGGGTCTACTCCGGCAAGGGCGGCCAAGTAAATGATGCAGGAGAAGCCCACGTTCTGCCAAATGCCGGACCAAACATAGATCGAGCTGAAATATTCCGGAATCGCCATGAAATTGATCGGTTCAAAGCCGAGCTGGACCAGCAGCAGATTCACAAGCCCTTTGCGCGGGTCAAGCAGCTCCAGAATGATGCCTACCATAACAACCACGGAAATAAAATGCGGTGCGTAGGTAATCATTTGTACTGTTTTTTTGAAAAACTGGTTTTTTACATAATTCAACGATAACGCCAAAATGATTGGAAACGGGATCCCGGCAAGCAAGCTATATATGCTAATGATCAGCGTATTTTTCATCAGCTTTCCAAACTCATAGGAATTGAAAAACCGGATAAAATGCTTGAAGCCTACCCACTCGCTTCCCGTAATTCCCTTGGATGCAATATAATCCTTAAACGCGATTTGCGCTCCATACATAGGATAATACTTGAATACAAGGACGTAGATAACCGGAAGCGCGAGCAAAGTGTACAATTGCCAGCTTCGCTTCAGCTGCTTCCAGCGGGAAACCTGCTGACTTCTGGTCTTTGTTACACTGCCGTGTTCCGCCTTTACCGTTGCAACCGCTTTCGTCATGCGTTTGTCTCCTTTCTTTTCTGAATACGTTCATCATAAGAGGAGCGGCCAGAAGACGGTAGAAGAAAGCGTATAAATGCTGTGCAATAGTTAGGATTTTACCTTTTGCACTTCGATATTTTCTATACAAAAGTAAAGAAAAACGGCTTATTCAGCCGTGAGCGTGTTGAGAAACCAATGAAAATCGAAATTTATTATATACTCCGGTGGGATATGCCCCTCCAGCCGCTGTTGAAGCCTGTGATTCTGATTAGAATAAGCGGTATTTTCACAGGTTTCAAAGGCGGGCGTAAACTCCTCCGAGGCATATTTTCACCTACCTATTACAAAAATTTCGAGAAAATAAGGCTTCTCAACAGTCTGCCGGCTTATTCAGCCGTGTTTTTCGGCTATCAGCTTCTTATAAACGGTAGGACTAACTCCATGCAGCCGTTTGAACGCTCTGCTAAACGTACTGTGCGAGCTGTAGCCGACATGCTCGGAAATCTCGTTTACCGTTTGGCCTGTCGAATGAAGCAGCACTTTGGCCTGCTCCATACGAAGATTCTCTAAATAATCCGAGAAATTAATGCCGGTTTGCTCTTTGAAAAATTGGGATAAATACACTTTGGATATCCGCATTTGATCGGCTACTTTGTCAAGACAAAGCTCGCTGTCCATATACGAGTTTTGAAGCAAGGAAATTATCGTCTCGATCAGCTCTACATTTTGACTCTTCTTATTTTCGTTCGCGTTGTCACATACCCATTGGAACGTAGCTTTAATCGATTCAAAATTTTTGCACATGCCGTCGTAGGAATCGTTGCTGCCATGCAGCGCAGTCATTTGGTTGTACACGTTCTGAAGATCGAGCTCCATCTGCGGCAGCAGCTTTACCAGGCAGCCCCACATTTCGAACAGAAACAGCTTCATAACCGATATCGACAGATGCCGGTGCTCGAAGTTTTCGCGGTATAGCTCGTCCAGTACAAAGCGGACCTCGGTTTGATCTCCTGCTTTTGCCAAGTGAATTAATCGAGTCTCGACATCCTGAGGAAAGTAGTAATGGTTCATATCGGTAGGGAGCTCGTCATACCATAGTCCCCCTTCTTTGTTGTTCCATATTTGCGCATTTAACGCTTCACGTGCCTGCTCATAAGACCGGGAAATCCCTGTGAGACTGTCACACACCCCGCCCATGCCATATACAGGCACAAGCTTGAGCTGATCGGCAATGTTCTCTTTCGTTTCCTTCAGCTTCTGCTCGACATAATCTTTGTAGAACCCGACTTGCTCCTCTTTATAAATAAAAAGCACGGCAAATTGATCATCGGCTATATCATATACGAAGCCATCGTAATCCATTGATTTGCGCAGAGTCTCTTTGGCCAACACCCGCTTCATATCGAGCTCCTCAAGCAGATCGCTGCTGTAGCCATTATCGAAGCCTCGTAAATGGACGATCGTTACCATATAGGACATCCCTTGCAAATCCAGTCCGACATGCTTTAGCAGCACATCCGCATCGCGTGCAGAGACGAATTGACCGTTAAGAAGCCGCTGAAAATACGCCGCCCGCAAAAGAGGAACCTGTTGTGAGATCTCGGCTTGGAGCCGATGATTATTTTGAAACAGACCGCTGACCGTTTCACCTATAAACCCTAAGGCATCCCGCTGCTGTGAAAGCGCATCCGTTTTTTCCAATATCATATTCACAATCTTCCGAAGCGGACGGCTGTTGCGGTATGCTAATACATAAGCGATGAAAATCCCTGCAACGAGGAACACACAGGCGAAAGTAAAAATAATTTTTTGGATATAGCGAACCTTGGCTAATACGACAGACGTCGGCTGCCCGACCAAATAAGTCCATCCGTTATAGCTGGATTTCGTATAGGTAACCATCATCGGTTTGGCATCCAGCTCTTGTTCTATTACTCCTTTGGAGCCCGTTAGCTGTTTGATATCAAAGGGGAGATCCGTTCCCGTTCCGGCAGACAAGGAACTAATAATTTTACCTTCATTGTCTAATATATAAGCCCAACCGCCCTCCGAAATATGAATCCCTTGAAACAGCTTCTGAATCTCCCTCTGATCGATCATTACGGCGATAACCCCCTGAGGACTCCCCGGGTACCCAATCGATTGGAGATAGGTGAGCATCGAATACGGTATCCCTTGCAGCGTTACGTCTTGGGCGGGCAGCATATGCCGCGTATGGAATTGATTAGCGATTAGGGAGGACCACTTTTTAGCATCGATTTCATTATAGTTGGCAACCGTTTTAAAAAAATGCTCATACGTGTAGCTTGCCCCCGGGGTAAACACCATTTCGCTGTTTTTAAACAAGACGTAATAATTAAAGACGAAGTTGTTGGACAGCTTATAATCGTATAGGCTCTTGTTCATGTCCATGATTCGGTAAGTATTCGTCCCGATAAACGGGTTGACGACCGGTTGAAACTGAATGATTCGCGTATCTGCCGCGAGCTGCTGGGTAATGGAAGCCAGCTCCTCCAGCCTTCGATCCAGCACATCCTTACTTTGTTCAAGCAGGTTCATATGACTCTCAGTCGCTTCTCTCTCTATCAATACAATCGTCTTCTGATAGATCATCCAGCCGATCAACATGGCAAATATAAGAAATACAAGATATGGAATGAGAAGACGGGCAAATAGACGGTGCCTTCCCTTGGCACGTATTGCATCGCTTTTTATAAGCAACGGAGATACCCCCAATTCAAATGGACTCCAGCTTGATGAGCTGCTGCCGGACCCTGGAGCTCGCTAGTATTTTAGACTCATTTTCAAAATGTAAGTGCTTCCTTTCACACATTATACCATATCTTCCTGTCGAAAATTGACGTTAAATAATCTTTTAAGATGGTTTACTAGAGTGAACAAAAAAGAGCTTCACCTTATTCAGATGAAGCCCTTAAAGAAATATTCCTTATGTATAAAAGATCAGCCGCACTCTCTGCTCCTAAATCCTTCTCGCCAGCTTCAGAACAAACTCCGGCTTCGTAACATAATCCATATAATGGATAGCGCCTTTGAAATCCAAATAGGCTTGATATCGCGTCCGGATAGCCGGAGACGAAATCATATCGAGAACTTGCTCCTTAGAAACCCAGCAGCTTTCCGATGTTTCCTCCGATGTGCATAATTGGCCCCCTACGGGTCTGCAAATGAAATCGAGCATGACTTTTGTCGGAACGTCGGTAACGCCGTCATGCCATTTGTAGCCGGAAGTATTCGAGTACACTCCGATCAGCTGTTCAACAACCGTATCGATCCCGCTCTCTTCTTTGATCTCTCTGCATAATGCATCGATCAGATTTTCTCCCGCCTCCACCTGCCCGCCGGGATATACCCAACCATCATTGTGGGTTTTGACCAGCAGAATTTCTCCTTGCCCGTTCTCTACAAGCCCTCCGACTGCTACAATATGAGTTGGCATTGCCATGGTCATTACCTCCTAGAATTAGTTTGTTTGAGACGTTTTCCACCTACCTTCTATATTTGTATATATTTCCACCTGCATCAATGGGCGGCTCCTGATAACTGCCTCACTTTGATTTTATGAGCTTGGCGGGCTATCTTTACAAAAAAAGCTGCAGCAGAGTGAACGTTCCCGCTGCGCGCTTTGCACACAAACAAGGGCCGCCAATCGGCAGCCCTTAACCTCAATATTGTCTTCCGAACCTCTGACCTAATTCCCCTCTTAAGCCAGCCCCTGAAAATCGATTTCAAGAAACCGCGTCACTTCCGTCTCCCAACGATCCCGGACGAAGCTGACATGTGCCGGGTGAGCGTTATACGCCTCATAGGCCGCCTGATCGGCAAACTCCATGGAGAAGCCAAAATCATAATCGTTCTTCGCGCTGACCTGTCTCAGCACTTCAAATTGCTCCACTTGCGGAATCGAGGTGAGAATCGACTGACCATCCTCTAGAAACTTCTCCTCTTCCCGCGAGCCGCGCTCATGCCGGAGGCAGAAAATAACCATATGACGAATTCGTTGCCGGTCCATATCGATCGCTCCTTATTAAATATAATTGCTTTTCGTATCAAAAATGTGCGGGTCGAGCTTGTTCCAAGGCTCGAAGGTCGTCGTCAGGGTGCAGCGCTGCCCGCTTTCGGCCGACTGGTAGGCCGCGAACATGATTTCATGCACGTGCAGCTGCAGACGTCCGGACGGCTTCGGCTGCTCGCCTGTGCGCAAGCAGTGGATGAAGTGACTCATGATGTCGCGCTCGGAATCGATGGACGGCAGCAGCTTCGGCGCATAGCAATCCGAATAGCCGCGCCAGGTAACCGATTCTGCGTCCGGGATCGGCGCTAGAGGGGAATGCACCACGAGCGGGAACCCGCCGTCGTTGATCGCAATCGTTCCTTTACGGCCGTAAATGAGCGTGTTGTTCTGCTTGATGGAGGTCCCCCACAATGTCCGGATGACCGCGTGCTGCCCTCCCGCGAACGTCAGGATAACGGTAGCGTTATCGTCTACGTCGCTTTGAATTTGCTTGCCGCCGTTCACAATCCGGTTCGGAATGATTGTGTTCACTTCCGCCATAACGTTTTGCGCGGGACCCAGCATGGAGATCAGCCTGCTTATGGGATAAACCATGCAATCGAGAATGGCTCCGCCGTGCGAGATTTCCTTGTTATAATACCAGTTGTCCCTTCCCGGTCCGGGAATGTTCAGCTGCGCTTCCGCTCCCGTAATTTTGCCAATAACCTCTTCACTGACATAAGGTATGGCCGACATAAAGCTTGGGTTCAGATCATAGGGCAAGTTCATGAATATTTTGTTGTTAGCCTCGGACAGCTCCACCATTCGTTTGCAGTCCTCGAAAGCGGTAGCCATCGGCTTTTCATTGAGAACGTGAAGCCCTCTTTCCAGTGCGGCCATGACCACTTCGGCATGTACCGAGTGAGGGGTCGTGACGACAACCGCATCGAGCTCCTCCTCGTCCATCATGCGAAGGTAATCGTCATACCAGCGCGGTATGCCATAGACTTTAGCCTTCTTCTCCGCATTGTCCAAATGTCTGGCGCAGGTTGCCACGAAGGATACCTGCTCGAGCTTCGCCGCCTGTTCAAAAAAGCGGTTGCTGATATCCCCGCTTCCTACCATCCCTAATTTGATCGGTTTCATGCCGCATCCTCCCCTTGTAGAAACTGCCGGAATAAGGTCCGGCCGATGCACTTTCACGCACCATCCTGCGATATCTCGTCTCATTATAAGCGACTTTACGAAGGGTGGAAATGACTGAATATTTCGTAAGTTAGTATCTTCTTGTAAAGTGCCTCCGTCGGTACACCTTACCTTTTGTATACTTATGCAATCTGATGTAACTGCTTACAAATGAACTCCCGTTTCCTTATAATTAGAAAAAGGACAACCCGCATTATCGGATTGGGAGAACCTACAGAACAGGAGCTGATTCACGATGAAAAGCAGAACCATTACAGGCACGGATTTGTCGCCTTCCGTCATTTGTCTGGGCACGGCCAACTTCGGCGAAACGGTAAGCCGCGAGCTCTCCTTCGAGCTTATGGATCGTTATCTGGATCGGGGCGGAAATTTCCTCGATACCGCCAAAGTATACAGCGACTGGGTACCGGGAGAGCGGAGCCGAAGCGAGAAGGTCATTGGAGAATGGATGAAATCGCGCGGCAATCGCAGCCGTATCGTTCTCGCGACCAAAGGGGCGCATCCCGAGCTGGATACGATGCATATTCCGCGAATGAGCAAGGAAGAAATCGTTTCCGATCTGGAGCATAGCCTGCAGCATTTGCAGACGGATTATATCGATTTGTACTGGCTGCATCGCGATGACCCCGAGACACCGGTGGAAGTAATTATCGATGTGTTGAACGACCAGGTACGGCAGGGCAAAATCCGCTGCTTCGGCTGCTCCAATTGGCGCTCGGAACGAATAGAAGCCGCTCAGCAATATGCGAGAGACAAAGGCCTTCAAGGATTTGCAGCCAGCCAAACCAAATGGAGCCTTGCGTCATACAGTGCCGGCAACGATCCTACGCTGGTGGCCATGGACGAGAAGGAGCTGGCGTACCATGAGCGCACCGGCT
This sequence comes from Paenibacillus sp. NPDC056579, assembly GCF_042793215.1. Classification (NCBI taxonomy): domain Bacteria; kingdom Bacillati; phylum Bacillota; class Bacilli; order Caryophanales; family Paenibacillaceae; genus Paenibacillus; species Paenibacillus sp. NPDC056579. Next base: position 84,685 of record NZ_JBHTVD010000012.1, read on the forward strand.
TGGCGGCAATTCCTTATAACTCGCAGGCGAACGGATTTTTCAGCGGACGGTATACCCTCGACATGCTGAAGGAGCCGAGCGAGGCGAACAAAAAGGTGTGGAAGCTGTGCAACGAAGAGAACCTTCGCAAATTGAAGCTCGTTGAAGAAATCGCGCAGCGGAGCGGTCTGACAATGACCCAAGTCGCGCTGGGGTATTTGCTGGCCCATCCGTTCCCTGTCTTCCCGATCTCCGGCTGTAAAACCGCCGCCCAGCTGGACGATTCCTGCGCCGCCGGCGATGTCATGCTCGATCCGGAAGCGTTCGAGGCGCTGCGGGGGATTCGGGCTTAAGTATCTCTTAAACACTAGGCTGCCGCGAGGCAGTCTTTTGCATATGTAGCGCGCTATATCAGCTCCTTGCGGGATTTTAAATAACTGTACAGCATAACGCCGAAGACCGCACAGAGCAAAGCGCATACACCAATAAACACGTAGCCGGCCTGAAGTCCGCGCAGCAGCCCCAATTCCGTCCCGGCACCGTAGGCGTTTTTGAATCCGTTGGTAATCGCACCAATGGCATAATTTCCGATGACGCTCCCTACTCCCATCAACGTAACGATAAACGTAATGGCCGTGTCGCTGCCGTGCGGGTACCTTTTGGCTATTAGCGCCATGACGGTAGGATACACAGGCGCTATGCCTATGCCGGCGGCAGCGAACAAATAGGCCAGCGATTCCCCTCCGACGATAGCGATCAAGGTACAAATCCCGGAGAAGCAGGAAAAAATGATCAGCGACAACGTAAATCCTATTTTATCGGTCACCGGGCCTAGAACGAGCCTCGCTGCGGAGAAACAGAGGAAGAAGGCCGACAGCATCCCTGAAGCCGATACGCTGTCCCATTGATATGCTTTTTCCAAGAAATTGACCAGCCATCCTCCTACAGCCATTTCCGATACGACCCCGAACGAAAGAACGAGCACCAGCAGCCATAAAGCCGGATCACGCAGCAATTGCTTCAGTGGAATCCGATCCTCGTGCGACGTGTGATCCCCCGGAAAGGTGCTCATGAAAGCAGGAATCATAGGCAGTACGGCCAATGACAGCATGATCAGATACATCCCGCGCCAATCGAACACATGCCCGAACCAGCTTACCGTCATCATGCCGGATGCTATGATGGGAGCGACAATAGAGCTCAACCCGTAGAAGAAATGGGACAGATTCATCATGGTGCCTGTATTGCGTACAAAAATGCGCGCCCCGAGAATAGCCAGGCCGATCTCAAGCATCCCGTTTCCTATATACAGGATAAAATACGAGGAGGTAAACACCGGATAGCTATGGGAGAAGAAAATAAGAACTCCCGACAAGACCATCGATCCGAATGCAATCATGCTGACCGTCTTGATCCCCCATATCCGCGTCAGGTAGGCGGTAAAGGAGCAAGCGATCAAATAACCGAGCGAATTGAGCGACAAAAGGGTGCCCAGCTGCTGTTCATCCAGCCCGAAGTCGTATTGGATTCGCGGAATGGCGGGACCTTTAATGTTTTCCGATAATCCGAAAATAATGAATCCGAGAAAAATCGTCGCCAACTGCATGGCATACCTATATTTCTTCGATTCTACGGCGATTTTGTTCATTGAAAATGACTCCTTGCATTGTTAATACCCGGCGCTTTATATTGGGAACAATTAACCCTATTTTCATGGCAAAGCTTACCATGGTTTCCCCGTCCGCGCAATGGTCATTACGATGCTTATGGCAAAAAAAGCCCTAGCCCGATTAAGGCTTCGGACTAAGGCTGATGCGCCAAGGAAATCGGCGGCTGTCTTCTCACGCGCGCATTACCCTTTCACGGATCCGACCAATGCGCCTTTGGCGAAATATTTTTGCAGGAACGGATACACAATCAGGATCGGGATTGTCGATACCATGATGACCGCCATTTTGATCGTCTGCTCCGGCGGCTTGACGAAATCGTCCCCGAAGCCGGATGTATCGGCGCTGAAGGCGCTCGCCACGATAACGATTTGACGCAGCAGCACCTGAATCGGCCATTTGGCTGCATCGTTCAAATAAATGATCGCATTGAAATAGGTGTTCCAATAATTCACCGCATAAAACAGCGAGATCGTAGCGATAGCCGGCATGGACAGCGGGATGACGATTTTGAACAAAATGCCGAAGTCGTTGCATCCGTCCATTTTGGCCGATTCTTCAATGCCGTCGGGCAAGTTCATGAAGAAGCTGCGCATGATGATCAGGTTGAAGGCGTTGACCGCCGTAGGAAGAATAAGCGACCAATAAGAGTCGACCAGGCCCAACTCCTTGACGACGAGGAACGTAGGGATCAGCCCCCCGTTGAACAGCATGGTGAACACGACGAGAAACATGAGCACCCTGCGTCCGTCCAAATCTCTTCTAGTCAAGCCGTACGCCATAAGGCAGGTCAACAACATGCTCACCAGTGTCCCCACTAGAGTCACGCCGATGGATACCCCCAAAGCTTTATAAATCGCATTCGTAGACAAAATATATTGATACGCCTTGACGGTAAATTCCGTCGGAATCAGCACGAACGGCTTTCTTGCCATCTCCTCCTCCGTTGTGAAGGACGCCATGACCACGTGCAGGAACGGGAGGAAGGTTACCAGCGCAACGATTGCCAGCAGCACAATATTGCACAGATCGAACATTCTGCCGCCCAGCGTTTTATCTTTCACCATGATGAGCTCTCCTTTTCTCCTGTGAGTCGCAAATTACAAATTAGTAGATGCCTTCCTCACCGAATTTTTTGGCCAGTTTGTTCGACAGAACGACCAGGAACAGACCGACGAACGATTTGAAAAAGCCTACCGCCGTACTAAAGCTGAATTGTCCCTGCTTCAGACCGACCGTATATACGTACGTATCCAATATTTCCGCAATTGGACGGTTCATTGAGTTAAGCAGCAAGTACACATGCTCGAAACTGAGATCGAGAACGTTGCCTATCCGAAGAATAAGCAGAACGATAATTACACTCCGGATCGAAGGAAGCGTAATATGCCAGATTTGCCGGAACCGGCCCGCTCCGTCCATTCTTGCCGCTTCATACAGTTGTGGGTCTATAGAGGCAATGGCAGCCAGATAGACAATCGTTCCCCAGCCCGCTTCTCTCCAGATGACCTGGATAATGTACATCGGATGGAACCATGTAGGATCGAGCAGGAAGTTCACTTTCGGAAGCCCGAAATAAACGAGCAATTCGTTGATGATCCCGCCGTCCATCGTCAGCATCACGTAAGAAATCGAAACGATAATAACCCAGGACAAGAAGTGAGGAATATAGACGATCGTTTGTACCAGACGTTTGAAAAAAGCATTGGCCACTTCATTCAGCATGATGGCCAATATGATCGGCACTGGGAAATAAAACAAAATGTTATACAGGAACAAAATCAGCGTGTTCTTAAAAATGTTCCAAAACTCGCCGTCCGTGAACAGCTTCTCGAAATGCTTCAAGCCGACCCATTCACTGCCCATGATGCCCTTGTACGGCATATAATCCTGGAAGGAAATGACGAGCCCGTACATTGGAAAATATTTAAAGATGATAAAGTAAACGAGCCCCGGAATAATCATCATATACATGTAGCGGTTCCGGAGCATGCGTTTCCATAAATCGCTGCTGGATTTGGGACGAGCCTCCATTACTTTAGGCCGGGCGATCGTGTTGTTCATCGCGTATAACTTCCTTTCTTTCCGTAAAATCTTCTATGCTCCGCACGAGCGCCGGAGGAAAGGGAAAGGCGCCTGACGGAACCAGGCAGCCTCCCCGTAACCGGATCCAAACTATTATTTGCCGCCGCTTGCTTTGAACGATGCATTGTATTCTTCGATAATTTTGGCTCCGCCGTCATCCTGCCATTTCTTAATCGCAGCCTGGAAGCCCGCCTCATCGATATTGCCGAGCATGAACTTATAGGAAGCATCCTTGATAATGTCCTGCAGTCTTGCACCCTTCTCGTTATATGTCTTGGAGTCCAATGGAACAGTAGGGTCTTGAAGGGCGAATTTCACCGCATCGTTGGACAGGTTCACCGCTTTTTCCTGCGCCTTCAGCGTGTACAAAGACGGCAAAATGTTCGTCGTATCCGCCAGTGCTACGGTCAAATAAGGCTTCTGCTCCTTCTCCTTCATCTTCTCGTCGGTTCCCGGCTGTACTTTGCCGTCCTGCAGCGTATAGTGCTGGCCTTCCACACCGTATTTCAGCAGGTTCGCGATTTCCGGAGTGTAAAACTTGTCATAGAAGGCCAAAATTTGCTTCAGCTCGCCCTCTGTCTTAACCGCCGATTTCGGGAATACAACCAAGGTTCCGTAGCCCGGAATACCCCATGTCGTAGGCTTGGCGTTGCTTGAGCTGGTAATTTGGTTCACCACTTCGAATTGAGCGTCTTTATTGTTCTTGGACGTTTTGTCCTGAATCGTGAGCACATCCTGCATCGAACCGATATACATGCCGGCTTTGCCCGTATACATCATGTTTTGCTGGTCCGTTTTGCTCGTAACCGGGAAGTCCTGGTTGATTAAGCCTTCGTCACGCAGCTTTTTAATAAACTTCATCGTATCCATGTAGCCCTTGGTCATGAACTCAGGCACCAGCTTGCCGTCGACGGCTCCCCAGCCATTCGGAGTGCCGAAGTACGAGGACAGCGTCTTGAACGCTCCGTAAACAAGATCGTTGCGGTCAGCCAAGCCCAGCGTTTTACCGCCGCCTGCAAAATCCGCTTCTTTGAACTTTTTCAGCATATTGTAGATGTCGTCGGTTGTTTTCGGCTCGGACAAGCCCAGTTTATCGGCCCAGTCCTTGCGATAGATGATCCCTTGGCGGGCGATCGGTCTTTCCTGATACAAGGTATAGATTTTGCCTTCTACCGCGGTATTCTTCAATACGTCCGGGTTCAGCTTGCTCAAGTTCGGATAATCCTTCAAATACGGGCCGATCTCCCAGAACTGGCCGTTTTTGATCGCATCGCGCAGCAGCACGAAGGAAGACTGATTCTTCAAATAAGCCGCTTGCGGAAGAGAGCCTGTAGCGAACGCTGCCTGGAACTTCTCGTCATAGGAGCCGTCCGGCACCCATTGGAATTCGATTTGGCTGTTCGTTTTCTCTTCCAGCAGCTTTTCGATTTTGTCCGATGGAACTTCAGGCGTACTCAAGTTAGCCATGATCGTAATTTTCAAAGGCCCTTGATTCGCCTGGCTGCCGTTAGCCGTCCCCTTGCTTTCCGTCTTCGAGTCTCCGCAGCCTGCCAGAATCGTCGTTACGGCCAATACAGCGGCACAAACCATACTCGTTTTTTGAGCGATCTTCTGATTCTTTTTCAAATGCATTCGACCTCCGTTTTTTGTTTTGCCTTTTGGATTTGCAGGTTGTCTAAGTTTTCGGTGCTGGCCTAATCATATATCGCCGGTACGCATTACAACTACAATCATTGACTCACAACAACCACGAAAAACCCCGTCATATCAACGTTTTTGCGCGATAATCAGGGGCAGGTTAAATTCTGCATATCACAGGATATGGATAACGCGGCAGCAAATCGGGTACTTATAAAAGAAAAAAGACCTTGGTGCTTGTCTATGAAGACAAGACCAGATCTCTGATCATGGGCACAAGTTTACTTGCCAGCAATTCCGGATTCAGATCATCAATTGTCGATGTGATGACATTCAATAGCTTAGCAGCTTTTTCCCCGAATCCTTCCACATGCCGATGAAAGGCTCGTCGACCGCCCACTGGATCATGACAACGGATTCATTCGGTGCCAGAGGCACGGTAGCAAGAGGCTTCCTCCCCATCGTTCCGTCGAACGGATACACGGCGATTTCGTCGTCCGATACGATTCCGACCAGTTCATTCCTAGGCGAAGAAAAAGCGTCCTTGGCGTCCGCACGAACGCTGCGGATTTCATTCCAGCCGACGGCAAGCCGATCGTAGGAGACGACGGAATCCGGCAAAGTAAGCGAGACATCGCTCAGCTGATAACGATACGCATCCTTGCTGCCGTATAACGCCAGCTGCGGAACCCATTGACCCTGCTTGCGGACGATGGCCCAGCTCTCGCCAAGGTCGTCCTGCGGCACCTTCGCCGCTTCTCCATTCGAAAATAACGGCTTGCCGGCGGCAACGGCGTTCAAGTCAGGCTGCACCGAGTCCCCATATAGCTTTTTTAACGAGACGTGGGGCTCCGAGGCAGGCTGCATCGTAAGCTTGGACGGGCTCTGTACGACATCCTGGATCTCCTTAACCCATACGTAGTCGTAAGGCACTTCCTTTCCCTGCTCGTTTTTACGGACCGTTTGGGACACGGATATATAGCGATTCCCTGCGAACAGCAGCTTCTCCGACACCTTCAGCGATACGGCAGGCCGAGGAGCCGCCGTGCGCAATTTATTCGAGCTCGAAGCGACCGAGGCGTTAAGCACCCAAGACGGCTCGGTCGTCCCCGTCTGGTTCTGGGGGACAATTTTCATGAATTCCGTCTTGTAAGGCATCAGGATCCCGTCCCCTTCGGCAACCTTTTGCAGCTTGCCCTGGTTGCCCGCCAGCAAGAGCGTCCTGTACGAGCTGTACTCGGGAACTCCGGCGATGGGACTATGATCCGCTCTCAGTCCGATCAGCACCGCTGAACGAATCTCCACCTCCGGTTGACCTTCGGTTTGCTGCGCCGGAGTAGCGGCAATCGATTCCTCCTGTTTCCCCGGCAATACATCGGGCAGGTGCCCCTGACTATTCATCCATCCGACATACAAGAACAGGGAAGCGGCAACGAGCGAAGCGCTGACCGCGCTAAACCAAGGCAGCCATCTTCTGCTCTTGGCCTCCCTTTCGTCCAAACGTTCGCCTATTCTTTTTTTCAATGCATCAGAGAACCCGTTGCGGGTAAGCGGTTCGCTGGCCAAGCCTTTTTTCAACTCGTCATCGATCGGCTCCATCACTCTGACTCTCCTTTATCTTCTTCATTTTGTTGCGGGCGTGAAATAACCGCGATTTGACCGTTCCTTCGGTTACTCCCAGCACTTGAGCCATTTCCTTCATAGACAATTCGTAATGAGCGAATAATATCAGTACTTCACGATATTTGGCAGGCAGCTTCAGCACCATCCTCCACAAGTCGTTCGTGGCCAGCCGGTTCATGACTTCCTGTTCCGTCGAGGGGGCCTCTGCCGAAGGGGCGAGGAAATCCATTAAAGTCACCTTGCGGTAAAATGCTGCGCGCCGATAATCAAGCGTCATATTGCGCGTTATGGTTAGAATCCACGTTTTTACAGAAGATTCGCTCCGAAACGTATACAGGTTCCGGTACACCTTCAAAAAAACCTCTTGCGTGATGTCATCCGCCTGATCCCATTTCCGCGTCATGCTGTACGCATAGTTCCATACGTCCTTCCCGTAAGCGACCATCAGCTGCTCCAAGATGGCCTTCTTATCGGAGGTTTCTGACAAATATTTTAAGTATTCGAAATTTAATTTGGATTCCAAAACTGCCACCTCGATTATTTGACGACCCATCTTCAATATAAGTTCAAACTTCGCTGCATTCGTCCTTATTTGGTAATTTCATTGTAGCATTGATGGGACGAATCGGGCCAACTAAGATTTCTCATCGCAAAAAAACAGCCGTCAAGCAAGGTTGACGGCTGCAGTTATTATTTATTATTAGTTCCTGCCGGCCTGATAAGCCTCGTTATACTCCCTAATAATGCTGGCTCCACCCCGCTTCTCCCACGTGGCGATTTCATTGCGGAACTGTGCCAGGTCAATTTTGCCCAAGATGTAGTTATAGGTCGCGTTCGTAATCACTTCCGCCAGCTCCCCGCCTATGACTTCATTCGTAGTAGAGGTTAAGGACAGCGTCTGATCGCGGATCAATATACTCTCATTATCTTTTGTCAGCTGATCGGCTTTTACCGCCAATGGGTCCTCCCGCTCTTGCTTGGATTTCATCAAATTCGGGTTGCTCATTCCTGCAATAACGAACGAGGTCAGCGGCAGCACTTCCGAATCGTAAAGCTGATCCATCTCTGCGGTGACGACAATTTGCCCGTCCACTGTCTTGTAATGCTTTCCTTCGATGCCGAAATTCAGCAGCTTGCTCACATTCTGATCCATACTCCGGTCGAAGAAAGCAAGAATGCGCCGCAATTCCTGCTCGTTGGCTATAGCCTTCTTGGAAAACAGGAACAGGCCGCCGAATCCGGGATTGGCCCATACGCCTTCCCCTTTCGGGCCGCGAATCCTGTTGATCAGGGTCAACTGCGCGTTCGGCTCGAACTTCTGAAGCTCGCGGAGCAGTCTCGGGGCATCCTCCATACTGCCGATAAAGCCTCCCGCTTTGCCGCTGATCAGCATATATCTTTGAATTTGCTTGCTGGTGACGGCAAAATCCTTATTCATGCTGCCTTCGCTCACCAGCTTTTTCATATAGTTCATCGTATCGACGTATTCGGCAGTCATGAAATCCGGCACGAGCTTGCCATCTCTGACGCCCCAATTGTTAGGCGTACCGAAGTAGGAGCTTAACGTCTTGAACGCCCCGTAGGTAAGGTCCCCGCGGTCTGCCAGCCCTATTGTGTCCTGAGCCCCGTTTCCGTTCGGATCGTTATACGTAAACTGCCTCAGCACTTCATACAGCTCATCCACTGTCGTCGGCTCCTTAAGCTTCAACCGGTCGAGCCAATCTTTGCGCAGAATGACGCCTTGGCGGGATAACGGCCTCTCCGTATAGAGACCGTATAGCTTCTCCTGCACCGCCGTTTCCTTGAGAATTTCTTTGTTCAGCTTTTTTAAGTTCGGATAAAACTCGAGATAAGGGCCGATTTCCCAGAACATATCGGAGCGGAGGGCATTTTTCACAATGCCGTAATCCGTCTGGTTCACGTAGGTGACCTGCTTCAACGAATTCGTTTGCAGAGCATTGATCAGCTTGTCTTTATAATTATCGTTCGGAATCCAGTCCACTTCGAGCTTGGCTTGAGCCGCCCGCTCTACGGCTGTCATCATTTCAGCGGGAGGAGCCTGATTCTGATGCAGCGGGATCATGATGCCGATGGGCTTGGCCGTTTCGTCCGCAGCATTCGCGCCGCCCGGCAGCTGCTCCCTGGTACATCCGCCCAGCAGAACGGCCAGCACCGCTGTGAGCACGAAAGCGATTACAGCTATATGCGGTTTTGTGTACGGATTATGTCCCATCTTAACCCGCTCCTCCTCCGATATATTGGTGTATTTCATTATACACGATTGTGTAATTGGATGAAATCGTTGCTCGTCCGGCTGCGGATTGATACAATTAACTTTGTCCTGTAACGTCGAAAATAGTCGGAAACGGAGGTCCGAGATGCAAAGAACCAGCTATCTAACCAGACTCATACTATTCGGATGCATCCTATGCACGGTTCCCGTAATATTTTTCGGCATCCTGTCGTACCTCCAGTCGTCCAATGAAATTCAAAAGCAGGTCAACCGGGGACAAATCCAGCTGCTGACACAGATGAACTCCAATGTGGAGCAAATCCTCCGGACGATCAACCATGCGTTCGACCAGCTCGTCAATTCCCCCTTGATGGCCAAGGTGCTAAGCGAGCCCTTCACCTCGGACGATTTCATGCTGTACAAGGATTTGCGCAAGGAAATCAGCAATACCCAATCGTTTTATACCAAAGTGGATGATGTCGTTATCGTCAATCTCAAGCAGGATTGGATGATCAAAAACTCCGGCTTCTATACGTTTTCGAATTATATACACCGCTTTCAAATCGCCAACCAGATGCTTTTGCCCAATACGATCTCATGGGTGATGAACCCGAGCGTCTGGTTTTACAGCGAGGAAAAGGCGAATGCCGCAGCCTGTCCGTATACGATCAGCCTCGTCAAGAAGCTTCCTGACCAAAGCCTCGACAAATACGGGCTGGCCTTTACGAATTTGACGACCTGCAGCCTGGCCGAGCTGTTGAATTATACGCCGAGAGAATCGGAGACGGTCATGATCCTGGACGATCAGGAGCGCATCCTGTTCCACTCGGATCCCTCTATGATAGGCAAATACGCCATCAATACGGAATTCATTCGCGACCCGTCCATTTTCACGCAAGCTTCGGGGCAGTTCCAGACCGAAGTGAACGACCAGCTGTATACGGCCACCTATCTCCGGTCGTCGTATAACAACTGGATTTACTTGTCCATTATTTCTATCGACAGTCTGACCCAGGATTCCAAAAAAATCGGAAGATACACGATCTTCGTGTGCCTTATTATCGTCGCCGTCTTCTTGCTTATCGCGTGGCTCGGGTCCCGCAAAATGTACAACCCGATCGAGCGGCTGATGAAAGAAATCGGCGGAGGAAAAGTCCCGAGCGGGGAAAAGCGGCTCAGCAATGAGTTTGATTTCATCAGCGCCCAGGTGCAGACGCTGTTTCAGTCGAAATCGCAGCTGGAAACCGAGATGCACCGGCATCTCCAGCAAGCGCTGACCTATTTCCTGATCAAGGTGTTTCAGGGGAAGGTACGGCGCGACGAGATGATGGAACGGATGGAGCTGTTCGGCTTGAGCGGCATGCTATCGGAGTGGCGGATGCATTCGGTCATTACTCTGCAGATCGATACGCTGGACAACACGCGTTACGGCAAGGAGGATATGGAGCTCCTGCTGTTCGCAATCAATAACATTATCGAGGAAATCATTCCGTCCGACGTCCGGCTCCCGCCGGTCTTCATCGAGCAGACGCAGGTCACTTTGATCGGAAGCAGGGATCCGTCACCGGACGCTTTCAAAAGCTATATGTATACCGTAACCGAGACGATACAGCAAACTGTACAGCGGGTTCTCGGCCTGGAAATCAGCATCGGCATCAGCCTGCCCTTCGACGATTTGAAGCAAGCCTCCGTCGCTTACCGCGAAGGACTGGAAGCTTTGAAGCAGCGCATTCATCTGGGCGGCCGCGTCATCATTTCATATGCCAATATTAACGAAGGGAAGCATCAGCTGCATCTGGATTACCCCTTCCTGACCGAAAGCGAGCTGCTCGACGCCATCCTGCTTGCCGATGAGGACAATGCCCAGCGGCTGCTCAGCCAGTTTATGAAAATTATTTTCAAGCATGAAATGGCGCCTCAGGAATATCAGATCCCGATGGTCCGCCTGTTTACGAGCTTGATGGTCGCGATGCAGGAATCGGGCGTTACCTTGAACCAGCTTCTGCCCAAGGGCGGCTCGCTGTATGAGGAGCTGAACAAGCTGCAAATGAGCAGGGAAATCGAGGAATGGTTCTGGACGCGGGTCATCTCGCCTTTGATCGGCATTTACAAGGACCGGCAAAACTCGCAGTACCAGAGCATCTCCGAGAAAATCATCGATATGATTCACAAGCAGTACGATACCGATCTGACGATCGAGCAGTGTGCTTCCCAGCTGCATTATAACGCAAACTATTTGAGCGGCATTTTCCGCAAGGAAACCAGCACGACGTTTAGCGAATACTTGTCGGCTTACCGTTTCGCCATGGCGAAGAAGTGGCTTACCGAGACGGATATGACGATCAAGGATATCGCCGAAAAGCTGCAATATATGAACTCGCAAAACTTCATCCGTTCTTTCCGCAAGCAGGAAGGCGTTACGCCAGGACAATACCGCGAATCGTTCCGCAAAAGAGGCCAGTGACAGCCGGATCTGCTCCGGCACCTAGGTTTCGGGACAATAGCCCGGATTGAGCTGCTGCAGACGCCGGCTGTAGCCGGTATCGAGCTTCGCGAGCTCTTGGTAGTAGCTGCGGATCGTATGGTTGCCAATGATCGTAGACCGGCTGAACCGCAGCCGAAAGGCGCCCTTCACATGCCGATAATTCGCATAACTCAAGGAGGGGGGGAGAACGGGAACCAGGTCGGATTCATTTACGACCCGAACGCTGTGGCGAATCTTGCGTCCAAAAGCGGAGGCGAAAACGGCGTCACCCGTTTTCGGGGCAGCGTACGTATACAGCTTCGGCTGCTTGAACTTGCTGTTGACGGCTGTATCGAGAGCGCACATGGCAGCTATCGCGCCGCCGAGACTGTGGCCGGCAATCCAAAGGGCCTTGTCTCCGGACTGCTTGCGCAGGCAGCGCATGATGCTGTCCCGTGCCGCTTGCTCGTACAGCCTCGTGAACCCGCGATGCGTTCTGCCCGCCGACGGAACAAACGGGAACCGAACCTGCTGCATATCCGTATTGGTGAGCAGCTCGGCTGCGCTCTCTGTGCCCCGGAAGACGATGATTACCGTCGTCGCGGATTGGAGAATCATGCCTAAATAGGGGTCCTTTTTGCCGCCCAGCACGGCTACTTTGCGATAGCCCTTGGGCAGGATGCATTTTCCCCCGTTCTTATATTGCTGCACCGCCTGGTAGACGGCCGCTGCCAGAAATATCGCCCGGTCCGTGACCGCCTTCGCTGCCTTACCGCTCATCTCCTTCTCCCCCTGGGACGCTCGCGCGCTGCTTGTACTGTTCATACATCCTATGCAGCAGACAAGCAAAAGCTCCTCCGCTATCGCCATAACAGGCCATAACGGAGGAGCTTTTATGTAGGGGAATCGTTAGACGTACGGGTTATTTTCCTTTTCGTAGCCGATGGTCGTCTTGACTCCGTGTCCCGGATAGACGATCGTCTCGTCAGGCAGCTCGAACAGCTTCATATGGATTGAATCCATGAGCGTTTCGGTGCGGCCTCCCGGCAGATCGGTCCGGCCGACGGACAAGCGGAACAGCACGTCACCGCCGAACAAATGCGGGCCGAGCAGGAAGCTTACGCTTCCCGGCGAATGACCAGGCGTATGCATCACCTTCATCTCAAGGCCAAGCAGCTTCAATACTTGACCCTCGTCGAGCGCATATTCCGCCGGATCGGTCACGATAGGCGCTCCCAGCTCCGGCCATCGGGCCGAGCCGTTCAGCTTCGGATTCGTCAGCCATTCGGCCTCCGCATCGTGCAGGTACACCGGACAGCCTTTCAGCTTACGGATTTCGTCTACACCGCCGATATGATCGAAATGGGCATGGGTAAGCAAAATCGCCTCGATCTCCATCCCTTCGATGCGCTTGATCAACGGCTTCGGATTCATGCCGGGATCGATAATAATGCCTTTGTTCTCCGCGGGTCTGGACAGCAGGTATGCGTTCGTTCCTAGCGGCCCCAAGGAAAACGGTTCAATCTTCAAGCCTTCCAAGCTCATTCTCTCACTCCACCTTAGAACGTAGAGAGAAGGTCGCGCAGTTCTTTGACAATCGTCGCATGATAGCCTGTGCCTTCTCCATACTGACGGCCCATTTCCTGGCGCGCCACCTTGATTTTTTCATCATAATCCGGAGCCGTGCGATCCGGGTTCTCTTGTTTGAATTGCGTCATAACCGCCTGTACGTTGCTCGGACGAGGTCCCCAATGTCCCAGTACGTGTCCGCTGAAATCGGTGAAAATAACGATCGGAATCGCTTCTCCGCCGCCCGTCAAAAATTGAGCCATCACGTCAGGATGCTCTTCTTTGATCAGTACTTCTACCGGAATACCGGAATTTTCGAGCGCACGAAACACAACAGGCACGTTACGGACTACATCGCCGCACCAGTCAGCCATCAAAATCAAGCAGCGCAGGTCGTCGCGGTTGTTCAGCGATTCGAAGAACTCCTTATCTTCATCGTTCTGCCAAGCAAAGCTGTCGTACCATTCCTGAAACTTCTCCTGGTTCTTCGTCATCCCGTCGATGAATTGCTGCGGAGTCAAGCCGGTTTTAATTTTACTCGCCAGATTCGCTGCCATATCGTAAAGCCCTCCTTTAGGGTGGTATATATTTCATTGTATATAAAAAGGGACGGCTAGGCAATGCAGGATGCAGCGGCGTGCGGCCGTCTATGACATGTTCTAAACTTGAAGAAGGACGATTTTACAAAAAATTTAAAAAAGTAAGTTCAATTAATATTAAAGCCCCGCTCCGATAAGGAACGAGGCTGTTCGTATTAATTGCCGCTGTTTTCCAGAATCAGCCGTTCAATAGCATCAACTTCTGAGGAAGCAAGCAATGGTTTTTTAGGCTTGTACGATTGAATGAAGGATACGAGCTGATCAAGCTTCAGCGCCGTGAATGCCGGGCTTTTGCCGGTCATGTTGCTGTTCGGATGCGTAAGACAGAGAACTCCGGTCAACTCGGGATTCAGCTCAGCCGAACGGAACAGCTCCCTCAGCACATGCTCATACCGGTACAGTTGGGCGGTCATATCGTTTTTGCTCCCAGAATGACTGGACTCGTTCCATTGAATGTAATTTTGCCCGTGCTTGGCGTCGATATAGAATACGCCGTTCGGTCCGATCACAACGTAGTCTAGCTTCTGGTCGCTCGTTCCCGCCTGCACGCGACGCTCTTTCAGCACGCGATACTCCTTGCCTACGGTTTGCAGCAGCTGCGCCAGCTGCTTCTCTCCATCTGCTCCGCCGCCTCCGTGGCTGACACTTTTCTTGCGCTTGATCAGCTTGAACAGCACATAGAGCACCGTCAGCGTCACCGAAGCGATAATAAACGGCGTCACGTAAGGCGCCGCCTTCTCGTCGATCTGCTCCCAATTCGCGCCAAGCGTCAATCCAAGATAAATGAACAAAATAGACCATGGAATAACCGCTAACGTAGTATAAAGTGTAAACAGGCTGAGGGGCATTCTAGCCATCCCTGCAGGAATGGAAATCGCATGGCGAACTACCGGAATAAACCGGGCCGTAAAAATAACGCCGGTACCGTAGCGGTTAAACCAGTTTTCCGCGACATCGATATGGTGCTTATTTATCAAAATGAATTTGCCGTACCGTTCCAGAAACGGTCTGCCGCCGTAACGGCCGATCCAATATACGAAAATTTGGGCAATCGTTCCTCCGATGGTACCGAAAATAACCGCGACAAGAAATGAAACTTCCCCTTTGGCAACCAAGTAACCGCCGAATGCCAGCACGATTTCACTTGGAATGACTTCCAGCATGAGCCCAAGCATGATTCCCCATGCACCAAGACTTTCAATAAACATCAATGCGCTGTGAACCAGATCTTTTAACATTCTTCTCCAGCCTCTTCCTCTCTTCCCGGGCAAGCCCGACTTGTTCGCAATCGTTCCTATTCTATCATATTTCCATTCGGTTCAACCACCCGCAGGAGAATGAAGAGACAAGCAGGAGCATACATTTAGTACAAACTGTCGGGAGCATTGGAATCCAGCCCGATGGAAGGAGTGAGCACCGTGGCCAAAATATTCGTAGTCAGCAACAGACAGCTTCGCCGCTGGTTTCTGCTCGGACTGATGGCGCTAGTGACTTTGGGTGCCGCGTGGTACTGGGGATTTAGCGAAGCGTCGACGACCAGCGGTTTGCCGGATGCATCAGGACAAGGGGAAGCCCGGACGATCCAGCTCGTTACCGGCGAGTTCAAATCTACGGGAGCCGATGGCAAAGAAATCGAAGCTTACCGCTGGGATCCGGGAACGATCTATGTCAAAAAAGGAGAGCGCATCAATCTCTCGATTTACGGGGTTAACGGGACCAGCCATCCGTTCATTATCGACGGCTTGAATGTGAAGGGCGAAGTGAAAAAAGGAAAAGAAACCGTCGTGTCCTTCCGTGCCGACAAGCCGGGAATATACCGGATCATTTGCCTGACGCACCCCGATATCGCCCATAACGGACCGATGGTCGGTTATATCGTTGTCGACGACTGATCCATGCGCAATAGCTGGAATAAGCCCTCTCGCCCGCCGGCGTCAGGGCTTTTTTCGTTTCTTTGATTCAGGTGCAACGCGCCCTCCTCCCGCATACGATATTGTAGAAGAGGAAGGTGAACTGTCCATGAATCCTGGGAATCAATTGAAACATAACCAGTCTTACCCCAGCGCTCGCAAAATACGCCGGGCCTGCGCAAAGGAAATGTACCGTGCCCGCAAAAAAGTCGGCAAATGGATCGCGCCCGATTTGGTGGAAAAAGCGGATGAGCTGTATTACAAAAAGGTGATGCTCAACCTGCAATGGGTCGTAGAAAATTCAAGCAATCGCAAGGCGCTCGCCGATTGGTGGGAAGAGAACGTATGCCCCGAGATCGCGGAGCTGTGGGGTGTGGAGCCTGCGGTGCTGGAGAAGGCATTTAGGGACTCCTTCGGAGGGTGACGCCGTGATGCGTCGGCCTCCGGTGGGTGTGGGAAAGATAAAACAGCTTAGAACGCGGGAATGCTCCAGGGATGAAGGTATCCCCCTCAGGCCGCTGTTGTTCTCGGGAAATTCAGAATAGATTATGATGATAGGTTATTTCCCGAGAATCAAAGGCGGACGCTGACGCTCCTCCGGGGGATGCCAGCACCCTTCCACTGCGCGTTCGCAGGCACACCAAGCCCCACCCGCCGATCACGGCGGCGGATGGGGGGTATCGCTAACCATCGCGGTACTCGATGGTTGGAGCAAGCACCACCATCCCGCATTGCGGATGGTGAAGAGCAGCACCACTATCCCGCACGGGCGGATGGTGAAGGACAAGAGCCGCCATCCGCTGCGAGAGCGGATGGTCAAGCCCGGTCCACGAGGTCGGCGATATCGCCCGACTCGTAGACCGTGACGCCGCGGCGGCCCATGCGCGCCGCGAGAAGCATCCCTCCGGCGACGGTGTCCGCCGGGATCGGTTTGTATTTACGGAGCGGTCCCGTAAATACAAACGACAAAGCCCGCGCTGCGGCCTCGCCCGCACGCTCGCCGAAGCGGAACTCCTCCCGTTCGCCTGTAAGCAGCGACGGGCGGAGGATGGACAAGCCGGGAAGCGCCAGCTGACGGAGTCTTGCCTCCGTCTCGCCTTTGACCCAGCTGTAGAAAAACATCGACCTCGTGTCCGAGCCCATTGCGGTCACGATGACGTACTGCTCCGCCCCGTGTGCGGCAGCCAGCTCAGCCAGCTTCACTGGATACGCGAAGTCCACTTTGCGAAACTGCTCCTGGCTTCCCGCTTTCTTAATCGTCGTTCCGAGCGTGCAGAATACATCGGCACCTTCAAGTACCGGACGATCCAGCTCCAGACGATCGAAATCGACGACCATTTCCGTCAGCTTGGGATGGCTCCGCCCCGTGGATTTTCGGACCAATATATACACACGTTCATACTGATCGTCAGCCAAAAGCTTCCCGAGCAGCGCTTTGCCTACGAGCCCCGTAGCTCCTGCCAGGACGGCTTGTTTTCCCATGGTCAACATCCTTTCGTTCACTCAACATGATCTCATTATATTATATTCATTTTTCGTTCCCTTTGGGGATCAATTGAACATTAGACATACCATGATCCGACCATATAGAGTATTATGAGGTTGTTGGATATACGATAAAAATCGAGGTGTTGTTATATGGACGCTGCTGCTTTCGTTATCGAAAAGCTGGCTGCCAAACTGAAAACCGTACAGGGCATTCAAGCCATCGTCCTGGGAGGCTCGCGGGCATCCGGAACCCATGCCGAGCAGTCAGATATCGACATCGGCTTGTATTACGATCCGGAAGTCCCTATCGATCTGCCTGCTCTTGAGCAGCTCGCTTCTGAGGTCGACGACGAAAGACGCTCCGGCTTGATTACCCCCATCGGCGAATGGGGCCCCTGGATAAACGGCGGAGGCTGGCTCCAGGTGGACGGGCTCGCGGTAGACTTTCTGTACCGCGACTTGAATAAGGTGAACGGCGTGATGGCCGATTGCCTCCAAGGGCGCGTAACAATCGATTATCAGCCGGGGCATCCTCATGGATTCATCAACGCGATGTATATGGCCGAAGCCGCCCGCTGCCTTCCTTTATGGGATCCTTCGGGAGTTATAACGAAGCTGAAGTCTCAAACGGCACCCTATCCTCCGGAGCTTGCGGCGGCGCTAATCCGGACCTTTTTGTGGGAGGCCGGCTTCTCTGTATCGGCCGCCTGCAAAGGGGCAGCCAAGCAGGATGTGTCCTACGCCGCAGGCTGCTGCTTCCGTGCCGTTTCCTGCCTGAACCAGGTGCTGTTCGCGCTGAACGGCCAATACTGGATGAACGAGAAAGGCGCCGTCCAGCTCGCCGGCCGCTTTCCCGTGACCATAACCGACTACAAGAGCAGAATCAACGGCGTATTCACCGGGCTGACATCCGATCCGGATGAGCTTCATGCTGCAATTCAAACGCTGGAGACTATCGTGCAGGAAACGGAGCGTTTGTCCGGAAGTATATCCCCATAACACCATGATTCGAGGCAATTAGCGATTCCAAACGTTCAGTGCGCCTGTCCGTTGGAAAGCGTCGCCCAAGCTGGTACGGACCGTGGATCCGTTATTTCACCGAAAATGGCTCTATTTGTGGAGTGATCGGACAACAAATCCTTTATTTCGCAAATACACGCCGTCTGTCTAGGTAAAATAAGCAAATAACGGACTCACGGTCCGATCGCACTTCAAAAGAAGCATCATTTTAGGAAATAGCGGATCTCCTGTCCGATCTTCGTAATCCTGGGCCGGAAGGGCTTCCTCCCCCGGGAGACTCTGCACATATGTGTCTCTAAACAAACTCAAAGAGGGGCAATATGCCCCTCTTCGTCATTTACATTAAGCTTCTTTCCTCGACTATTCCGCTTGTCGGTTAAAGTTGCTGGCAACGGTAGTTACATCGAAAATATCGATATCGCCGTCCGCATCCACGTCGTACCGCTTCAAGTCGCCATCAGGCTGCTTGTCGTAAGCTTTGGCGAGCCAAACGATATCCATAATGTCGATTTTTCCGCTTCCGTCGAAATCTCCGACATACATCGTGATATCCGGTACAAGGACAGGCGAGCTGCTTCCGCCGGCTGGAACCGACTGCTTCGCTTTGAGATAGGAATCTTTCGCTACCTCAACTTGATAGCTATCACGGCCCAGATCGCTAAATTGGTAAGATCCGTTGTCGCCCGTTACGGTGTCAAGGCTTGTTACCCCATTCAGAAGCAAGCTAACGTTAAAGCCGTCAAGCTTATCCAGGTGATGCTTGTCCGGAACAGCAACTCGTCCTGTCACCGTCATCTTGTGATCGGCAACTTGGGCTTGGTAACCGGATGCTTGTACCTCGATCGGGTTATTGTTACTGTCGGCGAATTTGATGCTGCCCTCAACCGGAGTGAAGGAAACAGGCTTGGCGTCGCTTCCTTTTACACGGAATTGAATCTTCGCGATATTTCCCGAACCGGCCGACCCCGGGCTGTTCCCCAGAAGCGTCTGTGCGAAGCTGATGATTCCTGTTGCCGGATCCACTGCATTTTGAACGACATGACCTTCCGACATCCAGCTGCCTTTGCTGATCTGAACACCTTCGATGGAAGAATCCGCATCAGCGATTTCCAGCAGAGCAGGATCATAATGGAGCTTAAATGCCGCCCCATAGACATCCTTCATGCCCGAAACCTCTACGTTTAACTCATAGCTTTCACCCGAGTATACCTTCTCAGGCCCGGACAGCTTCAGTGTCGGACTCGACGTTTCGACTTCGAATGTAACAGGCTGCGTATACATTGTATACGAGTGACTTTCATTAATGGCCGTCTTGTAGGCCAGAAGCGCATGAGCCGTTCCCTTTTGCTTGCCGGTTACAACATTTCCGTTCACTTCGACAAACTCGCCGCCGCTTATCAGGATGATTTCAGGGACCGCCTCGGTAACTTCACGGTCATAGGATTCCTTGTACACGGCTGTGCTTACGGATTGGCCCAAAGCCAGCGGATACACAGACTGCTTCGGCTTAATCCCAGCCGTCCAGTCCGAAGCCCAATGCGCATAGTCCGTCGTTAACCCATAGGTACCCATTTCATAATAACGGATGTAGTCGTTCTGATTGCGGAAGGTCCATGGCCACACGGTAGTGCCGCGATGCTTGGCGGCTTCCATAAACTTTTCGCCCAAGCCGTCGTAGCTGGTGTTGAAGGTCGTGTTTAACGGCTGAATCACCTTCAGCGTTTCTCTTAAGGATCTGGATACATTCGCCTCATTCGCATAGCCTCCGGTGAGGAAGCCTGCCGACATGCCGGGCATCTGCTGTCCGAGCAGCTGCAGCTGAGCGCCGGTAAAGGAAATGACGACAACCTGGTCTTCTACCTGTTTGTCCTGAATCAGCTTTACCAGCTCCGCCACGATTTCGGGCTTGTAGCTTTTGATCTCTACAAAATGCAGTACATCTTTTCCTTTAAACTCATCAAACATCTGGGCAAGAGTCGGGATCCCTTCATCCGGATATTGTGCCGGAAACTGCTTGTTGGCTTTGAAAGCTTTCAGCTGCTCCAGCGTGTAATCCTCGATATTCCCCGTACCGGTTGTAGTCCGCTCCAGGGTCGGATCATGCATGATGACAATCTGATTGTCCTTCGTCAAATAAATATCGGTTTCCAGTACATCCGCGCCATGCTCGTAAGCCAGCTTATACCCCGCCATGGTATTTTCCGGCGCCAGCGCAGGTATGCCCCGATGGCCGATATTGAGCGGCTTCCGGATCAATGAAACTCCATCCTTGTACAGCTTGAGCGCATCGAAAGCCCGGCTAGGCGTCTCCGTTACAATACCGTTCGTGCCTGAAGTGACCAGACGCTGCATTCCCGCTGGATTGCTCCCGGCAGCAGCCGAATTTTCCTTCAGCCAGACCGTGACGAGTCTCTCCTGCAAATAGGCTACACGTTCGACGGATGCGGCTGCTTCCGGAAGCAGCGCGATCTTCGCCAAACTGCTGTTCGTAGTTCTTCGAATTTGCATCAGATCTTCGTTGGACGAGGTGCTCGAAGATGTAAAATCTACAATTCCCCGGAGGATCGGATAAGCCAATCGTGCTTTCTTCACCAATGCTCCATCCGAAGAGATGACGAACGCGTCCTCTATTCCCAATGTTTGCAGACGTTCAACCAACGCAGTTACCGTTTCTTCATCCTTAACGTAAAATGCCGGAATGACCTTCGCATCGATTGCAGCCAGTACCTCTTCAAGACTTGCCAGCTGCTGTGTGCCTGCCGGATTGGTTACCTTGAGATTCTCGTTGATGTGCAGAACAACGGTAGCAGGCAAGGTCGCCCCGCTTAAGATGCCGAGCTGGCTTAGCGAGGTGAACTCGGCAACGACCGTCGGAGCAAGCGAGAGGCTTGTGTCCGGCTCGGTTACGTTAACGAACCGGTCTGCCGGCATCGGAGGCAGCGCCTCCTCCTGCAGGCTCACACGGATATTATCCACCTTCATTTTGCTGCCGTTGGCTTGCAGCCCGATTCTTCCTTTGGCATATACGGAAGCCAGATCGTTATTGACGATAAGCTGATTGTTGATAAGCTCCTGAACGCGGTTGCCGTGTACTTTGACGGTATACCGGTACAGCTTGGAAGCGTCGATCGCTTCGGTGTAGGAGCCTTTATCCTGTACGTTCCACGCATTTTGCGGCGTTCTCTCAGCGAATTCCACACCGTTCGCCGCTGTAGCATCCTTCCTTACAGCCATCTGATAGTAAGGGAAATTATTATTTTGTATCCGGTACATGATGGAGTTCCAACGAGCGCTGTCATTGGCAGCCAGATGCGTAATGTCCGCTTCGATGCGGTAATTTCCGAACAAGCCCAAATATTCAGGCAAAAGAACCCGCGACGGGTTATCCGGCGAAGCCGTAGCGTCGATCTCAAAGGCATTTCCCTTCACTGCGGCTTTAGCCGGTGTGGAGCCTTCAATACGGCTCCAGCCCTCCGGCATGGCCCCATCGGCAAGTCCGTCAAAATTTTGCTCGTACAGCACATATTCCGAATCAGCGGCAGCTTTGGCCACTACAAGCATTTGAACGGTTTGCTGATCCTTCCGGGCTTGGACGGTATAGACGCCCTTGCGGCTTACGGTCATTTTGCCGGAAGCGAAGGTAACAGCCGGATCCGCACTCGACCACTCCAATTGATCGCCGGTTAAGGTGCCGGATGTAAAATCACTGAAGCTCGCGTTAAAGCTGATCTGATTCAGCTGAGCCGCTTGTTCTGCCGCAGCCAGGATGTAGCCTTTGTCATGCTGAAGCGAAATCACCGCAGGAGCTTGTCCCGAAGGCTCCACCGTGACCGGCTTCTCTGCCGTTGCATTCAAGTACACAGCTTTTATAGTGGCTTGACCTTGCTTAAGCGGATAGAGTTGATTATCTACCACTTTCAGCACCGTCTCATCGGAGGAATACCACTTGATCCGATCCGATCCTACTGGCTCGGTCAGACCATCCGAGTAATAGACGCTGCCTGTTACGCTTACAGGACCGGATAATGCCTTCATAGCACCGGGCACGTTCAAATCCAATCGATTGGCCATAATCCGGGTTACCTTAAGATTGTCGAACGATACGTTGACCTGATCTCCCTGGTATCCCACCTTGCCCCGCTCAAGAAGGTCTGAAGTAAAGCTTTTATCCATCAGCAGGGTGTATTCCGGATCGTTCTTCGCCTTGATATATTCCTTCACGCGATTATCCGCAACTCTCACCTTAAGCGTATAGTCGGATTGAAGGGCCAGCGGTTTCCATGATCCGCTCACCGGAACCGACCAGCTGTTACTTGGCGTGCGATAAGCCATTTCATATTTGCCGCTTTGTCTAACGGCCATTTGGTTGTAAGGATTCTTGCCGTTAGCCGGCACACGGAACATGACCGATGCCCATCTCTCGGAGTTCAATACCTTCTCAAACCGCATATCGGATTCAATGACATAATGATCCCACTGGACGGGAGCTGTAATTCTTGCCTGCTTTCCTGACGCGTTCCCTTCAAATGAAAGCCTGCTCCCATAAGTGTCCCGGGTTACCGAAAAGGCCGGGCTGCCCGTGTTTACATCCGAAATCCAGCCGAAAGGCACCTGCCCGGCGGGAGTTTGCTCGAAATCTTCTTGAAGAAGAACGTGGTCGCTATTGTAGGTAACCGTCTGCTCATCCAGGTGGAGCGTTCCGTATCCGGTTGTATCGTTCCAGAACGAATTCGATTGGAAGGCGCTCCAATAACTGACCCGGGCCTGAGCTCCTGCATCGTCTCGGTCCGTTACTCCCATCTCGAAGCCAAGCTGCTTAGTTAACATAGGGTCAAAAGAAAGCATGCTCCATGGCACGGCGATCTCGGAGGTCCAGCCTTGATCCGTTGTACGAATAGCTCTTAAAATCTTTTTCTCATCTTTACCGCTGTGATTATTCAGAGCGGCTCCGAATTGAAAGGTCGGCGTCACCGAGTCCGGCTGATAAACCAGACCGATTTGCATATCGTTGGCAGCAAACGGGGCCGACCGGTGGAGTGTCGGATCAAAAAACATGCTGATATTGTCCTGATCGAACCAATAGCCTGGCGCTTCGTGGACAAGACGGTCATCTTTCATCGTTACAGCAATGTAGAGGTATTGATAGTCCCACAACATCCCGAACCGGGCATCCTCGAAGTCTCCCGTTCCGGTGCGCTGCTGCAGAGCTTCATTCATCTGCCAGACGGACTCGTCCGGCTTCCCGTCAATGAGGGGAGGCATCGCCGTACGGGCAACATTCATCGATTTGCGTGAGGGGGTCGGGTCTGCGGCTGACACGGGAAGCTGGAATAAACTGAATAATAGCGACACAATAAGAACGATATTGCAATATCGGAAGCCACGTTTCATCCTTTTTTTCACACCTCGCCATTGTTAATTAATCGCATTAAGATTTGTACACTTTCCGCTCTCGTTGCCTGACCGGATGGAACAAACAGATGCCCTTCCCTTCCTTCGACAAAACCGCGCTCAGCGGCGAAATCCACATAAGGCAATGCCCATTCCGCCACTTGCCCCTTATCCGCGAATGCAGCGGGGATAGAAGCTTGAATCGATTTACCCGTTACATGGGCGTATGCTCTTATCAGCATGGTAACCATTTCCTCCCGGGTAATGGATGCATCCGGTATAAAACGGTTATTCGATGCGCCTGTGACAATCCCGGCTTCAGCCGCTGCATTGACTTCGGTGTAGTACCATTTGTCGGCTGTAACATCCTGGAATACAGAGGCGCTGCCTGAGGTTAATCCGAGCATTCGAACAAGCAGCGCCGCAAACTCCGCGCGAGTCACCGACTGCTCCGGAGCAAAATTCGTTTCACTCACTCCTTTGACGATTTTTTTAGCCGATAACTGCCTGATTGCCTCTTGAGCCCAGTGCTTCTGCGGTACATCCGAATAGGCCTTGCTGTATTGAAGCAGCGCATATTTGCTGAAATGATGCAGGTCGGCATGGAGACGGCCATTCTCAAAGCGCCCTTTTACATACTCAAGCGCGCCGTTATCGCTTAGAAAGTACAAATTCGTTATGGCCGGATTGGCTTGTCCATTTCCCGTCATGACAAGCTTGACCGGTTTCGGAAACGCGGGTAGAGTCCGATCGCTGCCGTCCTTTTCTTGAATGGCTGCCTGCAGCTCCACTACGTCCCCGATCGGGATGATCGATGCACCCTCCCCTTTTTGGGCTTGTTCAAGAAGTGTGTCCCGCTCCGGGCTCTTCATCACATCAACCCGAATGACGATTCGAGAATTCGACGCATTCTCCTCCGATAGCAGTGCCGCCAATGAGGAGAACAGCTCGAACGGCAGGACGAGGGCCGTGCTGCCTTTGACGACAGACACGCTTCCGCTGCCCGACATCAGCTCAGCCAAATTAGGAGGAAAGACGAGCTCCCGCTCGTTATCGGCGAGCGATATATGCAGCATCCCCTCTTTGAGCGCATTCCGTATTTGCTCCTCCGAATAGACCTTCTGGCCCTCCTGGGCATGCTGAGGTACCGATACGGATCCGCCCCCGGAGGAACGGGGTCCCCGGTCAATATCCGGAGTGACGGGAACCAGAATTGTGTCCACTCCTATGTACTTGGCCGCCGAGTTTACCAGCTTGGCTTCTCCGATGGACAAACCGTGCGGGCCGGAGGCTCCCGGCTTTACTTTGAACGTCGCCTTAAACAGCAATTCATTGTCAAAGCTCCGTCCAGGACCGTCTCCCAGCTGTGCCTTGCTGTAGGAAATCAAGCCTTTGGAGGTGTCCGTGCTTTGGATCATGAACGCATCCCAGCCTCCGCTGTCGACCTGCACCCCAGGCTCTTGGGGATTGGCATCGACAACCTCCAGTCTGGCCGGATCGTACTTGAGCTCAACGGTTCCAGCAATCATATCCGATGCAGATACAAGCACCTCCGCTGTAAACGTGCCTCCCTCCTTCGGAAAGCTTTCAGGGAGCTTCACCAGCTTGACGGTCGATTCGGCTGCATAAGCAGGAGGAACAGGCAGCAGCGAGCCCGATGTCGCCAATCCCACTGCGGCGGTAATCGTCAAGCAGAAATGAAGGATTGATTTGCGATGATTGGCCATAAAGTTTCCATCCTTTATATGAAATTTATACAAATAGTTCCACAAAGCTAATTTAACAGAGTAAATGGTTTATTTTGTTAACTAGGCTTAAATCATTTGTAAACGAATCCGTTGCATTCCTAGCGGCATAAGGAACGAGGGAAACGATGCGACTCGCTTTGGGGAAATAGTCTATGTGCAGGATGGCAATGGGGAGATCCGAGTGGACGGCGAGGGCTTCGGCAAAGTGTCTAAAAACGAAAACCCGCCTGGCGGCAAATAGGGCATGCCGAGGCGGGTTTTTCGCATATTTTCTTTAAAAGTGAGAGGTGACGATCTTGGTCGTCAGCAGAACACTACGTCTTCGCGGTCTATTACTTCGCTGCCGGCTGGAAAAACTCAAGACGCTCTCCGTCCGGTCCGAAGAAAAAGGCGATTTGGTCTCCTTGCAAAATCGTCCGCGGAGTTTCGTCCATCAGCTTCACGCCGAAGCTTTTCAGCCGATCGATTTCCGCTTGGATGTCGCTGACGGTGAACGCGATATGATGGACGATCCCGTTGTCCGGCAATCCGTCATGTCCGCGGCCAATCAGCTCGATTTCGATGTTGTCCGATCCCGGGAACGACAAGAAGCTAAGCTCCGCACCGTCTGCCAGCGCAACGCGCTTCACGAGATTCAGCCCCAACACCTCCGTATAAAAGCGGATGGACGCATCCATATCCTTGACCATAACTCCGATATGCTCCAGCTTGTGAATCATTCCGAATCCACCTTTCCGACCGTTAGGTCCTCAACTTTACTAGAATGGAAAAAACCGTTTACGCATGAAGAATATCACGGACAAGCCGTTTGTGCAATCGCTTCATTTAAGGATTAGTCGCGACCCGGCTTCTGATAGCTCGTTATCCCTCAAGTGCACTGGATCGTGCCGCTCTGCTAGCCTTCTCCCCGAATTACCTCCACCCGGTTCCGTCCGAGCTCTTTTGCCATGTACAGCGCCCGGTCGGCGGCATCCGCAAGCTCATAAAATCCTCTATCCTCTCCCGCTTCCCACGATGCCTCAATAGATGCTGCCCCAATGCTTACGGTGAGCGGAATGAGCACCCCCTCATCCGAATAAGGGGCGGCCTCCACTTGCCGCCGAATCGCTTCTCCCTGGCGCATCGCTTCTTCCAGCCCGATTTTCGGCAGCAGGAGGATGAACTCCTCGCCTCCGTACCGGGCAAGCAAGTCGCCCTGCCGCATCGTTTGCTTCAAAATATCGGCCACATAATGCAGCACGCGGTCTCCTGTCGAATGACCGAACGAGTCGTTCACTTTTTTGAAATGATCGACGTCGATCATCAGCAAGGAACAGGGCTGGTGAAGCTTCAAACAGGCGTCCACCAGATGCATCCCTTCCTGCTGCATATATCTCCGGTTATGAAGCTCGGTCAGCGCATCGATTCGGGCGTGCTCCTCCAGCAGCTGTACCGTGCTTCTCAGCTTCCGGCTCATCAGATTGAATGTATCGCACAGCTCCCTAAGCTCTATCGGGGCATACTTGAACACGCTGCGGTTAATCCAGTAGTCGTATTGCCCTTCCTTGATCACCTTCGTTCCCTGCAGCAAAAAGGCAAGCGGCACCTCCATCCGGCGGGTGACCACTATAATGCCGTATAAGCTGATGGTAAGGACGAATAAAGTAATGACAACGATCACGAACACGGAATTGTACAAAGGCCCGAGCACCGCAATGCGCTCCATCTCCGCAACGACAATCCAACGCCGATCCTCGGTCCATTGATATGCCCCGAATACAGCGTCTCCTTTGTAATTGATATAGACCGATCGCTCCTCCTGGTCGCTCTTAGCCTGCTTAACGATGCTGAGGTTGCTTTCTGCTCGAAACCCTTTTTGCTGATCGGGACTCAGCTTGGTAATAAACATGCCGTCGCGGTCCAGCACATACTGTTCCCCCATCCCACGGAGATGCACCGACTGCAAAATATCATGAATCGTGTCGAGCTTAACCTTCCCGATGACGACCCCGTTCGCCTCCCCCCAATCGGTGAGGATCGGAACGGCCAACAGGATAACGGGTTCGGTCGGCTCCAGAACGACGCCTGACACGTATTCCTTCCCGCTCATGCCTGCTTGAAAATATAGCGTATCTTTTATATCGTCGCTCCAATACGGGATCGCGGTTCCGTTCACGACAATTCCTTCCCGGTTCACGAAGGAAATCTCGCTAAAATCATTCTGGTTGATATAAAACCTCTCAAGCTCGCTGCCAATGGAGGACTTGTCCAACGATTTTACGCGGTCACTCCCGGCTAGAGACCATAGATCAGACAACCGTTCCTGCGTCCACCGGTTTACAAACTTCGTCTGCAAATTGAGCTTTTCCTCGATTTGGGCGCGAACGGCCCGTTCCGTCTCCTGTTTCCCCATCCAATAGACCGTCATATTAATGACGAGGCCAAGAACTACAACTATCAATGTGATCCAAAACATTAACTGCTGTTGGAGCGTGTATAATCGAAGCCATCGAAGAAGGATGCGAATCACCTGCTTTTGGTAAAGAAATTAGTATTGTAGAATCGTGTCGATTTTTATATACTAAGCCTATTCTGTCTTGGGGTATCGGGAAAAAGGAGACTTATAGTTTATGGAATGGCCTGCTACGGATATGCTAGTATTTTTGATTATTGCCGGCTTTGTTGCAGCCTTTATCGACTCGGTAGTCGGCGGCGGAGGCTTGATTTCGGTCCCCGCCTTGATGCTTACGGGGCTGCCTCCGAGCATGATGCTCGGAACGAACAAGCTTGGCGGTACTTTATCATCGGCAACAAGTACCATTTCTTTTATATTCTCGGGCAAAATAAACGGAAAGCTCGTTCTTGCCTTATTTCCGCTTTCTTTCATAGGCTCGGTGCTAGGCACGTATTCGGTTCATTTGCTGCCCTCGGCATTTCTGCAGCCGTTGGTTGTAAGCCTTCTCGTCATAGTCCTAATCTACACTTTATTCAAAAAAAACTGGGGAGCCGAAGCCACTCCCCGCCCTTTGAGCACAACCGGCAAAACCATAGCTGCCGTTAGCGCCTTTATTCTCGGCTATTACGACGGCTTCTTCGGTCCCGGAACCGGGTCGTTCCTGTTGTTCCTGTTCCTGCTGCTCGGCTTCGATTTCGTAGGAGCTTCCGCCAACGCCAAGGTGCTGAACCTGGCTAGCAACATCGCTAGTCTAGCTTCCTTTTTTATTCTCGGCTCGGTGCATGTCGGATTCGGGCTTCCAATGGGCATCGCCATGATCGCAGGAGCCTTCGTCGGATCCCGGGTCGCCATTCGCCACGGCTCCCGCTATGTTAAGCCTTTGTTCATCGGCGTTACTACGATTTTAATAGGCAAACAGCTATGGGATCTATTGCATTAACAAAAATAATAACGTTTTTTTCGATAAATATCGTCATAAACCTTCTAAATTCGACACAATCCTTTGTAACTTTTGCTTCTCTATCCTCTCATCGGCACTACTTTTTCAGGCAACAAAAAAACGGCTCAACGGACTCCTTCAAGCAAGGACCGGTCCGAGG
Source organism: Paenibacillus sp. NPDC056579 (assembly GCF_042793215.1). NCBI lineage: Bacteria > Bacillati > Bacillota > Bacilli > Caryophanales > Paenibacillaceae > Paenibacillus > Paenibacillus sp. NPDC056579. The sequence goes on from NZ_JBHTVD010000012.1 coordinate 113,633, forward strand.
GCCGTTTTTCTATTAAAAGCTTGGTCGCCATCTTCATATCAATTAGCGGCAAACCATACAAGAGAGCTCATATAATTGGAGCTGACGTGACGAACCTGATTGCGGAAAAACTCTTTGGTCGGGTCAAGAACGATGAACGGCTCGCTCACATTGCGCGAATCCTCCCACACGCACTCGACGCCGCGGCCGTCTGCTGTGCCCGCAAACATGCTGCAGCCTTTGCAAAACTGCTCGCGCTGCTGATCGTCCAGCTTCACGACTTTATTTCGCAAACAGCAATACACTTGCCCTTCCTGATCCATGTAATTAATATGGTTAACGGTTTTCACCTAAGTCCACCCCTCGATTTGTAAGATATGAATGTAATATTTATTATATAAACCGATTGTTAAATGTATGAACCCTTTTTATTAACCTTTTTTAAAATTGGGCGGCCAAGTGTAAACTTGAATTCATCCAAAAAATCATATAGTATAAACTTGCCTAATGATTGTTAGTTTCTTCTTGTGAAAGGATGCTGCTCTCATTGACAGTCACCAAAATTAAAGAAGCCGCATTGCGGCTGTTCGCACAATACGGCTATGAAGGCACGGCATTAGCGGAAATTGCCAAAGCGGTCGGCATTAAGGCTCCTTCTCTCTATGCCCATTTCAAAAGCAAGGAAGAGCTGTTTCTGGTCATCTTTGACGAAGTCCTGCAGGCTCATTTGGACCGTGCCGCAGCGCTCGAATCGTTGATCCAGGGCAAATCCGTTCACGATAAGCTGTACACGATTCTTCAGGACGCCTGCCAAACCTACCTGCTGAGCGAGGAGCACATCACGTTCCTGAAGCGGGCGATGCTGTTTCCGCCTGGATCGCTGCAGCAGGAGCTGAGAAGGCGGTTCGCCGGCTCCGAAACCGGGCTGTCCGAAGTGCTGCTTGCCATATTCGAAGAGGGGATGAGAGACGGCATCCTCCGCCCCGAGAACAAGGAGGATCTGCTCGCCTCCTATTACTGCCTGCTGGACGGCTCGTTCATTCAGCAATTTTATTACGCCCGCCACGATTTCGAATCGCGGATCCGCAGCGTCTGGCGGTTGTATTGGCAGGGCATTACTTTGTAGAATAGAAAAGACAGGACCTCCCGGTATCTCGTTCGAAGGCGATTTCGCACGAAATGTACCGAAGAATCCTGTCTTTTTTGTTACCCGTTAAACAACCCACTAGTAAGCCAAAAGCTGCGGATGGAAGCCTCTTGCCAGCCCACCGAATACCGAAGACTATCGGCCTTCCTCCCGGTGCAATCCGGTCCGCACGCCAGCTTCCAGAGGAAACGCCGCTTGAATGGCGGCTGCAATCTGTTTGGCCATCGTCATCACCCTGTACAGCGAAGTGCTCTGCAGGGTCGAATACTTTTGTCCCCCGTCTACATTGACGATCCCCGCAATCGAGTAATCCCCTACGGCAGGCAATTGCTTGCCCATCGATTTGCCCGGCTCCATCGGCTGATTGGATACTTGGAAGCAGCTAACGGATGCCGGCTGTCCCAGGCAAGCGTCTATCGCCATCACTTTGAGCCCCTGCGGGATTTCCGCCAGCCGCTCGGTCATATTGCTCGCATCCAAAGGGTACTGCAGCGTTCCGACGATATGCGGGTAGCCCGCCTCCTCCAGCATCGTCCCGACCAAAGGACCGAGCGAATCCCCTGTCGACCGGTCCGTGCCTATACATAGAAACAGCAGCTTCTCAGCGCCGCTATCCGACTGCCGTATCTGCAGAAGCCAATCGGCCAGCTCGGGACCCTTTACTTTTTTGCGAATCACCGGAGCCTGTTCTTGTTTGTTCCCGTCCATGACCTCATCGCCTCCTCTTCCACTGTCCGTATAGCCTCAACGTTTTCCTTATTGTAGCACAGCATCGGAAAGATTTGTTGTTCTGCGGGCGCCCATGATATAATGCCGTAAAAACGGATTGCCAAGAGGACGGGTCCGCCATGCTCATCATCAAGCTTCTTGCCATCATTACCCTTATATATTGGATCGTCATGCTTATGGATACGATACGGGCGCGAAAAAGCATGCTCCATTTGCCTCATGCGCCGGAAGGCATCGCCTCTATGAGCGCCGCAGGCAAAAAGCCGGAAGGTCTCGCAGCGGACAAGCAGGAGCTTCCGCTCGTTTCGGTCATCATTGCCGCCAAAGAAGAAGAGGCATCGATTACGGAAACGGTGAAGCATCTGCTGAACCAGACGTATCCGCGGCTCGAAATTATCGCCGTCAACGACCGCTCGCAGGACGGGACCGGCCGCAAGCTCGAGGAGCTGCGCAAATGGTCGGAGGGTCGCAGACATATTGCCGTCCCGCTGACCGTGATTCATGTAACCTCGCTTCCCGGCGGCTGGCTGGGTAAAAATCATGCGCTTTATCAAGGCTACAAGCAGGCCAGGGGACAGTATATTCTATTCACCGACGCCGATGTGCTGTTCGAGCCGAATACGGTTACCGATGCGGTTCACTTCATGAAGCAGCACGATGTCGATCATTTGGCTCTCGCGCCCGATATGGCCGTGAGCGGCTTCTGGCTCAGAGCGTTCGTCGCGTATTTCTTCTTCACCTTAAGCCTGTATGTCCGCCCGTGGAGGGCGAACGTCGATACCCAGCACAAGCACGGGATGGGAGTCGGCGCCTTCAACATGCTGACCCGGCGGGCATACGAGCAGATCGGCACGCACAAGGCCTTTGCGCTGCGGCCGGACGACGACCTCGTTCTCGGTATGCGGGTCAAGCAAGCGCAGCTGCGGCAGCGCCTGGCTTCCGGCAAAGACCATATTGCCGTAGAGTGGTACACCAGCTTGAAGGAAGCCGTGCGCGGACTGGAGAAAAACTTGTTCTCCGGCTTCCACTACCGAATCGGTCTCGCCGCCGCTGCCGTTGCCGGACAGCTTGCGCTCTTTTTGTTTCCATTTATAGCGGTGTTTGCCGTCGGCGGCTGGCCGCGTTGGATTTACGCCCTATCGATACCGGTCATGCTATTCGTTTATTTCAGGCTGGTCCGCTCGTTAACGAGCTTCAGCGGGAGAGAAGCGTCAGCCTTTCCGCTGACTGTCTGCCTGCTCAGTTACATCGTGGTTCGCTCGGTATGGTTGACGCTTCGCCAGGACGGAATCTATTGGCGGGGCACCTTTTATTCGCTGGACGAGCTGAGGAAAATGCAGCGTTAGCTTTTCCAGCCATCATTTACGAAATTTTTACACAAGCTTTAGTTATGTTATTATATGATAAAAACATAAGGGCGTTTTCGAAAGCTTGATCGAAGCCTACCCGGCTCATCGATCACGGCAGCCGGCGCTGAAATAAAGGGGAGCTGACCATGAATTTATCGATCAGGCAATTCACTTATGTAACGGTCGTCACCGTGCTTACTTTTCTTCTTGTTGCAGCCTATCAGTGTACCACTTTGAACAGCTGAGCTTGGTTTATACAATAGATAAATCTATAGATGAATGACCGACACGGGCGCACCGTGTCTTATTTGTTTTTTTCAGGCCCATTGGGCATAAGGCTGCACCTATTTGAATCTCCACCCCATTTCTCGTTATAGTAACGGTATATCTCCGCAACAAGGACAAGTCCAAGAAGAAGGTGTACGATTCATGAGAATGCATCTGTTAGTGGCCGACGACGATCCCCATATCCGCGAGCTGCTCCGTTTTCATCTCGATAAGGAGGGCTATGTGGTCCACGAGGCGGAGGACGGCGAGCAGGCTTCACATCGATTAGAAAACGAGCCCATCCATCTTGCCGTCGTCGATATTATGATGCCTTTCAAAAACGGTCTGGAGCTGTGTGAGGAAATCCGTTCCCATTACGATATACCCGTTATTATGTTGACGGCCAAAGGCTCCATGGAGGATAAGGAACAAGGCTTCCTGTCCGGCACGGACGATTACCTCGTGAAGCCTTTCGAGCCGCGGGAGCTTCTGTTCCGAATCAAGGCGCTGCTGCGCCGGTATCAAATGGTTTCGTCGGAGATCATTAAGCTGCGCAATACGACGATTGACCGCAAAAGCTACGAAATCCGGATTGACGACGAGCTCTATACGATTCCGCTAAAGGAATTCGAGCTGCTGTCGCATTTGGCCAGCAATCCGGGACGGATTTACACCCGGGAGCAGCTGCTCCGGCATATTTGGGGCGCCGATTACGAAGGGGACAGCCGCACCATCGATGTGCATATCAAAAGGCTGCGCGACCGTTTTTACGATAAAACGGACGACTTTGTCATTACGACGATAAGGGGACTCGGCTATAAGCTTGAGGTGCAGGAAGGATGAGGACACTCTATACGCGCATCGTCCTAACCTTTATTCTTGTGGCCATGGTCAGCAGTATCATTGCGCTGCTTGTGACGAACGTTTATTACACGGCCCAAATCCGCGAATACAATGAGGATAAAATCGTCCGCATTGCCCAGGAAATTCGCTCTTTGCTGGAAGAGACGCCCGATACGAGGATGGAAGCATTGCTGCCCCGCATCGCCAACATGGGCTTTCAAATCTACGCTGTCGACAGCGGGCTTCGCGGCACCTTCTACGGAGCTCCGTTCAAGCATCAAGCCTTCGATATGGACATAGCCCGGCGGGTGCTGGCAGGGGAAACGTACCGCGGGCTGGAGGAAGAGCGGCATTGGCTTATGGTGACCGGCTTCTTCGAGAACAGCCTGCGAAACACCGCCGGCATCCCCCTGCAATCGGGCGGGCAAGCCTATGCATTGTTCATCCGTCCGAATCTGGAGGAGCAGATCGGCGAGGTTCGTATCCTTATGGGGCTGCTCTTAGGCTTGACCTTCCTGTTCAGCATCGGACTGATCATTCTGCTGACCCGCTATATCGTAAAGCCGCTCCAGCTGCTGACTGGCGCAACGAACAAGATCGTCGGCGGCAATTATAATATCGAGATCGATATGTCGAGGAAAGACGAGATCGGCAATTTGGCCCGGCATTTTACGCACATGGCCGGTTCCCTGAAGCGGCTCGAGCAAATGCGCCAGGAGTTCGTCGCCAACGTGTCGCACGAGATTCAGTCTCCGCTGACATCCATTCAAGGATTCGCCCAAACGATGCTTCAAAAGGAAACGTCGCCCGAGGAAGAGGCGAAATATTTGAAAATCATCGAGGAGGAGAGCCGGCGCCTGTCTTCCTTAAGCCAGCAGCTGCTCACCCTAGCATCGCTCGATAAAGAAGAAACCGTGCTGAAGCTGTCGTCCTATCGGCTGGATGAACAAATCCGTCAGGCGTTACTGCTGCTGGAGTGGCAGTGGAGCGAGAAGGAGCTGCACATTGAGCTCGATTTGCCCGATGTCGTCATTCAAGCCGACGAGCAGCTGCTGTATCAAGTATGGCTGAATCTGCTCGGCAATAGCATCAAGTTCAGCCGCAAAGGCGATTCGCTTCGCGTTGCCATGACGGTCGAGGAGCGGCATATAGCCGTCACGGTCAGCGATACGGGTGTCGGTATTCCGGCAAGCGAAGTCCCCTATGTGTTCGACCGTTTCTACAAGGCGGATAAAGCAAGAAACCGCACCCGTTCGGGCAGCGGCCTCGGCTTGTCCATCGTCAAAAAAATCGTCGAGCTGCAGAACGGCACGGTCGAGGTTTCATCCAGCGAGCCTGGAAAAGGAACTGTCGTAACGGTCCGGCTCCCGTTTCTGTAACATTCCGTTCATCGTCCATTCATATTGGTGTCCTACAATTTCACTTGTGAGAGGGACGATATGGTGTGACGATGAGCTGCTGCTCCATCGCATTCCCTTAGGCGTCCAACAGGCTTACTCGACAAAAAAGGGAGTGGATTCGATGTTTGGTTTTATGTTGTTTTTACATTTAACCGGATTATTCGTTTGGCTGGGCTCATTGCTCGCCGTTATCGTTGTACTGCCGCTGCTGCAAAAGCAAACCAGCCCGGATACGGGCGGCTTCGTGATGAAGCGGTTGATCCGGGTGTTCAGCTGGCTGTCTCATCCGAGCGCCGTCGTTGTGCTTGGAAGCGGAGTCTACATGATCGTGCAGATGGGCGTAGGATCGGAAAAGCCGCTATGGCTTAACGCGATGGAAAAAGGCGGCGGCATGATCATCGTGCTCGCGCTTCTTGTCACCGGCATCCTGAGCGGCAAGGTGAAGAAAAGGCTGGATCAGGGACATCATCAAGCCGCGGCAGTCCCGCTGTCCGGATACATTACAACGTTATCCGTCTTTATGGTCCTGATCGTATCGATAGTGTTCATTGTAAGTATGAAACTTTAACTTGTCCGGGGGCGCGGCTTCAGCTGCAGCCCCTTTTCCATGTATCGGGATAGCTCGGACAATGGATCACCGATGCGGACCCCGGCAGCTTCTTCCGCTCTCCCGGCTGCGCCCGCCATCGACAGCTGAGCCGCCCACAGCTGATGGTCCGGGTGCTCTGCCGCCAAATTCATCAGCCCCTCCGTAACCTTGCTCAGGTACGTCTCTTTGTCCCCCCGCATCAGTATATCGAAGGTACCTTCCAGCAAATGAGTCCTAACGGGAAGCTCCATCCCTCTTCCCTCTGCATATTGAATCAAACGGCGGACCGTCCCGTCCACGGTTGCGGGATTCGTGAACACCAGCAGCGGCGGACGCCCTTCAGCACATATCGCTTCGAACAAAGGATCGTCGATTCTAACGACGGGAATGGAGACAGGTAGTGCATCGCTGTCGGGCATATGAGCCGTAAAAAAGGTGCAGGTTACCAGAATCGCATCCACATGGGCGGATTCGACCCATACCAGCGTATCCTGTATTCGAGCTTGCGCCGTTTCGACCGGGAAAGCCGCATCCGACTTGCGCCGGTCAAGTCCCGGATCGACGAAATGCACCAGCTCGACGTCGAAGGGCTCCATGGCCTGCTGAATATAGTCTATATTCGAATAATGGGCATGATAGCATCCTATGGTCTGTTTCATGTAGTGTCCTCCGTCCGTGTGAATCTAGACTATCGGTTCGAATCGGATGATGCCGGTGCCTGTTTAGAGTCCGTGGAATCGGATGCTGGCTTGCTCCCCTCCTTCTGATCCTGCGATGAATCTTGAGATGCCGGATTCCGGTTCACGCCTGATGAACCCGGCTGTTGATTTTTATCCGACGAGGTTCGATTGCCGGTCGTCATACCCGGCTCCTGTTCGCGGTCAGCTGTTTCCTTCTGCTGCGTGCCATTGACGGAAGACGGCTTTTTGCCGCTATCCGTCTGCGGCTTTCCGGCCGTCCCGGAGGAAGTCTTGCTGCCGGTCGAGCTTTTGGTCGCAGAGGAACCGTAAGTGGACTGGCTTACGCTGGATTTGCCTGTCGTCGTTGATTTGGGAGGAGTTGTAACACCGCTCGATTTCGAGCTCCCTGGTGCCGGTTTGACGGTGCCGTATGTACTGGTGTTTGTCGTATCCTCTTTCTCTTCAAACGAATCTTCCTTCGTTGGCGGCGAAACGGTTTCCCCCAGCTCCAGCTTCAAGGCGTTGCTTGCCTGCTCTATGTCTTCTTTTTTGACGATGACATACGGGCTTTCCCACACACCCTCAAGATGGATGTAATCGACGTTCGACGGATTCATGTTGAAGTAGGTGCTGATCAAATCGCGAATTTGCGAGGCCGGCACATCCGTGCGCATATGATTGCCTACCGTCCCAATGATTTGCGACAGCTTCGTGATCCCTCCGGCACTCTTCAACGAGTCGAGCATGACTCCGAGCACCTGCTGCTGCCTCTGGTTGCGTTCCAAATCGCTGGAATCCTGCGTATCGCGGTTGGACTTGCGGTACCTGACAAAATCAAGCACCTGCTTGCCGTTCAGCTTCGATACGCCTTTCTTCAAATTGATATTCGTGCCGTCTTCGTCGTCGACATAGCGCATATCCATATCGACATCGATCGTCAAGCCTCCGAGAATGTCTACGGTTTGACGGAAGCCGTCGAAATCTATCGTCATGGCATAATCGATCGGGATGCCCAGAAGCTCCTGGAACACCTTTTTCGTATTGGCAAAAGCCGTATCTTTGTCTGAATTGTAGAAGTATGGATAATAGTAGTTCGCTTTGCGTTCAGGCAGCCCTTTCGGATCAAGCTGCATATCCCGCGGAATGGAGACAAGTGTGGCGGACTGATCGTTCGGATTGACTGTAACGACCATCATGACATCGGAATTCAAGCTGCCCGACTCTACACGATGATCGATTCCCATAAGAAGAAATGTAAGCGGTTTTACTTTAGCGGATTCGGCTACCGCGACCTGCTCCGGCGTGCCAATTTTTTCTATGACTTCATTCGTATCCTGAACTAAGCTGTAGGCGTAGACGCCGACTGTAGCGGCACCGACGAGGAGACAAGACAGTGCGATCTTGACAATTCTTTTAACCATTCGTATCGTATCCCTCATTTCACAAAAAAACATGGTTACGATTATAAACGTTAAACATTAAAATAACATGACAAAAACATTAAAATTTCGCGAGTTTGTCTATCGTTGTCCAAATCGTGTCGTATTGCGCTGCTTCCCCGCCGCTACAGCAGCGGAAGAAGCAAGCCTCCCAGCGCCGCAGCAGCGACAACAAGCCAAGGCGGCAGCTTCCAAAAGACCAAGCCGCCGAACAGGACAAGCGCTAGGCCGAAATCGGCCGGCGATTCCACGGCGCTCGTCCATACCGGGTCGTACAGCGCTGCGAGCAATATGCCGACGACAGCCGCATGAACACCGGTTAACGCCGCCCTTACCGCCGGCTGCGACCGCAGCCGGTCCCAGAACGGAAGCACGCCGATGACCAATAGGAAGGCGGGCAAGAAGATCGCGAGCGTCGCCATAACCGCACCCGGCCATCCGCCGATGACCATGCCCAAATAGGCGGCGAACGTGAACAATGGTCCCGGGACAGCCTGAGCTGCTCCATATCCTGCAAGAAACTGCTCCTGGCTCATCCAGCCGGACGGGACCACTTCCTTCTCCAGCAGCGGCAGCACGACGTGCCCGCCGCCGAATACCAGCGAGCCGGACCGGTAGAAGCTATCCGCTATAGCAATAAGCTGGGAGCCTGTGCCGGCGTTCAGAAGCGGAAGCCCGATAAGCAGAAGCGCAAACGCCAATAATGCGCTAACCGCCAATTTCATGCCGGGAACACGGTCTTTCCCCTGGATAGTCTGCTTCGGACCGGACTCCTGTCCGCCGGTATGCCGATACAACAGCCATCCTGCCATAGCCGACGCGACGATGACGGTCAATTGCGCGGCGGCGGAAGACCACATCAGCAAAATGACGGCAGATAGGACGGCAACAGCCGCTTTCCATCTGTCCGTTACGAACGATTTGCCCATCCCCCATACTGCTTGCGCAACTATCGCTACCGCTGCCAGCTTCAGTCCGTGAATCCACCCGGAAGCACCGGGATCGACGGCCTGGTACAATGCAGCGAACAGCGCTAACGCAAGCGCCGATGGAAGCGTGAAGCCAAGCCATGCTATGAGACCGCCCAGCATTCCGCCGCGGTAGTAGCCGATTCCGATGCCAACCTGGCTGCTGGCAGGCCCGGGAAGAAACTGGCATAATGCAACCAGATCGGCATAGCTTTGCTCATCCATCCATCGCTTTCTCTGCACGTACTCGTCGCGGAAATAGCCCAAATGAGCGACAGGGCCACCGAAGGACGTAAGCCCGAGCCGCAAAGATACCTTTCCTATTTCAAGCCAAGCCCTCCAACGATTCACCGCAAGCTCCCGCCTTTTCCCGTAGGTTCCGATTGGGTATATTCTCCTATTCAGATTACCATTCAATCGACACGAGGTAAACAGAGAAATCGACAATTAATCGCGAAAGCCCCCGTCGGAATGAATGATTTGTCCCGTGATCCATTCCGCCTCGCTGCTGGCAAGAAAAGCGACCAGTCGCGCCGCATCCTCCGGTCTGCCGAGACGGCCCATCGGAAATTTGGGACGCAGCAGCGTTTTCAACTCATCCGTCATCCAGCCGGAGTCGGTTGGCCCCGGATCCACCGCATTGACTGTAATGTTCAATGGTGCCACCTCCGCTGCCAGCGATACGGTAAAGGCCGAGATCGCTCCCTTCGACGCGACATAAGCCAGCTCTCCAGGCATCGGGCCTTTATCCTGACCCGAGACCATATTGATGATCCGTCCCCCGCCGCCGGAAGACGGGTCGAAACGCTGTGCGAATACCGCGCTCAGAAGGCACGCGGCCCGCACATTGACGGCGTAATGCGCATCCAGAATGTCGGCGCTTAGTTGCTGATATCCGTCTCTCGTGGAATGCGCCGCGTTATTGACAAGGACGGTCGGATTCCCGAGCTTCCCGGCGGCTGTATCCAAGATCCGGTACGGCGAATCCGGCGACGACATGTCGATCTCCAAATGCTCCGCCTTCACACCGGACGCTCGGAGTTCTTCGCACAGCTTCTCCGGCCAATGCTCTGCCGCTCCCCACTCCATCGTCCTGTCATAGGCACGCCAATGGGTGAACAGCACATCGGCTCCATCCTGCGCCAGAGTGCGGCATATTGCTGTACCGATGCCGAGCGGCCGGCTCACTCCCGTAACGATCGCCACATGCCCTTTCAATCTTTCAGCCTTTGAAGTCATAGCTCTCATCCTTTCCAGTTAACATAAGGTTTCTTTCATTATGAAAGAGAACTGCTTCTCCGTAAAAGAGCTTATTTGGCTAGCAACGAAATTCGCCGCTTCTATTCAAAGAAAAAACAGCCCGAATACCGGTCGCAACCGGGCTTCGGACTGTTATTTCATTCTATTGGTCTTCCAGCAGCTTAGGCTCGCTGCTTTTATCGCATCTGCCGCGGCTGCAGCGTATTGGCATTGGTAATCTCAACGGTTTGCATGGCTTGCGTCAGCTGCTCCTGCACCTGCTTGAGCTCCTGCTCATGCTGATGATGATGCTCGCTGATCTGTGCGTCGAGCTGGCTTTGAGCCTGCTCTACGGCTCGCTGCGCCGTCTCCAGCTGCTGAATGGCGGTGGCGAGCTTTCGCGGGTTCGATTCCTGCTGGGCGTGGCGGACCGCCATCTCGGCATCCTTCGCAACCTGAATGGCTTTCTCGGCATTATCGACGACATGACGAAGCGGCATTTGATGCTGGTTTACCTCTGTCACAGGACGCACTTCCTCTCGGTTGAAGTCTTTGAAGTCTCAACCTTAAGATGCTCCGAAACGCCGGACTTCATTCCTGTGAGCCGGTCTATACGGACCGCTGCCGCTCGTAAATAACAAATTCGTAATCGTAAGGATTTTTCTCATCGCGCGGCCCTTTTTCCCGTGAGAGCACGCGCCATTCAGAAGCATCGACCGGATCCAAAAACGTATCGGCCTCAAACGTATGTGCGATTTCCGTTATGTACAGTTTGTCGGCATGCGGCATAAACATCCGGAACACTTCAGCGCCTCCGATAACGAACAGTTCTCCGCTTTCCGCCTCTGAGCCGTACCGTTCAAGCGCTTCCTCCACGGAATGTACCATTTCGCAGCCTTCCGCCGCAAATCCACGGTCCCTCGTCATGACGACATTACGCCGCTTGGGAAGAGGTCTTCCGATGGATTCATAGGTTTTGCGCCCCATAAGGATCGTATGTCCGGTCGTAACTCTTTTGAAAAATGCCAGGTCCGCAGGCAAATGCCAAGGCAGTTTGTTGTTGACGCCAATGCCGCGGCGCTCGTCCATGGCAACTATAAAAGAAATAATCATCGTCAGCCTCTATTCCTTGGAAAGTACTTGTATGGTCTAAACTTCCTGTATCATACCATACTCTACTCCCCTGCACTATAAAGACGCCGTTGCGCCTGCTTCATACATCTCGGTTTTGTTGGCGTTTTCATAAAGCTTCAGCTTTTTATAAATGTAATAGTGTCTTGAACAGTATCCCTTGGATACGGCGTGTCCCTTACAATTGATCCATTGGCACTGCTTAGGCTCTTTTTTTGTTTTTTTACGGATTATGTTAGGATTTCCGTTGCGCAGAAGCCGTTGATGATGCGTCGAGCACAAGCCTTTTGCTTTTAACGCCCGGTCGCATCCTTCGATCATACATCGTTTCACGGTAGATTCCACTCCTTTGTCATAGTTAGTTTCGAAGCTCTTTGGAATGGAGCGGAAATGATTCATATTTATTATACGAATAAATCTTTTATCATAAAAATCGTTTAGTTGGTTAAGAATCGGTAACAGCAGCCCGTTATTGTCCAATTGATTCTATTCATGGCGAATCTGTTAATCGAGGTTAAATTATTAACTTATTATGCGAAAAGTCCCTTTGGGCCAAGGATCATTATAAAATGGTAACTATAGGCTCTTGTTTGTTGCACGATATCATTTGTATACTGGTACACGTCTCTTAACTTACACAGCAGGAGAGGGTTATTTTGCTAACCGTTGAAGCTTTGGTCCGTATAATCAAGAAACCTATGGGAATCATTCGGATAGAGGCCAACAAGCTCTCTTTCGTGGAAATAAACGAACCTTTATGCAATATTTCGGGCTATTCCAAAGAGGAATTAATGCAGATGGACCCGAGCCGTCTGCTCATTAAAAAATACGATACACCGCCCGCGGTTCAATTATACCGGCTTCCGCACGGCTTTTTCGTCAAATCGGAGACGTCCGTGCTGTCCAAATGCAATATCGAGGTGTTTTTCGAAACCGAGGCATATCGCGTCGATGACGGCGATGATAAGCTGCTGGTCGTGTTCATAAATAATATCAGCGCAAAAAAATGGATCGAAAAGCAAATCGCCGCTCAGCCGATCCTCTGTTCCGGAATTATTAACCATAACTATATCATTCAGCATTACGATATTTATTTCGATCCGATCGTCCGGCATCAGAGCAAGTACATGAACATCTCTATCTTCGAAACAATCGCCGCGGAGCAGCATGAGCTGGTACGGCAAGCGTTAAAGGAAATCTCGGATACGAGGCACACGAAACAATTGATTCTGCGTACGACGAAGCTGGACGATCAAATCGAGCTGGAGATGAAAATTACCATCCATCCTCTCTTTGACGGCTTCGGCAATTTGCAGGAGATTGCGTTTGTCATCAGCCACTTGAAGCCATTCGACGAAACCGAGGATCCTTCCGTCCGGTTGAAAATTATTATGGCTCAGCGCAACATTACCGCCCAATGGCTGTCCGAGGCTACCGGCATTACGATTCAGACGATCTCCAAACTGCGCAACGGCAAAATCAAAAAGCCGCAGCAGCTGACCGCCAAGCTGATCGCTTCGGAGCTGGGCGTCTCCGTATCCGATATTTGGTCGGAAACTAGGCGGGGATAACTTCCGGGCTTGCTTTATAGACAAAATAAAAAATCGGTCCTCCCCCAGGAGAGACCGATTTTTTTGCTGCTATGCTGCAGCCCAAGCTTAAATCGCTATTGGCGCCTTAATACCAGGATGAGCCTGGTAGCCTGTGAACTCGAAATCTTCGAACCGGTAGTCGAAAATCGATTCCGGCTTCCGGTGGATGACGAGCTTCGGCTGCGGGAACGGCTCCCTGGTCAACTGCAGCTTCACCTGCTCCAGATGATTCAAATAAATGTGGACGTCGCCGCCGGTCCATACCAGCTCTCCGACCTCCAGGTCGCATTGCTGCGCCACCATATGGGTCAACAAGGCATAGGACGCCAAATTAAACGGCAGACCGAGGAACGTATCCACCGATCGCATTTGAAACATGCACGACAACCGGCCGTTCGCTACATAGAACTGAAACGCATAGTGACATGGAGGCAAAGCCATGCCGTCTACCTCCGCAGGATTCCATGCGCTGACCAGATGGCGCCGCGAGTCCGGATTGGAGCGGATCTGGGCAATCAGATTCGTAATCTGATCGACGACCTGTCCGTTCGGCCCCTGCCATGTACGCCACTGGGCTCCGTATACGCGGCCCAAATTCCCTTCCGCATCCGCCCATTCATCCCAGATGGTGACCCCGTTGTCACGCAAATATTGAATGTTCGTGTTCCCGCTCAAAAACCACAGCAGTTCATGAACGATGGATCTCATATGGAGTTTTTTGGTCGTTAACAGCGGGAAGCCCTGCTGCAGATCGAATCTCATCTGCCTCCCGAATACGGAAATCGTTCCGGTTCCGGTACGATCCCCCTTTTGCACGCCGTTGTCCAATATATCTTGAAGTAAAGTTAGATAAGATTTCATGTGCCACCTCAATTTACGGAATCATCTATCCATTATAGCAAAGGACGGGCCAAAATAGCAGTCCTTATTCCGACTAAGGTACCGCTCGTTATGTGCCGTATAGGTCTTCCACTACCGGATCGTCTCCGAACGCATCGCTCAGCAGCAGCCGGATCAGGCGCTCTGCAGCTTCTTCGGGAGTTTTGAGCCATCCTTTGGTTTTATACATGGCAAACGTGTCCGCCGCCGCAAACCGGCTTACATCCTGCGTCCTCGCCTCCTCCTGCAGCGCCGTATCGATCAGTCCGGGCCATGCCGAGACGATTCGAACATTCTCCAGAGCGACAGTGCGGGTAAACGTGTCCAGCCCAGCCTTCGCCGCCGAATAACAGCTCATCCCCGGGCACAAATATTTGACGGAAGCCGACGATACGTTAAGAATACGCTTTTCCGCAGGGTAGCGGCCCATATGGTTCATCAAGCTGGCGGTCAGCAGCATCGGAGCCAGCAAATTCACATGCACATTCGCAGCAATGACATCCGGCTCACAATGACCGATGGCAGCTAGCGGCTCGACCACGGCCGCATTGTTAATTAAGTGCACGGTCTCCGTTTGCTGCGGATCCACTGCTGCCGCAATGCCCTTCATCAGCCCGTCCAGCCCGTTGCTGCAGCTTAGATCGAATGGCACATAGTGAACGTTGCCGTACTTTCGCACCAACGCTTCATTGACGGTTCTCGATATGCAAAATAGGGTATGGCCGGCAGAGGCAAGACGTTCCGCCATGGCTTGTCCTATTCCGCGCGATGCGCCTGTTATGATGAACACTTTCATTGCCGTTCCTCCCATGGCTCATGCATTTTTTAGTACCAACTACTAATACTTAATATTAAATTACTCTCTTATATGGCAGACGTCAATTCCTTCTATACCTCCTCCTCTCAGTTCTGAGGTATAATGATAGCCATAGACAGATAACGGGAGTGGATAACCATGTATAAAATGCTGGCGATCGATATCGACGATACGCTCATCAATGATGCCAAAGAAGTAACCGAAGGAACGAAGCAGGCTTTGGCGGACGCCATCGCGCACGGGGTTACGGTAACGCTCGCGACCGGGCGCATGTACGCTTCGGCCAAGCAGCTGGCCGCCCAGCTGGAGCTGAATGTGCCGCTCATTACTTATAACGGCTCGCTTGTCAAAAATTCCGTGGACGGGCGCGTCCTATATGAGCAATCGGTTCCGATGGAGGCGGCGCGGACGATTTTCGATTATTGCGAACGCAACGGACTGCATCTGCAAACTTACAACGATGACGTGTTGTATGTAAAAGAAGACAACGACAAGATTAAAGCTTATTCGGAATTATCCAAAATTCCTTATACCGTATATCCATCATTTTCCGAGTTGGTCAACAGGCCTTCCAGCAAGCTGTTGATCATCGACGATCCAGCCAAGCTGGATGAAGTGGCTGTCGAGCTGCGCAGCCTGATCGTAGGACAAGTGCATATTACGAAATCGAAGCCGAACTTCCTGGAGATCATCCACCATCAAGGTACGAAAGGCGATGCGCTCCGTTACCTGGCCGGACAATTCGGCTACGACATGTCCCAGGTCATTGCCGTCGGCGACGGCTCGAACGACCGCGAAATGCTGGAGGCCGCCGGACTTGGCGTAGCGATGGGCAATGCTTCGGCAGCATTGAAGCAAATCGCCAACTACGTTACGCTGAGCAATAACGAAGACGGAGTCAAGCACGTAGTGGATAAGTTCGTCCTGCAAACCGTTTCATAAAAGGCGCATCGCTCATAAATAGACAAAAAAATACGCAGCTCGCGGGATTCGATCTCCGCGGCTGCTTATTTTTTGTAAATGTATAATAGCTATTATGGCTTGCTGTTGCCCGCCGCCGAGCGCGCATAGGCTTCGTATTGCTGCTTTGCATCCGTAATGACGACATCGCCTCCGTGGCATACGCTGACCAATCGCGGATTGACCTCGGTTATGACGGAGCCGCTCTCAACCGCCTGCGCCATATCGGCCGTAAACATAGGCATCGGCCGGTTCAGCCTGCCTTTCTTGGAGGTGAACAGGTCGCCCGCCAGCAGCACGCGATCTTGTTCGTGGAAATAAGCGACATGCCCCGGGGAATGTCCCGGCGTATGGAGAACCGTCAGCCCGGCTGCTGCAGCGATTTGGCTATCGATGCTTTGAACGAGCCCCGGCTCCGTAAGGTGCTCTGCTTTTTTCCTGCCAGGGTAGGGAAGCCGCCCCTCCATATACGGAATCTCCGTCTCGTGAGCATAGACGGGCACGGGGAGAGCTTCGCGGATTTTGCGGATGCCTCCTGTATGATCCGAATGGCCGTGGGTCAGCAGGATGCGCTTAAGAGGAGCGTTCAGTTCACGGAAGCATCTTTGCAAGCCTCCCGCCATCATCGAAATGCCGGTATCGACCAGTGTCAGCCCTTCATCGGATTTGACAACCCATACGTTTACAGGAATGATCATCCAAATGCTGCATCTCCACACATGCTCAGATATTTGTTCGATTTTCATCGTTATTTCCTCCCCGTTTTGTCTTTCGGCTTCTTGCCCTGCTTTGCATCCTGCTTTCGCTTCTTCTCGATACCGAATACCACGATCTCTATCCCTTGATCCAGTATCGGAACGAGTCTTGCATACAGCGGCTCGATTTCCTCTTCGTTCCCGATGTAGGTCGTAACCATGCCATGCAGCATATAAAAGAAAATCCGCGTATAATTCGTCTTCTCTTCCTCCGCATCCGCTTCGATGACCCGATTCAACGCGTCCGCCAAATACCGGAACACTTGATTGCGATGCTTGTTCACTTCGCTCTCAGGGTCCGCCTCGTCCACACGAACGGATTTCACGCTAATTATGACGGTTACCATACTCTTGTGGGATAGGCAGAACAGAAGAAACTGCCGGCTGATCTCCTTCAGCGCCTCCATTGGCGGCAGCTCCGTCCGTTCCGTAACGGCCCGCATCGCCTCTTCCAAGCTTAGCAGCGGCGGCAGCGCCAGCTGCTCAAGCAAGGCTTCCTTATCCTTGTAGTACAAGTAAATGGTCGTATGCGAGCAGCCCGCCTCCTTGGCGATCTCTCTCATCGTTACCGAATCGTATCCCTTCGACGTGAACAGGTTGCCTGCAGCCTCCCGGATACGATTCCTCGTCTCCTCGGAACGGAGCTCCTGACGTGACTTCCCGGTCTTTGTGTCCATCTATGATATCCTCCCGCACTCAATTATAACCAACGGTTACTAACCTATGGTTATAATATAACCAATGGTTATGTTTATTGCAAGCCTATTTTTATTTTTTTAACGCTCATTATTTTCGATGCATGTTCGATTCCAGCCCAAGATAGATTTCCATCCATTTTTTTACAGTGACTTATCAATCGTTATGCGCTTGAAATATTTCGTTCCGCCGGCTTTCTCTTCCGTCACCAACGCTCCGCCTATGCATATGGTGTAGTATCCGGAAGCTTGGGCTTATGCCCTGGGAGGCGATTGGTTTGGACGTTGCTATTGTGTCGTTGCATTGGGTTTATCTGCTTTTTATTTTTCTGATCATCGGATTCATGGTATTTCGCCGCGATACGTCGATTTTATGTATTGCCGGCATTCTCGTGCTGGGGCTGATTTCGACGGGATCGCTGAGCCAGTCGATCAGCGGCGTGTTCAACAGCTTCATCTTTGCAATCAAGGAGCTCATGGGAACGATCCTGATCATCTCGATCATCGTATCCATGAGCAAGGTGCTCACTCAGACCGGAATCAACGAATCGATGATCTCGCCCTTCGCCCGGTTCATCCGTACACCGGCGCTCGCCTTCTGGATTATCGGCGGCTTGATGATGGTCATTTCGTGGTTTTTCTGGCCCTCCCCCGCCGTTGCATTGATGGGCGCGGTGCTGCTGCCGGTAGCGCTGCGCGTCGGCTTGCCGGCGATAGGCGTCGCTATCGCGATGAACTTGTTCGGACACGGGATTGCGCTGTCCGGTGACTTTGTCATCCAAGGCGCGCCTAAGCTGACCGCCGATGCGGCCGGCATCCCGGTAGGCGATGTCATTCAGGCCAGCGTGCCGCTCGTCATCGTGATGGGGGTCGTGACCACCGTCACCAGTTTCTTGCTGCTGCGGCGCGATATGAAGAGCGGCAAGCTTCAAGCAGGGAGCGCCGCGGTAACGGCTAGCCCGCTTGCAGCAGGCTCCCGCGCAGACTTTCTGTCCTCCGGCAACCGGGTCTTGTTCGCCGTGCTGATTCCTGTGCTGTTCGTGGCCGATGTCGTCGCCATGTTCACCTTGAAGCTGCAGGGCGGAGATGCCACCGCCTTGGTCGGAGGCACGGCGCTGCTCATTATGCTTCTCATTACGCTGACGGCCCATAAGCAGAAGGGGCTTGAAAAAGCGTCCGAATATTTAATCGAAGGCCTGCAGTTCGGCTTCAAAATATTCGGACCCGTTATCCCGATCGCCGCATTCTTTTATCTGGGCGACTCGGCTTTCGTGGACATTTTCGGCAAGGTGCTTCCGGCGGGATCGCACGGTCTGGTCAACGACCTCGGGCTTGCGCTCGCTCATACGGTGCCGATTAATCAAACGGTAGGAGCCGTCACGTTAACGACCGTCGGAGCTATCACGGGATTGGACGGATCCGGCTTCTCCGGCATTTCCTTGGCAGGCTCCATCGCCAATCTGTTCTCGGCGGCTATCGGCTCGGGGGTCGCCACGCTGACCGCACTCGGGCAAATTGCCGCCATCTGGGTCGGCGGAGGGACGCTTATTCCTTGGGCGCTCATTCCTGCGGCAGCCATATGCGGCGTCGATCCGTTCGAGGTGGCGCGCCGCAATTTGAAGCCGGTGCTCATAGGATTGGCCGTAACGACTGTCGTCGCCATCTTCCTCATTTAATCCACAGCTGCCCGCTATGGCGAAACGCAAAAAGTCCGGCTGTCACCAGACAGCCGGATTTTTTGTGCGGACAAGCTCTATTTTAACTGTTGAATCGTATGAGTATGCCGGTCATTCTCCTCTTTAATATCTTCATTAAACCTGTCGCGAAGCTCGCTTATATCTTCCTTCAAGGAATCGATACGCTGCTGTGCGGTCCCTTTGGCATACAGCTTCTCCAACGCCGCCTGAGCGTCCTGCCACTGCTTGTCCAGCTCCGCTCTCGCCGCCTCCGCCGCATTCGAGCTGTCGCCCGACAGCTGCTTCAGCTTGTCTCTGATTTCCTTTTCCTTGACTTCCGCTTTCTCGATCGCCTTCTCATAATCGGTGAGGCTGCTGTAAGTACCCGGCTGCTCCTTGCGGATTTGGCTGATTTGGTCCTCCAGCAGCTTTTTATCCTGATTGAACCGCTCTCTTATCTCGCTCAAAACCTTCTGATGGCGGTCGTTCTCCTTCCGAATCGGATCCGTCTGGTTGGATGGATTCGTGCTCGGCAGCGTGCTGGATCCATCCCCCATATCCACCTTGCGGATGAGAACGCCGTTAGCATATTCGCTTACCGAGAGCAGCGTGCCTTTCTTGTCATAATGCGATATGATGCCGTTCATCATGTTGTTCTTGAAATCGCCGGCTACTTTTTCACCGCTTACCGTCTTGAAGGTCCCCGTTCCCTCGCGCTGGCCGTTCACGAAATCCCCTTCGTAGACGTCCCCGTTGCTGTACAGCAGCTTTCCGGTACCGCTAGGCACGTTGTTGTCGAAAGGTCCCGTATATTTGTCACCGTTGTCGTAGTACAAGGTCCCTTTCTCGCGATCGCCGTTCGCAAAGGTTCCGTCGAAAAGCAGGTCGCCGTCGGCGGCATATTGCTTGCCGGCACCGCTGGCAACCCCGTCTTTAATGAGACCGTCAAAATCTACCCGGCCGGTTCCGTGATACGTTTTGGATCGCCCGTCGGACGGAAGCCCGTCTTTCATCGTTCCGTCGAACAGCAGCCTTCCCCCGGCATCCGTCAGCTTGCCCTTTCCTTCAGGAGAACCGCCGACAAGCAGTCCCGTATATTTGCTGCCGTCGGGGTAGACATATTCGCCCCGGACCGGCTTGGCCGGGTCGGTCTCATCGTCCGGCTTAGCCGGCTCCTTCGTACCGCCGCCGGTGTTCGAGCTTCCTTTAGGACTTTTCAAATGAATGGTCCGATTGCTCTGATTCCAGGTCACTTCTTTCCCTGACGCTTCGCTCACGAATCGCAAAGGTACGAGCGTATTGCCTTCGACCAGACGCGGAGCGAGCTCCAGAACACTCTGCTGATCGTTGACAAGTGCCTCCGTATCATCAATCGCCAGCCGGATTGCGAGCCCTTCCTTCGTTCCCGTCACGGTTTGCATCTCGCCGTCCCAGCCTACCTCAAGCCCCAGCTTTTCAAAAATAGCGCGGAACGGAACAAGCGTCGTTCCATTGTCCAGTATCGGATCCACCTCGAATTTGATCAGCTTGTTATCGAGGTATACGCGTACAGGCCGCTCCGCTGCGGCCGCCTGCCCCGGCGAGACCAGCGCGGCGCATAGCACGCAAGCCGCCACGACGGCGCCCCATGGTTTCATCATCTCTTCCCCTCCCCTGCTGTGTTCCTCCCCCATTTTACCACAATAAGGAAGATTCAGCCTCATTTCTTGCTTTTACGACAAAATGAAGCGAAGCATGTCGAAAGACCCGGCTTTAGCAGGAGTTCCGCTCATCCCGCTTGACCTGGCCTCCGGCATCATGTAAATTAGTACTAATCTAAAAAAGTAAAAAAGTTTTAAACCAAAAGCTATGACAAGGACATAAGGGCATCCGTCCGATTGCTGCAGAGAGGGAGAACCAGGCTGTGAGTCTCCCCAATCGACCCGTCCTTCCCGCCTTGAAGCTGCAATGGGGAAATCCGAGTATCCGTTGCCGGTGGAAGCCGTTATTTTTCATGGAGAAACCGCTCCTGCTTCGATCCCATGTCTTTTGACTGGGACTCGATTGGACCGAGCGGCTGCAAACAGGGTGGTACCACGACGCATTCGTCCCTGACGGATGCGTCTTTTTTGCATTTGCGCAGGCAAGCCGGATTCCCCCTGCGGGAGCTCCGCGATTTTGCCGCCATACCTCAACTAAGGAGGCATTTATTACGATGAGACAACGGAATGTTTTGATTCCTACTATGCGGGAAGTGCCTGCGGAAGCGGAAGCTGCGAGCCACAAGCTTTTGATCCGGGCAGGCTACATCCGGCAGCTCGCTGCCGGCATTTACAGCTACCTGCCGCTAGGCTGGAGAGTGCTGCGCAAACTGGAAGGGATTATCCGCGACGAAATGGATCGTACCGGCGCCCAGGAAATGCTCATGCCCGCCATGCAGCCCGCCGAGCTGTGGCACGAATCGGGCCGCTATTCGCTGTACGGCCCCGAGCTGATGCGGCTTCATGACCACAACGGCAGAGAATTCGCTCTTGGGCCGACCCACGAGGAAGTGGTCACTACGTTAGTCCGGGACCATGTGACTTCGTATCGCAGCCTGCCGATGACGCTGTACCAAATCCAGACGAAATTTCGCGATGAACGCCGTCCCCGCTTCGGGCTGCTTCGCGGGCGGGAATTTCTGATGAAGGACGCCTATTCCTTCGGCTTGGACTGGGAGAGTCTCGACCAGTCGTATCAGGCGATGTTCGGCGCCTATCAGCGGATCTTCACGCGCTGCGGCCTGCACTTTCGCGCCGTCGAAGCGGATGCGGGCTCGATCGGCGGCGAAGGCGGCACGCATGAATTCATGGCTCTCGCCGATATCGGCGAGGACACCGTCATCAGCTGCTCGGAATGCGACTACGCAGCCAATCTGGAGATGGCCGAGGCGGCTCCGGAGGAGCATAGCGCCGCCCGCGCGAACGAAGCCGGCGGATCAGCTGCTCCTTCTGCCGCAGGCTGCGAGCCTTTTGCGACGCCCGGCATCAAGACGATCGAGCAGCTCGTGCAGGCTCTGAACATTGGAGCGGATCAGCTGCTCAAGACGCTCATCTATTTAGCGGACGGCGAGCCAGTAGCCGTCGTCGTTCGCGGCGACCATGAGGTGAACGAAATCAAGGTCAAGCATTACCTGCACGCCGAGCACATCGAGCTTGCCGACGAAGCTGCGATCGTGAAGGCAACGGGCTGTCCGGCCGGATTCATCGGCCCGGTCGGCCTGTCCATCCGGCTTCTCGCAGATCGAGAAGCCGCATCGGTCGCCTCCGGCATAGCGGGGGCGAACAAAACCGACATGCACCTTCGCCATGTCGTGCCCGGCAGAGATTTCCCGCTCGATCACATCGGAAGCTTCCGCAATGTGAGAGAAGGGGATCTCTGCCCGCGCTGCTCGGGCGCATTGACCGCCCGGCGGGGCATCGAGATCGGTCACGTGTTCAAGCTCGGGACCAAATACAGCGACAGCCTAGGCGCCGAGCTGACGGACGCCACGGGCAAAGCAGCCAGAATCATCATGGGCTGCTACGGCATCGGCGTGTCCCGGCTGTTATCGGCTGTCGTCGAGCAGCGCCACGATGAGCACGGGATCGTGTGGCCGCTATCGATCGCGCCGTTTCATGTGCATTTGATCCCGGTTTCCGTTCAGGACGGGACGCAAATGGAGCTGACCCATAAGCTTTATGCACGTCTTAAGGAGCTCGGCGTCGAAGTATTAATGGACGACCGTGAGGAGAGACCTGGCGTCAAATTCAAGGACGCCGACCTGATCGGCATCCCGCTGCGCATCGTTATCGGCAAAGGCGCCGCAGACGGCCGGGTGGAATACAAGGAACGGGATGGCGGCAGTCAAGCGGAATTAAGCGCCGATGAAGCTGTGGAGCGTATCGCTAGCCAGATTAGGCAGCTGACGCCTTAGCACTATGCTTTTTTTCACGGAAAGACACAAGTAAGCTGAGAAATAACCAAAATATATTCTCCTATCGGGCTATTAGCCCATAACCTGCTGGGCATTTGTTACATATATTGAATCACAGATAGGCATTTGCTCAGCAGCGAGAAAAAGGAGATGTTCATAGTGAACCCGTTTGAACAACAACCGTTTATTATTGATTACGTAGACGAAAGAAGCTTTGGTCCCGGCGGTCCGGGAGGATTCCCAGGCGGACCTGGGGGCTTTCCGGGTGGTCCCGGAGGATTTCCGGGCACTCCAGGCGGCTTCCCAGGCACTCCAGGTGGCTTCCCGGGCACACCCGGCGGTTTTCCGGGCGGACCTGGAGGCTTCCCCGGCGGCATACCAGGCGGTTTTCCCGGCGGACCCGGAGGAACTCCAGGGGCTCCAGGAAGTGAATTCGGAGCGCCGCAATCGCCACCCCCATCCTTTGTTCCTCCGGAGCCTTCCGTCTCGATGTTCGCCGTAGATCCGGGAAGCATCCGCGGCTGCTTGTTCCGTTACGTCTATATTTGGCAAAATAACGGCGACCAGTACTGGATGTTTTTGACCCATGTAGGACGCCGCTCGATAGCCGGCTTCCGCTGGTTTGGCTTCGGCCCTACAGGCTTCTGGCTCTATTTCGGCCTGGATTTGAACCGGATCCGCTCCTTCACCTGCTTTTAATAAAAAGCCCGTGCGAGAAGAAATTTCTTCTTCGCACGGGCTTTTTCTCATTGGCCGCCTTCAGTCCAGCTGCAGAAGCAGCTGAGCGATAAGCTGCGTATTTTCCAGCTTGTTTTTGGCATAATCATAATCCACTCGGTACTGATCCACCGTCATTTTCGTCTTGGCCAGCATTCTCCGCAATTCATGCGTATGCTGCCATATTTCCGCGTCTCTCGCCTGTTCGTTTTTCCCCGTAATGAGTCCATGGCTGAACAGCTCGCATTCCTTGGCGTGCAGAGCCAGCTTCGTATCCTCGAGACGGCTTAACGCCTGATAGTACCCCGTCTCAGCCTCCTTCAGCTGCTCCGGCAATTGCTGCAGCAGCAGCAGCACTTCTTCCTTCGTCAACATCCATCGCCTCCGCCTAAGCTCTCGGTTTCCGATCCACTTCCAGCTTATGCTAAGCTCTCCGCAATTAAGCTAGTTTCCCTCCAATTCCCTGCCCGTTTTCAGTCGATTTTCAGTTTGGCGTCACACTTGCGACATTTACTTATGAGATGATAGTCTCCGGAAACCTAAAACTATAGATAAAAAACACATTGGATACGGAGAACAATCATGGAAAAACGACTTGCCATTCCTTTTATTCAGGCTGCCCGAGGCGTTGCCGTCGTATTGGTCATGCTGTTCCATACGGCGCAGATGGCCGACAAATATTTTCATATCGACTTTCTCGGAATCAGCGACATGGGGCGCTCCGGCGGCTATGCTTATTTCTTCGTGCTGACCGGCTTTCTCATGTACACCATCTATCACAACCAATTCGGCCATGCCGACGTATGGAAAACGTTTATCGTCAAAAGGTTTTTGCGCATATTCCCGCTATATTGGCTTGTTACCGCAGCCGTTTTGCCGGTCTATTTCCTCGTTCCCTCCTTTGGGCTGGGGTTCGAGACGAAGCCTTCGGTCATCGTACAGTCGCTGCTGCTGCTGCCGCAGTCCCATGCACCGATATTGCCGGTTGCCTGGTCGCTAACCTATATCGTCTTCTTTTACTTGGCGTTTTCCTTGTCGTTTGTTTTGAGTCGCAGGACGGTTATCGTCATTTGGACGCTTTGGCTCGCCATCGTCTGCTTGATTAATCTCGGGTGGATTCATTTGAAGGAAGACGTCTGGATACACTTCCTGTTTGACGCGCTGCATCTGGAGTTTGTTCTCGGGGTCGCCATCGCCTGGTTAGTACGGCGCTTTACCATTCGCTACAGCGGGTATTGGCTGGCTGCAGGCATTCTGCTGTTCCCGCTCGTATGGATATTGCGTTGGATGAATCCGAACGTGGGTTATATCAATACGATGTATACCATCGGCTCGGCATTAGTGCTGATAGGGATCGGCGCTCTGCGTACCGAGACTCCCGCGTGGATTAAGCCGCTGCAGTTTCTCGGCGACGCCTCCTATTCGATCCTGCTGACAAGCTTGGCCTGCTTGTCCATAACGCTGAAGCTGGCCTCCGCGGCTCACGCTGACCAATGGCTCGGACCTTTTGCCGTCACTATCGTTTGCTTTGCCGTTTCGCTTTCGCTATGCTGCCTTTTCTATGTCATCGTCGAAAAGCCGTTGGTGCAGCGTCTTCGCACACTGCTGGTTCCGAAAAAACAGCCTGCCACCTCGCGGTGAGCAGGTTATTTTTGTATGAAGGCTTAATCCTCCAGCAATCGCCGCAAATACAGCTCCCTGTTGTTCAAAAAGCCTCTGGTAATCTCATAATGAGGCGTTTCCTCATAATTGACGGGATGAATCGGCGTGCTGTCGAATGTATATATTTGCGCATCGGGATACCCGAGCAAAATCGGGGAATGCGTTGCAATAATGAACTGTGAGTGGGACGAAAGCTCATGCATTCGTCTTAAAAAGGCAAGCTGCCGCGCAGGAGATAACGCCGCTTCCGGCTCGTCCAGCAAATAAATGCCTTTTTTGCCGAACCGGTTGGCGAACAATGCGAAGAAGGCCTCCCCGTGGGACTGCTCGTGCAGCGAACGGTTGCCGTATGCCTGATAAGCCTTATAGCCTTCCAGCGGGTCCTTGGACAGCTCGTCGAGATGCGAGGCAAAATGGTAAAACGATTCCGCACGCAAAAAGAACCCGTTCGTCACCTTGGGCATCCAGGATAAACGAAGATGCGGCCCGAGCGCCGACCCGGAAGCATCGACATGGTGCTGGTTGTTCCGTCCGCCGCCTGCCGTGTTGAAGCCCGCCTGATAGGCGATTGCCTCTAGCAGGGTCGATTTGCCCGATCCGTTCTCCCCGACGAAAAACGTCACCGGCGCCTTGAGCTCAAGCTGCCTGAACGTTCGGATACTCGGTATGCCAAACGGATACTCCTCCGTCTCCGGAAGCTCCTCCTGCAAAAGCGTCACTGTTCGAAGATACATCCTGGTCGTCCGTCTCCTTCCATAACCCGCGGCCACGCGGTCCGTTCCCTCCAGTATAGCATACCGCGGAGCATCCATAGCGTGGAGTCCATTAGCGTCAATAAGACAAAAAAAGACGCTCCGCGCCTAAACGCGGAACGTCTCTCTAGGGCTACTCTTCCGGCGTACGATCCAAATACAGACGGGTCACTAGGGTCGAATCGCCTTCGTGCACTTCGTCCTCGGTCGCTTTTTCCTCCAGTGGGTCATGGGTGTTCATTCCCGGCGCTATCGTAGGCTCATGCCCGGTTTCGCGCTGGTTCTCGTGCTTACTCTCGTACTCTCGGTCCTTTTCCATGATTGCCCACCTCCTTCCTCTTTCCTTAGAATGGATGGCAGGGCAGCATCTTATTCACCGGATGTCTCCGCTCCGGTCCACATCATTGAATCACAGTACAGTTCAACCTTAGCTTTGTAGTTTCTTCCGACTTTGACGGTTGTCACACGCAATTGGCTGCAAGGTTATAGTGCCAGCAATCGATCCCTCAACTGCTTGTATGCGTCCTCCCAGCCCATCATGGCATAAAACCGCATCCCATCGATTCCTTTAAAATAACGCGCGCCGGTCAATCGCTCCTGAAAGTCCGGTACCTCAAAGCCGATTCGTTCATAATGGAGCCGGAACCGCTCCGCAAGGTCGATGCCGGGAAAGGCCGATTCGATCGTTGCAATATCAATGAGAAAATCCCCGTAAATACAATTGCCGTCAATGATACCGGTAATCGATTGTCCGTCCGAGAGAATGTTCCATGCATGGCAGTCGTGATGGACAAAATGGCGGTGCGGTGCGTTATACCGGCAGTGCTCGAGCAAGCGGGCGTAGCATTCGTCGAATACGTCCTTTTCCAGGCAGGTTGTGTGGAAATAACGGTACCACCCCTCCCAGAACGTGCCGGTCTGTTCTTCACTGAAGAAGCTTCGGACGAACGCCTCCCACGAAGCAAATTGCCCGTTGTTGTCCTTTCCCAGAAAGCCGTAGCCGGACGCTCCTCTCAGATCGACTTGATTCATCATGGCAATGACGCGGATGAGGTCCGGCAGCAGAGCGGATTTCTGCTCCGGCTTCAGGTTGGCCACAATCTTTCCTGCAGCCCGCTGCGAAATACAGTAGGTAAAGCCATCCTTGCGGCCTTTTCCGAATACTTGAGGGTATGGGACCCCTTGAGGATGCAGCAGGCTCGACAAATACACCTCATGCTCGTAAGCTTCCTCTGAAGAGTTGAAGCGAATAATATAATCGCGCTCTCCGATGCGAAAAGAAAACGCGCTGCTGAAGTTGCCGCCTTCCACAGGCTCCAGCGCTGTGATAGTGCCGTCGAGATGATGGCCTATGACCGTTTGAATATACTCCAATGGAATTGGAGCATTGCTTTTTAGTGTCATGCTTATAAACTCCCTCCTTGTCTCTTTGTTCGCTACCGCTTTGATCCAGTTATTTGGAAGCGATTTCAAGATGGTTTGGATACACATAGAGAGCTAACCGGATATAATTCCATAGTAAGGTAAGACCCTCTTAGGCAACAGGGTGCTTTTCTTGTACTAGTGATTTTTTCCCGAGGTTGCATGGCGCTGTGAGCCGGAGCTTAGCGCAAAAAAGATCAGCCGGTAAACACCGGCTGACCAGACGAATCACCAGCAAATCCAACCACTGGTTCGTTTGTAGTTTACAATGAGATCGAACTTCTCCGTGCGGATCAAATGGGCCATTTTATTTCTGTACAGTCTGTAATGATCTCTGCGGCAATCCGCTGTTTCTTTATCGTAATGTACGGCTTTTAAGCCTTTTCGAACTTCTTTCAGCTTGTCGGCTCTAGGATCCTTATAACGTTTGGTTTTGATGAACGTCTTTCTTCGTACAATTTCTTGTTCCCAAGCCAGAATTTCTTCTTGATCGAACATCTTCTTCCCCGCTGCGTGGGGCTAGATTATGGCTAAGCCATGGCACCTGCGCAACTAACGAAAGAAGATATTGGGATTCAGCATGTTAACCACTCCTTATAAGAAGTGTCACGTTCCATACTCATTATCATACAAAAAATTCCATTGTTCAAGTGCTGCAATAATTAATCCTTAGCTTCCTCATCCCCAACAAAAAAAGAAGCGTTCCATAACAGGAGTCGCTTCTCTTCTTGTCTAATCCATCTCGTAGATCGAGCCGGATTTGCTCGCGAACATTTCGGCATACACCTTCTCCGCGTAGGCATCCGTCATGCCGGAAATATAGTCGGCGACAAACCTCGGCCAAGGCCATTTGCCTTTGTGCAGCTCATAATTCTCCATCCAGTCGGGGGGCAGAATGAGCCGGCCCGTCTCGGATTCGATGAAGCTGGTCCACAGGCGCTGTATCATGATTTCACTGCGCTTTTGCAGCCGCTGCACCCGAAAATCCTTGATGAGCGTTACCCAGGCAAGCTTCTTCAATATTTCCATCGTCCGGAGCAGATCGATATCTTCCTTACCGTCGCGCACGAAGGTAACGCGCTTCCACCCTTTTTTCGCGTCGTCGATGATGCCTACCTGATGAGCGAAAAGGCTGACCCAGCGAGCCTTGATTTCTCTGCGGGTACGCGACGCCTCTTTGCCGCACTCCTCGTAGATTTTCTCCCATTGGGCTAGGAAATCGATCAGCACTCGCGTAACCATCGCCTTCATATCGACCTGATCCCAGTCCATATTCTCATTGCCGTTATCGTCGATAATTTCCTGCATAACGTTGGCTACAAGCCTTGCGTCCTCGAAGAACGTCCGGTTCATCTGGATTTTGCCTGCACGGATGCCGTCCTCGATATCATGGGTCGAGTAGGCGATATCGTCGCACAAATCCATCAGCTGCGCCTCCAGCGTAGAACAGCCCTCGGGCATCCCCCATTTGTGGCGGATCGCCGCAATTTCCTGCCATTCCATACCATAGACGCCCTTAATCCGGCCCGGCTCGTCCAAATTGTACGGGTACTTGTTGATCCCAAGCAGCACCGCCGCCGTCAAGTCAAGACCGCTTCCGCTGCCCGCGCGCTTCTCCAAAAACATCAAGATGCGAAAATTTTGCGCGTTGCCTTCATATTTCATCCCGTGCACTACGGCGAGCAGACGGTTCAGCACATCCTCGCCTTTGTGTCCGAAAGGAGGGTGCCCCAAATCATGCGCCAATGACGCGCATTCGACTACCGCCGGATCCATCATAAGGCCGGGATGCTCCCGCTTGCTTAGAAAAGAATACGTTTTCCCCATCCTGCGCGCCACTTCTCTCGCAATTTGGGACACTTCAAGAGAATGGGTCAGCCGGGTGCGGTAATAGTCTCCCGAACCGGCGCCAAACACTTGCGATTTACCCTGCAACCGGCGAAACGCCGGGGACTGGATCAGTCTTGCATAATCCTTCTCGTATTCGTCCCGCTCCTCGCTGGACTTCGATTGTGTCGTATCATTGATCCGCAGCTTCCGCAAATCCATAGATGCCTCATCTCCACTTCCCCATACCTAAGCCGTGTCAGGTTATCTATATTGAAAAACGACGTCCCGCAAGAACGCCGTTTGCTCTTCATCTTCTTCATTCTACCATCTACAACCTTAAAATAAAATCATCACTTGAAACGCGCATGGACGATGCATAGGGCATAGGGCAGCTCGGACCGTTCTCCACGAATCGTGCGGGAACTTTTTGGCAAGTCGGCGGTCTTATTAGGTAGAGGTGATCGATTTGGAACGGCACTACTTGCAATACCTGGCTCCCGGCTACGACCGGAATGAAGTATTGCGCGATCTTATGACGACCTATGGGGACGACGTATGGAACTTCGCCTATTTTTTGACGCGCAGGGCCGATGCCGCCGACGATATATCGCAGGAAGTGTTTTTAATCGCCTATAGCAAGCTGTATTCGTTCCGAGGCGAGTGCAGTGTAAAAAGCTGGCTGTTGACCATTGCCCGCAACAAATCGCTGCATTATTTGCAAAGCGCCTTCATCCGCAAAGTGACGCTCTGGGACACCGTGCTATACCGCAAAGAAACGTCGCCGTCGGCTGAACACATCATGTTCGAGCGTCTGGAGACAAAGCAGCTGTGGGAGCATGTCTTGACTCTGCCGCGCAAATTCCGCGAGGTCCTTATTCTGGACTATCATTACGGACTCCCGATGAAGGAGATTGCCGAGCTGCTGCAAGTATCCGAAGGAACGGTAAAATCCAGGCTGCACCGGGCCCGGCACAAGCTTACCGCTTTGCTGAAACACGAAACGGAGGGTGAAGGAAGATGACGGACCGGCAAAAACCCCATTGGGCGAAAGAGATGGAGAGCTCTCCGTTTATAAAAAGCCGCTTCACGAAGGAAATGCAGCAGCAGGTGCTTCGCAAAGCGAATGTCGAGAAAAAGGCGGGGGCGGCCCGCCATCGCCGATCCCGCGCACCTAAGACGGCAGCGGCAGTCTTGATTGTCGCGGCGTTGGGAGCCGCCGGCTTATGGCTATCGGGCGACGGGACCTCGCTGCTGCCGTCATGGCCGCCGGACGTCGTCTCGTCCAACAAGCCGGCAGGGGAGCGGACCCAATATTACGAGAACGGCAAGCTGTTGTTCTCCGTATTCCCTGATCCTGAGCTGAAGGCCGGCCGGCCATACGGCTATCTCTTCTCGTTTCAGGCTCCGTTCGAGGAGCTCCGCGGCAAATCGCTCGCCATCTATGCCGAGCATGTGCATTCCGGCTACAAGGTTACGGCAGCAGCTCCAGCAGCGATTACAGAGCCGAGCAGCGGCTATCAAGGGCTGGAGCGGTTTGGCGTAGCCAACCTGGGACTTCCGCTCAGCGGACTATGGAGGTATACCGTCGAGCTGGACGGCAAGCGGTACGGCGATGTCACCTTGTTCGTCCCGGAATCGTCATGGGAGCTGAGCCCCCTGTTCAAGTCCGGAAGCGTGGAGCTTAGAGGCACCGCGCAGAATATCGGCTTCATTGATCCCGGATTCCGGGCCGGAGCTCCGCAAAAAGCGATGTGGCACGTGTGGGGTCGCGATGACGAGCTGAAGGGCTCTTTCTCTGTAAAAGCGGTCAAGCAGGGAGAGGAGCGCATCATCGATGTGCTCTCTCCTCTTACGTTGGGAGGAAGCGTTAACGGAGCGGACCGGACCGCCCCTTCGATGGTGACGCTGCCGGAGCAAGGGCGCTGGCGGCTGTTGCCTTACATCGGAGACCGGATGCTGGACAGCATTGTCGTGGATGTCAAATAGCCGGTACTATATCGAAAAAACACCCTAGCCCCCGAGTGCATATAAGCTCTAAGGGGGCTAAGGTGTTTCTGTTAGCGAGGCGCCCAGAAGCGGCCGCCGTTACCGGCCGCCGGCACCTTCCAATATATACGTGTCCGGATGCTGCGCCGTCACGAACGGGCTGAGCTCGCCGAGAGCATAAATATGCAGCAGGTGCATCGCTCTCGTACATGCCGTATAAAACAGCTTCCGCTCGCTCTCGCGGCTGTACTGCTCTTCGGAGCCGTTATAGAGGATAACGGCATCGAATTCGACGCCCTTCGCGAGGTACGCGGGAAGGACGACGATGCCCTTCACGAACTCCGGCGTCGTCTTCGTGATCAGCTGCAGCGGGAGCCGCCCGTTAAGCGCCTCATAGACTTCGGCGCTCTCGCCCGCCGTCTTGCAGATGATCGCGATCGACTCGAAGCTCTCCGCGCGAAGCGCTGCGACATCGCTCACGATCTTGTCGTGCAGCGCGTCGCGGCTTGCAAAGGTTGCAACGAGCGGCTTGTCGCCGCCGCGGTTGAACGGCACGATCTCTTCGCCTCCCGGCACCATGCCGCGGGAGAACTCGACGATTTCCTGCGTCGATCGATAGCTGCGCGTCAAGCGGATCAGCTCGGTCTGCTCCGGCCCGTACAGCGCCGTGATCGGGTCGAGCTCGCCAAGCGCCGAGGCATGGGCGTAGATCGCCTGGTTCATGTCGCCGAGCGCCGTCATCCGGCTCCTCGGGAACAGACGTTTCAGAAATTCAAGCTGGAACGGGGAGTAGTCCTGCGCTTCGTCCACGATGACGTGGCGGACGGACGTATTCATTTGGAAGCCCAGCATCAGCTCGTTCAAATAGAGCAGCGGCGTCGCATCCTCATAAGCGATCTCTCCTCGCTCCATCGTATCGGCGGTCAGACGGCAAATATCGGCCCACAGAGCAGGCATTCCCGCTTCACCCGCTGCCTGAAGGAACAGTTCCTCTTTCTCGAACAACTGCCGATAAATAGCCGACATATGAACGAAGCGCAGCCGCTTGACCCGCGACCGCACCGGTTTCAGCCGATCATTGACGACCATGCGCGCCAAAATGTCTCTTTCTACTTCATAGTCATCGAACGTGTTCTCAGGACTGTCCTGCCGCTTGCGGCGCATCTGGGTATAAGCGCGCTGATAATCTTCGCGGTCCAGCAGGTTGATGCTTTCATCGACCCAATCCGCCTGCCGTTCTTTTTTCTCGAACTCCCGAATTTCTCCTAGCAGCCAGTCGCGCAGCAGCACGAGCCGGTTCGGCAACCGAATGGACGAATCGAACTCGTAGAACTGCTTTCGTATTCGTTCCGCAGAGACGATGGTCTTGCCCTGGAACCGGATCGGCTTAAAAATCATCCCTTCCCGCTCCAGCACTTCCTTATAACGGTTAATGACGTTGAGGAAATCGACCGAGGATTTATACCGGATGCCTTCGATTCTTGCGGCATAATCCGGCTCGCCCGCAGCGGCGAGAACATATTCCAGCTGGCCGAACGGATCCTCAAGCTGATAATCCTTGCCGAGGCGATGCTCCAAATACTGCTGGAACGTCGTCTGCTGCATATTTTCCTCGCCAAGCTCCGGAAGCACGGTCGAGACGTAGCTGTTGAACATCGGGTTCGGCGAGAACAGCACCATCTGATCCGCCGAAAGCGTCTCGCGGTGCTTATACAGCAAATAGGCGACCCGCTGCAGCGCGGCCGATGTTTTTCCGCTTCCTGCAGCTCCCTGCACGATCAGCATACGGCTTGTGTCGTTACGGATAATCCGGTTTTGCTCCCTCTGAATCGTCGCCACGATGCTCTTCATTTGCGCGTCGGAGCTGCGGCTCAGCACCTGCTTCAGCAGCTCATCGCCGATAGTGACGCCGGTGTCGAACATCAGCGCAATCTTCCCGTCGCGAATGACATACTGCCGTTTGAGCTCCATCGTTCCGGTTACTTCGCCACCCGGCGTCTCGTACGATGCAGGTCCGGGCGGATAATCATAATACAGGCTCGACACGGGGGCGCGCCAATCGTATACGAGAAACGTATTCTCATCTTCATCGGAAAACGATGCAATTCCCAAATAGATGGCCTCGGTCCGGCCTCCCCCGTCCTCCGTAAAATCGATCCTTCCGAAATAAGGCGATTTCACCAGACGTCTCAGCTTGCCAAGGGCAATGGATGCCTGCCGATGACGGCGTTCCCTGTCGTTAAGTATTTCGACCTGCTGCTTCAGGCTGAAATACGTTTCGTTGAGGTCCTCCATGCTGCTCAAGTTGACGGTTACTTCATCCCAAAAATGTTTGCGGATATCGACGACATCCGACCTGGCATCGCCGACCTCCTCTTCCAAACGTTCGATGCGCTTGCCGATTTTGCTTATAACTGAATCAACCCGCTGCTGCTCTTCACGCCAATCGACTTCCGTCATACTCAAAAAAATCGCCTCTCTTCCGAATGGGATCTAAGGATGGATGCCTGCCAGAAATAAAAGTTTGACTTTTCCCTCTTGCAATGCTATAATCATAATAAGGATTGAAATGTATTGATGTGCATACTGTGCAAATAGTGACGAACGTTCCCTATTGTATCACCGTCTGCTTTTGAATGCAACTATAGATTAGCACCTATAACGTCGAACGACGTTTTTTTTATTACATTTTATTACAATTGAATGGATAAGATTCCGAAGGCGATATAAACAACCTCTGCATGCGGTCGCTCCTCTGTGAACGGACTTCGGGTAGAGGTTGTTCTTATGTTGCATCATAAAAAGGCCGTCCGCTAAGGACTGCCTTTTTATCATTTAAGCGTGTTGCGCGTTCTCGTCTTAAGCCCGGAGCCGCCCCCGGCATAAAGCTGTAAAATCATGTAAGGTAGCCCATACATAATCCGGTTTCGACGGAAATTTCTCCATATCCTCTATCGATGTAACTCCCGTAAGTACCAGTGCGGTGCGTATCCCGTTGTTGATCCCGAACATAATGTCCGTTTCCAGCCGGTCTCCCACCATTAGACACCGTTCAGCCGCAAGCCCGCTCCACTCCAGCACCTTCGAGCCGTAATATAAGGACGGCTTGCCTATCACCGTTAACGGCGCGACGCCGCTTGCCGCTTCGATCGCCTTCACCATCGACCACGTATCGGGAATAATATCTCCCATAATCGGGCAGCTCGGATCCGGATTAGCCGCAATAAGCGCGGCACCGCCAAGGACGGCCTTCATCGCTTGGTGCAGCTTGTCGTAGGTGAAATGCATATCCATTCCCACCAGGACATGGGTCGCTGCGAGCGCATCTGTCGTGTACGGGATTCCCTGCTCCTCCAGCTCACGAATAAGCGCCGGCTCACCGACTACGAGCACATTGCAATTTTGCTGCTCCCGCAAGTAGACGGCCGAGACGAACGCTGCCGTTACAATCTCCTCCACATCGGCTTCCAAACCAAGCTGCTGCAGCCTGATCCGGCAATCCTCCCTCGTCCGGGTCGTCGTATTGGTCAGAAACCATATGCTTTTGCCCGCCTGACGAAGCACCTCCAAGGTGTCCCGGACACCGGGAAGCAGCTGACTGCCAAGGAACAAGGTTCCGTCCAAATCAAAAAAATAGCCGTCAAAATTCAGTACATCCGGCAAACGTAGCGCAGCTCCTTTCTGTAATAAACCATCATGAAGACAACCCAAAAAACCCTTACATCCAACAAACGAAAGCAACCGCGTGCTTCATTCGCTGCATACAAGGGTTTTCTCCTCGACTCGTACCCTAATATGTGTTTTTCTATCTTTGCTATTCTTTACAGCTCCATTGTACCTGCACAATGTTAACGGAATATCAAACTTATGTGAATAAATTATTAACCGCGAGGTCCTGAGGAGAGAAATCTGTGGATAACTCGAAATGTGGATATGTTTATAAAACGACTCTGCTTTATGCACAGCACTGCTTTGAAGCCTGTTGATATTGTGCATAACCTTGTGGACAAATGGTTTCAGCCGTATTTATCAGATCGTTCCTTTAAGAGGTAAGAGGCTGCTTTCATTCATCGTTGAAAAAGAAAAGAAAGGCATCTTAGCGACCGTTATCGCGAAAATGCCTTCCTTATTTATTCCTTCTTCCGAGCGCAGGCGGAACCTGTGTCCGCGCCGGCCAATTCTTCCTTATACCGCTTAAGGCTCCACCCGTGTTCGGTCGCCTGGCAACCATTGCTCGCAGCTGTCAGCCAGCTGCTGCAGCTCATGGAACAGGAGTCCGGTATGATAGCCGTCGCATACAGCGTGGTGTACCTGCACGGAGAGAGGCAGCCGGATCGCGCCGTCCTGTTCATCGTACTTTCCCATTGTAAATATAGGGAGCAAATAGGCGCTTCCGTTATCGATATTCAGGTTAAATCCCGTGAAATGAACCCAAGGGATACACGAAATGTTGAAGGTATTTGGCGGTTCGTTTGCTTTAGCCATAAGCTTCATGACGCTTCCGTACTTGTCTTGGTCCTCCAGCCAGCCGTTATAGAACTCGTCGAAAACTTCACGGTACGCGGTCCATATACTGGAGAAGGTTTTATTCTCATTGTGAAACAGCGTATAACTGGGAGACATGGAGTCCCAATACCCCGGCCTTCCTTCGGCATCAAGGCAGGTACGAAATTCGACATGACGGTTCACCACGGTTACAATCATGTAGATCAGCGCCGGGTACAGCTTGATTCCTCGGCTTTTTGACTTGGCAAGCAAATGGGTAATGTCAATGTTGGCCGTCATGCTGTAGGTACATCTGACCTGGTTTAAATAATGCTCAAAATAAGGCTTTCTGCTCCAATGATCCATATCGATCAAATGAAAATTCATTTTTATGCCCTCCTAATAGTACTTATTTTCGTATTAGGAGGTACGATCCACTGCTTTAACCATAACCATTCACAATCCTCGTCATTATTGTTGCTGCTGCTCTCATTATAACATAACAACAAGCTTGGCTGAGGGTGCATTATGACGTGCTTCTCCTTATTGAGAATCGGAACTACGAATGCATCCGGTCGGCAGCGTCTCTCTTGCTTCCTCTTCCCACCCATCTTACCGATACGAAACAGCTTATGAGCAGCACGAACGAGCCGAACAAATAAGGCAGGTTCATATGGACATCGAACAAAATGCCGGCTGCAAGCGGCCCGAAGATCGTGCCGAGGCTCATATAGGCGTTGTTCATTCCCGCAACGAAGCCCTGCTCCTCCCCGGCCTGTTTGGATAGCAGCGTGTTGATCGTCGGACGGATAATGTTGTTGAAGGTGAAAAACAGCATCGTCATGAACAGCACATAGTAGAAATTTCCCGAGAACAGCAGCAATACAAGCGAGACAGCCGATAGCAGAAGCATCCAATGAATAACCGTAGGCTCCCCGAACCTTCGGGTCAGCCAGTTAGTCAATACAAGCTGATTGAACGTAGCGATCAGAGAGCAAACCGTGAACAAGATTGCAATATCACGGGTCGTAAATCCGTAGCTTTGCACTACGAACAGCGGATAAATCGCTTCAAAGTGAGTCATGCCGAACGTCATGGCGAAGACAATAAACAGCAATATAAAATATTTCGACCGGAACGAAAGCACCAGCTGGCGGAATACGTTCTCTCTTTTCTGCAGCGACTGCCTCCGATTCAAGCGGCTCTCTTTGGACAAGGATTCGGGCAAAAGCGGGATGCTGCACAGCATCGCCAGCAGCCCCATGCACACGGATGCATAAAATGGAGCCCGGATGCCCCATTCCGCCAGGAACCCTCCGACACCGGGGCCGATAATAAAGCCTGATGTCATCGAAGCCCCTAGCCATGACATCGCCTTGTTGCGCTGCTCCTCCGTCGTAATATCGGCGACATAAGCCATAATGGAAGGAACCAAGGCGGCGGAGCCGATTCCGCCGATCAAACGCGATACGTACATAATGATAATATGGTCCGCCGTAGCCGCCAGCCAATTGGATATAGCGAACAGGAATAGCCCGATAATAATCATCGGCTTGCGGCCGTATTTATCGGACCACTCGCCTGCGACGGGGGAAAATAAAAACTGGCTCAGGCCGAAGGCCGATACCAGGTATCCTGCCGCCTGGCCGCTTGCATTGAATAGCTGCAAAAACTCCGGCAATACCGGCACGACAAGCCCGACGCCCAGCATAGCAAGAAACATATTTACTAATAATAATGGAAACGATGAACGGGATGACACGAATTCATTACTCCTTTGTGACGGACTCGCCCAGATTCAGATTTGCTGCAATAGCATTATGCCCACACTCTTCTGCGGCAAACAGGTTTGACTCTATGCTAACATGCACTGATATATAATGGAAAATATAATCTCGATTGCTTTTTCATACGTTTTACATATAGGGAATAATTGGAATTATTATAAAGTTCGGAAACAACGGAAAAAAGGACACCACCTTGTATCAGGCAGTGTCCTTCGTTTTGTGCGACAGGGGGGAGGTTCGAATTACTCCTGGAACGGTACCCCGTACAAGCGCCACGGCTTGTTGGCACCGAAATAATTGCGCAGGCTGCGCTTCGCCGCAACCGGCTCGATGCGGAACGGCTCGGGCCGTTCGCCCTCGTATAGCAGCGCTTCCTCGCCCTGCTTCAACTCCAGCTCGACGAGTCCGTCTCCGAGCAGGCGAAGCGGCACTTCGCGCTCCCCGATCGCGCGAATGTTCAGGCTGCGCCAATCCGTCTGGATCCGGCATGGCTCGCCAACCAGGCTCTGCACGCGGATGAACGCCGTGCGGCCCGCCTTTCTCTCTGCGCTGAGCAGGAATGCTCCTTCCGCCCGCAGGTTGTGGAAGCTGATTTCCTGCCATTCGTCTGGTACGGCAGGAAATACGCGAATCGTATCGCCCCAGCTTTGCAGCAGCAAATCCTGGATCGACTCGGCGCAGGCAAGCGGCGACTCGATGACCGGCCCGGCCTCCCGATACATCGTGTTCGGCTTGATGAGATGCATGAAGCTGCGGATATATTGCAGCGCTTCGTTGCCGAGACCGATAGCAGCTGCAATGGAGGCTGCGCCCGTGAACGTAAAGCCGCGCATATCGCCTTCCATCCCGGTCCAGTAGCGGAGCGACTTATGGATCAATTCGCGCTCCTCCGGCTGCTCTCCGGTCATGATATGCAGCGGGAATACTGCGAGCAAATGGCTGAAATGACGATGCCCGAATTCAATCGGGGCGTCTTTGCCGAGGAGCAAGCCGTTCTCATCCGTCGGCAGCGGCGTCAGATGCTCCAACACGTACGTCCAGCGCTCAGCAGACGGATCGTCAAGCTGCAGCCTGCCGTTTGCGGCGAGCAGCGTCTCACAGCCCCAGCGAATGAGTGCCAGATCGTAATGGCAGTCCGGCACGGTCATTTTCTTGAATGATCCGTATTCCGGCGAGACAGTCGGAGGCAAATGCAGCTTGCCGTCCTCCCCTTGCTCCAAAATGTGGATAAAATATTGCACACCCCGCTTCAACAGCGGGAACAGGCCGTTGCGCAGCATCGACTCGTCCATGGAATAGCGGTATTGGCGCCAGTAATTGTGACAAATCCATAGCAGGTTGCCGGTCTCGTCCACAACCTTGGCCTTCAGATCGTAGCTGCAGCTCCGGCCCAGGCCTGCCGAATCCTCGCGGTACTCCTCCGGTACGTTGGCAATAAGGTTGTCGAAGTTTTCTTCCAGCCCGCGAATAAGCGATTCGCCAAGCTCCAGTCGGTTCGACGTGTATACCGGAGAATAGCTCATCTGCACGTTCATGTTGAACCATACGCCGGGCCACGGGGTCGGAGCCATCCAAGGACCCTGATTATCGATGATCATGTACTCCTTGCGCGTCGCCGAAGCCAGCTTGTACATTTGAATCCAGTAAAAGCCTTCCAGCATCGTATCCGGTATCGATACAAAGCTTTGCGGATAATACGCATGCCACCAGCTGCGGTGCGCTTGAACCTCCTGCTCCAGATCGGCTTGCGCGGTTTCTCGCACGAGGCTGACGGCTTCTTGGCGGGCGTCGTCGCCGACTCCTTTTTGCACCGTCAAATAGCAGATCCGGTGATTCGGAGCCTTCTCGATCTCCTGCCATGCCGTCGTGCAGCCGTCACCCAACGGGTATTGCTGGACACCGATCTGTACTCCCTGTTCAGTATACCGGTTCAATTGAATGTCCGGGATATATTGGTTCAAATTGATGCCGTCCGCATTTTTGAGAACAGGGGACACCTCGGGCTCTGCATACCATTGCAGCTTGGCTCCCCGCTCTCCCTCGGTCGGCTCGATTTCGATGACCAGCACCATTTTTTCGCTATGGATGAACGCTCTCAGCCCAATCTCGCCTTTGGTCGTAACAACCCGGGCTTTGATCTCGGCATTCCACAGATCCACCTTAATTTCCGTCGGCTGATACACCCAGCCTTCACATTCGAGATCGATCTCCCCGATCGGTATCCGCGGACTGTAGCCGCTGGTGCGGGCTGCCGTAATATCCGTTCGCCCGAGGACGAAGCGAAGCACATTCCGCTTGTCGCGGTGCTCTTCCCCGAACATCATCGCCCCCATCAAGCCGTTGCCGATAAAGGCCCCTTCATTCCACGTCATCGGACGTGTCGTCCACGACATATCGTGCCTGGACAAAAAGTCGCTCCAATCGAGGTTCACTTCCAACAAGCCCGATTTCTGTTGCTCCACCTTCATGCCGCTTTCCTCCTCATTTCCTCTGAATCTGCTTGCGTCTGAATGCAATTATAGGGAAAAGCTTCTATGTAAACTATGTTGAAAATTCACTACTTCATAGAAAATATTCACTTATTTCGATTTCGAGCCGTGAGAAAAACCTCTACCGTAATCCTTTCCCACAGGAGCAACTACTTTAGAGGTAGTTTTCATCGTCAATAAGACTATTTCCTATGATCCGTTTGCAGCACTTAATCATATAAAATTCTTATGTGGTGAGATAAACTCGTATCGTAGTGCTTCGAGGCGGATCACCTTAACGTTTTGCATTAGCAAAACCGGCTTGCAAGCAGGATCGGTTTTATTGCAAAGGATCGATTTTTGCCACACAACACTTCTTCACTTTAAAGCACTAAATAAACAAGGTAATAAAAAAACAGCGCTCAACCGGCCCTGTAGACAAATTTTAACTAAAGTTTGAATTTTTCCAAATTCCAACCAGAGGTTCCTATGCAGTTGTTTCCTATAATAATAGATTACCATACAGAAAAGAAAAAGTCTACTTTTTTTCCAATATTTCCACTATATTTTTTAATACTGCTTCGCAAAACTCAGTAACGCTTTCGGAGCAAGTTTTGCTTCGCAAAACTTTTAGGAGGTGCCTCCCCATATTCTCATTAACGTTAGCCCGCAAATCTTACGCCAAAAATTTGCAGTACCGCAAAGCACACATCCTGCGCATGCTCGCCAGCGTCGCCATCGGCTACGTCTACATGTCGGTCTGGACCGGGGTCAGCGGGGGTGAATCGCTCGGCGCCTATGGCATGCACGGAATGATCAGCTATATCGCCTTCAACCAGGCCTGCATCTGGATTTTGCTGACAACGAACGGCCTCGGCATAGACGCCATGGTCAGGACGGGGCAAATCGCGAGCGAGCTGATGAAGCCGATGCATTTTTTCTGGTATATGCTGAGCAAGGAATGGGGGCAGTCGTTCTATCAATTTGTGTACAGCACACTTCCGATTCTCCTCATTTACGTACTGCTTCTCGGCATCCGTACGCCGGAGCATCCGATCAACTGGCTGTGGACGCTGCTGGCGCTGTTTTTCTCGGCCTACCTCTCCTTATGTATCGGCTATATGATCGGCATAACCGCTCTTTGGACGACGGAGTCGCGCTGGTTCTCCCACGTGCACCATGGTTTCAACATGCTGTTGTCCGGCTTCTTCATCCCTGTCGAATGGCTGCCGGGATGGCTGAAAAACGTAAGCCTGCTCACTCCGTACCCCTGCCTGCAATATATTCCGGCAAGAATTTACCTGGAGATGGATTCGGTATCCTCCCTTAAGCTATCCCTCGTTTGGTCCGTCCTTCTGACAGCAGTCTGCTTCGCCTTGACGCATGCAGTACGCCGTAAAGTGGAGGTGCAGGGAGGATGAGTTGGATACGCATTTACATTCAATTGGCCGGAGCCAGTCTTAGAAGCCAAATGCAGCACAAATTCAATTTCTTATTATCGTCCTTCCTCGTGCTGCTCGTGTTTGGATTGGAGTTTGTTACGGTATCCACCGTCATCTACAAATTCGGGGGGATCAAGGGCTGGAGCGTATACGAGACGGGATATATGTTTGCGGTCATGATGTTTACCAGAGCGTTTTACCGCATGCTGGCGGGGGAAGTGAACGGCTTTGAGAAATATTTGGTCCAGGGAATGCTCGATCAGCTGCTCCTGCGCCCTATGCCGGTGCTTCTGGTACTTTGTACGCGCAATTTCCGCCCGATGGCAGGCGAGCTCGTGCTGGGGGCGACATTGGCAGGAATAT
The DNA here is from genome assembly GCF_042793215.1 of Paenibacillus sp. NPDC056579. Classification (NCBI taxonomy): domain Bacteria; kingdom Bacillati; phylum Bacillota; class Bacilli; order Caryophanales; family Paenibacillaceae; genus Paenibacillus; species Paenibacillus sp. NPDC056579. The sequence continues at coordinate 155,615 of NZ_JBHTVD010000012.1, forward strand.
GCCTGAACCATTTGATGGCTTCCGGACAAGTGACGCTATGGGCGGTTCCGTTCACATTAGCCGCCATTGTGAGCGGCACTCTCATCACGCTGTCCATCGGACTGACGGTGGCGACCGTCGGCTTTTGGACTCACCGCATCGACGACCTGCAGCGGATAACCGATAATGCGGCTACTACGGCCAGCCAGTACCCATTATCGATCTATCCCCAATGGATGCGGATCGTTCTGCTGACCGTCATCCCCATGGGCTTTACGAGCTACATTCCATCGCTCTATATTATCCGCGGAGAGCTCGGCATGTGGATCATACCGGCGACGATGACGTTAGCCGTCGTGCTGCTGCTCGGTGCGCTTCGCTTCTGGAAGCACGGCATAGCTCATTATCAGAGCACGGGCACATGATACAGCCACCTGGATCTTGCGGATACATGAAAGCGACGAGACCTGCTGGAGAGTTCGATCGACCGCCGATTGCGCGTCTGGAGCTCAAGCATTAGAAAACAAGGTCAACAGCACCGCCGGAATGGCAGCAATACAAGCCAATCCGCAAGTACGGATAAAAAACTGCCAACGCTACATCAAAATACTCGTGATCCATCGGAGGGATTGTATGATTCACGCACATCAATTGGTCAAAACGTTCCGGCTCCCCGTCGTCAAGGAAGGACGTTTCAGCAGCCTTCGTACACTCGTATCCCGTTCTTACCGTTCGGTGGATGCGGTCAAAGGGGTCAGCTTTGAGATTGAAAAGGGCGAGTTCGTCGGCTACATCGGCCCGAACGGCGCCGGAAAATCGACGACGATCAAAATGCTCTGCGGCATTTTGCACCCTACCTCGGGCGAGGTTACGATCAACGGCAGCAGCCCGCAAAAGCATAGACAGCATGTCGTCAAGCATCTGGGCGTCGTGTTCGGTCAGCGAACGCAGCTGTGGTGGGATCTTCCGGTCAAGGATTCGCTTGACATTCTCGCTGCCTTGTACAAACTCGAAAAGCGGCAAGCCGCCCGCCAGCTCGCCCTTCTGACCGAGGTGCTGCAGATGAGCGATTTTATCGATACCCCGGTGCGCAAGCTATCGCTTGGCCAGCGGATGAGGGCGGATCTCGCCGCTTCCCTGCTTCACGATCCGGATGTGCTATTCCTCGATGAGCCGACCATAGGCCTCGACGTGCTCGCCAAAAAGCAAATTCGCGCTTATCTCAAGCAGCTCAACCGGGAATGGAACAAGACGATTTTGCTGACAACGCACGACATGGACGATATCGAGCAGCTGTGCAGCCGGGTTATAGTCATTAACCATGGCGAGACGATATACGACGGTAATCTCGAGCATTTGCGCGAGCGGATCGGGCTGCCGACGGTCATGAAAATTACGTATCGAGAGCCGGTAAACCAGCTTCATGAGGTCGAAAGCCGGTTTTTGCATTTTGAGATAAAGGAGATTGCCGATAAGGTCGTCACCGTCGCATGCAATAGGCAGGAAACGACGGCCATGGACGTGCTGAGGGAAATGAATCGCTGGGGCACGATTGAAGACGTTCATATGGAGGAGCCCGATTTTGAAGAAATTATTCATCGAGTCTACTAGAGGATGTGGACGAGGATGAGGATGAGGATGAGGCTGCTCAGGAAGTACATCTTACTCGTCCTGATATGAGAAAAAGCATGACGGAAGCGGAGGATCGTCCCTCCGTCCGACATGCTTCGCTTGCTGTTGATTACGCCTCTTGCTTAACGGCCGGAGCGGAGAGGATGACCTCGCCTACCACGATTTGCGGGTTAGCCAGCAAATTCAAGACAGGGCATACGCGCTCCACCGCTTCATGCAGCTCCACTATCGTCTGCTCCGACTCCGGAGATACGATATGCAGCTTGTATTGGATATTATGAGGATAAATAGGGATATCCTCATAGCCCGGCTTGCCTGCCAGCGGATGCTGCTGCCCGCTCACCTCGACCTCCAGCGACTCCAGCTTCACTCCGCGCTCGGCCGCTTGGATGAGCGTAATATGCGTCAGGCAACTGCCCAATACGCCCAATTGCAGCTCAGGAGAGCTCGGTCCAAGATCGTACCCGGCGAAGTCCGGAGGGCTGTCGCTGATGATTTGGAAATCACGGATGCGGATTTCCCGCACGCCGCTGCGCCCCTTGGCACGAACTTTTGCGCCGAAGCGGTGAGGCTGCAGGTTCGGATCGTTTTGGGCTTTCTCCCGCCGGGCGATGGAAGCTTCGCGCTTCTCCAGCAAATATTCGTTTAAAGTACTCATGGGTACACTCTCCTCTATGATATGAATGATTGGAATGAAAACTAGTTGAGTGAAATTGACCAGCCGGACGTTACTTCGTGTCACCTCCTTCAAATCGGTTCGCATGATAATGCAGACGCTCGATACGAATCGTCATTTTGTTCAAGTCGGGATGGTTTGCGCTGCGTTGCTCTACTATAACTTCTTCAGCCTGTGCCCCCGTTTCGGTTATGAGCCAAAAAGCGGGAATCGTTTCTTTCAGCAGAGCGATATCGCTCTGCTCCAACCGGACGCCATCCAGCCCTTCTTCTACAAGGCGGTAGTCCGCCTTTTCATGCAGACCGAACCGGTATCGCAAGTAGGATGTAAGGCCGCGGATGGTCAAAAACTTGAACGCGTAGCCTTCGCGAATGGCTCGTTCCAGGTCGTCCGGGTACTCGTCGGCATATTCGCTCAAAATATCCCACGACAGCTGCTCGGGACCAAATCGCTGCAAAGCGTCGATTCGTTTCTCTCGAATCGCTCCCAGCAGCACTTCCTCGGACAGACCGCCCGCTCTTGCGATTTCCAGCCGCAGGGCTACAGGCTGCGGCAATGTGACCTTCTGTGCTCTTGTAACGGACATGAGCATTCCTCCTGTCAAAGCGCGGATCCTATTGCTGCAAGCAGCACTTTCCGATTTCCGTTGCCTGCTCCGCTTCATTTCTCGTTCCGTAAGCTCTATTCTGCTGCCGATCGGCATTAAGGATCCGGCGACTTCGCTATACCAAGTGGCAGGCGACAAAATGGCCTCCGCCGGCATCGCGAAACTCGGGTGCCTGCTCCAGGCACACGCTAGCGGCGATGGGGCAGCGCGTATGAAACTTGCAGCCGGAGGGCGGATTGGCAGGGCTCGGGATGTCTCCCTTGAGCACAATCCGCTCCCGCTTGGCGCGCGGGTCCGGAACCGGCAATGCCGACAGCAGTGCCTTCGTGTACGGGTGCTGCGGGCGGGCGAACAGCTCGTCCCGCGAACCCATCTCTACCAGCGAGCCGAGATAGAGCACGCCGATGGTCGAGCACAGATGCTCCACGACGCTCAAATCGTGCGAGATGAACAAGTACGTCAGCTGCTTCTGCTCCTGCAGATCGCACAGCAGGTTAATGATTTGCGCCTGGATGGAGACATCCAGCGCAGACACCGGCTCGTCCGCGACGATAAATTCCGGGTTCAATATCATCGCCCGAGCAATCCCGATCCGCTGGCGCTGACCGCCGGAAAATTCATGCGGATACCGGTCGATATGATACGGCGCCAGCCCGCATAGAGACAACACCTCCAGCGCCCGCTCCCTCGCTTCGGCTCGGGAGGCTATGCCGTGATCGAGCAAAGCTTCCCCTATCGCATCGCCGATCCGAATACGCGGATTCAGCGAGCCGTACGGGTCCTGAAACACCATCTGCATCCGTGGACGTAGGCGGCGCAGCTCGCTTGGGGACAAGCCGTACAGGTCGATGCCGTCGAAGCGGACATCGCCGTCCGTTTTATCGGACAGACGGAGCAGCGCCCGCCCTATCGTGCTTTTGCCGCTGCCGGATTCCCCGACAAGGCCGAACGTCTCTCCCCGGCGGATCGTCAAATCGATACCGTCCACCGCTTTGACATCGCCTGTTTTTCCGCCGAAGACGCCTTTGTTAACCGGAAAATACTTTTTCAGCCGCTGAACCTGAACTAACGGTTCGCTCATGTTGCCCCGCCTCCTCGTACAGCCAGCATGCGATTTGATGCCGGTCCTCCGTCTCCCGCAGCGGCGGCTGCTTCGTCCGGCAAATATCCATGCAGCGGTCGCACCGGTCGCTGAAATAACAGCCGTCGCCCAGTCCGACAGGGCTCGGAACCTGACCGGGAATCGAGTAGAGCCGCTCCCTCCGCTCGCGGATCACGGGCCTCGCCTTGAGCAGGCCCTGCGTGTACGGATGCTTCGGCTGCTCGAACAGCGATAGAACCGGAGCCTGCTCGATGACCTTGCCGCAGTACATAACCACGACATAGTCGGCCATCTCGGCGACAACGCCCAGATCGTGAGTGATCAGCAGGATGGACATCCGCTGCTCCTCCTTGATTTCCCGCAGCAAATCGAGAATTTGCGCCTGAATCGTCACGTCGAGCGCCGTAGTCGGCTCGTCGGCGATAAGCAGCTTCGGATTGCAGCTGAGCGCTATCGCAATCATGACCCGCTGCAGCATCCCTCCGCTCAGCTCGTGCGGATAAGCGTCGGCAATGTCCCGCGCTCGCGGAATGCCAACCCGCTCGATCAATTCGACGGCCCGGATCCGGGCCACTTTTTTGCTTAAGTGCAAATGATGAATCAAAGGCTCCATGATCTGCTCGCCGATGGTCAGCACCGGATTTAAGGAAGACATCGGCTCCTGAAAAATCATGGCCAGCTCTTTGCCCCGCAAGCGGTGAATTTCTTTGTTCCCCGCCGTCAGCAGGTCCCGGTTATCGAATACAATCCGTCCTCCCATTACCTTGCCCGGCGGCTCCTCGATAAGTCCCATCATGGACAGCGCCGTCACGCTTTTACCGCAGCCGGACTCGCCTACCAGCGCTACCGTCTCCCCTTCGTGAATGCGGAAGCTCACTCCGTTGACCGATTGGACGACGCCTTCCTCGGTGAAAAAATACGTATGCAAATCTTGAAATTCCGCTAACGCCGTACGGGTCAATCGGCTTCACCTACCTTTTCATTCTCGGGTCCAATGCGTCGCGCAGGCCGTCCCCCAACAAATTAATGGCTATGACGGTCAAAAAGATCGCGGTGCCCGGCGGGATCCACAGCCATGGTCTCGACTGAAAATCGATCAACGAATTGGCTGCAGCCATCATGTTGCCCCACGACGGAGTCGGAGGCACGACGCCAAGGCCCAAATAGCTTAATACCGTTTCGCTCAAAATAGCTCTGGCCACGCTCAGCGTCGCAACGACGATGATGACCGGCACGGCGTTCAACACCAGATGGACGAGCTTGCGCCGGTCCCGCAGCCCGAGGCATTCGGCCGCCAGCATGTAAGGGCGCTCGCGGAAGGATAAAATCTGGCTTCGCACCATTCGCGCGAGCGACGGCCAAGACATGAAGCTGATCATCAGCATGACCATGTAGATCCGGTATTCGGACGGCACCTTCAAATCGGATAAAATGGCGCCGATAATAATCAAAATCGGGATTTCGGGCACGGCAAGCAAAATGTCGGCCGCCCGCATCACCACCGTGTCGACAACCCCGCGGTAAAAGCCTGCCAAAGCGCCAAGCAGCGAGCCAAGCGTGACGGACAATACCATAGACACAAGTCCGACCAGCAAGGAAATTCTCCCCGCCTGCATGAGCCGGGTAAGCACGTCTCTCCCGAGATTGTCGGTGCCGAACCAATGCGACAGGCTTGGCGGCTTGTTGATCAGCGATACGTTAACTCTGCCCTCGGTATGGCTGGAGAACAAGGGACCGATGAAGCAGAACAAGAACACGAGGAGCAAAAAGAACAATCCCGACATAGCCAGCTTGTTTCTTCCGAGCCGCCGGTACGCCGCTCTCCAAGGCGAAGAGGACACCGCTTTATCGCGCCGCTGCCGATTCAGCTCTTTCACCCCGCGCTGAAGCAGCTCCGTTGATTCCAATGCCATGAGAACACTTCCTTTACTTTAAACGGATACGCGGGTCTGCCACGGCATACAGCCAATCGGCCAGCAAATTTCCGACGACGGTCAGCAGCGCCAGAAACATCGTGAAGCCCATCAGAACCGTGTAATCGCGGTTGGATATAGCCTCCATGTGGATGTAGCCTACCCCCGGCCACGTAAATATCCGTTCCGTAATGATAGCCCCCGAGAACAAGCCGGGCAGCTCCAGTCCGAGCAGCGTTATCGCCGGAAGCAGTGCGTTACGAAGCGCATGCTTGTAAATGACGGCTCGCTCCTTCAAGCCTTTGGCTCTTGCCGTCCGTACGAAGTCCTGCTTGATGACGTCCATCATATTGGCGCGAAAATGTCTCGTCAGCGAACCGACGCTGAGCATCGTCAGCACCGTCGCAGGCAAAATCATATGCCGAGCGACTTCCCAAATACGCGCCCAGCCGGTCGTCTGGCTGCCCGTATCGAGAATGCCCCCGATGGGCAGCCAGCCCAGGTCGACGGCGAACCATTTGATCATCAAAAGCCCGATGAAGAACGACGGGAACGACATCGCCCCGAACACGGCGAGCGTAATAAGCGAATCGTACCAGGAGTACTGCCGTACCGCCGAGAACACGCCGATGAAGACGGCGATGATCCACGTCAGCACGAGAGATACGCTCGCAATAAGAAACGAGTTGACGACGTATTCTTTCAGCAGTGCCATGACCGGCTGCTGGTACTGCAGTGAATAACCGAAATCGCCGTGCAGCGCATTGCCGAGCCAGATGAAATACCGCTGCAGCATCGGCTTGTCGAGGCCGTAGATCGCCTTCAGCTCAGCCGCCCGCTCCGGCGTCAGCGTGACATCCGAATCGATGTAATCGCCGGGCGCAAGCGCAAAGACGAAGAAAATAAGGAGGGAAGCGCCGATCAGCGTTGGAATGAGATGCAGTATTCGTTTTACCATGTAATGACGCATGATGGCTTCCGCCTCCTTTTTTTACTTATGAACGACTTTCTATATAACTCTAGTCCGGGAGACCGCCTCCCTAGCCCTCTGGCGTTTATTGGATTTTGAGCTTAGGAATCGAGCGGTTCAAAATCGATACCGGGTCCGGATTGATCCCTTCGATTCGGGCATTGTGCGCCGATAAAATCTTCAAATACGACAGCAGCAGTACAGGCGGGTCGTCCTTCAGCTGTTTGTACAGATCGTGATAGATCGGGATCCGTTTGTTCGTATCGAGCGTCTCCGTTCCTTGATCGATTAATTTATCAATCGCCGGATTGGAATATCCGCTTACGTTGTACTTGCTGTGAAAGCTTTTGACGCCGTCATATGGATCGGAGAAGTTGGTCGATGTGAACGATGCGATGTCGAAGTCGCCTTTTTTCCGTTTGGCCAGAAGTGCGTTGAAATCGAGAATTTCCGCTTCCACGGCGATGCCGATATCCTTGAAATTTTCCTTGGCCAGAGGAATCAGCACATCGTCGATGTTGTAGCCTTTGCGCCCCAAGTATTGCAGCTTGAGCTTTTGCCCGTCCTTCTCGCGGATGCCGTCGGCGCCTACCTTCCAGCCGGCTTCATCCAACAGCTGCTTCGCCTTTTGCGGATCGAACGGATACGGGGTGACGTCCTTCGTATAAGCCCACGATGCGGGGGAGACGGGAACGTTCGCGACCTCGCCGAAGCCTTGGTACAAAATATCGGTGAACTTTTGCCGGTCGAGCCCGTAATACAACGCCTGCCGCACCCGCTTATCCTTCAAGAGCTTGCCTCCGCTGTTAAAATCGAGATACACGTAGGACGTAGCCGTAAACGTATTGATATTGGCAAAGCCGATCGCCTTCAGCTGATCGTAATTGTCGCGGTTCGCCGTAAAACGGTCGAAGTCGGTTTCGCCCACCTTCAAATATTGCAGGTTCGTCTCGTTATTCGTAATTTTGAAAATGAAGTTTTCCACCGCCGGCTTGCCCGCATAATAATTCGGATTGGCAACGAACCGGACTTCCTGGCCTTTGACGAACTTATCGAATTTGTACGGTCCGGCTCCCAGCGGCTTGTCGTGCAGCGTCTTGATATAATCGAGATTACCCTGCTTGTAATCTTTGCCGTAGTAAGCTTTGGACAGCACCTCGCCGCCGATCAGAGGAAGCGTCAGCGTGGACACCTTCTCCGTAACGATCTGAATCGTCTGCGGGTCGACCACCTTGATGCCTGCGACGCTGTCCGCCGTCTTTTCCTTATAGGCTTTGCCGCCCTTGATGTTCGCCTGCGCGATATCGACCCTCCCGTCATACGCAGGATCGTGAAGCAGGGTTAGCGTGAACGCAACGTCTTCCGCCGTCAACGGAGAGCCGTCGCTGAATTTCAAATTCGGCTTCAGCTTGAACGTATAGGTCAGCTGATCGGGCGAAGTCTCCCATTTCTCCGCCAGCTCGGGAATCGGCTTGCCGGTTTCGTCCTTTGTAACCAGCGATGCGAACAATACGCTCGTTACGTTGCCGTCCCAACCGTTTTGATAAAAGTAAGGGTTAAAAATGCCCTCCGGGGTCTGGGTCCCCGAGATAAACGTGTTTGTTCTCTTCTTGGCCGTTTCCGGATTTTTCGATAGATCGGACGCTTTGACGAGTCCATCCTGTACGCTGGTCAAGCCCGTGCTGCCGGCCGTTTCCGCTTTCGGTGCCGAATCGGGCTCCGTCGCTGCTTTATTGCCGCCGCACGCGGATAAAACCAGCGCTAAGGCCAGTACCGGTACGGTGATGCGCATCCATTGCTTGTTCATTGCAATCAGCCCCACTCTCTATGTAAGTCATGTTCATATTCAATACCATACTATACATACCTACTAAGTCGGATTAATGAGTGCGACAAACCCGTTTCTGTGTCCTCCGGCATATTTCCCGTGCCTCCGTGTCTCCATTCGTTATGGTTGACAAACCGTCTCCGGGAAAAAGGGACCCCCTCTCGCCTGAGTCTGAGCCCGAAACCACGGATGCAAATGCATCCTTCCTTTAAGCAGACAGCAAAAAAGGAGACCAACCACTTGCTCGTCAGTCTCCGTTTGTACGGTAGAAAGTATAGTATTCTTATGTGATTTATATGGTATCATCGCCAGGCAGGTGTGTCAACCGTTATTTTGCCGGTTCGTTTCCTTTGTCCTTCTTATCATCCTTGCTATCCTTATCGTGCTTATCGTCTTTATCTTTGTCTTTATCTTCCTTGTCTTTTTTATCGTCCTTATCCGTTTTATCTTCCTTATCCTTCTTGGGCTTGCCTTGGGAATCGCCCGCAGTAACAACAGCCGTAAAAGACGTGCTGGCGCTAAGGCCGCCAGCGTCGGCGGCGCGAACCGTAATCGCAGCCTGGCCTGCGGCCACCGGACTAAGCGTCAGCTGGCCGCCGTTCATCGACACGGTCACAACCGATGGATTGCTCGAAGCTGCCTCAAAGGTCAGCATCGGCACCGCATCGTCGACGTCGGCAAAGCTGCCGTATACGTCATAGGTTACGCTGCCCCCGCTCAATGGAAGCGAACGGTCGGGGAGCGGCGAGACAACGGATGGTGCGTGGTTCACCGTAAACACGGCCAGCTCGTTGTAGCTGTTCCAACCGTTGACCGAATTGCCGTAGCCGGTCACCCGGACATAGCGGGCCGGCTTCTCCGCAAACCCGAAATACTCCATATTCGAGGTCGTTCCGCTGCCGGTGCCGATAAGCACCTTCTCCCATGTCTGCCCGTCCTGGGATACCGCGATGTCGAACTTGGAAGTGCGAGTCGCCCCGTTATAAAACGCGATGCCGACGCCGTTGACCTGCTTGGAGCTTCCCAGATCGAGCTGGATCCATGGGGTATTATCCGCCGACCACCGCGTGCTCATGTCGCCGTCAATCGCATTGGCGGCAGGGTTGCCCTCCTGAGACGCACTGGCAGTCACTCCCTGTACAGGGAGCTGGATATAGGGGACCGGCTTCGTTAATACGGGCTGAGAAGCGAACTGCACTACGTACTGCTGCGTGCGCTCGGCATATACCCCATCGGTGACCGTTACGGTGGCCGGGTTCAAGGAATATACGTTTTGCACGACGCTTACGAGATCGCCCGGTTTGGCTGCAGAAGCTCCGACTACAGGAAAGCTTTGCGTTCCGAACGGCACGTTTACCGTGTAGCTGTATACGTTTTTGTTAAAGCCTGCAAGCGGCTGACCGTCTAACGTCAGCTGAGACAGCTGCGGAACCGTCTGAATGTCGCCGTCCGGAATGCTCCAGCCGCTTAACGGAACATAAGGAGCGGCTCCAGGCACAGTCTCGCCCGCTGCCAGAGGCGTCAGCTGAACCGCCATGCTCAGATCCTGCACGCCGGTCAGCTCTATGGCCAGCTTGCGGATGCCCGCGTTCGCGTCCTGCCCCGCCGGATTCGGCGATACCGGAAGCGGCTTCGCATCCATCACCTTGAACGCTGCGCCTGCGGGTGCCTGACCGGAGAAGCTCATGGTCACGCCAAGCCGTTTGCCGTCCTGCGTGAGCACGGCCGATTTGCCGTCGGCAGCTATGCTGATATCCGCCTTCGTATGCATGAACCACCATATCGTCGATGGCAACTTCGCGTGAATTTCATCCTGCACCGTCAGGGCTTTCCGGTCGCTGCCGAACAGGAGACCGCGTTTCGCCGACGCGGCATTCTTCGCGTAGGCCGGCGTCATATCGACGACGGCTAACCCGCCTCGCGGCTTCGAGTCATACCGCTCGATGCGGTTAAACGAGTACTGGTCCTGCTCAAAGGTGCCGTCAGGGTTAAGGACCAGCGTATTGTGCCCTTCCGGCATTAACCGGTAATATTTGAACCGCTGGTTGTCGTAGTCGAAGTAGTTCGGCAAGTTGTAATCGTCGCTGCCTAGATCGATGGCCCACTGCACGCCTTCGGCTTCGAAGACGAAATTGCCTACATCGGAATGGGCATGGCTCGAGTTGCCCTTACCGCCCATAATTCCGGCGAAATATGCCGAGGTGTCGTTCCACTTGCTGCGGAAGGCGGCAAGCTCCGTATTGCGGAAATACATATCGAGCGGGATCGATACGTTCAGGTTGACCAAATTCGGGTCATACCAGATCATGTCGTATACGCCCCCGGCCTGCTTGGCCTCCTGCATCAGCAGCATCCGTAATCCGGCCACATCGGGATTGTTCAGCTGCTTCGCCATCCAGAACAGCTCAGGTGCCCGCACCTTGAAGCTGGAGGAATCGCCGAAGTTGAACGCCCCTTTCGGGCTGAGCACGTAATTGATGAAATAGGCTGTTTTATAAAAGCCCGGCGTCTCCGAATGCCCGTACGTTTTACCGAGCGCGGTTTGCAGGGAAGACATGTAAGTAACCAAATATTCGACCGTATAGCGCCAGTAGCCCGGCCCTTCGCTCCAGCCTCCGTCGGGATTGAACTCAAGCAAAATGAAATCCTCCAGGGAACGCAGCGACTTCGCGGCGATGTCCCCCGCTATCGCCTCTTCTTCGTCCCCGATAGCCAATGCTCCGAGAAGAATGCCTCCGTTGCAGACGGCGTTCCAATTGCTGATCTTCTCATTGTCCGACAAGCTGACCCACCACGCGTTGGCATTGTGCGCTGCTACCGCTTTGGACAGCCCCTTGTCGCGGATTGCCGTACGAGCCAGGTCCCGCTGCTGCGGGGTCAAATAATCATACAACCAATCGTATCCTATGGCCATGCCCGCCGTCAGCTCCGACGTATTGAGGAACTCGTTCTGATCATTCCAGTCGGGGATGGAGGCGGCCTTCATCATTTCGTCGACGGCGCGCTGGGCGTATTTCGTTTCCCCGCTTAACAAGTACATGAGCGCCGTTCGCTCGATGAACGGACGCGCGTCCTTCGCCGACTCCATCCGTCTGCCGTCCGGAAGGTCGTACTGTCCGACCGGCGTCGCCACCACGGTATCGGCGCTCTTGCGGAGATCGCCGTACCATTTGGCCAAGGTGGCGTCGGTCTGGATTTGATTTTGCAGCGCAGCTACGCGATCGGACGTAATGAACAGCCTCGGATGCTGCTGGTTCGGATTGTGCTGCTTCAGGTCGGCGATAATGCTCGCCGCACTCGGACGGTCGTAGACGATGCGGCGGATCGCCTCCTTCGTCAGCTTCGCCAGCTCGCTGCCGTCAGGAAGCGGATTCGCCGTGCTGACGAGCACCAGGTCATCGTTCGCCAATACGTGCTGCCCCATCGTCTTGGCGAACAGATCCGGCGAGACGAAGAGCGTCGAGCCCGATAGGCGCAGCGGAGCATCCAGCGTGACCGCGCTCCCAGCGCCCGTCACCTCGGCGCTGCCGACGGTCAACGTGATCGCGCTGCCGAGCAAGCCCGCCTTTGGCCCCAGCGTGACCGTACCTGCCGCCTCATTGCGGCTGTGCGGAACGCCCAGCTGGTCCGCTGCAAACAGCAGCGGAATGAGCACGCGACCGTTGTCCGCCACCGGCTTGACGGTCGGATCGGCGGCATCGAGCGGCTTGCGCTGCAGGTAGGCGTACGCATTCGGGAAGCCGGCAAGAAAAGCCAGCGACTGCTTCAGCCTTGCCTGGGCATACGCGTCGTTGGCGTTGCCCGTCCCCGGACCGGGCGTCGTCGATTCGAAGTACGACTCGTCCAGCGGAACGAGGCTGTCGTACACTCTGGCATCGTCGAGCCAAAATTCGTTGGCCGTGCCGGTCTGCGCCTTCGTATAGCTGCGGAACGAAGCGATATCGTTGATTGTGGCGGCATTACTGTAGGTGCCGTCCGTAATCTTTTTCACCCCGTCGACGTAGACGTCCATCGTCTTGGATGCCGTCTTCACGATGACGGTCAGCCGGTACCATGTATCGGCCGCATAGGCGCCGCCGGCGATTTTTACGCCGCCTGCATACATATAGCCGTCCGCTTTGAATTCAACCAGCGCCGACTGCACATTCGTGCCCGACTTGATCTGAATGAGCGGAGTGTAAAATTTGGCGCCGTTATATTTCACTTTCAGCTCGATAGCCACGTTGCCCGTAAGAGGCGTGCCGAACGATTTGGTCATGACCAAATCGGATGCGGTTCCGCTGCGCAAGCGCAAGCTTTTGCCTTCCCGGCCCGACACCTCCTCGCCGACGATCATACCCCCGGACGTTAAGCCCGAAACCGACCAGCCCGCAGGCGCGCCGGAGACGTGAGCGTCGAACTTGTCATTAACGTAAATGGCCGGAGCATCCGCTGCCTCCGCATAGACTGTATTACCACCCGTCCATAAAATCATTGGCAAGCCGCTTAGCACTACGGCTGCTGCCAGCACAACGAGCAAACTCTTCCTCCATACCTCTTTAATACTTAACATGAATCGCACCCCGTTCCCCATCATATTAGGTTAAATTCCATCGTAGGGTGTTCTTCCTCCAATCCGAATACATTCGGTCCTGCAAAAAAAGGAGAGGTCTTCGTTCCGCCCCCTCCTTGCTGTCCGAATGCTTTATTTCTTTTTCGCCTTCTCGGCCTCGATATCTTTGGCCAGACCCTCGTTCGCTTCCCTGACTGCGGTTACGCTGTCCTTGGTGCCCCGGCCGATATCGCCGACGGCGGTGTTCAGACGCTTCCAGGCCAAGTCGTTATACTCCGTTAAAGGAGCAGGTGCCGCATACTTTTGCGGGAAAATGGCGTTGATGTTTTTGCCCTTGTATTTCGGCAAATCCTGTGCGAACGTTTTCTTGATTTCCGGATTTTTCAGCGCAGATTCGACGCCCATCTTGGAACGGATCGTCTGGAATTCGTCCGAAATGAGCGCCTGAATGACATCCATCGCTTCTTCTTTGTGCTTGCTTGTTTTGCTGATATAAATATATCCCGGATACGCCTGAGGCCCTACTTGGCCCAGCTCCTTGAAGTAGGGCAGCGTTGCGTAATCCCAGTTCAAATCGTCCGGGAAGTTGAGCGCCGCATTGGAGAAATGGGACCACATGGCCAACGTCCGGTCTTTGGCGAACATATTGGACTGAGCCGTGGATGCGAAAAATCCTCCGGCAAGCGGCTTGCCGTCCGGCGGCGGGATCAGCTGATAAAACCGTTTCAGGTTGTCCAGAAACGTCATCATCTTCGGATCGTCGAACATCGGTTTCGACGTTTTCGGATCGACGAACGGAGCAGAAAACTGGTTCGTCTTCAAAAAATGCTCCGGAGAAGCCAGGAAACCGTAATATTGGGTTCCGTTGTCGCTGCGCGTCACCTGCTTGGCGAGATCGTAAATCTCATCCCACGTCATGCCGTCCTTAGGATACGGTACGCCGAACTTATCAAAGATGTCCTTGTTGTACATAATGACCGGCGATGTATTCGATAGCGGAAGACCGTAAATGCCCCCGCCTGCAATCTCTTTCTGCTGCTCTATCGTGAACGGCTCGAAGCGGTTCAAATCGACGTTCTTCTTCTTGATCAGCTCCGTCATGTCATACTGGAACTCGTTGCGGAGCAAGTTGAGATGCGTATGGCCGATGGAGAAAATAAGAACGTCGAACTGCTGCCCCCCGGTGATCAGCGTATCCATCGATTTGTTGGACGGCACGGGGACGAATTTCGGCGTAATATTAGGAAACTTCTGCTTGATATAGCTGCCGTAGTTGTTCATGAAGTCTTCTTCTTTCCAATCGGCGTTGCCGGTTTGGTAGAAGACGAGCTCCACAGGCTCTTTGCTGCTTGCAGCGGAGTTTCCCGCCGTTTCCTGCTTGGCTCCGCCGCATCCGGCCAGCAAGCCGCCGGCCAGTGCGGTTACCGCCGCCACTTTTCCTGACGCTACAACCCACGATTTCATGTCATTACCCCACATTTCAATATATTTTTATATACCGTTCCGCTCATAACAAAGCAGCGTTATTTTTGCTTTTCGGCCAGTATTGCCTTGTTGATCGTTTCCTCCAGATCGCGCAGCGCGGTATTGACGTCTTTTTTGCCGGTCAGCACGTTGTTGAATTCCTTGTTGAGAGGCGTCGTAACCGGTACGGTAACCAGCTTCGAATCTCTTGCAGACACCGCCTTAACCGGCTTGTTGACGTACAAAGCCTCGGTATGCTTGCCCTTCAGCCTGGAGAACTCCTGACCGAACGCTTTCTGAATCGCCGGGTTGTTCAGCACCGTCGCTTTGCCCGACTTGCTTGCCTGCATCTGCACTTCATCGGACAATACGAACTCGAGCACCTTGAACGCTTCTTCCTTATGCTTGCTGGCGCTGAGGATATAATAAAACCGCGGATTGATCTGCGCGTTCGTTCCCGGCGCCTCCTTCATCACAGGCAAAGAGACCATATCCCAGTTCGTAAAATCGTCGGGGAAGCTCTCGGCCGCTGCCGTAACATCGGCGTGCATGGCGGATACGCGGTCCTTCGTAAAGCTTGCCACTTCCTTCACCCGGCTTCGCTCGTCCATCGGAACATTCATGGGCAGCCTGTAAAACTTTGTTAGCGTCGTAAAAATCGATTTCCAGGCATCGGTATTCACGGCCGACCGGTCCTCCGCCGGATGCAGGTACGGGGCGCCGAGCTGATTGTTGTCCAGCAAGTAGATAAAATTCATCGTCATGCCGCGATACTGGATTCCATCCTCGAACCGGGTAAGCTTTTGCGCCAAGGCATAAGCGTCGTCCCAAGTCATCCCGTCCTTCGGATACGGAATGCCGAACTTATCGAAAATATCCTTGTTGTAGTAAAGCACAGGCGTAAAGCTGTTGACGGGCAGTCCGTATAAGCCTGCGCCGTAGCCGGCCGATGCGTTCTTGATGATGTCGAGATAGGCGGGATCGATGCGGCTCAGATCGAATTGGTTTTTTCGGATCAGCTCCGTCAAGTCGTACTGCAAATTGAATTTGACCAATTTCTCGTTCAGAGCCGATATGCCTTGGTAATAAATGTCCGGACTCTCCCCGGCCAGCACCAGATCCTGAATTTCCTTGCCCTGCTCCGCCCCTTGGAACTCGAAGGAGATGTAGGGATATTTCTCCTTCACCTTCGCCTCCACCTCGGTGCGGAACTTTTCCTCGTAATCTTTGTCCCCGGTATAAAATTTGAGCGTTACCGGCTCGTGCTTCGCAGTATTGCCGGCCGGCGCATCCGGCGCCTTGGATCCGCTGCAAGCGGATACCATCGTCATGGCCATGATAGCGGACAGCGCAGCAAATCCGGTCCGTTTGCCAGTTGCCATGCCTCAATCTCCCCATTCGCGTCAGTCTCTTGATAAACCTCACATTGACTTCCTCTAAGTATGCAAGTTCACAAAATCCGCTGTTGGAACAGAAGGTAGGTGTTGAAAACTTGTCAGCGTATTATACTTATCTCGCCGCTTCTACATAAGGCGTGTCTTTGACTTCCAGCTGAAGCCGGTGCAATTCGTCCGTAAGCTGCCGCACCGTATCGGCATAGGCCGGATCGGAATACACGTTGCGCATCTCGGCCGAGTCCCGGCGCAGATCGAACAGCTCCCACTCCGGCGGCTTCGGATCGTCGATCGCACCCGTCGCTCCCAATGCTTCGGCATAATAATAAATGAGCTTGTAGTCGTGCGTCCGCAAGCCGTAGTGGGCGTACACTCCGTGCTCGGTCAGGTGCATCCAGTAGCGGTAGTACATGGAGGTGCGCCAGCCTTCCGGCAGCTCACCCTTCATCAGCGGTCGCAAGCTCAACCCCTGCATCCATTCCGGTACCGACAAACCCGCATAATCCAGGAAGGTCGGCGCGAAGTCGACGTTCAATGCCATCGCGTCCTGCACGGAGCCCGGCGCAATTTCGCGCGGATAGCGGACGATGAACGGCATACGCAGCGATTCCTCGTACATGAACCTTTTGTCGAACCAGCCGTGGTCCCCGAGGAAAAAGCCTTGATCGGACGTATAAATGACGATCGTATCGTCTGCGATGCCTTCAGCATCCAGCGTGTCGAGCAGACGTCCGACATTATCGTCAATGGAAGCGACGCAGCGCAAGTAGTCTTTAATATAGCGCTGGTACTTCCAGCTTTTCAACTCGCGGCTGGTTTTGCCCTCCGGCGGGTCGGCTTTCAAATCGCGGTGCTTCAGATCGCGGTCGATTCTCATGATCGCCGCCTCCGCCGCAGCCGCGCGGTTGCTGTAATCGTCGTCGAAGGTAGGAGGCTCCGGGATCACTTCGTCTTCATACAGGTGTGCGTGCTTCGCGTCCGGAATCCACGGGCGATGCGGTGCCTTGTGATGGCACATAAGGAAGAAAGGACGGTCCTTATCGCGCTTGCTTATCCAATCGATCGAATGATCGGTGATGATGTCCGTAACATAGCCTTCGTACTGCTTCTCCGTTCCCATCTCGATGAACGTCGGGTTGTTGTAATCTCCTTGGCCTGGCAGCACGCTCCAATAATCGAAGCCGGTAGGATCGCTGCTGCCGCCGTGGCCGAGATGCCATTTGCCGATAATCGCCGTCTGATAACCGTCCTGCTGCAGCAGCTTTGATACGGTCGGCTGGCTTCCGTCGAATTTGTCCGCCAGCGTTTGCACGCCGTTAAGATGATTGTACAGACCGGTCAGTATGGTAGCCCGGCTCGGCGCGCAAATGGCGTTCGTGCAAAAGCAATTGTCGTAGCGCATTCCTTCGTTCGCAATCCGGTCGAGATTCGGCGTCTTATTGATGCGGCTGCCGTAGCAGCTCATCGCATGAGCGGCATGGTCGTCGCTCATGATGAACACGATGTTCGGTCGGGTCATCGTTGGCATTCTCCTTTGCTAATTGGCTGATAGAATCACAATCGCGTGCAGCGTATGCTGTACTCCCCGAGATCCGGTCGGGTCGGTCGGGTCAAGCAAGCGCATAAATAGGCGAAATCCAGGCACACTGGCCGTTAACCTGCTTCACTTCCACATGATACACGTCGCAATCGGATTCGACATTCGTATCCGTCCAAGCTTCCTTTACCGTGTAAGCCTGCTGCGGAATCGCGCGATGCAGTACAATCGCCTCGGAGTTGTACGGATGCAGGTGCTTGGTGCGGTTGCCTTGGAGCAGCTCTCCTACGGTTGCCGTAACCTCGGTACCGTTCAACTGCACGCGAAGCTCCGTATCCGTCCCGCCTTCGATTTCCAAGATGAGCGCAGCGGTGTGCGAATGCATCGTCGTAGGGTTTTTGAACGTCATGCAGCTCCACTCCACGCCGGATTCCGTCTGCCCGATGAGCTTGTTGCCGAGCTCGTTCATCGCGGGGTCATCCTTCATTTCCGGTGTTGGAGCGAGCACGCTGCGGCCGCGGAAGCACGTCTCTACGGAGAGCAGCTTGCCGCAATTCAGTGCAGCTTCCCCATGCCAAGCGAAGCCGTTCTTGCTGTTGCCCCAGCCCATCTCGATTCTTACTTTATAAATGCCGCTTGCTGCGCCGTCGGTGCCGCCTGAAGCCAGCAGCGATTCGCCGTTAATGACTTTATGCGGCTGCAAATTTTTGTACACGACGATTTTGTCGATCTGATCGCAGCCTGTAACGTCCAATTCGAGATGGCGTTCGCGGGCTTGCACCTCGCTGCCCATAGGCTGGCCGTTCATTGTGAAGCGGCATTGGATTTTGTCGCCGGTCACCGCGTACGTTCTGCGGGCGAGAATCGCTTCCCAGATCGATTCCCTCGTCTTCGCATCGGCCAGAACCGCAAGCCGTCCGTCGCCGTAAGAGCCCGGATAGCCCGCATGATGGTCCGTCGAGCCGACGAAGCCGAACCGGTGCTTGCGCCGCAGCGCCTCGGATACGCTGCTGCGGGAATCGCGCGGTCCCATGTCGTGGTAGTACGGGTACATGCCTTGATCGGACATCCCGCTGCCGTGTTTGGAATATACCTCGACAATCGGGCTGATCGCCGTATTGAAGCTGTCCCAGTTGCCGCCGCGATAGCCCGGCGTATAGCCGACATGATGCGGCACGGCGATGACACGGCGAGGAGCGAGCTTCGCTACGATGGCTGCGGGCGACTCCCCTTCTACGAGAGGAAGATCGTCGTCCGGCGATACGAAATGGTGGTCGCCGTACTTGCTGGAATGCGCTTCGTAGCCTTGGAAGGTGACGAATTCCCCGGGAACGTTGAAGCTCCGCACCGTATCGCGAACCTGGTCCCAATGACCGCGCAGCTTGGCGAAGCCCTCCTTATGGAAATCGACCAAGTACTCTAGGCCCTCCGTGCGCTCCGGAATGTCGTACCAGGATGCGTGGCCGATGATCGCCACGAAGTCGAGCTGTCCTTTGGCCGCCAGCAAGGCGTTCTCCAAGCCTCCGAAGCCGTAGCTGATTCCGCAATGATTGTGTAAATCTCCCCAATATAATGGCATAAGTATGATCCTCTCCTATTTGTATGGTGGAAGTATGGTAATTTCTGAATGGCAGATCGTATGGCGTAATGCCTGCGAAAATCGGTCCTATCCCCGAGCCTGCCGGAAACGGAGCGTATGTCCTCCCTGCCGTCTGAGCTCTGTCGGAGCAAGGACAATCCGGTACAGCCGCTCGCCCCAGGCGTTGCGCAGCTTTTTGTCCTCCAGCGCAACCGTTTCGACAGCAACGGTGAATTGCGAGCCGTCGAATTCCATCTGCAGCGCTTCTTTCGCTTCCGCTGCCGCTCCTTGCCCCGTCCCGCGTACAAACGTCACAACGCCGTTCTCTTGCAGCTTAGGCTCGCAGCAGGTCATCAGGTTTAAGGTGAAGCGGCATTCGTCGGCTTTGGCGTTGAACGTATACTGCTCCTCCAGCTCCACAACAGCCTCTGCTCCGGTCCCGGAAGGATGAAGCAGCCTGCCGGTGCGAATCCATGAGGCTATCCCCGCCTCCGGCAAGTAAGCGGAAGCCAGGTCGAGCGTAAGCTGCGAGCATTCATCCGATGCCTCGTACTTGGCGTCCGTCGCGCGGTACTCGCTTCCGTCCTGCTGCATGAAGCCGTTGATGGTCGGAAGGCTGTGGTAGCCGGACTGCATCGTCCAAATTTCGTAGCGCTGGGCGCTGAACGTTTTGGCCGTATATTCCTCCACCCCGACATCGATCAGCACCGGCAGCCCGTCGGCATAGACGACGAAATGCCCTATGTCGTTATGGTTATGGCTCTCCAGATTGTGGCCGCCCTTCATGGCCACATATAGCCCGCGGTCGGATGCTTCGGTCTCGCGCGCCGCCATCACCTGAATCCCTTCCATCCACATGTCCTTACGGAAGGTGAGCGAGCGGGAATCGTCGTCGATATTCCGGTAGTTGAACAATGCAGGCAGGACGCGGAGGAACGATAAGAACTTCATGTTCTTCCATCCCCCGGTACCGAGCATTTGATGGAACGCCGTGCCGAGAGCCATCATATTCTCATTCCCGATCCTTTTGCCGTAGCGGTATACCAAATCCTCTTCTACCGTAATCCGGTGCGGACCGTCGGCAAAATTCAGGAAATACCGGTCATGGATATGTACCTTGTAAATGTACCTCGCGATGTTCTGAATAAGCGGCTCGTCGTAAACGTTGAACTTCCCTTCCGTAGCGGCGAACAGCAGCTCCAGGCAATCGAACAGCGAGCCGCCCGCTTTGTTCCAGTAGCCGGGGCCTTCGTCGCAGCCGCCGTCAGCCGGATGCATCGACAGGAACCGGTCGATGCTGCGCATCGCCTTCTGCACGGCCTGAAGCCGGCGGCCGGCATCCTCCTCCGCGAGGAGAAAGGCGCTTAGGCAGTTTGAGGTGCACCACGGCGTCCAGTTATTCAGACGCTTATCCCGTTCCTGCAAGCCCATCCACCAGCAATCGTCGCGCTGGAGGTAGGGGTCGAGAATGCGCCGGCGCAGCTCATCAAGGATCCGCCGGTCAATCAGCGGGTTGATTCTATCGAGCGCCGGACGGAGCAAGTAGTGCAGCCACGCAAACAGGTTGCCGGTTTCGGCGGCGAACAAGTCGATACCCGGCTGCTCCGCCACGTTCGGCAAATCCGCGTGCTCGCGCTGGAACATCCGGTTATGAGCGGAAATGACCCAGCCCGACTCCTCGCTGATAAGCCAAATGCCGTCGACGATATCCTTCAGAAATCGTCCCTTGTTCTCCACGCACTCGGCCAGGGCAAGGCTGGTAACCGCCCTTCTGCGCAGATGATACGGCCCGTCGTAGCGGGACCGGTTGCCGTTTTGCGCAAACTCTCCGTACATCGCTGCCGTAAGCATCGGCCACTGGTAATCCAAATACTTCTCGCCTTCGGCCACCACCGATTGCCGCAGCTCGGAGGGCAGCGCCTCCCATTCGTTCCTCTGCTCAATGATCGGAAACGGCTTGTAGTCTGCCTTCCCCAGCAGTCCGTCTGCAAGACCTTGAACGGAAAACCATTCGTATAAGCTCTTCATCGTTTATAATGACTCCTTCCGGTTCGCCTTGTCGGCAGGGGGGATCAGACGGATCGCTTCGCTTACTCCCGTCAAGTGAAGCACCCCTCCAGCCTCGGTTACCTCATGCCGCTCCGTAACGCCGCCCTGCTCGACGGTCCATATCCCTGCCGCCAGGTCGGCGATAACGATACTAATGCCGCCCGCTTCTGCGGCGCTGCCCTGTGCATCGACAGCGCCTTGCTCTTCGCTCAAACTGCTTAGACTACTACCGCCTAACACATCCGGATCGAGCGTCAGCTCCTCGCAAAGCCGATGTCCGCTTTTGCTGAACAGTACGAGCCAGTTATTGATTTTTGCTCCGGCCAGCGCCCCGGTGTCCACCTTCACGGACGGCAGCGCTGCCGGGCCGTCGATATCTTTTACCTGCATGACATGGAGGAAATAATCCTGCTCCGCCGGATTCATTGGACTCACCTCGATCCGCCAGGCTCCCTGCTCCTTAGTGCTCGGGAAGTCGTTGATGTAGTTGGCGCCAAACACCCAAAATTCCTTGCCCGCTCCGCCGACGGGGACGATCTGCTGATTATCGGGCTCCGGCAGCAGCGTATCGCAGATCAGCTGGCCGTTGTAGCCGTCCTCGGTGCGCGAGATGACCGTGCGGCTTCCCGAAATTTGCGGCTCCTCTACGCTGTGCAGCAGCCAATATTTCTTGAAATCGGCATTCGCCGACACGACCCGGTCGAATACAATCAATGCCGCCGGATGCTCCGAATCCTTGAAGTTCAGGAACAGGAACGAGCGCTGGAACTGCTTCATTTTGCTAGAATAAGCCTCCGTAATGTCCCCTTTAAGATAGGAGAAGTCAGGCTCCATCGGATCCGGTCCGAACGCATGCGCCAGCACCTCGCCCCGCTTGAAATCTTTGCCGAGCAAATCGTCCAGCGTCAGGGGCGGACGGCCTTCGTTCGGCCAGCGCTGCCCGCCGTCGTTCACGTTCGGCCAGACAAGACCGCCGTCTTTGACGTAAGGATACTGCTCCAGCTCGTTGGGGTCGTATACCAGCACCGAATTGTGCGCAATCGTCCTTTTGAAATAATATTTGTTATGCGGCGAGTGGTATTTGCCTGAAGACCCTTTGTATATACCGGAGTCAATCGCCAGGTAGCCTTTGTAATACAGCTGGAACGCGCCTGCATCGAGATGTTGATGATTGTTGTATTGATACTCGCCGATCCGCATTTCGGCAACGACGGTAGGGGAACCGCGGTCGATCCCTTCGTCCCAGCCGGTGCGGGCGATCATAATCCCTGTCGGCTTGCCGAAATAACGGGTCAGCGGCAGCTCCCGGATCGACTTGGGCTCTACGTCCGGGTTGTAGAACAAGTAGGCATGAAAGACGTACATGTCCGGTATCGTCTGAAATTCCCGGAACTGCTGATCCATGAAATACGGATTGCCGTAATAGCTGCCCGCCATCAAATAAACAAGCGGAAACAGCCGAATATACTGATGCTCCGCATATACCGGGTTGTCACTGTCTCCGTCGCGAAGCAGCTTTCCGTCCGGACGGCGGGTATAAATCCACTGGTAGCCGACCTCGCCTTGCGACGGGTCGTAAGGATTGCCCGCTCCCATCCGGTCCATGATCCAAGTCGCATACAGCTCGGCCTGGTACCGGTATGTGCCGTAATTATCGCCTTGATGATGCCAGCCGGACGGATAGAAAAAATTGCGCGCCGGCACCATTTCGGCATAAAATCTCCCTGCAGCCACATCATAGATCTCCGGGTCCTCGTCATAAATGGCGATACCGGTTCCGATCAAATCGCGCATGAGCATCCATTCGCTCGTATGGCCAACGATCGAGCCTTCCTTTTTCGGAGGAAAGCCGCACTCCAGCATATGGGCCAGCCGTTTGAAGTGGCCGATCATAAACTGCCGTTCCTCGTCGCTGATCAGCTCTCGGCACCAGTCGTAGGCGACGGAGGCCGACAGCATCAGCCTTCCTATAGCCCGGGAAATATCCTGGAAGTTAGGATTGAACGACTTCGTAATGCTGCTGAGCGCGAGCGCTTTGGCACGCAGCCCGGCTTCTCGGTCTCCGTCCAGCACGTACATGAGCGCATTGGCTTCGATAAGATACACATCATCCGGATTGTCGCAGGATAGAGCATCCTTGATATCCACTTGGCTGAAATAAACCAGCCGCTCCCATACCTGCTTCATCTCGGGTCTCGACCGTTTCTCCCGCAAGCCGGGCAAGTCCTTGCTTCTAAGCATTAATCGCGGATGCTCCTGCGGCGGAGTATACGGCGGTTGTGGGTACATTGTCGGCGCCTCCCTTAGCCATATTGGGGTCAACTTTCGTATCGTTTTGACCGGTAATTCGTTCGGTATTTCGCTCGCTATTTCACCTGCTATTTCGATCGCTTGATGTCCAGCATCGCTTTTTCCGCTTTATCCTGTATTTCCCGCAGCACGGTGTTGACGTCCTTATTGTTTTGCGCCATATCCTTGGCACCCTCACGGATCAGCTGCTTGAACGGCAGGTCGTAATCGGTAGGCTTCACAATTTCTGCCTGCTTGGATTTGAACACCGACTGTACGTTTTTGCCTTGGAAGCCTTTCAGCTCGGAAGCGTACGTTTTTTTGACCGCATCGTTGTTGAGCACCGTCATGCGCCCCGTTTTGTTCATCGTAATCTGCGCCTCTTCGGAAATAAGCGTAGACATGACTTGGAACGCCTCCTGCTGGTGCTTGCTTTTCGGGGAAAGCATCATCAAATGCAAATCGACGGGCTTGCCGATTCCCGGACGGTCTTCGAAGCTCGGATACGTCACCATATCCCAGTTGAGCGGCTTGCCCTCTTGAGCCATATCCTCGAACGTGCCTACGACCCCGTCGCCCCACACCGGATACATGGCCAAAATGCGGTCCTTGAAAAACCCGTTCGACGTATACATGAATTTGTTCTTCTCGCCGATAAAGCCGGGAATCTCGTACATCGCTTTCAGCTTGGAAAACGCGGTCTTGTACCCTTGCGTATTGATAAGCGGCTTTTCTTCCTTCTCGTCGACGTACGGCAAGGAATATTGCCTCGTCAAATTTTCGGGATAATCCGGATCGATACCGATGTATTGGATACCTTCCTCCTTGCGAGTCAGCTTCTTGGCCAGCTCGATCGTTTGATCCCATGTCATGCCGTCCGTCGGATACGGAACCCCGAATTTATCGAAAATGTCCTTGTTGTAAATCATCATGCCGTAGTTCATCGAGAACGGAAGGGCGTACACTTCGCCTTTATCCCCGAACTGCTTGATCGCGCCCATGCCTATCGGATCGAAGCGATTGAAATCGACGTTGTTTTTCTTCGCCAGCTCAGTCAGGTCCATGCCCAGTCCGAGCTTGTTGAACATGCCGATGTAGACATTGCTCGTCAAAATCAAATCGGGCAGGTTGCCGGAGGCGATAATCTGCTCAGGCGTATCCTTATCCCCGTTGCGGGAGATGAGCTGCATCGATATGTTCGGGTATTTCTTCTGCACCGGCTCGACAAAAAACTTCTGGAACTCCGAATCCTGAATGCCGGAGCTGTAGCTGTACACGACAAGCTTCACCGGCTCCTTGCTCTCCGCCGGCTTGGGCGGCGCTTCACTCGCCTTCTCTTGACTGCAGCCGGACAACGCCACGGCCAAACCAACCAAACATGGTACCATTGCACGTTTCTTCATCACGGAAAAGACCCCCTCAGTATGATTCCAAAGTGAGAAAAATGGCTATAAGCAATTCATATCGGTTCACGGTTTAGGACGTTGACGTCTAAGGCAGCTTCCATTCGGATAAAGGCACATATTCCTGCCCTGTCTTAGGGACGGCCTCGCCCTTGGCAAGCGGGATCAGCTCTACCGCCAGGCGCACGTCCTTCACGCCTTCGAGCCGGATCGCCAGCTTGCGGATGCCGTTATTGGCAATTTGTCCTTGCGGATTCGGAGACTCCGGCAGCGGCTTCGCCTCCATAACCTGGAAAACCGCCTGCGGTATCGGCGCATCCTTGGGATAGGACATCGTAACCCACAGCCGCTGTCCGTTCTGAGTCAGCAGCGCCGATTTGCCGTCCTCCGCTAGTTGCACGTCGGCTTTCGTATGCATAAACCACCAGAAAGCGGACGGAGCCTTCAGCTGCATTTCGTCTTCGACAATAAGACGCTTACGGTCGGCGAACAGAACGCCCCGCTTCGCCGACTCAGCCTGTCTGGCATAGGCAGGCTGCATATCGGCTATGGCATAAGCTCCCTGAGGCTTGGAGACGTATCCGGTGATGCGGCTCATCGAGGCCTGATCCTGCTGAAACTGCGGATCCGGATTGATCACCAGCGTATTGTGTCCTTCCGGCTTCAACCGATAATAGGTGTAACGTTCCTTGTCGTAATTGAAGTAGCCTTTCAAGTTGTAATCGTCCTTGCCGGGATCGATAGCCCACTGCTCGCCGTTGGCATGAAATACGAACTGGCCGATATCGGAATGCGAGTGGCTCGCTATCGCCGTTCCCGCCTTGAATCCGGCAAAAGCGGCTGCAGGGTCGTTCCATTTGCTGCGCATGGTCACGAGCTCCGCTTCGCGGTAGTACACGTCCGTTGGCAGCGTCATGTTCGCGTCGACAAGCTTCGGATCGTACCAGAGCAAATCATATACGCCGCCGTTTTGCTTCGCATCGTCCATCATCGCGATCCGCTGTCCTGCGAGCTTCGGATCGTTCGTCGCTTTGGCCAGCCAGAACAGCTCGGGAATTTTCATTTTGCCGCTGTCGCTGTCGGCAAAGTTGAACGTCCCTTGCGGCCCCGTCGTATACACCGGGAAAAAGGCCGTTTTATGCAAGCCCGGCGCCTGCGCATGCCCGTACGTCGTCCCGAGCGAGGTTTGCATCGCCGCCATGTAGCTGACCGCGTACTCCATCATGTAGCGCCAGTAGCCGGGGCCTTCGCTCCAGCCCCCGTCCGGCTCCCAGTGGCTGACAATGATGCTGCGAGCCGATTGCAGCGACCTCGCGATGATGTCTCCGGCAATCGCCTTGACCGGCTCCTCGTCGCCGATAGCGAGCGCCCCGACAATGATGCCGCCGTTACAGACGGCGCTCCAATTGTTGACCGGATCGGTCCGGACGGTCCACCACGCTTTGTTGTTGTGGGCGTCGACCGCCTTTTGCAGCCCTTTCTCCACCATCGCCTTGCGTACGGCCTCGCGATGCTCCGGAGTCAAATAGTCATACAGCCAGTCGTAGCCGATGCCCATTCCCGCCGTAATTTCGGCGGTGTTGAGAAACTCCTTCTTGTCGTTCCAGTCGGGAAAAGCGGTGAGCGCCGTCATTTCCTGCACGGCCCGCTTCGCGTACTTCTCTTCCCCGCTCAGCCGGTACATCATTGCGTTCTGCTCGATGACCGGCCTTGCATCCCGCGCCGACAGCATTCTTCGGCCGTCGGGCGTGGCGTATTCGCCGACCGGCTTCGTCAGCGTCTTGTCGGCCGCTTTGCGCAGATCGGCGTACCATTTGCGCAGCCGGGGCTCGCTCTTGACCTCCTCCTTGAGCCTCGCAAACGTATCGGCCGTCGCAAACAACCGCGGATGCTGCTGCTTCGGGTTGTTTCGCTGCAAATCGCCGATGATTTGCTCCGCATTCGGAGGCGCGCCCGTGTACGGCGCAAACGCCTGCGACGGTGGCGGCTCGACGGCGGCCGGCTTCGGAGCCGCTTCCGCCGGATCCGCCGTTTGGCCTGCTGTGCCGGTGCAGGCGGTCAGCATGGCGAAGCTCAGCAGAAGCGGCAGCGCGAGCCTTGTTTTCCATGGGTTGAATCGGTTCAGCACCTGCATGTTCCATCTCTCCCAGCTTGACGCTACTTGGTTACCACATAGGAAAGTTTAAGTTCGGTAAAGCGATAGAGCGTACCGAAGAGCTTTTCTATTGGCGATAAAACCTACCATTGAACGCGGTCGCTCATCTTTGAAAGGCCTCGGGTAGAGGTTTTCTCACCAGAACAGCTCCGTCTGTCCGCGCAGCTTCGCCAGCGCTTCGACGAAATAATAGTCGCCGTAGATCAAGCCGACATCAATGTTTTTGTTGGCTGGCCAGTGGCCCGTGCCGTGAGGCAGTATCGCTTCGTCGCTCGCGTCCCAGATCGCGTATTGCTCCGCCATCGATCGCAAGATGCGTCTCGCCGACGTTCCGTACAATCGGCCTTCCTCTGCAGGCAGAAGCTCTTCCAGCAGCAGCAGGCCGCTCGCCGCAATCGCCGCAGCCGAAGAGTCTCTAGGCGCTCCCTCCTGCGTCGTCAGGCGGAAGTCCCAGTAAGGCACCAGGTCTTCCGGCAAATTAGCCAGGAAGAAGTGCGCCACCTTCTTGCTGCCCTGCAAGTACTTGTCGTCCTGTGTATACTTGTAGCACAGCGCCAAGCCGTACAGCGCCCATGCTGCACCTCTCGCCCACGCCGATTCCGGCGCGAAGCCTTGGCCGCCCAATGCGCCGACGCGCTCCCCGGTCTCGGGGTCGAATTGGACGATGTGATAGACGGAGCCGTCTTCACGGACAAACTCCCGCAGTACGGTGTTCGCATGCTCCATCGCAATATGCTTGAACCGCGGGTCCCTTATTTCCTCGGAAGCCCAGAACAGCAGGCTCAGATTCATCATGCAGTCGATAATGGCCCAGCCGGCATTGCCGTTCTCGCTCTTCCAGTTGCTGTCGTTCCAAGCACGGATGTAATTGCCCCGGATATTGAACCGGCTTGCAAGCCACGCCGCCACCTTCAAGGCGCGCAGCTTCGACTCGTCACTTCCCGTCAGCTTGTAGTTGGCTACCGACGTCAGACTCCACATGAAGCCGACATCGTGATGCAGCTTCGTATATTCGTCGATGCACACGTCCATCTTGCTCTCGCATTCTTCGGCTAACCGCTTCAGCTCTTCATTGTTCGTATCGCGGTATACGAGCCACAAGAGCCCCGGCCAGAAGCCGGATGTCCACCCGTTCGGCTCCGTGCAATCATATTTGCCTTCCTTGGACACGTGCGGAAATCCCGCTCCGATCGTCCGGCTCGTTTGATCGATTTTGGCAATTACTTTGCCCCATGCTTCCTCAACCCATCGTTCGTTCGGTTGTACGCTCATTCCCATGTTCTCTCCTTAAGATCGGTATAAGTCCGTTTAATCGTCGATTCGTGCCGCTTAAGCTGCAGTCCGGCGAACGAATCTGCAGCTTAGGCGATCGCCCATACAGCGGTAGGTGTCATGCTATGCTGTAATTGCTTGATCCTTATGCTTTAAATGCCTCGTAATCGGCCAAAAATTGCTCGTATAACCCGTCAGGCAATTCCAACAAATCGTTCGTATCGCACATGTACTGCCTTAAGGCTTCCAGCATGCTTTCGATGCGGCGGCCATGCTCCTCCGACCGAAATGCCAAATTGGTCATTTCCTGCGGATCGTTCGTCACATCGTACAGCTCGATAAACATTTCATCCTTAAAAATGTCAACGATCAGCTTGTAGTCTCCCTCGATCACGCACCGCTGGAAGTTGCTCCGCGCCCCGTTTCCATCGAACTGGATGAAGATCCGTTCGCGCTCGAGCGTCGCCCGCTCTCCGCGTAGAAGCGGCATCAAGGATCGGCCCGATACCCCCTCCGGCGTCTCGATGCCGAGATAATCGCAGAGCGTAGGAAGCACGTCGACGCTACTGACGGGCTCATCGGACCAGGTTATCGCCGGAGTAAACCCGGACGGAAACTTCATGTACAGCGGCGTCTTCACCGACTCCTCGTACATGCACATCTTTTGCCAAAGCCGGTGCGAGCCGAGCATTTCCCCGTGGTCGCTGGTGAACACAATCAGCGTGTTGTCGTACAAGCCCTCCTGCTTCAGCTCGGCAACGAGCTTCCCTACGCAGTGATCGAGCAGCGCGACAAGTCCGGTGTACACCTTCCATATGCGCTCCCATTCCTCGCGCGTGTAGGACGAGCCGAGCATTCCCGTCAGGTTATACAGCTGAAGCGGCGATTGATTGTCGGCCCATACGCCGACGTTATCCGGCAGCTTCACGTCCCGGATCATCGAATACCACGGCTCCGGAATGTCGAGCGGAGGATGCGGCGCGAGAAACATCGCGTTCAGCGCGAACGGCTTGCTGCGATCTCGGCTGCGTATCGCCTTGAGCGAATCGTTGAGGATGAAGCCGTCGTAGAAGTAGTCGAGCTCCTCCTCATACCGGCCTACGGTTGGGATCGAGTATTTGCGCTTTCGCGTAATTTTGCCGAAGGCGAGCTCGGGTACGAGCCCTTGAAAGGCAGGTCCACCCGGTTTCTTTTTGCCGTTCGCCTTCAAGAACGCTTCATACCGCTGCTCCAGCTGCAGCCAATGGGTTTTGCTGTCTGCGCTATGCTCCAGCTTCGGCTCGGTGAACAAATGCTGCTTGCCGGTATGCCAGCTGTCCCATTGCTCCTCCAGCAGTTCGTACCAGTGCTCATGCTCGGGACGAACCATGCCGTGCTGCTTCTCCTGCTCCGTCCACGGGTTGATCAGCGAGCCCGTTACATTCGGATATTTGCCGGTAAAAAAAGCTCCGCGAGCCGGGACGCATAACGGCGAGGCGCAGTAAGCCCGGTCGAAGACAACGCTCTCCGCCTTCAGCTGATTGATGTTCGGCGTATGCTCCCCGAACGCATCCCAGCGAAGCTGGTCGGCCATGATGATGACGACATTCGGCTTCTCGCTCATTGTGCTTTCCCTCCTTCGCCGAACCGGGCTTGATCAGCGTCTCCGCGTCCGCGGCAGCTCAGCCGGATTCGTCCGGCGGCCGCCGTCCACGTCCAGTGCAGCACGCCGCCCTCACCGGTCACCGTTTCCGTGGCCAGATGCCGCCGCTCCCATTCGGCTCCTTGCGAAGCCGGCGATTCCAGCTCCGCCGTCCATACTCCCGGCGCCAGATCGGCGACCCAATAATGCCATTCGCGTCCCAATTCGTCCGCATTGCCGGACAGCTCCGGAAGCACGATGTCCTCCTGCAGCTTTTCTCCGCTTTTGCTGAACAAGACGACCCAATCGTTGATCTTCGCTCCGACCACCGACTCCGTCTCCACCTTAACCGTCGGCAGCGCCGCCGGTCCGTCGATATCCTTCACCTGCATGACGTTCAGGAACAAATCTTCGCTCGCCGGTTCGCGCGGACTAACCTCGATGCGCCACTCTCCCTGCTCCTTCGTGCCGGGGAAGTCGTTCACATAGTTGGTGCCGAACACCCAATACTCCTTGCCCGGGCCGCCGACCTTCTCAATCTGCTGGTTGCCTTGTGCGGGAAGCAGCGTATCGTTAACGAGTTGGCCGTTGTATCCGTCCTCGCTGCGGGAGACCGTCGTCCGGCTGCCTTCGATGTGCGGCTCCTCGATGCTGTGGAGCAGCCAATATTTCTTGAAATCGGCGCTCGCGGACACGACCCGATCAAACACGATAAGAGCCGCAGGATGGCTGTCGTCCTTGAAGTTCAGGAACAGGAACGAGCGCTGGAACTGCTTCATTTTGTTCGAGTAAGCTGCCGTAATATCGCCTTTGATGTACGAGAAATCCGGACGGATCGGGTCCGGTCCGATAGCATGAGCGAGCACGTCGGCGCGCTTGAAATCTTTATTCAACAAATCGTCCAGCGTCAAAGGCGGACGCCCCTCGTTCGGCCAGCGCTGGCCTCCGTCGTTCACGTTAGGCCACACCAGGCCCCCGTCCTTGACGTAAGGATATTGCTGAAGCTCGTCGGGATCGTAAACCAGCATCGTGTTGTGCGCGATCGTCCGCTTGAAATAGTACTTGTTGTGCGGGGAATGGTATTTTCCCGAAGAGCCTTTGTACGAGCCGGAATCGATGGCCAGGTTGCCTTTGTAATACAGCTGGAACGCGCCTGCATCCAAATGCTGGTGGTTGTTGTACTGGTACATGCCGACCTTCATTTCGGCCACGACCGTTTTGGAATCGATACCGTCCTCCCAGCCCGTACGCGCTACCATCACTCCGGTCGGAGCCCCGAAATACCGGGTCAGCGGCAGCTCCTCGAGCGGCTTCGCCTGAACGTCCGGGTCCGCAAACAGGAAGGCGAACAGCACGTCTTTATCCTGGAACCGCCCCTCGTCCTTTTGCGACTGGGTTATAAAATACGGATCCTTGTAGTACCCGCCGAGTATCGAATAAATGAAATGAAGCCGCGTATACTTCGTCTGCTTCAGCATGACCGGCGTCGTATCGCCGTCCCGCAGCAGCTTGCCGTCCGGCCTCCGGGTGTAGATCCACTGGTAGCCGACCTCGCTCTGCGCCGGATCGTATACGTTGCCGAAGCCCATCCGGTCGAAGATGAACGTCGGGTACAGCTCGCACTGAAACCGCACGCCGCCGTAACCGTCTCCCTGGTGATGCCAGCCGGAAGGATAAAAGAAATTGCGCGCCGGCACCATCTGGTGCAGCACTCTGCCTGCCGATACCTCATACATCTCCGGGTCCTCGTCGTAGATCGCAATGCCCGTGCCCAGCATGTCGCGCTGAACCATCCACTCGCAGCTATGCCCGACGAACGCGCCTTCCTTGACCGGCGGATATCCGCATTCGAGCAGCTCAGCCAGCCGCTTGAAATGGCGGACGAAGAACGCCCGCTCTTCCTCCGTCACCAGCTCGTAGCACCAGTCATATACAATTGCACCCGCCAGCATCAGACGGCCGATATCCCGCGAAATGTCCTGAAAGTTCGGGTTGAAATTTTTCGTAATGCTGGTCAGCGCCAATGTCTTGGCCTTCCATCCCGCTTCGCGGTCTTCCTTGAGCAAATACATCAGTGCATTCGCCTCAATGACGTACACATCTCCCGGACAGTGCTCGGAATGGGCTTCCTCCAAGCTGTATTCGCTGTACTTTACAAGCCGCTCCCATGCCTGCTTCAGCTCAGGCCGTTCCATGTATTCCCGCAGCTTCGGCAAATGCTGTTTACGCAAAAACAACCGTGGATGCTCCGGCGGCGGTGTCATTATCGGTTTAGGGTTCATCCGTATTTCCTCCTGTCAGGGGTATAAGATATTGAAGCTAATCATTAACTATTTGATCCTAGCTTAGGTTGAAATGCAGATGTTCCGTCTATTAAAACGTTTCAATTTCAATTGATGCCCATTCACAGCTTCGACGTCTACGAGCACGCGTTTCTGTAAACGCTGTCAACCTTCCTTGATAAAAACACATTTATCCGTGCTCGACTCTAAGTCTTCTGCGTTCATTCCAAAGCGGCTGCGATCGAACCGGCGGCTCTCCACCGCTGCCTATTCTTTCCTGCCATTCTCATCTTGATCATACGTCCGTCCGCCACTTATGTCAATAACTAAACTTATATCTAACAATAAAAGTTATTCTAATTTCATTTCCATCTATTTTTTTGATTTATTTTGTCAAATAGTTTACGTTAGTTCCGACTCCCCCATTGCTAACTTCCGGTAATTTTGGTATGGTAAATGCAAAACTATTTTGAGATCGAAATGAATGGCGAGGGAACCTTATGGAAAATATTCGTAAAGTTTGGGACCAAAAAGGCAGCAAAACCGCTATTCTCCAAATGCTGAGAGTACACGGCCCGATGTCCCGCATTGAGCTTACCCAATCGACCGATTTAAGCCGCGCTACGATTTCCGTCACGATTAATGAACTGATTGAGCTTGGGCTTGTCCATGAAACGGTGCTGCGGCAATCGACAGGTGGCCGCCCTGCCACGAATCTGGAGCTCGTGCCCTATTCCCATACGATTCTTGGCGCCGATCTGAATCATCAGACCTGGACATTAGGCGCATTCGACCTGCTGGGCCATACGATAGATAAAGTTCGCATTCCGTTCAGTCCTCTGACCCCGGAGGCCGCCATACAAGCGCTGGTCACGGAAATCCCCAACTTTATAAAGAAAATCAACAAAAGTCCCATCCCGATCCTGGGTATCGGCGTTCCGGGCTTGGTGGACACGCACAACGGGCTGCTGCGCAGCTCGGCTGTCATGGGCTGGCAGCAGGTCGAGCTCGGTTCCCTGCTGGAGCAAGCGCTCGGCTGGCCTACCGTCGTACTGAACCGGAGCCGTGCGCGCGGGCTGTCCGAATGCCGTTATGGCGCTGGCAAAGACTATCGCCATATGGTCTATATAGGCATCGATTCCGGGATCGGTGCCGGCATTTACGTGAATCGCGAGCTGATTCACGGCGCCTTGGGGGGCGCAGGCGAAATCGGCCATACGACGGTCGATGCCGAAGGCCCCCTCTGTCCGTGCGGCAACCACGGCTGCCTGCAAATGCTGTCCGCGGCGCCGGCGATGGAGCTGGAGGCGCGCAGGCTGCTGCGCATGGGAGCGCACTCGTCGCTCCATCTGCAGCCCGGCTTTGATCTGCAAATGCTCAAAGCCGAAGAAATATGCCAAGCCGCCGAGCAAGGAGACGAGCTGTCCAGCCAGGTGATCACCCGCGCGGCGACCTATCTCGGCATTACGATGGCTAACCTGGTGAACCTGCTCAACCCCGAAGCGATCATCTTGGGCGGGACGATTCCAAAGGAATGCCCTAGCTATGTGCAAACAGCCGTCAAAGTGATGCGCCAGCGCGCCATGAGCCAGCTGTCGACGGCTACTGTCGTCCATATCGGCGAATTCAAGGAAATCGGCGGCGCATTGGGCGCGGCCAATATGGCGCTCGACCGCCATATGTCGTTTTCTTTCTTCACCCAGCAGTCCAGCTTGGCCAAATAATGACAAAGGAGGCGCAACGGAAACGGAGGCGCACTCCTTTTTTTGTTGCCTCCAGAGCTTCGGATCTTGATACGAATTCGTTGAGACCAACGTCGTATGGTGTTGATTTCGCAGTACCCCGTGGGGTAAGATTGGTAAAATTATACGGCTGCTCATTGGGAGGACGACAGGGTGTCGAATGACATGGACATGAATTATCCCATGGTATTGATCCCGGCGGGAGAAGTGGCATTGCGGGACGATAGAAAGAAGACCGAATGGAGCGTACAAATCCAACCGTTCCTTCTTGCCCGTTACCCTGTAACTGCGGATTTCTA
Organism: Paenibacillus sp. NPDC056579; assembly: GCF_042793215.1. NCBI lineage: Bacteria > Bacillati > Bacillota > Bacilli > Caryophanales > Paenibacillaceae > Paenibacillus > Paenibacillus sp. NPDC056579. The sequence continues at coordinate 189,960 of NZ_JBHTVD010000012.1, forward strand.
CTATGCTGTTACTAATCAATCGCCTCATTCCATTGACGGAAACCGGAAACCGGCGGTTAACATTTCCTGGAATGATGCCATCCGCTTTTGCAATCTGCTGTCAAGGAAAGCCGGGCTGAAGGAGTGCTACTCCATAAGCAACGGCGGCGAATCTATACGGTGTGCTGGGATTTATATGATGAACAAGAGTACGGCTCTTACCGGATTTTTCGGGGAGGCAGCTGGGCCGAGGAGGCCCGGGGCTGCGGGGCTACGGTTCGTCGCCGCAGCCATCCGACCTTTTGCATAGAGGACCTTGGCTTCCACCTTGCCCGGTCGGTTTAAAGTTTATTTCGGTCAGCCGATAAGTAAAGAAAAAGCCCATGCTCCATAGAGGAGCATGGGCATAGGCCAATCAATTAAATAAAGCAGGAACGAAGAACAATGACTAGCAGAATAAAAAGAACCAAAATAATGGCACTGTTTGTAAACAATCCGCCTACTCCTACTCCACAGCCGCTCATAGTTGATATCTCCCTCCAATTTGACTTGAGGTGTTTACCTCAAAATCAAGTTATGCCGGATCCATGAATAATGTATGGACGTTTGCCATGGGGTTATATTTGTCATGCAGGAAAATCCTCACAGATTTTACTTTTTTCAGTTGCATCGGCACCCATCCTATAGGGAGTGGATATATTACATTGTACCGAAACCACACCTTCGCTTTTTGATTCCCCATATGAAGTGAAATGAAGCATTCTGCATCGGGCGGGTGCTTCGTTTTTTTTGAGATGATTTGCTTCGTTTGAAACGCTGGATGACGAAGCATTAAAATGTTCACAGACTGTTCACTTATGAGAAATTTCCGCCATCTCTATAATTACTAGAGTAGAAAGGATGATGGAAATTGCCGACAACGAAGAAAGAACAGGTTTATTTTGGACTGATGATGTGCTCCGGGATGGTCGTATTCATGACATTGTACAACCTCTATACCAACGGCTTGATAGGCACGATCACCTTGAAGGAAGTGTTGCTGCAGCTTATTCTTGTCTTTATCATTGCTTCCGTAGTGGAACTCTTTCTTGTCGGGCCGGTAGCCAAGAAACTCGCTTTTTCGTTACCGTACGACAAGTCCAGGAAGGGGCTGGTCATTGTGTCCCTTGCGTTTTTCATGGTGAGCGGAATGGTGCTCGTTATGTCCCTGTATGGATTGGGGACTGCATATGTTACCGGCAACTTGCATGGAGATTCTTTACTCGCGAGCTACTTTTCTTTTGTATTAAAAAATTTTGTATTTGCGTTCCCGCTTCAGCTCATCGTTGTGGGACCGACTATACGGTATGTATTTAATAGATTTGTTAAACATAGCGGACCGACTGCAGCCTTCAACGAGTAGTCCAACCTAACAGGTACAAAGATGCTGCAAAAATAAAACAGCCGCCGGCTTCAAAAAGCCGGACGGCTGTACATATCTTACTTGAGCTCGTTCAAGCGCTCTTCCAAACGGTCCCAAGTTTCGGTGATGCCCTGCAGCATGCCCATGTCCATAACCGTCTTAAGTGCTTCCGCGGATACATATTCCCCACGGTTAATCAGCTTCGTTTGGCCGCCCAGATCGACGAATTCCAGCGTAACATCGGTCGACGGCATTTCTTCGTTGGAATTGCCTTCGGCATCCGAGAAATAATCGGTGTAGGCGATTTTCTCCGGCTCTACAATGTCTTTGTAAACGCCTTTGCCCCAAGATTCCATACCGTAAAAATCGCCTTGGTTTTGGTCGACACACTTCATGCAGTAGTGCCAAACGCCGCCCGGACGGAAATCGATAGTACAAACCGGAATATCCCAGCCTCTTGGTCCCCACCAGTGCTTCAGATGCTCAGGCTCTTTAAACATCTTGAACACCAGCTCGCGCGGTGCATTGAACACACGCTCCAGTACCAGCACCCGATCGTTCTCTACTCTCGAAACCATTGCATTGTTAGACATTGTAAATCCTCCTCTTATTTGAATGATCTTATAATTTATCTTTACTCTGCAGCTCGTGCAAGTAACGTTCCAAACTTTCAAATCGGTCTTCCATATCAAGCCGAAAGGACTTCACCCATGAATCGAGTGCTTGGAAAGGCTCGGGTCGGAGCTTGTAAATTCGGCGGTTGGCTTCCGCCTTCACTTCCACAATTCCACTGTCGCCAAGCACCTTCAAGTGCTTCGAAACCTGGGGCTGGCGAAGTCCCAGCCGGTCTGCGATTTCCCCTACGGTCAAGGGACCGTTGCGCAAGAGCTCGACGATTTCTAACCGATTCGGTTCGGCTAAAGCGCTCAGCGTCGTCATATCCATGCCCGGATTCTTCCCTGACATGTCATTCACCTCGTTAAATTATGGTCTCTTGGTAAAACCATCTCCTTTATCTTTAGTTTATCTTCCTTTCGTTAACAATATACCCCAAAAGGAATATTCCTGTCAAGGAATATTGAAAAAAGTTTTTGTTCCGCCAATTTATCCCTACATGGTTCCTTGTTTATCATTTATTTATCAGCGCTAAAATATGGTAGATACAGGAAGACGGATGTATAATGATTCTGTTCGTGATGTACATATTCGAACCCTGAAAGATAGAAAGTCGAGGTGGATTCATGAAGCAAAAGCCGCAAATTCCCAAGGAACCTGAGGTTCCCAACCTGACTCAACAGCAAGTCGATAAGCTGACTGCTATTGTCTTTCTCGAACAACAGGAGCCTGTTCCTTGCGATGCCATTTTTGTATTTGGCGGCACCCATCCGGGGCACTGGGAAAAAGCAACCGAAGCCTACCATGCCGGTCTTGGAAAGACCATTATAGTAACCGGCGGAGTTAGTCCGACAGCTGTCAGGCATTCCGAATGGGAGAACGCCGCGTCTCCGGAATCCCATGTAATCGTCTCCAAGCTCCTGCAAGCCGGAATTCCTGAGAATGCTATCGTATATGAAGACCGTTCGAGAAACACCCTGGAAAATGTAAAATTCGCCAGAGATGTTTTCGACTTTAGCGCTATCCAAAGCTTGTTGTTTATATGCAAGGCGCACGGGGCCGGCCGTCAGTACCGTACCTTGACAAACTATTTGCCGCAGACTGTACATTGCGTCCCGTATGTTTTCGATACTGTCTATCAAAACGACCTGATAACAAGAAACAACTGGATGAACCTTGAAAAAGGCCGCTCTCGTGTATATGGAGAATATATTAGAATATGTACTTACGGCGATCGCGGGGATATAGCAGCCCTAACCGAAAAAATTGAAGGACTGTGACATGATACGGCCACTACAATGCCGGTTATAGCCGTTCGTACATACAGGGGGAGATAATGAAAGAAAAGTGGAATCCCGCATACGCGATCGCGTTCAGCTTACTGGTGTATCCCGTACTTTTTCTCATCAGTTATTTGCTTGTTCTGTTTCTATGGCTTCAATGGACTAAAATCCCTCTCGGGCCCATCAAATTCTACTTTCATTTAGTTCCGGAAATCGGGTTCTCAATTATCCCCCACTGGTTTATTGCCTGGATGATTTATAAGTCGGAATATTGCAAGCGCTTGAGGGCGGCAGGCATCCAGATGATAACCGGTGCCTTCTTAGTCGAGAAAGTCCTTCCCATTGTCCTCCTTACCCAAGTGTTCGCTGATGATGTTTACGTGGATACGATGGATGAAGCTTTCCTATTTCTGGCCCGGTTTATCCCTTCCTACGATTATCCTTATTACTACATCGTTATAAGCACTCTGATTTCCTTCATCCCTTATTACGTGTACAGCAATAAAGTAAAGTCTCAACTGCAGCCACGGTAGCTGCCTTCACTCCCGTCGCTATCGCCGGCGAAGTGCCAATAAGGTCCAAGCCGCTCCAGCCAGGTCCATCAACGATAACCCGAAAAACAATGAAGGCATGAGCCCCATGAATACGAAGCTGACGATGCTCAAAAAAACAAGGATCCGCAGCACGACGGAGACATAAAAAAATTCCGTCCACCGTTTCCAAGCAGCCAAAACATAATACACCCCCAAGAAAAAAAGCAGCTCCCCGATAAACCGCAGCCAAACGGTCGGCAAATCGGCCAAACGAAGCAGCTCCCGGAGAAATCCGGGGATAAGAAAGAGCGCTATGCCAAGCAAAGCAAGATAAGCCCCAAACACTCTCACACTCCTCGAAGCTTGAAACATCCATGATCCTCTCCCTTCCGTTTTAAAAAATGCTCTCATTAGGTAAGGTTTGACATGGCTCCATTGTAAACCTGCTCTCGTAAATTTTTATTTCTTTTTGTTGAAAGCGACTGAAACAGGGAAAAAGGGGACATTAAGAAAGCCCAGTCTTTTTCCAAACGCAGCACAAAGAAAACAGGTACCGACCTCTCAAAAGAGGTCCGTACCTGCCTTGTTGCAGCGTATGCTTATGTTATTCTTTCTCGTCGAACAGCCCTGCAGGGATTTTGGCATCCCAATTGGACGGGATATCCAGGCGCAATGCGTGAGCTACGACAGCCGCCGTGTCGATGTTTCTCACTTCACCTGCCAGCACGGTACCGGGCTTGATCGAATTTCCTTTCGCCGCCCAGAATATCGTCTGCTCTTGCGGGGTGCTGCCGCCATGGCCTGTCCCTTTACCGCCGTGATCCGCAGTAATGACAACCAGCGTATCCTCCGTCAGCCCTTTTTCTTCCAGTGCCTTAAGGATCCGGCCGACATATTGGTCCGCTTTTTGAACTTGCTCATAAAACTTCGGGGTGTAGTACCCATACGTATGGCCGGCGCCGTCCACCTCATCCAAATGGACAAAAATACTGCGTGCGTTCAAGCCTTCCGACTGGATGTAGTCCACTGTCTTTTGCGTTGTCGTCTCGTCTTTGCCGCCGTTGACCTTATAAGCGCCTGCCGAATCCTCGATGATCCCTTTGTTAATCGGCGACCATGTAGCGAACGAGGCCTGCTGGAGCATCGGACGCTCCTGCTTTAATAGCTTCATGAACGACGGGTAGTCGTTAACCTCCGGATAAGGAACGGCATCGGCGATTTCATTGGTCAGCTTATGCTTGGACGGATCGACGCCATGGAACATGGAGCCCCAGTTTTGCCCACTGATGGTCGGAAGCATCGCTTTCGCCTCATAAGTTGCAGCGCCTTCACTGATCAGCTTCTTGATGTTCGTTGCGTTGGCTTGCGGATCCTTGACTGCATTCCCGGCGCCATCGATTCCGATGAACACGACCCGCTTATACAGGAAATCCTTTTTATAAGGCTCCAGCTTGTCCTCCATGATTTTAACATCGGCGTGATCGACTTTTTTATCATCGTTCAGATCGGCCGTTTGCGCTTTGTCCCACCGTTTGTCGCCTTCGCTGCTGTTTTGATTTTTCAGCACTTCTTTCAAATCGTCTTTCGTTAACAAGCCGTCTCCGTCCACATCGATAGAGTTCGATACATGAACCTTTACGGAAGCGGTTTTGCCGCCGTCGGTCGTTTGCACCGTGATGGTTGCGTCGCCAGGCTTGCCCGCGATAACCGTCGGTCGGCCGTTGATCATCTCCACCTTCGCTACCGCTTCGTTGCTGGAGGTCCATTTTACGTCCTTCACCGTCGCATCAGTTGGAGAAATCGTCACATTCAGCGGCATGGGAGCCCCGGTTTTCAAGTTGAGCGCAGTACGATCCAACGTAACGGATTGAACCGGAGTCGGCGGCAGCGGAGGCGCGCTATCGAATAAGCCGCGAACCTCCGAATCGCTAAGAGCCTTTCGGTACATTTGCAGCTCGTCCACCTGTGCGGTCAACGTAGAGCCGTATTTGCCGGTGCCGTCCTGACCGATTTTGGTCGTATAAGGGGAATCCAGCGTTCCCTTCATTGCGGAAATATCGATGGTATTAATAAGGACGCCGTCTTTGTAAAAGCGGGCTTTCCCGTTGATCCGGTCATGCGAGACAACGATGTGATGCCACTTATTGTCGGCAACATTCGGCATGCTGTAATCCATCCGGCTGCTCTGCGACGTTTTGTAATTCCAAATCAGCGAACCCGAGCCGTTGACAGCCAAAATCCAACCGGTGTTACTTCCCGAATTCCAGTCTTTGTTGGAAATAACCGACGGATCGCCGACGATTCCTTCGGATTTAATCCAGAAGGCAACCGAAAAATCAGTGCTGTCCCCAAAACGGAACTCGCTGCGATTTCCCAAATCAACATACTGTCCCTTCGTTTTAAAGCGAATGGCTTGTCCGATACGTCCCTGCACAAACTCAGGATTTCCATAAACCGCAGCAGATACCGCGCTTGCTGAGCTGTCGACCGCATTATTGTCGAATTTCAGGTCCAACACGGCATTGGACAGGACGGCCGGCGCGACGGCCGTACCGGACAGGCTTCCTTGTACCGATGCCTCTTGCGCTTGTACGGTAGGTAAAGAGAGTGGTGCCGATGTGACGAGCGTAGCGGCGGAGATGGACGAAATGACCAACAGCTTCAGATGGTGCTTCATGATTTTCCTCCTTATTAGTTCAAATGTCCCAATAAAAAGCAATTAATTTCATTTCAATTTATACTTTTTACGTGGGATTAATTTCATCTTACAATACACTTGTAAAATGGAATCCATCATTTGGTGAAGATTTTATTAAGGAGGATGCAAAAAAAGAGCCCCGTTTAAGACCGCACCCCATATGGAGGTTCATAGGTCCTTCCCGAGCTCGCGTCGATACCTGATAATGCAATAACCTTTAACTAGGCTTCGTATTCACTTCCAGCATCCATATTCTCCCTCTCGTATCTACACCGTAGTCGAAGCCCAGCTTGTCGATACCGGGAAAGGAGGCGGAAAGTATCCGCATGCTCCGATAAGATAATGCTCTCAGCTTCCGTACCTTCTCCTCGGGAGCAACGGATAACGATCGGCGAATCGCATCGCGTGCTTTAAGCAGAGTTCCTCCCTGGCATATGTTCGTGACGATCAAGCCGGGTCTGGCCCATTTGGCCACGATGGCTTTCGTAATCCACCGCCCATTGCGCACGATCAGCTTCACCCGAAAATCAATGGGACGGCCGTCGATTTGGGCCAGGCTGATGCCCCGCTGCACCAGATACGCCCTGCCTCGCCGCAGCCGGTTAATTTCTTTAAGCATTCCCCGAAGGGTCCGTTTCCTCGTAACGGATTGCTTATGATGAATCATATAGGATGTTCCTTGCTTGTATATGAGAATCACGCCGTGTCCTCCGGTCCCCAAGCTGGGCTTGATGACCACTCTGCCGTATTTGTTCAGCATGCGGGCCAGCTGCGGGCCGGTAAACTTTCTCGTTTCGGGAATATGTCTTGCTATTCCTTGGTGCTTGAGCAGCACATTCGTTTTCAGCCATTTGTCAGGAACCAATCTTGACATGGTGGAGCCCCCTTAACAGCCAGGAATGAAAATACTCTTCTTCTGCTGTTATAGTATTCATCCGGCCAAGACAACTCCTGTACCTTTGTCCTAAAAGGGCTAGTATTCAGGGAGGCCGTCTGCCCTCAAGTACGGACCGGCAGTATCGTCCTGCCGTCCGTTAAGACTTTGTCCACTGCAGCTCGATTTCTCGCTGCCCCCGGTACACCGTCAGCTTCCAGGCTTCCCCGGCCGTAATTCCCTCATACAGCTCCATCATCTGATCTACATGCTCGATTCGCCAGCCGTTGATAGTCCACAGGACATCGCCGACCTGTAGTCCCGCTTCAAGCTGCCAGCTGCCCCAAGAAATGGCTTCCATAACGACTCCCGACTCCTCGGGAAGTCCTGCTGCCGATACTTCGCCTAAGCCGACGATGTTCTTGGCCATCGCCTTGCCCCACCGCACCAGCTTCGCATCCCGGCCCGATCCCGACGATGCTGCGGGCGCCGCATAGGAAGGCAGCTTCGGCGTACGGGCCACAGCCTTCAGCTCCGGCTTGCGAACGCCGAACCGGCCCATGTCAAAATTGACGAAGCCGGTGCGCATCGCTGCGGAGTCCGGCGCCACCCGGTAATCCCCCGCCGCAGGGTCGATGAACCCGGCATCCCCTCTGACGGAATGCTCGTCTCTGCCGGATAGCTGCTGCAGCCGAGAAGCCGGCTGTGCACACCCAAGCCCCGGCACGTGCAGGAAGTTCCCGTCACATTTGAGCCCCCATGGCTGAGGAACGCGAATAGGCAAATAATCGGCGAATACGATGTTATGCCGGAACACATCCCGGCTCCCCTTGTACCACACATGGGGATGAAATGAATTGTTCACCATGATGTTGTTCTCGCATATACGGTAAAAGCCTTCTCGCAGCTTGATGCCGCCGGCGAGGCACAGATTGTTGTAAATGTGGTAGTTCGACGATCCGTCGTCCAGATCGATATCCCATCCGTTATCGCATCGCCATCGGTTATTGCGGATGATCGTCGTCTTCACCGCGTCCAGCAGAGGTAGCGAGCTGCGCTCCCTCTCCCGTTCCTCCTCCGCAGCATCCGCATTCAACTCGTTCAGGTCGTTCAGGTCGACATCGGTCAGCCCCCAATAGCGGTCTCTGCCCCATGAATTGAACGAGCCGTGATCTCCGGTTTCGAGCACGGTATCGAATATGTCGCAATGCTCGATCAGATGCCCGCCCCATGTCCCTTCGGATATGTTAATGCCGGCTCGGGGAGCATCATATATCGAGCAATGGCGCACCGTGATGTCCATCGCCATAGACAGCTGCACGGGTGCGGACTGCTTCTCCACCGTTCCGCAGCGGGTGATGAGGCAGTCCTCGACGAGACAATCCGCCGGATAGTCGTCCGAGAGCGGGCCCGGCTCCATGTCGAGCTGTCCGATGCTCTGGCGCTCCTCGTACTCGAACAGCGGGCTTCGAACTGCTTCGGCGCGTCCGACAAAAGCAACCCCGCTCGCTCCGATCCGGTCCAGATGGCAGCCTTGCACCGTCAAGCGGCGGTTGTATCCGTCGGCGAAGATGGCATTGCCTCCCAGCTGCTCCAGCCGGCAGTCCGCTATCGCGCAGTCCTCGCTCCCCTGCACCGTGACGGCGCCGCCCCGGTAAATCGTCCAGTCGCTGCGCAGAAGCGGCTCCCGGTTGTCCATGAACGTCCGCGCCGCAAGGCGAAACGTAATCCCGCGCAGCTCGACGTGACGTACTGGCTCCTGCCTGCTTCCTGCGAACTCCACCAAATGAGGCAGCCGGACCGCCTCAATGACTGCGCCTGCCAAGTCCGTCGCTTCATCGGGGAAGACGTACAGCATTCCTTCCTTGCTGTTCCAATACCATTCGCGTGGGGCATCCAGCTCCTCGAAAATATGCTCGACAAAACGGTATTTGTCGTGCATTCCTTTTTGCCGGTTATTTTGCCAGCCGCCTTCGTACAGCAAGCTCCCTTGCTCGTCCTTTCCCGTGATACGGTAATGATGGTCTCCCCATAGATGCTTGTGCATCACATGGAGATATCCTCCCTCCGGATCGTTCCATCGGCCCGCCCGCTCGGGGCTCACACAATCCGCCGCATAGCCGTTAAAGATCCGCACATCCGGGTTGGCGTTAGGGTAGCGCGCCATATTCCACTTTTCTCCGTTCACAAACAGCTGATCGATAGGCAAGCCACGGGGCACACGTGCTTTGAGTAGGCTGCCCTCATGAGCCCCCCACTGCAAATCAAGGCGGATGCCTCCGCTGAGGACGACTTCCCCGCCATGCACCGCTTCATAGACGACAGGGGCTTCGGCGCTGCCTGAATCTTCCGCCGTAAATCGCAGCGGCTCCTCCAAATAGTAGACGCCTGGCTGAATGCGGACGTTCACCGCCGCACCGCCGGCTGAAGCCAGCCTGGCCGCTTGCTGCGCCCTTACCAATGCAGAGAACGGGTTCCTCTCGCTCCCGTCACTGTTGTCGTCTCCTCCATTCGAGACGTATATCGTTACCCCTTCCGACCGATTCATTCGCAATCGAGCTCCTTTCCTGATTCGCTTGACGTACATTCTGTCTACATTGTAAGTCAGCGGCCGGCAAGGAACCATGCACATTCCTCCGTCAACTATGCACAATTCTACGATTGCGATTGCAAACAAACCGCTTGGTTACATCCCGAAATGCACTTATGCTATGCTATACTGGACTCGGCGTCGTAACGCCCATTACGATCAAAAGCAGGGATATCCGATGAATGACGCATGGCTTGGGAACTACTTGAAGAAGCTGCAGCTGGAGGTCCTCACCGTAGGCCACAGCAGCGTCACGCCGCAATGGAGAAATTGGAACGTGGCGCCGCCCTTCAGCTGCCTGTACTATATCGAGGAAGGGAATGGGTGGTTTAAAATCAAGGGCCGGGAGCATGCACCCGAGGCCGGATATGTCGTACTGCTGCCCGCAGGCGTCGTCCATTCCTACTCTACTTCATCCGAACGGCCGTACACGAAATATTGGTGCCATTTTCAAGCGAAGGTCGGTGAAATGCATCTGTTTCATTTGATTTCCATGCCGATCAGCTTCCCGGTTCGTCATGCCGGGCGCTTTGCCGATACATTCAAAGAGCTGCTGCAAGCTTACCGGAGCACGGATGTACTTGCGCCCCTTCGCGCCAAAACGGCTCTAGCGGTGCTGGTTACGCACTTGCTCGACGAATGCTTGCCGGATGGGATCGAGCCCGCCTCCAATCCTTCGCTGCAAAAGCTGAACGAAATCATAAGCTATATCGAGGATCATCTGTCCGAGGACTTGTCGGTGGAAAAGCTGGCAGCCGTCGTCAATTACAGCCCCAATTATTTCATCCATTTTTTCAAATCGATGCAAGGCGTCTCGCCTATCCAGTACATCAACAACAGCCGGATCGAAAAAGCGAAACGGCTTCTCATGACGACGGATCGGAGTCTGGCGCAAATCGCTTCCGAGCTTGGAATGGAGCCGCATTACTTGTCGCGGATGTTCAAGCGGCACGAGCAGTTTTCCCCGCAGCATTACCGCAATATGAACCGGGAGAAGGAGTAGTCACTTTAAACTACCGTTCCGCTGTACAAGCTCCGTGGCTCCACACTCTAGCTATCACTATAGGAATGGAGTGTAAAATTATGGTATATTATTCTTTGAAAAGGATGTTAAAGGGGTAATGACCATGATTACTCAGGTAGTAGTGACCATTCTGTTCGCAATACTATTGAGCTGCTTCACGATAAAATACCGTTTATGGAAGCGGCTTTGATGAGAACACACGGTCTGGTTCACAATCCCTCATCATAGCGCCAAGCGAGGCTGCTTCCCTTCACTTGGAGCCCCATTGTCCGTCCGGGCAAAATATTCCGCGACGAAGTCTCTGAACTTGCGGGCTGCAAGGGACAAATACCTTTTTTCATGCCATCCCAGCTGAAAGCTGCGCTGACAAACCGGCGCTTCAATATGAAGCATGTGGAACGGAGTGTTCGGCCCTCCGCAGTTGCCTACCAGCGCAACGCCAAGCCCTGCGCGCACCAGGCTCGCAATGGCCGAAGGCTCGTCGACCCGGCACACAAAGTTAGGCGTAAACCCCGCCTCACGGAAAAATGAGTCGTTCAGCTGCTGGAACAGCGCCGTCTCCTTGTAGCCGATGAACGGCTCCTCCGCCACTTCGCTTAACGCCGCGCTCTTGCGGTCCGCTAATCGGTGCCCCGGCGGAACGGCGAGATACACTTCTTCGTTCAGCACGGGCATTGCGCAAATACCGGGACGATCGATCGGAAGCGCCGTAAAGCACAAATCGACGTCCCCGTTCTCGACAAGCCGCTCCATCTCATCCATTTGCACCTGCGTTATGCGAAAGTTGACGTCCGGATGGAGTTCGAGGAACTCCCCCAACGGCTCGGACAGCCGGTCCAAGGTCGACGTCGCCAGATGAACGCTTCCATGCTCCATGCCTGCCAGCTCCGCAACTTCCTTTTGCCCCTCCTCCAGCAGCGTTAAGGCTGCCTCCACTTTGTCCAAGAACGTTTTGCCGAACGTATTCAGCCGAATATGTCTTCCTTGCCGGTCAAACAACGGCACCCCTACATGCTCCTCCAGCCTCGCAATTGTTTTGCTAAGCGCAGGCTGCGCGATATGCAGCTGCTGAGCCGCCTTCGTCATATGCTCCAGCTTGGCAACCGTCCGAAAATATTGCAATTGCAGAAGCTCCATAGTGCAGCCCCTCCTATTCATATACTCAAGTATATATATTGTATGCTTTAAAATATATTTTTGTTTATAATAATTCGATTATAAAATAAAGCACATAAGGAAAACAATCGCCTTCCCGGGAAGAGGGTTTGCCGTTTCGCGCCGTTCCGACGGCTGAAAAGAAGGGAGATGTATGCTGCTATGGAGACAAAAGCAACAATGGATGCGGTCAGCTCACAGCATGCCGGAGAAAAACTAATACGCATTTTAGCGTTTACGCTGGTCATTTCCGTGATGAGCGCAACGATGTTCAATATCGTATTGCCTGAAATCCGCGACGACTTTCAGCTTTCCTTCGCACAGGTCAGCTGGGTATCGTCCGCATTTCTTCTGATTTACGCACTCGGAACCGTTATATACGGGAAACTGGCGGACACCTTTAAGCTGAAGCACTTGCTTACGTTCGGGTTGATCTTTTTTGCCGCCGGCTCCATGATCGGTCTGGCCGCTCAAGCGTACTGGATGGTTATAGTCGGGAGAGTATTGCAGGCTGTGGGAGCTGCCGTCATTCCCGCATCATCGGCTTTGATTCCGATTCGTTATTTTCCGCCTGAACGCAGAGGGAGGGCGCTGGGAATAGCAATGACCGGCTTGGCCATCGGCAGTGCGATAGGGCCTGTCGTCGCGGCTCTGGTCGTCAGTCTCGTTCATTGGCGGTGGCTGTTCTGCATGCCTCTGTTCACGCTAATTGCGCTGCCTTATTACCGCAAATATTTGAACGACGAGCATCAAGCAGCCGGCCGCATCGATTGGCTTGGGTGCGGCTTGCTGGCGGCAGCCGTCGCCGCGCTATTGCTCTCGATTACTTACGAGATCTGGCTGCTTGGCGCAGCTTTCGTTCTGCTGACGCTCCTGTTTGCCATAAGGATTCGATCGGCGGCGGAGCCATTCATCAAGCCCGGCCTGTTCGCCAACAGGAGCTTCTCGTTTGGACTCGTCATTGCCTTTGCGGCAACCGGGATCGGCTACTCCCTCGTGTTTCTGAGTCCGCAATTGTTAACCGAGGTCAATCGGCTGGCTCCGGGCCTTGTAGGCTTTGTCATGGTTCCCGCGGCCGTTACAACGGCAATCTTGGGCAGAAAAGGCGGCAAATTGGCGGATGCAAAAGGCAATTCGTTTCTGTTTTACTCGGCCTCCGCCCTGCTATTGAGCTGTTTCCTGCTCTTATCTTCCTTTGCCGGCACGTCACCAATATGGATTGCTTTGATTCTTATCTTCGGCAACGTCGGACAATCGTTCTTATATATCGCCTTGTCCAATGCGATTTCGCGGACATTACCTCAGGAGCAGAGCGGAGTAGGCATGGGGCTGCTTTCGATGCTGAATTTTATTGCCGGTGCGGTCTCCGCGAGCTTATATAGCAAAACGGTCGATCAAGGCTCCGGCTCCAGCTGGAATCCGCTTCATCTGCACCCCGACGCCGCCGTGTTCAGCAATATTTATCTCGTGCTTGCAGCCTTATTCGGGATCGTCCTGCTGGTTTATACGGTTCAATTCGGCAAAATCCGGCGAAGGAATCGCAGCACAGAAGCGTTCGATGCCGCACTTGTTCCGGTTGTAGGCAGCAAAAGCATGGAGATGGAATCGGAATCACCAAACGGGAGCTGAAATGAACGCTTCTTATATTACCAGCTCCTAAAGGACGAAATGAATAACAACTTAGATCTGCCGGGAAAAGGATCAGGATTTCTTCCTTCATCCCGCAGCTAAAAGGGAGGATTACACTATGAAAGCTGCAGGTGTTTATACCTTTGGACCGCCGGAGGTGCTGCAAACCATCGAAGTCGATACACCCGAAGCAGAGGCCGGAGAGGTGCGGGTTCGTGTGAAGGCAGCCGGAGTTCAGCCGGCCGACCTCGCTGTTCGGAGCGGATGGACGCCGCCCGGAGGTTCGATACGCATTCCGCAAATTCCCGGGAATGAATTCGCCGGAATCATCGACCAAGTCGGAGAAGGTGTTACTTCGTTCTCTGTCGGAGACGAGGTACTCGGCTTCCGCATTCTGCAATGCTATGCCGAGTATGTGACGATTCCGGCCGGGCAGGTCGCCCATAAGCCGCGGCATATGCCCTGGGAGGTGGCGGGCTCCTTATCCGCTTCCGGACAAACGGCGCATACCGCCTTAAAGGAGCTTGGCGTCGCGAGCGGGGACACCGTATTGATTCATGCGGCTGCCGGAGGCGTCGGCTCGATGGCCGTCCAGCTGGCGCATGCTTGGGGCGCCAAGGTCATCGGAACCGCGAGCGAGAGAAACCACGATTACCTCCGTTCGCTCGGTGCGATCCCCGTCAGTTACGGTGACGGGATGACGGAACGAATCCGTGCCCTCGCGCCGAACGGCATAGACGCCGCCCTGGATGCGGCGGGCAGCGATGCGCTTCGCGCCTCGGTCGAGCTGGTTGCGGACCGAAGCCGCATCGGCACGATTGTCTCCTTCGATATCGCGGAGGAGCTGGGGGTCCGCTCTATCCGCAGCCAGCGGTCGGCAGCGCGGCTCGCCGAGCTCATCGACTTATACGAGCAAGGAAAGCTAAGCATTCATATCCGCAAATTATTTTCCCTTGATCGGGCTGCCGATGCCCATCGGGAAATCGAACAAGGTCACGGCCGGGGGAAAGTCGTCCTGACAATCGATTGAGGCAGCATGGTATACGCCTGGCTCAATAGCAAAAGAGCTGTCCTGCAGAAGATCTTCTCTTCATCGGACAGCTCTATTTTTTGCGTTCAAACTATTTATCTTTTCACCGATGTATTGGTGACTGTAGGATTGTACTTGACCGTCTTCTTGATCGTCTCGCTCATTTTGCCGTATTTGTTCCCCGCCTTCAGCTCAATGACGTTGTCCCCGGCCACGAGATTCACCATCGTTGTGACGGAGCCTTGCCCTACCGCCTGATCGTTAACATAAATCGTCGGGCTCGGATCGTTCGTATCCTTCGCAGTCGCCGTGATCGTAACGGTAGCCATCTTCGACGTTTCGGCAATGGGGCCGTGCGTCAACGTGGGCGTTGGCATGCTGTACATGACTTTTTTGGTAATTACCTCGGAGACGACACCGCCACGGTTTTCCGCCTTAAATTCAAACACATTCTCCCCGTCATGCAGCGAGACCGTCGTCTCGATAGCTCCGTTCGCAACGTACTGGCCGTTCAAGTACATTTTGACCGATGCGCGCTTGCTCTCCTCGCCTTTGACGCTCGCCTTCAACTGCACATTCATCGTAGTCGACGTCGCCGGCAAATCGCCCACTTCGATCTCAGGCGGCGGTCCAAAGCTGGCGAACCAGTTCAGCAACGGATTCCACAGCAGGAACAAGAGCAGAGCAAGGACAGGCACGGCAACCAGCCCCGATCTTATGAGCTTGCGCTTATTTCGGACGAAAAAACGGATCAGGCTTCCCGACTGCTTCAGCTTCATCGCTTTGAACAAGACGGCGAAAGACTCGTTATCCGTTGCCAGCAGCTTCTCGCGGACCGCTTTATTGCGGAACGCACGTGTGTCGTAATGATCGAAGTAACGGCTGAGCGCCGCTTTATAATTCGGGTCTATATTGCCTTTGCCGTCCAGGAAGCGGCTGTTCTCCGCCGTCCATAAGATGAAATCGTAAATGGTTTCCGTTCCCGAGGTGTTCGTGAACACGTACTCCAAGATCCGGTGGTAATCAAAGTCCGAGGAATAGCCCGCGCCTGAACCCGAGGACGGAAGATAAAAGCCGAACGGAATCAACCGGAACCGGCTTTCATCGATCCGATCCCTTAACAGCCGTCTCAACGCTTCCTGCACCTGCTCCAAATCGACGGGCCCAAGGTCCCGCAGCGCCTCAAGCGCCTGCTCCTCTTCCTCCGGCTCCAGCTTGAGCACTCTGTACAGCAGACCGACGACGATCAGCGTCTGCCTCTTCGCTTTATCCGCACTTTGGAACAGCTCCCGGTCTATCGGATCGACCATGAAGCCGAGGCGAACCGTATCCTCGTAGCTCAAGCCGGCTGCATCCAGCCCGTTCAGCAGCTCCAGCTCGATTTCGAGCTTCCATTGCCGGCAAACCTCGTCATACCCGCCTTGCTCGAAGAGGTCGGACAAGCTTTCAAAATAAGCGAACAGCGCTTCCGCCGTCTCCACTCGCTTATGAGCGGATTTTTGCAGCAGTATCTTGCATTTTTTGGATATTTCCTTAATGAAAAATGGAATAAGGACGATCGAACCGGCATGCGTCAGCCAAAAATCGATTTCGGCCTGCAGACTGTCCGCCGAGTTGGCTCTGCTCATCCGATACGCAATGTATTGCTCCGCGGACGATGCATTTTGCTTATAGAGCTGCTTCATAACCAGCCCAAACACGTCTTGCTGCTGCAGCAGCAGCTCGAACAGCTGCACCGCGTCGTTGTTCCCTTCGCCCGTACGGCCCGCCGTCCGATTTATGAAAATAACAAAGCATTGAATAAGCAGCGCCTTAGCGCCCTCATCCGCTATAGGATAGTACGCCAGCAAGCTTTTCACGTAATCTCCCGACGGCGAGCCGCCGGTTTCGGACGCTTCCTTGCGCAGCATGCGGATGAACAGCTCCTTGAATCGCGGCTTCTTGTCGATGGTCTCCGCATTCAAGTACGTCAATATACCGTGCATAATGCCCGCAGGGTTGTTGTCATACAGCGCCTCGCTGCCTTGATCGATCTCATACAGCATGCACAGCTGATAGTAGGTCGGTATGGACAGAGCCGCCTGGGCAGGCATGCTCTGCAGCCCTTCCTCGCAAAAATCGAACAGCTTCTGGAGCTGCTCCGGCTCGTTCCTGAGCTTCCATATCGTATCGAACAACAGGTGCTCTTGACCCGGTAGCTCCGTATTCACAAACTTGCCGTTCGGGAAATCGAACAGCATGTCCTTCTCCAGCCTGCGGTCCGGCAGACGGAGACTTCCTTTTTCTACAAAAACGGCATGCAGATTCTGCTTCCCTTCCGGCTCGCTGTTGAAGGTCATGAATCCCAGCTGGCGGCGGAAAGCGTAAGGAATGCAGCGGTATATGACCTCAAGCAGCCGCTTTGCCTTGTCCGAGCTAACGGATACATCCGTATCCAATGCGATATACACCTTCCGTTTGCTCGTAACCGAAGACATTACGGCGTGAAGCAGCTGCTGAAACAGACGGGAATCGATACCGAGCTCCGTCAGCAGAAGATCCTGATCCGCAACCGGATAGGCCGGGTCATAGTCTATCTCATCAAGCTCCGGAATCGCCTTTCCATCCCGAATATCATAGCTGCTGCGGAAGCCGCGGATACGAAACATCCGGTTCGGCTCCCGCAGGAACGACTCTTTTCTATCCTTAGGAACAATGTACTGATGGGTGAACGATGCGCTGCGCTGTCCCGTAAAATCGGTTCCTATGTAAATGCTGCGCCCGATCACCATATCGCCGTTGTCCGCATGGAAGACCACGAACGACTCGGGATACAGCTCCTCGTCCGATTCATCCCGAGAGAGCAATTCTTGCGGCGCCTTGTAGACGCAGTAAGGATGCAGCACCGCTTTGATAAACGTATTGTCGAGCGCCGCCGATTTGGCTACCGTATCGAAGCCCTCGCTGGTGCGGAAGATCCCTTCCCGGTCACGGGTAAAATATTGCTGCTGTATGGCTCTTGTAATCATCGCGGCGCCTCTTTCCTGGCCACGTAATCGAGCTTGTGCAGAAGCCATATGAACGGCTCATCCACACGGGTCGGATTAATGACCCCTGTAATTTGCTTGTTGACCGGGTTGGCGCCTAACGCCGAAACGGCAAAATAGGCCGTATTCGTGAAGTAGACGTCAATCGCATCCTTGAACGGCCGATCGACCTTCTGAATGAAACGGCTGATTTCGCCGTTAATATTTTCGAATTCGGTTTGGTTCAGGTAGCCTTTATGGACGACATTGCTGAACACATTGCTGTTCGGCTGGATGTACTCGCTGTCTTCCTCTTTCAAATATTGCAGCATATCGCTCTTCGTTAATACGATAGCCGTAGGGATATCCGTCTTGCTGTTGTGCTGATGGGCGATGAAATTTTCAAACAGGCTTATTACGACCTCGCGCGGCTCATCGTACCGGTTGGCGAACTCGCCCTCTTCCTCACCCAGGTTAATATGGATGCGGTCGCGGATGGTGCGGATTTGCAGCGGATCGACCAAAAACAGAATACCGGAGGAATTCTTGATGTGCGAGGCATAAATGTCCAAATAATCCCGCTCGACCATTCCCTCGCCTGCTACGTCGAAGAAGACGAGCGTTAACGGCGCCTGCTCCGGGTCCTTGAACACGAATTGAAAAATAAACGGCTCCTGCTGCTCGTTCGGATTCGTCGATTGCAGCATGCTGCCCCGCTCGAAGATCGGCTCATGGTAATTTTGCCGGAATTTGCGGCTGATCTCGGCGCTTAACGGCATGCATGCCGCATCGAAGTTCGAAGCGGTAGACTGCTGCAGCGTATGGATGAGCGATGTCATATAGACGGATTTGCCGACCTGGGAGGCGCCTACAATCGAGATGATGTTGCTCGGCACCTTGCCGGCGGAAATCGGCAGCTCGTTATGGCAATTCGGGCACAGACGCCGTTTGGTCGTCTCGCCGTATCGGTCGGTAACCGCTACGAGCACGTTTTGGGAGTAGATTTTGTTCTCCTCCGGGATGGTGTGCGGCTCGATCACCGCTTCCATATCGACCTCGGACAGGTGAAACTTGCGGCGCCAATCGTTAAGCCTGCGGTCTTCCTGCAGCATAAAGTCGTCGTCGTTGTCTTTAATATGGCTGGCGCGGAATTGAACGTCCTCCGGCTCGAATTTGCTGAAGCAGTACGGGCATACGATGCTGTAGTAGGGAGGCTTTTCTTTGACCGGCGCTTTCGGTGCAAACCATTTTTTCAGGTTTCCTAACATGCTTATCCCTCCTAAAACATTTTCAAAATAAAGCCACGGTCTAACCGGTGGGGTATCCCCTTCCCTTTCCCCACAAAGTGAAGCTTGCCTCTGAAGCTTATTCCGATTACTTTGCGTGGACCCCGGATCCCGGGAAATGAATAGAGCGGTTAGTTCCCGATGACAAAGGCGGGCGCTATCGCTCCTCCAGGGGACACCCCACCTTCGCCAGGTGGCATCGGTTAAAAGAACAACTACCATTTTGAGGTTTTCCTCCATAGTTGGGAAACCGACTAAAACCAATGGGAACACTCATTAAACATTCATTCCATACTAAGAGAAAACAACTCGCTGTACTTTTTATCCGTAAAAAAGATCCGGATAAAATCGTTCTTGCCTATCTCAATTTCCTGCAAAACACTGCGTCCGACCGGAAAATCACTCATAAAAGGATAAGCGATACCGTCGTCCTTGTTAGACGGATTGGCCCCTTCTTTCTTAACATAGCAAAGAGCGTCCTGCGGAACCGCAATTTCGCAAAACAGCTGAATGCGCGCCGTCTTGAACTTGCTGAACAGCTTGCTGCCGTATTTAAGCGAGTAAACGATGCGCGCCCTGCCCCCGTTCATAAGGACCAGGTTGCTCTCATCCGCCTGCATCAGCAGCACGAGCCTGCCGTCCCGCCGCACACACGGGAATATACGGTAGCCGCGCAGGCCGATATAATCCACCTTGTCCCGGTACCCGGATTTGGACTTGTACTCCTCCCGGGTGAACAGCTTGAGCTGCTGCGGGCTCAAGTCCTCCGGGTGGCGCTCGGCCCCCGCTTCGAAGCTGTATATATAGACGTATTCGACATCCTTCGGCCACTGCCAGGTCAAAATGCACTCGCCATCCTGACGTTGGCTCACGACTTTCGTAATACGGTAACCGTCGCTAGGCTGTTCCCACTGCAAACAACATCATCTCCCTGAATCCATACATTCCGTTCATGGGGCTTGTCTAAACCTCCAGCGTCCGCATCCGATTCGGAACCGGAAGCTTCCGTAAAGCTTGCTTACCGGAATCGTTTGCCGACAGGGCCGTCGCCCCGGCTTCCGAATCGGCTCTTATTCGGTAAAGCGACATCCCTTCGGCTGCTGCGGAAGCCGCTATGGCCGCCTGAATCGCTCTGTACCGCAACGATCAGCGTAGAAAGCGAGAGCGCCAAGGCAAGCACCACATCGGCATAAGCCCGGTAAAGGGAAGGATAGAGCGCTCCATGCAGCCCGGTTTCCAGAATCAATCCGGCCAGCAAGCCGGAGATCGTCCCTCCGATGGTGAAGCTTTTGGCCAAAAAGCGGTTGTCGAAGACGATGCCGAGCGACAAGCCGATCAGCGTTCCGATGAGCATGATCAGAACGACTCGGAGCAAGCCGTATGCGCCTTCGGACGATAAAGCGTCGAAACGCTCGTTAACCAAATGACGGTGGTTCGTCTGCTCGTAAATTTGCTCGAACGCTCCGGCGATCCGGTCCGCCCGCCCCACATCCTGGAACATGCCTCCGGTCTCGTTGGCAATGCGTTGAAGCACGGCGTTGCCCTTCTCTTCCGTCGAGACGATCCCGACGGTATGTATGCGTATCTGCTTCTGAATATAAGGAGAAAGCACGCGGGAATAGTCTACGTCGCTGTAACCGTCCGAGATGAGAATAACCGCCACATTGCGGCCCGGATCTCCCTCTTTGTTCAAATAATCCATAACCGTGCTCAGCGCTTTGC
Organism: Paenibacillus sp. NPDC056579; assembly: GCF_042793215.1. Taxonomy (NCBI): domain Bacteria; kingdom Bacillati; phylum Bacillota; class Bacilli; order Caryophanales; family Paenibacillaceae; genus Paenibacillus; species Paenibacillus sp. NPDC056579. The sequence continues at coordinate 210,785 of NZ_JBHTVD010000012.1, forward strand.
CGATATCGGTCGTTCCTACAGGCGGCTCAATGGAGTCCAGCTTCGCCGTCAGCTGCTCCCTGCTCCCTGTTCCGGCCACCGGGGTTAGCGGAAACACCTGCTTCGACTGCTCATTGAACGTAAACAGCGCCGCGCGTTTCGTATTGTCCATCCTACGGATCAAGGCTTGCGCCGCCTGGATGCTTTGCTTGCCGGGATCGGTTTCCTTCATGCTCTCCGACATGTCGAGCAGCAGCACGTAGTCCTGCGGCGCCTTTTTCCCGAGCGAGAAGCCGTACACGAATTGAAACAGCGCTCCCGCAGCGAATAAGAGCACCAGGGTTGCGGGAACGAGAAGCTTCCAGCCGTCGCCTGCATAGCGAAGCCTCCAGCTCTGGCCATTCAGCTTGGGAGAAATCATCTCCGCCAGCAAACAGAATAAGCCGATCCATAACGCGAGCTGTCCGAAATATATTCCCATCAGCAGCGTCTCGTGCATGCTTCCTTCCCACCGGTTCAGGATGATTTCTCCTATGAAAAAGCCAAGCAAACCGCCGATTACGCTAAAAAGCGTCAGCAGTGCGTTCCATTTTCGCTGCTTCACCTTGTTCCCCTCTTTCTGCTTTCAAGCCGTACTGCTCAAGCCTTCCTACGCCTTCTCCGCCGCATCCGCCGAAACCAGGTCGATTCCGTGGAATTGGTATCCGTTCTGTACGTATGTGTCGTAATACAGCTTGCCGTTACGGTAATACATCAAATCCTCCAGACGGAATCCGCCCATCAAGTTCAGCTTTTCAATACCGCTCGCCTTTTTCTCATGAACGCAGCCCAGCTTGTAGGTCCGGCTGCCATGGTCGACGGCAAACGCGTACTGCACGAATTCGCTTTGAAAATCGCCGAATATATATTTTTCCTCATATCGGTGACGATGCGTAGAGCGGTAGACGTCCGCCCGGATGGCCGCTTCGTTCTCCAGCGTCGCGTACAAGTCGCGGAACAAATCCTCTTTGGACAGCACATTGCGGTTGTCGTAGCTGGCCACGACATTCGCTCTCTCCAGCAGCTCGCGCTCGAACGCTTGATCGAACAACGGATGAGGGAACACATCCTTGCTTACCGCCTCCATCAACCGGTGGAGCAGCTTGTCCTCGCCTTGACCGAGCAGTTGAGACACATGGCCGACACACCGTTCGTCCCAATAAAATTGCTCGCCGCGTCGTTCCTCGAGCTCAGCAGTGATCTTATTCACCACATACTCGTAATACTCGTTAATATTGCGCCCCAAATATTCATTGGCGTAGGAAATGCTGCTCCGGCTTGCGTCGCGCAGCTGCCGTTCCAGCTGATGAAGGCGTTCCGTCTGCACCTTCATCCGCGAGTGAAGCTCGTCGAGCTTGTAGACATACTGCTCCAACAGCCGCCGCTTCGTCTCCAAATACAGGAGATCCAGCTTGAGGCCGTAGATCTCATCGATCACGTGCTTGACGACCTGCTTCAACGGAATCTGATTCGTGAGCCGGTTCCATAACGATCCCCGCTCCACGGATTGCAGCTCGATTCGCTCCTCGTACTTCGACTCAAGCTCCGCTCTGCACTGCGCAAGATTCGCCGCCGTCTCCTTCAGCTGCGCACGCAGCTCGGAGGCCAAGCTATCCGGCCGCTCGACCGGCGATGTCCAAGCCTCGCCGCTCACGTAGCCGTACAGCGGGTTCGCGATAACCCGCTCCTCGAAGCGCCGCTCGAGTTCGCGGGCCGGCTCTTGCCCGGCGAGAGCCGCTTCGACGCGGCGGGCTACGTTCGTTTCGAAGAACGAACGTGCATTGGCTCCGTAGAACGCTTCCTCCGCTTCGCGCAGCGTCATCGATTTCCACTGCGCGGGAGATACGGTATGATACAGCAGCCCGTACATCCCATCCAGCGCCTTCGCCGGCTCCGCCATCAGCGAGCGGACGGTTTGATCCGATTGCCGGGCATCGAGCTCCAGCATGTCCAGAAGGTCGTTAAGCAAAACCGTGCCGCTGTTATGCTGCAGCTTGCGAGTGACCGAGCGGTACCAATGGTACAGCACGGTCAGCGCTATGGCTTGATTCGGCCGCTTTACCTTGGACATTCCGGCCGACACATACCCTCTGCCGTCACTTTCCGGCGGCGTTATATTCTGCTTGAACTGCTGATTGTTATATGTGCCGTGCTGCGGATCGAGCTCGTTAAGCACTTTGCGGTTTTTCAGCAGATTCAGGCTGCAGATCATCTCGCTTGCGCCGTGCATGCCGCTCTCGGCAAAAATGCCTCTTTCGTCTTTATCGCTCAGCAGATATACCATATCGAATAACGGCGCCGGACCGTGCTGGACCGGCAGACGAATGCCTTCGCCGGTTACCTGCAGCAGCTCGCTAAACTGGTAATTTCTGGTTTGATATACATCCACTTCTCGCAAAAAGCCGACCCCTAACGAAGAGGAGAAGGCATAAGTCTCTCCGACCTGCTTCTCCTCCATAAGCCCGTAAAGATCGATCATTACGGAGCGGAACTGCTCGCCGAAGACGGTCTTGAGCAGCACCGTCAGCTCCGGCAGCAGCACATTGCACGGGTCGTCCACTCTTGTGACCACCGCAATGTTCAACCGCTGCAGATTCGAGTACATGCGGCCGAATTCGGCAATACGGCTGTTCATCCGGCGCAGCGTGACATTGAGCTCAAGCAGCTTCTCCTCATCCCGGTAAAACTGCTTGTACATGTCGGTCCGCAAGCTCTTCTTATCTTCCACAGGCCGGGGCGCCGTCCAGGAATACACGCTGTCTCCGGCCTCGGCCGGCCTTGTCCCGACATGCAGATATACGACGCCGGCGCTGTTGTTCCACTTTTTCTTGTTTATCTCGTAAACCTGCTTGAGGGCCTCCTCGGTCCTATCGCCAAGAAACAGGAACACGAGCGGATGGTTAATGCTGCGCAGCTCGTCGTCAGCATGTCCGATGTGGTCCATCCGCGCGTCGTATTCATTTGCAAAGGCGAGCAATGCTTCCCTCATGCTTTCCTACCCCACTTTCTTGTTCTTAACGCAAGCTCCGTACCATATCGCTCACTTTGCCGGAAACCTGCTTATAGAACTGGTACATGTCCTCGCCGTTCTCCCACTCGATACGGTCGTAGTCTAGAGCCGATTTCGCTTCCGCATACGTCTCCGCCATTTGCTTGAGCGTATCGACGAGCACGCTGATATCGGCGGAAGCCGTCAGCTGCTGCACGCGTTTGGCGGCTTTGCGCTGGAGCAGGCTGCGTTTTTTCTCATCGAGGCTGCGGATTTTGCCGTACATCTCGTACTCAGGGAACTTGGTCGTCTGCATCAGGTTGACGAACGGCTCCCAAGGATCTTCCTCCGCATCGTGATCGTAGACGTACAGAGCGCCTTTTTTGGCAATCGTGCCCGTGTAGATCGCTTCGATGAACAGCTGCATCAGCTTCTCTTCGTCCTTATGGGAGCCGAGCAGCGTTTCCAGCTCCGCAATCTTCCTTACAATGGCGTCGTATTTGGCCGCCTCTTCCTTCACCCGCTTCAGCAGCTCGGGAGAGCGAATCAGGTTATCCTTCGCCATATCCTCGCTCACGCTGCCGAAGATGTCCTTGGTGCTCTCGACCGGAAGTCCTTGCTCCAGCAGTCCCTTCAGCTCGCTCACGCAGCGCTGCAGCTCACCCAGGTTCGGCTTTTGCAAGCCCAGCTGCAGGTTGTACGAATCAAGCACCCGCTGCAGATCGAACGGCTTCGTAAATACGCATTCGTAGCGGTTGATCGTACCGCTGTCGGCACCTTTGACCCGAATGACGCGATAGGCTGCCGCCTGCTCGAACAGCCCGCGGACTTCCGCATTATATCGTTTCACGCGCCGGTTATCGTACGTATCGCCCCATGATTTCTCCGGGATCGGCGACGGCAAATAGGTCCAGTTGATCTTATCCGTCTGCACGAGATGGCGTCCGATGCCTTCCGGCTCCAGAATCGTGTTTTCGTAGCTTGTTTCATATACTTTCAGCGGCGTATACAGGAACAGCGGAATGCCGTTTTGCGTGTTCAGCCAGAAAATCCGGTTTTTCACCTGGCTCTCCTTGATCGTAAACCGCGAGTTCGCGATGGCGTTATCCTGGAAATTGCGAATGCCCTTAAAGATGTTCGGCGCCTTGACCGGAACCGACACGAAGCCCCACGAAGGGAAGTTAAAGTGGCCGGAGCTGTTGCTCAAATGGAATACCGGCTTCGCCTCCTCATACAGGCGGCTCGCGATTTTCTGCTCCACCAGCTTCTCCATCGAATCGTCGTTGCCGTATTTGATGACCAGATAGTCTTCCATCGACTTCGTAATCAAATCGCCGAAATGATCGGTCAAAAACTCCGATATCGAGCTGATCACATCGACCTCCTGCTCCTTGATCCATTGGTTCGACTTGTTCAGCAGCTCGTTCGTAAAATCGCGGATCAGATCGTTCACGTTTTTCTCGTCCGTCACTTGACCGATCAGCTTCGCGATATCCGGTACGCTTACCACATTCCAGTAGTAGGTGCGATTCCCCTTATGATCCACCTCTTCCTGGCCGTTCGTCAGGATGTCCCCGTTTTTCTCGAATATTTTGTTCAGCTCGTTCAGCACTTCCGTGAACACCTGATAAATGCGGGAATTCTCCTGGTTGATCAAATGATACAGCTCTTCGTAAAATTCGATCATTTGCTCCATACGCTCGCGATCGGCGTGAAGCAAGTACTCCTGGATTTTGGCTTCGATGTACGCATCCTTCTTTTTGTCTTTGGATATGAATGCGCTTCGCGCCTCGGTCATCTTTTGCTCCGAGCTTTCTTCGGCCGATTCAATGTCGCGAGGGATGCGGTAGATGCTCTCCTTGAGCGCTTCGATATACGAAGAAATCAGCTTGAGCAGGCAAAAGCCCTTGTCCTGCAAAATAATCCGCGAAACATAGAACGGCCCCTGCTCGGGATTGCGGAAAATCTTAGTTACCTGCTCGGAGAACAGCTCCTTCTTCTCTCCCGGCAGCTGTCTGCGGCACTTGATGTATTCCTCGCGCGCCCGTGACAGGAACGTTTGCTCCAGCTCCGTATCAATGTTGACCGTCTGCTGCTTGACCACGTTGGCGTAGCTTAGGCGCTCGCTGTTTTGGTAGCCCGCCATCGGCTCCGGCACTCTCTGTCCAAATTCGCGATGAATGGAATCGGGATCGATCCCAAGCTTATGGGCCAGCTTCTCCACGTCCTCCTGGGACGGGCCCGCATCGAACATTTTCTCCATCCGCTGGAACACCTTGAACGCCAAATACGTCGTCATTTCCTCGATCGGCAGCACGGCCGACGAAGCGCCCAGGATATTGTATTGATAGTTGGCCGCATACGCCTTCGGCATCTGGTTGATGTTCGTGCGGATGTTGCTTATATAGTCGTGTATCGCGAATTCCTCGCCGGAGCTCTTATCCTCGCTCGCCATGAAGTTCGTAATATTCTCCGCCGTCACGTTCATGCAGTAATCGTAGGCATTCTCGAGCAGCTTGCCTTCCAGATTCGTGGCCGAAATCAGATGCGCCAGGTTGAACGGAGGCATAGGCGAGTTGACGTTCAAAATGCTCGCGTACTGCTGCTTGAACCGCTCGTTCCGCTCGTCCACGTTCATCCAATAGTCGAGCTCCTTGAGCGCCGCGTACCCGTTCTTCTTGATATATTCCCGGGAATGCTCGGTCAAGCTCTTGTTCGCGAGATTCACGTCCGGCGTAAACAAATAGCCGAGCAGGTTCACCTTGTCCACTCCTGCGGAGCCGTAATCGCGCTCGATGATGCCGCGAACGATGTAGGCGATGTCGAGGAAGCAGCCGCTGCCGGTACCGCCGGACAAGCCGGTCAGAAGGAACACCATCAGCTTCTTGTTCGTGCCGACGGACAGCGTCTTGATCTTCCGCTCGATCGTTTGCACGACCTGCACGATCTTCGTGAACAGCAGCAGGCGCCCGGCTTGCCTTACGCCCGATGCTCCGTTGATGCCGTCGGTGATCGTGAGCTCCGGCGACAGCCATTCCTTTATGTACTCCTCGAGCACGCTGCGGTTTTGCAGCACGCTGCCGATTTCCGCATTGGACAGCAGCACGAACTCGGTCAAAGGATCGAGTCCGATCCCTTTATACTTCTTGTTGCGGTCGTGCTCGTTCGTCTCCAGAGCGAGAAACTCAACGTTGTTCGGCTTCTCTTTCTTTTTCTTCGTAAAAGGATCCTCCGGCAGCTTGAACCGGCGGTTGATCTGATATTTCAGCCGGAGCAGCGCATCGATGCCCGTGCCGCCGAGTCCGATGATCAGCATCGGATTGTCGATCGTATCGACGCGGATTTTTTCGCTTATAATGCCGCCGCCCAGTGACACATCCAGCTGCTGTATATGTTCTCTGACTACTGCTTTCATGGGATAGCCTCCATTTACCGTTGCAGCCGTTGCACCGGGTTCGCCGATGCAGGCCGGCTGTCAACTGACTTATTTTATATACTCGATATGGATGGATTTGTTTACGTTTTGCAGCGTTACCTTGATTCGGTCGTTGCTCTTGAGCTCCTTGCCGTTCGCTGCGTCAAACACACGGCCGCCCTTCTCAATTACACAGCCCGACTCGTTGAGCAGCACGACCGTGTCACCCGCCCCCGGTTTGAATACGATCTGCTTCGTCTCCGCGAATTCCGGAGCCAGCTGAAGCAGCTGGTGAAGCTGAAACTTGCCTTTGAATGCGTTCAGCTTCTTATATTGCGGATGCGTACGTTCCCCCGTATCTTCATCCTTGATTTCAATGACCATTTGCCCTACAAAGCCTTTGTTCGCTTTGTTCCAGGAGGTCCACGCAAACCATGCGGCAGCCAGAAGCACCAGCACTCCTGCTATCGACCCGCCTGTCACAGCCCAATTGACCGGTGCGGCGGGCTCCGCTTCGTTGTTACCTTCTGTAGCAGGCTTCGCCCCCGTTTTTGCGGAAATGTTGGCAGGCGGCGATTCGCGGACAAAGCTGGCGTTCTCGAATCTTACCTTCAGCTCGTAATCGTGAGCTTCCGCGATCTTCATCGAGCCTTCGATGCCCTGCGCCGACGTAGTCAGCGGGATTTGCTCCGTCTTGCTCGTATCCAGGTCGGTCACGATCAGCGTCGACTTCGCGTTTTTGTACAGCTCGGCATCGGTCGCCTTCTGTCCGTTCGACTGCAAGTACGCCTTGACCGGAACGGTCGCGCCAGGCCCATAAGATATAGACGACGAAAGTTCCATCGACACCTGCAAATCGTAGTTATAAATTAAATTGATATCGATTTTTTCCTTGGCAACGCCTTTCACCTTCAGCTTCCAGTCGCCCTGCACCGGACTCAATATCTTGATCAGCGAGTAGGCGTTCGACGTGGAATAGACGATTTTGTCCGAAGGGATGGTCTGCTCCTGCCCTGCCGGATTCAACAGCTTCACCTCGACCGGCTTGTTGGACATGATCGAAATGTTCGCCTCTTGAACGCTCGAGTTCGGAATCGTTACGGTCACATCCTGAAAATCCCCGTTAGCCGTAATCCCGGTCAGCGGCACGACCTTCAGCTTCAGATGGCTCGCATATATTTCGCTCAAAATTTGCGGCAAATTGTCCGCCGTGCTCGTAATGAACAGCTTGCCGTTCGTCTCTTTGGAAATTCGTTCGAGCGTATCCTTATTCAGCTTCCCGTCCGCATTCAAGCCGATCGTATAAATCGGGATGCCCTTGTCCTTCGCCTTCTTCACGGCGTCGTTCAGCACCTTGTCCGATTGCTCCTGCGACTTCCCGGCATTCAAGGAGTTGTTGCCATCAGTTAACAGCACGATCAGCGGAACATGGCCTTTCTCCGTGCCGGATTCCAGCACTTTGACCGCCTCGCTCACACCGACCGCAACATCAGTGTACGGCCCTCTCGTCAACTGATCGATGAACGCTTTCAGATCCTTCTTGTCCTGCGGGCTGTTCATCTTGAGCAGCGCCTTTTCCCTCAGCACTTGATCGGTATAGGCGACGACCCCTATTTTGTCGCCTTGCACCGACGCCATATCTACGAACATTTTCATAGCCTCGTAGCTGACTTTATTAACGTCGCTTTCGTTCATAGATGTACTTACGTCGACCGATAGAACGGCGTCGATTTGTGCAGTGCTATTCGTATCGGCGGCCCAGGCCGCTTGCGAGAACGAAAGCAGCATAGCCAACAGCGCAAGCAGCAGGCGATAGGCTGATATGGTATTATTCATTGTGTCGATTCCTCCAGAGCTTTGCAATATTGTCGAATCCGATTGAAAAGATAGTACGTACATAGGTCTTAAAAGGTGTCACATCACCTGTGCTTGCGATTGGTTTCGCGTCGTTTCGCTGTCATTAGACAGGCAAAAGTGGTAAAAAGCGGGACCTTTGTTGTATATTATGTCTACTAACCATATTAACTTTTTGATATGCAAAATTCCACTAACAGAATCTTAATAGAATCTTAAGATTAGGAGAATCCGATGCCGACCATGATTGGAATTGCCTTTGCCGCCGTGTTTGTCGCCGTCCGCTGGATTAATTTTCATACCAGCCAAAAGCAGGCAGTGAAGCCGCAGGCGATCGACGCGGAGTTGATGAACGCGCTGAACCAGGGTGAGCGCCATGAGTAAAAAAATCGCCGTCCAGTTCCGTAAAAGCGCCAGAACCCGACATGCTTATGAACGTTTAAGACAATGCAAAAGTTGCGGCAATTATACCGCGCTGTGGACCGATCATTGCCTTCAATGCGGCGAGACGGGACAGCTGCGCACTCTGAACGAGATCGCGCAGTCGATTCACCGGCGAAATACGGTCCGCGATGCGATGATTGTCTTCTCTATCAGTCTTGCCGCCTTTTTCCTTGCGGAAACATTCGCGCAAATGGCGATAGCGATTGTGGCAGGCATTGCGTTCGTCGCAGGCTATATCTTCTTAAGCAGACGCTATGCCTTGGCGGTCGAAAGCCGCCTGCTGCATCAGATGCTGGTGACGGAAAACCGCGCGATACGCGACGGGCTTCTGCTCGATATCGAGGATGCGGCCGGCGACCTGAAAGCGGACGAGCACAAGGCGGCCTATGAGAAGCTGCGGGAGATCGGGTATTTGATTACGGGCAACCAGGTGAAGGTACTGAAGCTGATGTGCCTGAGCCATTTTATTCTGCGCAGCGATATGGATCTGGAGCTGTCCGCCCTGATACCTACAGGGTTCGAGCCGGATTTCGTCCGCTATTTGAACGAGGTGCTCAAAATCAGCCCGCAGCTGGTCAAGCGGGATACGCTGAATTACGTAGTGAAGCACCGCAGCTCGATCGAAGCTTCCGAAGGCGGCCGGGAGACGCTTATTTTGGCGGCGGGAGCGGCGCTGAGGGTGAAGAGCTATGTGGTGCAATATCAGCATCTCATTGCGGATTTCGTCGAGGAGCTTCCGCGGGAACGGCTGCTGCGCCTATGCAAGCTGCTGCAGGGCAGCCATGATGAGGCTCCGGAGCTGTACGACAAAGCAAGGGACACGGTGAAGCTGAAATATGACTTCGATCCCGAGTTTCAAGGTTTAGTGTAAGGAGGAGCGACGACGATGGCGAATTCCATGTACAGCCGTTCCAAGCATTACCGGAATGCGTCGGCACTGCTGCTTGCGGTCATGCTCGGACTGGCCGGATTTAAAGGCTACTACAGCTGGGAAAAAACCGACCTGTACGCAAAGGCGATGAAGGAGCTGGCCGACGGTCGGGAGCTGGAAGCCGAGAAGCTGTTCCACGACGCGCGGGGCAACAGCATGATTCAATATAAAGATCAGGAGATAGACGAAGCACTGGAGAAGCTCCAGCCGGTAACGGAGCTGAAGCGCGAGCTGCTCTCCATGGCGGGAGATTTGCAGAACGCTGCTGCCGTCAACGATGTTCCCTCGCTGGTTAAAGTCTATGAATCGTTTCAAACTATGAAAACGAGTATTGCCAAGCAGGATGAAGCGGCAAAAAAACGGCTCGCCGACGCGGAAGCAATCTACCATGTGGAGGAACAGCTGACGACGGCTTTTTCCAACGTCAAAGCCGCTCTGCTCGGCAATCTGGAAGCAGCCGCAGCGAAGAAAACAAACGTCACCGACAGCACGGTAGCTTATTTGCTGCAAATTCCGGCCGTTTATTTCAAGGATGAAAAGACCAAGAAGGCGGAGCTGAACGAGCGGCTGAAGGCATACGATCAAGCCCGGATGGATACGTTGTTTAAAAAGAAATCGTTCGCGGAAGTCGTTGACGAAGCAGCCGGCATTCGCAAGTTTTATACCGCAAGCGGCGTTCAGGCGGAATGGTTCGTGCCGATGGTTGAGACGTACGCCCAGAACACGCTGGCGGGTCTGCTGAAAAATAACGACATGAAGACGTTTATCGACCATGCCAAGAAATATCAAGGGGTCAAGGAGTTCGCAGACAGCCGTTCAAAGGTGAACACGTATATCCAGACGACGCTCAAGGGGCAATTCACCCGTGCCGAGCAGCTGACGGCGGCCAAAAAGTTCGAAGAGGCCATCGAGCTGTACGGGGTGCTGAACGCCTATCGGGATACTAGCAAGGAGGTTGCCGCGGTCGAGCAGCGCTGGCTGGAAGCCGACCCTCTGCAGCTGCTGCGCAAGGTGACCGACAGCAGCGTCAAGCTCGCCAACGTCCTCGGCGCCAAGGCGCTGTGGGGCTCGAAGCAGGCAGCCGTCGGGATCGCGGACGGCAAGTCGATCATTGTGGCCCGGCTGCTGCCGGACCAGAAGGTCGACAAGATCGAGGCAGGACTGGACGGTAGCTTGACCGTCAAGTCCATGCAGGTTTCCGAGCAGCTGAGCGTGCAGAATCAGCCGGTGCTGTTAATCGAAGCGGCCTCGAAGACGCGGAAAACCCGGTTCATCGTCTACGTCTACGATGCCAAATCCGCGGATCTGCGCAAAGCGCTGGATGTTGAGGCGGACAGCCTTACCCAGGATAAATCGCGCAGCGGCATGCTGGTCGCCGATAACCCGGCCGGAGAGCGTGCGGGAGAGAAAGCGTATTACGAATACCGCAACGGCCAGTACGTGACCGTAGATATCAAGCCGGAGGCTGAGGACATCGTGCTTACCGAGCTGCCGAAGCAGAAGACCGGAGCCGTCGTCCGCTTTCAGGCGAGCATTATGTCGGCGGAGGGCAACACTGCTATCGTGGCGCTGAACGACGACTTCGTGCTGCTGAGCGGCAGCTTCCGGTTCAAGACAGGTCCCGCCGTCATTACGGGTACTTTAGTCGAAAAGGGCAGGGCCAATACGAACAACGGCCAATCCTCCGTTACTTATAAAATTATCGTGACCGGGCTGGATCAAGGGCAAAGCGAATCGCCCCCTGCTTCTACTCCCCAGCCGGATAATTCGAAAAACCGCCGGACCCTTCCTTGATCCGGCGGTTGCCTCTTTCATGCGCTTAATGGTTAGCTTCGTTTACCATTCTGCGCATTATTTTTTTATATAGTTTACATTCCGACCGTTGCTCGATATAATGGGTTTCTTTCTGAAATGTGGTTTTAATTCCAATAGTTGGTGAATCATACTTCGGAAGCGGAGGAGCTTGTATGGATATTATTCCTGTTCAGCAAACGTTTGAAATTACGGAGGTGTGGGAGCCTTTATACCGAATGCGCCTCAAGGCGGCGCCTTTTGAACAAGAGCTGTTTCAAAGCGCTCCACTTCGCAGATTGAAGCATCTGCATCATTTCGGGGCAGGTGCTCTATTCAGTCCCGTAACGCATTCGCGCTACGAGCATACGGTCGGCGTCTGGGCGCTGGTGAAGCATTTCTTCCCGGAAGACAGGGAATTGCGGGCCGCGGCGATTGTGCACGATACCGGTCATCTACCGTTCTCCCACTCGATCGAGCAAGCGCTTGGCTTAAGTCACCACCATATGACGGAGGAAATGATCGGCTCATCTCCCCTCACCACCATATTGATTCGTCACGGACTGTCCCCCAACCGTATCATCGGACTGTTGAATGGAGACTCTCCATTGACCCATCGGTCCGATTTTCTCGGCATCGATCATTTGGACAGCTTTTTGCGGGACACGCATATGGCCGGCCGAGGAACGGCGCACCCGTACGAGCTCGTTCGCAGCCTTCGCTTTCACGGACATTTTGTGGATACCGACGAGAAAACCGCCGTGCACCTGCTGAATGCCATTGTGAACGACAACCTTATCTTTTTGCAGCCACAATTCTTGGCTATGGATGACCTGTTGTCCCGGGCGGTTAAGGCTTATTGCAGCGAGGTTGCCTCGGACTCAGTTATCACAAGCGGTGATAACGTATACTGCCGTGCATCGGCTTCGGCTGCGGCGAGAAATATTGCCCGCATGACAGACTACGAGCTGCTGTGTCTGCTGCAATCCTGCTCAGCCCCGGACATCCGCGAGCTGCTGCACGTGCTTCTTGCAGAGCCTCACCGGATCGTACTGTGTGAATCTCATGCGCCGGGAGCCCGTGAGGTGACGGTGCGAAAAGCATACTGTAAGCAGCCCATGGTGCAGGGTTTGCCGCTCCGTGACGTTAATCCGGCAGCCCGTGAAGCTTTGGATTGCGTCTCAGCCCTCGCCGGTATGTATTACTACCGGATCCGGGAGTAGACGGGCGCGGATCGGCCTGGCTCGACCGTGATCGGACATAGGATCCGTTATTTGTGTAAAAATGCTCCAATCGGATGCTTGATCGGACAAGAGGTCCGCTATTGGGCAACTTTGGGGCATTTTTTCAGCCATTTGAGCGGAATAACGGATCCAGTGTCCGATGAACGGTGTTTTTGGACCGTTTTCGAAGGAATAGCGGATCGTATGTCCGATCGGGGTTCGGGTTCGGGTTCGGGTTCGGGTTCGGGTTCGGGGTTCGGGGTTCGGGGTTCGGGGTTCGGGTTCGGGGTTCGGGGTTCGGGTTCGGGTTCGGGTTCGGGGTTCGGGGTTCCGGGTTCGGCGTTCCGGGTTCCGGGTTCGGGGTTCGGGGTTCGGGGTTCGGGGTTCCGGGTTCCGGGTTCGGGGTTCGGGGTTCGGGGTTCGGGGTATCGTATACACATATGAGGCTGCCGAGGT
>NZ_JBHTVD010000013.1:0-105947 GCF_042793215.1 Paenibacillus sp. NPDC056579
TTAAAGTGTCGCCGAAGCGACCGTATAACAGAGCTTGTCTTAAGCTCAAAATTCAATGCTAGCGAGAATTTGCATTCTCTATTTAACACTCACTCATTGTTCAGTTTTCAAAGGACAATCATTTCTTTTTTTCGATCGTTTTCGACATCCGTCAAAAGCGACCTGATTAATATATCACATTCGTCTACTTCTTTGCAAGTCTTTTTTTGAAAAAGTTTTCTCGTCTTTCTCAGAAGCTCTTGTCTCAAAAGCGACAAGTAGTAATGTACCAAATTCGAGATACAAATGCAAGAGGAATATTATGCCACATTAAACTTTAGGACAGTTAATTATAAGCCGCCAAGTGTCGCAGACACCAGTCAGGACGGACAGCTTGACGGCCGAAGCTGCAAGACCAAACAAAGATCTCACCGCAAAACCAAAATGGATTACACAGACCAGCCTTCCAGCTTCAAGAGCGGCTCGGCCTTAAGATCCAAGGCCGAGAACTGCCCGCGCCGCCACTTCAAGAAGGCGGCGGCCGCAATCATCGCGGCGTTGTCGGTGCAGAGGCTCAGCGGAGGCGCAAGCAGCGGCACGCCGATCTCCGCGCAGCGCGCCTCCAAGCGCTGCCGCAGCCCCTTGTTGGCGGCCACGCCGCCCGCCAACAGCAGCTGCTTCGCGCCGAAAGCCTGAACGGCGCGCGCGGATTTCTCCACCAGGACGTCGATGACCGAGTCCTGGAAGCCCTTGGCTACCGCTTGCGGATCAAGCGGCTGGCCCTTCATGTTGGCCTGGTTCAACACGGCCAACACGGCCGATTTCAGCCCGCTGAAGCTGAAATCGTAGGAATCCGGCTCCAGCCAGGCGCGCGGAAGAGTGACTCCCTCTTCCGCTTCGTGCGCGAGCCGGTCGATATGCGGCCCGCCGGGATACGGCAGCTTCAGAGCGCGAGCCACCTTATCGTACGCTTCGCCCGCAGCGTCGTCCCGGGTTTGGCCGATAATCCGGAATCGGCCCTCGGATTCGACATAGACAAGCTCCGTATGTCCGCCCGAAACGACAAGGGAAACGAACGGATATTCCAGCTTATGAACGAGCTGGTTCGCATAAATATGTCCCGCGATATGATGAACGCCGATCAACGGCAGCTCCAGAGCACAGGCCAACGCTTTGGCCGCGACCAAGCCGACCAGCAAGGAGCCGACCAAGCCCGGCCCTTGCGTTACGGCGATGGCCGACAAGTCCGCCGGGCGCAGCTTCGCTTTTTCCAGCGCTTCCTCAATGATAAATGTAATCGTCTCTACATGCTGGCGGGACGCCACCTCGGGAACAACCCCGCCGAAGCGCTGATGGGTCTCGATCTGGCTCGAGACGACATTGGACAAAATGTCCGTGCCGTCGGCCACTACAGCGACCGATGTCTCGTCGCAGCTAGTTTCTATTGCCAATATATAAGTCGGCTTCCCTTCCCGGGAAACCGTTTCGCGTTCTATCGATTCGGTTGTTTTCATGGCAAATCCCCTGTGAGTTCATTCAAATTGTGCGGATATTTCGGCAGGTCGGCCCACATGATGACGGCGTCCTCGCGATTATCCGTGTAATACCCCCGGCGAACGCCGACGGAATAAAACCCGAGCTTCTCATACAGTCCCCTCGCGACGTAGTTGGACGGCCGCACTTCCAGCGTCATCCGTACGGCGCCGAAGAAGCTTGCCGTTTTTTGCAGCTCGCGCATCAATCTTTCCCCGAGCTTTTTGCCGCGATATTTTTTCAGCACTGCTACATTGGTCACATGCGCCTCTTCCATAATAAGCCACATGCCGCCGTAGCCGGCTACTTCTCCGTCAATCTCCATCACCATATAACGGGCAAATTGATTGCTCGTCAATTCATTTTGAAACGCCCCTGCGGTCCATGGAGTTGTGAAGGCTTCCTGCTCAATCTCACAAATAGCCGGAATATCTTCCATGGTCATGGATCGAAATTCCAAAGAACCGGGAGCCTCCGTATGTTCACTGCTTTCCATCAGGAAGCCTCCTTATGATTTTTTGCCCAGCAATTTCGCTTCCGCTTCCGGCAGCTGCGTATAGTTTGGAACCAAGCCATGGGCAGTGTCGGTACGCCCCGCCTCCCACTGCAACCGGCCGAGCTCGGCGATATGGCGCGCCTTTATCTCGTGCGGCCACTCTGCCGCTTCACCGCCCCACTCCTCGAAAAAGCGCTGGAGCACTTCGGCGTGCAGCTCCGTTTCTCCCGTGAAAACAATACGGTCCGGAAGCTGTGAAGCGGTTCGGCCCCGCTCCAGCAGCGCCTCCGCCCAAGAGGACATGAGCCGAATGCCGTCCTTCTCCAGACAGCTCCAGCGATGATCGGCTACTTGATATAAGGCGGTGAAAGCTTGTCCTCTCCGCGCTTCAATCATAGGCACAACCCAGCTCGTTCCGTCTGTTTGGTACACCCGGTCAAGAGCAGACAACTCCTTGAACGGCAAGCCGTTATCTTCATGATCCGCCTGCCCCTTTTTTGAAACATAAAAAGCCTCCATACCGCCCAAAGCCATCGCTTCCAGGCTGGATACTCCGATAAGCGACATGCCGTGCGTCCATGCAAACGTTTTGCCGACCGTCACTCCAATTCGGACTCCGGTATAAGAACCCGGGCCAACTCCGACAGCGAAGGCGTCAAGCTCCTTGGGACGAAGGCCTGCTGACGCTAGCAGCTGCTGAATATGAGGTATCAAATGGATGGAATGATTTCGTTCCGCTTTGGAGGTAAGCTCGTCAACAAGCACCTTCCCATTGGCTAAAGCTATGGACATGGAGCTGGTGGACGTATCGACGGCCAGCAGGCTTCCTGTAAATTTGTTGTTGTCACTGTTCATAATACGATTCCGTTCTCCTTTAATTCTTTGCACCATTGTTCATAAGGATTGCCCAGCGGAGTCAGCTTAAACCTCCTGCCGGTATCCCCTGTGTGCTCGATGGTGATCGACAGCCTGTCGGGAGGCAGCAATTCCTCGATCAAAGAGGCCCACTCGATTAACGTAACGCCTTCCCCATAGAAGTAGTCGTCGAGACCAAGGTCGTCCGCTTCCTCCTGCGACAGCCGGTATACATCCATATGATAGAAAGGGAATACCTCCCCTTCATACTCTTTAATAATAGTAAATGTCGGGCTGTTCACGATTTCCTTCACCCCGATGGCTTTGGCGACCGCCTGGGAGAACGATGTCTTTCCCGCTCCCAAATCGCCGTCCAGCGTTATGACCGTTCCGGCCTGAAAACAGGATGCAAGACGTGCGGCCAGCATCGCTGTCTGGTCGAGGTTGTCTGCCTTGTATACATAAGAAGCAGGCTCACTCATTGCAGGACCCCTCCTTTCAAAAATGATTGTAGCCTTTTTTCTCTATCGGCACCGCATTGCCGCTGCTTTGGACGAGGCGGACGCCCTTCGTCTCCGAATTGACATAGCCGATGAGGTACAGCTCGAGCCCCGCTTCCTTAAACATCATCTGCAGGGTAATGGCATGCTCCGCTTGAACGGTACCCACCAGCTGGTAGTCCTCTCCGCCGTACAAAATGTAATGCAGAGGATCTTTCTCCGCCTTCAATGCATGCGCCAGCAGCTCTTCCGCAATCGGAATGCGGTCCTCTATCAAATCAATGCCTACGCCGGAAGCTTCGGCAATTTCCCAAGCCTCGCTCGCTAAGCCGTCACTTACATCATTCAGGGCATGGCACATCCCGGAGCGCTGAAGCAGCTGCCCCGCCTCTACCTGCGGCTCCGGCCGGCAGTGAGCTCGCATCAACGTCCGCTGCGCATCGTCAAAGGAATGCTCCTCCCATTGATCGGACGGGATATGTTTATCCAGCAGCAGCTCAAGTCCGGCTGCCGAGCGCCCCAGCATCCCGGTGGCGAACAGCACATCGCCTGTCCTTGCCGCCGAGCGAAGCAGCGCTTTGCCCGCTTCCACTTCTCCGATGACGGTAACCGACACCGTCAACCCGCCGATGGCCGATGTTGTATCACCGCCGACGATGACGACGCCCCAACGGTTCGCGCACTCGAACAAGCCGTGATATACGGCATCCAGCTTGTCCTGCGGCGTCCCTTTCGGAATGCTGATCGAGACAAGCGCATACCGCGGCACGGCCCCCATGGCGGCAATATCGCTCACGGACGCCGCCATTGCTTTATATCCGATATCCTGATCGCGCATCGTGACCGCCTTGAAGTGGATCTCCTCGGTCATCGTATCGCAAGTCATCACCAATTGACTATCCGGGGCAAGCTCCGCTACCGCCGCATCGTCGCCGATCCCGGTAACGACCCCGCTCGCCTGCTGAAAAGCGGCGGACTGCTTTCCTTCCGTCAATCTTCGAATTAACGCAAATTCATCCAAAGAACTCAATCCGATACCGCCTCCGTACTGTATTGTCCCTATTATAGCCCTCTGCTCCATGCGTAGCAATAAGCGTTTCAGGCAGGCAGGCCTTGCCCCTGACATTCGGATCGGAACGAGTTTTCGCAGAAAAAAGCCCTATCTTCAAGCTGCATCAGCTTAAACATAGGGCGTAAATTGCTTATTGTATTTCTTGCAGCTCCCTAACAGGCACGACCCGCGAATCTGCAGGCTGATGCTCGACGTGCACCTTGGCCGTCTCCTTGTCGGCATCCACACTGTCAATCCAGACGGGTACACCCTTCAGCTCCACATCAATCTTCGCTTCCGACTGCAAAATTTCCTGAGCGCGGTACAATTTCATTTCCCCATCACCTCCCGGTTACGAAATCGTCGGATCTCATCGATGCCCATGTCTGCTTTTTCGCTGCTACGGTTCCAAAACCGATTCCGGATGATCCATCGTATCCGTAGTCGACTCCTCAATCAAGCCGTTATTCAGACTGACTATGCCGCCTCCCAAGCCTTCGTTGACCATCCGGTCAATGTCCATAAAATAGTCCTGACGTCCTTGATGGAGAGCATCGCCTGCCTCCTGAGCCGCTGCCGCAGACGCACTGACGGCTCCTTCGTTTTGCACTTGTTCGCCTGTTTCGTTTGATTGCGAACGTTCGTTCTCCATTACTTGGACTCCTCCTTTTTTATTGGACGATTGCTGCTGCCGGTCAAGACCCATTCAGCTCACCGCGTCCCGGTTTATATGTAGCATGTCCCGTCACGGATTCATTCATCCACGTGTGCAATGGATGAAATAAGGGAATACTGGTTCGTATAGAGGACGCAAGTCCAGGTGAGGAGGAATCGCGATGCACACGGTTTGGAAAGGGGCTATTAGCTTCGGCTTGGTGCACGTTCCCGTCAAAATGTTTTCCGCTACCGAGGATAAGGACATTTCCATGCGCTATATCCACAAGGAATGCACGACACCGCTTAACTTTGTCCGTAAATGCCAGACGTGCGAACGGGAAGTCGAATGGGAGGAAATGGCCAGAGGGTACGAATACGAGCCGGGAGCCTTCGTTTTATTCGAGAAGGATGAGCTCGACAGCTTGAACGGAGAAGTCACCAAGGAAATCAAAATTCTTGATTTTGTACAGCTTACCGATATCGATCCGATCTATTTTCAAAAAACATATTATCTGGCGCCTAACGAAACGGGAGCCAACGCCTACAACCTGCTGCTGGAAGCGATGAAGCAAACGGGCAAAATCGGCATCGCCAAAGTGTCGATCCGTTCCAAAAGCAGCTTGGCGGCCATTCGCGTCATCGAAAATTGTATCGTTATGGAGACGATTTTTTATCCCGACGAAATCCGCTCTGTTGAGCAAGTGCCTAACCTGCCGGAGCAAAGCAATGTGAACGACAAAGAGCTGACAATGGCCAAAATGCTGATTGAGCAGCTCAGCACCCCGTTCGAGCCGGAGAAGTATAAAGACGATTACCGCGAAGCGGTCCTGAAAGCTATCGAGCAAAAAGTAAGCGGCAAGCAGGTAAGCATAGCGCCTGAGCCGAACAAGACGAACGTCATCGATCTGATGTCCGCCCTGCAGGCAAGCCTCGACGCGATGAAGCCGGTCCCGGAAACCGACGCCGCGCCGGCCGCCAAAACGAAAAAAACGAGGGCCAAAGGAAAAGCCAAGGAAGAAACGGTCTCCTAGCGCCTGAAACAGCAAACAAGCCGGCAAGCCGGTCTTCGGACCGCTTATCGGCTTATTTTTTATCCCAATGTTCCTTGGTTAAACAGAAGCAAAAGTGCAATCCTGCGGCGCGATGTCCACGAACGATTGAATGCTGGGCTGGCGCAGCGTCCGGTTGTGCGTCCATTCCATAAAATGAATTTTCACCGTCAGCACAGGCTTAATCCATACGGCATCCTTGCTCCGCTCCGGCTGATTGGCGAAAGGCCTCTCCGTGACGGCCAGATCTCTCGCCCGCTCGGTCATGGACCTCCAATCCTGCTGCGTCAGCTTGCCGGTTCCAGCATGACCTATGTACCACAGCCGCCCTTCTTCATCGTACAATCCCAGCAGCAGCGCATTCACCGTCCCCGCCCTGTGGGTGACTCCTCCTACTACGGCTACCAGATCCTGAAACAGCTTCTTTTTGAGCCATCGTTTATCTTTACCGTTCATCGCGTACACACTTCCAATGTCCTTGCACACAATGCCCTCAAGCTGATGCTGCTTCACTACGTCAAACAAACCGCTGATTTCCGAATAGCTTGGAACCAATTGCGCGTAAGGGGTTGGCTGAACAATCTTCTCCAATAGCTGCTGCCTCTCGGCGAGCGGCCGGGGAGTAACCCATTCCCCGTTATAAAATAGAATGTCAAATATCATGTAGACGATCGGCACCTGCTGGCGGACCAATGGAATGCGCCCGGATGTGCGCAGGCCATCGCGCCTCATCACTTGGTGAAAAGACGGCTTGCCTTCTTCTAACGCGATGATTTCGCCGTCCAAAATGACCGATTCCGCCCGGCAATAAGAAGGCACATCAGTCAGCTCGGGATACTGCATCGTTCGTTCATTCAGCTTGCGATTGACGAGCCGCGTCTCTTGCCCGTCGTAATACACGAGCATCCGAACGCCGTCCCATTTCAATTGCGCGATCCACTCTTTCCCTTCGGGCAGCCTGTCGGTCGAAATCGGCTCAAAAGGGACAACCGGTTTCAGTTTCATAAGTATCCTCCGAATGATCTTGTCATTCCAAGTATAGGCAAACGAAGGACCCGTTTATTCGCCCTTAAGGGTTAGCCCCTGAAGAAAATAGCGCCAATGACCAGTGAGGCCACGATCCCCCAGGCCGCGTTAATGTTCAAGTACTGGACCATAATGAAATAGCCCGCCCCGAGCACGAAGGGCAAAAAGCTGATAAAGCCGTCGCTCGGCTTGAACGCATACTTGGCAAAATCGTAAGCAAGCATTGCCATCATGACGAAAATCACCGGCTGAACGCCTTTGATCATGCCGCGAATGACCGGATTGTTTTGCAGCTTGAGCATCACTCCTACCAGCGCGACCATCAGCAGAGCCGTCGGCATGACCACCGCCGCAAGCGCAACGCAGGCTCCGGCCCAGCCGGCGATTTTAAAACCGATATAAGCAGCCAGCTTCGTCGCGATAGGTCCCGGCAGGGCATTGCCGAACGCCAGAGCATTACCGAACTCCTCCGGTGTCATCCAACCCATCCGCACCACTTCGTTCTGATAGAGGGGAATAATCGACGGCCCCCCGCCGTAGCCGAGCATCGTCGCTTTCCCGAAGGCGATGAATAAATTCCATAATGTAGTCCACATCGTAGTTCACGTTCCTCCTCGTTGAAAACTGCTACAGCTTCATGCCCATCCGGCTCTTGTAGCGTTTAATAAGCATCTGGCAATCGACGCTGACAATGCCGGGCATTGTATACAGCTTCTCCACCAGAAACGCCTCCATCTCTTGAAAATCCTTGAAAATGCCGTGCATATGAAGCTTGCTCGGCCCAGTCATATGGTACAAGCTGGTCACTTCCGTCTCCTGCGCCAAGCTTTCTGCAACCTGCTGCAAATATTGCGGCTCGATGTCCACGTTAAAAAAGGTGGATACACTCATGCCGATCTTGCCGGGATTGATTACGGCGGTGAATTTTTCAATGACGCCATGCTCCATTAAGGCGCTAATTCGGGACTGGACGGCGACTCGGGAAAGACCGATATCTCTCCCCAGATCCGTGTAAGATATTCTCCCGTTATCGTGAAGCGCATCTAATATTTTCAGATCGTATTCGTCCAATTGCACCGCAGGCTGCTGCGTAACAGGCTGTTGCTCCAAGTGATAGACCTCCTTCATGATGAATTAAAGGATAAAATCAACATAAACAAAACGTAACCTTTTATAAAATTATACATTCGTTTCGTCATCAAGTAAACCATTTTATCCTGCATTCCGAATTAAAAGTTATTGTCTAGCAAACTTGTTCTGTGTTATGTTTATTGTTAATCTTGGTCTTTTTCGGAAAGAAAATATGGTTTCACGCCTAGAGATATGTCATATAAAGTAACATGAATTTATGCAGCTTGTACTTATGTAGGGTTTACACATGACGAAAAGGCAATTCATCCCCCATTTCAACGAAAAAGGAGCACGCACTCATGAAACAATCGGTTATCGGCACCAAAACAATGGTTGTAAGCCCGCACTATTTGGCATCCATGGCGGGAGGCCGGATTTTGCAGCAAGGCGGCAACGCTTTTGACGCGGCTGTTGCGATCAGCGCATGCCTGGCCGTTGTTTACCCCCACATGACCGGGATTGGCGGCGATTCGTTCTGGTTGTGCTACAGCAGCAAAGACCGCAATGTGCGTGCCTACAATGCAAGCGGAAGGGCCGGCTCCAAGGTGACGATCGATACCTATGCCGGGGAAGCCGTGATCCCGTTTCGCGGCGTACGGAGCGCCATCACCGTTCCCGGCATGGTGGACGGCTGGGACGCGGTCCTTCGCGAATACGGCCGTCTTACGTTGGCCGAGGTGCTGGAGCCCGCCATCAGCTACGCGGCTGACGGATTTCCAATGACCAAGGACCAGCATACGCATACCTTGAACAATTTCGCCCTGCTGTCCGGAACGCCTTATACTTCCGGCATATATACTCCCGGCCAGCGGGTACCCGAGCCGGGCGAGCGGTTCGTTCAAAGCGATTTGGCATCGAGTCTGCGCGACATAGCGGCTCATGGGAGAGAGTCGTTTTATACCGGCAAGCTGGCGCAAGCCATCACCGGTTTTCTTGAGCAGTCCGGAGGCCTTCTCACAGCGGACGACTTCGCCGCCCATCGAGGCAATTGGGTGACGCCTGTATCTACGACCTATCGCGGCTATACCGTCTACCAGATGCCGCCGAACTCCCAAGGCTTCGTAGGTTTGATGGCCTTGAACATTTTGGAGCAGGTCGATCTGAAGTCGTTCGAGAACGGCTCGTATGAATATTACCACCTGCTGGTAGAGGCATTGAAACGAAGCTTCCAGGACCGCAACGAGGTGCTGAGCGATCCGGATTTTTGCCGCATTCCGCTCGACAAGCTGCTGGACAAAGACTACGCCCGCGAAATGTTCGGCGAAATTTCGATGGAAAGCGCTCTGGCTCCGGCCGTCAGCAAGCCGATGGGAAGCGATACTGCGTATGCGGCCGTAGTAGACGAGGAAGGAAATGCCGTCTCCTTCATCCAGAGCTTGTATTTCGAGTACGGTTCCGGAGTGGTGGCGGGAAATACCGGCATTCTGCTGCAAAACCGCGGCTCCTTCTTCTCCCTCGATCCTGAGCATGTCAACTGCTTGCAGCCGAACAAGCGCTCTTTCCATACGCTCATGCCGGCTCTCGCCTGTAAGGATGGCAAGCCGGCCATATTGTACGGCACCCAAGGCGGCGAAGGACAGCCTCAGACGCAGACCGCGATCATAACGCGAATGATCGATTACGGTATGCACCCGCAGGAAGCGGTCAACGAGCCAAGATTCGTATGGGGACGAACCTGGGGGAACGATTCGCAAGAGCTCAAGCTCGAAGGGAGAGTGGATCAGAGGGTTGCCAAACGATTAGCGGCAGCCGGACATGACGTGAATATCGTGAACGATTTCGACGGGATTATGGGGCACGCCCATGCCATTCGAATCGACGACAGCGGCTTCCTCTACGGCGGCTTCGATCCGCGCAGCGACGGCTTAAGCATCGGGTGGTAAAACGGTAAAGGTTTCAAAACAGTCAGACCGGGCATCGCCCGGTCTTTTTCACCACAATAGAATTAATAATATTCCAAGGTCATCGAATGTGAAAATTCTATTTGGCGATAAATCCTGCCATGCTTACGAAGCGAGTATTGTTAAAGCAAAACTTTAAGGTCACTCATCTTGAAAGGCCTCGATAGAGGTTTTTTCACGTTTGGATTCACAGGAGCGCGACCATAATGAGGGTAGGACCGAATTCGGCAGTACTGCAGCCGACCGGCCTGCGACAGTCCACACCATTCCCTTATGGTTTAAGTATTCGCTTATCAACCGTCCAAACAAAGGAGTGCACCTATATGGCCGCCGCATCCAATAACAACAAAGGCACCGTCATCATTGAAGGGGAAGAAATCACGATTTCGAATCCCCAGAAGCTGCTGTGGCCGGAGCTCGGCATCACCAAAATCATTTATTTGGAGAAGCTGCTGAAGCTGGCGCCTTATTTGCTGGAATATTGCCGCGACCGGTATTTGACGACGATCCGGTTTCCGAACGGCTACGCGGATAAATCGTTTTATCAAAAAAACGCCCCGGAGCCGACTCCGCATTTTGTCAAAACGGCGGTGCTCGAAGGCATTCAATACGTGCATCTCGATTCCGTTCCGACCTTGCTGTGGCTCGGCAATTTGGCCTGCCTGGAGTTTCACCCGTCCTTTCACCGGATCGGCGAGCAGCTCCCCGAGGAATGGCTGATCGATATCGATCCAACGCTAGATCCTGAGCCGCGCATTATGGAAGCCGCGGAAATTATCGGCGAAGCGCTGGATAGAATGCAAATCCGCTCCGTCCCCAAGACCTCGGGAGCTACGGGCGTGCAGATCTACGTTCCGATAGAACGGGGCTATACGTTCGAGCAGCTGCGCAAAATCGGCTTCTTCGTAGCCAATTATTGCGTGCAGAAGCATCCCAAGCTGTTCACGATAGAGCGGTTGAAAAAAGACCGCGGCACGCTAATTTATATCGACTACTTGCAGCATTGGTACGGAAAAACGCTGTCCGCGCCTTACACGCCGCGAGCGCGCAAGGACGCCACGGTATCCGCGCCCCTGCACTGGGAGGAGGTTGCCCGCCGGTGCGATCCCCGCGAATTTACGCTGCTGACGATGGAAAGCCGGCTTGCCGAGCAGGGCGACCTGATCAAGCAGGTGCCGCCGCAAAAGCTGGATCAGGTGCTGGCTTTTATCGAATCGGCCAAGTCCTGAAGGCGGCCCGAAGTCTAGAACAGCGGCGACAGCAGGCGTGCCATCACTTCCTTCGCCTTTTCCATGCGCGGACGCTTCTCGAACTGCTCCAGCTTGATTTCTTTGCTGTCCTTTAAATCCTGCAAGAAATCGGCTTCCAGCCGCTGGATCGTCTCTTTGTCGAACAGCACGGCGTTCAGCTCAAAATTGCTGAAGAAGCTGCGCATATCCATATTCGCGGTTCCGACGGACGCCAGCATATCGTCAATGAGAATGACCTTCGCATGCATGAATCCTTTTTCATACGAATAAAACCGGACCCCCGCCTGCATCAGCTCCTCGAAGTAAGATTTCGAAGCGTAATTGACAATTTTGGAGTCGGAACGAGACGGAAAGATCACCCGGACGTCCACGCCGCTGACCGCTGCCGTCTTCAGCCCCATGCTGATGCTCGGATCAGGCACAAAGTACGGCGTAGTAATAAAAATACGCTTCTTGGCCGCCGTAATCGCCCCGAAGTACATTTCGAGGATGGCATCCCAGTGAGCGTCCGGGCCGCTGCTGATGATTTGCACTCTTTTCCCGCCCGAATTATCGTGCTCGGGAAACAGGCTGGAATCGGTCAACCTCTGTCCGCTGACAAAATACCAATCCGAAAGAAACGTATATTGCAGAGAATATACGGCATCCCCGACCAGCTCCAAATGCGTATCTCTCCAAAAGCCCAGCTTCGGATTGCCCCCCAAATATTCGTTCCCGACATTAATCCCGCCAAGGTATCCTATCATCCCGTCCACGACGACGATTTTCCGGTGATTCCGGTAATTCATCCTTTTGTCGAAAAAGGCGATTAACGGCGGTAAAAATATGTACGCCTCCACTCCCGCTTCCCGCAGCTCGATCAAGAAGCTGTTATCCAGCTGATAGCTGCCGATGCCGTCGAAAATGCACCGAACCTTCACACCCTGCCGAGCCTTGCGGATCAGCAGCTCCTGAAACCGGCGACCGGTCTTGTCATGACGTATCGTGTAAAATTCGAAGTGGATGTAGCTTGCCGCTTTCTCCATCCCCTCCATTATGGCATCGTAGGCCATGTCCGCGTTGGTCAGCACCCTCACTTCATTTTGCTGTGTCACCGACGAGCTCGGGATATTGTTCAGCAGCGCATAGAGGCGCGAATCCTTCGTTACTCCGTCCGGTTGCTGCAGTTCGTCATTCGGCTGCGATGCCGAGTACCTTCTCCCTTCATGCATCGGATCCGGAATGTATCGGAGCCCTTTGCGGCGCACTTTTTTTCGGTGCGTATATTCCTTCGCCAAAAAGTAATACATAATAAACCCAATTATTGGAAAAATAAACAAAATAACGAGCCAAGCGACCGTCTTGGCGGGATGGCGAAATTCATGAAACAGGATCGTTATGATTTGAAATATAAAGAGCAGCAAAGCGGCTACAAGCCATATCACAATCCGTTCCCCCTCCGATTTGAGTCAATGAGTACAACTTTGGCCGTCTTATTGTAATCTATTCCTTCATTAGCTATACCGTACCATCCATGATCTACAACGAACCTTTCGCCGCGCCGACCGAAATGCCGATTTGCATCCGTTGTAATAAAAATTCCTTTTTTGAGAAAAATATACGGGACACACTCCGGCGCATGCTGCCGAGGTGCTAGTACATCCGGGGAGGCCGTCATGCTGCGGTGGAGAAATCGGAAACAAAAAAGCGAAAAAACGCAAAAGCAGTCGCTTCAAGAGTTCGATTATCAATTCATCGATGACTTGAAGTCCGTGAAGATTTCCGCTTCTTTGGAAGAGAACAAAGATTTTTTGAACGAGATGTTCGCGGATTGCTCGGACTTCGTCATTCGCGAATTTTATATAGAGCGAAGCGCCAAAGCGATCTTCTTCTTTGTGGACGGACTGGTGAATACGCAGTCCGCCAATGAAGCGATGAAAACGCTGATGGTCATTGAAGGCAAGGAGTATCTGATCGAGCGGATTCTGGAGACGTCCTTGCCGGTCACGCAAACACAGCAGGCGGACAACTATGCCGATATGCTCAAATCCGTACTTGGCGGCGACGTCGGCTTGATTGTCGAAGGCAACACTCAATGCATATTGATGGGGATACGGGGAATGGAGAAGCGCTCCATTCAGGAGCCGGAGACCGAAGCCGTCATTCGCGGCCCCCGCGAGGGCTTTGTCGAAAATTTGCGCACGAACACCTCGATGGTCCGCCGCAAGCTGAAGACGCCGCGGCTCAAAATGAAGCCCATGACTATCGGGCGGGAAAGCAACACGAGCATTGTCATCACCTATATGGAGGATATCGCCGACCCGGCTCTTGTCGATGAAGTGCTGTGCCGATTGGAAAAAATCGATATCGATGCGATTTTGGAAACCGGCTATTTGGAAGAGCTTATCCAGGATTCTGCCTTCTCTCCGTTCCCGCAAATCCAATATACGGAAAGACCCGACATGGTAGCCGCCGCCCTGCTTCAAGGACGCGTAGGCATTATCGTCGACGGAACTCCTTTCGTGCTGCTGGTGCCGTTCGTATTCGCCGAAGCGCTGCATGCAACGGAGGACTATTACGAGCGGTTTCAGATGATGACGCTGATCCGCTGGCTTCGCTATGTGCTGCTTGTATTGTCTCTGCTCACGCCAGGCTTGTACGTGGCGTTTACTACATTCCATCAGGATTTGCTTCCCACGTCGCTATTGCTGTCGGTAGCGGCATCGCGGGAAGCGATTCCTTTTCCGGCGGTAGTCGAAGCCTTCATCATGGAGACGACCTTCGAAGCGCTGCGGGAAGCAGGAATCCGGCTCCCCAAGACCATCGGGGCTGCGGTCAGTATTCTGGGAGCCCTGGTTATCGGGCAAGCTGCGGTTCAAGCCGGCATCGTGTCGGCGCCGATGGTTATCGTCGTTTCGCTGACCGGTATCGCATCGTTTACGATCCCGCGCTTTAACGCCGCTATCGCCATCCGTATACTACGCTTTCCGATCATGATTGCGGCGGCGATCTTCGGCCTGTACGGCATATTGATCTGCATAATGCTATTGCTCGGTCATCTGGCTAACCTTCGCTCCTTCGGCGTGCCTTACTTGTCGCCTTTCGGACCGATCTCATCCAACGATATGAAGGATGCCATGTTCCGGGCTCCATGGTGGTCGCTTAAAGAACGGCCTTCCTTTATGACCTTGAAGGATTCGACGCGCCAAGGCGACGAGCTGTCCAAGGAAATTAAAGAACAAGGCGGACAAAGAGGGATGTCCATCCAACATGACAATGAGGATCGGGGGAATGTCGAATGAGAAGACGAAGCGCCTTGTGCGCCTTTCTCGCTTGTTCGCTGCTCCTGCTTTCCGGATGCTGGGACCGTACGGAAATCAACGACGTCGCTTTCGTCGTATCTTCAGCGGTTGATCTGGACGAGGACGGCAAAGTACGCATTACCGTCATGGTTCCTCTGCCGGGGCAAATGGGCGGGGCAACCGGAGGCGGCGGTGGTACTGGGGGGGGAGGAGGAAAGAGCTACTATTTGGACTCGGAGGCCGGCTCGACCTTCCGGGCTGCGCAAGCGAAGCTGCAGCAGCGGATGTCCCGGCGCATGTTCTTCGGTCACCGGAGAACGCTTATCGTCGGCGAAGATGTCGCCAAGGCCGGCATCGGCGATTTGTTCGACTCTTCTCCCCGTAATTCAGAAAACCGGATGTCCACCTATCTCGTTACAACGAAAGGAAAAGCTTACGAGCTGCTGCAGGCTGCGCCCAAATTCGAGCGCTTTCCATCGGAGGTTATTCGCGAGCTGGCCAAATCGGGCAGCCTGATGGATATCAACATGAAGGACGTCGGAGTAGCCCTTAACGCTCCGGGAAGCGATCCGGTTATGGTTCTCATGGATGTTAAAAATTCGGTCAAAAGCGATAAACAATCGAAGGAAATCGAAGTCAAAGGCTATGCCCAGTTTCGGGGAGATAAAATGATCGGCACGCTTGAGAACGAGGAGGCGCAAGGCTTCTCCTGGCTGCGTAACGAGTCGATAAAAACAACGGTCGATTTGGAGTATGACAAGGAGAAAAAAAACAGGATCGGGCTGCGTATGCATGAGGTCCATACAAGAATAAAGCCGGCGATCCGCGATGATAAGCTTCGCTTTACCATTAACGTTCAAGCCAAGGCGGTTTTGCTCGAGGACGAGAAGCATCTCGATTTGAGCCAGATCAAAAATGTAGACAAAATCGAATTGCTGCTCAACGATTATATGAAAAAAGCGATGACCCGCGTTATCGAGAAATGCAAGAAAAATAACGTCGATTCCATACAGTTCGGCACCTATATATGGAGAAGCTTTCCCGATCAATGGAAGGCAACCTACGCCAAAAACTGGCCGCAGGCCATGAAGCAGGCCGAATACGACATTTATGTAAAGAGCACGCTGATTGAAACGGGCTTGATCTATGAAAATGTGACGAAGGGGAGTTCGTTCAAATGAATGTCATTTTTTTAACGTTCTACCTCATAGCCATGGTAGTCACTTTGCTATTCGATATTAGAAAGCTTCGCAGTCAAAAACCGCCTCTGAAGCGATTGTATTATTTGATATTTGCACTTGCCTTCGGCGTGTACTTCTGCTTTCTGCTAGGGTACCAAATCCCCATGCCGACCAGCTTTTTCATCCATAAGGTATCGCCGTGGGTCTTCTCCAAGATGCAGCACTGAACCGACAATGATAATGAAGCAGGTGAAGGTATGGATTCCAAGCAAATCATCAACTACAGGCAGTTCTCCTGGTTAACGGCCTCCTTGTTGACGGGAGGGGGGCTTGTCAGCATCCAGCACGATCTTGTCCGGGTTGCTCGTATGGACGCATGGTTCACCTACATCGTGCCTACCTTGTACGGGATCTTGGTGGCGTTCGTTTTTTGCCTGATTGCACAGCGGTTTCCGGGCAAAAACTTATTTGAGATCAATAAGATGATTATGGGGCAGGGCTTCGGCACGGTGTGCAACCTGATTCTGATATTCCATTTCTGGCTGCTGCTGATCCGGGATGTCCGATCCTTCGGCAAATTCATGGGAACGATCCTGCTGCCGAACACGCCTGAAGAGATAGTTCTGTTCCTTCTTGTGCTGCTTATCATGTATTTCGGACGTTCCAGCATTGAGGTAATGGCGAGAGTCAACGATATTATGTTCCCGTATTTCGCCATGACCATTATTCTGCTTCCTCTGATGCTGACCAATGAATTGGACAAGTCGTTGATAGAACCCATCCTGGCCGGCGACCTGATTTCGGTATGGAACGGAAATTTCTTGTCTCTCGGATGGTATGGGGACGTTATAATTCTCGGGGCGTTCCTGCACACGATCGGCCAAATCCGTCAGGTGCGGTCCGCCATCCGCCACGGAGTCATTCTGTCTTCGTTTTTTCTTGCCGTGTTTCTGCTGCTTGAAGTACTGGTGTTCGGCCCCGTTATAACGGGCAATCTTATTTACCCAAACTATAATCTGGTGCAGCAAATCCATATCACCGACTTCCTGGACCGGATGGATCTGCTCATCTTGAGCATCTGGGCTCCGATTTTATTTTGCAAGGATATTTTAATTTACATGGCGCTTTTAACCGGAATCGCGAGTTTGGTGAAGCAGAGGGATTACAGCACCATTAATACTCCTACAGGCTTCTTCGTATTAATTACGTCTCTATTGGCATTCAAAAATACGTCGGAGTTGTTCAGCTTCGGCAATTTCAGCTCCACCGTGATAATACTAAGCTACCAGCCGCTTCTGCTTGTACTGTTGGTGGGACTCTCGCTTAGGCATCCGAAGAAAGTACCGGACGAATCCCCCGGCAAGTCCGGAGATGCGAATGGAGGCAACAGTCCGCCCGGCAAATCAGGCAGCCAGGGCCGTACATCCAGACGCTCCTCGAGCCGCTCCATCATGCAGCATTCGTACCACGGGTGGTCCAAGGTAAGCAATGCGCTGCTTCTCGTCTGCATCGTATCCCTAGTTGTAGGCCTGTTGGGAAGCGAGTATTATGCGATGATCGGAGTCATCTGCAGCATTATATACGGCACCTGCATGATACTGGCCACGATCAGCTCGTACATGGAGCTGGTGCAGGCACGGCAGCAGCAGGTGTAACGATCCGGAGCCCGGCAATCAGACCGCCTCTATTCCTATCAGCTTGTTCATCGGAATGAGGATGGTCAGCACTTCCTCCTCTCCGTCTCTGGAGGCGGCCACTTCGACAAAATCCATGCCGCTCCGGATGAATGCGGCGATAAAGCTGCCCATGTAGGTGGTGAAATCTTCACCCTGAAGCGCAACGTCGTTTTTGAGATGGAGCGCCAGCCGGCCCATGAGATTCATTTTGCTGGGTTTTTAACAACGCGGATTTCCCCTTTACGTTTTTTTACAAATGTATGCCCAGGGTGTCCGCAACATACCGAAAGGAGTTATCATGAGGTTCAAATGGTTTCAAAACAAGCTGACTCTCGTCATCATTCCCGAGGCGAATGAAAGAGTCATGCGTGTCAAAATGTCCAGAGCGGCGCTATGTGCCGCTACGTTATCCCTCCTATTTGTACTGGGAGCCGCGGTGTTCATGCACGCCGCCCATTTTCACAATTTCGTCTCCTCCCGGTCGACCCAATCCCGTCTTGAGGATCAGACGAGCCGACTGGAGCAAGATTTAACAAGCAAGAACAAGACGATAGAGCAGCTGCAAAATGAAATATACCAGCTGTCGCGCCAAGCTTCCGAGGTGCGCAGCAAAATGGAGGAAATGAAGCAGCTTGAGCAGGAGCTCAAGGAGCTGTCCTCCGCTGCAGGCACTGGAGGGGGCTCCGCGCTTGACCTTGCCGCCTCTCCGGCAGCCGGAGCGCTTGCGGTACAAGGCGGTATGGGAGGACCGGCGCATCCGGTGACCTCCCAGCAGGTCAAGGCTCTCGCCAAAGAAACCCACGCCAGCTTCTCCACCCTACAGCAAGAGATCGGGGAGCTGAAGGGCAAATGGATGCAATCCCGCCAAACGATGCTGGAAAAACAAGAACGGGCGGAGCGTAAGCCCGGTCTTTGGCCGACCCGGTCACGTACGGTCACTTCGCCGTTCGGATACCGTAAAGACCCGTTTACCAACAAGCTGAGCTTTCACCGCGGCATCGACATCGCCGGCAAAATGAACGATCCGGTCATCGCTTCCGCGAAAGGAACCGCCGTAACCGTCGGCTACGACAAGTTCCATGGCCACCATGTCGTGCTGGAGCACGGCAACGGGCTGCGGACCTGGTATATGCATCTGAACGAAGCTCTCGTGCATATCGGAGACCCTGTAGAGCGAGGCCAGCAGATCGGCAAGCTGGGCTCTACCGGCCGCAGTACGGGGCCTCACTTGCACTACGAAATTTTGCATGACGGCAAAAGCACGAACCCGAAGCCTTACTTGCCGGAGTCATGAAACCGAACGAAAAGGTGGCGTAAAAGAACATGTCCATGTTAAACAAGAAGTCGCAGCGACGGACTGCGGGAGCGGATACGTTAATCGGTGAAGGAACGCTGTGGGAGGGCAAGTGCACGGCCGAGGCGGACATTCGCGTCGAAGGTGAGGTGGCCGGCGATGTTCGCACTACCGGTGTCGTCGTCATCGGCGAAAAAGGCATCGTCCGCTCCGAGGTTACCGCCAAGGACGTAACCATTGCTGGCCGCATGGAAGGGACGGTCAAGGCGGAAGGCGTAGTACGCATTACGTCTACCGGGAAGCTGATCGGGACGATTCAGGCGGCTTCGCTCATTATCGAAAAAGGAGCGGTGTTCCAAGGCACGAGCCAGATGGACGAGGTGCCTACCGATAGGCTTTTCCCTATTGCCGTGGTATAATGGGTCACACCAGCCCCATGCGTGCTTATGCCGCTTCGGGGGAATTCTAAGGTAAACAACCAGTAAACGGAGACCGCCTATGCAGAAACAGACGATTCTATTCGATATGGACGATACGCTCTTGTACTGTAACAAGTTTTTCGACCTGGTGATCGACCAGTTTGCCGATTTAATGGAAATGTGGTTTCACACATACCGTATCCCCATCGATGAAGTTAAGAAAAAGCAGGCCGAAATCGACCTGCAGCGGGTAGAGCTGTCCGGATTCGCCCCGGACCATTTCCCGGAATCGTTCATCGAAACCTATGAATATTATTCCGACCTGACGGGCCGGGAGAAAAACGAAGATGAGGCGGTGCGGCTGCTCGAGCTCGGCCGTTCCGTGTACGGGCACAGCATCGAGCCTTATCCGTTTATGTACGAGACGCTCAGCGAGCTGGCCGCCGAAGGGCATGAGCTGCACCTGTATACCGGCGGCGAGCCGTTCGTGCAAATGCGCAAAGTAACGGAGGCCGGTCTGGAGCGCTTCTTCGATGACCGCATTCACATCACGCGGCACAAAACAACGGAGTTTCTGGAGTCCATCATCAGCAACCATAAGCTCGACCGAAGCAACACCTGGATGATCGGCAATTCGCTCCGCACCGATGTGCTGCCCGCTTTGAGAACGGGCATTCACGCTATCTTCATGCCTGCTCAGCAGGAATGGTCGTACAATAACGTCGAGATCGACGCCGAGCCGCAAGGCGCCTTCCTTACCTTGTCCTCGCTGTCGGATATTCCATTAGCCATCCGGCAATATAAAAGCGCTGCCGCAGGATAATATCCCGCCGACAGCGCTTTTATTACGAATCCGGCAGCAAAATGGACGTCAGCGTCCTTTTCCTCCGGTGCGGTGCCGGCTCATTCGCCATCACCTCGGCTATCGCCGAGCTGAGCTTGCGGAGCAGCTCCCTTACCTCATCGTCGGAAGCAAAAAATCCCGCCTGCCTGTAGCTGACCATATCCTTCTCCATATCTATCGTATCCCGCTCCAGATAGGCGCCGTAATCGCCGAGCAGGAGCGCGATGAACTGCATAAACAGCTGCATATGCTGCTCCCGGCTCGCATGACGCATATCTTCCGGCGTCAGATCAGCACCAAACTCGGCCAGGGCGAACACCCGTTCAACCGTTCCCCGTACCTGATGATGCTCGACCACTCTCAGCAATCCCGAATCCTGCAGTAATTTGACCTGCCTGTACAGCGTAGCCTGAGGGGTCTCGGGCATCCGCTCGTTTAACTGCTGGATCGTCAATTGCCGCCCGATTAAGGATTGAATAATTTTCAGTCGAACCGGATGAAGAAGGAGCTCCGCCTTCGATTTCCTTTTGGCTTTATCGTCGGATGAATTCATGGTGCCGCCTCCATCATTATCATTATATAAAATGATAATATGGACCATGGGCAAAGTCAAACCGGTTCCCGTTACCTCATTACATCATTATCCTCCATGCGTAAACGCACATTAAGAATCGGCTGCCTGAAGCAGCGATGCCGCCTTCTTCTTCGATACATTGAACTCCGTCCAGGAAAGCTCCCGTACTTCGTCGGCACGTTCTTTCATTCGAAGAAGCGCTTCCTTCGCCCCCTCCGCTTGCGGGTACTTCGTATGCAGCTCGATTAAATATGGCGCGGCTTCATAGCTCAACTCGCCCAAATAAGCGGCATCGATACGGCCGGTGGCCTCGTACCGTTTCAGGTTGCCCGAAGCCACTACCGCATCCACCTGGATGTAATTGATCAGCACATATGCCCCAATAGCAACGACGGCATACGGCTGAAGCAGCTGGAGCCTGTCGTTCCACAGCTTATACAGCGCAATCGCGAACAGCACCGCCAAAAAGATCATAAACGCGCGGACCAGCACCCGGGTTATCGTGTAGCCGTAAGCCAGCTCGTACAACGAGAGCCGCATAAAAGCAGAACAAAGCATCACTCCCGTGAAGACGACGAGCAGCGCAAGCAACCCTCTCAACAGCCGGTCCATGAAGCGGTTCGTCCGGTCTGCGCCATACAAAGTGATCATCAGCAGAGAGAAGTTAATGACGGTAACGGTCACCAGCTCCGCGAACCCTCGCCGTGCATATTCGGCGTAAGTCACTCCATCCGGTAGCAGTGCCGATCCCCCTGCGAAAAAGTAAGAGAACTGCACGACCGCAAACAGAGCGTACACTGCGTTCAGCATGAAAAGCAGCGTCGCGGCAATGGTCGCATCGATCCGCAGCGGGCGGACAGGTTTCACGGCAGTACTCACGGCCGGAACCGGCGAGCCGGGTTCCCAGCCCGCTTCCGCCCGTTCTGCCGTGCTGCCCGCGCCCGGCATCGTTGCCCCCGCGGGAGACGCGGGGACATACGGGGGCTTAGGGTACAGCAAGCCCCATAGATAAACGAACAGCGCCGTGCCTACGGCCGCTATCCACAACGCTCGGAACAGCAGCGTTCCGAGCTCCAGCTCGCCGAGCAGCTGCGGCAGCCGGGACATCGTGCGATCGAACATCGCATCGGCGGAAGCGAGCAAAGCTCCTACAAGCAGCAGCAGCGGCAAGGAAAGCAGCACTCCTGCGAGCACCTTCGCCAGCTGGCGGGAGCGGCTCGTGTTCATTTTGCCCGATACGACTCGGGCCAGGATGACGACCGGCATAGGCAGCAGGCGAAGACTATGAAGAAAGATTTGATCCAGGACGGCCTGAACGATGCGCGGCTCGAACCAGCGCAGGCTGTCCCTGCGCATCGTCCACGTCGTATGTACGATAACAAGCAAGGGAACGGCCATTGCATTAAGTACCATAAACAATACGTTGGTGTATAAGGTAAACGTTAGCGCAAGCAATCCTACCGGAATGAGCAGCAGCAGCCCGCTGTCCCATTGCGGCTTACAGCGGTCCTTCACCGCCCAATAAAACAGCAGGTAGAAGCTAAACGTAAACAGCGGATACGAGATTCCCGCGGTTTTGCCGTAAAAAAGCGCATGGTGGATGACGGCGCACAGCAGCGCCGCTCCCAGCACCGTCACTTCCTGTTTATAAGAACGGTTCGTTTGCATAATGCCTTAAACAACCTCCTTGAGGCGTTCTTTTAATGAAACCAATCCGCCAATTGATGTGTCCGTCCCCTTACATAGGCGATAAAGGAATACGCATTCCCCCGAATCGCCGCCAGCTCGCCCGGCTCCAGCTCCAGCTCGGCATTCAGCGATGAGACCATGAGGCACAGCTTTAGCAGCCCATGATACATTTTCGGGACGTACGGAAGCACTTGCTCCACCACTTCCTCTTCTGCGGCAAGCCATGAGGTTTGCTCCGCATAAGCCCTCTCAGAATCGTTCTGTTCCTCCAGCTCCAGCAGCAATCCGGCATAAAAGAGAACGGTCTGCGCCGCCTCGGTAATGCATTCGTTCACTATTGTAAGCTCCGATTCTTTAATGAATTGCTCGGCCCATTGCATCTGCAGCGGACGACACTCCGCCGATAAGAGCAGTCTGTTCATGAAATTATCCTCCTTTAGAACTTAAGGATGCTCCCGCAGCCCTAGAACTGCCGGAAATCCCAGTATTTTGAACCCGCCATCTAAAGGCTTTCGTTTTCTTTTTTTATTGTAGGCGATAAAATAGGAATAAAAAGCGCAAGTTTGCAAATGGAAATTTCCTATTTTCAATCCCAAATATCGGATATGATGAATGTATAAGCTGAGGTGATTCTATGAAACTGGCCAGTCATTATATACGCCTGCGGGACAAGCTGCCGCATGTGGGCGAGCATCAGGAGCAGGACATTTTGCTGGACGACATAGCCGCCATTCTGGACTGCACGCACCGCAATGCGGCGATGATCTTGAAGAAAATGAACGATCAGGGCTGGCTGCAATGGCTGCCCAAGCGCGGACGGGGCAACCGCTCCACCCTGCTGTTCCTCACGCCGTCGGAGGATGTGATCCTGCTGCTCGCCAAGGAGCTGGTGGAACGAAAAGATTTGCGCGGAGCGCTGGAGCAAATGAATGTGTCGTCGATTCCCGACTCGCTGAAGGACCATTTCCACAGCTGGCTGAACGGCCATTTCGGCTACAGCAGCGAAGTCCGGGACAGCAAGCGGTTCGATACGCTCCGCTTCCCGCTGACGCAGCCGGTCCAATCGCTCGACCCTGCCTTTACGAACTTTTCCACCGAAGGGCACCTGGTGAACCAGCTGTTCGACAGTCTGGTCCGCTACAACCGGCTGACTCAGACGATCGAGCCGCACGTGGCCCACGCATGGGAATCCAGTCCGGACCGTTCTTCGTGGACTTTTTATTTGCGTAAGGGCGTCCTCTTCCATCACGGAAAAGAGCTCAGCTCGGAGGATATCCGGTATACGCTGGAGCGGTTGAAGCATTCCGCCGCACGATCCCTGTACCGGTGGGTGTACCGGCAAATCGAGCGGATCGATATTATCGACCCTCTGACGGTAACGGTCTATTTGACGGAGCCGAACGAGCTGTTCCTGCAGTTTATGAGCACGAACCGGGCGTCCATCATCCCGAACAACGCCTATGACGGCTACGAAACCGAGGAGGAAGGCAAAGCGGCTTTCGCCCGCTCCCCTATCGGAACCGGGCCGTTCAAGCTGACTTATCTTGACGACTCCATGTGCGTGCTCGACGCGTTCCCCGCTTATTTCCAGGGGCGCGCCCACCTCGACCGTGTCGAGCTGTGGCACGTTCCCGAATTGCAGCAGCAGGACCGGTACCGGACGCTGGAGAGCTTCCAGATCATCCACAATTACCGGATGCCGGACGAAGCGGAAAGCCCGTGGCAGCAGGTGCAGCAGCAAGGGACGACGTGCCGTTTCGTCACGTTCAACCTGCTGAAGCAGGGGCCACTGAAGGATCCTGCGATCCGCAAGGCCGTGTACGAGGCGCTCGACCAGCGCAAGCTGCTGGAGCTGCTCGACGGAGACGCCATCTATGCGTCGGACAGCTTCATCCGCCCGGCGGCGATCGACCCGCCGGCCACCGATCTTGCCCGCGTGCGCGAGGCCGTCAAGCAGTCGGGCTACGCCGGCGAACGAATGCTGCTGTGCACGATTCCGCATTACGAGCGGGACGCGATGCTCGTGCAAACGCTGCTGAGAGAGGCCGGCCTCGCCGTCGAGCTGTCGCTGCTGCCCGTGGAGGAATTCAAGGGCGAGCGACGGCTTCAGGCGGACATGCTGCTGTTCTCGATCATGCTCGACAACGATACGGAGCTGCGGCTCATCGATCTGTACAAAAGCATGCAGCACCATCTCGAGCCTGCGTGCAAATCCGCCGTCGAGCAGTTCATCGGCGCCGCCTTGCGGGAGCCGCACCGAGAAGGACGAGCAGGCCTCTTGCAGAGCATCGAGCGCCGGCTGCGAAGCGAGCATGTGCTGCAATGGCTGTATTTCAAACGGTTAAAAACGATTTACCACTCTTCGGTCAAAGGCATTTCGCTGGA
The DNA here is from genome assembly GCF_042793215.1 of Paenibacillus sp. NPDC056579. Classification (NCBI taxonomy): domain Bacteria; kingdom Bacillati; phylum Bacillota; class Bacilli; order Caryophanales; family Paenibacillaceae; genus Paenibacillus; species Paenibacillus sp. NPDC056579. The sequence continues at coordinate 24,772 of NZ_JBHTVD010000013.1, forward strand.
CTCGCTCGATTGGGTTCAATTCAAAAACATTTGGTATAAGCCTTGATCCTGTGAATAAGGTGTAAGGAGACACCCCTAAAGCAGGAAGGAGACCATGTTCAAGTGAATAACCACAGTCCGATCGTTTATCACGACAAAAAGTACGGGTTCCAGCTTGTATTTCCGCGCTGGTGGAAAAACTATGTCGTGATCCGTAGAGACAAGGGAGATCCAACCGCGGAATATGTGCTGCATTTCAAGTTCAAGTACAAGGGAAAGCTGTACGACGACGTCTTGACCATTCTGGTGCTTCCCATCACGTTCCATCAATGGATGGACGAGGGCTATAGCGAATCCCCGCTTACGTTTTTGGGCGAATATGAAGGCAGGGTGTTCGCTTCTCTCACTCCCGAAGCGCTTCCGGACGCTTTCCTGGATCCGCAGACGAAGCAGGTTGACTATAAAAAATACGGCATTCCCATCCGGCTTTTGAATCGCATGGTGAATGACGACGACCCGCGAATATTGAGGAGCATCCGTTTTCCGAAGCAGGTCAAAACGTTCCGCTCCAATCCGGTCCGTTCGCGCAGAGTATGGCGTTACAAGTAACGGCAAGCCGCAGCGGCTTGTTCAAGCTGCTTGTGTTGTGTTTGAAACCGTGTCCCATCGTATGCAAAGAAGCTGCCTGCAGGAGGGCAGCTTCTTTATGTGTACATTCCTTGACGTATTTATGACCTAAGTACTATAGGAGCCGGTATCATACGAAGCATATAATATAGGAAGAAAGACATAACAACTTCTAAGATAAAGGTGCGGTTTAGGCATGATACAACCCATTGTTGCATTGACTTTACTGTTTGCTTTCTTGACACCGTGGAACTTCTTACCTAACGCCCCGCTACCGTCAGAGAAAATGAAAGCCACCTGGCTATGGGATACCGAAATGATCGGCACGCCGGAAGGGCGCGCATCGATTCTCCAATTCGCCCAGGAGCATGCGCTCGGGCGCATCTATGTTCAGGTTAACGGCGACGTGTCCCGCAGCGCCTACAGCGACTTCATCGGCACTGCCTCCGAGTCGGGCATTCAGGTTCATGCACTGGACGGCGCGCCGAAATGGGCGCTGCCCTCCCACCGGAAGCAGCTTACCGATATGGTAAGCTGGGTTACCGAATATAACCGGTCGGTGCAGCCGGACGAGCGGTTCGGCGGCATCCAGATCGACATCGAGCCGTACCAGCTTCCCGAATGGAGCACGAAGCAGGATGCTGTGACGGCCCAATGGCTGGATGCGACTGCCGCCTTCGCCAGCGAAGCGAGGAAGCAGGATGCTTCCTTGACGGTCAGCGCCGCTTTGCCCTTTTGGCTCGATACCGTCACCGTGCCCGAAACCGGCCAAACGGCCATCGAGGGCATGATGAAGCAGCTCGACGAGGTCACGCTGATGTCCTATCGCGATTCCGCCGAAGCCCTCATCGAAATTACGGCTGCGGAAATGGCGCTTGGCGACAAGCTCGGGATCAAAGTTTTCGTCGGCGTGGAGACGAATCCGGTCAACGAGGCCGCCTTCGTCACCTTTCATAGCAAAGGAAAAGGAGAAATGGGCCGCCAGATGGCCGTCATCGACCAGAAGCTGAGCGCTCATCCCTCCTATTCGGGCATTGCCATTCACGATTACAGCGGGTGGAAGCGGCTGAAGGATTAGCCCTCCCCCCGCTTTGTCATTTTCTTTTTACAGCCAAGCACTGCAGCTTACGACTTACAACTTAAGACTTGGGAGGACGCTTCTCCCCGAAGGCCTGCTTCAAAATATCGTAGCTCTGCTTGAAGCGCTCGTGGTATTCCGGCTTCTCCCATTTATTCCACTTATACTGAACCGGCTCCACCGCCGCCTCCTGAGCTCCGGATGCCGGCTGTAAATGCGGCTCGATGCGGATACCTTTGGTTTCCACAAATTTCAGGCCGCCCGCCTCATACGGATAGCGCCATACTTTGGCTGTGCTCGGATCGGTAAAGCCGAGCAGCATCCACGGAATGCGAATCTCCATCACGTCGCCAGAAGCATACCAATCGGCCAGATTGTTGAATTCCGGGCTGTCCGGGTCGGTAATCCCCGGCTTCATGATCCCGATCTCAACATCCTCGAACGGCACCTTCTTCTTGCTCTGCGGCAAGTACAGCTCCTTGCTCGTAGGCAGCTTCCACGGAAGGAAGATGCCGCTGCCGTCGCGCGCGAACTCCTGCTTCCACGGGATCAGCTTTTGTACGGACCCGTACAGCCAAGTGTGCTGGTCGTAGGCGCTGTTGACGTAGATCGCCGAATCATCCGCCCCCTTGATGCGCAGCATAAATTCCTGCCCTTTGCCGAACGCGACTCCCGGCGCCTTGTCCGACGTCGTGCTGCCGCCGTCCAGCGTATCGAAGCCGATATCAAGCGGCTGCTGGCCGGTCTGCCAGGAGCCTTCCTTTTTCTTCAGCATCATGTAGACGTAGGCCTCGTCGTGTACGGTCGTCAGACTGAATTGCGGATAGTCTTTGACGACGGCGTTTTTTTTGCGCTCCCAATCGGCGGTTTTCCCGTCCAGCATGATGAGATCTTCCTTAGAGCGTCCCGGCTCTACGGCAATGACTCCGAAATGCTCCTCGTTCGTTAACATATTCCGCCAGAACGGCCTGCGCTGGATAGGCGCATCCAGATCCATCGTATTCCACGTAATTTTGAACCATTCGTCCTGCCAGGAGAACATGACCGCGCCATCGAGCTTCTCGTCATAGATGCTTCGGTACAAATCGGCATTGATCTCTCCCTGCTCCTTCTCCGTATGCATCCCCTGATTGCGTCCCACCGGGCCGAAATGCGCCATCCCGCGCGAGCTCGGCACCCCGTATTCGGCAACAATCAGCGGAATGCCCTGATGGTGCGCCCGCAAATCGTGCAGGTAGCCGGCGTACGGATTGATTTCACCCGTGCTGTCCTTGTACGTCTGATACTTCTCCTCATAGCGCAGAAGATCGGGATAATACGGGTAGACGTGATACGATGCGAAATATCCGGCCGTCCATTGCTCTGTCGGAGACACATGCATCGGATCGACAGAGACCAAATCCTCGTTGTCGGCCGGCTCGTTCGGATGCGTCAGCGGGTCGGTCGTCACCCAGTTGGTGAACGACACCGGGCGCTGCCAGCCGAACTTCATTTCCTCCTGCGCCACCGTATCGAGCATTTGCGCAAGCCAGCTTTCGAACGGAGACGCGTCCGCCGAAGCTTGAAAATACGTCCCCGCAAATGGCTTCATTCCGGGATGCGCATCGTCGGTCTTTTTCACCACGTAAGGGTCCCATTCCGTACCGACGATCCAGCCGAGCAAATACGGCGACACGTCTGCGGTGAATTTGCCCGAAGCGTGACCCGGATTGCTTTTCAGATTGATTTTGCCGTGAACGACCTGTACGGCGTCCTTGATTTCTTGGCGAAACTGCTCGATAGTATCTTCCTGCAGCGCGTCCCGGGGCTGTCCGTTCTCCCCCATCAGCGCCTCTTCCGGCGACCAAATGCCGTGCAGCATATAGAGCGGATCCTTACGTCCGGAATTGAATTCCGCCAGCGCTTCGTAAAAATACGGCGGCAAAATCGTATAAATCCGCAGCACGTTCACATTCATATCCTTCATTTGCCCGAACCAGCGCAAATAATCTTCCTTGCTCGGGGAAAGCTCCCCGGGAGCGTGCCCCGGCGTGGTCGCCCCCATGTTGATGCCGTTCCAAAATTCCGGCTTCCATTCCGTGCCGTCGTAAACCGCCAAATGTCCGTCCTTGACGGAAGCCATTCGTTTGATTCCCTGCTCTTCTTGAATCGGCTGCATCGTATTCAGAGATGCCGTCGAGCCCATTTGAATATAAGGAGCTCCGTACACCCAGCCCACGGCGCAAATTACGATAAGTGCAGCGATTCCTAATGCAAGTCGCACGGTATTTTTCTTTTTCATGCGGGTATGGTCTCCTCCTCTATTACCATCCTTACTGCGGCGGCATACAAACCGATGTGCCGGACTTGGTCAAAGTCATCTTATCGTCGCAAGCAAGGTCTATCTCCTCTTTAAATGCAATACCCAGCTCCTCGAACCGTTCGCGGTTCGCCCAGCTGTAAGTAAATTCCGTGCGCACCGGCCCTTTGGCGGCGGCGGTTTGAACGGCGGCGAGCTCTTCCCGCAGCGATTGGTTCCATTCCCACTGATGGTACGTATATGTCCCGGTGACCAGCAGGGCGTTAACGGCAATGACCGCCGCCAGCGTCCAGCTTGCGCCGGTCAGCAGGCGTCGCCCTTGCATGCTGAAGCCAAGCCAGAGACAAATTATCGGCACGATCCACAGCTGCGGCACGTACCGGGCCCACCAAGCGGCCGGATTGACGATTACCGACCCGGCTAGGAGAACAATCACGCCTATCGCGGCCATCGTGGCGCCTTTGCGGTACCGGAAGGCCAGCACCAGCACGGCGAGCGAGAGCAGCAGTACTCCGCTGAACAGCGGACCGAAGCCGGATACCGCTACGTCCGGATCACCCAACGCTACCAGTTCCTTCTCCGATACGGTGAACGGCAGCTTGATCTTGGTCGGAAGCTTCTCCGTGCTGTTGCCTGTCGTGACGGCAAAATAGGAGGCGCCCAGCTGCTCCAGACGGTTCATTCTCTCCAGATTCCGCGGAGTGAAGTTTTTGACGACATCGATCGCCTCTTCTCCCGCCAGCGGATAGAACGGATGCCCTTTCGTCAGCGTGTTCGTAACGTACGGGTTGTACCCGATAAGCAGCACACCGACCAGACCGCCGACGGCGGCTATTTTGAACAGCTGCTTCAGCCGCCCGAACTGCTCGCTCATATAGAGCGCGATCAGCAGTCCGATCGTCAGAAGTCCTGCGTAAGCGAGCGCCGTAAATTTGATGTTGATCGCGAAGATCATGGCCGACGTATAGGCTGTAAGCAGCAGCCAGCCGGGACGGGCGAAGATGAGGCAGCCCAGCGCGACCATACATAACAGCATCGAGGACAGAAGCCCGTCCACATAATAGCTTAAAGCCTGATATACGCTGACTGGATTGAAAGCAAGCAGCAGTGCGACCAATACCGCCTTGCTATTGCTGGACGGCCTTAATGTCAGCAATGCGGACAGGCTAAGGAAAAAGGACGCAAAAATCGTCAGCCCGTTGATCGCTTTGCTATGCTCCAGCAAGCCGGTTGCCTTGAACAGGACGGCTGCCGCCAGCTCCGACGCCCGGGCATAATGGTTCATCCATAGCGAGTGCCCTGTCGGCACGTTCAGCGGCTCGTCGTAAACCGGATTCCAACCGTTATCCAAATGAATGATGGATTCCTGATGATAAGCCTGTCCGTCATAGGATAGGTCATAGAAATAGCCGCTGATGAAGAAGCAAGCGACAAACAATATGCAAGAAGCGATGATCGCTTCGGCGAACAAACGCCCCGGCCGCTCCGCCTGGACCATTTTGGCCGCTATCCAGGCAACGCCCGCAGCTAGACCGGCAGCGAGCCATACATGCAGCATCGTGACCGAAATGTTCACTAAAAACAACAGCGAAGGAATCATCATCGCTCCGGTGACAAACATCAATAAGGTTAAGCCGGTTACCAGGCTGAATGCAGCAAGTCGGTTTCTCATACGCCTCTCCCCAAATCTTTATTTCTTTTATTGGTTACAGCATGCTTGAAGCCGCCCAAGCCAGCAGCGTGCCTACGATGAGGCCGCCGAGCACCTCGGGACGCGTGTGTCCCTGCTTCTCTCTAAGCCGGCTGCGCCGTTCTTCACCGTGCTCCCGGGACAAGGTGTTGATCCACCGGGCGCTATCTCCCACGGCGCGGCGAATGCCTACCGCATCGATCATGACGATATAGGTCATGGCGGCAGCCAGGCCGAATAGCGGCGTTGCAAAGCCTTGCTCGAATCCGATCAGCATCGTAATGGACGAGATGACCGAGGTATGCGTGCTCGGAAATCCTCCGTTGCCGATATGCTCTTTGGCTTGAGCGCCGAAGCGCACCCGATTGATCAAATATTTGAGCGTGCCCGAACACAGCCACGCAGCAAAGGGGATCACCGGGTACAGCCACTGTGCGCCTTCCATCATCAAGTTCCCCCCTTTTCTTAGGCGCGGGCGATAAACAGGACTCCAACGGAGATGAATGCCACGCCGAACCATTTTTGCATGGAAATCGTTTCATTGAACAGAAAATAGCCTAAGGCCATAACGAGTATGTAGCTCATGCTGACCATCGGATACGCCGTGCTGAGCGGAAACCGCTTCAAGGCAAGCAGCCAGAATACGGAGCTGAGTGCATAGCTCGCCAGTCCGGAGCCGATTTGCAACAAGGCCGTCATGTTCAAGCCTGCTATCACAGCGTTTCCGGTCTGTTTTCCCGTTTCAATGCCCCATTTCATCAGCACCTGCCCGGACGCCCCAAGGAGTATCGAGGCAATCAGCCAAATGTACTTCATTATGCCTACCACTCCCGCAAATCAAAGTCGTTTTTACTTCTTATTTATCCAAATACAGCAAAATAAACGCAACGGAAAATGCGTACAGCACTACCGTCAGCAAAATGTGCTTGTCCTCAAGCAGCAGCTTCTCCGGCCTGCCTCCTTTGCCTTCGATATGAATCAAATACAAGTAGCGGAATATGCCGTAGAGCACAAGAACGATGGTCCACATCAGATGAGGAGTATGTCCGGAGGTGAAGGTGAACAGCGAGTAGCTCATGATCGTGGCCGTGGTAACAATCGCATTCATTTGATTCAGCAATTCCATGGAATAGTGCTCAAGCACTTGACGGTGTGCGCCCTTATCCGATTGCAGCAGGTACAGCTCGTGTCTGCGCTTGCCGATGGCCAGGAACAAGGCCAGCAGCAGCGTACAAATGAGAAACCATGGTGTCAACGGGACGCCGATAACAAGGCCTCCTCCGATAGCTCTCAGCACAAAGCCTGCAGCGATGACGAGCAAGTCCATAATGACGACGTGCTTCAATCGGAACGAGTACAGCACATTCAATACGAAGTAGGCCGTCAGCACAAAGCCAAAAACAGGTTGAAACCGAAAGGCCAGCAGCAGACACACGGCCAAAAGTCCTACACCGAACGCAAGGGCGCTATTCGGCTGGATCGCTCCTGAAGCGATCGGGCGGTGCTTTTTTTCGGGGTGCATCCGGTCTCTTTCCCGGTCCACGTAGTCGTTCAGAACGTAGACGCAGCTCGATACGAGGCAGAACAGAACGAAGCCTGCGACAGCATGGCTCAGCATGTTCATATCCGCGATACGTATGGAAAATATCAATGCGGCGAACACAAGCAGGTTCTTCGTCCACTGCCTCGGGCGCATCAGAGCGAGATACATGCCGGGAGTAGATCTGCTTTCCCCTCCTTTAAGCTTGACATCCGTTTTGGTTGGTACCATAACCGACTCTCCTTTATTTAGAGGTATGCAGATGTTTCCCACCTGTTCCGCCATTCATTATAACGAATGATGTTTTCTCTATAAAGAACGATTAAAGGGCGTTTCGTGGAGGATAATGGAGAATTTTAAAGGAATTTGTTCGCTAAAACGAAATAAATCCATTTGCTCGATTTTTATTTTGTTGAGAAATGCGTTATACTTCAAAATGTCATTCGCTATAGAGAACCAAAATCATTTACAGAAGGCTCACGAGCCGACACGGAAAAGAGGAGGAGTAAACCGATGTGTGGCATTGTCGGGTATATCGGCAGCCGAGATTCACAGCCGATTTTGTTAGAAGGATTAAAAAAATTGGAGTACCGCGGTTATGATTCCGCCGGAGTGGCAGTACATACTTCAGATGGCCTCCACATTCGTAAAGCCAAGGGAAGAATCCGCGAGCTGGAAGCACGACTGGAGGACGAGCCTCTCAGCGGGTTTGCCGGAATCGGCCATACTCGCTGGGCTACCCACGGGAAGCCGTCCGATGTGAATTCCCATCCCCATGCAGACAACACCATGAAAATATCCGTCGTTCATAACGGCATTATTGAAAATCATCAGCAATTAAAAGAAGAGCTGGAGCTGGAAGGCCACCGTTTTCTGTCGGAAACCGATACCGAGGTCATCAGCCATCTGATCGCTCATTATTATGAAGGTGATCTGGTCCGCGCCGTTCAGCAAGCGTCCAGCCGCATTCGCGGAGCTTACGCTATCGTCGTTCTGTCCGAGCACGAGCCGGACAAGCTGGTGGCCGTGCGCTGGGCAAGCCCGCTGATCATCGGTGTCGGAGAAGGCGAGAACTTCATCGGCTCCGACATTCCGGCCATTCTCGAGTATACGAGAAACGTGTACATTTTGAGCGACGGCGAGATGGCCGTCATCTCCCGGGACAGCGTCGAGCTGATGACGCTCGAAGGCAATTTTATCGCCAAGCAGCTGCTGCACATTGACTGGGATATTATGGTCGCGGAAAAAGGCGGCTACGATCATTTCATGCTCAAGGAAATTTACGAGCAGCCTCGCGCTTATCGCGATACGATGCGCACCCGCATCGACAGCACGACCCAGGAAGTCATCTTGCCGGAGGTACAGATGACGCCAGAGCAGATTCGCCGGATCGGCCACATCCATATGGTCGCATGCGGAACCGCCTATCATGCCGCGCTGGTCGGCAAAGCGGTCATTGAGAAGCTGACCCGAATTCCGGTTGAGGTCGACGTAGCTTCCGAATACCGTTATCGTCAGCCCGTTATCCGGGACAACACGCTGGTCATTGTCGTCAGCCAATCGGGCGAAACCGCCGATACGCTTGCAGCAATGCGGGAAGCCAAGCTGAACGGCGCTCAAGTATTGGCTATAACCAATGTCGTCGGAAGCTCCGTCGCCAGGGAAGCCGATCACGTCATTCATACTTGGGCCGGGCCGGAAATCGCCGTCGCTTCGACCAAAGCCTATACCTCGCAGCTGATCGCCATTTACTTGCTGGCCTTGTATCTATGCCAAAGCCTCAATACGCTGGATCCGCTGGAGCGCAAGGAGCTGCTGGATCAGCTCGGAGAGCTTCCCGAGCACGTCGATTCGATGCTGGTTCATACGCATTTCATCGAGCAAATTGCCAAGGAAGTGGCAAAGGTTGACGATTTGTACTTCATCGGCCGCGGGATCGATGCGATGGTGGCGCTTGAAGCGTCGCTCAAGCTGAAGGAAATTTCCTACATCCATTCGGAGGCTTATCCTGCCGGAGAGCTGAAGCACGGATCGCTCGCCCTGATCGAAGAAGGCACGCCGGTGATCGCCCTTGCGACACAGGAAGCGCTGCTGGAAAAAACGATCAGCAACATCAAAGAGGTCAAAGCACGCGGAGCTTATGTCACAGCGGTCGCTCTGGCCGGCAATATCGACATCGCCAAGACGGCGGACGAGGTCATCTATGTCCCTCGCACCCATGCGCTGCTTACTCCTGCCGTATCGGTCATCCCGCTCCAGCTGCTTGCTTATTACGCCGCTCTGGCACGGGGCAACGATGTGGACAAGCCGAGAAATTTGGCCAAAAGCGTTACGGTCGAATAACGTTTCATTTTCAGCAAAATCCGCTTTTACTTAACACTCCCGGCGTTTACAAGCGGGCTTCACGGCCGAATCGACCAAAAGCCGTCTGTTCGAATCGGATAGACCGGACGATTGATTCGGCTCGATGCCCGCGCATTCGCCGGGAAAGTTAAAAGCGCAGGAGGATAATAGCGTATGTGGATGGACACCTTGGAACCGGCTGTTCCCGTTGTGACAACGCTTGGCGTTATAATCGCCGGAGGATTCGCCGTTTTGTTCTCGCTGCGTGCCGCCAACCGGACGCAGCAAAACCAGATAACGTCCTATTTGGAAAAGCATCAGCCTTATTTCACGTATCTTAGCATTCATATCGACGGGGAAGAACGGCTGCTCCCTCCGCCTGGCCGTCTGGAGCCCCTGGAGCTCAAAGCCATTCAAAAGAAGCTGCTGGAGTGGATAGAGACGATCGACGGCTCCCACCGCAGCAAGCTGATTGAGCTATGTGAGGAGCTCGGACTTGTCGAGCTTGAACGCAAGCGGCTGCAAAGCTCGAAGCATGGCGACCGCATCGATGCGGCCTACCATCTCGGCGTTATGAGAGCCAAAGGCTGCTCGGACGACCTGATAGCCCTGCTTGATCAAGAAAAAGAGGCTTCCACGGCCTTTGTCGTCGGAAGAGCGGCAGCCAAATGCGCTGCAAACCAACAAGATTTGAAAAAGCTCGTCCTGAAGCTTGTCGAGCATCATCCGCAGAGCCACCAGCTCATCGCGGATATTGTAGCTTCCTCATCCCTGGATCCCCACTCCATGTATTCGGAGCTGCTGCAGTCGGACAACGTACAGCATGTGATTGTAGCCTTGATCGGCTTGTCCGCCTGCAATGCTCCCGGTCCGCTTCCCGTTCTGGAACAGCTCGCCAACTCCAAGCAGAAAGAAGTGCGAATCAAAGCATCGAAGCTGCTGCTTCAGTATTCCCATCTGCTTTCCGCAGAACGGTTCAGCCTGCTGCTGGCCCACCCGGACTGGGAAATTCGCGCCGCAGCCGCCAGAACGGTCGGCGAGCACCGGCTGGCTTTTTACATGGATGCCTTAACGCCGGCCTTGTCGGACGACAATTGGTGGGTGCGCCATTACGGCGCGAAGAGCTTCGCACTGTTCGGACTCCAAGGCTTTCAGGCGCTTTGCGAAACCGCCAGCTCCTCAGAGGACAAGCTGTGCCGCGAAACCGCCATGGACGCCATTCGGGATGAGATGGAGAATGCCGCACTAACGGCTTCCCAGGATATCAAACAAGTGCTTTACTATAACGAACTAACCTTTACGTACCAAAAAACGTTCAATGAATTGTACACGAGCCCATCTGTCCAACACCCCCGTATCAGCTCGTAGAAAGGGGAACACGATGAGAGAGTTTTTGCTGAACTACGGGTTCTTAGCCACCTGTCTGATCGTCGGGTCCAGCCTGGTCTACTTCATTATTTTAGCGATGTCGTCGCAAAGCATGCTGTCCCAGATCAAAAGCACGATGTACTCCCGATTCAGGGAGCTATCCGGATCGCAATTCGTTCCGCCGGTGTCCATTCTGGTTCCTTCGTATAACGAGGAGCTGACCATTATCGATAATGTGCGTTCCTTGATGGCGCTGGAATTTCCTGTATACGAGGTCATCGTCATCAATGACGGCTCCAAGGACAATACGCTCCAGGTACTTGTGGAGCAATTCGATCTGAAGCCGGGCCGCATGACGGCCGCACGCCATTTGGTCCAATCCAACCCGGTAAAGGAGGTATATTACAATCCGCAGTATCCGAAGCTCGTCGTGATCGATAAAGAGAACGGCGGGAAAGCGGATGCCTTGAACGCCGGTATCAACGTTTCCAAGTATCCTCTGGTAGCGACGATCGATGCCGACTCCATGCTTGAAAAGGACGCCCTGATCCGAATGGTTCAGGTGTATATGGAAAATCCGGAGCAGCACATCGCCATCGGCGGCAACGTCCGCATTGCCAACGGAAGCAAAATTCAAGACGGCCGCGTCACCTCGGCCCGACTGTCGAACCGGATGCTGCCCGCCATGCAGTATGTCGAATATATGCGCGCCTTTCTCGGAGGACGCATCGGCTGGAGCTCCATGAACGGCCTGCTGATCGTCTCCGGGGCCTTCGGCTTGTTCCGTAAAGACTATTTGATCAACGTCGGAGGTTACGAGAAGGAGTGTCCCGGCGAAGATATGAACATCGTCATGAAGCTGCACCGTTACATGCTGCACCATGGTCTGCCCTACCGCATTTTGTTTTGCCCTGACGCGGTTTGCTGGACGCAGGCACCCGATACGCTGCGCATCCTTGGCTCCCAGCGGCGCCGCTGGATTAAGGGCAATCTGTGGAACGTCATCCGATTCCGCTCCATGCTGTTCATTCCGAAGTACAAAATCATCGGCTGGCTCGCCTTGCCTTATACCATTTTGTATGAAACGCTCAGCCCTTATATCAAGCTGTCGGGCTTGGCGGCACTGGTCGCCTATGTCCTGATGGATATGACGCAGCTGCCGATTCTGCTCACCTTTTTGTTCATCAACCTGCTGATCGGGCTTGTCTTCACTTCAGGCTCGCTCATTATCGAAGAGCTGGCTTTCCAGCGAAGCATCGAGACGCGGGACGTGCTGCGGATCATCGGCCTCTCCATGCTGATGGCGCTAGGCTACGACCAGCTGAATGCGCTGTGGAAGCTGCAGGGGCATGCCGACTATTTGCGCGGCAATCATAGCTGGGGCCATATGGTACGCCGGAGCTGGAACGAGGACTCGCCGGACGATCAGGATGCTCTGAGCCAGAAGTCGAAAAAGGGAGCTGCGTCCAAAGCATCCAAAGCTTCCAATGCCCAAGCGATCTAATATCCCCCCTAAATCGACAAAAGTTTCGAACCCTTTGGAGATGTCGAAACACGGAATAGCTCTCTTGCTTTACAAAGCAGTACCAATACGAAGCATAAAGGAGTGTCCTGAAGAATGAAGATGCCTACAATGAACCATAACGATTTGTCGCACCACCTGAATACACAGCTGAACGGCATTCTGCAAGCTGCAACATGGGATAGCTGCGGGTTGATCATGGCGCAAGTAAGTGAACTGGGTTCCATGGAGCTTCAAGATTTGGAAACACACCTCGGTCTGGAAAATGCGTCGCTCGCCGCTATGACGAGCTACGATCCGATCGAAAAGCTGCTGATGATCCTGCTTCCAGGCCAAACGCTGGCATACACCCACTTCTTGTCCCTCTCGACGAAGGACTTTCTGCAAAACGCCGGCTTCCTGAAAGGCGCACTGACCGTCGCCGCCTTCCCGGAATGCGCAGAGCCTGCACCGGAAGCGATAACCGAGATGATCTCCTTGACCAACGGACAGGAAAGCGCGGGGCATGACATCCACGTCTACTATCGGCAGTCGGACGCAGCGGAATCGCCATCCATCGTCATGATTGACCAGAATGCGGACCTGCTCGATTTCATGCAGGCCCGGCTCGGGCTTCAAGGGTATGATGTGCTTCCCGCCCAGGACGGCCTGGAAGGACTGCACCTGATTAACGAGACGACGCCGGATCTCGTAATTACGGAGCTGACGCTGCCGGCGCTTGACGGCTATCAGCTGATCCACCGCATTCGGCAGTCCCAGGAGCTTCACAGCCATTGCAAGATTATGGTGCTGACGGATCTTGGATTAGAGCAGGAAGTCAGCAAGTGCTTCGATCTTGGGGTTTCGGACGTTATCAAAAAACCGTTCTCGCCCGTAGAGCTTGAAGCCCGTATCCGGAGATTGCTGGCCTGACGCACAATACCTAAAAGGAGTTCATCATTATGAATGGGACAACCACAGCCGGCAAATGGCTGCTCCGTATCACTTTGGTTTTACTCGTAGGTTTGTTGGCCTGGCACTACTGGCCGGACAAAAAAGTGGAAAGCGTCAAAGCGGCCGACGGCTCGCAAATCAAATTCCGCACGCAGGAAGACCGGATCGAAATGTATGCCAATCAATCGTGGACCCCTTTCTTCTCGAAAGGAGTCAATATGGGAGCCGCTCTCCCGGGTACCGACCCCGGGGAGCTTCCTATTACGAAAGAGCATTATATGCAATGGTTTCAGCAAATTCAGGATATGGGCGCGAACACGGTTCGCGTCTACACGATCCTGCAGCCGGTATTCTACGAAGCACTGGTCGAATACAACCAGCGCCATGCGGATCAGCCGCTGTTTTTCATCCAAGGCGTATGGGCGCCCGAGGAAGAGCTGATTGAGAAAAAAGACGCCTACATCGAAGAGATTTACCAGCACTTCCAAAGTGATATCGCCTATGCGGTAGGAGCCGTCTACGGCAACGCAGATATACCTGAGCATTTCGGCAAAGCAAGCGGTACGTACCGGTTTAATGCGGGACCTTACCTGCTCGGCTGGCAAATCGGCACCGAGTGGGACCCGACGATGGTGAAAAATACCAACGAGCTGCACAAAGACAAGACCCATTATGAAGGCACTCATTTCTCCTCCAAGCCGGAGGCCAGCCCCTTCGAGAACTGGCTGGCGGAAATGCTGGATCATCTGGCGAAGCTGGAATCCCAATACGGCTGGATGCATCCGCTTTCTTTTACAAACTGGGTAACGACCGACCCTCTCACCCATCCGGGCGAGGTGCTGGTAGCTGAAGATATGGTCAGCGTGGATGCGACGCATATCGATGCGCACAATTGGTCTGCCGGCTATTTTGCCGCATTTCATGCTTACCCTTATTACCCGGATTTCTTCCATATGGATGAGACATTAATGGATATTCGGGAACCGGACGGATCGCCTAACATATATAAAAGCTATTTGCGCAAGCTGAAAGCATACCACAAGAACTTGCCCGTCATGATCACCGAGTTCGGTGTTCCGTCATCGCTCGGCGTAGCCCATCTGGGAACGATGGACCGCAATCAGGGCGGTCATGACGAGCAAAGCCAGGGGCAAATCAACGTATCGCTGCTGAAGGATATTTATGACGAAGGGATGGCAGGCGCCATCGTCTTCTCCTGGCAGGACGAGTGGTTCAAGAAAACCTGGAACACGATGCTGTTCGAAATTCCTCAGGATCGCCGCAAAATGTGGCATAACGTGCTGACCAACGAGCAGCATTTCGGCCTCGTGGCCATGCTGTCGTCCAAGGACGGGCCTCTCGTCATCGACGGCGATGCGAAGGACTGGGATGCGATCAAGGACAAGCAGAAGCTCGAAGGCTCGTACCCCGGCTGGAAAGAGCTGTGGGTCACTCACGACGAAGCGTACGTCTACGTAACCGGCAAGCTGGAGAAGCCGTTCGATGCGGAACATGAGCAGCTGTACCTCGGCGTCGACACCCTGCCCGGCGGCAACCGTCACGCGAAGGAAATGGGCGGCAGGACGCTGGATGAAGGGCTCGAGACTGTTGTCAGACTCGGTAAAGACGGGGAAAGCGAGGTTCGTATCGCGTCGAACTACGATTTCCACCGCCGCCTGTACGGCAAGCGATACGGCATGATGGAGGTTAAGCCGGAGGAGTTCAAGGACGACTCGGGCGTGTTCAATCCGTGGAAGCTCGCTATCGGGCTCGAGCTGACGCCGCCGGACGCGAAAAAGTATTATCCGTTCGAGGAAGTCGATGCGGGCAAAATGCTGCGCGGGACGACAAAGTTCGACTCCCCCGAGTTCAACTCCTTGACGATGTGGCAGGCGAAAGGCGACACCGTCGAAATGAGAATCCCGTGGATGCTGCTAGGCTTCAGCGACCCGAGCTCGCTTCAGGTCATAGCCTACGGTGAGCAGGAAGGCAAGCTGTTTGCACAGACAACCGAAGGAATCCGGTTCGTCCCTTGGATCGTGCAGCGCTCGGACAACAGCGTCGTCGGACTGGATAACGGAAGCGGCGCTCCGTATGCCGTCTCCAAGCTGCCTGTCTACCACTGGAAGCAGTGGGAGAAGGTCGGCTACGTCGAGCGGCTCAAGCAAAGCTACGACGCCATGAAGCAGGCTTACCAGCAGATGGGCGGCGGCAGCCAGAAGCCTCCTGCTTCGAAGTGATAGCGCGGATGAGGCGCATGTGCCTTCCGGAGCTCCGGCAGGTACAAAAAAGGATGACCCTTCGTTACGAAGGAGTCATCCTTTTTCATTTGAGCCGGCGCACCGGATCGGCTGCCGTTAGTGAAGCGAGCAGCCCGGCCTGGCATCCACGGCGAATAAACACGTCCTTAAGACCAGGACATGCTTTACTTGTTGTTGTCTTTGCGCCATTTGTTGTATTGCAGAAATTCGAGAAACTGCTCTTTGCTGATGCCCGAATCCATTGCCTCACGAACTAGCCCTAACCACTCTTCGTCCAGCTCTTTGCTCAGAGTGGCTTTATTTTGCAGAAACGATTCTATGGGTACTTCAAGGACAGCACATATTTTCTCAAGAAAGTGGATCGACGGGTTCGACTGGATATCCCTTTCGATTGAGCTTAAGTAAGACTTCGCTACCCCGGCCTTTTCTGCAAGCTCCGTGAGGGTGAGGCCTTTTTCCATTCGTAACTGTTTCACTCGTCTGCCAATCATGGTAGCCACCCCTAGTTTCTATCTAGTCCGTTATCCAGTATATTGTATCAAAAAATACAAGTCTGTGTAGGGTCATTTGTAAAAAAAGTGTTTTGTAAGCGTTGCCATTTACAGTGAAAAAAAATATGTTTTCTTTTTCTCTCTCTCTTATTGGCTACACTTATTGGCTACACGGATCTTCATACGGTATGAAACGTTCTTCCTGCTTCGTTTGTCGTATAAACTGCAGCACTTCTTTTTTGGATATACCCATGTCGCGAGCTGCAATCATCAAGTTGAGCCAGTTCTCATCAAGATTTTTGTTGGGTATAAGCGTGCGATAAAAGGACATGCTCTGCTCCCTCCATATTCTCGGATAACTTGGTTTACCCCATAGCGTTCGGGGCGCGGCACCGTTAAGAGAGGGTTCCTGCGGTATATTACATTAAATTACGTAAATAGGAACAAAGTGTTAACAAAGTAAGACCGGGCTATGAACCGCTTGTTAACGATAGAGCATTTTTCTTCTTAGCAGTCCGATGCTCGGGGGGATGTCTGGATCAGCCCGGCGCTACTTCACCAAGCGGATGGTCAGCGGGTACTCATAGTGCTGTCCCTTGGAAGCGCGTATCGTAGCAATGATAATGACGATCAGCGCAAAAACCCCGAGGATCGGCAAAAGAACGAACCCGATGATGGCGAAGCAAAGAATGCCGGCGATAATGGAATAAATGATCATGGAAATTTGGAAGTTCAGCGATTCTTTCGCATGCTCGGTGACATAAGCGGATTCGTCCTTTTTCATGAGATAAATAATTAGGGGAGCTATCACACCGACAATAAGGCATAAAATATGTGCGAGCAGCGCCAGGTTTCTTTCCTCACTCGAAGCCATACAGCACAGCACCTCCTGAAGGATTCCAAAAATAATGATGCTACTGGAATGTTTATGCTCAGGAGACCAAGAAATTGCAGCCATAGGCAAAATATAGACTACTGGAGGCCGGGGCCGGCATTACCTATCGTGTTTATTGTGCGTTTGTGACGCAACCGGCGCTTCCAAGTGTGAAGTGCTGCTGCCTTGTGATGGTGTCTTTGTTTGCGATGAGCTTCTGTCTGCCATGGTGTCTTTGTCTGCGATGGCACATCTGTTTGCGATGGTGACTCTGTTTGCGATGAGCTTCCGTCTACCATGGTGCCCCTGTTTGCGATGAGCTTCTGTCTGCCATGGTGCCTCTGTTTGCGATGAGCTTCTGTCTGCCGTGGTGTCTTTGTCTGCGATGAGCTTCCGTCTACCATGGTGCCTCTGTTTGCGATGAGCTTCTGTCTGCCATGGTGCCTCTGTTTGCGATGGTGACTCTGTTTGCGATGAGCTTCTGTCTGGCATGATGCCTCTGTTTGCGATGGCGCATATGTTTGCGACGGTGACTCTGTTTGCGATGAGCTTCTGTCTGCCATGGTGACTCTGTTTGCGATGAGCTTCTGTCTGCCATGGTATCTTTGTTTGCGATGAGCTTTTGTCTGCCATGGTGCCTCTGTTTGCGATGAGCTTCTGTCTGCCATGGTGCCTCTGTTTGCGATGAGCTTCTGTCTGCCATGGTGCCTCTGTTTGCGATGGTGACTCTGTTTGCGATGGTGACTCTGTTTGGAATGGTACTCTCGGATGCCCAGAACGTCTTGGGCTTCGCGGCTAACTTGAATACCTGTGACGAGTCTGGTGCATCTCACGCCCCTGTTTTAATGACTTTATTGCCTCTGTCCCCACTATCGCACCCGTCAATTCTATCGTACCCCACACTACTTCATCCCCCCTCACCGCTGTTGTACCGTTACCTCTGTCGCACTCCTCCTCTCTATCCCCCCTCTCTGTCCTACCCTTCACCTCTATCGCACCCGTCACTTTTGTCGCACCACCTCATCTCTGTCGTACCCATCATCTCTGCGGTACTCTTCACCTATATCGTACCGCCACTATTTGTCGCCCCCATCACCTCTGTCGAACCGCCTCATCTCTGCCGCACCGTCACTTCATTCGCACCTGCCGCTTCTTATGCCTGCCCCTCGCACTGCTTCGGACCGTAGATCCTTTATTTCCCCCAAAGTTGCTCAAAATGGTCGACTCTCGGACACTGGTTCCGTTATTACCGTCAAGAGCAGCAATTTTGAACCTTTTTTTGGCAAATAACGGATTCTATGTCCGCAAGCATGTCCAAAGCGAGCATTTTTGGCACAATAGCGGATTCTATGTCCGCATCAGGCGCGAGCGCAGCTTCCGCAGTATGATCTGACGCCAAACCTAAGCCGAAGGAATGGTCCGCTTTGCTTATAAGCTGCATGCATGCCCGATTAGCTGTGATGACCAACGTTGGCACAAATACGATGCAGCTTTTGCTGCAAGAGCGTCTCCAGCCTCTACTCCATCTCGCCCCTGATACGGCATAGGAGGAAAGCCTTTATCGATACCTTTCAAAATTGAGCGGCTTCAAGCTTTGCACGGCAAATCTCATCGTAAGCAAGATAGGGTAGAATCGCCAACATTCCTATGCAGTCAAAAAAAAAGACCCGGGTGCATTCAAAAACCCGCTCCCGGCGTCTTTTTATCCTATTAATTATTCATCATAGCAATGATTCATTACGGCAAATTCGTCGCTCCCATCAAATAGCGGTCGCATTCACGGGCCGCCTCCCGCCCTTCGTTGATCGCCCAGACGACAAGGCTTTGCCCGCGACGCATATCGCCCGCTGCGAATACGCCGTCCACGTTGGTCGCGAACTTGCCGTACTCGGCTTTGGCATTGGAGCGTTCGTCCTTCTCCACGCCAAGCTGGTCGAGCACCGTGCTCTCCGGACCAAGGAAGCCCATCGCGAGCATGACGAGCTGCGCAGGATACACCTTCTCGCTGCCGGGAACCTCTACCGGAACGAACCGGCCCTGATCGTCCTTCTTCCACTCGATCAAGACGGTGTGGAGCTCTTTGACATGGCCGGTCTCATCGCCAACGAACTTCTTCGTGCTGATCTGGTATTGGCGCGGGTCGTCGCCTTGCAGCGCGGCCGCCTCCTGCTGGCCGTAATCGACCTTCAGCACTTTGGGCCATTCCGGCCACGGGTTGTTCGGCTGCCGCGTCTCCGGCGCCTTCGGCATCAGCTCGAACTGCAGCACGCTTTTGCACTTGTGGCGAATCGACGTGCCTACGCAGTCGGTGCCGGTGTCGCCTCCGCCGATCACGATGACGTCCTTTCCTTCGGCGGAAATGAACTGTCCGTCCTCGTGCTTGGAATCGAGCAGGCTCTTCGTGTTTTTGGACAAAAACTCCATCGCCAGGTGGATCCCCTTCAGCTCTCGCCCTTCGATGTTCAGGTCGCGGCCTTTGGTCGCTCCGCCACACAGCACAACGGCGTCGAAGTCTTCCTTCAGCTTGGAGGCCGGAATATCTTTGCCGATCTCGGTGCCGGTGACGAACGTTACGCCCTCCGCTGCGAGCAGGTCGATACGGCGCTGCACGTATTTTTTATCCAGCTTCATGTTCGGAATGCCGTACATCAGCAAGCCGCCGGCGCGATCCGCACGCTCGTAGACGGTTACCGTATGGCCGGCTTTGTTCAACTGGGCTGCACAAGCCAGGCCGGACGGTCCCGATCCGACAACGGCCACCTTCTTGCCGGTCCGACTCTTCGGAGGCTCAGGAACGACCCAGCCTTCGGCGAAGCCTTTATCGATGATCGATTTCTCGATGTTCTTGATCGTAACCGGGGTATCTTTCAACCCCACGGTACAGGAGCCTTCGCACGGAGCCGGGCATACGCGCCCGGTGAATTCCGGGAAGTTGTTCGTCTTGTGCAGCCGGTCGAGCGCTTCGCGCCAAAGACCGCGGTAGACTAGGTCGTTCCATTCGGGAATGAGGTTGTTGACCGGGCAGCCTGCCGCCATGCCGCTGATCAGCTTGCCCGTATGGCAAAAGGGAATGCCGCAGTCCATACAGCGGGCGCCCTGCGTCTGCAGCTTCTCCTCAGACATCGGAGTGGAAAATTCATTCCAATGGCTGATTCGCAGCAGAGGGGCCGTCTCGACCGGGGTTTCCCGGTCATATTCCATAAAGCCGGTTGGTTTACCCATCGTTTGTCTTTTACCTCCTACATGTGCCGAAATGGCTAAAGCTAAAGGTGACCGTAACAAGCTGTCATTCGACACACTCGCTTAGATTAGTTACCGCCGATGCGGGAGACGTCCTTCATATTTTCCTCGAAGGCGACGAGCATCGCTTCCTGCTGGCTCAAGCCGGAACGCTTCACGCGCTCGATCGCCTCGAACATCCGCTTGTAATCCTTCGGAATGATCTTGACGAATTTCCACACGTACTCTCCCCAGCTTTTCAGAACGCGGTCGGCTACCGTGCTGCCGGTGAACGTCTCGTGGTGCTGGATCATGTTGCGGAGCTCCTCGGCTTCGTACGTTTCCTCGACCTGCTCCAGGAGCACCATCTCCTTGTTGCAGCGGCTCGCGAACGTACCGTCTTCATCCAGCACGTAGGCGATCCCCCCGGACATCCCGGCGGCAAAGTTGCGCCCCGTCTTGCCGAGAACGACTACGCGCCCTCCGGTCATATACTCGCAGCCGTGGTCGCCTACGCCCTCTATCACCGCGCGGACGCCGGAGTTCCGTACGCAGAAGCGCTCGCCCGCGATGCCGCGAATGTAGGCTTCGCCGTCGGTGGCGCCGTAGAAAGCCACGTTGCCGATGATGATGTTCTCCTCCGCCGCAAAGGTCGATTGCTCGGATGGGAAGATCGCGATTTTGCCGCCGGACAGCCCTTTGCCGACGTAATCGTTCGCATCGCCTTCGAGCGATAGCGTAATCCCCTTCGGCACGAAAGCGCCGAAGCTTTGTCCTGCCGAGCCGTTGAAGTGCAGACGGATCGTATCGCTCGGCAGGCCCTCGAGCCCGTACCGGCGCGTCACCTCGCTGCCGAGTATCGTGCCGACGACGCGGTTCACGTTGTGGACCGGCAGGATCGCATGGACGTGCTCCTTGTTATCCAATGCCGGCTTGGCAATCTCGAGCAGCTCTCTCCTATCGATCGAGCGGTCCAGACCGTGATCCTGGGCTTGCGAACAGAAACGGCCGACCTCTTCGCCCACATCGGGCTGATGCAGCAGCGGCGTCAAATCGATGCCCTTCGCTTTCCAATGCTCCACCGCCTGCTTCGTTTCGAGAATTTCGGTATGTCCGATCATTTCCTCGATCGTGCGGAAGCCGAGTTCCGCCATCAGCTCACGCGCATCCTGCGCCACGAAATGCATGAAGTTAACGACATGCTGCGGGTCGCCGGCGAATTTTTTGCGCAAATCCGGATTTTGCGTCGCCACCCCTACCGGGCACGTATCCAGATGGCACACTCTCATCATGATACAGCCGAGAGCGATAAGCGGCGTTGTCGCAAAGCCGAATTCCTCGGCGCCTAGCAGCGCTGCGATTACGACATCGCGGCCTGTCATCAGCTTGCCGTCGGTCTCGACGGTTATGCGGCTTCTCAAGTCGTTCAGCACCAGCGTCTGGTGCGTTTCCGCAAGCCCAAGCTCCCAAGGCAAGCCCGCATGACGGATGCTCGTCAGCGGGGATGCGCCCGTTCCGCCGTCGTAGCCGCTGATGAGCACGACATCGGCTTTCCCTTTGGCGACGCCGGCCGCAATCGTGCCGACACCCACCTCGGATACGAGCTTGACGCTGATTCGGGCACGCGGATTCGCGTTCTTCAAATCATGAATCAGCTCCGCCAAATCCTCGATCGAATAAATATCGTGATGCGGCGGCGGCGAGATCAAGCCTACGCCCGGCGTTACGCCGCGCACCTCGGCTACCCAAGGGTACACCTTCGTACCGGGCAGCTGTCCGCCCTCGCCCGGCTTCGCGCCCTGCGCCATCTTGATCTGAATCTCGTCGGCGTTGACCAGGTAGTTGCTCGTCACGCCGAAGCGTCCGGACGCTACCTGCTTGATGGCGCTGCGGCGCAAGTCGCCGTTCGCATCCCGGGTGAAGCGCTCCGGATGCTCGCCGCCCTCGCCCGTATTCGATTTGCCGCCGATGCGGTTCATGGCGATTGCCATGCTCTCGTGTGCTTCCTTCGAAATCGAGCCGTACGACATTGCCCCGGTTTTGAACCGTTTGAACATCGATTCGACCGGCTCGACCTCTTCGATCGGGACCGGCTTCCGGCCGGCTTTGAATGAGAACAGTGCACGAAGCGCAGCGTACTTTTCGTTTTCTTTATGAATCAGCTTTACAAATTGTTTGTACATGCCGTAGTTGTTCGTCCGGACCGCCGTTTGCAGCGCGTGGATCGTCTCCGGATTGTACAGGTGCTCCTCGCCGCTTTTGCGCCACTGCAGCTCACCGCCGGTGTCCAGCACCCGGTCGCGGCCTTCCTGCTCCGAGAACGCGCGCTGATGCCGCAATATCGCTTCCTGCGCGATGACATCGATGGTAATTCCGCCGACCGGCGTATAAGTCCATGTAAAATAGTTGTCGATAACGGATGAATCCAAGCCGATGGCCTCGAAAATTTGCGCTCCCCGGTAGCTTTGGATCGTCGAAATGCCCATTTTCGCCAATACTTTGACGACGCCTTTGGTGGCAGCCTTGACATAGTTGTAAAGCGCCTTTTCCGGCGTAACGTCCTTCAATTTATTTGAACGGACTAAATCTTCCACCGTCTCCATCGCAAGGTAAGGATTGATGGCGCTGACGCCGTATCCAAGCAGCAGGGCAAAATGATGCACTTCCCGCGGTTCGCCGGATTCGAGCAGCAGGCCCACCTTCGTCCGCGTCCCCTCACGGATCAGGTGATGATGCAGGCCGGAGACGGCCAGCAGCGCAGGAATCGCCGCATGGGCGGCATCCACGCCCCGGTCGGACAAAATGATCAGCGTTGCACCGCCGGCAATCGCCTTGTCGGCAGCCGCATACAGCTCCTCCATCGCCTGCTCCAGCGCAGCTGCACCGTCAGCCGCCTTGAACAGGATCGGCAGCGTCTCCGTGCGGAAGCCTTCGCGCTGAATGTCGCGCAGCTTGGCCAGCTCGCTGTTCGTCAGAATCGGCGTCGCGAGACGAATTTGCCGGCAGCTCTCGGGCTCCGGACGAATCAGACTGCGCTCAGGGCCCACCGTCGTTCCCTGCGCAGTAATGATCTCCTCGAAGTTCGCATCGATAGGAGGATTCGTAACCTGCGCGAACAGCTGCTTGAAATAGCTGTACAAGAGCTGCGGGCGGTCCGACAGGACGGCGAGCGGCGCATCGAAGCCCATCGAGCCGACAGGATCTACGCCTGTTTTGGCCATAGGCTCGATAATTTTACGCAGGTTCTCAAACGTATAGCCGAACGCCTGCTGGCGCTGCAGCACGGATTCGTGGTCTGTTCGCGGAACGTCCGCCGATTCCGGCAGCTCCTCGAGCGAGATCAAATGCTCGCTCAGCCACTCGCGGTAAGGATGCTCGGCGATAATCGGGCGCTTCGCCTCCTCATCCGATACGATCCGGCCTTGGGCCGTATCCACCAGCAGCATGCGTCCCGGCTGCAGCCGCTCCTTGCGCGCGATACGTTCAGGCGCAATATTCAGCACGCCCGCTTCAGAGGCGAGGACAATCAGGTCGTCTTTGGTTACATAATAGCGGCCCGGCCGAAGCCCGTTACGGTCCAGCACCGCTCCGATCACCGTGCCGTCGGTAAAGGCAATCGCCGCAGGGCCGTCCCATGGCTCCATCAGACAGCTGTGGTATTCATAGAACGCTTTCTTGTCGTCGCTCATCGATTCATGCTTGGACCACGGCTCAGGTATCATCATCATGGCTGCATGAGGAAGCGAACGGCCGGACAGCATCAAAAATTCCAGCGTATTGTCGAACATTTGCGAGTCCGAGCCGTCCGTATCGATAACGGGCAGAATGCTCTTGAAATCGTCGCCGAACAGGTCGGTTTCGCATATTTGCTGACGGGCATGCATCCAATTGACGTTGCCCCGCAGCGTATTGATTTCTCCATTGTGAATGACATAGCGGTAGGGATGTGCACGCTCCCAGCTGGGAAACGTGTTCGTGCTGAAACGGGAATGAACAAGAGCTAATGCGGTTTCGAACGAGGGGTCTTTCAATTCCAAGTAGTAGTTGTCGACTTGCACGGGAGTAAGCATGCCTTTGTATACGATCGTACGGCTCGATAAGCTTGCAAAATATAGCGGCCGCTCCTGGCTCAATGCACGGACGGCGTTCTCGGTGCGCTTGCGGATGACGTACAGCTTGCGTTCGAATGCGAGCTCTGCGGCTTCCTCCGCCCCGATAAAAATTTGCCGGACAAACGGCTCCACCGATTTGGCCGATTCCCCGAGAGAGGAATTGTCCGTCGGCACGGTTCTCCAGCCGAGCAGCCGCTGTCCCGATGCCTTGACATTCTCCTCCAGAATGCTCTCACAGGCAGCGCGCAGCGCCGCATCCTGCGGCAGGAATACCATTCCGACGCCATACTGGCCGGCCTCCGGAAGCTCTATGCCCTCCTTCGCACACTCCGCTTGCAAAAAAGCATGGGGAATTTGCAGCAAAATCCCCGCTCCGTCTCCGGTATTCGTTTCGGAGCCCTGACCGCCGCGATGGTCGAGATTACAGAGCACATTCAGCGCCTGACCGACAATTTCGTGAGAGGGCACCCCTTTGATGTTAGCTACAAAGCCGATTCCGCAAGCATCGTGCTCAAACTGCGGATCGTACAGACCTTGCTTCGCTGGCAGTCCTTTTCTGTTCATGTTGTACAACCTTTCTATACCTTAGTATTGGTTTCACCATTCACGGGCACGGTTGTAAATCACAGCTTCACAGATGTAAAGCACTAAAAAGGAAAAAAGGGCGATCAAACCGTCCTGCTGCCCTCATTTGCGTCCCGTTTGCCGAAGCCGTTACACCTGATGAACATGGAGAATTTACGCCCTGCCATAGAAGAAATTGTGACAATTCTATGAACCTCTTTTTAAGATATGATATATATTAACATCTAAGAACTTACTTATCAATTTAAAATGAATCCATTTTTCTACAAAAACCAAGCTTTTCTCCAAGCTTGATCCATGAATGTCCGGCTTTGACCAAGCCTACTTGTCTTAAACCGAAATATGGCGCCCCTCCGCCGCCGAACGATAAGCGGCATCCGCAATCCGCGAAGCGAATATTCCCTGCTTGCCTTCGCTCGGGAAGCTTTGCCCGCCCCGTATATATTCTATGAAACGCTCTATCATAGGAACGTTCATATTTTCATGCTTGGGCAAATCGAATAGCTGAACCTCCCCGGCTCCGTTCGTCCATACCAGCTCGGCGTCCTCTACCGTTCTCATCGTCAGCTTGCCCTCCGTGCCGAACAATTCCAGCTGGTTGCCGGCGGCCGTGCTGAAGCTCGCATGAACCGAAGCGTGACAGCCGGATGCGAATTGGATCAGGACCGAGGCCGTATCCTCGACATCGAGCTCCTGCAGCACATTCCCCGTCATGGCCGACACTTGCCGCGGCTCACCGAGAGCGTAGCACAGCAAATCGATGACATGCGTGCCGACATCCATCAGCGGCCCGCCACCGGACACCTCCGGACTCAGCAGCCATGCCCGGTCCGTTCCTGCATGATTCGTTTTGCCGCTGAATTGCGCACGGGCATAGACCGGTTTGCCGATGGCGCCCGAGTCGATCAGTTGCTTCATCTTTTGAATTTTCGGATAAAATCTGCGGTAGTACGCAATGCCGAGCTTCACGCCATGCTCCCTGCAGACGGCGATCATGCCTTCTGCTTCCGCAGCGTTTAGCGCCATCGGCTTTTCACACAGCACGTGCTTGCCGTGACGGGCCGCTTCCATCGTATGCTCCGCGTGCATCATGACAGGTGTCGCCACGTACACCGCATCGATGTCCGGGTCGTTCCATACGTCCGCAGCATCCTTGTATGCCCTTGGCACGCCGAACTTCTCGGCAAATGCCTGCAGCTTTGCCTCATCGCGTCTCACCGCGGCCAGGAGCGTACTTCCTTCCGCAGTCTGCAAGGCTTTGGCCACCCTGCGCTCCACTACGTCACCTGCTCCGATAACCGCCCAACGAATCGTGGACATCCTATCGCCTCCTGATCCCTTTACATTTGTATTCCTGTTGCGTATCGATAGTACAATCAATTCGCCAAAAAGTCCGCGCTCCCTGTCTGCCTGCCGGGAAATTCCAAGAAATTGTGAAGAAAAATTTCACCAATGTCATTTTCTTACGAAGGGAACGGGCGGGTTGTTGTAGAACTTAGCTAGCAATGAGTTCTTACTTCTGCCCATTTCGGAGGCCCGTGCGAAGATGAATCCAAATAACAATAAGGCTCTTCCCCCAGAGCTTGCAGAGCAATGGTTTGCCGAGTCCCCCTTCGGAGCTGCGCTGATGAACATGGACTGCAGCTTGATGCGGGTCAATCCTGCCTTCTGTCAATTGTTGGGTTATACGGAGCACCGATTGAAGCAGATGAATTTGCCGGCACTGCTCCATCCCGACGAGCTGCTCCGCTGCATGCACTTATCCAGCCGGCTGGCCGAGCAAGCGATCCCCTCCTTCCAGGAGGAAGTCCGGTTTATCCATTCGTCGAAGGATACGGTCTGGTGCCTTGCGAACGCCATGCTGCTGAAGGATGCGAACGGACAGCCGCTATGGATCTTATGGCAGCTGCACAATATTACGAATAACAAAATGCTGGAGCAGCAGCTGCGCTTCTCCTCTTCTTCCTTCTGTTCGTTATTGGAATCGATTCCTTATTCCTTCGTCAAATTAAGCACCGATTGGAAATATACTTATGTTAACAAAGCGGCCGAGGACCTGATCCAAATCCGGCGCGAACAGCTGATCGGCGAGCGGATATGGGACAAATTCCCTTATGCCGTCAATACCTGGTTTTACCAAGCGTGCCATCGGGCGATGGAAGATAAAACATCGGTCTTCGTCCACGAAACGATGCCCTCCGGCCGAGCCTATGAAATGAACTGTCATCCGACCAAAGACGGCCTGTGCCTGTTTATCCAGGAAACGACCGCGGTCAACAACCGGGAGAACGCCTACAGGGAATTGAAACGGCTGCTGGACTCCATGATCGAGCATATTCCCGACGCTTTCGCCATCCTTGATCTGGACTTCCGCGTCATTTACATCAATCCCGCGTACAAGAGCACGTTCGGCTATGAAGATGACGAGCTGCTCGGCAAGCTGCCGCCGACAATTCCGGGCGCTCTTCTGGAAGATACCCTGAAATGGTTCAGGCAAGCAGCGCAAGGACAGTCTCTTGGCAGCCTCGAAACGGTGCGGCAGCATAAGGATGGCAGCAGGATCGACGTCTGTATGACGGTTTCTCCTGTTCTTGCGGAGGATCAAAGCGTCATTGCCCTTTGTCTCATCCTGCGCGACATGACCGAGCGCAAGCAGGCCGAGGAAGTGCTGCGCTTTACGGATAGGCTGTCGGTTGCAGGACAGCTCGCCGCCGGATTGGCCTACGAAATTCGCAATCCTCTGACCGCGCTCAAGGGCTTCACTCAATTCATGAAGCAAAATGCGCAGTACAAGGAGCAATACTTCTCCGTCATGCTCTCCGAGATGACGCGTATCGAGCAAACGATCAGCAAGCTGCTCATGCTCTCAAGTCCTCTTTCGAGCCAATTCAAACGGCGCAGAATAGGACCGATCCTCCGTGAGGTTATCGCTCTTATGGAAGAGGAAGCCGCTTTGAACAGAGCTAAGCTGAAACCGCTCTTCCCGACGCACCTGGTCGAGGTTTATTGCGACGAGGAGCAGCTGAAGCAGGTATTTGCCAGCCTCATTCGCAACGGTATGGAAGCTATGCCCGACGGCGGAACCATTACGATCGATTGCTATTTATCGAATGACATGCTGGCCGTGACCTTTGCAGACGAAGGGAACGGCATTCCTCCGGAATTGATGGCACGCATCGGCGAACCCTTCTTCACTACCAAAGATAAAAGCTCCGGCCTCGGACTTGTGCTCTGCCAAAAAATGCTGAACGATCACGGCGGTGCCATCCAAATCGCCAGCGAGCCGGGAGCAGGCACGAAAGTCACGGTATTCCTTCCTGCCGGTCATACCCCGGCCGAGAAGGGAGTCCGGCCCATTCCGCGGGAGACCTATACTCTTCCTGAACAACCTGTGCTATGATAGGTGGATATCTTTCACCCGAGAGGACTGTCTTCCAACGTGGCCAAATTATATTTCCGGTACGGCACTATGAACAGCGGCAAATCGATCGAAGTGCTCCGTACCGCTCACAATTACGAGGAGCAGGGCAAAAAGGTGCTTTTGTTCACCCCCTCCGTCGACGACCGGAACGGTGTAGGCACGGTAGCTTCCCGGATCGGGATGCAGAAGCAGGCGATTGTCATCGACGACCGGATTGATATGGTTAAGATGGCGGAGACGGAAAAGCCCAATTGCATCATTATTGACGAAGCGCAATTTTTGAATAAAGAGCAGGTGCTCCAGCTGACGGAAATCGTCGATACACTGGACATTCCGGTCATTGCTTACGGACTGCGCGCAGATTTCCTGGGACAGCTGTTCGAAGGCAGCTATCATCTGCTCGCTTTGGCGGATAAGATCGAGGAAATTAAAACCGTTTGCTGGTTTTGCGATAAAAAAGCCATCATGAACATGCGCTGCAAGGACGGGCAGCCTGTATTCGAAGGAGAACAAATCCAGATCGGCGGCAACGAAAGCTATTTGCCGGTCTGCCGCAAATGCTACTCGTCCAAACGAAAAGGAAATTAATCTTCGGTTTACCGTCAAACAGCTCTAAGAGGATAGTACGGCGAACGGACGCCGCTTCTATCCTCTTTTTTTGCGTCTGCACCTCCCGTGCGCCTTGCACATATGATGCAGTAGCGCAAGGAAAAGGCGGTGAAGCGAATGCTCGACAAGAAAAAGGCGTACAAGCTCGGCATAGTCATCTATTTGACGTTTTGGCTGCTGGGCAGCTTCTGGCTTATGGCCGCGATGCGAAGCGGCTTGTTCGGCACGATGCTGGGCGTCGATTGGCAGCTGCTGCGGGACTACGTCTACTACGCCTTGGCCGGCAGCATAGGCGGCTGTTTATATGCGCTTCGCCTTTTTCATGAATATTACGACAGGATGTCCGAGCGATGGGTGTTATGGTATATGCTCCGCCCCATCAAATGCGCCGCTGCAGCGGTCATGACGATCATTTTGTTCCAAAGCGGCATTCTCCTCCTGCAGACAGGCGACTCGGTAATAGCCAAAATCGCCATCGCCTTCCTCGTCGGGTTCGGCTACGGCAAAGTCATGGATAAGCTGAAGGCGTTGGCCGAAACGCTGTTCAACGGCAAGAGCGGCAGCCATTCTTCCTCTTCCGGAAACCAGGAGCCGTCCGATGACGTATGGAATGAGGACGAAGCGCCGAAACATAAAAGCTAAACGGAGGTTCAAACCGAAATCATGCGTTCGAAACATGTTGTGTGGAAGTCAGTCGGCATCCTGCTTCTGGCTTCCTTCTTTCTGCTGTTCAGCGTTTACCAGTGGGGTTCTTACTCCTACAGCGATCAGGTCGCCGTGCTGGCCTATCATCATTTGAGCGAAAAGGAACAAAGCAGCGTGACCATCACGCCGCAGCTGTTCCGGGAGCAATTATCCTATTTGAAGCGCAAAGGCTATCATTTCATTACTTTGGATCAGTTCAAGCAATACATAGAAGGGGCTCCGGTTCCAAAGAAGGCAGTGCTCGTCACATTCGACGACGGCTACGAGAGCTTTTATACATATGGTTATCCGGTTCTTCAAGAGCTGCGCATCCCGGCCGTGAACTTCGTCATTACCAAGGATCTCGATCATCCGAAAGCAACGCACCTCCCTTCGTTATCCAGAGAGGAAATAAGGGAGATGAAGCGGCAGAGCGATCTCGTTGACTTCCAATGCCATTCTCACGGACTGCATGCCAAAGCGAACGGAAAGCCGCTGCTGACCAGCTATCTGCTCGCGGACGGCAAGCCGGAGACGCAAGATGAGTACCGCGCTCGTATCGTTAACGATACCCAGAAGTGCATCAACGGTTTGTACGAGCTGCACAACAAGAAGGTGGATACTTATGCGTATCCGTTCGGGATGTACCATAAAGAAGCTTCCGAGCTCGTTCAGCAGGGCGGAATCGGCTATGCCTTTACCGTCACGAGCCGGATGGCGACGCGCAAGGACGACCCGCTGCAGCTGCCGCGCATCAATGCCGGGAATCCAAGCATCACACCGAAAAAGCTGCACAAAACGATCATTCGGCGCGCCATAAAATGCAAGCTGTCTACAGTTCAGACGTAGCACGACAAGCAGGCAAGAAGCGTAAAGAGCTCCCTCAATGGGGGCTTTTTTTCATCCGGCAGTATGTTCCGCCTTGGTTCTTACTCTCCTGGCGGCATGGTAACTCGCAAAGGCTAGTTTCGTTCCCGCCGCTCGCCCATGGCAAAAAAGGAGCGGAAGCAGCATGCATATCTTTACTTCCCGGCTCATTCGCCCGGAGGGGACGGGAACATGGACTTATCTCGATGTCCCCTTCGACGTGGAGCAAGCCTTCGG
Organism: Paenibacillus sp. NPDC056579; assembly: GCF_042793215.1. Lineage (NCBI taxonomy): Bacteria > Bacillati > Bacillota > Bacilli > Caryophanales > Paenibacillaceae > Paenibacillus > Paenibacillus sp. NPDC056579. Next base: position 55,511 of record NZ_JBHTVD010000013.1, read on the forward strand.
AAGCCGGTCGCAGGTGAAAGTGAAAGGCACCGTCAACGGGGTTCCGTACCGAGGTACGCTAATGCCCCATGGCAACGGCACCCATTATATGGTTGTCAACCAGTCCTTGCGGGACAGCGCAGGTGTCGAAGCCGGAGATACGGCTGAGGTCGAGATGGAGCAGGATAAGGAGACGCGCACCGTGGACGTGCCGGACGATCTGCGTGCTGCGCTGCAAATGGCCGCCCCTTCCCTGCTGGAGCCGTTCCTGCGGCTGTCCTATTCTCACCAAAAAGAATACATCGATTGGATCGAGTCGACCAAAAAGGCCGATACCCGCTCCCGACGCATTAAAAAGGCCGTGGAGCTGCTGCAGGAAGGCAAACGGCTGAAGGGATAGCGTCAAGCACGCAGGGCCGCCGGACAATTGCAGCAGCCTAAGCGACCGGCAGTCCATTCTGGGTGAGCAGTGCATGAAGAGGATTTCCGACCGCATATGGATACTATCCCGTTCTCCATAACTGACGGTCCATCAACACAACAAAGCCGAAGAAAGCTGCTGCGCTTTCTTCGGCCTATTTTATTTAACCTTATTGATTATCGATAACTGTCTGTCTCCGCCATACAGCAGGTTCCTGCTTAAAAGCTGTTTCTCTTAAGCTTTCTCCATCACGTGGCTCTTTTTCTTCAGCCTGCCGAGTGCCAGTACCCCTATAACAACGACAACCATCAATACATATTTCCATATCGGATTCGCTTCGAAAAATCCTTTGACGATCGGCTCGTCGACGATCATTTTCGACGCCGTCCAGGCGAGAACCGCCGAACCGATATAAATAATAATCGGGAATCGTTCGACCCATTTTAGAATAATCGTGCTGCCCCATACAACGATAGGAACGCTGACCAGCAAGCCGAGTACGACTAGCAGAAAGTCGCCGTGCGCCGCGCCCGCTACAGCCAGGACGTTGTCCAATCCCATTACGGTATCGGCAATGACGATCGTCTTGATCGCCGCCATCATGCTGACCGCCGATTCGACGTCGTGCTTTTTCTCTTCCACCAACAGCTTGTATGCGATCCAGACCAGCAGCAATCCGCCGATCAGCAGCAATCCCGGAATCTTCAGCAGCCATACGACAACCAAAGTCAGCAAAGAACGAATGGCTATGGCGCCGACGGTACCCCATAAGATTACTTTTTTCTGCTGCGCTTTGGGCAAATTTCTCGCAGACAGCCCGATAACGATAGCGTTATCTCCGGCTAGGACGAGGTCAATCACCACGATGGCCAATAAGGCCGACCAAAATTCGGGGGAAAACAATTCCATGTGCATCTCTCCTTCGTTCAGATCGTTGTATAGGGTTCCCAATGTATGACCAATTCATAGCAAAAATGAAATGGACTTTTCCAGAGCAACCGCGGGAAAAGTCCTTCCGTCGCTCCGTACACTAGTGGTACGTGAGACCGAATATTATGGTTTCACTATCATTAAATAATCTTTATTCCCTTTTTTATAGAGTCATTGAACCAGGCGCATCGAGTGCAGTTAACAAAAAAAGAACCGGCTTCAAGCAGCCAGCTATCGAGGCGTATCCCCGATAAAGCTACCTTTTCACCAGTTCGTTTACTTTTTGAATGGAAAGTCCCATATGCCGAGCAAGGTCCATCACCGACGCTCCCGGATGAGCCGAGAGAAAAGCCTTCACCTTGCTCCTTTCCTCCATATGAAGCTTGAAGCAATCCGTACACAGCACATGCTCACGCTGCAGATGCAGCTTGCCGCAGCCGCTGCAGTTGGACAAATTCATGTTGATCCCCGCCTTGTATTTCCAGCTTTCGACATCTTCTCTATGCATGTTCGTCAGCCTCTAACCATTTATGGGGGTCGGCGAACCGGATCAAATATGATAAAAGCGTTGACGGTATGTTCGCGGCGGGATTCCCTCCACTTTGGCGAAGCAGGAAGCGAAATAGGCGGCCTGATTGAAGCCGACCATTTCGGCTATGAGAGCAATCGAATGATTCGTCTGCAGCAGCAGCAGCTTAGCCTGCTCGATCCGGTACCGGAGCAAATAGTCGAACGGCGACACGCCGTATTCCTTCTGCATACACCGCGCAATGTACACAGGATGAAAATTTAACGCCTCGCCAAGCTGCCTGGCCGTTACTTCTTCTTTGTAATGCATTCTTAAGTATGAGGCCGCCTGCTCGGCCACATGCGCCCCCGGCGATGCCGTTCGCCGATCCAGCGAGGAGCTCAATTGCTCGAGCAAGCCTTGGAAAATCAGTTGCAGCTTCCACCGGGCCCAGCTCATATGGGATTCCTGCTCCAATTCGCTTAACTGCCTTAGCGGCTCGTAGGTTGCTTTGGGCAAAGGAAGCGACACGAATTGGGGCAGCAGCATCGTGAACGTTTCCATCGTAAAAGCCGTCTTCTCCCCGGACGGTTCCCGCGGCCGTTCATTCTCGGCCTCTTCCACCTGACCCCATTTGCCGGTCGTATCGAAATGAAGCCAATAATATTCTGTCCTCTCCTCGCAGCCCTTCGTCGGATAATGGTGACGATCCGGCCGAAGAATGAGCGCGTGGCCGCCGGAAACCTCGTAATGGCGGTCTTCCTCGCCGATAAACAAGCACCCGCGCGTTACGACCAGCAGGTCGAACACGCCGATATTGCGCCGGTTCATATGCTTATCGCCGGGATGAAAGATCGTGTAGCCGCTGGCGATATAATGCGGGAGCGGCGGAGAAACGAACTGCAGTACGGACATCATGCTCCCCCTTCCGAATGAGAATTGCAGGTTGGAAAACTGAAAGTTTTGGTTCACAACCTTATACATGGCTCTCGCCGTATCCTCTATAATTTTAACTGCATCTCATCTCATTCGATAAGGCAGAAAGAAGCAGGAGGCAGCACATCCATGGCATCCGAACAAAAGTTTACCTTATGGGCACTGGCATGGCCTATTTTTATTGAAATGTTTTTGCAATTTTTACTCGGGACGGCCGATACGCTGATGGTCAGCCGGATTTCGGACGACGCCGTTGCGGTCGTCGGCATTTCCAACCAGCTGTTCTCCGCCGTGACGATTTTGTTCATGACGGTCGCAAGCGGCGCCGGCGTCCTCATAGCCCAGAAGATCGGAGCGAGAAAACCCGAGGATGCGCGAACGATTGCCATAATGGCCGTCAAAGTGTCCGTCTGGATCGGAGCCGCCCTAAGCGCCGTACTCTATTTCGGCGCCGCTCCGATCGCCGTGCTGCTTCAGTTGCCCGAGCAGCTGCACGAGCTGGCAGCCACCTACATTTCGATTGTAGGCGGAGGCATGGTGTTTACGGCAGCGATGGCGGCGCTCAGCACGGCCATCCGCAGCACGGGCAATACGCGCAGTCCGATGTTTATAGCACTTGGAATGAACGTAGTTCACGTCGTATTGAACTATGCGTTTATATACGGCGCCTTCGGCTTCCCGCAGTGGGGCTTGACCGGCGTCGCTCTGTCCACTCTGGTAAGCCGGCTTGCCGCTACCGCTATGCTGCTGCTCTTGTTCATCCGCGCTTTTGAGCAGCGGATCGAATGGCGGGATATCCGCCTGTTCGACAAGCCTCTGTTCGGCGAAATCATCCGCATCGGCTGGCCGATGGGCGTCAATATGTCATCATGGGTACTCTCTCAGCTGGTCATCTTCTCCTTTGTCGCCATGCTGGGCGCCTTGGAGCTGGCTGCAAGAACGTACATGAATACGCTCGAATCGTTCTGCTTCATTCTGGGAAGCTCCGTAGCGATGGCCGTGCAAATCCAGATCGCCCATTTGTACGGGGCGGGCAGACATCAGGAAGCCTACCGAAGCGCATTTCAGGCGATATGGATCGGCCTCGCCTTGGTCATCCTGAATGTGCTGCTGCTGTACTTCTTCGGCTCGCGCGTGCTCTACCTGTTTACGAGCGACACGCAAATCGTTACGCTCGGCGCGTCGCTGCTCGCGCTCAACCTGCTGCTGCAGCCGCTCAAAATGGTCAATATGGTGACGACCAACGCCTTGACGGCCGTGGGAGACATCCGTTTTATGACCGTTGTCGGCATGCTGTCGCTGTGGGCGATCTCGGTCGGATGCTCCTATTTCCTGGGCATCCAGCTGCAGTGGGGGCTCGCCGGCGTCTATATCGCGATGATCGCCGATGAATTTATCCGCGGCGCCATCCTCCTTCCCCGGTGGATGAGCCGCAAATATTTGCCGGGCGCACTTACCGGCTGGAGAAAAAGCCCTGCGCAGCATATATAAACGGGATGCTGCCGCAGCCTTGCCATAACAAGAAACCCGCGACTTGCCTAAGCGCGGGTTTCTTGTTATGTTCCCCGTCCCCTTCCGACGAAGCGGAAGGGGACGGGGACGGGGACGGGCTGCGGGCGAAAGCGGGCCTAAACGGGCCCTTCGCACGGGCGGAGTTAGAGCAAGCTTATTTGATCAGCTTGCCCACCGTCTTGAGCAGCTCGTCGATGACTTCCTTGTCCCCTTGCTCCAGCCTTTCGACGACACAGCTTTTCATATGGCCCTCGAGCAGTATTTTCCCGACACTGTTCAGGGCGGACTGGATGGCGGCAATCTGGTTCAGCACATCGTCGCAATACGTATCCTTCTCGATCATGCCTTTGACGCCACGGATTTGTCCTTCGATCCGGTTTAATCGGGAGATTAGATTATCTTTCACTTTAGTCGAATGATGGCTTTTTCGTTCTCCGTCCACTGCACAGCAAGCATCGTCCGCTGCTTCCGGCTGATCTGCCGCTGGATCTACAGCCCTATTGGCGCTCATCGCATTCACATCACTTTCTGGGCGGCGGAACCGGCCGTTCCCGCATTTTTATTACTTATTATACAATACGGTACCGAGGTTTCATACCTATCCCAGCTCAGGATTATAAGCGATCCATTATGCGTTGAAATGTGAAAACTTTATCTTTGTATATGCACAAGGGATACACTATACTGAATCTATCAATTTGAAGATACTAGAAAAGTAGGTTGGGACCATGGACCATCTTCATGCTCATTATAACGGCTGGATTATTCTTCTGTCTTTCATTATCGCCATTATGGCCTCTTACTCCGCGCTGAATTTGGCAGGCAAAATTTCCCGTTCGCGCGGCAAATCCCGGCTTGTCTGGCTGTTGGCGGGCTCTTGCGTAATGGGCTGCGGCATTTGGTCGATGCACTTTGTCGGCATGCTTGCTTTTCACATAGAACTACCTGTTCACTACGATGCCTGGACCACCCTCTTGTCGGCATTGGCCGGCATCCTGGCGTCGTTCATCGCTTTCCGTGCCACTATGGACACAAAGGTCAATAAATGGAGGCTTGGCATAGGCGGCTTATTTATGGGCAGCGGAATTGTCGTGATGCATTACTCCGGCATGTCCGCCATGCGTACGGCAGCCTCCCTGACCTACGAACCGGGGCTGTGGACGCTCTCCGTCATTGTCGCGCTGGTAGCTTGCTATGCCGCCCTGTATTTGTTCCGGAAATTCCGCCTTTCTCCCGATTACAGCCGATGGAAGCTTTTGAGCTCGGTCGTTATGGCCATTGCCGTATGCGGCATGCATTATATCGGGATGGCGGCTGTCCGGTTCATTCCTTATTCGGACATGCAGCCTGCCGGTCTCGCTTCGGATGCGGAGCCCCGGTTGTTTCTGTTAATCGGCGTATCGTTGGCCGCACTGGTTATATTGGCAATCTCTTGGGGAGCGATATTTTTTGACCGTCACGTGCTGGAACGGATGGCCTACAGCGATCCGCTGACCGGGCTTGCTAACCGCCATGATCTCACCCGCTTTTTCGAGGAGCAATTCACCCCGCAGGCGGGAGGAGCCGTATTTTTTATCGACCTCGACCGGTTCAAATCGATTAATGACACACTGGGCCACGACATAGGCGATCTGCTCATTCGCGAGGTGTCGCAGAGACTGCAGCAGACGGTAAGCGACAAGCAGACGGTATTTCGTCTAGGGGGCGACGAGTTTCTGATCGCTTCGAGGGACGGATCGGAGGATACGGTTCGAACACTCGCCGAAGCCTTGTTGAACGAGATCAAGAAGCCTTATTTTATCGAAGAAAATGAGCTTTACGTTACGGCCAGTATCGGCATCAGCTTATCCCCGCAGCATGGAACCGACCGCTCCTCGCTGCTGAAGGCGGCAGATACCGCCATGTACAACGCCAAGGCTGCAGGGAAAAACCGCTTCCGTATCTTTGACGAACAGATGGACCGTGAAATGATCCGCAAGATGGAGCTCGAAAAGGACCTTCGCAAAGCGTTGGCGCATCAGGAGTTTTTTGCAGTGTATCAGCCGAAATGCGACGCCTCCACCAATCAAATGGTCGGGATGGAAGCACTTCTGCGCTGGCGGCATCCGACGCTCGGCATTATTTCTCCGGTAGAATTTATTCCGATTGCGGAGGATACGGGGCTGATCATTCCGATTACGCATTGGCTGTTAAAAGAGGTATGCAAGCAAAACAGCCACTGGCAGGAGCAGCAATGGGCCCAATTATGCGTTTCCGTCAATATGTCCGTCCGCATGTTCGAGAGTCAGGCATTGTATGATATGGTACAAGAAGCGTTAACCGAGTCGGGCTTGCAGGGAAAATATCTGGAGCTCGAAATAACGGAGTCGATTGCGATGCACGATTCGGAGGATACGGTGCAGCAGCTCTACAAGCTGCGCGAGCTGGGTGTCCGCGTATCGCTGGACGATTTCGGGACCGGCTATTCCTCTCTCGGCACGCTGGACGAAATGCCCGTGGATACGCTCAAAATCGACCAGATTTTTGTCCGCAAAAGCCAGCTGCTATCCAAGCAAGCGATCATCAGCAACATTATTGCGATCGCAAAAAATTTGAATTTGGAAGTCATAGCCGAAGGCGTCGAGACGGAAGAGCAAATCCAATTTCTGCAATCACGCGGATGCCATGTCATGCAGGGCTACTATTACGGCAAACCGATGACAGCGGATGAAATCGGATTGCGTCTCAACAAACTGTCTGTAGGCTAGTTCCTCCTATTAATAAAACCCTGACATATTGATGTCGTGCGTGCAAATGATGCATCAAGGCCCCTATGCGGCGGAGCCGGAAACGTTGACGCAGCTCCATGGATATATGGAGGTCCATGAACTGGAGCAGAACGGGCTCCATCACGAGATTTATATATCCGATCCGCGTAGGACGGATCCGGGGAAGCTGAAGACGATTTTGCGCCTGCCCGTAAGCACACGCGATCGGATACGCCAATAGCCTGTAACGGCGTCAGGCCCCCGGAGTCACCGCAGCCGTAAGGCGGTGTTAACCGGGGGCCGAACGCCGTTTATTTTAGCTCATCGAGCTTAAACCACGTCGGACAGCAGTATTTTGCGTCCTTCTTTGGCGCTTTGCAGCGCACCGTATACCATCGCCATGCTCTTGATGTTGTCCGTGCACACCGTCTCCGGCTTGCGCCCTTCCGATAGAGCGACGAACATCTCATCCAGGCAGCCGGCATGGCCGCTGCGGCCGTCCCAGACGAGCTCCGCTTCCACCCTCCGGAAGCGGCGTCCGTCGATTTGCTCGGCGGCGGGCAGCAGAACCTCGGCAAACGGCGCGTGCGTCCCGTCCCATATGGCCGTGCCGCCGCTTCCGTTGACCCGCCACTCCGCCTCCCAGGAGGTCGGCGCCCCTTCCGCGCACCAGGAGCCCCGGTAGCAGAACACGCCGCCGTCGGCGTACTCGAAAATGCAGATGGCCGCCGCATTGCCGGCATACCAGGAGCCTGCCGGATTAAACTCATGGCAGTAGACCGAGACCGGATCTTTGCCCGTAATGAGCCGGGCCTGATCGAACGTATGGATCGCCATATCGAGCAGCAGCGGGCTCTCCATAGCATCGCGGAAGCCGCCGAAATGCGGTCCGAGGAAAAAATCCGCATTGACGAAGCCGATGTCCCCAATGCCCGCATGCTCCACCAAATGGCGGAACGCGCGAATTTGCGACAAGTACCGGCGGTTTTGCATAACCGCATACGTGCGTCCATGCCGCTCCGCCGATTGAACCAGACGGCGCGCTTGCTCCATGGACGTCGTCATCGGCTTTTCTCCCAATACGTCGCAGCCCAATTCCAGCGCCGTCGTCGTAACCGCAGCGTGACTCTCCGGTATCGTCACATCGAACACCAGGTTCGCCCCCGTCTGCTCAATGGCCTCTCTCACATCGTCGAAAATGCCGCATTGAATCCCGTAGCGCTCAGCCAAGGCGGAAGCGCTTTCTTTTCGAATATCCACCATCGCTACAATCTGTGCGTCCTCGCGCTGCTGCGCGTATTCGATCCAGGCTTTGGACATGCTGCCGCAGCCGATCACCGCAATACGAAATGGTTGCATCATTATGCTCCCTTCTGCCGTCTTATTTAGTAAGTCCGTAAGCATGTACACTAAGCTGTCATTAATGTCATCATACCGGATTCGGCCAGCGATGTCTTTATTCCATTTGGCTGTCTTATTCCATCATTGTGGCTAAATCTCTTTTTCTGCGTCCGGCGGTTATCGACAACCTTCGCACTTGCTGACGCGCTGCCTACCGAACTGGAAATTGAGTCCGGGACCGATAGTATCCCATCGATCCGGTTTTCCATACACATTCGAATCAAATCTATCATTTATTAGGTACTAGGAAACATTTTGTCGAAAAATAACGGTTTTCGTAGGATAAAAGTCATGGTATAACTAGATTAGATAAGTTAGCAATATATGACAGGGGTGGAAATGGCAATGAAGAAGAAGGTCGCCGTTCTTGGAGGCGGAGTGGCGGGAATGAGTGCTGCTCACGAGCTGATCGAGCGCGGTTTTGAGGTTGCTGTGTACGAGATGAAGCGCATCCCGGGAGGGAAAGCGCGGTCCATGCCTGTGCCGGACAGCGGTACGGACGGACGCAAGGATTTGCCCGGAGAGCATGGATTTCGTTTCTTTCCGCGATTTTACAAGCATATTATCGACACCATGGAACGGATTCCGTACGGAAACAATAAACGCGGGGTTGCGGACAATCTGATCGAAGGTACCCGTCTCGGACTGGCCCGTACCGACGATGTGCCGGTAGAGTTCGTAACCGAGTTCCCAACGTCTATTGCGGATATTAAATCGCTGTTCAAGTCGATATTTGACAATCATTTGGGGCTGACGGAGAAAGAGGTCGACCACTACCTGGAGCGGGTTTGGCAGGTCATGACCAGCTGCAATGAACGGCGAACGGAGGAATATCAAGATATTCCTTGGTGGAACTTCATTCAAGCGGACGAGCAGTCGGCCAATTTCCAGCGCGTTTTCACCGGGATGACCCGGATTCTCGTAGCCGCCAAAGCGCGCGAAGCCAACACGGCGACCGTAGGTACCGTAGGAGCGCAAATTATGCTCGACATGGTGCTGCCCGGCGGCAGCGCAGACCGTCTCTTGGACGGGCCGACGAACGAAGTATGGATTACCCCTTGGCTTAATTATTTGCAGCAATCCGGCGTCGACTACCATTTGAATGCGAAGGTGGAACGAATCAACTGCAAGGACGGCGTCATTACGGGAGCGGTTGTGACCGAATTAGGCAAAACCTACGAGGTGCAGGCCGACTATTACATAGCTGCTTTTCCTGTCGAGGTGATGGCGCAATTCGTAACCGACGAGATTGTGCATGCCGATCCGACTTTGGCGAAAATCAAGGAGCTTGCCGAGGACGTGGACTGGATGAACGGCATCCAGTTTTACTTCAAGGAAGACGTGCCGATTATTCACGGGCATATGATTTATATGGATTCCCAGTGGGCGCTGACCTCGGTGTCCCAGAAGCAGTTTTGGCCTCATACCGATCTGAGCCAGTACGGTGACGGTGAAGTGCGCGGTATTTTGTCCGTCGATATTTCCGACTGGGAAGCCAAAGGGGCCCTGTTCGGCAAAAGCGCGCGCCACTGCACGCGGGAAGAAATTATGCAGGAGGTTTGGTGGCAGCTGAAAGCGAGCCTGAATGTCGGAGGACGGGTCGTGCTGGAGGATAGCAACCTCCATTCGTGGTTCCTGGACGAAGACATTCATACCCCGAATCCGGACGGCGTTAATGTGAATCTGGAGCCTCTGCTGGTCAACAAGGTATACACTTGGGATATGCGCCCTAATGCTTACACCGCCATTCCGAACCTGTTCCTTGCTTCCGATTATGTCAGAACAAACACGGACTTGGCTACGATGGAAGGCGCCAACGAAGCGGCCCGCCGGGCGGTTAACGCCTTGCTGGAGGCCTCCGGCTCCAAGGAAAGTCCATGCGAAATTTGGGAAATGTATCAATTCACCCCGTTGATGCTGCAGCGCTGGCATGACGAATCCCGCTTCCGCAAAGGGTTACCTTGGGATGGAAGTATTTTCTAAACGGCATCAAATAAAACCTGTCCGCAGACGATGCTGCAGACAGGTTTTTGGGTTTGAAACGACGAAGTGAGGCCGATCGGCTTACCAGCCCATCCGGTCTCTTAGGCGCGTAATATGCGCGATATGATGACGGCCGTGCCAGGAGTACGTCCCCAAGTTGACATCGAGCCGAACGACGCCAGAATCGGGATGGACGAAGCTCCGCTGCCACTGCTCGTCGCTTACGGAGCGAAGCAGCGCTCCCCATCGAGTGTGAAGCTGATCCAGCAGAGTGAGCGACAAAGCTATCGGCGCATCCTTGCTGTCGGTCAGCTCCGCCCATGCGGCCTCGTCGTACGGCTTGATGGTCGGCTGGTCCTCCGTCAAAGCGAGCTTGAAGCGGATCAGGCTGTTCATGTGGCTGTCCGCCAAATGATGGACCACTTGACGAACGGTCCACCCGCCCGGCCGATACGGCTCGTTCAGCTGCTGCTCCGTTAGTCCTTCCACAGCGGCTCTTAGCTGGGCCGGCGCCGATTCGATATCCTTGATCCACCGCAGCCGCTGGTCTCTTATAATATCTTCAGTCCATTCAAAACGTCCGATAGGAAACCGCAAATCGTCCATAATCTCACTCTCCATGTTAGTCATACTCTTGCTAGCCGATAGAGCCGGACCGGTTAATCTCCGCCACCGCCGCCTCCGCCGTCTCCTCCTCCACCGCTGTCCCCCCCGCTCGAGCTGCCGCTGTCGGAGGAGCCTCCGCCGTGATCATCACTGTGATGATGCCCGTGATGCCCGTGATGATGGCCGTGATGGTGATGGTGGTGGCGATGAGAGTCAACGGTATCGTTCATGAAGAAGCCGTTCGATGCATTCCAGCCTCCGTCCGAACGCCGGTGCCGGTTGTTGCGACGGCTGTGACGGCTCCCGGATCCGTTCATAAGGTTAAATACGATGATAACAAATACTACAATGAAAATCATCAAGACAAACCCTGCTGTCACGGTCTCCACTCCTTTTTTCTCTGATCCTTCCATTGTAATCGAACAGCGGTCAAGGATGCAAAAATATAGCAAGTTTTGGCAGAACGTTTGACGTGAAGCATTTTTTGCGGTATGGATGTTATACCAGCATTTTTCCGAAGCTCACTTAGTTTCGAATTCAAAGGAGACATTGCCATGAAAGAAATCATCCATGTAACGACACAACAGCAATTGAATCAATGCCTCGATATCCGTAAGGAAGTATTCGTCCACGAACAGCAGGTCGACGAAAGTCTGGAGATCGACGAATTCGACGATTCCCCGCAGGCATGCAGCCATGTGCTGCTGCAGGAGGACGGGCTCCCGGTTGCCACCGGACGCATGCGCCCTTATAAGGAAGATACGATGAAGCTGCAGCGTATCGCCGTTCGGAAGCCGGCCCGCGGGACCGGAGCCGGCAAAGCGATCGTCCTCGCCCTGGAGGAGGAAGCGCGCCGCATCGGTTATGCGTACACGCTGCTGGACGCGCAATGCCAAGCGGAGCCATTCTACATCAAGCTCGGCTACACCACCGTCTCGCCGGAAACGTTCCTGGATGCCGGAATCCCGCACGTCCGGATGAAAAAACAGCTGTAAGCATAAGTCTCGCTTACATGAAAAATCGCCTTCCCTTGAAGTCTTATCTTGGGAAGGCGATCTTTCTTTTGTAATGGCTCTCGGCTGAGGTTATTTCAGCCTGATGCTTTTTAACAGAGCCTCTATCGGCTCTTTATCTTTATCGTCCGCATCGCCGCGATGGTAGTGATCGACAAGCTTGTCGAGCCGTGCGATCTGGTGACCGTAATCGTACATGGCGGCGGCCACCACCGAAAGACGCAGCATCCCTTGCGGCCGTTCGTTGTATTTCTCGATCAGCGTAACCATAAACCTCTCGTTCTCCGCTTCCATCTCCAGCCCTTCCGAGCTGTCGGCCTTCAGCTTATCCTCGAATTTCAGCAAAGTATGCTCGTGGAACTTAATCAGCTTCTCCAGCTGCTCGTCGAAAAAAGCATCGGTCTTATCGCTCGGCGCCGCTTGAAAATAGTGCTCCTCCACCGCATCCAGCACTTCGGCTCCTTTATACAGCGTTCGCAGCATTTGCTTGAAAATGACCAGCTGGCGCTTCTGGCTGAAGACGCCCCCGCCCCGCTTCAGCTTCTTGACTTCTTCTTCCATCAGCTTATATTTATCTGCCAATGCCTGTATGGTTTTGAGCAAGCCTTCCTTCTCCGTCCGGAACACGTTTTCTTTCATTTCATCGGAAATGACGGTGCGCAGAAGCAGCGACATTTTGTTAAACACTGTATGAATTTGTGCGGCAAACTGCGCCTTCGGCTTCGGGGGAAAAAAGAGGACGTTAATCAAAAAAGCGCAGCCGATCCCGATGAGGCTAAGCAAAAACCGGTTCACGGCAAACTGCCATTCGGCCGAAGCTTCCATCACCGCGACAACCGTGACCAGGGTGAGGCCTATCGTTTCTTCCATACCCATTCTTAAACAAATAATGATGACAAGAATACAAATGATGCCGATGGCGATAACGTTGTTGGAGAAGAACATCCCGGCAAACAACGCTAACGCCGCCCCCACAATGTTCGTCTGCAGCTGTTCAAGGAAATAACGCCAAGATCGGTAAATCGAGGGCTGCATCGCAAAGATGGCAGCTACTGCGGCAATAACCGGAGGGGTAAAATTCAACCACGCACTGATATATAATGCCAATGTTACCGCGATTCCTGTCTTCCATACGCGGGCTCCGAATACCACAAATCCCCCTCCTGTTTTTTCATAGTTAGTAACAGTCTTATCTTACACACAAGCGACGCCGGATGCAAAAGGAAAAGATAGCGGGTGTGCGGAGCTTATTGAGGGGCAGTGCGGTTCGGAGTAATCATAACGGACAATAGCAAGCGCGAGGCTGACGATCCAACGGCTGCAGGAGCATCCGAATCCGTCCTCGGACGTGTACGATCCCGGTATTCCCATAACGCTACCCGTTGTCGCCGGGAAGCTAACGAATAAAATGCATATAAATCTCTTTGCCGGGCTGTCGTTGAAAGCCCAGCGCTTCATAAAGACGACGCGCACTGACATTTGCCGTCCCCGTGTTAAGCTCCAGACGATTCGCGTCATGCCGCTTCGCCAAATCCGCCGCAGTATGGATCAACCGTGCAGCAACGCCTTGCTTGCGCTGCTCGGGCATGACATAAAGATCCTGAATTCTCAGAATGAGCTTGCCCGTTGTCGTGGAAAATCCCCAATGGACCGCGATGAAGCCGATGTACTCCTCCCCTCTTTTGGCCAAGAAAAAGTTAACGTGACGAAAGGTTAACAGCCTTTCCAAATTGCCTCTGCATCGTTCCAGCTGATCGGCAGACCACTCGCACTCGCTGTTCGGGTACATGTAGCCCGCCAGCAGCAAGCTCGCTTGCGGCAGCAGCTCTGCAGTCAATTCGATTCCTTCGACTTCGACGGACGGATTCATTCTTTTCCCTCGCTTTCCCGTTTCATGGCAAAAAAAGCCACGGTCCGGGCAATTGAACCGGCGGGCTTGTCGCATGTGCAATCACGCAAGTCCGTCTTCAACCGCTCCGTATCCGTGGCTCGTTTCAAGCATGGTAATCTATATGACCATGGTTCCAGCAAAATTTACTTGCCGCTGCCGAACTCGATCTTCGCAATCGAGGAGCCGATGCCCGGATCGTTCGGCATATTGTCGCCGCGCGGCTGGTCGAAATTGCTAATATACAGCGTGCTGCCTACGAAATGAAGGCTCGCCGGGAACTCAAGCGGCCCTTGGTTGCCGTTATGGGCAACCTCGGTGACTTTGCCGTCCACGCTCACGCGTACGATGGCGTTACGTTCATTAGCCGCGACGTAGACGGCGCCGTCTGGCCCGAAGTTCAAGCCGTCCGCTCCGTACAGCAGCGGACTCTTCGCCACGAGCTCCCACGGTCCCAGAGAACCGTCTGCATTAATGGCAAACCGGTTCACCTCTCCGGAGCTCGTATTGGCAACGTACAGCTTGCCGTCCTGGCCGAAGGCTACGCCGTTAACGACAATTTGCTGGCTGGTCCGCTCCGCAGCAATGCCGCTTTTGTATGTCGCCAGCTGTCCGTCGGGAGAGACGACATAAATGTTGCCGTTCGCTCCGCCGCTTACATACAGGCTGCCCTTGGCGTCGAACGTAATCCCGTTCGCCCCTTGGACGCCGCTTGCGTAGGTTTCCACTAATGAAGTGTCGAAAGGTCCGCCCGCAAGCTCCTTCGCATTCACTTTGAATATGACGCCTTCCATGCCGCCGCTCGCTATGTACAGGTTGCCTGCGGCATCGAACGCCATGCCCGTAGCCGAACGAGGCAGCTCGGTCAATACGTCCATTTTACCGTCTGCAGCAATGCGGTACAGCTTTTTGGATTCCATCTCCACGGTATATACGTTGTGCTTCTCATCCGCAATGACGCCCTCGATGCGCAGTCCCGTCGCCTTCGTCTCGTCAAGATCCTTCAAAATCGACAAGGATGTAGACGTAAAAGGAATGACCTGCTTCACTTCCGGCTGCACCGGTTTATGATCGTTGCCCACCAGCTGAACGGTCAGCGTATGCTGGCCCGGCTTCAAATCGCGGAAGACGACCGGCTCATTCTTGAACAGCTTGATCGCGGAAGCGGCGTCCAGCTTTTCGTTATCCAGCCATAGGTGAATGTGGCCTTCTCCCGCTTTCGGCTCCTTGGCTTGTGCAAAATCCTTCAATAAATGGTTAAATGTAAACACAGACACTTTCAGCTCGCTGCCGGTGACGTATCCGCCCGGTTCGATCCCGTGAACCTTGAATGCCGGTTTCGTATCTGCCTGCGAACGGATGCTGACCGTCCGAGTTTTATTTTCATATCCGATCTGATGATAGAACGCTTCAAATACGATCCGTACAGGGGCTAAGACTTTTCCGTCCAATACTTTCAAAGGTGTCGTCGTGGCTAAAGCCAGTCCATTGACCTTGTACGTGGAAGCCCCGACGCTAAGTTCCAAAGTGTTGGTATCCTTCGCAAGCAGCAGCGTTTGAGATGCCTCATTCCATTTTGCTTCCACACCCAATTGCTTGGCGACGGCATCATAAGGCGCATACAAGCTGCTGTCCACCAGTACGCTTTGGGCTGCAAAGGAAGCTTCCTTGTCGTTGATCAACAATTTCATGTCCGATTTCACGGTTTCGGCGGATACAACTCCGATCGATGCTGACAACACCATGGTGGATAATGCGGCGGTTACTGCGATTTTCTTCACACTTCGCATTTCGGGACCTCCCATAAATGATTGTATTTGGATGAAAGCGCTCCAATACTGATTACGATTCGCCACAATCCCTCATTACTCCTCTCTGAATGATCCGATTTTACAAAATAATTATGATCGTCCGAAGGAAAACCTATTCCTCGTCGGCTGTTCGATCCAATATGATGAACTAACAAACAGCTAATCATACGAAAAAGGAGTGAAACCGAATGAACCTATCTGCAGCCATCCCTTATTATTTCCAAGACGACGGAGTGATCCCTAACCATCCCCGCTTCCCTGTGCTGATCTACTCCGGTGTGTTCACCGATTTGGATTCGGACCAGGTGTTGAGCGTATTTCACCGGAACCGTTGGTTGAACAGCTGGATTAACGGCGTATTCGATTTCCATCACTACCACAGTAACGTTCATGAAGTGCTGGGGGTGCTAAGCGGTTATGCGGAGCTGCAGATCGGCGGGGAAAACGGCAAACTCCTGGAGGTAAAAAGAGGCGATGTCATCGTGCTGCCGGCAGGAACAGGGCACAAACGCCTATCATCCGGCTCAGGCTTTCGCGTCGCAGGAGCTTATCCGGAAGGAATGAGCTATAATTTGAAAACAGGCAAAAGCGATGAGCGCCCTCAGGTGCTCGAAGAGATAAGAAACGTGCCGTTCCCGGTGAAGGATCCCGTCTATGGAGATAACGGGCCTATGTTCCAATATTGGAAGCTTCCCGATTAACTCCGACCTCTCATACGGCGAAAAAAAGACCGCAGGCTGAATCAGCCTGACGGTCTCAAATATGACTACCCTTCCCAAGATTGCGCGTCGGCCGGCAAACGCCTTACTTTTTCAATGTAAGCCGTGACGTTGCGGTCTTCCTCCATCGGATACGAGTAACCCAGCTTCTCGGCCAGCGGAATGCCGATTTTGCGAATGAACCGCCCCGCTTGGAAAAGCTTCTCCCATTGCTCCTCAGGATCAGCCCCGCAATACAAGGAAAGCAGCTCTTCATAATGCTCCGGCTCCAGAAATCGCTTAAACCATTTTCCTGTAGAACCGACGTTCACGGTCCAGTCGTTGGCGGCGCCGACATGCCACTCCAGCAGGAAGGTCAGCGATTCCATGAAATAATAATCGTACAGCTGCCTAACACGCGGCATTTCATCCCGCCACAGCTCCTTGGCGATATAAACCTGCAGCCACCACAGCTCTACGACGTATAAGTTCCATTTGTCTTCGGTCGGCCTCTTCACGACGTAGCTGCTGTCGTTCGGCTCCGGCAGCTCCAGATTCAGGTTGTCTTTATCCAGCAGCACTCTGCTTAAGGAATCGTTGGTCACTTCCCGAACCAAAGCTGCGGTATCTTGAAAAATAAGGTCGATCCGGACGCTGTCCTTAAATTGCATCATGTAAATGTAGGAGCCGTCCTCCAAATATTCGAATTGAACGACGACCCGCTCTCCCAACGAATCGATCCAGCTCCGGTCTGTGTTATAAGAGGCTTCTTTCAACCGGGCCATATAAAACACGACGTCGTAGTCCCGCATAAAATCTTTCGGGGCGTTAGGGTTGACCCGGGAGCCGTTAAGAACGACCGCTCGAATGTTATCGTCCCGCTCCGCCATCTCCAGCATTTGATCCAATACTTGCTGCTCGCTTCTCATCGTTATGGGATACCTCCGTTTTCTATTTTTGGGCCTATGCCTTAGGGTACTTCAGGTCAGCCTGGAGGTGCACGAGCATGATACTTGTAAGGTTAGCGTCTCATCACAGCAATCTCCCTTCTACTAATAGTACTGATTTTGATAATGCGAAAAGCCTGTTTACAGCCCCGGGCCCGTCACTGGCGGGAGCCAAACGAATTAAGCCTATCCGGGTTTGCCGGCACCGGCATGAACGCGAGATCCGGCTCGCTTCCTTCTGGATATATTATAACGAACTCACCCTTATTCAAGTCAATCTGAATGCTTCCATCCTCGTTGCTAGTCAAAGTGAACGCGCGGCTTCCCGAGCAAGCTATCGGGCCGGCGATATCCGTTTGAATGCGGCAGGGCTCGCCGGCTTCGCTGTGTATCAGGATGAATCGGGTCTCTCCCTCTTGCTTGACCGCGCTGACGAGGAAGCCTCCCTCCGCCCGCAGACCATGGAACGTTACATCGTGCCAATGCGCCGGGATGGCAGGGAAAATGCGGATTTTGTCCCCCCAGCTCTGCAGCATCAAATCGTGGATCGACGCCGCAGCGGACAGCGGGGTTTCAATGACGGGGCCGGACTCCATATACATCGTGTTCGGCTTCAAATATTGCTTCATAAAATCGTTCAAGCATTGCACCGCCTCCTCCGCTTTGCCCATGCTGGAGTAGATGGACGATGCGCCGGTATAGGAATAGCCTTGCAGCGCTCCTTTAAAGCCAATCCAATGCTGCAGCGACTTCCAGATGATATCTCTATGCTCAGGCTGCTCCCAGCTGATCAGGTACAGAGGATAAATCATAAACAAATGGGAATAGTGGCGGTGCGACACGCTGAGCGGCACGTCCTTGCCGATCATAAAGCCCGTATCGTCTACCGGATAGTCCGCCAGACGGTCGAGCACCTCTTCCCATCTCGGCTTCAACGCATCCTCCAGGTTCAACCGGTCGCATATGTACAGCAGTGTTTGACATCCCCACCGCAGCAAAGACAAGTCATAGTTCGTATCCTCCGCCTTATCCGGATATTCCGGGGAAATGGCGAGCGGCAGATGCAGCTTCTCGTCAGCTCCGGGCTGCAGCAAATGCAGATAAAAATTGATGCTTCGTCTCAATAGAGGATAAATGCGGTCCCGCAGCATCGATTCATCCATGCAATGACGGTAGTGGAGCCAATAATTATGGCAAATCCACGGAAGATTGCCGAGCTCCTCCCCGGCGTTACGTACGCCGTCATAGCTTGAGGAGCGCCCGATAGCCGCAGAGTCGTGGCGGTATTCCTCCGGCACGTTACCGATCAAGCTATCCAGGTTATGCTCCAGAAACCAGGTCAGCGATTCGCCAAGATGAAGCCTGTTGGAGGCGTACACCGGCCAATAGGTCAGCTGTACGTTCAAATTCCACCAAATCGCCGGCCATGGGGTGTCGATATAAAACCAGGGCCCCATCAAATCGAGCAGCGGACGGTCGGCTCTCGTTCCGGAAGCCAGCTTGTACATTTGAATCCAGTATAAGCTCTCGAGGCGCGTGTCCGGAATAGAAAGAAAGCTCTCCGGATAGTAATGATGCCACCAGGCACGATGGCTTGCCGTCAATTCGGCGATCCCGGTCTTGTCCGCTTTGATTATCGCCTGCAGCGCTTCTTCGCGTCCACCGTTCTCTGGATAAGACGACCCGACGCTTAGCAAGAGCACGTTGCTGCCGGCTCCGGTCGCCGTTGTCTTCCAAGCTGTGGCGAATTCTCCGCCCGCTTGCAGCTTTTGCGTCACTATCTCGATGCCGTCCACGCATTCGGTGATATGCGGCGGATTGATGTCGGTAATCGGCTCCTTACGATGAACCTGTCTCGGATTGATCGGTCTCTCCGGCACAAAGCTCCATTGGCAGCTGCTCTCGCCGCCTGTAGCGCTCCATTCCACGACAATAGCGTGCTGGTCCGCATGGGCGAACGACCGCCATTCGATCCTTCCGGCTTCAGTCTGAGTGAATCCTGCTGCCTCCGCATTCCATAGATGGACGCGCACCCCGCTATCCACCACGCGTCCGACCGTCTTAAGCAGCAGCTTCCCGATTGGAAGTCTATGCTTGCCGTAAATCGGCGTATTCGTCGGCTGACGCTCGGTAACGTCACTTCTTCCAATATCCCACTGCAGCTCTTGATCGGATAGACTATAAATCATCGCACCCAATAGCCCGTTGCCGATAAAAGCTCCGCTCTCCCAGCTCGACGGGTGCGGGCTCCACAGCATATCGTGCCTGCCCAGGAACGCTTCCCAGTCAGCACTCTGCATTGATTTTAGAACGATTTCCTGCTGCATTTTCACATTCTCTCCTCTTTGAACGAGATGTAGCTGTATCGCGGACTGTTAGTCGTAATGAAGACCTAATGAAGACCTCGAAGCAGGGCTAACTCGCCCCACATTATGATTATAAGAGCAAGCGAGGCCCTGTATAAATACACGATACTCATTCAAAGTTGGACAATTCTCAGGTAATTGGCCGGCGGAGTTACTGTCCGCAATATGTATCCGCAGGGAGCCCGGCCATTTTAACGGTAGAGTCCCCACGTTTGTGAATACCTTAGAGAAGCAACAATCCATTGTATAAATTTGCATTGTTCTCAGGTTGACGTTGACGAAG
Source organism: Paenibacillus sp. NPDC056579 (assembly GCF_042793215.1). Classification (NCBI taxonomy): domain Bacteria; kingdom Bacillati; phylum Bacillota; class Bacilli; order Caryophanales; family Paenibacillaceae; genus Paenibacillus; species Paenibacillus sp. NPDC056579. The sequence goes on from NZ_JBHTVD010000013.1 coordinate 75,540, forward strand.
TGCATTTGCATAATCCTGAATCGTTTGGGGTCTAAGACCATAAGCTCCTGCGGTTCTGCCTGCGTTGGCTCCCGTCGGGCGGCCTACGTTAGCTCCCGTTGTGCGGCCTCCATGAGCTCCCACCGTTTTACCCCCGGCAGCTCCCATCATGCGGCCTCCATGAGCTCCCACCGTTTGACCTCCGGCAGCTCCCATCGTTCTACCTCCATGAGCTCCTACCGTTCTGCCTCCGGCAGTTCCCGTCGTTAGACCTCCGTATGCTCCCATCGTTCTGCCTCCGGCAGCTCCCGTCGTGCGGCCACCGAATGCTCCCATCGTTCTGCCTCCGGCAGCCCCTGTCGTGCGGTCCCCGTATGCCCCTGTCGTGCGGTCCCCGTATGCCCCAGTCGTGCGGCCTCCATAGACCCCCGTCGTTCTGTTGCCCTGAGCCCCTGTCGGTCTGTCTCCATAAGCTCCCATCGTTCTGTCAACGTAGGTCCCCTGTGTTCTATCACCGTAAGTGCCTAGCGCAAAGTCATCGTAGCTCCCCGACGTTCTGTCAGCCGAGCCTTCCGAGCTATCATAGCGAGGCTTGCGGCTTGCTTGCGGCTTGCGAGTTCCTTGAACTTTTCGTTTAGCTTTAGGTTTGGATGTTCCACCAACCCGACGAGTTTTGGTCATGACTCTTACTCCCTTCATATAGACTAAGTTACAATATTCAAAAACACTGGCAAATGGAATACAGCAAAAGTGGAATTTGCTTGTCAATAAACGGTTATTCCTGGGCTTGTGTCCCGGCTTTGAAACTTTTGTCCCCTTATCGTGCGTCTAATTTTTTGAAACGATCATTTGGAAGCTAGGAGCGATAGATGATGCCAATCCCGTACATACCCATAGGCGCAATAGCATTTGCAATTCTCGTTTACGCAAGCGGCCTTGCTCCTCAAACACATGCTGTACCAGACGCAAGCTCCATACCGGCGGCTGAGCAGCAGCTGCCCTCCCGGACTCCGACGGTTCTTGCCCGAGCAGGCGATGTGGAAATCCTCGCTTTTCAACCTCCGGAAGACGGGGTCTATAAGGGTATCACCGTCCGGACGCCAAGCCGTGACCAAACCTTTGCATGGAGCACTTCATCCAATGAAACGTATGCTCCCGCCGTTTCTTTGACCGATCTTACAGGCGATAACAAGAACGAGCTGACGATCATTTTAACCAAAGGGTACGGCACAGGAGTTTTGGAACAGGAAATTCACGTACTGAATCCCGAAGACGTAACGGAAATTCCATTAGAGAACCCGCTTGAGGCAGTTCGAGAGCAAGTTAGCGCCAGCATGACACCATCGGACGATTCCATGATATTAACCTTACATATCGACAATAAAGGGGACGTTGTGAAGCTATACGATGCATCCTATGCGGCTGTTTGGCTGGATCGCCCCGGTTACGGGTCCATACTGAAATATGAAGTTCGTGACAACCGGTTATGGGCCTACGTGTCCGTCAGCGTCTCTCCTGCCGAGCTTGCCGGAATGCTGGCCGCCGAATATGATACGGGATTAAAGATTAAGGATCTAAATTTTGAGGAGCAAATCCGTTAACGGCGTGAACGGACGGCCGGTTCAGGTCTTGAACGAGAGGCGCCGCTCGCACAGCGCGAAGATGATAACCGGTGATAAAAAAAGAAAAAGCGGCCTCCGTCCGTCCGGATCATAGACCGCTTTTATGCCGTTCCCCTACTTGGTGTCCGACTGTATTTTCTTATTCGCTTCTTCCTGCGCCGTTCTCAATACCGTATTAAGATCCTTCTCCCCCAATAACAAGCTCGTGACTTGGTTTCTTATGCCGTCCTCCACAAATACATCATAGCGTGTCTTTGGAGCAGCCGGAGCGGAGCTGTTGTAAAACACCGCATTTTTAATGTTTTTGTCCTTAAGGGGCGTATCCTGGCCGAACACCTGCTTGATCGCCTCGTTTTTCAACACCGTAATACCGCCCGTTTTGGAAAATTGCGTCTGATACTCATCCGAGGTGAACAGCTTCACCACCTCCATCGCCTCATCCTTATGCTCGCTGATCGAGGTGATAAACATATAGCTCGGATAAGCCTGGCTTCCGACCTTCGGCTTGTCTGCAAACGTCGGCAGAGCGACGACATCCCAGTTCATCTCCTTGGCCCAAGCGTAATCGGCGTACATGAAGCTGAACATCGCAACGTTGCGGGTCTTGGAGAACTCATCGATATAAGGGATTTTGTACCACTGCTTCTTCAAATCGTTCAGCACCTGGCTGTAGCCTTCCGCTTGCATCGGCTTCATCAGCGTATCCTGCAGCAGCTTTTTCCAGGCATCCGTCTCGAGCGTCACAGTCTTTTCCTTCGGATCGACATTCGCGAGCGAGAGAGGATTGAGCCGCAAAAAATGATTGACGGACGTCGTATAGCCTATATAGTTGACTCCGCCGTCCGAACGAGTAAGCTTGCGCGACAAGTCCGCCAGCTCGTCCCAGGTCATGCCGTCCTTCGGATACGCAACGCCGAACTTATCGAAAATATCTTTGTTGTACATAAGCACCAAAGCACTGTTGCCGATCGGCAGCCCGTACAGCCCGCCCATCACTTTCACAGCCTCCAGCGTCGTCGGTTCAAAACGGTTCAAATCGACGTTGTGCTTTTTCACAAGCTCGGTCATGTCCTGATTCAATCCGATGTCCAGAAGCGAGCCCTTCAAGCCGATCTGCCCGATGGAATCAATGAAAATATCGATTTTCGTCGTACCGCTGCTGATCATTTCGGCAAGCGAAACGTTCTTGTCTTTGGGCACGAACTTCGTGGTGACGTTAGGCAGCTTTTGCTTTATGTAATCTCCGTACATGGTGTTAAACTGTTCCTCGGTAATGTTGCCGTTATGGTAAAAATACAGCTCTACCGGCTTCATCGCAGCCGGAGCCGATGAGCCGCCTGCCGCAGGCTCCGATTTGGCGCCCGAACATCCGGACAATACGGCACCCGATAGAAGAAGTGCGCCGGCCAGCAAATGGATTTGTTTTTTCATACTAATCTACCCCCAGATCTTCATTGAATAGAACGCTTACATTTTGTTTATTCAATGAAATCGATTTCATAAGCCATTATAATAATCTTTCCAATATGAAGTCAATAACCAATTGTAAAAAACTGAAGCTAGCCGACTATCCCTTTGCCTTACCGTAAGAGTGCTATCCTTCTACAGCCCACCATTCCTATGAAATCGATTTCCGATAATTCAGCTATTTATCGGGTTATCGTCTGAAATCGATTTCCGAATCCTTCTCCAAACTATGCAAAAAAGAGCAGTCTTTCCGCACGGGAAAGCTGCCCTGCATTTAATCGCCTATAATTCCGATTCCATCGGAAGCGCTTTTTCTCCCTACAGCCCCGAAATGCGCCGGAATCCCCTGCTCCGCTCCCGGCTCAAACAAGCGCTGCAGCTCGAAGCCTGCATTCATAAAGTCGTTCACATAATCGCTGATAGGGCGATGGTGCGAGCCTGCTATGGAGCGGAATGTATCCTCTCCCTCGGACTTCCAATATTGCGGCGCATATTGAACCACTTTATGGCCTCCGCCTTCCAATGGCTCGCTAAAAGGAGACTGGAAGCACGGATGCATGATTAACCAGATCATCAGCCCGCCAGGCTTAAGAATACGCAGGCTTTGACGGAACACCGCCCTATGATCCGGTACGTCCATCAGCATCAAACTCGATACAACGATATCGAAGCTCTCCTCCCGAAGCTGGCTCAGCGTCATAGCATCGTCGTGTATCCAATGCACGTTCTGATCCTGGCTGCTTGCGTAGTTTAGCAAGATTTCGCTGGAATCGACACCGGTAAGTTGACCGCCCAGCTCACGCAGCTTGCCGGTTAAGATCCCCGGACCGCATCCTATATCGCAGATCGTTTTGCCCGCTATGGCTGTCTCCTTGGCAAGCTCGTCAACGATCGCTGCGTAGGGCTTCCACTGCGCCCCTTTTTTCACTGCATGCTCAATGTACTTGTTGGCTACGGCATCAAATTGAGACACGGGGCATCTCTCCTCATTAGGAAATGGTCACATATTTGGAGTATACCAACATTCAACGATGTCGAATAATACTTCATTTGCACGATTTCCATCTTAAACCGAGATGAATTCCATTTTTTTTACGCAGGACAGCTCAACCGTTTGCCGAACCGGTCATCTTATCCCGGCCGCCTGCAAGCTGGTCCTCTCGAACAACCAGTTCGCCGTATACCCACAATCCGCGGTGAACCGCGCCGTCTCGCAACGTTTTCACCCCGTAGCCATGCTCCATATTGTCTTCCCACTGGCCAACATATTCGGCTCCATCGTTCCATTGATAGGTGCCTTTGCCGTAAAACAGCCCTTCCCGCCATTCCCCCCGGTACGTATCTCCATTGGCGTACTGCTTCTCTCCAAAGCCATGCTCGACATCCCTGCTCCATTGACCCGTATATTTCGTTCCGTCGGACCAGCGGTATACGCCCGTGCCCTGCTTCATTCCGTTATGCCAATCGCCCTGATAGCTCTCGCCTTCTGCGGTCTCGATGCGATGTCCGTTCCCGATATGGCGTTCCCACTGCGCTTCGAAGTGTTGTCCGTTGATTCCGATCTGGGACTGTGCGTGCTCACGTCGGACTTCCGTCGATTCCATGCTGCTTATGCACAAGCTTTGGGAAGAGACATAGGCGGGGGACGGTTCGTATTCGTCGTCGATATAGGTTTTGTAATACCAGCAAGTAAAATCGTACATCTCGAATAATTCCCGCTTACCGATAGCCGGATCCAATAAAAGCTCGCTTTCTCTCGTATCCATATATTCCAGCCTCTTCAATACCGCGCTCCACCGTTCAGGGACGATTTCGTTGCGGAGCAAGGTCTCCAGTCGTGCCATAGGCTCTGCTGACCCCGGCGCAAGATCCTCATGCATCAAAATGGCTGTGACAAACCACTGCCCCATAAGTTGAAGGTACTGCAGCGTTACAAGCGGGGCGCTGTCCATCGTTCGCTCAGCTTTGGACGCCAAAGCGTGAAGCTCCGGCAAAGCAGCTTTGACAAAGGCAAAATTCGAAACGGTCACGGTCGTTCCCCCTTACGGATATGATGTCCCTTTACCGACCAGCCTGCTCAATTAGAAATCGGATCATTTGGAACAATATGGTACATTATACACATTATCCAAAGAAAGAGAAATGTAAAAAAGGTCCAGAACAAGCCCAGCGCCATTACCGGATGAAGAGCCGATAAGTAAGACAGCGGAGAGACGAACTGAACCGTTCTACGGTAGTGAAATGTCTAACATGCTGGCAGGCCAAAAAAATCGAACAAGCAACGAATGAATATGGTAAACCAATAAGCTTATACGGGGGCGTAATTATGGACAATGAAATCGATCTGGCTGTTGAAAAAATCGAGCAGCTCAACTATCGCAACCAAAGGGCGATGATGGACCTCGTACGCAAAAGCTTGAAAATGAACGAAGACGAATTTAACAAAGAATTGCTGCTTGCTTATGCGCACCGCAATCCGGTTCACATTCTGGAAATCGCGATTGCGCTGAAGTACGAGGAAATTATCCGCGCGCTTCCCGAGCAGTATGCCCCATAAAGGCTTCGTTATTTGACAGGCGCACTCCTCGCCGGACATAACCAAAAACCGCCGGACTCCAGCCGGGCAAGCCTTATCATTCAAGGACAAGGCTATGCTCGCTTGGAATCCTGCGGTTTTTATGTTTCATGCGCTATAGAGCTATAAAGGCTTCGAGCTACAGCTCGGGAATAACAATATCGACTTCCCGCTTGCTCTCCCCGGATCTCAGTATGCCGTCGATAATGGCCTGGTTCCGGATAATATCCTCACCCGGAATCGGAGCCGGCCTTCCTTCCTGAATGGCTGTGACGAAGTCGCGCACCTTTTCGTAAAAAATATTGACGTTATGCTGCTTGACCGGAATCGGGCTCTCGGTCGGGTGACCGAGAATATCGTGGTACAAGGCGATCGAAGTGATACCGCCGTCCCACGCCCCGCTGCCGGATGGAGTGACCTTCAAGCCCGCATCCTTGCCGAGAAACAGCGTCGGACCGAGCGTATCCATATGCATGGCCCAGCCGATTTTGAAGTTGACGGTCAAGTCGCCCTCGAAGCGGATCATCGCCATGCCGAAATCCTCCACTTCGAAACGGCTCGCCTGCGAATGGTACTTGGGATTGGTGCCGAAATGGTTGCTGGTCATCGCCGACACGGTCAACGGCTTCGGATAGCCGAGAGCGTTCAGCACCATATCAAGAGAATAGCAGCCGATGTCCGCTAGCGCACCCGCCCCGGCCAATTCCTTGGAAATGAACGTACCTCCGGGCATGCCACGGCGGCGCCCGCCTCCGGTTTGCACATAATAGACGTCACCGAGCTGACCGGAGCGGACAATATCCCGCACCGTCTGCATGTTCGGGTCATAGCGCGGCTGGAAGGCTATGGACAGCATGCGCTGCGCCTTTTTCCCCGCCTGCACCATCTCTACCGCTTGCTCCAGCGTGACGGACATCGGCTTCTCGACCAGCACGTGCTTGCCTGCCCTCAGCGCATCGACACTGGTAGAGCTGTGCGATACGTTCGGCGTGCAGACGCTGACACCGTCCAGCTCCAGCTCCAGCAGTCTGTGGTGGTCGTCAAAGCCGCGGGCGCCTGTCAGCTCGTGCTTCGCGATAAATTCGTCCGCTTTGCCCGGAATAATATCCGCTACGGCAACCACGTCCACATCTTCCATTTGTTTATAGGCTCTCACATGCGCTCCCGCAATGCCGCCGCTTCCGATAATGCCGATTCTTACTTTACTCGCCATCCGTAATTCGCCCTCCCGAAATCCAAAATCACATCCTAAGTGGTTGTAGCCACATCGTACCACGGTTCGGAAAAGCATCCCATTCCAAATAGGCGACAGCGGAATGTAACATTGCGACATCGCACGAAAGCAGGACATCGCACCGGCCGGACGAAGCCCGCACTTCAACGCTTGAAGAGCGCCTAATGAGCTGCAGTGCTAGACACGGTGCATGCTGCGGAATTGCGACGGACTCACGTTCATCCTTCGGGAAAAGACACGGCTTAAGTAGAAGCCGTTCTCGTAGCCGCACCGTTCGGCGACTTGCTCCAGCGTGAGCGGCGTTTCCAGCAGCAGCGTTTGCGCTTTTTGAATTCTTAATGAGGTTAAATAATCCATCGGCGTCATCCGATAGGCGGCTTGGAACTTGCGCGTGAACTGGACGGGGCTTAAGCCGAGTTTGCTGCAAAGCTCCTTCAGCAGGACAGGCCCGAAAGCATGGCGCTGCAGCCAGCTTCCCGCCTCGATCATGACCGGATCCAGCTCCTGCTGAACGACGGACGAGGCCGACTCGGCCAGCTCGCGCTCCATCACGTATTGCTGCCATAAATCCTGCAGCAAATGGTTCCATTGCCCGAGCCTCTGCGCAGGCGGGCCGAGTCTGGCCAGCTGCCGCATGTACAGGTAGGTCGAGGACAGCCGGGTGCTGTCCGTCAGCGCCAGCCGAACGGGGACCTCATCACCGCCAATAGGCGCGGAATCCTCTCCGGAATCGCGTCGCGACCAGCCGAACGTGTAAAAATGAAACGAGACCGGCTCGACCACCTCCCGGTGAAACGGTGTCCTTGGAGGACAGACGATGATATCGCCGAAGGCGGCTGTTCCCGACGACTCACTAATTTCATAGCGGAACGAGCCTTCCTCTACCGCAAACAGCACCCATTCCTCATACGTATCCTCCGCAAGCTGAAAGTCGGCTTTACGCTTCCAAAACGTATATTGCAGGACAACGGGCAGCCATTCTGTAAACGGAGCCTCCATGCCCGGCGCCCCCTCTCTGAAGGATTCATGTCGATGCTCACGAACTGACATCGATGAAATTTTGTATATACTCAATGCTAAATCAGTGCATGTTAAAAGTAAATAGCCCCTCATATAATGAAATTATAGATAAGCAATTATTTTGAAGCAGAGGTGATCCGATATGAAAAACGAACTGATCCAAACCGATATTACCGTCATCGGAGGCGGCTTGGCCGGAGTCAGCGCCGCTGTCGCCGCGGCCCGTCTCGGCAGCACGGTAGCCTTGATCCAGAACCGCCCCGTCCTCGGCGGCAATTCCAGCAGCGAGGTCCGGGTATGGGTATGCGGCGCCACAGCGCACGGAACAAACCGTTATGCCCGGGAAACCGGCATTATGGGTGAGATGTTCGTGGAAAATCAATACCGGAACCCGGACGGGAATCCGTATTTCTGGGATTTGGTCGTGCTGGAAACGGTGCTGGCGGAGCCGAATATTCAGCTGTTCCTGAACACGGACGTTCACGAGGTGGAAGCGGTTGGGGAAGCGGACGACCGCCGCATTGTCTCCGTCACCGGGTGGATGATGGGCTCGGAGCGCAAAATCCGTTTTGAAAGCGCTATGTTTTTGGATTGTACCGGCGACGGTCTGGTCGGCTTTTTGGCCGGAGCCAAATACCGGATCGGCCGTGAGGCGAGGCACGAATACAATGAGGATTGGGCGCCGGAGGAAGCGGACTCGATTACCCTCGGCAGCACGCTGTTATTTTATACGAAGGATGTCGGGCACCCTGTTGCCTATATCCCTCCAAGCTTTGCCAAAGACATTACCCAGACGTCGATCCCAATCAAAAGAGTCATCCGCAGCGGTGATTCGGGCTGCCATTACTGGTGGATCGAGTGGGGCGGCGAGCTGGACACGGTTCATCAGAATGAACGCATTCGCGACGAGCTGTGGTCGGTTATTTACGGCATTTGGGATTATATTAAAAATTCCGGCCAGTTCGACGCCGCCAACATGACGCTCGAATGGGTCGGCTCCTTGCCGGGCAAACGGGAATACCGCCGCTTCGTCGGCGATTACGTGCTGAACCAGAACGACATTCTCGCCCAGCGGGAGTTCGAGGACCGGGTCGCCTTCGGAGGCTGGTCGATCGATCTTCATCCGCCGCAGGGGATGTATTCGACAGAGAGCGGCTCGAAGCACTTGCACGCCGACGGGATATACCACATCCCGTTCCGCTCGCTCTACTCGGCGAACGTGTCGAACCTGATGTTTGCGGGACGCAACATCAGCGCCTCCCACGTCGCCTTCGGGACGACGCGCGTCATGGCCACGTGCGCGGTCATCGGCGAGGCCGCGGGCACCGGCGCGGCGCTGGCTGTGCAGCTCGGCACGACGCCGCGCGGCGTGTACCGCGAGCATCTGGCGCAGCTGCAGCAGACGCTGCTGCGCCAGGATGCCTCCGTCATCGGCCTGCACAATGCCGATGAACGGGACCTTGCCCGCCGTGCCGCCGTCACGGCGTCGAGCACGCTGAGGCGGCTCGCGGTGGAGCAAGCCGCCGAGCGGCATGAGCTGGCCCGGGACGCAGGCCTGCTCGTACCCGTAGCGCCGGAGGTGGAGCGGCTCGACCTGCTGGTCGATGCAGCGGCGCCGGCAACGCTCGAGGTCGAGGTGTGGAGCACCGGCCGAGGGGAAAACTACGTGCCGCACAAGCTCGAAGTAAGCGGTACGGTAGCGGTTGCTCCAGGCGAGCGGCAGTGGATTCAGGTGCCGCTCGCCTGGAAGCCGGATATGCCTCAGAACGCGTTCATCGTCGTGAAAGCCTGCGACGGCGTCGCGCTGTACGTATCCGATGAGCCGCGCACCGGCGTGCTCGCGTTCGACAAAGGACGGAAGCCGGTCGTCTCGCGCGATTTGGAGGATCATCAGCCGGATCAGCCGGTAGTTCAATGGAGCATGAAGAAGCTCGTGCGCCGTCCGTTCTGCTTCCGGCTTCATCCGGAGACGGCGGCCTTCACCGCTGACAACGTCAAGGACGGCTACCTCCGTCCTTACGGGCAGCCTCATCTGTGGAGCTCCGAGCCGCTTCGCCAAGGAGAATCCGCGACGTTGGAGCTGAGCTGGGAGCAGCCGGTCGAGGTGAATGAGGTGCAGCTCGTCTTTAACGATGACGTGAACGAGGATTTGATCAACCTGCATCACCACCGGACCCCGTTCGAGATCATTCCAGAGCTCGTGCGCGATTACCGGCTGGAGGCGTTAGTGGACGGTGAATGGACCGTCCTGAATGAGGAGCGCGCGAACCGCAAGCGCAAGCGTACCCACCGCTTGAGCCAAGCGGTGCATACGTCCCGGATCCGGCTCGTCGTCGAAGCAACGAACGGCGGCCGCTGCGCCGAGCTCATCGAGGCGCGGGTGTATTAAGCGCCGACCGACACTCTCGCCCGCTGCCCGCAGCACAACGCACCGTTCCGCTAAGCTTCTAGCGGCATAGAAACGAAGAAGGGAACCTGCTTGATTCCAAAGCAGATTCCCTTCTTTGTTGTTGTATTAAAGCGCTTCGACTTCTGCCAGCGTCGGCAGCGCAGGAATCGCGCCTCGCCGCGTCGTAGTGATTGCGCCTACCTTATTGGCGAATGTAAAAATGTCCATCACAGCCGCTTCATCGGACAACAGCCCTTCCAGCCGCTCGGCTGTCATTCCGCATTCCGCCAGCTTGTACAGCATCGCTCCGACGAAGCTGTCCCCCGCTCCCGTCGTATCGACCGCCTTAACACGCACGCCCGGTACCAGCGTCATCGCATTGCGCGTAACGACGAAACAGCCTTCCTCGCCTCTTGTGACGACCACAGCCTTGGCTCCCATAGCCAGCAGCTGCTGCACCGCCTCCGCCGGGTGCGTCTCCAGCAGAAGCGACGCTTCCTCTTCACTGACCTTCACTATATCGGCCAAAGCGATATGCGCGAGCACCTCCTGCCGCATCGTCTGCTCGTCCGGCCATAAGGCAGGACGCAGGTTCGGATCGTACGATACGACTCCGCCCGCCGCCCGGACCTTGCGCGCCGCCTCCAGTGTTGCCGTCCGGCTCGGCTCGCTGATCAGGGATACGGAGCCGAAATGATATACGGCTGCGTCGTCCAGCCAGTCGTCCTCCAGCTCCGATGCCTCAAGCAGCATATCCGCCGCGGGCTCGCGGTAAAACAAGAAATCCCGCTCCCCGTCCCGGCGGAGCGATACAAAGGCCAGGCCCGTCCTCGCCGCATCCGTCTCGACGAGCGCCGGCTCCACTCCCGCGTCAATCAGCGTGCCGCGCAAATAACGGCCGAACGCGTCGCTGCCGATCTTCCCGATAAACCGGGACGATCCGCCCAGCTTCGCTACGGCCGCGGCTACGTTGGCGGGAGCTCCCCCCGCCGCTCGCTGGAACGCAGGCACCTTATCCAGCGGCTGTCCGTTCTCTTCCGGTACAAAATCAATTAAAAGCTCGCCCAAACAGACAATCATCTTGCGATCGTTCATCCATCTACCCTCACTTCAGCTCCCGATTAGTCATCAAGCTCTTGCCAATTCTCTCACATCTAACCATAGCATAAAAACGGGATAAAGGCACGCACGCCCGGCGATGGGAGCAACGAATGTTGCACTGGATTTTGCACGGGGGCAAAAACAAATAAATCCGCCTATCGTATTCACAGCGATGAACGACAAGACGACCTGACCTATAAATTAAGTGAAGCTCCATTGGATAGAGGGATGACCTGCCTGCCTGGCGAGGCATTCGCCCGGGTTAGGGCGTCACTGCGCGGCATCCTTGGCTGCCTCTGCAGCGGCCCGCTTCTCCCTCTGCTCCTGCAGCAGCTGCAGCACCCAGCGGCACCAATCCATCTCCATTTGAGCGCTGTCTATAGCCCTCTTTAGCAATATATATTGGCCGAACGAGGCGGAACCTGCGCCCGGCAAGCGCTCTGCGTTATCGTCCTCCCGATGCAGCTCGGAGAGCATCGACTTATATTTACTCATTTTTTTCCCAAAGCTCTCGAGCCGTTCCTCAAACAAACGCTCCGTCTTTGAAGGATCAACAAGCCAAATGCAGTAGGTTTTGAGCAGCATCTCGTCCCTCTTGACCGGCTCGGAGGTCTCGCTTGGAAGCCATAGCTTCAGTGCCTCGACGCCCCGTTCCGTGATAGAGTACACTTTTTTATCCGGCTTCTCCTTCTGCGGCACTTCGACGAACCTGACGAAGCCGTTTTGCTCGAGCTTCGCAAGCAGCGGATAAATCTGACTGTGCTTCGCCTGCCAGACCGGCTGAATTTGCAGCATCAGCTCATACCCTGTGCACGGCCCCTGAGCAAGCATGGCAAGCAAGCCGTATGAAAGAGTATTCATGGTCCCTCCCGTGTAACGGTTGTTCGGTTGACAGAAATATGGAACCGTAGTACGATGTTCACGAGCCTATTATATGTAAAAATGTACATATAATCAATAGACAGCCCCAGTGGCAGGCTCGCTGGTTAGGACAAGCTGATCGTTTCAGGTCTGGCGGGAGCATCGATATGCTGCTGCTTTTTATATTGGAATATAAGGGAGACGGACACCATGCCTTATTTGCGTTTTAAAGGTTTTCCCACGGATGTTTTACGAACGATAGCCCCCCGGGTGGTGGAGGAATTCGCCCATATCGTCAACATATCGAACGAGAAAGTAAAGATGGAATCGCTGGTCACGGAAGCTATTACCCAGGTCCCGCTTAGCGTAGAAATTCTAATGTTTCCCCGCAAGCAGGAGGTTCATGACGCCGCGGCCTCCATGCTGAACCGGCTGCTCCAGGAGCAGGGCTACGATAACATCCACATTTTCTTCGTTATTCTTGACCCGAAGGTCTATTATAAGAACGGAGAGCCGCTCGCTACTCCGAGCCAGGCGTACGCCCCTTCCGGCAAAACGCCATATCAGGGGATTACCTGAACTGAACTGAACTCGACCGATACAACCGAAGCCATCCGTCCAGCCAACGGGTGGTTTTTTGCTGAAATCTTCCCCTTATTTGCTGCTGGAGCGCGTCACGATGGTATTCATCCATTTGCTCAGCATGTCCGCCGTAAGGGCCTCCTGCTCATCGGGCTTCAGCCTGGATGGCCTGTCTCCCTTCTGCATCCCGTAGCTGCCGAAGCCGGCATGATTGCCGCCTTTGATCTCTTCATAGACGGTGCTCTCCGGCAAATAGGCTTTCCCTTCCTCGTAGGCTTGCCTGTTCAGAACGCCGTCCTCTTTGCCGGTAATGGATAACGCCGCCAGCTTCGTCTCCCTGATACTGCCCTTCTGATCTGCATATGCCGCCAGAAAAAAGATCCCGTGCACGCTGTCGGGATGTTTGGCCGCGTAACGGGCTGCCATCGCGCCTCCGAGCGAATGGCCTCCGATGACGTACGTCTGCTTCGGATTCATCTCCATAATATCCGCTGCCCGTTCTACGCCGAATACCGCAAGCTCAAACGGCATTTTGACGATCCAGGTGCGGTAACCCCGATCGGCCAGCAGGGAGGCGAGCGGGGCATAGCTCTCGGGACTGATCCATGCGCCAGGATACAATATAACGTCCGGCTGCTTGACCTGCAGCGGCTCGAAGGCGATCCACCGTTTGCTGTCCGTTACGGTAATTCCGTGTCCCCCTCTCATTGCCTCAAGCGCAGACGCATCGGGATGATACGGCTTGCCGTATATTTGAATGGCGGCTGCGGCTGCGACGCCTATGAGCAGCACGACCCCGCCTATCGCTTTCCACCGCAAAGTTCATCACCCTCCCCTCTCTTCAGTTTCGCTATATACAGTATATGTATTGTTTACAAGTAAAAAACCTCCGTCGCCACATCATGGCAAGGAGGCCGTCCGCTTATAATCCTAACACTTTGTTAACAGATTCCATCACGCGTTCCTTTTGAAACGGCTTTACGACAAAATCCTTCGCTCCCGCCGTTATCGCCTCGATCACCATTGCCTTTTGCCCCATGGCGGAGCACATAATGATTTTGGCCCGCGGGTCCAGCCTGTGAATTTCCCTGACGGCCCCTACTCCGTCAAGCTCGGGCATCGTAATGTCCATCGTTACCAGATCGGGCTTGGCCGACATATATGCCTGCACCGCTTCCAAACCGTTCGCCGCTTCGGCTACGATCTCATGCCCTTCTTCCGTAAGCATCGTCTTCAGCATCATTCTCATAAAAGCCGCATCGTCGACTACCATCACTTTTGCCATTTGAATTCCCCCTGCCATTGTACTGCTTTTGTATAGTATTATGGCAAACAAGCTTTAGGTAACTTTTAGACTAAAAGATTAAAATTCCTGACATCCGCCTAACAATTGGCATCCATGGAAAAGTTGTCATCGGCATACCCTCAGATTACAATAAAATCATGTCCCCTGCGACTTCATGAGCGGATTGGATTGATTAGAGTTGTGAAAACGATGGGAGGTGGACCGGCTTTGGATTGGTTGAAGGAAGAGAAGCTCGTTGTATGTCAAGGAAACGGCATTCTGGCAGCCGGAGATAGCGATGCCGCCGATTTTTTCATTTATACGCAAGGTCTGGAATCACCCTCTCCAGACGGGGAAATGTCGGTGCTCGCCCAATGGCTGCTGGCGCCCCATGCTCTCTACTCCGGTGATGTTCATATGCAAATCCCGATCGGCAGTCTGGAAACGCAAGCAGTCCTGTTCGAGCAGCTGCTCCCTCATTTCAGCAGACCTAAGATGGTGTCTATTGCCAACGAGGACCAAGAGGTCATTTTGAACGGGATCCGGCCTTCATCCAAGCAATGGCTGCGAGACAAGCTTCAAAGCGGAGAGGTTTATCCATTGATTACAGATTTGTATAGAACGGATCTCATCATCCACGAGCCGGCCAAGCGCCTCCAATACTATTCCTTGTATGCGGAGCGTTTGGAAACGATTCAGCTTGAGCATTGGGACGAGCTGTGGAGCTTTATTGCGAACACGTTCATGGCACGCGGCGACCGCCGCTACATCCTTTGCCCGACGGGCTGGCATCTAACGGATGAGCTGCGTCATTCGCCCACGCTGCGGGCGCTTGCTTCCGTCCCGGCCGTAGAGATCCAGCTGGTTATAGACGGGGATGACGGCAGAGTGCAATACATCGATGTTGTTCCCGTCTGAGTCGATCGCCTCAACTCTCCAGTATGAGAAACGAATAGACGGCTTACCTCTAACATCTCGCCGGTAAGCCGCCTCTTAGTTACTTTCGCTGGTGTATGTACTTTCCCAGCCCGTTTCGCCCGATTCAGGCGTTGCTTTACTCCACTCTGACCGCGGTGCCGCTCACCGCCACCATCAGCATACCTTCGCGAATCACTTCATAATCAATATCGATTCCGACGACAGCGTTGGCCCCCATCCGAGCCGCCTGCGATTCCATCTCGTTGAATGCTATGTCCCGGGCGTCCTTCAGCTTGCTCTCGTAGGCCCCGGAGCGGCCGCCTACAATATCGGTGATCGATGCGAACAGATCGCGTACGATATTGGCCCCCATAATGGCTTCTCCAGTGACAATGGAAACGTACTGCACAATCTCTTTCCCCTGTATCGTCGGTGTAGTACTTAAAATCATGGAAATCCTCCTCCTTTAAATCCATAAGTCTTGCGCACTTCCTTAGCATACGGGAATATCCGGAGTTTCATGCACATACCGCCATCAAAGACAAGGAACATCAATCAATGCCGTTAACTATTTAACGCATGAAGCAGCATTAAGAATCGCAGCGGCAAAAAAACCGGAAGCCCGGAACCAAAGTTCCGGACCGCCGGTTGAATTGTCAGGAGTCTGCCAGACCCGGCAGAGCCGATTAATTTATATCCAGAAGCGCCGCACCTGCAATGCCGGGATGCGTCATCTCGTACGGATCCAAGATGAGATCCAGCTCCTCTTCGGTCAGCACGTTATACAGCAAGCACAGCTCGCGTACCGATTTGCCGCTTAACGTCGCTTCGCGCGCGATGCGGGCCGCTACCTCGTAGCCCAAATGCGGGTTCAGCGCCGTAATGATACCGATGCTCCGGTCGACGTATTCTTTGCACTGCTGCTCGTTGGCTTCAATTCCGTCAACGCAGTGAACCTTGAACACATGGAACACATTGTTCATGATGCTCAAAGACTGAAGCAGGTTGAAGACGAGAACAGGCTCCATCACGTTCAGCTCAAGCTGTCCCGCTTCGGAAGCAAGGCAAATCGTATGGTCGTTGCCGATAACCTGGAACGCCACCTGATTGACGACCTCGCACATGACCGGATTCACTTTACCCGGCATGATGGAAGATCCCGGCTGGCGGGCCGGCAGCCTGATTTCGCCTAATCCGGCGCGAGGCCCCGACGCCATAAGGCGGAGGTCGTTCGCCACCTTGGACATATTCATCATGCATACTTTCAATGCTGCGGACACCTCGGTGTACGCATCTGTATTTTGCGTAGCGTCGACGAGATCCTCGGCGTTAACGAGCGGGAAGCCGCTCCATTCGGCCAAGAGCTCCACAACCCGCTTGATATAGCGCGGATCGGCGTTCAAGCCCGTTCCGACCGCCGTTGCTCCCATATTAACCTCGTACAGATGCTCGCGGGTGTTCTCGATCCGTTTCATGTCCCGTCCCAGCACTTTGGCATAGGCGGCGAATTCCTGACCAAGCCGAATCGGCACTCCATCCTGCAGATGGGTGCGGCCCATTTTGATCACGCCGTCGAACTCTTTCGCCTTGGCGACAAAAGCTTCATGCAGCTGCTTCATCGTCACCAACAGCTTATCTATCGAAGACAGCACGGAAATGTGAATCGCCGTCGGGAACGCATCGTTCGTCGATTGCGCCATGTTGACGTGCGAGTTGGGGCTAACGGTGAAGTAATCGCCTTTCGTTCCGCCCAGCAGCTCAATCGCGCGGTTGGCAATAACCTCGTTGGCGTTCATATTGATGGATGTTCCTGCGCCGCCTTGAATCGGATCGACAATGAATTGGTCGTGCCATTGGCCTGCAATGATTTCATCCGCGGCGCGAACGATGGCTTCTGCCAATGCAGGCTGCAGTCTCGTAATTTCCATATTGGCTGTAGCCGCCGCTTTTTTCACGATCGCCATCGCTCTGATCAGCTCTTCGTGAATCCGGTAACCCGTGATCGGGAAGTTTTCTACGGCTCTTAACGTTTGAATACCGTAGTAAGCTTCGATCGGCACTTCCTTGGAACCTAAGAAATCTTTTTCGACACGCAACGTTTCTTTCATTGTACTTCTCTCCCTCAGCCTTCGCTATGATCCCATAATTGTCCAATGGTCAATTCTTATTATATTATCTGAATCCGGTTTCATTTTAATCCATAATGAACGAACTTGCAAACCCCCGAATCGTTTCCCTGCAATTCCAATCATCTCCTTGCCAAACTCAATTCCAAGGAGCCGCAGGCAACCTGTATGTTCCCTGCAGCTCCATGCTCACCATTTGATCCATACGCCTGTTTTATCGTCGGATATTTTGAATCGGGGATACCGCACGCATTCGCTATCGTCCTGCTCCAGCCGGAGCAGCCATTCGGCATAACCGGGCAAGGTCATGTCGGCAATGCGCCCGGCCATCGCTGTTATAGCGTCTGCTTCCCGCTCCGAGTCCGCTCCAGGCAGGAACAAGCCGTCCGTCACGATCAAGATCGACTGCAGCCCGATCCGGTTGAACCTGCCGTATTCGATAAAATCGGCAAGCTCCGGCTCGCCGCTCATGACCGAGTAGCCCTCGATCGTGTTCATTGTCGTTTTGTTTTGCAAAATCATCGGCCTGATGCGTGCCCACAGCTCATCTCTCGACGCAACACCCTGCCGGATATGCTCCCGCAGGACGCTTTTCAACCGCGCATCGATGGGCGCCACCTGATCCCTGGAGATCGGCCGGATCAATCCGTCCTTGTAAACGGCGATAATCATGCAATCCCCTACTTGGGCGTAATCGATATAATTATCGCTAATCCGGACAATCGCCAGCGCACTCGTCCACAACGATTGCTTGTCGGTGACGTCGATCCCGGCCTCGAGCATCGCTTCCCTGAGCCTCGAATTCGCTTCGAGGACGAGTGACTTCAGCCCCGTCTCCAGCCCGACGTCCGTCTTCAGCGACTGCATATATTGCCGTATCGTTTGCGAAGCCAGATAGCCTCCCGTCTCGTTGTTGGGCCCGCGATAAGGATGTACGGAGGTAGCCCCGTCCAAAACGCCGTACAAATGCAGGCTTTCGTTAATAACGAGCGCATCCTCGTTCCACTGCGCCGTTCCTTGCAATGAGATCGTTTCTACTTTCATACCCGGCTCTCCCCTCCACAGCTTACTATAAACGCGACTTCCGGATAACCTGATTGATCACCTCGGAGAAAACAATGCCAATCGCAATGGCACCGGACAGCATGAACGCCTTGGCTGCCATCTGCACGGCCAAATCATACTGATTTTCTACGACGTTGCGCATGGCATCGTAGGCCAATCCCCCCGGTACAAGCGGAATAATGCCGGAGACGCTGAAAATGATGATCGGCGTCTTGTATACTTTTGCGAGAAACTGGCTTACTACGGTGACGAAAAACGAAGCGGTCAGCGTCGACAAGATAGGATCGTCCCACGATTTCAGACACGAGATATACAAGAGCCACCCAAGCATCCCTACAAAGCCGCATTGCAGCAGGTTTCTCCTGGGGGCGTTAAATAAAATGCCGAAGCCGGCGGAGGCGATGAAGCTGGTCACGAGCTGTTCTAGGATCATATATATGAACTCTCCTGTTCGGATTCCTAAACGGTTCAATAAAAAGAAAGCACGAACGCGATCCCCGAGCCGATGGCAAACGAGGTGAGCAGCGCCTCCGCACCCTTCGAGATACCCGACACAAGGTGCCCCGCCATTAAATCCCTTACCGCATTCGTAATAAGCAGCCCCGGTACAAGCGGCATGACGGACCCGATAATAATGGTGTCGAGCTCCCGGCCGAAGCCGCTTTTGACAAAGACGAACGTGATCATGCCGATCAAGAGAGAAGCTGCGAACTCCGCGACAAACTTGATGGAAATAAGCCGATGCAAGAAGACGAGCATGCAAAAACCGAACCCGCCGGCAAGCATAGCCGGAATAAAATCCTGCCAGACGCCCTGGTACATGATCAGGAAGCATCCGCTGGACAATGCGGCGGCGATAACCTGGGTGCCTACCGGATAGGCGTGGCGGTCCGCATCGATTTGCTTCAGCGTCTCGTAGGCATCCTGGACGGATAGCTGACCTGCGCTAATTTTGCGCGAGACGTCGTTGACCAGCGCCACCTTGCGCAAATCCGTCGACCGCTCCATAATCCGGATCAGCCGGGTTGCCGGCTCCTTCCCGTCAATGGTAAAGATGATTCCCGTAGGGGTTACATAGCTATGGGTATTGTCGAACCCTAGCGAGGCGGCGATGCGCATCATCGTATCCTCCACCCGGTAGGTTTCTCCTCCGCTTTGCAGCATAATTTTGCCGGCCAGCAAACAGATTTGACTAATTTGGTCATGCTCCTTATGTAGGTTCTCCATCTCGCGCGGCTCCTTCAAACGGTCCAAATGCACATCTATTGTATCGTACAAACCGCAAAAAATAAAAGAAAAAACAATAGAAACCATCAACAATCTCTGACAGTCTGTTGTCAGTGTTCTTCCCTTACACTAGACCTTGTAAAAGATCACATCTCAGGAGAGGAAGATGAACATGTCCCGTGTATTATTCATTATTGCCAATGACCGTCCGGCAGAGCAATCCGTCAGCGTACAAATGTATGAAACGTTCCTGCAAACGTACAAGGAGGCCAATCCGCAGGATCACATTACCGAGCTTGATCTTTACCATGCCGAGCTTCCGTATTACGGAAACAAAACCATCAGCGGTCTTTATAAGCTGAGCCTGGGCTTGGAGCCCCTTCCCGAAGAGCTTAAAGCCGCCCGGATCGCCAACCGGTATATGGATCAGTTTTTGGCGGCCGACAAAGCGGTCTTTGCCTTTCCACTGTGGAACCATACGGTTCCGGCACCGCTGATCACTTACATTTCGTATTTGACGCAGAGCGGCAAAACGTTCCAGTTTACCGAAGAAGGAATCACCGGACTCGCAGCAGGCAAAAAAGTCGCTCTATTAAATGCACGCGGAGGGGATTACTCCAATTCCTTCCTGGCTGGAATGGAGATGTCGTTGGCCTATGTGAGAAATATGCTCGGCATGTGGGGGATTCACGATCCGGAAGTGGCCGTTATCGAAGGGCATAACCAGTATCCAGACCGTGCCAGCCAGATTGTGGAGGAAGGATTGCAGAAGACAGCGAAGCTTGCCGCGAGCTTTTAGCTTCGGCTATAACGGACAAAAGATCACCAGGCTCCGCGCGACTGCTTCCTGCACCCCCTAATGGTTAACACATAACAGTAATGGGAGGCGCAAGCTCAGGCGCGGAGAGGGTGATCTTGGTGTCAGATTATTTCATATCATTAAAAGAATTATAAGGGATAACGAACGACACGACGGTTCCTTCATTCGGTGTGCTGATGATGGATAAGCTGCGGCCATACATTTGAATCAACCGCCGGTTCGTATTCGGGAGCCCTATGCCGGACTTCCCCTTCATCGTCGGACTGAGGAGCTGAATCACCTTCTCCTGGTCCATCCCTTTGCCGTTGTCCTTTACTTCAACTTGGATGAAGCCCTCCCGGCGGGTAATCCGAATATGTACCGTTCCGCCTTGGGTCCGGCTAAAAATACCGTGCTTGACCGCATTTTCAATCAGCGGCTGAATGAGCAGCGGCGGGAGAAGCAAATTAATATCGGGCTCGACCTCCCAAACGATCGCCAATTTGTCCCCGAACCGCTCTTTTTCAATGTACAAATAAGCTTTGGCCAGCTCCAGCTCATGAGTAAGCTCGACCAGCTCTCCCGTATTAAGAAAATCGAAGCTGATCCGTAAATACGACGTGAACGCATCGCCTAAATCCCGCATGCGCTCCGTATCGATGTCGCTTAGCGCCATCAGGGAATTCAGCGTGTTAAACAGAAAATGAGGATGGATCTGCGCCTGCAAATAGGCCGCTTCCATACGTAAGCGCTCATGGATGGATTGCTTCAGTGCTACTAACGCCCTGATCCGATATTTCAGCTCCAGGGCATCTACCGGCTTTGTAACATAATCGTTGGCTCCCGACGAGAAGCCGGTATAAATATCGGAGGGCTGGCTGCGCGCGGTCAAGAGCAGCACCGGAAGCTCCGATACCGAGTAATGCTCCCTTACTCGCTGCGTCAGCTCGTAGCCCGACATTTGCGGCATCATAACGTCGGCAATCAGCAGGTCCCATTGCCGGGTGCCGAGCAGTTCCAGCACTTCACGGGCTGACTGGACCGTGGTAATGCTGTACGGCTCCGTCGACAGGATGCCGGCCAGTACATTCAGGTTGACCGGATCGTCGTCAACCGCAAGAATATTCGCCCGCGTATCGTGCAGTAGCGGCGGAATAGCTGCGGCGGCAGCCACTTCGCCAACGGCCGTGTCCCGGGCCAGGAACCCGGGCGGCGGTTCCGTCTCCGTTCCTGCCGGCATAGACAACAGCTGCGGCGGCAGCGGTACCTCCGACGCATCCGCGAGCGGCAGCTCGAAGCGGAATTCCGAGCCTCTGCCTTCTGCGGAGTGAACCGTCAACGAGCCGCCGTGCAGCTCGACCAGCTGCTTGCATATGCTCAAGCCAAGCCCGATCCCCTTCCCGTCGCTGATTCCGTAAGATCCTTGCTCATAGGGGAGAAACACTCGCGCCTGTGTCTCTTCGTCCATGCCGACTCCGGTATCGGTGACATGGATGACGGCATGCCTGTCCCTGGTCCCGGCGGAAACGCTGATGGTTCCCTCCTCGGTATATTTGATCGCGTTGTGCAGCAGGTTGTACAAAATTTGCACGAGCCTTTTCTCATCGGCCATGACCGGGGGCATCGATTCCGGGATATCCGTGGACAGCCGGATCGGCCTGCCTTCTACCATAAATTTCAGCATGGCGATGACGCTCGGAACGACCGATTGCACCTGCAAAGGCTCCCGCTGCAGCACAATGCCATGCTCGCGGAGCCGTGCGACGTCCAGCAGATCGCCGAGCAAATGTGACATCCGGCGGCTAATCGTCACAAGCAGCTCCATATCCTTCACGCTTTTTTCGTCCATCTTCTCTTTTTCCTTGGTCACTACGGTTTCCGCAATATTCATGATGCCGTGCAGCGGCGTTCTCAGCTCGTGTGAGGTATTGGCCAGAAATTGGTCCTTAAGCTTATCCGCTTTTGTCAGCTGCTCCGTCAGCTTCGCATTATTGTTGGCGTTGCGGATATATTTTTTAAACCAATAGCTGGAAAATCCGGTGAGCGCCGCAATAAGATCCATCGGATAATACACGGTCGTCACGTCCTTCATCGACTCGACGATGCTCCATAACATGTTGGTTATGATAGCTGCCGCGGTGAGCAGCAGGAAGACGACGTCTTTGTCAGCCTGCTTCATGAAGATCATGGTGCAGACGATATAAATAAACCAGGCGAAGGAAGTGAAATAGAAGGCATGGAACAGCTGCAAATCGATCGCTGCATTGACCCATGATGCGGGTGCGGCCGCCAAAAATCCCGAGAACAGAACAAGTGCCGTTGTGTAACCCCGTAACCATAGGCTCTTCGGAGGTGCCGCCGAGAATTTTCGGAACAGAAGCAGGATAAAAATGTTTTGCCACAGGAGGCTGAGCAGCCTGATCTTTATCGCCCATTCGTAATTGATCGGCAGCCAGAGCTGGAGCACGTTATCATGGCCGATAAGGATCGCTATCCCGACCGATAAGGTTAATAAGCCGGTAATGAGCAAAGCCTTCTCCCCGCGGTTGAACAAGTAGATGATGCCTGCATACAAGCCGTGAAGCAGCAGGATGATAAACGTAACGAGCTGGAAGCCGATGGAATACCATCGCACGTAATCAATCGAGGCCAGCGAGCCGAAGCGAATGGAACGCGTCAAGCCGCCTTTCAACGGCTGGTCGAAATTAGCTGCGCGAATTAGCAAATCGATTTCTGTGGTACCCTCCTCCGCATAGTTGGCAGTGTACGAGACGTTTCCGGGTACGTAATCGTCGGCGTTTGCGGCAATTTTGCCGATCTTGCTGGAGGTAATCCCGTTGATTTCGATTTCCGACGACGCCTGAATGCCTTGAAACCAGAAGGCGACAGGCTGGACCAGCGGATCGATAAGAATACGCAGCCTGTACGTCCCGTACCCGTAGGAGGCGCCGGAATCTGGATTCAGCGCGCCGCCCCAATCACCCGGCACTTGGATAGGGAGTCCTCCGTTCGCTCCCTGCGGTCCGTTTTGATACGAAACAAATTGGTGAGGGTACAGCTCCCACTGCCCGTTCAAAAAGAACGGCGGAGATTGCTCCAGGTCGACACCGCGCAAATCGATTACGCCTTGGACGGCTTGGGGTTGATCCTGTGTAGTAAAAACCCCCATCCAGGTCCAGCGCAGGTAAAAAAGAGCGCCGAAAAATAAAATCAATATGGCGATATTTCTAAGTATGGTTAAGTTTACTATTCGCATCATACCAAGAAGTTCGACATAATATGCGGTTATTCCTGTGCATCCAGGATGTGAGAAAAACGTCTATCGACGTCCTTTCACAGAGGAGCGACCTTAAAGTTTTGCTTTTGCAAAACTCGCTACGTAAGCAAGGTTGTTTTTATCGCCAAATAAACTTTTACATCCGCTGACATCGGAATCTTTATAAAATCTTTTGTGGTAAAAAAGGCTGCCATTAGCCGGATAACTATCCTCCTGCCAATGCAGCCCGTTAACAATTACGGTATGCCATGATCGTAATGCTATGACCTCTCCGCTTCACGGGATACCGCTTGCTTCGGGGTAACCCGTCAACCATGCAGCGCCCCCGCCAGCCGGGGGGAGGGCCGGGTCCAGCCGACGGGAATTTGGATCAGGCTCGCCAGCCGCTGCTCCGGAAGCCGGTACAGCTCGTCGCACAGCCGGGCATCATAGCCAAGCAGCGGATGCCCGTTTAACCCCAGCGCCGCAGCGGACAGCAGGACGCGCTGTGTCAGCATACCCGCTTCCATCTGCTGGATGCGGTACCCGCGGTATCCGAGCGCCGGCAAGTAATGCCGCCTATCCCCGGCTACATGCAAAACAAGGGGAACCTGCAGCACATTGACGTTGTGCGCTGGCATTCCCTCCTGAACCCACAGCCGCAAATCTCCCGGCCGGAGCCGCAGCAAAGCGCACTCCGCGCTGTCGTAGCGGTACGACCCGTCAGGGATTCCTTCCACCTGATGCAGGATCCCGTACAAACCGACTCTCGGAGCTCTCGGGGCGGACGGCTCCATGAAGCCATCCAGATCGTTCCGGTACACGAAGGACTCTGTCGCTTCACGCAGCAGTGCGGCCAGCCGCTCCGGCTCCAGAGAGCCCAAAACGAAATCCGCATCCGGCGAATACCGTTGACGGCATGCGGAGGCGAAATCGTACTCCAGCCTCTCTGTGACGGGCAGGCGATATCTCTCACCCGCCGCCGTTCTGCGGCCGGAGCTTCCACCGGCTTCCATCCAAGGCAGCCCGACAGGGCCTAACGATTCTAGCGATTCCAGCATGGAAGCTTCATTCATCCGGTTCAGCAGCGGGTAGGGCTTGATTCTCTTCGATCGTACATACTGGTCATGCTGGATAGCGGGCAGTTCGCTGCACAGCCGTTCAGCGGTAATAGCTCCGGGCGGCTGCCTTGCCATGCCGGCAAACCAGACGTCGGCCGATTCCGCCGACAACGGAATGACGGCGTATACGCTCTCCTCCTGCCCAGACAGCCCCAGCAGACGATTAACGGCGCGGTCGAGAAACCGGTAATGGACCCCCGCTTCCCATCCGAACCGTTTGGCCGATTCCAGCAGCTGCCCCATCATTGCGCCTGCGTCCAACGCTTGCAGACGGTAGGAGAAATGATTGTATTTAAAGAAGTTTTTCCAAAACATCGACGAAACGAAGGCGACGCCGAAGCAGCGGCCGACATCGCAGCTGTTGCCCAGCGCACGGGCGATATAGCCGTCAAATCTCCCTTCGCGCAGCAGCGCCAGCCGATGGTGCGCCGTATCGTAATGATATACACCCTCAGGCAGCTCTCCGATGTTCAAATAGACATATAGTTCATTCGGATACAAGCCTCCGCCGGAAGGCGCGAACCTTCGCTGCATCCGGAACACATCCTGCCCCGGACCCATGGTGGCTAGTATCGAATCGCTCACTTGAGCAAGGCCGTAAGCATACCACAGAAAGTGTCCGATGGTTCGCAGATCAGGCGGCCCCGGCTTCCGGAGTGTATTCGCTCCGGAGCCTGCACCCGGATATTCACGCGCGGCTGCGCCCGCTAACGGCCTGTTCGCCGGCAGCACCAATGGAATTTCCGCAGCCAATGTCACTGTAGGTACGCCGCGATACAGCTTGTAAGGCAGCGGCTTGTCGTTCCAATCGATCTCCCAGCCCGGAGGCTTCGTTTTGTCGACATCGTAATGCAAATCATGCAAGAACGTTTCCAGCTCCACGGGTCCTCCTCCTCTCACGGGAACGGATGCGGGAACGGATTGAGCTGACCGGACGTCAGCGGCTGTTTCGTAAATCCTAGCTCCATAGGCACCCGGAACACCCGATCCAGCCCGGCCAGCCGGGTGTAATGATGGCCGAACGTCATGGGAAGCGTGCCCGGGATCAGCACTTTGACACAATGCAGCTTGTTGCGCGCCAGCTCCGGTGCCGTTACGTCAATCGCTACGACATCGAGGTTCAGCCTGTTGAACCGCTGCAGTACGCCAACCAGCTCATCCGTCAAATCCGTTGTATTCCGCCGTCCGGTTAGCGGAAACGCTTCTTCGAACTTCAGGGGCTTGCTCCCCCCATCCAGCAAGAATCCAAGCCGCTGCTCAGCCTCCGGCAGCCCGTACAGCAGAGAATGGTCTTCCATCGACTTCACCTGCGAGGAGTCGCGGAGCATCCTTACAGCGTCCTCACGGTTCGCTTGGAGCTTCATATCCAAGCTCGGCATCATGCCGCCCAGCTCATGAAGCGCGCCCTTCACCGCACGCAGCGGATCGGGATGAGCGCCTGCGGCGCAAATAAGACGCGCCCCTTCCTCCCGCTTATTCCGGGCTATGCCCCACACGCTCGGGATGCCGTACTCCATCGTCGAATTAAAGAACATGACCTCGAACCCGGCGACCGTCTCCAGCCGGTCGATCATCTGCTGCAGCTCGAGGTCGGCGGCCGAATCCAGGTCCAGCCTCGGCAGAGGCAGCTGCGCATACCATGCCATAAGGAACGAATCCCTCTCGGCCACTTCCAGTATTCCGTACAATATGGCCTCCTCCAGGCTTCCTCCCAGGGCGCATCCGTTGGACGACTCAAAGACGAATTGGCTGCCGCAGCCCATGCTGTAGTACGCCAACGATTCCGGCACGAGAATCGGACGCTCCTGCAGGAACGAGTAGCCCCATACCCATGGCGTCGTTTCTTCAGGATCAAACGGCCGGAACGGATAGTTCGGCAGCGCATACTGCTCCTTCGAGTGTACCCCTACGGTCAACGGATTCAGCGCTTGCTCCGCCAGCTCGCGATAGCTGCCGTATACGACCGTTCGCTTGCTGCGCGGCTGCAGACTGGAGTAGCGCTCCAGCCCTTCCAGAATCGCCGTGGAGCCGCTCACTGCATAAGAGTGCGTGCGTCCTGCCGCACCTACGTCCTCCGACAGCAGCGGCAGATTGACGCTGGCGTCGGCAAACGGAGACGTCAAGTCGACCATGCTTCCGTTCAGCAAACCAGCCCGATGATCCACATAATCCCGTCCCAATACGGCTTGCAGCTCATCCATGGACCGGGTACGAAAGCTGTCGGCCTTGAGCTTCGGACTCGGCCTAAGCTCCATGCGCGCCTGCTCCGGCGTATCGTCCACAGGCCTGCTGCATGCCGGGCATAGCGAATCCGGCAGCACCGTATGGCTGGACGTCTCCAAGGTCAGCAGGTTGACGCGCAGCAGCCGCCCCTTTCGCTTGCCGCTCAACCCGTTCAGCGCCTCCCGCACCTCCGCCGCAATCAGCTTCGCCATATGCAGGAGTCCGATCGGCGCAGCCCATACGTCCCGCTGCGTCCCGCCTTGGGCCGCTAATGCCTGCAGCAGCGACTGCATTTCCCGGCGTTCCCTGCCGGCCATCAGCCTGCGGCTGTCCGTGCACTGCGGGCAGCCCGGCTCCCCCGGGATGACCCACGGCCCGATTACACCTTCGCCGAGCACAACCGCCCCCCGAAGCCAAGGGATGCGGGCAGCGCTGAACCGCTCCTCGGCATGCTGCACCGCTTGCGGCTGCCAGCCTTCCTGCAGCAGCAGCGCGAGTCCGGCTTCATCAGGAAGTCCGTCCGTAAGCTGATCCATACGCAGCCGAATTCCTTCTACCTCCTGGCGGGACAGCTCCTCCCCAACGTAATCGCTTAACGAGCCATCACCGGCAATAACGATGCGCTTCTTCACCGGGACACCCCCTCACGCACTACGACACCGAACACCGCTGCGATCTCTTCCCTTAAAAAAGGCTCCGAGGCCATATCCAGCACTACAAGACGATGTCCGATCCTCGATTTCAGCGTTTGCAGAGCGGATCGCACCGCCTCCGGCATATGCCCGTTATCGCACGAAGGCGTTTCAAGAGGGAAAGACGACGCTTCGTTCAAATAGACGGACGTCGCCGTCTTCGTTACAAGCCCTCTCGCAGTTGTGGAGCGCCCTGCGGAGCGGTTTTGTTCCTGCTGCACCGCTTCCCGTAAAGCCTCGCGCAGCGCCAAGGTGACATTCAAGCCGGGACTGCCGAACCACTGTCCCTCGGTGCCGACCCAGACGACCGGCAGTCCGTGAACCGCCTGCCCGAGCGCGATCACCGGTGTCCCTCTCATCCGCGATAACGCCTGAAAGTAATAACGGCTCTGCACATCCTCCAGGGAGACGATTCGCGCCTGCGCTACCACTTGCGGCCGATCCGCTATCGTCCTCCTCAGCCGCTCTCCCAGACAGCTTTGCAGCGCGCGAGCCATAGCCTCTGCCGCCGTTTCTCCCGCTCCGATGCCGAGCAAGCATTGCCGAGTGAAGCCGCTCGCTTCCCACTCCTGCCGGAAAGACGAGCTGTCCGTCCATCTCCGCACGTACGCCTCCACCCCGGCCAGAGCCGCCTCGCGCCTGGCCCCCTCATGGGTTAAGTCCGCGCACGCGATCTCCGCGAGACGTTTTGCCGGCCCCTCCGACAATGGATCGGATGGCTGTATGCGGCATTGGGAGAGCGGCAGCTGGTTCAGCTCCCCTTCGTCCCACACGTGAAAAACTCCCGATACCGGCGACACCAGCCGGCCGAAGCGGGCCAGCCACTCGCTGTTATCCGTCCTAGCCGGCTCGAGCCTCCGCTCTGCCTCCTCGACTACAGCCGGCAGCGAGCTCCCCTCGGCAAGCGGATGCGGCTCGAACGGGTGCCAGCTTCCTTCCAGTGTCTCCAGATCAAGCAAATAAAACTGACGTTTGCCGGCGGTCTCGTTCACCCCGGCAATATGTTTCAACAATTCGAACACGACGATATGGGACAGCATCGCTCCGGCCGTAGAAGAATACTCCTCCGGCGGCTGCCCGCCGTTCAAAGCTGCACTATGAAGACGGCGCCATGCGGATTCCCAATGCGTGTCTTGTCCGGGATGGATCAACGGTCCGGCTAATCCTGCCCGAGACAAATAGACTGCGGGTGCAAACCGCTTGTTCTCCTCTTTGCATGCAGCATGAACACTCAGCAGCTCCCTCACGTCGTCCCCTCTCGACACATAGATGACCGCATCAAACGGTGCTACGGTCTCTTGCCAGAACCGGCTCGACGGCTGCTCAGACGAAGGACGGGTGGTTAGTTCTTCCAGACTGACCTCGGGATCGTGCTCCCTTGCAAAAGCCGCCAGCTCTGTAAGCCGGCTCCGGTCGGTCGGTTCTCCATCCGTAATCAGCATATGGAGCTTGGGCAGCCCCGATTCGAGCAGGGAGGCGATCAGCGAAACGTATAACGGCCCGCAGCCTACAGCCAATACCCGTGACTCGCGATAAGTCTGGAACCGGAACGCCGCGGATGGCGCGAATTGCTCCAAAAACTCGATCTGGGAGGCGTATCGGCGCTGTACCTGCTCCGGCAGCTGATGAGGCCTATCAACGCTGACATCGTTTGCGAAGCCGTTCTTGTGCAGCATCCCGGCAATTTCATAGATACGGTTCGCATGGGACTCCGGGAGCTCATCCGTCAAATAATCCATGGTATGCTCTCCGTTGAACAAAGGGAGAAGCTGCTCGATCCATTGATCCACAGACTCTCCTTCCATCCGGAAAGAACTTGTATTGTTGCGGAAATATACACTGCCGTGAGCATCCGGAACGTAGAACGTATCTCTCTTCATTTTCAAACGTGCAGAAGGATGTAAGGCTGTCATCGTAATTCCTCCTTCGTTAACCGTTCGGTTCGACCCGTCTCCCCTCATTTTATGTATGGCTCTTTGTCCCTCATGTCACGTTCTTGCTCCCGGACCATTAGGACGTTCATGAGAAAAACCCTGTATCTGAAGATACAAGGGTTTTAAGTGCTTTGAATGCCGTTTAATATACGGATTATTGCTCACCGTTACGGTGACAGTGGGCACAGTTTTGGCAGCGTGCGCAGTTATGGCAGTTGAAACAGTTATGGCAGCGGAAGCAGTTGGAACAACGGAAGCAGCTCACACAGTTAAAGCAGGTAAAGCAAGTGAAGCACGAAACACAGTTAAAGCAGTTAAAGCAGTTGATGCCAGTAGACTGCAAGCTTCTAGGATCTTCCTGAGCCGATGCTTGCCAGGAGTTGACTTCTCCCGATCTGAGATCGGAAACCTTCAATTGTTTCAATTTTTTTTTGAAATCGCTCATTTCTAATCATCCTCCGTTATCATGTTGTCAAGCCGCCGAACTCTCTTCCTGCCATCCAACCATAGGGAACAACAGTTATTAGTTCGCCGACCGTATCCATACTCCATGACAACATATGAAACGGCTTCCGCTCTTGTTACTAATGAATCCACCTATCTCCGACATTTTCCAAAAAAAACGCGCTACCCGCTCCCATGAACGAAAAAGGCCCGCCTGAGGCAATGCCTCTAGCGGACCTGATCGACCGGTGCTTCCGGATTATTGTTATAAGATTACCATAAGACGAGTGATTCGTCTACCATTTTTTCCTAAAAAAGGTTTATATCTTAAAAAACCGTTTAGTTCGGTTGTTGCTGTTATTTTACTTTGCGAGTGCTTTTATTGCTGCGGTGTCCCGACGTATGATGCCCTCCCGTAGTATGTCCGCTTCCATGTCCCGGCCATTGGCCTCCACCGTGTCCCGGCCATTGGCCTCCGCCATGTCCTG